>NZ_JBVIKS010000002.1:831954-975561 GCF_055580825.1 Kribbella sp. NPDC031520
GAGTACGACCGTGAAAGCCCGGGCGTGGCCGGCGTCGAGGACTCAGTCGTACGTTGCCTGGGCTTGCCAGGTGTTTTGGTGGAGGGTGAAGAGCCAGGCGCGGGTGTCGGCGGTTTGGAACTGGAAGCGGGCCTGGCGGGACTCGGCGGCGGGGTCCCACCAGCGTTCGGCGGTCAGCCAGGGGCCGGCCCAGGAGGTGATCGGGTGGATCTTGTTGCTGTCGGCAACTTGGACGCCGGTGCCGCGGACCGGGTCCAGTGCGAACGCGCTGGGGGTACCGGACAGTTCGCCGCGGGCGGTGACCGAGACCGGGGTGCCGTCGGCGGCGAACACCTTCGCGGGGATCGGCTCCGGGAAGATCGTGGTCGGTGCCAGGGCCGGCCAGCGCTTCGGGTCCGGGCCGGTGATCGCCCCCGGCCACGGCTGGTCCGGTGGCCGGGCCGGCACTGCGGGGTCGCCCCATGGGATCAGCGTCTGCCGCTCCGCGAACCCCCGCCCGCCGCCGATCACCACCGACACCACCGCGCCGTGGCCGAGCATGCTCTGTACCCGCGACAACGCCCGGTGGATCCGCTCGTCCGGGCCGCCGCCCCACAACCCGTCGGCATGCGCCCCGACCGGATCCGCCTGGTCCGGGATCAGCCGGATCCGGACCACCGGTGAGGTCAGCTCGCTGGTCGCCGTACCGCTGCCCTGCAGCTGCCAGCGCACCCGGTCCACCACGTCGGCCGCGGTGAACCAGCGTGGGTGCAGCCACTCCCGTTCGTGCACCCGCCCGGACTCGGTGCCGATCTCGACCCGCAGCGTCGTACACACCAGGCCGAGCTCGGTCAGCCGGACGATCAGCTCGTCGGCGATCGACCGGACCGCGAACGCGACCTGGTCGACACGGTCCACGGACGGCTCGAAGTCGAGGGTCCGGGTGAGCTCCGGCGGGATCTCCCGGCCGGTCACCGGGCGGTCGTCACGGCCGCGGGCCAGCCGGTACGCGAACGCGCCGTCCGGGCCGAACCGCGTCAATACCTCGGTCGGCGGTAGCTGGGCGAACGCGCCGAGCGTCCGCAGCCCCAGCCGGCGCAGCAGGTCGGTGAGCACCGGCTGCTCGAGGAGGTCGACCGACAGTGGTGCGAGGAACTCCGGCGAACCGCCCGGCGGCACCACGTGCACCCGGGTCCGCGCGGAACTCACCCGGGCCGCCTGTTCCGCGGCGAACGGGCCGTCCGCGATCCCGATACGGCTGCCGTACACGTCGTACGTCTCCAGGCGGTCGAGGAGTTTCTCCGCAGCCGCCTCCTCGCTGCCGTAGAACCGGGCCGGTCCGCGGGCCTTCAACGCGCACATCCCCGGGCGGATCACCTGCACGCCCGGCGTGATCGCCTCCAGGCAGGAGATCACCGGGTCGAACGCGCGCGCGTCGAGCACTGGGTCGTACTTCAGCACGACCAGCTCCGGGCACCGCGACTGCGCGTCCCGGGCCCGTTGCCCGCGGCGCACCCCCTCGGCCCGCGCGGTCGCGGAGGTGGCGAGCACCTTGCCCTTCTCCAGTACGGCGATCGGCTCCTCCGGCGATCGCCCGCTCGCCACCGCGGCCGCCGCCACTGGCCAGTCCGGTACCCAGATCACCATCGATCGGGTCAGCGCCCGCCCACCCATCAGCCCACCGCCCCGACCTGCTCGTCCCACTCGTCCAAGAGCACCGGCTCGTCACGCCGCACGCGGCGGGTTTCAGCCCACTGAGCCGAGCGAGCCCAGTGAGCCCAGTGAGCCCAGTGAGCTAGGGCACCACGCCCCGTCGCCACCGCAGCCGCCACCAGCCAGTCCGGCACCCAGATCACTATTGACCGGGTCAGCGCCCGCCCACCCATCAGCCCACCGCCCCGATCTGTTCGTCCCACTCGTCCAAGAGGACCGGCTCTTCCCACCGCGTGCGGCGGGCTTCTGCCCATTGGGCCGTGCGGGCTGCTTCCATCCGCCCATCGGCGACCGTCCTCGGGAGGTCGTTCGCGGGGCTTTCCGCAGCCGGTTCCGTGGAGCGGATCTCGCCGTCTGCGGCCGGTAGCCAGAGTTCGTGTTTGCGGGCGTGTACGGCGGCGCGGCGGCCAGAGACGGCGATCGTCGCACGGCGGGCGGTGAGGAGGCCTTCGCCGTCGCCGAGGCCACTCCAGGTGCTGCTCTCGATCTCGAAGCGGGCCTCGCTGCCCGGCCAGGACCCGTACGCGATCAGCATCGCGCCGCGGGTCCGCAGCCGCGCCGCGAGCCGGGACGCCTCCCCCGGGGTCACCTCGCCCGGCGGCCGGACCACGACGACGGTCAGCGCGTCCACCAGCGCCGCGACGACGCTGAGCCACTCGCGCCCTGGATCCGGCACGAGCACCAGCCGCTCCAGGTCCACGCCGAGCCCGCGCGCCGCCTCGGCACCGAACGACGGAACCCCGACGACACCGCACCACGCCCCTTCCGCGGACGGCCCGGCCATCAACGCCATCACCAGCGCCGCACTCCCGCGCACCGAGTACGCCGAGCCGCCGCGTAGGCCCGCGCCGGCCAGCAGCTCCCGTACCGCCGGATGCGTCGGCAGCTCACGCTCCACCTCCGCCGTGTCCAGGGCCTGCTGCATCCGCGCTGTGCTCAGAGCCTGCTGCGCCCGCGCCGTGTCCAGGGCCTGCTGCACTCGTGCCGTCTCCAGGGCCTGCTGCATCCGTGCCGTCTCCAGGGCCTGCATCCGTGCCACCGGCGGCACCCGCCCGCCGGCCGAGGTGGGCCGCACCTCCGCAGCGGAGTCGAGGTGGTGGGTGAGATCCGGATCGAAGCTCGAAACCGTCGCCAATCGGCCCTGACCGGGGGGCGGCTGGTTGGGCAGGTGGTCGGGCAGGTGGTCGGGCAGGTGGTTAGGCGGCTGGCTGGGCAGGTGGTCTTCCGGGACGCGACCGGCAGGCGGATGGGCGTTGAAACCGGCAGGCGGATCAGCGGGGGGATCAGCAGGCGGATCGGCGGCGGCGCGGGTGGTGGCGGCTTTTTGGGCTTTGGCTCGGGCTAGGAGCAGGCGGGCCTGGTCGAGTGCTTTGACTCGACTCTCCGGTGCCGCGTTCCCCGTCATAACTCCATGTTCGAACACCTGTTCGAACAAGTCAATCCGGTCGTCCACAGGCCCGCCGCTGACTAGAGTCCGGGGCATGCGACGCGTCGATCACCCTCGGTTCATCACCGCCGTACAGCAGGTCGAAGACAGTATCGACGCCGCCTGGGACAGTTTCCGCGCCGCCTCCGGAGTACCCGTGGAAGAGGCCCGCGAGCTGGCCGAGATCGTCCTGCAGGACACCTCCGAGTTCGACTGGCGCATCGTGGACGGAGCTCTGAAGCAGCTCACGTGCCCGGACTGCGGCTCACAGCTCGGTGCCGGCGCAAAAGGATGTCCGAGCTGCGACCGCGCGAACGGCTTCCGCTTCGCGGCCCGGGAGACCGACCGCCCCGGCGTACCGCCCGGCAACGAGCACGCGATCCGGGTGTCCTCAGCCGTGGCCCGCACCCGGCACCGCTACACACCGCGCGCCCGCGCCGGTTACGAGCTGCTACTCCCCGACCTGCTCGACGGCGTACTCCCCACGACCGCACAGGCCCAGCACGCCAAGCACCTCATCAATCAGCTCAGTGACGACGAGCTGGAGCAGCTCATCACGCCGGCAGACATAGGGTGAGGGACATGCCAAGAACAATCGCCACCAACACGAAGGTCGAGCTCGACGGGCTGCTGGAGTTCGTGCGGCCGCGTCACCACATGTTGCTGATGACGACGAGGGCGGACGGGACGGTGCAGGCGTCGCCGGTGTCGGGCGGGGTGGACACCGAGGGGCGGATCGTCATCTCGTCGTACCCGGAGCGCGCGAAGAGTACGAACGTGAAGCGGACCGGCAAGGCCAGTGTCATGGTGCTGTCGGACGACTGGAACGGCGCCTGGGTCCAGGTGGACGGCAGCGGCGAGGTGATCGAACTGCCGGACGCGGTGGAGCCGCTGGTCGACTACTACCGGGCGATCTCCGGCGAGCACCCGGACTGGGACGAGTACCGCGAGGCCATGGTGAAGCAGGGCAAGTGCCTGATCCGGATCACCCCGGAGCGCTGGAGCCCGATCGCCACGGGCGGCTTCCCGGCACGCCTCGCTGACTGATGCGTACTGCGCTCGTCGTCCACGCACACCCTGACGACGAGGTCTTCGCCACAGGTGCCGCAACCTCAGTACTGAGTGAGCAGGGCTGGCACGTCGTACTGCGTGTTGCTACCGCCGGCATGTACGGAGCGTCCGACCACCTGAGCACCTCCTGCGCACTGCTGGGCATCGCCGAGTGGGACTGGCTCGGCGCAAAGGACGAGTGGATCGACGACGGCGGCCGCAACGGACCGCGCACCCTGGCAACCGCATCACCACACGACCTCACGGCAGCGATCGAAGAAGCAGTCCAGACACTCCAGCCGGACCTCATCCTCACGGTGGGCAGCGACGGGCTGACAGGTCACCCGGATCACATCGCCGTCTCACAAGCAGTTCAGCGGGTCCCGTACCGCGCGCTGGGTGCACGTCTCAGAGCGCAGGACGTACGTGCAGGTGAGCAGCTGGTCCAACAGCTTGCTCCTGGCCGGCAGATCGGCTCAGGACACGTCAAAGGCTGCGACGTGCCGCTGGAACAGATCGGTGGAGCCTCCGAGCAGCGACGGCGGCAGGCGCTGGACGCGTACTACGACGGTCTCGGTAGCAAACCGCTGGAAGAGCTCATAACAACCCACCGTGCAAGCAGCGACGGCCTGCTGTTGCGGGCGGTGTTCGACGCGACCGGCTGGCAGCAGGACCGCTTCGAGGAGCTCACTTCTTGGCCGAGCGACGCTCCATCGTCTCGGTGATGCGCTGCATGGCTCCTTCGAGGTGCTCGCGCAGTGCGGCCTCGGCGCCTTCCTCGTCGTGGGCCAGGCACGCGTCGAGGATGGCCTGGTGCTCACGCCGGGTCTGCTCGATCCGGGCCTTGGTCTGCCGGGAGCCGAACCGGTAGCGCTCGCTGTTCTGCCAGACGGGCTCGATCGCGCGCGGCAGCCAGCGCGAGCCGCCGGCCCGGTAGATCGAGAAGTGGAACTCGGTGTGCGCCTGCCGGGAGGCGATGTTGTCGCCGAGCTTCGACAGCCGGACGTGCTCGGCCAGCGCCTTGCGGGCCGCGGTCGCGTCCGCGTCGGAGAACCGGGTCGCGGCCGCCCGGACCGCCAATGACTCCAGCGCCAGCCGGGTCTCGTGGGTGTCGCGCAGGTCCTCCATCGACAGCTCCCGCACCCACGCGCCCTTGTGCGGAACGATCTCGACCAGTCCGAGTGCCGCCATCCGGCGCAGCCCTTCCCGGATCGGCATCTGGCTCATGTCCAGCCGCTTGGCGAGCTCCTCCAGCCGGAGCGCTGTACCGCTGGGCAGTTCGCCGGACAGGATGAGCTCGTGCAGCTCGGCGGCGGCTTCCTCGGCGAGCGTACGACGGCCGGTCGGTCCCCCAGGCGTGAGCTCGAGTCGTCGGATCATCAGTAGCGGGCTGCCTCTCTCCCTGTATTCAGCTCTGGAGGTACCGTAGCCGCCGACCGGGTATCTGCGGGCTTTCGACGGCGGATTGCCCAGCAAACACAAGTGGTCTAGCCCACCGGAAGGGCTGTCAGGTCGAGCAGTACGCGGCCCGCCTGGCGATCCAGGACCGCACCGATCCGGTCCGCGCCGACCACGTCGTACTCCGCTCGCCAGGTCGCCGAAGCGATGTCGGCCAGCGCCTGACCGACCGCGTCGGGAGCCAGCGTCGTGCGCTGCAGGTTCACGGGCAGCACCCGCAGGTCCCGGCCGATCAGCTGGTGCAGGTCGATCGTCGTGAACTCGCCGGCCTTGAAACCCAGTACGGCGATCCGCCCGCCCGGTGAGACGTTCCCGAGCACCCCGCCGGTGACCGGGCCGCCCATGGTGTCGACGACCGCGTCACACCAAGGCATCTCCCGGCCCACCTGTCCCAGCCCGTCCACGTGGACGATCTGGTCGACCAGGGCCGTCGTACTGTCGACGGAGTCGTCCACCCACGCCAGGCCGATCACCTTGGACGCTCCCGCGGCTCGTGCGACCGCGGCACACATCCGCCCGACCAGACCGGACACACCCGTCACAACGACGGTCTCCCCCTTCAGTACGTCGGCAACGCGACGTACTGCGGTGTGCGCCGTCAACGCAGGCGTCAGCAACGCCAGCGCCGCAGCCGGCTCCAGCGACGGCGGCAGTGCGTGTACGGCAGCGTCCGGTACAACGGCGTACCTGCCCCACACGCCCTGCCGGGTCAGGCCGACGCCCTCGCCACGTACGACGACCGCCGCACCGGGCTCGGCCACGTCCGAGCTCACCACCACGCCGGTGCCCTCGGACCCCGGAACGAACGGCGTGCACGGCAACTCGCCGGCCAGCGTCGAACGGTCCAATGGAGTCACCGCGGCCAGCCGCATCTCCACCAACGTCTCACCCGGACCCGCGGTCAGCTCGACCTCTTCGGCCTTGAGCTGTTCCCCGGGCCCGTGGCTCCGCAACACAGTCCCCCGTGCACTCACAGAACTACCCCGTTCCCCACGATTTGATATCTGATCACAACCCCGACCAGACGACCAGCGCGTCTCACTCCGCGGAGACCTCCTTCGCCAGCGGCCGGGTCAGTTCCCCGGCTGCCGCGGACCGCGCGGCGGACACCTCGTCGCTGCCCATCGGGAACGGCCAGTCGCTCCCGGCCAGCACCCGCCCGGCACCGAAAGTCGAAGTCAGCAGTTCCAGTACGGCGTCGTCGTGCACCAGGTCGTCGACGTAGAACCGGCGCAGCGCCTCGGCCACCGGCAAGGACACCGGCTGGATGCCCGGCCGGGCTTGGTCGATCCCACGCTGCCACCGTCCGGCAACGGCCGCTGTCACACCACCCCCATGACACAGGCAGAACCGGATCCCCGGAAACCGCCCCGGCACGTCCGCGAAGACGAGCGAGGCCGCCGCCACTCCGGTCTCGTACGGATTCCCCAACAGGTTCGACAGGTAAAACGAGTCAAGCCGCTTGTCGTCACTGGCACCGGGGTGAATCAGCGTGAACGCCTCGGCAGCGTCCAGCACCCGCCACACCGGATCCAGCCCGGCGTAGCTCGGCGTACCGATGGCGAACCCGCTGAAGACGCCCTCACCGGCCAGCCCGGCAGCTACACGAGGTGCGGCCGGGTGCAGCAGCGGGAGGTGCGCCAGCACGCGTAGCTGCGGTGTGGCGAGCTCCCGGAGCCCTTGGTTCACCAGCTCCGCCCACTCGAGCCCCGCGTCGTACCGGAACAGTGCGGGCGGCACTGACACCACAGCACCATCCAGGTCCTGCTCTGAGATCCAGTGCAGCAGCGCGGCCGGGTCGGCGAGTCTGCGCAGCGGCAGGCGGTCGCTGCCGACGACCAGCGAGCCGCTGTCGACGGACAGCCCGAACTCACCCCGATGCGCCGCCGCGAGCACCGTCGGCGGGATCAGGTGGGTGTGGACGTCCCAGCCGGCCATGTCAGCGCGCATCCTCGTCGTTGTCGTAGAAGTCCGGACGCTCCGGGTAGTGCGGACCGTCGTACACCTCCAGCAGCACGGAGGTCTCCTCCGCCCGCGTCGGTCCGTGCACCATGCCCTTCGGGTTCCAGTAGAAGCTGCCCTTGGTCAGGGTGGTCCCGGTCGGCAGGTACACGTACCGGCCGGACAGGCAGAACATGAACTGGTTCGAGGCGTGCTTGTGCTCCGACGGGATGCCGGACCCCTGCTCGAACCGCACCAGCGCGATCGACGCCTCGGTCTCCGGGTCCCGCCACAGCAGCTTGTGGGACAGGCCGTCCAGCGACTTCTCCACCCACTCCAGGTCGTCCGTCTGCAACAGGAGCTCCCGCAGCGGTTCGTCGAAACTCACGGCACCTCCCGACCCGTCACACGCGTGTAGAGCTCCGAAGCCACACCAGTACCCATCGGAGCCACTGCCGCGATATGACCGTCCGGCCGAATCAGTACGACGCTCTCCGCAGGCACGCCGTACCTGTTGGTGGCAACGCTTCCTGGGTCGAACAAGGCCCGGTCACGCAGACCGGAGTCGTGCGGGGCGTCCCACCGGGACACCGCGAAATGCTGCAACGCCGGCGAGCCGTTCAACGGGATCTCCGGACGACGCCGTACGTCGGTGAAGTAGAGCGCGACGAACGAGTCCCTGCACAGGTCGTGGATCGTCGTACGCCCAGTAGGGCTCTGCAGTACCAGGTCCGGCGCCCTGTCGCCTGCACGTACCGGAGGCGGCGCAGCGGACGTCGCGACCATCGACCAGTCACCTACGCCTTCAACATCGAGCCGCACGCTCAGCAGCGTCCTGTTGTACGCCGTGGCCCAAGCGCCGGTGTTCTCCGTGACAGCACCACGCTGGAAGGACATGTACTTGCGAGCGGCTTCCGCCATCTCGCCGGAGCCCTCGACCGCCACCGGCCGCTGCTCACGCTCGTAGCCGTCCAGCAGCTCAGGAGAAGCCCAGCCACGCTGTACCCAGGCCAGCCGCCACGGCAGGTTGGACGCGTCCAACGCACCGGTGTTCAGCCCCAGCGCCCACATCGGGGTGATCAGGTGCGCCGCATCGCCCATCAGGAAGACCTTGCGATCGGCAGTCCACTGCTCCGCGACCCGGTGGTGCACGTTGTAGACGACAGAGCCCAGCAGCTCGATCCGGTCCACCTCACCGATGAACTGCTTCACCTTCACCAGCAGGTCCTCGTCGCCCGGCGCGTCGGCTCCCGCCGCCAACGGGAACAAGAACCGCCAGTTGTCCGGCTGCCGGATCAGCACCATCCACTCGGACCTGTCCGCGAAGTACGCGAGGTACGGGTAGTCCCTGGCGTTGTCGACGTCCAGGTCGACCACGACGTCGATCAGCATGTACCGCTCGGGCAGGGTCTCCCCCACGACCTTCACCCCGAGCGCATCGCGGATCCGTGACCGCCCGCCGTCACAGGCCAGCAAGTGCGACGCCTCCAGCTCCCGCGGACCGTCCGGCGTCTCCAGTTGCAGTACGACGCGGTCGTCGCGGACCTCGAACGACGTCATCCGGTGCTGCGTGCGTACCGGCTCGGACAAAGCCTCCGCCAGCAGCGGCTCCATCTTCTGCTGGGGCAGGTTGATCACGAACGGGAACTGCGTGTCGTTGCCGAGCTCGGCCAGCTGTACCGAGGCCCGGGGCGTGTTGGTGGCCCGGTCGATGTCACCGATCTCGTCGATCCGCAGCGCGGCACCGAGGATGCGGTCGACCGCGCCGTACCGGTTCCAGATCTCCAGCGTCCGGCTGAGCGTCGTACCGGCCTTGGTGTCGGAGGAGAGCGTGGCGTCCTCCTCGAGCAGCACGTACGGGATGCCGTAGTGCTGCAGGCCCAGCGCGGTGGTCAGACCGATCGGTCCGGCACCTACTACCGCAACAGGAAGCTGTTGAGTCACAGATCACTCCACAAAGGTCGTGAGCTTGGCAAAAGCACGTTCCCTGGTCAGCACCGACCCCGTCATCGCAGCGGCGTCGGACAGCAGGAACAGCAACGGGCCGACCACGTCGTCGGGGTCGCCGATACCTATGGTGTCCTGCCAGTGCTCCCGGTCCGCGCCGGCGTTCGCTCCCCGGAACTGTTCGGTGTCGATCACGCCTGGCGCGACCACGTTCACCCGGACCCGCTCCGCGGCCACCTCCGCAGCCAGCGTCTTTGCGAACGCCACCAGCGCCGCCTTGCTCGCCGCGTATGCCGCAGCGCCCGGATACCCGGTCGACGCCATCCCTGACGTGAACACCACGACCGAACCGGACCGCTGCTTCACCATGTGCGGTACGACGGCCTGGCACACCCAGACAACCCCGTCCAGGTTCACCTGCAACGTACGGGTCCACTCGGTCGCGTCGAGCCCCAGTACGGGCGCCCGCGGCTGCACCGCCGCAGCGGCGACCAGTCCGTCGACACGTCCGTACTGCGCGACCACTTCGGCGACCGCCGCCTCGACTGCCAACCGGTCGGCCACATCCACCTGAACCCACGACAGACCCTCAGGCGGTTCCACGACGTCAAGAACCACCGCGGTACCGCCGGCAGCGTTCACGGCCTTCGCCAGCGCCGCTCCGATGCCCTGCGCTCCACCCGTGATCAGCACGACCTCACCGGTTGCGTCGAAGCTCGCCTTCACGGCGTGTCCTTCTGCTTCGAGGTCATGGTCTCGGTGATGCGCTGGAACGCACCGGCGAGGTGACTGCGCAACGCCTGCTCGGCCGCGTCCGGGTCGCGGGCTACACAGGCGTCCAGGATCGCCTGGTGCTCCTGCCGGCTCCGCTCGATCAGGAACGCCGTCGGACGGCTGCCGAACCGGTACCGCTCGCTGTTCTGCCAGACCGGTTCAATTGCCCGAGGCAACCACAGCGAACCACTGGCCCGGTAGATCGCGAAGTGGAACTCCGCATGCGCGTCACGAGCGCCGGCAGAGTCCTCGGCACGCGACAGCCGCAAGTGCTCAGCCAGCGCGGCCGCTGCCTTGGTCAGGTCCTCTTCGGTGAAACGAGCAGCAGCAGCCCGTACGGCGAGACTCTCCAACGCCAGCCGCGTCTCGTGCGTGTCCCGCAGATCCGCCAACGACAGGTCGCGGACCCACGCGCCGCGGTGCGGGATGATCTCCACCAGCCCGAGTGCCTCCAGCCGGCGCAGCCCTTCACGTACAGGCATCTGGCTCATCTCCAGCCGGCCGGCCAGCTCCACCAGGCGCAGCGGCGTACCGCTGGGCAGCTCGCCGGACAGGATCAACTGGTGCAGCTCCGCGGCCGCGTGCTCAGCGAGCGTACGACGGCCGCTCTTCCCGCCACCGGGCAGGAGTTCCAACGGTCCGCTCATCTCACGTCCACTCAACGCCGCGCACAACATCACCCCCGGTTATGAGACCACCGCGATCGCGGAGATCTCGATCAGATAATCAGGATCGGCGAGCTTGCTGACCTCGACCATGGTCGACGCCGGCAGGGGTTCGGTGAAGTACTGGGCCCGGATCTCGTGGATCTTGGCGAAGTCCTCCATGTTGCGGACGTACACGTCCACCCGGCAGACGTCCGCGAGCGTGCCACCGGCCGCCTCGACCGCCGCCTTCACGTTCTCGCACACCTGCCGGGTCTGCTCCCGGACGTCCCCGACGCCGGCGACACTGCCGTCCGGCCGGCGCGCGGTCATCCCGGAGACGAACACCAACCGTCCGGTCGCCTCGACCGTGGTCGCCTGCGAGAACACCCCGTTCGGGATCCGCAGCGCGTCCGTGGAAACCTGTGTCTTCGGCATCAGCTCAACACCCCTCCCGCCGGTACGACGGCACCGACCGCACGCGCGGTCGCCAGCAGCCCGTCGAGTCCCGACCTCTCGATCAGTACGCCGTTCCGCCGCTGCTGCGCCGCCCGCTCGGCCTCGATCTCGCCGGGCAGGTACAGCCGGTTCACCCCCGGCGCGGTGGCGCTTCCCCGGACCCGGGCGGCCAGCCCGGACGACCGGCGGCGGAAGTCCTCCACGCCGCCCATCAGCTCCGGGTCGATCGCCAGGAACAGGTGGGCGCAGTCGTTCGGCCGGTCCGGCTCCCGGTACAGCGGGCGGACCTGGTCGCCCCAGCCGCCACCACTGAGTACGCCGGTGAGCACGTCGATCATCAGCGCGAGTCCGAAGCCCTTGTGGCCCGCGGCCGGCAGCAGCATGCCGAGCACGGCCTCGTCCGGGTCGGTGGTCGGGACCCCGGACGGGTCGGTGGCCCAGGTGTCCGGGATCGGCCGCCCGGCCGACGCGGCCAGCCGGATCTTGCCCAGGGCGACGGCCGACAACGCCATGTCCAGCACGATCTCCACGCCACCCGTGGTCGGTACGGCGATCGCCAGCGGGTTGTTGCCGACCAGCCGTTCGGCCCCGCCGGGCGCGGGCATCAACGGCGTGGTGTTCGACATCGCGATCCCGATACACCCGGCGACACCGGCCTGCATCGCCCAGCGGCTCGCGGCGCCGAAGTGGTGGGCGTTGCGGACCGACACGATGCCGATACCGTACCGTCCGGCGCGCTCGATCGCATGACCCATCGCCTGCGGGCTGGACAGCTGGCCCATCCCGCCGCGGGCGTCCACGACCATCGCGGCACCGGCGTCGAAGAGGACGTCGAGCTCGCGGTCCCGGGTGACGCCGCCGGCGTTCAGCCGTTCGACGTACATCGGAACGAGCATCACGCCGTGCGAGCTGACACCGCGCAGGTCCGCCTCGACGAGTGCGGCCGCGATCTCGGACGCGTCCGCGGAGTCGAACCCGACCGCGGTGAACACGGCGGCCACGGTGGCTTCCAGCCACTCCGCCCGCACCAGCACACGCCGATCCGCATCGGAGGCCTGAGCGGTCATCTTTTCTCCTGCGCCCACGGGAGGAGCAGGTGCTCGAGGAGGGCCAGCGCGTAGAAGAGGACGATGCTCATCACGCTCAGCAGGGTGATCGCGGCGAAGGCCAGCGTGGTGTCGGCGCTGGCGCCGGACTGCTGGATGACGTACCCGAGACCCTTGGTCGCACCAACGAACTCGGAGATCACCGAGCCGATCACCGCGAGCGAGATGGCGACCTTGAACCCGGTGAAGATCTGCGGCATCGCGTACCGCAGCCGGAGCTTGAAGAACTCCTGCGCCCGGCTGGCCTTCAGCGACCGCATCAGCTCGACCAGCTCGGTCGGCGTCGACTTCATCCCCTGCGCGGTCGAGATCACGATCGGGAAGAAGCACATCAGCAGCACCATCACGACCTTCGGCCACTGCCCGAAGCCCATCCAGATCACCAGCAGCGGCGCGACCGCCACCTTCGGGATCGAGTTCACCATCAGCAGCAGCGGGTACACCAGCCGCTCGAGGATCACCGAGCGGACGATCACCAGAGCGATCGGTACGCCGATCGCGATCGCCAGCAGGAAGCCCTCGATCGTCTCGAGCAGCGACGTACCGGTATGGGCCAGCAGCTCACCGGGCTCGTCGAAGAGCTTGACCAGCACGTCCCCCGGCGTCGGCAGCAGGTACGGCTGGATCGAGAACACGATCGTCGCGCCCCACCACAGCCCGATCGCGGCGACCAGGCCGACGATCGGCAGCAGTACGGCCGCCACCGGCGAGGCGGTCAGCCAGGACTTCCGCTTCATCGCGCCTGCACCTCGTCCACCGGACGCGCTTGTTTCTCGGCCAGCAGCGCGTGCAGCCGGCCGCTGATCTCGGCGACCTCGGTCAGGTGCGCGTTCTGGCCGAGGCTGCGCGGCCGCGGGATGCCGATGTCGACGATCTCCCGCATCCGGCCGGGCCGCGGCGTCAGCACCACCACCCGATCCGCGAGTACGACGGCCTCCTCGATCGAGTGCGTGACGAACACGATCGTGGTGGACAGTTCCATCTTGATCCGTTGCAGTTCCTCGGACAGCTCGGTCCGGGTGAGCGCGTCGAGCGCGGAGAACGGCTCGTCCATCAGCATCACCTGCGGGTCGCGGATCAGCGACCGGCACAGCGACACCCGCTGCTGCATGCCGCCGGACAGCTCGTGCGGCAGCCGCCGTTCGAACCCCTGCAGCCCGACCAGTTCGAGCAACTCGTGGGCCCGGTCCCGGTACGACGCCTTGTCGCGCGTGCCCCGGTCGATCTCGACCGGGAGCATCACGTTCGACAGCACCGAACGCCACGGCAGCAGCGCCGGCCGCTGGAACATGAACGAGACGTCCCGGCGTGGTCCGGTGACGGGCTCCCCCGCCACCTGGACCGTGCCGGACGTGGGCGGGAGCAGTCCCGCGATCAGCCGGAGCAGCGTGGACTTGCCACAGCCGGACCGGCCGATCAGCGTGACGAACTCACCGTCGCGAACGTGCAGGTCGATCTCCTCCAGGGCGGTCACCCGGCCCTCGCGTCCGTCGAAGACCTGCCCCACACCGTCCAGGCGAATCATCCGGTGCCAGTACTCCTTACCTCAGCTCTGCCGTCAGCTCTTGGGTGCCAGGCTCATCGTCACCAGGTCGTCGGGTGTGATCGAGCCCATCGGGATGTTCGACTGCTTCAGCAGCGCGATGATCTTCTGCACCCGCTCCGGGGTGACGTCGCCGAGTGGGCCCTCGAAGCCCTTCGGCTTGATGTAGCCCTGCATGATCTTGAGCTCCTGGGTGGCCACGTCCAGGTCGGTGTCCGGCCGGTACTTCTTCAGCGTCGCGGCCGCCGCGGCCGGGTCGTCCAGGGTGTCCTGCAGACCCTTGAACAGCGCGTTGGTGAACTTCTTCACCTGGTCCGGGTGGTCCTTGGCCAGGTCCGAGCGGGTGATGATCGCGTTCCCGTACAGGTCCGGCAGCTTCTCGCCGTACGGCAGCGTGATCACCTTGCGATGCTTCTCCTTGTCGGCCTTCGCGATCAGCGGTTCGCCGACCACGAACTGGCCGATGCCCTGCACCTTGCCCGACGCCAGCAGGGTCGGCAGCCCCGGCGGCGGCGACGGCAGGAAGGTGACCGACGTCGGGTCGATACCGACCGCCTTGGCGTAGACCGGGAACATCACCGTGTTGGTGGAACCCGGCTGGTCGCCGATCGTCTTGCCCGGCAGGTCCTTCGGCGAGTTGATGCCCAGGCCCTGCAGCGACATGATCGCCGCCAGCGAGCGCTGGTGGATCATGCCCACGGTGGTGACCGGGAGCTTCTGCTTGGCGAGCGTGATCGCGAACGCGGTGAAGTCGCCGATGCCGTAGTCGGCCTGACCACCGGCGACCAGCTTCATCACGTCGACCGTACCGCTGCCGGGCGAGATCTTGACGTCGAAACCGGCGTCCTTGAAGTAGCCCTTGTCCAGCGCGACATACGCGTACGCCTCGCGACCGAAGGTGTTGAACGACGTCAGGTAGCTGACCTTCTGCAACCCGTTGTCGCCGCCCGACGCCTTGTCGTCGCCGTTGCCGCACGCACTCACCAGTGCGAGCCCCAGAACCGCCACCAAGGCGATGACGGAACGCCTCAACCTCATATCGACCTCTCTCGTCCCGATATTTGATCAAACATCAAATGCAGGAAGGTGGTCAATCCGACCGCGGGGACTTCACGGGGACTTAACGTCTGCCGCACCGGGTCCTCGCGTTCGTTGCCGGCCACCTGTCCTGGAGCTCCCACATACCTGTCCGTAGCCGGACGGGCACCCACCCCGACCACAGACCGTACCTGCCTGAGCAGCAGATCGCGACGCCCGCGACGGCCGAACCCGGCGGTGCAGCGTCAAATTTGCGTAAACACTCAACTTTCCGGGTGATACAGCCCACGTCGTCGAGGGTTTCCCTGCGCTCACCCTGGGGAGGGAGGCCGGACCACCCGGACTTTGACAGGATGTGGTCGTGCGGGTGATCAGTCAGCTGTGGCGTACGTCGACGTACCTGCGCTGGGTCTACCTGCTGCTCGGCGCCGCGCTGGTGCTGGCGTTCATCCTGGTCGACAGCGCGCTCGGCGCCGTGGTCGCGGACCTGGGTCTGCCGAAGGTTGCCACCGGCATCCTCTGGGTCGTGCTCGGCCTGGTGCCGCCGGTCGCGCTCGGCCTGCTGCCCGCGGTCCGGGAGGTCGAGGGCATCGCGGTCGAGTCGTTGCTCGCGGTCCGCTTCGAGGAACGCCCGCTCGGCCCGTCCCGGACCTGGGCCGGGCGACGGCGTACGACGGTGTGGTTCTGCCTGCACCTGCTCGCCGGTGGCGTGGTCGGCATCCTCAGTACGATCGTGTTCGGCCTCGGCGCGATCTGGCTGGCGGCCCCGTTCCGCTCCCCCGGCGCGCGTGACGTCGTACCAGGCTGGACGTACGACGTACGTGGCAACTGGACCGACCTGTGGATGCCGGCGGCAGCGATCGGGATGCTCGCCGCGCTGTTCCTGCTGTCGTCCGCGGCCGGCGCGCTGCTCGCGTACCTGGCGCCGCGCGTCCTCGGCCCGACCGCCGCGGAGCGGATCGAGCTGCTCGAGCAGCAGACCGCGACGCTTGCCGAGCGCAACCGTCTCGCCCGCGAGCTGCACGACAGCGTCGGGCACGCGCTCAGCCTGGTCACCATCCAGGCCGCCGCCGCCCGGCGGGTGCTGGCCAGCGACCCGGAGTTCGCCGAGACCGCGCTGGCCGCGATGGAGACGTCCGCACGGGCCGCCCTCGCGGATCTGGACCACGTACTCGGCCTGCTCCGCGACGACCGCCGCCCGGGCGCCCGGACGGCGCCACAGGCGACGCTCGGCGGCCTGGACCGGCTGGTCGAGGCCACCCGCGCCGGCGGCATCACGATCGACGTCGAACGCTCGGGCGACCTGGACCAGCTGCCGGCCGCGGTCTCCCGCGAGGCGTACCGGATCGTCCAGGAGGGCCTGACCAACGCGATCCGGCACGCGGGCCGCCCGGCCGGCGAGCTCGCCGTGGACCTGTCGATCCGCCTGGACGCGTCAGGGCTCCGGCTCGCGGTCGTCAATCCGGTCAACGGCCCGTCGGACAGCTCCGGCGGCGGCCGCGGCCTGGCCGGGATCCGTGAAAGAGTCGCTGTACTGCGTGGCACGGTCGACGCCGGCCCGGTCAACGGAGGTCTCGCGTGGCGTCTCGCGGTGCGATTGCCGGTCAGCATGACGAAGGGGTGACATGAGCCTGTCCGTGGTCGTCGTCGACGACGAGCCGCTGATCCGTAGCGGGTTGCGCGCGATCATCAACGCCGAGGAGGACCTCACCGTGGTCGGCGAGGCGGGTGACGGGGCGGAGGTGCTCCCGCTGGTACGGCGTACCGGTGCGGACGTCGTCCTGATGGACGTACGGATGCCCGCGGTGGACGGGATCCAGGCCACCCGGCTGCTGCTGGACAACCTCGACCCGGCACCGCGGGTGCTGGTCGTGACGACGTTCGAGAACGACGACTACGTGTACGACGCGCTGCGCGCAGGGGCGTCCGGGTTCCTGCTGAAGCGGACGCCGCCGGACGACATCATCGCGGCGATCCGGACCGTCGCGCGGAGCGAGTCGCTGCTGTTCCCGGAGGCGATCCGTTCACTCGCGCTCGCCCACGTGGGTACGCCGGCACCGACCGGGCTCGACCAGTACCAGCTGACCGAGCGCGAGCAGGAGGTGCTGCGGCTGATGGCCCGCGGGCTGTCCAACGCCGAGATCGCGGCCGAGCTCATCCTCGGGCTGCAGACCGTGAAGACGCACGTCGCCAACGTGCTGTCGAAGCTCAACGCCCGCGACCGCACCCAGGCCGTGATCCGCGCCTACGAATCAGGCTTCGTGCCGCTGCACTAGGTGTTGGCAGGATCGTCTGCTTCTGCCAAGGTGCAGGCGTTGTGCAGGGGGTCGATGGAGTTGGCCTTCATCGCGAGCCGCTGCAGGAGCATCCGGAAGCTGGCGCGCTCCGACTCGTCGAGGATGCCGAGCAGGTGGTCCTCGGTCGCGCGGAGCTTCCGCTCCAGGTCGCAGAGCGCCTCGTGCCCCTGCTCTGTCGGCGCGATCAGCCGCGCCCGGCGGTCGGCCGGGTCGGGCCGGCGCTGCACCAGACCTGCCTTCTCCAGGTCGTCCAGCAGGTACGTCATCACGGTCCGGTCGACGCCGAGCTGGGCGGCCAGGTCGAGCTGCCGCTTCGGGCCCTCGGAGCTCGTCGTCGCGAGCACCTGATAGCCGCGCGGGCCGCCGGGCAGGCCCTCGAGCGCCGCCGCGGAGGCCTTCGCGTACTGCCGGAAGACGACGCCCAGCGCCCAGCCGAGATCGGCCTCCACCGGCGCGCCACTGGCGGCCTGGGGCTCGACTCCTCGCGCACCACGGGTCGCGACGTCGGGCGAAGTACTGGACATGTCCCCCATCGTACGTGGCGTACGCCACCCGGAATACGTTCTGGCTTGAATATGTTCTGCTCTACAGATTATCTTCTAAGCAGCTCAACTCGAGCTCCCCTCGACCTGATGGAGACAGACAGATATGAGCACCCTGCTACGCGTCGACGCCAGCATCCGGCTGGACGGTTCGGTGTCCCGCGCGCTGGCCGACAGCGCGGAGGCCGCCTGGAAGGCGGAGCACCCGGACGGTGTCGTGGTACGGCGTGACCTCGGACAGCACCCGCTGCCCGCGACCCTGTGGCCGACGCTGGCCGCCGCCCAGGTGGGCCAGGAGCCGGTCGCCGACTCCGACCGGATGCCGCTCGCGGACGCCCAGGCGCTCGCCGACGAGCTGAAGGCCGAGATCGTGAACGCCGACGCGGTCCTGCTCGCCGTACCGATGTACAACTACGGCGTCGCGCAGAACGTGAAGACCTGGATCGACGTCCTGGTGGTCGACAAGGACCTGGCCTTCGGATCGCGCCCGCTGGTCGGCAGGCCGGCGATCTTCGCCATCGCCCGGGGCGGCGGCTACGGCCCGGGTTCACCGAAGCACGGCTGGGACCACGCCACGCCGTACCTGGAGCGCATCTTCGGTGACGTCTTCGGGATGAACATCCGCACCGCCGCCGCCGAACTCACCCTCGCCCCGGTCACGCCGGGCATGGAGGAGCTGATCGACGCCTCCAAGGCCTCCGAGTCCGAGGCGCACGTCGAGGCCGACAAGCACGGCACGACCGTCGCCCGCGAACTGCTCGGCAAAGCGGCCTGAGCCGACCCCGGAGCTGCACCACTCACCAACCTCACCGAATCGGCCCCGGCGAACAACTCCTGAGCGGGAGCTCCTCGCTCGGCCCGTGGTTGGTGAGTGGTGGAGGTCCGCGTCAGCGAAGGACTTGCCACGTCGACAGGGTGACCGAGAGCGTGACGATCGAAGGTTCGGGCAGTACTGCGATCCGCTGCAGGAGCTCGCGGTAGTTGAGGTGCCGGGCGCTCGGCGTCATCAGGACCAACTGCTCCACCGCGGTCCGGTCGAGGGACATCGTCTCCTCGATCACCTCGCGGCCCGTCCGCTCGAACTCGCCGTTGAGCGACTCCTCCAGGCGGCGCTCCTTCTGCTCGTCGACGCTCACCATGCCGAGTACGTCGACCAGCTCGGCCAGGTGCTGCTGGTTCGGAGTGACGACGAGCAGCCGGCCGCCCGGCGCGAGGATCCGTGCCATCTCCCTCGCGTTCCGCGGCGCGAACACGTTCAGCAGCAGCTGCGCCGATCCGTCGACGACCGGCAGCTCCCGCCACGCGTCGCACACCACCGACACGATCCGCGGATCCGCCTTCGCGGCGCGGCGGGCGGCGTACTTCGACACGTCCAGGGCGATGCCGCGCCGGTGTTCCGACATCCCGAGAACCCCGGCCAGGTAGTAGGCGGTACCGGCGCCGATCTCGACGACCAGGTCGTCCGTACCGAGCCCGGCCGCGAGGATCAGCGCGTCCCGGATCGCCGCGTAGTGGCCGGTGCCGAGGAAGACCGTACGGGCGCCGACCATCGCGGCCGAGTCACCCTCGATTCCCTTCGATGCCGTCGGCAACAGGTTCAGGTAACCCTGCTTGGCCAGGTCGTACGCGTGCCCGCGTGGACAACGAGCCGTCCGGCCGTCCAGCACGAGCCCGTCGGCGCAGGCCGGGCAACGCAGTACGGCGACGAGGTCAGGATCCACCCGGACTAGGTTATGTCGCGGCTCGTGATCCGTGCCCACGCGGCCGTGTAGAAGACCACGACGTAGCCCGCCTGGAGCAGCAGGTTGCGGGCGATCTCGTGGTAGTACGGCGGATCTCGGAGCAGGTCGGCGAACGACTGCCAGCGGAACACCAGCAGCCACGGGTGGATCGCGTGCAGCTGCGGGATCGCGGTCAGGATGCCGAGGATGACGAAGGTGCCGAACGTCGCCGCCATCGCGGCCAGCGGCGTCGACGTCAGCGACGACACGAACAGGCCGATCGCGGCCAGTCCGAGCAGCGACAGCGAGATCAGCACCGCGATCCCGAGCGCCCGCAGCAGGCCCTCGCCGAGCGAGACGGTCGAGCCGGACAGCAGCAGCACGTCGCCGACCGGGAACAGGACGAATCCGACGATGAAGCCGGAGATCCAGATCGTCATCGTCGCGGCGAAACAGAACACGATCAGCGCGACCATCTTCGCGGCGAGCAGCCGGGACCGTCCGGCCGGTGCGACGAGCAGGTTGCGCAGCGTACCGAGGCTGGCCTCGCCGGCCAGCGACTCCCCCGAGATCACGGTGACCGCGGTCGGCAGGAAGAACGGCATCGACAGGCCGAGACTGCCGACGATCAGGAACAGGCCGTTGCCGGCGATCTGCCCGAGGAACCCGTCGGTGCCGCCGTTGTTGTCGGCGATCTTGATCGCGACGCCGATCAGCAGCGGTACGGCCGCGAGCACGCCGAGGCCGACCTGCGTGCGGGCGCGGCCGAACACGAGCCGCAGCTCGGACAGGAACAGCGCGAGGGTGTGCCGGCCGGCGCTCGGCCGCTGAACAGCGGCTGCCGCGGCAGCCGGCTCGGCGGCCGCGGTCTCACTCGGCGACATCGAAGCCCTCCCCCGTGAGTGCCACGAACGCGTCCTCCAGGCTGGGGCGCTCCAGGCCGAAGCCGTGGATGCGGACGTCGGCGGCGACCAGCGCGGCCGCGAACTTCTCGATCGGGAGCTCGCCGGGATCGCCCTCGACGGTTTCCTCGGTCGTCTTCAGGTCCGTGACGCCGAGCCCCTGCAGCGTGTCGGCCGCCTGGGTGAGGTCCGGCGTACGGACGACAAGGCGTGGCCGGAGCTCCGAGCGGAGGTCGGCGACCGTGGACTGCCGGAGCAGCTTCCCGCGGCTCATCACCGCGGCGTGGGTGCAGACCTGCTCGACCTCGGCCAGCAGGTGGGTCGACGTGAACACCGTCGTACCGTCGCGGGCCAGGTCGCGGATCAGGTGCCGCACCTCGCGGGTGCCCTGCGGGTCCAGGCCGTTGGTCGGCTCGTCCAGCACGAGCAGTTCGCGGCGCTGCATCAGCGCGACCGCGATCGCGAGCCGCTGGCGCATGCCGAGCGAGTACGCGCGCACCTTCTTGCCGGCGGCGTTCGACAGACCGACCCGCTCCAGCGCCTCCCCGGCGCGCGCCTTGCGGGTCTTCGGGTCCGCCGTACGGTCCGCGGCGTCGAAGCGCAGCAGGTTCGCCTGGCCGGTCCAGAACGGGTAGAACGCCGGCCCCTCGACCAGTGCGCCGACTCGCGGCAGCACCCGCAGGTGCGCCTTCGGCATCGGTTCACCGAGCAGCTGGACCTCGCCGGACGTCGGCGCGATCAGGCCGAGCAGCATCCGGATCGTGGTGGTCTTCCCCGACCCGTTCGGGCCGAGGAAGCCGAACACGCTGCCGGCCGGCACCTCCAGGTCGACCGCGTCCACCGCGACCTGCCCGCTGTGGAACCGTTTGGTCAGTCCGTGGGTGACGACCGGCGCGCCTGCCAGTTCGGTACTCAGCGCGGTGCCTTCGCGGCCGCGGCCTGCAGGGTGTCCGGGGTGACCAGGCCGGCGAACACCCGGCCGTCGTCGGTGATCAGCGCGCTCACCATCTTGCTGGTCAGCACCTTGCCCGTGCCCCACGAGCCCTGCACGGTCGGTGCCTTCGCGAGCAGCTGTGCGAGCGGGCCGTTGCCGGTGAGGCCGTTGACCTGAGCACCTGCGCCCTTGATCATCACGACGCTGTCCCAGCCCTGACCGATCACGGTCGGCTTCTCGGCTCCCGGCGCACCGGGCTTGCGCGGCAGGGTGCCGTTCGGGGCGACCGGCTTCGGGAACTGCTTCTCGCCGGCGTTCGGCGGGACCTTCTGGTCGGTGACCTTCACACCCTTCGGCGGGGTGAAGGCAAAGGTGCTCGCGGACGGTACGTCGAACGACACCGAGGTGAACCCCACCTCGACGGCCGGCTTGCTACCGGACCGCGGCATCACGGTCACGTCCAGCGGCACCCACGTCTTGGAGTCGATCGCCAGCGTCACCGATCCGACGGTGGTCTTGTCGGTCTTCGGCACCAGGCGGAGCTTGTACGCGTCCCGGCCGGCGACCTTCTCGGTCCCGCTGACCTGGACCTTGGTGGTCGGGTCGATCGCGTCGAGGAACTGCTTCGCGACGGCCTCCGGGTCGTACGACTTCGGCTCGGCCTTGTCGGGCTTGCTGTTGTTGTGAGCCGGCAGCGTCAGCTTGGTGGCCTCGCGCCGGGACGAGTCGTACGCCCAGGCCGACGTACCGTCCGTGGTCCAGACCCGCTCGGCCTGGTTGTCGAGCACCGACACCCGCGCCTTGTCCGGCGTCGCGAACGCGACCCGCGCGGTGTGCTGACCGCTGAGGAACTCGGTGAGCTGGTTGTCACCACCGGTGATGCCCGGGATGGCCGGCAGGCCGAGGTCCGCGCTCGAGCTGACCGTGCCGCTGAGGCCGTCGACCTTCGCCGTCTGCACCTTCGCGAGCAGGTCCTGCGCGCTGATCGTCGGCAGCTTCGGCGAGGCGTCCGCGACCACCGGGCCGAGCGTCCCCACGCCTGCCACCACCGCGACTGCCGCGACCGGAACCATCCACCGTTTACTCCGCTGCGCTACACCCATGGATACAGCCTCGCACCGGCCGGTGACGGAACCAAGGGTCCTCGGGGTAGGTTCACCCGAAAGAGTGAGACCGGCGTACTACCTGGGTCGTACGCCGGACTCAGGAACGCCTCAGCGGGACTGCAGGGCGTCCAGCGCAACGGTCATCGCGGCGGCCACCCGGAAGTCCAGGCGCTGGTCCTGCACGGTGATCCGGTACCTGTCCCGGATCGACATCTTCCGCTCCACCGACAGCACCGGCTGCTGGGTGTCCCGGGCGGTGAAGTCGAAGTGGAAGATGAACGGCAGCGGGATCTCGCCGACGAACGGGACGAACTCCCAGACCCGACGGAGGATCGCGATCGTCGGGTTCCGCTCGGTGCCGTCCGCGTCGACGCCCGGCGCGCTGAGCTGCCAGCTGGATCGGAGCAGGCTCTTGCCGAACTCCTTCTTGAACCAGCCGATCGACTGGCCGTTCGCGTCGAACACGTCGTAGCCCGACCCGAGGTCGATCGTCTTCCTGGCCTTGAACGAGAACACCGGCTGGGACTTGGTGTCGTCGGTGTAGAACGTCACCTGCTCCTTGAACGCCATCCGCTTCTGCTGCGCGAACGCCAGCAGCTGCCCGTCACTCCCGTCCGGGTTGGTGGCGATCAGCTCGTACTTGTTCGCCATCATCGTGATCCGCTGCTTCATCGAGAACGCGGGTACATAAATCGGCTCGCTCATGCGCAGGAGTGTGTCAGACCACAGGCCGACGCACCGGCTTTCAGCCCTTCCGCCAGGGCCTTCGCAGCGGGCAGGTCGGTTGCGAGCTGTACCTCGAGGTGGCCCACACCTTGGAGGGCGAGGTCGCGGGCGATCTCCACGCCGTACTCCTCCGCCTCCTCGACAGTCCGCGCGGGGCGCCAGAGGACGCCGAAGTCGTGGGCCGGCTTGTCCTCGTGGAGATCCACGACGAGGGCTTCGGCGGTCTCGAGGTGGGTCGCGTCGCCGCCGACGATCACCCGGATGCGCTGGCCTGTTGCCGGTACCGCGTTCTGTGCTGCTGCGTGTGCGTCGTCGACGATCGAGGTGGTACGGCGGCCCCATTCCTCCTCGTGGATCGCCCAGGAGAGCGGGCGGCGCTTGGCCCAGCCGGATCGGACGAGCTCGGGCGCCGGGGCGAAGTGGTCGACGTACCCGACGCAGAGGTAGCCGATCAGCTCGATGTGGGGCGGGAGGCCGAGTACGTCGGCGACCTCGTCCGGGCCGAAGAACGAGACCCAGCCGACGCCGAGTCCTTCGGCGCGGGCCGCGAGCCAGAGGTTCTGGAGGGCGATCGCGGCGGAGAACCAGGTCGTCCGTGGGTCCGCGTGGC
Organism: Kribbella sp. NPDC031520; assembly: GCF_055580825.1. Classification (NCBI taxonomy): domain Bacteria; kingdom Bacillati; phylum Actinomycetota; class Actinomycetes; order Propionibacteriales; family Kribbellaceae; genus Kribbella; species Kribbella sp. NPDC031520. The sequence goes on from NZ_JBVIKS010000002.1 coordinate 855,871, forward strand.
GGCCCAGTACGTGGCGGCCGCCGCGTCCGGCGTCGCAGGTCACGGCGATGTTCAACGGGGCGTCGAGGATCGCCTCGATCTTCAGTCCGTCGAACGCCTGCCGTCGTTCGTCGGGCAGCGAGTCCGCGAAAACGTCCCGCTGGCGGGTCGCCAGGTCGTGCACCTTGCGTCGCGTCGCCAGGTCCCGGATCAGCAGAAAGTCCCACGGCTGACTGAGTCCGACGCTGGGCGCCCGATGTGCCGCTTCCAGCACGCGGGTCAGCTTCTCGTCGTCGATCGGCAGCTGCAGAAACCCGCGCCGCACGTCCCGGCGTTCGGCAATCACCCGATGCACGGTCGCCCGCTCGTCAGCTTCGTAGCCGTTTGCCGGCAAGCGTCCGACGGCGACGGTGGTGTTGTGGGTCTTGCACTTCGGCACCACGAGCTCGGCGCCTGCTGCTAGTACTGCTGCTTCGGCAACGCTCGGAGTGCCCTTGAGTTCGTAGACCTGTTCGCTCGGGCTCGGGACCGGCTGCTTGGCCAACTCTTCCTTCGAGAACGTGCGCACTTCGACTCCGAGGTGGTCGGCGAGTTGTTTCAGGGCAGGCTCGGTTTCACGACCCGCGAGAGTCGCGATCAGCCGAACCTCACCAGGCAGGTCAGCGACCGCACTTTCCAGCTCGGCGTACGACGTACCGGCTCGGAGCCCGATCCCGAGGACGAGCTTCATCTCGCGTACTCCCGGGCGGCCGCGACGAACCGGGCCGGGACATCAGGAGTGGCCGTCCAGTGCAGATGCAGATACGACGCGTGGACGTGCGGGAGCGTGACGCCCTCGACACCGCCGGGCAGATGCCAAGCCGGCTGCACGCCGGCGTCGAAGTCGACCGTGGTCCGGTGGAACTCATGCCCGCGAACCCGCCGCCCCTCGTCGAAGAACGCCGTCGTGGTGGCCGCAACCGCCGTACGGTAGCCGAGCGTGAGTCGACCGGTCATCCGCGCGCTGGCGGGGAGTACGCCGGCCATCGGGTGACCGTCCAGCTCGCGGCACAAGTACAACAGCCCCGCGCACTCTGCGATCACCGGAAGCCCATCTGCTACTGCCTCTGCCACCTGCTTCCGCAGCTCGGCATTCGCCGACAACCCCTCGGCATGCAACTCCGGGAACCCGCCACCCAGATACAACGCCGCAGTTGCCGCTGGCAACTTCTCGGTCAGCGGATCGAAGGTCACGACCTCAGCCCCTGCGGCAGTCAGCAACTCGACCGTCTCCGCGTAGCGGAACGAAAACACCGGGCCCCCGGCAACAGCAACCACCGGCCGCTCCCCCGGCCCTGCGTTGCCCGTCGACGTGGTGGACCCGGCGGTCCGGAGCCATGGGGCGGTCTCGATGCCTGGGTCCCAGGGGGTTGCGGTGACGGGTGCCGTGGACTTGGCTGCAGTCACCACCGCTTCGAGGTCCACGCCCTGCCGGACCAGTTCTGCTGCGGCGGCGACCGCATCCTCGGCCTGGGTGCGTTGTTCGTTCGCGGGGATCAGGCCCAGGTGGCGGCTGGGGACTGTCAGGCGAGGGTTTCGGTGGAGGGCTCCCAGGACCGGTACGCCGGTCGGCGCGATTCCGGCTCGTACTTCGGTTTCGTGCCGGGCCGATCCGATCTTGTTCAGGATGACCCCGACTATTCGTACTTCGGTGTCGTAGGCAACGAAACCCTGGACCACCGCGCCGACGCTCCGACCGGCGGCGGAGGCGTCGACGATCAGGATGACGGGGGCCTTGAGGAGCTTGGCCACGTGGGCGGTGGAGGCGAAACCGTCCGTTCCCAGGGCGCCGTCGTACAGGCCCATCACTCCTTCGACCACGGCCAGGTCGGCATCGGCGGAGCCGTAGGCGAAGAGCGGGGCGACGAGGTCCTCGCCGGAGAGCATCGGGTCCAGGTTGCGGCCCGGGCGGCCGGTGGCGACGGCGTGGAAGCCGGGGTCGATGTAGTCGGGGCCGACCTTGAAGCCCGCGACTCGGTGACCCGCCTGACCGAGCGCCGCCATCAGACCTACGGCGACCGTCGTCTTCCCGGCGCCGGACGACGGAGCGGCGACCACCACGCGCGGGATCACCACTCGATACCCTTCTGGCCCTTCTGGCCGGTGTCCATCGGGTGCTTGAGTTTGGTCATCTCGGTGGCGAGGTCGGCGGCCTCGAGAAGTTTCGGGTGCGCGTCGCGGCCGGTGATCACGACGTACTGGTGCCCCGGTCGCGACACCAGCGTCGACACGACCTCGTCGACGTCGATCCAGCCCCACTTCATCGGATACGTGAACTCGTCGAGCACGTACAGGTCGTGCGTCTGCGCGGCCAGCCGGCGCTGGATCTCGCGCCAGCCCTCGAGGGCGTCGGCGGCGTGGTCCTCCTCGGTGCCGGACTTGCGGGACCAGCTCCAGCCCTCGCCCATCTTGTGCCATTCGACCGGGCCGCCCTGACCGGTCGACGCGTGCAGTTCACCGAGGGCCTTGAAGGCGCTCTCCTCGCCGACCTTCCACTTCGCGCTCTTCACGAACTGGAAGACCCCGAGGTTCCACCCCTGGTTCCACGCCCGCAACGCCATCCCGAAGGCGGCCGTCGACTTCCCCTTCATCTCGCCGGTGTGCACCATCAGCAGCGGCCGGTTGCGCCGCTGGCGGGTGGTCAGTCCGTCGTCCGGTACGGCGACCGGTTGTCCCTGCGGCATCAGGCCACCTTCCGATCGGTCACCGTACGAATCAGGTTGCCTGCGGCAACGTCTCCGAGGTCGAGGTACTCCGCGCCGAGGTCGGCCGCCAACTCCGCGGCGAGGCCGAGCCGGATCCCGCGGCGCGGTTCACAGTCGACGACGACGGTCGCGATCCCGCGCTGGGCGAGCCAGCCCGCTGCTTGACGGGCACGGCCGAACGCGTTGTCGCCGTACGTCGCACGCCCATCGGTGACGAGGACGAGCAGTGGACGCCGGCGCGGGTCGCGGATCGCGGCGATCCGCAGTACGTCGGCCGCCTGCAGGAGCCCTTCGGCGAGCGGGGTACGGCCGCCGGTCGGGAGGGATTCGAGCCGTCGTACGGCGGTCTCGACGCTGCCCGTCGGCGGGAGCGCGACCGTCGCGGCGGGGCCGGCGAACGTGACCAGGCCGACGGTGTCGCGGCGCTGGTACGCGTCGAGCAGCAGCGAGACGATAGCGGTCTTCACCTCGGTCATCCGCTTCTTCGTCCCCATCGAACCGGACGCGTCGACGCAGAACAGTACGAGGTTCCCCTCCCGCCCTTCCCGCACCGCGAGCCGCACGTCGCCCGCCCGCACCACCAGTCCGGGCCCGCTGCGTCCACGGGCCTTCTGGTACGGCGCCGCGCTCCGCACCGTCCCCAGTACATGCGGCCGCCCGGCCTCACGGCCGACCCGGGCCCGCTCCCCCACCACCCGCCCGACCTCGGTCAACGCCCGCGACCTACGACCGGCAACCCCCGCACCGGCGGCCTGCACGCTCAGAAGCCGAGCCTTGTACGGCGCCGAACTCCCAACCACCTCACCACTCGGAGCCGCACCCTCCACCTCGCGGCCGTCGCGGTCGTGCTCGCGGCTGTCGCGCCCGCGGCTGGTTCCCTCCGGCCCGGCGGTCCCGGCATCCGCCGTGCCTCCGTCGGCCGCACCAGCCGCACCAGCCGCGTCGGCTGCGCCGGCGCCCGGCAGCTGGTCGTCGGCCGCTGGGCCGCCGGCACCACCCGGGCCGCCCGGACCGTTCGGGTCGTCGTCGGGGTCCTCGGGTGGGGTGCTGTTGTTGATGGCCTGCTCCAGCTGGTCCTGGTCGAGGCCGGGGGCGTCGAAGGGGTTGCGGCGGCGGCGGTGTGGGAGGGCCAGCTTGGCGGCTGCTCGTACGTCCTCCACCTCGACGACCGTCCGCCCGGACCAGGCGGCGTGGGCGATCGCGGTTCGCGCGGTGACCAGGTCGGCGCGCATTCCGTCGACGTCGAAGGAGGCGCAGATCTCCGCGATCTGCCGCAGTGCGGCGTCGGTCAGGATCACCTCGGCGAGCAGGTCGCGGGCCTTCACAATGCGTTCGGCGAGCTCGCGCTGCGGTCCGTCGTACCGCGCCACAAATCCGTCCGGATCCGCCTCGTACGCGAGCCGCGCGCGCATCACCTCGACCCGGACTGCGGGGTCGCGGCTGGCGACCACGTCGACGGTCAGCCCGAAGCGGTCGAGGAGTTGCGGACGGAGTTCGCCTTCCTCGGGGTTCATCGTGCCGACGAGGACGAATCGCGCCGGATGCGTGACCGACACCCCGTCCCGTTCGACGGTCGCACGTCCCATCGCGGCGGCGTCGAGCAGTACGTCGACCAGGTGGTCGTGCAGCAGGTTCACTTCGTCGACGTACAGCAGTCCCCGGTGCGCGGCCGCGAGGAGCCCAGGCTCGTACGCCGTGACGCCTTCCGCGAGCGCCTTCTCCAGGTGCAGCGACCCGAGCACCCGGTCCTCGGTCGCCCCCACCGGCAACTCCACCAACCGCGCCGGCCGAACCACCCGCCCACCGGCCACCAGCGCGCCGGCCACGCCCGCCGCGCCCTCGACGCTCGCCGCACCCTCCACGCCCGGCGCGGTCGGCGCGGTCGGCGCGGTCGGCGCGGTCGGCGCGGTCGGCGCGGTCGGCGCGGTCGGCGCGGTCGGCGCGGTCGGCGCGGTCGGCGCGGCCACAGACTCGTCCGTGTGCGGGCCGTCCGGGCAGGTTGGGTCCGGGCGGTCCGGGTCGCACGAGAAGCGGCAGCCGGCTACGACGTCAACCGGCGGCAGGATCTCGGTGAGTGCGCGGACGGCGGTCGACTTCGCCGTACCCTTCTCGCCGCGGATCAGCACCCCGCCGATCGCCGGCGAGATCGCGGCCAGGACGAGCGCGAGCTGGAGCTCGTCCATCCCGACGACCGCGGTGAAGGGGAAGGAGTTCGGCATTGCAGCCCGCATCGGGGTCGCCCTTTCGTCGAGCGGGTGTCCACGCCCGCTACGGCACTGGTACGCCTGCCCACCTGACAGCGGGCCGGCGGACGGGCGCGGATGTCCTGGCTCCCAAAGCCGCAGCCTTGGTCACAGTGGCGGGACCGCCCCGGATTCGCACCGGTGTTCCTCCACAACCGTCGCGCCGATCATGGCACACCCGGCCCCGCCCGCCCGCGACCAGGCTCACATCGCCCGGCCGGACCTGCACCACTCACCAACCGCGTCAGACCCGGGGCTCGGGGCGACGCCTGGGCGTGAACCGGCCGAGCCGCCTGCAGTTGGTGAGTGCCTGGGGTCCGCGCACTACTTCGTAAGGCGCTTGGCGACCGCGGTTGCGGCGGCGTCGTCGCGGACCTCGCGGATGCCGGTGATCGGGGTCACCGTGACGAAACCTTCGCGCAGGAGGGCCTCGTCGGTGCCGGCGACCGGGGTGGCATCGGTGCGCTGGAGGGTGATCATCGGCTCACCGGTCGAGGCCTTCGCACCGACCAGGACGGTCCGCCGCGGTACGGACAGCGAGGCGTGCCGGACGCCGGCCAGCTGATCCAGCGGGCGGTCCGGCACATTGATCGTGAGCGCAGTACTGGCCGGCTCGTCCTCGATCCAGCCGAGGGCCGCGCCCGCGACCGTGGCCGCGGTCGGCCAGTGCGCCGGGTCGTCGGAGTCGATACTGACCGCAACCGCCGACACGCCCATCCCGGCCGCTGTCAGCGCCGCGGCGACGGTGCCCGAGTGGAAGATCGTCACGCCGATGTTCAGGCCGCGGTTGATCCCGGACAGCACCAGGTCCGGCGGCGGCCCGAACACGCCGGCGACGGCCATTGTGACCGCGAGCGCCGGCGTCCCCTCGATCCCGGTGAACGTGATCCCGTTCTCCTCGTCGGACACGGTCCGGATCGGGCGGCCGATCATCCTGGCCCGGGCCGAACCGACCCCGCTCTCGTCGACCAGCGGCGCGACCACGAGTACGTCGTACCCGAGTGCCGCGATCGCCGGCGCCAGCGCCCGGATCCCCGGAGCACGATAACCGTCGTCGTTCGTGATCAGGACCCGGTGCTTCCGAAGGGGCATACGCCCACCCAATCAGCCGCGATCCTCGATGTCACCCTCCGTCTCAAGGACGGCGTTCCGCAGGGTTTCCAGCGCCGCGTCCGACGGCTCCGCCCAGAGACCGCGCTGCGCCGCCTCGAGCAGCCGTTCGGCGATCCCGTGCCGCGCCCACGGGTTCGACTTCCGGAAGAACTCGGCCATCTCCGGGTCGGCGACGTACTCCGTGGTCAGCGACTCGTACATCCAGTCGTCGACCACGCCCGCGGTCGCGTCGTACCCGAACAGGTAGTCCACGGTCGCCGCCATCTCGAACGCGCCCTTGTACCCGTGCCGCCGCATCGCCGCCATCCACCGCGGGTTCACCACCCGCGCGCGGAACACCCGCTTCGCCTCCTCCTCCAGCGTCCGCGTCTTCACCTGCGCGGGGACGGCCGAGTCGCCGACGTACGCCTTCGGGTTCGCGCCGGTCAGGTGCCGGACCATCGCGATCATGCCGCCGTGGTACTGGAAGTAGTCGTCGGAGTCCATGATGTCGTGCTCGCGGGTGTCCGCGTTCTTGGCCGCGACCTGGATCCGGGTGTACGCGCGCTCCATCGAACCGCGGGCCTCCGCGCCGTCGAGGTCCTTGCCGTACGCGTACCCGCCCCAGACGGCGTACACCTCGGCGAGCTCGGCGTCGGTACGCCAGTTGCGGGCGTCGACGAGCGGGAGGAGTCCGGCGCCGTACGAGCCGGGCTTGGAGCCGAACACCCGGGCGGTGGCCTGCCGTACGTCGTTGCCCGCGGCAACGTCCTCGTCCACGTGTGCCTTGAGGAAGTTGTCGTCGGGCGACTCGTCCAGGCCGGCGACCGTCCGTACGGCCTCGTCGAGCAGTGCGACGACGTGCGGGAACGCGTCCCGGAAGAACCCGGAGATCCGGATCGTCACATCGATCCGCGGCCTGCCGAGCTCCGCCGGCCCGACGACCTCGAAGCCGGTCACCCGGCGCGACGCCTCGTCCCACACCGGCCGGCACCCGAGCAACCACAACACCTCGGCCAGGTCGTCACCCTGCGTCCGCATCGCCGACGTACCCCAGATCGTCAGCCCCACCGACCGCGGGTACTCCCCCGTCTCTGTGTGATGCCTCGCGAGCAACGAGTCAGCCAGGGCAACCCCGACGTCCCAGGCGTTCCGGCTGGGAATCGCCTTGGGATCAACCGCGTAGAAGTTCCGCCCGGTAGGAAGTACGTTGACGAGCCCCCGGGTAGGCGACCCCGACGGCCCCGCCTCGACGAACCGCCCGTCCAACGCCCGCAGCACATTCGCCAACTCGTCCCCGGTCCGCCCCAGCCGAGGCACAACCTCCGCCGCCGCGAACGTCAACGACTGCACGACCTCTTCAGGCTCCCGGCCCAACACCTCGGCCACCACGACCGGAACCTTCGTGACGTCCCAGCTCATCGTCTCCATCCCGAGGACGAGCTTCCGCGCCACAGCTTCCAGCAGATCGACACCGTCGGCACCACTCAGCGCAGGCAGATCAGCCAGCGTCGCAAGATCGGCTAGGTCAGCAGCCGCGCCCGGGTTGGCGAGCAGCTCCGCCTCGTCCACACCAAAGGCGTTCCCCAGCGCGGTCCGCAGCCCGGGGATCGAGTACGAACCACCCCACAACTGCCGAGCCCGCAGTACGGCAAGCACCAGGTTGACCCGCGCCTCACCGGCCGGCGCACCACCCAGTACATGCAACCCGTCGCGGATCTGCACGTCCTTGATCTCGCACAGATACCCGTCAAGATGCAGCACGAATTCGTCGAATTCGTCATCCGACGGCTTGTCGGACGTGTGCAGGTCGTGGTGCAGCTGCGCCGCCTGGATCAGCGTCCAGATCTGCGCCCGCAAGGTCGGCACCTTCTCGGGATCCAGCGCCGACACGGTCGCGTACTCGTCCAGCAAGTACTCCAGCTTCGCCATGTCGCCGTACGTCTCGGCCCGCGCCATCGGCGGGACCAGGTGGTCGACGATCGTCGCGTGCGCCCGCCGCTTGGCCTGCGTGCCCTCGCCCGGGTCGTTGACGATGAACGGGTACACCATCGGCAGATTCCCGAGCACGGCGTCCGGGGCGCAGTCGGCCGCCATCCCGATCCCCTTGCCCGGCAGCCATTCCAGCGTCCCGTGCTTCCCGAGGTGTACGACGGCCTGCGCACCGAAGCCGCCCTCCTCCGGCGAAGCCTCCAGCCACCGGTAGGCCGCGAGGTAGTGGTGCGACGGCGCCAGGTCCGGGTCGTGGTAGATCGCCACGGGGTTCTCGCCGAACCCGCGCGGCGGCTGGATCATCAGCACCACGTTCCCGAACCGCAACGCCGCCAGCGCGATCGCCGGCTCGTCGCCGGACGTGTCGACGTACAGCTCACCCGGCGCCTCGCCCCACGCCTCGATCATTGCCGTACGCAACGACTCCGGCGTCCGGCCGAACCACCGCGCGTAGGTCGACAGCGGTACCTTCGCGACCGCGGCGGCCAGCTGCTCGTCGGTCAGCCAGTCCACGTCGTGCCCGCCGGCCGCGATCAGCTGGTGGATCAGCCCGTCGCCGTCGAGCGCGCTCACGTCGAGATCGCCGAGGTCGTACCCCGCGTCCTTCAACTGCCCGAGCAGCACGACCGCCGACGCCGGTGTGTCCAGCCCGACCGCGTTCCCGATCCGCGCGTGCTTCGTCGGGTACGACGACAGCACCAGCGCGATCCGCTTCTCGGCCACCGGTACGTGCCGCAACCGTGCGTGCGCGACCGCGATCCCGGCCAGCCGCGCGCACCGCTCCGCATCCGGCGCGTACCGCGCCAGCCCGTCGGCGTCGTACGACTTGAACGAGAACGGCACCGAGATCAGCCGGCCGTCGAACTCCGGGATCGCGACCTGCGTCGCCGCGTCCAGCGGGCTCACCGCCGCGTCGCTGTCCACCCACTGCTCCCGCGTCGAGGTCAGCGCGAGCCCCTGGATCAACGGGATGTCGAGCGACGCCAGCGCACCGGCGTCCCACGCGTCGTCCGCACCACCCGCACTGGCGTTCGCTGCAACGGCACCGCCCGCCGCGAGCAGCGTCGTCACGAGTACGTCGCACTTCCGGAGCAGGTCGAACAGCCCGACGTTCTCGGCCGGATCGAGCCCACGCAGCGTCCCGCAGTACACCGGCAGCGGCTGCGCACCGGCTTCGGTGACCGCGGCGGCGAGCGCGTCGACGAACGCGGTGTTTCCGGAGATCTCGTGGGCGCGGTAGTACACGATGCCGACCACGGGCCGGTCGTCCTCGACGTACGTCCCTCGCACGCCGTACGCCGGCAGCGCGCGCGGCGGCTCGAACTCGTCGCCGGTCAGCAGCAGCGTGTCGCGGAGGAACCCGGCCAGGTTGCGGAGGTTGTCCGCGCCGCCCTCCCGGAGGTACGCGAGCGCCTCGGTCACCGCACCGGCCGGCACGGTCGAGAGCGACATCAACTCGGCGTCCGGCGCCGCCTCACCGCTCACGACCACGGCGGGTTTCCCGGACACGAGGACCGCGTCGAGCCCTTCCTCCCACGCCCGCCGCCCACCGAGCAGCCGCACCACAACCACATCGGCCCTGTCGAGCAGACCATCGAGCTGAGCCAGCTCGAGCCGAGCCGGATTGGCCACCGCCCACCCCGCGCTCGCCTCGGCCGCAGCCAGCAGGTCAGTATCAGCAGTAGACAGCAGCAGGAGATTCGCAGCCATGCGCACAAGTCCTTCCCGGGGTATCCACGCCCCAGCTACAGGTACGACGGCGGCAGTTCCTGACTCCCCCTCGCGGGGTCACAGTGGCGGGACCGTCCCGGACTCACACCGGGTTCCTGCTGATGCCGTCGAATGACGACGCTGACTCTAGCTGTGCATCAGGTAGTGGGCTGCCAGTAGGTCGGTGCCCCAGTCGTTGCGGAGGTCGCGCCAGACCGAGTGGATGTGGTTCGCGTCGTCCTGGGTGTTGTCGTACTCGGCGAGGAACGTCGGCCCGGCGATCGAGTAGTAGTGGCGGTTGCCGACGCCTGGAGTTGTCTCGCCGGCCCACGCGAACGTCAGGCGTTCGATGCCCTGCTCGGTGATGTCCTGCCAGGTCTGCAGGCCGATCGGGCCGGCAGCGCGTCCGACGTACTGGCCGATGAGCAGGCTCAGGAGCTGACGCTGCTGCTCGTCCATGTCGCCGTACGGGAGGCCGCGGTGCAGGAGTGAGGCGTCGGCGACCGGGTCGTGGCGGGTCAGGATGTCGTCGGGAGCCTCAGGTGAGACCAGTGCCACCTCGAGCTGGCCCGGCTCCAGCGCGTGGAGCAGCTGGAAGCCCAGGTCCTGTTCAGCAGCCAAGAAACGGCGTCCGGTCTGTGGGCCGGTCAGCACCTGGGCAGGGTTCGAGCCGAGGAACTGCGGGGTGAAGGAGATCGCGCCGTCGACCAGCGTGACGTGGATCGCCAGGTGGTGGCCGTTCAGCCGCCAGGCCCACGGGTCCGTGCCGGACGGGTCGCCCAGCACCCGGAGGAAGTACCGATCGCCGACGACCGAGCCCTCCCACTCTCCTGACGCCGGCAGGTCCGGGAGCCCGCGGACGATGATCTCGGAGTCCAGGACCGCCCAGACGTCGCCGGTACCTCGCTCGCTGCACCCGATCGCGACCAGCCGCTCGACGAGCTTCTGCTGCGCCGGTGTCAGCTCGGTCAACGCGAGGCCAGGCACCGGGCCGGGCAGGTACGTCCACTGCTTGTGGTCCGGCGTGTCGAACGGCGCCCGGATCTTGTCGAGCTGCGCGGGCGTGAGGCTCGCCAGCAGGTCGAGTACCGCGTCCCGCGTCTGCTCTACAACCATGCCGATCGCTCCAAGTCCGTCGGTTCGTAGGGTGTCCACTGCTCGAACGGCCGGTCAAGCTTGTACCGGAAATCGGCCTGCCGCAGCAGCACGCGTGTTTCCCCATTCTCCGGGTTCCGCAGCGACTCGAAGAAGTTGACCGACCAGTGGAACCAGCGCATGCAGAACAGCCGCATGGTGAGCCCGTGCGACACCAGCAGCACGTTCTTCGGCGAGTCCGGCGCCTCGAAGTCGCGGTGCATCGTCTCCAGGAAGGTCGACACCCGGTCGTACACGTCCGACCCGGACTCGCCGTGCGTGAACCGGTAGTAGAAGTGTCCGAACGAGTCGCGGAGCTGGCGCTGCCGCTCGATGTCCTCGGTGTCCTGGAAGTTCGCCCAGTCCTGCTCCCGCAGCCGTGGCTCCTCCCGGGCCAGACCGATCAAGTCGTCGAGGCCGAGCGAGTCCAGGGTCTGCCGAGCGCGCAGGTACGGCGACACGTACACCCGGACCGGTTCGTTCTCGAACAGCTCCCGCAGCTGCTTCCCGGCCTTGGCCGCCTGCTCGTGCCCGTGCGCGGTGAGCGGGATCGCGTGGTCCGGCAGGCGTTCGAAGAGCGTCTTGTCCAGGTTCGCCTCGGACTCGCCGTGCCGGATCAGCGCGATCCGCAACGGCCGATGGCTCAGGCCCATCGCTTCCCCTTTCCCCGTGCCGCCGCAAGTCCCACCAGCACCGCCACCCCGGCTGCCGCTGCGCCGACGCGGCGTGCGAGTTCCGCCGTACGCCGGATGTCGGCGACCGCGGGCGGCGGACCGTCACCGAGCGTGCCGCGGTCCTCCTGGTACGTCCCGTAGCTGTTCGTGCCGCCGAGAGTCAGCCCGAGCGCACCGGCGAACGCCGCCTCGACCGGCCCGGCGTTCGGGCTCGGATGCTTGGGCGCATCCCGCCGCCACACCGCCATCACCTCGGCGGGCCGACCGGCCGCCAGCCCCGTCAGCACAGCGCACACCCGGGCCGGCAGCAGATTCAGTACGTCGTCCAGGCGCGCTGACGCCCAGCCGAAGTTCTCGTACTTCGGGGAGTGGTAGCCGACCATCGCGTCGAGGGTGTTCGCGGCGCGGTAGCCGAGAAGGCCGGGGATGCCGAGGACCCCACCCCAGAGGAGAGGCGCGACGCAGGCGTCGGAGGTGTTCTCGGCGATCGACTCGACCGTCGCGCGGGCCAGTTCGTCTGCTTCCAGGTTGGTGGCGTCGCGGGCGCAGAGGTGGCTCAGGCGCTCACGCGCTGCTTCGATGTCCTTCGCCTCCAGGAGCGCGGCCATCGTCTCCGCTTCGCGTTCCAGGCTGCGGGCCCCCAGGACGGTCCAGGTGGCGGTGGCGGTTGCTGCGGTGTGGAGGAGCGGATGCTTGCGGGTCAGGCGCTCGGCCGCGAGGCCTAGGACTGTGGTGATGCCTATGAGGATCGCGGTGTAGGCGGTGCCGGCCGGGCGGGTGTTGGCGTACACGTGCTGTTCGAGCCGGGACGCCGTACGGCCGAAGCCGGCGACCGGGTGGTAGCGCCGCGGATCGCCGAGAAGACGGTCGGCGGTAAAGCCCAGGAGGATGCCGAGAGCACGGGACACCCTGGGAAGTCTGCCAGGTACGCGGTTGTGATTGGGTGATCGCATGGGAATCGCGGAGCTGCTCCAGCAGGTCGACGGGAGCGGGGAGTTCGGGGTCTGGCTGGGCCGGCTGGACGGCACACCGGTGTTCGAGCACGAGCCGGAACGGACGCACTACTCCGCGAGCACGATGAAACTGCCGGTGGCGATGGCGATGATGCGCAAGGTCGACGCCGGCGAGCTCGCCCTCGACCAGCCGGTGACGGTGCACAACGATTTCGAGTCCGCGGCCGGCGGCCGGTTCGGCGTCGACCCGGACGAGGACGAGGCACCCGCGACCTGGTCCCGGATGGGCGAGCAGGTACCGCTCGGCTGGCTGGCGACCGAGATGATCACGCGGTCCAGCAACCTCGCCACCGACCTCGTCCTCGAACAGGTCGGCGTCGACGCGGCGCACCGGATCCTCGCCGAGGCCACGCTCAAGTCGTCCCGGCAGCCCGCCTCCAGGATCCAGCGTGGGATCGACGACGGCGCTGCGCAGCGGGCCGGGATCAGCAATCTGATGAGCCCGGCCGGGCTGGCCGGCGTACTTGTTGCGGTGGGCAACCAAGAAGGTGCCTCCGGCGACTATCTGCGCGACCTGCTGGCCGGTAACCAGTGGAACGGGGAGATCCCCGCGCGGCTGCCGGCCGGGACGCGGGTCGAGCACAAGAACGGCTGGGACACCCGGATCCGGCACGACGGCGGCATCGTCCGCCCGGCCGACGCGGACCCGTTCCTACTCGTGGTGTGTACGACGTCCGACCTGCCCGACAGCGAGGCGCAGCAGCTGATCGCGTCGATCGCACTCGAGGCCTGGAACCACCGGCACGACCTGGAGTCCGTACAGTGAAGCTCACGACACACCTGGTCTCGGCGCCGTTGCACACACCGTTCGTCACCGCGCTGCGCACGGCGACGCACGCCGAGTCGCTGCTGGTCGAACTGAGCTATGGCGAGGTGGGCGACGGCGAGCTGAGCGGCTGGGGCGAGGCACCTCAGGTGTGGAAGGTGACCGGCGACTCGCTGGCCGGTTCGCGGGCGTGCATCGAGGGACCGATCACGACCGCCCTCGACGGCCTCGGACCGGACGACCTCACCGAGGCGCTGCGCCGGGTACAGGGTGCGGTGGTCGGCAACTTCGGCGCGAAGGACGCGGTCGATGTCGCGCTGCACGACCTGGCGGCCCGGCGTCGTGGGCAGACGCTGCACGGGTTCCTCGGCTCGACCGTCGACGTCGTCCGTACCGACATGACGCTGTCGGTCGGTGACCCGGACGCGCTCGCCGGCGCCGCGAAGGCGCGGATCGTGGACGGGTTCGACGTACTGAAGATCAAGGTCGGTACGGACGCGGCCGGTGACGTCGAGCGGGTCCGCCGGGTCCGGGACGCGATCGGGCCGGTGCCTCGGCTGCGGCTGGACGCGAACCAGGGCTGGACGCGCCGTGACGCGGTCACCGTGATCCGCGCGCTGGAGGACGCCGGCTGCGCGATCGAGCTCGTCGAACAGCCGGTCGCCGCGGCCGACCTGGACGGGATGGCGTGGGTGACGGACCGGGTCGGTACGCCGATCCTCGCCGACGAGTCCGTGTACGGCGTCCGTGACCTGGTGGCGGTCATCCAGCGCGGCGCGGCCGACCTGGTGAACGTGAAGCTGGCCAAGTGCGGCGGGCTGGCCCCGGCGCGGACGCTGCTCGAACTCGCCCGCGAGCACGGGCTCGGCGCGATCGTCGGCTGCATGATGGAGGGCCACGTTGGCGTCGGCGCGGCGGCCGCACTGGTGTCGGCGTACCCGACGACCGCGGTCAACGACCTGGACGCGGCCTGGTGGCTGCGCGAGCCGGCGGTGACCGGCGGGATCCGGTACGACGGTTCGCTGATCCACCTGCCTTCAGCTCCCGGACTGGGCGTGACAGGCTTGAGCGCATGAGGTTAGCCGCCACCAAGGTCCCGATCAGCACGGTCTGGACGTCGCCGGACGCCCCGCGTGACGTGGACGCACCGGCAACGGCCGCGCTCCCGGACGTCGCCGCGTGGGCGAAGTCGATGGACACCGAGACCCGGCTCGGCCTGCACGGCCGGACCCTGACCCAGCTGCTGTTCGCCGAGCCTGTGCTGGTGCGCTCCGAACGTGACGGCTGGTCCGAGATCGTCGCGCCCTGGCAGCCGTCGTCGCAGGACGAGCTCGGGTACCCGGGGTGGGTCCCGTCGAGCCACCTGGGCGAGCTGCCGACGAGTGCGTCCGACCCGGTCGCCATCGCCGTACCGACGGCCACGCTGCTGGCCGAGCCGGGCGGGCGTCCGCTCGCGGAGCTGTCGTTCGCGACGGTGCTGGCGTCGGACGAGCACGCGGACGGTCACACGCGGGTGGCAACGCCCGACGGTGGGCACGGCTGGTTGCAGGACGCCGTACTGCGTTCTGTGGTGGAGCCGTCGGACGCGGACGAGCGGTTGCGGTTGGGCGGGCTGTTCCTCGGGCTCGAGTACCTGTGGGGCGGTACGTCGGCGTACGGGCTGGACTGTTCCGGGTTGATCCACACGGTGAGCCGGGTGCTCGGCCTGCGTACTCCGCGCGATGCCCACGACCAGGCGCACGACCTGCCGAACATTCCTGTCGACGAGGTGCAGCCGGGTGACCTGTACTTCTTCGCCCGCGACGGCCAACAGATCCACCACGTCGGCTTCGTCTCCCCCACCGGCATGCTCCACGCCTCCGAAACCGGCAAACGCCTCGAAGACGCCCCCTTGACCGACGACCGCCGCAAAACCCTGCTCACCGCAGCCCGCTTCTAACCGCACCCCCACCGCCCCAGCGCCAGACCTGCGGCCCGTCGTCCTCCCCGGATCTGCGGCCTCCACCCCTCCCCCGCCCCGAGCGGAGCGAGGGGCGGGTTCTTTGGCTCAGGACTCCTTCGGGTGCAGTTCCGGGTGCTCGTCCGCGTTCAGCTTGCGGGACTTCGCCAGGCTCGCCACCGTGGTGATCCCCAGGGTGATGATGATGAAGCCGAGGGAGAACCAGATCGGGATCTCCGGTGCCCAGGTGATGTGGTGGCCTCCGTTGATGAACGGCAACTCGTTCACGTGCATCGCATGCAGCACCAGCTTCACACCGATGAACGCGAGCACCACCGACAGGCCGAGCGACAGGTACACCAGCCGCTTCAGCAGATCGCCGAGCAGGAAGTACAGCTGGCGCAGCCCCATCAGAGCGAACACGTTCGCGGTGAACACCAGGAACGGCTCCTGCGTCAGCCCGTAGATCGCGGGGATCGAGTCGAGCGCGAACAACAGATCCGTCGTACCGAGCGCGATGATCACGATCGCCATCGGAGTGACGAGCCGCTTGCCGTTCCGCACCAGGGTCAGCTTGACGCCGTTGTACTCGTCGGTCGCGTTCAGCCGCCTCTTCGCGAACCGGATGACCGCGTTCTCCTTGAAGTCGTCGTCGTCGTTCTCACCCTGCTTGGCGAGGTGGATCGCGGTGTACACCAGGAACGCGCCGAAGATGTAGAAGACCCACGAGAACTGGTTGATCGCGGCCGCGCCGACGGCGATGAAGACGCCGCGGAACACCAGCGCCAGGATGATGCCGATCAGCAACGCGGTCTGCTGGTACTGCCTGGGCACCTGGAACCTGGCCATGATGATCAGGAAGATGAACAGGTTGTCGACGCTCAGGCTGTACTCGGTGAGCCAGCCGGCGAAGAACTCCCCGGCGTACTGCCCGCCGGAGAACCACCAGACGCCGAGCCCGAAGACCGCGGCGAGGCCGATGTAGAACGCGATCGCGGTGGCCGATTCGCGAGTGCTCGGCTCGTGCGGCCGGCGGCCGATCACGAAGACGTCGAACGCCAGCAGCGCGAGCAGCAACCCGACGGTGATGTACCAAACGTAGTCAGCAACGTGCACGGAATCCTCCGGAGCTCAGACGAGAACATCGACTCCGAAGGTCTCTTCCGCCTCACCGTGAGTAACCGGTCAGACCGGAGGCACCGGGCCGTGGGACGAACCCCGGCCGTGATGACGACGCCGCCGCAAAGGAATACTCCCCTTCTCAGGAGCTATTCTGACGGTTCGGCATCCGAGATACCAAATCCACGCCCCGAGCCGTTGATCACAACCCGATCAGGGAATAGTTGCAGCGCGTGATCCATTGGCCCCCGATCAATCCCGCTCAGCGGAACTCGGCGACGTGTTCCCGTGCCCACGCGGCGAACGACACCGGAGGTCGACCGGCGATCCGCTCGAAGGTGTCCGTCCGGAACCACCCGCCCGGCTCGGTACCCCGGCGGACGAAGTGCAGGATCGCCTCGACGGTCTCCGGCTCCCCCACGCCGAACATCTCCCGGGCGCGCGCCTCGTCGATCTCCTCGACGCTGATCGGGTCACCGAGCACCGCTGCGATCGACTCGACCTGATCGCGCAGGGTCAACGGCTCCGCACCGGTCAGCAGGGCGGAGACCTCGCTCCGATCGGCACCGGACAGCGCCGCGAGCGCGACCTCGGCGATGTCGCGCTCGTCGATCGGTGCCGACATGGATCCGGGGTGGACGAGCCGGACCGTCCGCTCGGATCTGATCGACGAGGCCCAGTTCCGGGCGTTGTTGGCGAGAACTAGCGGCCGGATCGGGACCAGTTCCGGGCCGCTACCGGCCAGCAGTTCCTCGGTGATCCGGTGCTCGACGGTGATCGGGTTGGACGTTGCCCAGGGCACCAACACGCTGCCGGACGAGAGCAGTACGACGCGCTCGACGCCCGCGACCAATGCGGCCTTGCCGAAGTCGGCCGCGCCGCTGGGTTCGGCGTACAGGAAGACCTGATCGACGCCGTCGAGGGCCGCGGGCAACGAATCCGGGCGGGTCAGGTCGGCCTGGACGACGTCGACGCCGGGGCCGAAGTCGGCCTTGGCCAGGTCCCGGACCGAGGCGCGGACCGGCGTACCGGCTGCCTGCAGCCCGGCGAGGACGTGCCGGCCGACGGCGCCACGGGCACCAATGACGAGGGTGGTCATGAACTCGGACTCCTCAGGCTTGACTGATTCCGTCGATCAGCCTGCCCGTGGGCAACGTGAATCCGTGCGAGTTCAGCGACAGGTGCCCAGATCTCGACATCCAATCGGGCTCTGCTGTCGTTATCCGACAGGGTGACGCAGCCCGTAGTGCGTGGTGGCGGCCTTGACCGTCCGTAGGACCGGCGTCAGGTTCACTCCGGTGACGCCCGACTGACCGGCGATCTTGGTTGTCAGGTACCGGTACAGGCCGTCGGGCGAGGGACTGCCGATGGCCGCGAACAGCGAGGTCGACCCGGTGGTCGCGGCCACGAAGGCGACCTCGGTGTGCTCGGCGAGCGCGCGGCCGGTCGCGTCGAGCCGGTCCGGCGTGACGGCCAGCCGCAGCATCGCCCGCGCGGGTACTCCCATCAGGCGTGGATCCGCGTCGATGTCGAAGCTGACAACGCCGCCGGCGACCAGCGCGTGCAGCCGACGACGTACGGTCGGCGCGGAGACTCCGCACACCTTCGCCAGTTGCTCGATCGGCGCCCGGCCGTCGCGCCGCAACTCGTCGTAGAGCTGCCGGTCGATGTCATCGAGTACGACGGTCTCGACAGGTTCGGGCGCGTGCCGTTGGAGCTCCGCGATCTGGTCGGGCCGCAACGATCCGACCTTGTCGTACGGCGAACCCGCGCCGTAGAAGACCTGCAACACCTCTGCGGCCTCGACGTCGATCACCTGCCGGGTCCGGGGCAGTACCTCGAGCAGGAGCGGGCCGACGTCGCCGCCGTACACCGTGCACTCGATCTCGGTACCGCCCGCGCACAGGTTCACCCAGCTCGTGTCCGGTCGCCGGGCCAGCGCATCAGCGACCTCACCCGCGGCGCTCGGTACAGCACGGACCCGGAGCAGCCACTGCACCTGGCCCGGGTCGCTCAGCGCCGTGACCCGCAGCGCGCCGCTCTCCCGCAGCCGGGCGTACCGCCGCGCGACGGTCTGGTCGGATACGCCGAGCACCTCCCCCAGCCGGCGGAACGGTGCCCGCGCGTCGAGGTGCAACGCGTGCAAGAGCGCCCGGTCGAACTCGTCGTACGTCACGCGGGGCGGAGGCGTTTCGGTAGTTTGGACACCACCGTGGCGTACGACGTGTCGACCAGCTCCAGGATCTCGTCGTCCGGCACGGCGCCGCCGAGCTGCACGGTGTTCCACCCGGCGCGCCCGATGTAGGCCATCTTCCGCACGTCCTCCGGGTACGCCGCGACCAGCTCGTCGGCCTCGTCCCGGTTCGCGCCGCACTTCAGCCCGACGCTGCCGTCACCGAGGAACGCGAAGATCTTCTCCCCGACCTTCGCCACCGTGTCCCCGTCCCACGGCTCGTCCGGCCAGGCGCCCGGCTTGTCCAGGCAGTACTCGCGGAGGGCGTCGCCCGTCAGCCGTTTCTCAGGCATGCGTGACGACTTCCACGTTGTTGCCGTCCGGGTCTCGCAGGAACACCGCGTAGTAGCCCGGGTGGTACTCCGGCCACTCCTTGGGCTCATGCAGCACCTCGGCCCCGAGGTCCACCCCCAGCCGATGAACAGTCTCGACAGTTGCCCGGTCCGGCGCGGTGAACGCCACGTGGATCTCCCGCTGCGTCCCACCGGTGGTCTGCTTCCCGAGCCAGAACTTCGGTACGCCGTCGCTCCCGGACAGCCCGAGCACATCGCCGAAGTCCATCGTGACGCTGACCCCCAACGGCCCCAACACAGCCTCGTAGAACCGCCGGCTGGCGTCCAGGTCATCGCACTGCAACGACAGGTGGTCGAACATCCGCGTCCTCCCTAGGCGACGCCGGCGCGGCTACTTCGCGCCGGCGTTGGTCATCTGGCGGAGCTCCTTCTTCAGTTCGGAGATCTCGTCGCGGTAGCGGGCGGCGACCTCGAACTGCAGTTCGGCGGCCGCGTTGTGCATCTGGTCCGTGAGCTGCTGGATCAGGTCGGCCAGGTCGGACGACGGCAGGCCGCCGGCCAGCTCCTTCGCCTTCTCGCCCGCCTTCCCCTTGCCGCCACCGGGCACCGGCGCCTTGCCGCGGGACTGGGTCCGGCCGGAGCCGAGCAGCTCGGCGGTGTCGGCGTCCTCGCGGGCCAGCATGTCGGTGATGTCGGCGATCTTCTTCCGCAGCGGCTGCGGGTCGACCCCGTTCGCCTGGTTGTACGCGATCTGCTTCGCGCGCCGCCGGTTCGTCTCGTCGATCGCCTGCTCCATCGACGGCGTGATCTTGTCGGCGTACATGAACACCTGGCCGGACACGTTCCGGGCGGCACGGCCGATGGTCTGGATCAGCGACCGCCCGGACCGCAGGAAGCCTTCCTTGTCCGCGTCCAGGATCGCGACCAGCGACACCTCGGGCAGGTCCAGGCCCTCACGCAGCAGGTTGATGCCGACGAGCACGTCGTACTCGCCCATCCGCAGCTCGCGGAGCAGCTCGACCCGGCGCAGCGTGTCCACCTCGCTGTGCAGGTACCTGGTCCGGATGCCCATCTCCAGCAGGTAGTCGGTGAGGTCCTCGGACATCTTCTTGGTCAGCGTGGTGACCAGCACCCGCTCGTCGCGCTCGACCCGGAGCCGGATCTCGTGGATCAGGTCGTCGATCTGCCCCTTGGTCGGCTTCACGATCACCTCGGGGTCGACCAGACCGGTCGGCCGGATGAGCTGCTCGACATACCCGTCGGACTTGTCCTGCTCGTACTGCCCCGGCGTGGCGGACAGGTACACGGTCTGGCCGATCCGCTCCAGGAACTCCTCCCAGCGCAACGGCCGGTTGTCCATCGCCGACGGCAGCCGGAAGCCGTGCTCGACCAGCGTCCGCTTCCGGGACATGTCGCCCTCGTACATCCCGCCGATCTGCGGGACGGTCACGTGCGACTCGTCGATCACCAGCACGAAGTCCTCGGGGAAGTAGTCCAGCAGACAGTGCGGCGCCGTACCGGGCTCGCGGCCGTCGGTGTGCCGGGAGTAGTTCTCGATCCCGGAGCAGGTACCGATCTGGCGCATCATCTCGATGTCGTACGTCGTCCGCATCCGCAGCCGCTGCGCCTCCAGCAGCTGCCCGTTCCGCTCGAGCTCAGCGAGCCGCTCCTCCAGCTCGGCCTCGATCGAGATGATCGCCCGCTCCATCCGCTCCGGCGCGGTCACGTAGTGCGTGGCGGCGCCGATGTAGACCTCGTCCTCCTCGGACAGCACCTCGCCGGTCAGCGGGTGCAGCGTCATCACCCGCTCGATCTCGTCCCCGAAGAACTCCACCCGGACCGCGAGCTCCTGGTACACCGGGAAGACCTCGAGCGTGTCGCCGCGGACCCGGAACGTGCCACGGGTGCCGGCCAGGTCGTTGCGCGCGTACTGCACCCCGACGAGCTGCCTCAGCAGCCCGTCGCGGTCCATCTCGGTGCCGACCTTCACGTGGATCATCCGGTTCAGGTACTCGTCCGCGGAGCCCAGGCCGTAGATGCACGAGACGGTCGCGACCACGATCACGTCGCGGCGGGTCAGCAGCGACCAGGTCGCCGAGTGCCGGAGCCGCTCGACCTCCTCGTTGATCGAGGAGTCCTTCTCGATGTAGGTGTCCGTCTGCGGGACGTACGCCTCGGGCTGGTAGTAGTCGTAGTACGACACGAAGTACTCGACGGCGTTGTCCGGGAAGAACTGGCGCAGCTCGTTCGCGAACTGGGCAGCCAGGGTCTTGTTCGGCTGCAGGACCAGCATCGGTCGCTGGACCTTCTCGGCCAGCCAGGCGATCGTCGCGGTCTTACCCGTTCCGGTCGCGCCGAGCAGCACGACGTCCTGCTCGCCGGCGTTGATCCGCCGCTCGAGGTCCGCGATCGCGGCCGGCTGGTCACCGGCCGGCTCGAAGTCCGACACCACCTTCAGCGGGGCGACCATCCGCTGCAGATCCGACACCTGTCTCATGCCCACCACCGTACGGCCCGCTGCCGACAGTTTCTAAAAACCCAAAAACCAACCCCCAAAAACACACCCGCCTCGCTCCGCTCGGCGGGTGGTGGTTGGTGTTGGGCCGCCCGACAACAGTTTCTAAAAGCCCAGGTCAGAAGCTTTTTATCAGGGTGTTGTTCATGTAGATCAGCTCGTTCACCCGGCGCTTGTACACCCGGGTCTCCAAAGCCGCGTCGGTCGCCGTGACCCGGTCGAACTTGTCCTGGTACGCCGTCACGAAGCCCTGCATCGCGACGTGCCTGCCGTTCTTCGCCACCCAGTCGCCGGTGTACGTGAGCGCGTAGCACGCCTTGATGTTCGGGTTGGCCGGCGTGCACACGGTGCCCTTGCCGATCCGGACGCCCTGCATCCCGTTCGACTCGACGTCGACCAGGTGCTCCGCGAAGCCCTTCGCGTCGTACAGCTCGGTCTGGCGGACCCAGTAGTACCCGTCGATCAGGCCGCGGGCGCTGAACTGCTGCAGGATGTAGTTCTTCCCGGCCTTGGTCTTGTCCCAGTCCGGCAGCCAGCCCTTGGACGGCGTGAACCAGACGCCGTACCCGACCTCGACACCGACGTCGTTCGGCCCCTTGGAGTCGTCCGGGGTCGGCGTCGGCGACGGCGTGTACATGGTGCCGAGCGGCTCCGGCGTCTGCTGACCGGTGGTCGTCTTGCCGTCCTTGCCGGTCACCAGCAGTACGACGCCGATCGCCACCAGCAGCACCGCGACGATCGCGGCCGCCATGATGATCCACGGCGTCCTGCTCGGCCTCGGCGGCCGGACCGGGCGCGACGGCCCGGGACCCCAGCCGCCGGGGGCCGGAGCGGAAACCGGCGGCGGGCCCGGCGGCGGACCGTACTGCTGACTCATCGTTGTTGTTCCTCGCGGTAGTTCTGGGGACCGGGGTTCTGGGGACCGGTCACATGCTGTCGATCACGGACTTCTTCATGATCGCGGCGTCCGCCTCGGCCTTCGGGGCGAAGTCGGCGTTGGTCCGGAAGTCCAGCGCGGTGACCACGCCGTCCTTGCGCCGGTACGCCTCGACGGAGCCCTTGACCTTCGTCTCGGCGCCGTTCTTGGTGAAGCTGGAGGTGTAGTCGATCGCGACGCACTCCACCAGGACGTCCTTGGGGCACGGCAGGTTCCGTACCGCGCCGAGCTGGGTGATCTCCTCCTCGGTCTCGCCCTCGACGATCCCGAGCAGGTACGCGTTCGCGGTCACGTCGCGCTTCTGCCGGACCCAGAAGAACGCCCGCGCGTCCGCCTTCGTGTTCGGCGGGTAGGTAGCGACCTGCTTGCCGTCCGGCGGGTTCGGGAACAGCGTCCAGCCCGGAGCCGGGACGAGCGAGACGCCGAAGCCGACCGGGATCGCGTTCGGCGGCGGCTGGTACGACGTCTTCGGCGCCGCCGGGGTACTCGCCGGCGTACTGCCCGGCGTACTCGGCGGGTTCTGCGCGGCCTTGTCGCCACCGCCGGACAGCGCCACCAGGACGATCGCCACGATCACCACGACGAGCAGGCCGGCGCCGATCGGGATCAGCAGCGGCGGGACCCGCGGCAGCTGGAAGCCCTTCTTCTCCGGCGGCGGCCGGCGCAGCGACGGCGGGCCGACCTTGTCGCCCCAGGCCGACGACGTCTGGGTCGCCGGCCCTTCCCCCGGACCACCCGGACCACCTGGACCACCCGGTCCGCCCGGTCCGTTCCCGGGCGCGGCAGAGCCGCCCCACGGTGACGGGGGCGGCTGTACCTCGAGGTCCCAGGGCGACGGCGGGAGCTGCTCCTCCGGTTCGTCGTCCGGCTCCGGTCCGGGCTGGTTGACCCAGGGGTTACCGCCGGTCCCTTTGTCTCGCTTTCCGCTCACTGACTCTCGAGCACCGACTTCAGCATCGCCGTCGAGTCCGGTTCGAGGGTCGACAGCTTGTCCTTACGCCCGAACACGCGGGCGAGGGTGATCACGCCGTCCTCGCGCTGCACCACGGCGACGAAACCGACAGCCTCGAAGCTGCCGCTCTGCGAGGTGCTGACACCCGAGTAGCTCTGGCTGAGCAGCGTCCGGACCGGGGTGTTGTCCGCGGCGGTGTACGTCGACTTCTTCATCGGCTTGGTCTGCACCGACGACAGGCCCTTCGTGTCGGCCTTGAGGGCCTCGGCGAGGATCGAGTCCGGGCTGCCCGGCGCCTTCGCGGCCGCGACCATGAAGAGGCCCTCACCCTGCTTGACCAGGAACACGCCGCTGTAGCCGTCCAGGCTCTTCCGGACGTAACCGTCGGCCGGCTTCACGTAGATGCCCTCGGCGACCGCGATGCCCTCGTCCCCGCCGGTGCTCGGCTGGGTCGTCGGTTCGGCGGTCGGTGAGGACGTCGGCTCACCGGTCGGCTGCTCCGTGGGCTGCCCGGTCGGTTCACCCGTCGGCTGCGCGGTCGGCGCACCGGTCGGGGTCGGCGTCGGGTCGGCCTGGTCGTCGCCGCCCTTGAAGATCAGCGCGAGCACGACACCGATGATCGCGACCAGTGCGAACGCACCACCCGCGATCAGCAGCGTCTTGCCGCTGCCACCGCCCTTGCGCGGAGGCTGCTGGCTCCACGGCTGCTGGCCGCCGTACTGCTGCTGGCCCGGGAAGCCCTGCTGGTACTGCTGCTGGCCCGGGTACCCCTGCTGCGGCTGCTGGTACTGCTGCTGCCCAGGGAACGCGGGCTGACCCGGCTGCTGACCCTGCTGAGGGTACTGACCGCCGTGCCCGGGCTGCTGGTACTGCCCAGGCTGCGGCTGACCGGGCTGCTGCTGACCGGGCTGGCCCGGGCCAGGCTGCTGACCCGGCTGCGGCTGACCCGGCTGGCCGTAGCCAGGGCCCGGCCGTTGACCAGGCTGCGGCCCCGGCTGGCCACCCGGACCACCCTGTCCGCCGTACGGCTGCTGTCCGCCCTGACCACCGTACGGCGGCTGCTGGTTGCTCATACCTGCGTCTCTCCAGTCGTCGCAGCGGTCGGTGCGGACACCCCACGGGCGGACTTCGGTACCGAACGCACCGAGTTGCCGCACGCGGAGCAGAAGTCGGAATGCGGGAGCAGCGGCATCTCACAGCGCGAGCAGAACGCCAGGTCGCCGGACGCGTGGTTCGAACCACCGCGCGCGGCCGACTCCAGCGCCGCCTCCAGCAGGCCCTTGTGCAGCACGGTCCGGACCCGGATGATCAGCGCCCCGAGCAACGCCAGACCCCAGACGACGCCGAGGATCGCGCCGATCGTGGAACCCCGGCCGCCGACGAAACCGAGCAGGTAGACACCACCCTGGAACAGGGCGTTCACCACCATCGCCTGGAGCAGGCCGCCGACCCAGCGCGGCGTGAACCCGTCGTACCCCTCGCCGAGGCCGGAGAACTCCGCGCCAGCGAGACCTGTGGCCGAGCCGTACACCAGCGGCTTGATGAAGCCGTGCAGGACGACGATCGAGATCCACGTACCGGCGCTGCTGCCCGGACCAGCGAAACCGCCGCTGATCCAGCCCCAGTGCAGGACGAGGGTCTCGAAGCACGCGTAACCGACACCGGCGACGACACCGAACGTGAAGCCGTCCATCAGGTCGTCGTACCGCGGCCGGGAGGCCAGGTAGAGCGGGCCGACCTGGCGGATCAGCTCCGACACGACCGGTACCAGCAGGAGCAGGATCAGCAGGTCCCGCAGCGACGGCCCGGTGGAACTGTTGCCGATGGCGTCGAGCGTCAGCCCGACCTTGTCCGACCAGATCCAGGTGAACAGCGCCGCCAGGACGCCGGTCAGCACGAAGGCCGCGGCGACCACCGGGATCGGCTCGTCCTCCCACAGGTTCACGTCGTACAAGTAGATGATGTAGACGATCGGGATGGCGAAGGCCGCGATCATGATCGCCACCGGGAGCGCACCGAGCGCCGCCGTCACCACCGTCAGCAGCAGGGCGATGCCGAGCGCGACCTTGTAGGTGTACGGCTGTTTGCCGGATCCCTGCGGCATGATCGTCGAGACCAGTTTGAACGACGCCACCGGCTCGTCCGGCCTGGCGGCGTACGCGTTCTTCCGCTCGTTGTCCCCGGAGCGCAGGTCGTTGCCACAGTGATGGCAGAAATGCGACACCTCGGGAACGTCAGAGCTGCAGCGCGGACAAACCACGCCATCCTCCCAACCTCGGACGTCCGGACCGGAGCGGGACGCACCGGCCGTGCCCAGCCGTGAACACCACGGGCCGGACCGGGACAGATTCTCGTACAGGGGGTCCCACCGGCATCATTTCCCGCGCAAGGGTCACCTTTTCGTGTCCGGACCGTGGCTTAGCCGGTGTTCGAAGGTGGCCCACACCTCGTCCAGGCGGTGATCCAGGTCGGCCAGGCTGCCGGAGTTGTCCACCACCACGTCCGCGACCGCGAGCCGGTCCGCCCGGGACGCCTGGCTGGCGATCCGCTGCTCGGCCTCCTCCGCGGTCATCCCGCGCTGCGCGGTCAGCCGTTCGACCTGGGTCTCCACCGGTACGTCGACCACCAGTACCAGGTCGAACCGGTCCGCCTGACCGGTCTCGACGAGCAGCGGGATGTCGTGGACGACGATCGCGTCCGCTTCCGCCGCGGCCTCGATCTCCGCGGCCCGCGCCCGGACCCGCGGGTGGACGATCGCCTCGAGCTCGCGCCGGGCGGGTTCATCGCCGAACACGATCTTGCCGAGCGCCGGCCGGTCCAGGTCACCGTCGGCCGTCAGTACGCCTGGACCGAACGCCGCGACCACCTCGGCCAGCCCGTCGGTCCCGCGCGCCACGACCTCGCGCGCGAGCACGTCGGAGTCGATCACGACGGCCCCGCGCACAGCCAGCCGCGCCGACACCGCACTCTTCCCGGACCCGATCCCGCCGGTCAGTCCCACTCTCAACACGCCAGCACCTTATCTAGGTGGCTAGCATGGCTTATGGGGTGGTGGCGGAGGCAGCGGCGTGCGGAGGAGTTGCGGCAGGTTCGGGTGATGGCCCAGGAGGACGTGGTTCTCTTCGGCGAGGAGCTCAGCCGGCTCGGGGAGTTGCTGGAGGGCGTCGAGCTGGACGCGGAGACGCGGCACGACTACCAGGCCGCGCTGGACGCGTACGAGACCGCCGAGCGGCTGGTGGACCGGCTCAGCACCTTCGACGCGATCAGTTCGATCGTCGACACGCTGACCGGCGGCCGGTATGCGCTCGCGTGCGTCCGGGCCCGGGTCGCGGGCGAGCCGCTGCCGGTACGTCGTACGCCGTGCTTCTTCAACCCGCAGCACGGACCGGCCGCCGTCGACGTGGTGTGGACGCCGAGCTCGGGACCGACCCGCCGGGTACCGGCCTGTGCGCAGGACGCGGCCCGGGTCCAGGCGGGCGAGGACCCGCCGGTGCGGACCGTACGGTACGGCGAGCACGACGTACCGGCGTGGGAGGCCGGCTCACCGAACGAGCCGTACCTGATCGGCTTCTTCTCGGCGAGCGGCGCCCGCGCGCAGGTGGTGGAACTCAAACTGCGCCTGAAGGGCGAGGGCCGCGGCCAGTGGGGCACGGACCTCGGCAAGCCCCGGATCCGCCGGCCCTACGACTAGGTCCTGTATGAACGTGCGAGACCCCCGCACCCTGGTGGGTGCGGGGGTCTCGAAGGGTCGGACCGATCAGCCCTGGCCGGTCAGCTTCTCGCGAAGAGCCTGCAGCGCCTCGTCGGAAGCGAGCGCACCCTCGACGGGGGCGTCGTCCTTCGGGGCAGCGGCCGAGGAGTACGTCGAGGCCTCGCCGGCCTCCACGTCGGCCGTCTTGGCCTCCTCGATCTGCTTCTTGTGGGCCTCCCAGCGCGCGTGGGCCTCGGCGTACTGCCGCTCCCACTCCTCACGCTGCTTGTCGAAGCCCTCGAGCCACTCGCCCGTCTCCGGGTCGAAGCCCTCCGGGTAGATGTAGTTGCCCTGGTCGTCGTACGTCGCCGTCATGCCGTAGAGCGTCGGGTCGAAGTCGTCCGAGACCGGGTCGACACCCTCGTTGGCCTGCTTGAGCGACAGCGAGATCCGGCGCCGCTCCAGGTCGATGTCGATGATCTTGACCATGACGTCGTCGTTGACCTGGACGACCTGCTCCGGGATCTCGACATGCCGCTCGGCCAGCTCGGAGATGTGCACCAGACCCTCGATGCCCTCCTCCACGCGGACGAACGCACCGAACGGAACCAGCTTGGTGACCTTGCCGGGCACGATCTGGCCCATCTGGTGGGTCCGGGCGAACTGCTGCCACGGGTCTTCCTGGGTCGCCTTCAGCGACAGCGAGACGCGCTCGCGGTCCATGTCGACGTCCAGCACCTCGACGGTGACCTCCTGGCCGACCTCGACGACCTCGGTCGGGTGGTCGATGTGCTTCCAGGACAGCTCCGAGACGTGCACCAGGCCGTCCACGCCGCCGAGGTCCACGAACGCACCGAAGTTGACGATCGAGGACACGACGCCCTTGCGGATCTGGCCCTTCTGCAGCTGGGTGAGGAAGTTCATCCGCACCTCGGACTGGGTCTGCTCCAGCCAGGCGCGGCGGGACAGGACCACGTTGTTGCGGTTCTTGTCCAGCTCGATGATCTTCGCCTCGATCTCCTGGCCGACGTACGGCTGGAGGTCGCGGACCCGGCGCATCTCGACGAGCGAGGCGGGCAGGAAGCCACGGAGGCCGATGTCCAGGATGAGGCCACCCTTGACGACCTCGATGACGGTACCGGTGACGACGCCGTCCTCTTCCTTGATCTTCTCGATCGTGCCCCAGGCCTTCTCGTACTGGGCGCGCTTCTTCGAGAGGATCAGACGGCCTTCCTTGTCCTCCTTCTGGAGAACCAGGGCCTCGACGTGATCGCCGACGTTGACGACCTCGTTCGGGTCGACGTCGTGCTTGATCGACAGCTCGCGGGAGGGGATCACGCCCTCGGTCTTGTAACCGATGTCGAGGAGGACCTCGTCCCGGTCGACCTTGACGATGGTGCCCTCGACGATGTCGCCGTCGTTGAAGTACTTGATGGTCTGATCGATCGCGGCGAGGAAGTCTGCCTCCGACCCGATGTCATTGACCGCTACCTGCGGGGTGGTGCGTACTGCGGGGTCGAGGGGAGCCTCGATGCTGGCCGTCATGTGGTGGGTTGCTCCGTGGACTGGTGGTGTTGTGCGGTCGCGTCATGAACCGTTGGATCGCACCAAACCGCGGGATTGCCAGAAGACGACAGATTCACCACCGAGCTGCTGCGAGTCACGAGCCTGCTCCGTCCGAGGTCGCGCGGGCCCATAGCGCATCTCACAGAATACCGGGCTTGACGAAGGCAGCACAACCTGGGGCACCCGTCGTCACCGGGCGCCCGCCGAGGTACCCCGACGTGCCGATGCTCTCAATGTACGACGTCCAGGTCCGGACGGCCGCCCGCGAGCGTGCCCGTGTCCGCCATTCGGGAGACCAGCCGGTACGCGGCGGCCGCGACCTCGTGCTCGGCGGCCCGGCTCGCCAGGTCCAGCAGCGCCCACAGGTCGGCCGCCCGCCCCAGGTCCACCAGCGGCTCCCCGAGCCCGCGTAGCTGGTCCAGTACGGCGCGCGCCAGCACCGAGTCCTCGCAGAACCGGAGCAGGTTGCCGAGGTCCGCGTACGGCGAACCCGCGTGCGCGAACTCCCAGTCGATCAGGCCGGTGATCCGCGCGGTGCCGGGGTCGACCAGCAGGTTCTTCGGGTTGAAGTCGCTGTGCACCAGGCAGAACCGGTCGACGCCGGCGGCGAGCACGTCCTCGGCCTCGTCGATGACTGCGGCGAAACCGTCGCCCAGGTCCAGGTTCAGCCCGGCCACGTACTCCGCCAGGTCACCGGACCCGAAGGGCTCGACCGTCAGCTCCCCGCCCCGGAACATCCCGGCCTGCAGGAACGGCATCCCGCTCAGCCGCGCCAGCACCTCCCCCAGCTGCGTCCCGACCGTCCGCCGCTCGCCCTCGTCCGCGGTCTCCAGGAACACCTGCAGGTTGATTCCCGGGAGCCGCTCGGTCAGCAGGTACGGCGGGTCGTCGTACGACCCCTCCCGCTTCAGCTCCAGCACCCGTGGCACCGGCAACAGCCCCCGGACCAACTGCAGCAGAGCAGCGTCGACAGCAGCCCGGTCCGGGTCCTTCACGTAGAGCTTCAGCACCGCGTCCTCGCCGCCCGCACTCACGGCGTACGTCTGACCGCCGTACCCACCTGATAACGGAACGGCATGAGCTGCGAAGTCCGACATGCCGTCGACACTAGAGTGTGGCGGGTGAACGAGCCGGTACGGGTTGAGCTGACCGAGGCGGAGACCTCGCGGGCCAGTCGTACCTACTGGGACGAGGTCGCCGACGAGTACCTGGCCGAACATGGCGAGTTCCTCGGTGAGGACCGGTTCATCTGGTCGCCCGAGGGCGTCGACGAGGCCGACGCGCAGCTGCTCGGGCCGGTTCGGGGACGGCGGATTCTCGAGGTCGGGTGTGGTGCCGCACAGTGCTCGCGGTGGCTGGTGACGCAGGGCGCGGACGTGGTGGCGTTCGACATCTCCGTCGAGCAGTTGCGGAACGCGAAGACCCTCGACGAGCGGACGGGTACGGCGGTTCGTACGGTCGCCGCGGACGCCGTCGCACTCCCCTACCGGGACGCCACCTTCGACATCGTCTGCTCGGCCTTCGGCGCACTCCCGTTCGTCGCCGACGTGGGTACTGCCTTCCGCGAGATCGCGCGCGTACTACGGCCCGCCGGGACGCTCGTGTTCTCCGTGACGCACCCGTTCCGCTGGACGATGCCCGACGACCCGTCGCCCGCCGGGCTGCGGATCACCCACTCGTACTTCGACCGCAGGCCGTACGTCGAGCTCGACAGCTCCGGTACGCCGGTCTACGCCGAGCACCACCGCACGACGGGCGACTGGATCCGGGAGCTGACCGGCGCCGGCTTCGTCGTCGACGACCTGCTCGAACCGGAGTGGCCTGCCGGGCACGAACTGATCTGGGGCGGCTGGGGCCCCGAACGCGGCCCACTGGTCCCCGGTACTGCGATCTGGACGGCACACAAAGCATGAGACATACACGCTTCCCCGCGGTCGACGGACTGCGCGTGATCGCCGCATTGGCGGTCGTGGTGTCGCAGGTCGGCTTGCACGCGCATGCCCCGCTCGCAGGCGTCGTCTCACGGCTGGACGTGGGCTGGGCGATCTTCTGTGCCCTGTCCGGCTTCCTCCTGTACCGCCCGCACGTGCTGGCCTGGTTCTCAGGCACCCTGCCGCCGCTGACGTTGCCCTACCTCCGCAACCGCGCCTTGCGCATCCTGCCCGCGCTACTGATCGCAGTACTACTGTCGATCGCCTTCGTCCCGCACCCGGCGACCACTTACCTTCGCTGGGCCGCGCTGACACCTCTCCCCTTCTACCTGCTCCTCCCTGGCCTAGGGCGCCTGCTGACCGGGTACGAGCGTCCCACTCGGCGCAGTGTCCGCTGGCGGCTCCTGGTCCTGGTCGCACTGACCATTCTTGGACCGGTGTGGATGGCAGCCGTGATGGCAACAGGCCATCCGAGCGCAGGCCTCTGGCTGCCGGGCTACCTCGGCTGGTACGCCGTGGGCATGGGTATGGCGCTGTGGCAGGTCTCCCGTGCCACCGGACGGCTCGGCCCGTCCACGCTCGACACACTGACCAGGGTCCCCGGCACGCTCTGGGGAATCGCCGCAGCACTCCTCCTGATCGCAGCGACGCCCATCGCCGGGCCGTACGACCACTCCGTCCCCACACCGGCCCAGGCCCTCATCAAGAGCCTCTTGTACACAGTGGCCGTCGCCTGTGCGCTCTTCCCGGTGCTGACACCAACGGCCGGCACGGTCCGCTTCCTCGGCGGTCGCACGGCGCAGTTGGCCGCGAAGCTGTCGTACGGCGTCGTGGTGTATCAGTTCGTCGTACTAGGACTCCTGCACGGCCCGTTCGCCGTACGGCTTCCTGTGACGCTCACAGCGTCCACGGCGATCGCAGCGGTGAGCTACCGGTTCGTGGAGCGTCCTGTCTGGAAGAAGAGCGCGACGGCCAAGACCGAGAGCAGCGTGACCAGCCCGAGCAGCAGCGCGGCCCTGTAGGTACGGTCCGGCATGAAGCGGGCCGTGACCAGCTGCTCCGGTCCCGCGGGTAGCAGCCAGCCTTGCTGCCAGCCGGCGATCCGGATGGGCGTCAGCTTCCGGCCGCTGCCGTCGTACGCCACCCAGCCCTCGTTGTAGTTCTGCGCGACGGCCAGCACGGACGGCTCGCTCGTGCCCGGCGCCTCCACTGTCAGCTCGGTCGGATTCGGGCGCCACACCTCCACACCCTGCACCCGCGGACCGGTCCCGCTGCCGAACCCGGTCTTGGCCATCGTGGTCTCGATCGGTACGAGCCCGCCGTTCGCCTGGATCTCGATCTGGTGCCGCCCGGACCGCAGCGGGACCGCCGGGATCCTCCCGCACAGGTTGAACGCCACCGGCCGCCGCTGCAGCAACTGCTGCATGGTCGCGGTCACCTGTGTCCGCATCGGTACGCCGTCGATCCGGACCGCCGGGCCGTTCCCGCAGTACGCCGGGACGCGCCGGCGCGGATCGACCGCCTTGCGCAGCTCGTCAGCGCCGAGCACCTCGACCTCGTCCACCCCGACCGGGCTGGTCCGCGCGTCCTGCAGCGGCTTCGTCGAGGTGAAGTCGATCTTGACTGTCCGCGTGTGCCGCGCCGCGAACCGGACGTATCCGCCGTCGTCGACCGTGGCCTTCACCGGCGCGCTGTTGTCGAAGTGCACCGTCACGCCGGCCGGCCGGGAACCGTTCAGGTACGGGTCGGACCGGAACCGCAGCCCATGCACATTCCTTGCCATCGGCAACGTCAAGGTCAGGTTCGGCGACGGGTCGTCCGCCGCCGCCAGCCACCCGGTCCCGAGCTCCCGGTCGACGGCCGCACCCGGCCGTCCCTCGGGCGCGGCCACCGCACGCGACGACGCGGTCGCGGTGACGGCACCCGGTACGACGAGCAGCTGCTCGAGCGTCTCCCCGTCCTTGGCCAGCGCGGTCCCCCGTACCTGGTAGGTCGCCGCCTGCGGGAGCTGGATCGTCCGCGAGAGACCGTTCGGCTCGGCGGAGTCCTTCGCCTGGTCCGGACTGCACAGCGCCCGCGACCCGACGTGCAGGCACCCGGACCGCCCGATCTGCGTGTTCCGCAGGACGACTGCAGTCGGCTCCCGATCGGCCTGACCAGCCGTCTCGACCAGCGGCAGCCCGTCGACCTTGCCGTCCGCGTCGGCCTGCAGTACAGCCGCACCACCGCCGCCCAGCGCCGTAACAGCGGTCGGTACGTCGTCCGCGCTGCCGCCGAACGCGAACAGCCGGGACTCCGGAACCAGCCGGCCGGGCGTGGTCGCGCCGACGTCGTAGATCTCCACACTCGGGTACGGCAGCCGGGTCTGTCCGGCGGGCCCGTAGTACGCGACGCGCGACATGCCCGCGTCGGCCAGGCTGTCGTGGATCGCGAGCGCCGGCGTACCGTCCTCCTGATCGTTGCGCACGACAACGTAGCGGACGCCGTCGCGGTTCAGCTCCTGCCGCAGCGTCTGGTCACCGACTCCAGAGTCCACCCGGCTCCGCATGTCGTCGGTGAACGTCGCGAGCGGCCGCTTCACGAGGGCGGCCAACGGCTCCGTCGAGCTCGACAACACGAGGACACTGCCCGGAGCAGTCTGGTTGTCCAGCCAGCGCGCGGCCTGCTGCCAGTGCGTCGGGATCGCGGCGAACGCACCCGCGGGCCTCGTCAGGACGACAGGTAGTGCGGCAGCCACGGCGAGGCCGGTGACCAGCACAGGCACGACGCGACGGTGGACGCCGCGCGCTACGGACAGGTTCGTCAGCCGGCGGAAGTAGTGCGCTGCCGCGAGCGCGAGCGGCAGACCGACGACTGCGCCCGCTACTGGCAACCAGCGTGGCGTCGGCGGCGCAGCGCCGTACTTGACGAGCATGAGTAGTGGTACGAGCCACCAGATCGACGCTGCGACCACGAAGCCGAGCCAGACGAGCAGCAGCTTCACCCGTGCGCGCACTACCAGCCAGACAGCCGGTAGGAGCAGTACTGCGGCGCTGCCTGCCGGGTTGGCGCCGCCGATCAGTGCGAATGCCACGGCCGACCAGCTGGCGCGCCACCATCCAGAGCGCGCCCGTGGTGACACAAGAGGCAGTAACACCCAAGGAGCCATCGCCATCGGCCATGCCTCTATGGGGAGCTCACCGAACGCTCGTGGCACCAGGGCATAGAGCAGCGCAACAGCCAGGCGCGTCCAGGGCACGCCGTACTGCAGGACGTTGCACAGCTTCCAGATACCCAGGAACGCGACGCAGAGGACCAGTGACCACCAGAGGCGTTGCGCGATCCAGTCCGGTACCGAAAGCGCGGCCAGCAACCAGTGGAACGGTCCCATCGGCAGCAGGTAGCCGTACGAGTCGTTCTGCAGCTGGCCGAAGCCCGTGTGCGGATCCCACAGGTGCATCGCCCGGGAGAGCAGGCCGCCCGCTCCGGCGGTCAGCTCGAGCTTGCGGTCCGGGACGATCCGGCCGGGGGCGTGCTGGAAACAGAGGGCGATCAGCGCCAGGCAGCCGAGGACGAGCCGCGCCCGCCACACGACCTGCTCCGTACTGCCCGCCTTCAGCCTCCTCACCGGCGGGACATTAACGGATCCGGCGGCTCCGCGGCGGCATCGTTGCCGTACCGTGAGGTCCGGCAAATCTCACACCCGGTATCGATGACCCGAGGCAGCACGCATGACTTCTGGCACCACCCCGGCGCCGCAACCACAGGCTCCGCGCAAGAGCTTCCTGCGCAGCGCCACGGTCGTCGCCGTCGCGATGGCGATCATGAACGTCGCGGCCTACGGCTTCACGCTGGTCGGGTCCCGGCGGCTGATCCCCGAACAGTTCGGCGCGATCACCGCGCTCCTCGGCCTGCTGCTGATCGGCAACGTCGCGTCGCTCGGCCTGCAGGCGACCGGCGCGCGGCAGCTCGCCACCCACACCGGGGACGGCGCGGCGACTCTCGGCGACGCGATCCTGAGGGCCGGTCGCCGGTCCGCGGCCGGGTTGACCGCGCTCTGTCTGCTACTGACGCCGGTGTTCATGTGGCTGCTGCACGTCGACTCGGTGATCGCGATCCTGCTGCTGGCGCCGACGCTCGGCGGCCTCACGCTGATGGGATCGCAGCTCGGCATCCTCCAGGGCAGCCAGCGGTGGACGGAGCTCGCCGCCGTCTACACCTCCGCGGGCCTCGGCCGGCTGATCCTCGGCGGTGGCGCACTTCTCGTCCACCCGTCGCTCGACTGGGCGATGGCCGGCCTCGCGATCGGTGCCGCCGTACCGGCCCTCCTCGGGCAGTTCTTCCTCCGCGGCTCGCACGGCGCGACCGGTCAGGACGTCAAGGCCGTACTGCGGGAGACCGTGCACGGCACGCACACGCTGCTCGCGTTCTTCGCGCTCGCGAACGCGGACGTGCTGTTCGCGCGGGCGCTGCTCGACGAGAAGGACAGCGGGTACTACGCGGCCGGCCTGATCATCGCGAAGGCGTGCCTGTTCCTCCCGCAGTTCGTGATCGTGCTGGTGTTCCCGACGCTGGCCAACTCTCCCGGTGACACGGTCCGGCTCCGGCGCGCGATCCTCGCCGTCGGAGGCCTCGGCGCGTGCGCGGTCGCCGGGACGTTGATCCTGCCCGGGATCGTGGTCGCGGTGATCGGCGGCAAGGAGAAGTACGCGCCGCTCGGCCCGTACACCTGGCTGTTCGCCGTCGCCGGTTCCGCGTACGCCGTCCTGCAGCTCGTCGTGTACGCCGCGATCGCGCAGCAGGAGAAGCGCGCCGCCCTCGTGATCTGGCTCGGCCTCGTCGTCCTCGCGGTGGCCGCCGGCATCGTCCTCGGCACCGACACCGCCACCGGCCTGAACGGCGTGAAGGTGCTGGCCGCGATGACCAGCACCTGCGCGCTGCTGCTGTCCGGCGCCCTCGCCACCGGACTGCATCGCCAGTCGACCTAGCTGACCGCAGACTGGCCGCTCACCAAAGACTGCTCCGCGCGAACCGGCGGGCGAACGTGTTCGCCAGCACCAGCAGGACGAGACCGATCACCGATCGGAACAGGCCGATCGCGGTCGCGTAGCTGAACTGCGGGACCGCCGACGCCAGACCGATCTTGTAGACGTACGTGTCGATCACCTCGGCCACGTCCAGGTTCAGGTTGTTCTGCATCAGCAGCACCTTCTCGAACCCGACCGACAGGATCGAGCCGATGTTCAGGATCAGCAGGATCACCGCCACCGGAACGATCGCCGGCAGGTCGATGTGCCAGATCCGGCGCAACCTCGACGCACCGTCCACGATCGCCGCCTCGTGCAACTCCGGCGGCACGCTGGTCAGCGCGGCCAGGTAGATGATCGCGCTGAAGCCCATCGTCTGCCACGCGCCCGACCAGACGTACAGGTGCCGGAACAGCCCCGAGTCGCCCATGAAGTCGACCGGTCCGATCCCGAACAGCCCGAGCAACTGGTTGGCGACGCCGGTGTTCGGGTTGGTCAGGACCACCAGCAGGCCGACGACCACCACCGTCGAGATGAAATGCGGCGCGTACGTGATCAGCTGCGCCGACCGGCTGAACCACTTCCGCCGGACCGTGTTCAGGCAGAGCGCGAGCACGATCGGCAGCGGGAACGTCGCGAACAACTCGTACACGTGCAGGAACACCGTGTTCTTGATCAGCCGCCAGAACTGGTACGAGTCCACGAACCGCTCGAAGTGCTTCAGCCCGACCCACGGGCTGCCCCAGATCCCGGACACCACGTTGTAGTCCTTGAACGCGATGATCACCCCGTACATCGGCCAGTAGGCGAAGACCGCGAGCCAGATCAAGGGCAGCGCGAGCATCGCGTACAGCTGCCAGTTGCGCCGCATCCGCAGACCCAGGCCGACCGACGACTTCGCGGTCCGGGTCCGCTTGTGCGTCGCCGTACGGACCGATGAGCGGGTTTCTGTCGAGGTCGTCATGCGCTCATCCCTTCAGGGAGCCGATCATGGCCCCCTTGACGAAGTGCTTCTGCACGAACGGGTAGACCAGCAGCGGCGGGATCATCCCGATCACGATCAGCGAGTACTTCAGCTGCTGCTGCAGTTCCTTCAGCTGGATCAGCTTGCTGGTGTCCGGCATCTGCGACGGGTCGACCTTCGACTGGATCAGGATCTGCCGGAGGATGACCTGCAACGGGAACAGCTGCTCGTTGGTCAGGTAGATCAGCGCGTTGAAGAACGAGTTCCACTGGCCGACCGCGTAGAAGAGCAGGTTCACCGCGATGATCGGCTTGCTCAGCGGCAGCACGATCCGCCAGAAGAACCCGAAGTCGCTGCAGCCGTCGACCTTGCCGGCCTCGACCAGCTCCTCGGGGATCGTCACCATGAAGTACGTCCGGGTGATGATCACGTTCCAGACCGCCAGCGCGGCCGGCAGGATGATCGCCCACCGGGTGTTCAGCAGCCCGAGCTTGTCGACCACGAGGTAGGTCGGGATCAGCCCGCCGCTGAACATCATCGTGAACACGAACGCCGCCATGATCAGGCCCTTGCCCGGCAGGCCCTTCCTCGACAGCGGGTACGCCGCCAGCAGCGTGAGCACTGTCGCGACCACGGCTCCCACGACGGCGTAGTACACGGAGTTGCCGAAGCCGCTGACGATCGACTTGTAGTCGAAGATCGCCTTGTACGCGTCCAGCGTGAAGCCG
This sequence comes from Kribbella sp. NPDC031520, assembly GCF_055580825.1. NCBI lineage: Bacteria > Bacillati > Actinomycetota > Actinomycetes > Propionibacteriales > Kribbellaceae > Kribbella > Kribbella sp. NPDC031520. The sequence continues at coordinate 893,092 of NZ_JBVIKS010000002.1, forward strand.
ACCGGCCACAGCCAGACCTCACCCGCGGCGACCTTCTTCGTGTTGCTGACCGACGCGCTGAGCACGTAGATGATCGGATACAGGACCGCGAGACAGAACAGGCCCAGCGCCGTGTAGATGCAGGCGGAGACGATCTTGTCCGAACGCGTGTCCTGGGTAGCGGTTGTGCTCATGAGTTGTACGTCTCGTAGGCGGCCTGCTGCAGGTCGACGTACGGCTTCACGCCGATCTTGGCGACCCGGTCCTTGTAGTCGTTCCACGCGCCGTCGTCGTTCGGGTCGAGCTGCCCGGTGACGAACCGCGACATCGACTGGGATACCTCGTTCTTCAGGTTGGTCTTCAGCTCCGACTCCTGCGCCGCCTGGTCCTGGTCCAGCGTCACCGGCGGGAACTGCATCTCCTGCGGCTGCTTGTACGGGAAGTAGCTGTCCACCGTCTGCTGGTAGAGCGGCTTCTCGAAGGTCAGGTCGTTCGGGTTCACCCGCTCACCGAGCCGGAAGTCCTGCGACCGGTACATCGCGTTGTCCTGGCTCCAGCTCAGGCCGTTCTGGGTGTTCCAGGTCGCGTCGAACCCGTAGATGGCCTGCTTGCCGTTGATCCCCAGCTCGCCCTTCTTCGCCCAGGCGAAGTGCGGGCCGCCGTACGCCCGCAGGATCGCCTCGAGCTCCAGCTGCGCGTCGGCCCACTGGACCAGCAGCTCCGGCTTCGCGCACTTCTTCGTGATCACCAGCTTGGCCACGTCGACGCCGACGCCCAGGTAGTTCCAGGCGGCGTACCGGACCTTGTTGGGTCCCTCCAGCGGCGGGATCGCCTGGTACTTGCGCCAGCGGGCGTTCGGGTCCTTCTGGTCGATGTCGACGAAACCGCCCCAGTAGTACGAGCGCGCGCCGCCGATCATCGGCTTGCCCGGGGAGTTGCCGTACCGCTCCATCTGGTCCTGGTCGGCGGTGAACACGTCCTTGTTGATCAGACCCTCGCTGTACAGGCCGTGCAGGTACTTGAGGCCTTCGCGCCACTCGTCCTTGTCGAACGTGACGTCGACCTTGCCGTCCTTGACGACCAGCCACGGTTCGCCCGGGTTGTAGAGGAACGCGTTCATGAAGTACGTGTCCAGCGCGGCGTCCTTGTAGCCGGCGAACGGGATCGTCTTGCCGTTGCCCCCGAGGTCGGCCTTCTTGAACGCGCGCAGTACCTCACGGAACTCGTCGGTGGTCTTCGGGATGTCCAGGCCGACCTGCTGCAACCAGTCGGTGTTCAGGAACGTCCGGCCGTTGCTGGCGCGGCAGTGGTAGCAGTCGTTGATGCTCGGGAACGTGTAGATCCTCTTGTCCGGCGCCTGGACCAGCTTGCGCGTGTCCGGGTAGTCCTTCATCGCCTGCTGCAGGTTCAGCGCGTACGCGTCGATGTACTGGCCGACGTCGGTGAACAGCCCCTGCTGGCCGTACAGGAACAGCTGCGAGCGGGTGAAGCCGACGCCCATGAACGCGTCCGGGATGTCGCCGGCCGCGATCATCGCGTTCACCTTGGTCATGATGTCGTCGGGGGTGCCGCCGATCTGGTTCCACTCGATGTGGACGTTCGTCTTCTGCTCGAACCACTTGGTGAACGCGTTGGTCTTCCAGTCCCCGATCGTCACGTCCTGCGGTACGACGATCTTGAATGTCACCTTCTCGGTGGTCAGCGGCTTCAGCTCGCGGGCGACCGGTCCGACGTAGCCCTCCGGGTACTGCACGGTGGTCAGCTTCGGGCCGAGCGAGACGCTGGGTTGCACGTCGCCGCTTCCGCCGGTGGCGCTGCCGGCGTTGCCGGAGCCGCTGCAAGCGCTGAGCAGACCACCGCCGGCGGTCGCCGCAGTCAGCCCGAGTGCTCCGGAGATCAGTGATCGGCGGCTGATTCCACGGCGTGCGTGATCGTTCGGCATGGTTCCTCCTAGGCGGCTGGGTCGGAACAAAGACGAAATATCCGATAGCAATATCCAATAGGATCTCGGATCTTGCCCGGGAGAATGACATAGAACGACAGCTGACGGAAGAGGTCGTCGGACACTGACCGGGATCAGCCGGTCACTGTCGGTATCTTGCAGGCAAGCGGTTGCCGCTTAACGTTTCATCAGCGGTTTCTTGCGTGGGAAACGCGCAACCGGGCTCGGTACGGTCATCGGTAGGGTCAGGGGTATGCCGACACCGAAGTTCATCCTCGACCTGCGCGCGAAGATCGGGCACGACCTGCTCTGGCTGACCGGCCTGACCGGCGTCGTCCTGAACGACCGGGCCGAGGTACTGCTCGTCCAGCGCGCCGACAACGGCCGCTGGAGCCTGATCGGCGGAATCCTCGAACCCGGCGAGCAGCCGGCGGTCGCCGTGGTCCGCGAGATCCACGAAGAAACCGCGGTCGTCGCCGAGGTCGACCGGCTCCTCAGTGTCGAGACCACGCCGCCGGCCGCCTACCCGAACGGCGACCGGGTGCAGTTCCTCGACCTCTGCTTCAGCTGCCACGCGCTGGGCGGCGAGGCCCGAGTCAACGACGACGAGTCGACCGACGTCCGCTGGTGGCCCCTCGCCGCCCTCCCCGAGGACCTGACTCCCCGCGAACACGCCTGCATCCAGCGCGCCCTCTCCCCCGCCGAACAGCCGAGCTACGTCACCTCCGCAGACTGACCTGCAGGTCCCGCAGCCACCGCTCACTCATCGCCGGCTCGCGGGACAGCAGTTCGGCCAGCTGCCGACGTACCTTCGGCGTCTTGGCCGCGGCGACGATCTTCACCGCCTCGGCCAATGCCATCCGCACCTTCTCGTCACGGCGCGGATCCGTGACGTCAGGGTCCGACCATCGGGTACGGCGGAACGAGACAGCCGTCTTGTGCTGATAGTCGCCGAAGTACGACCAGAGGCGCGTGTCCATCGACACGTTCCGGATCGCCGACGACGGGAGCTCGTCCGAGAAGCTTGCGTGCTGCTGCCAGCGGAACGTGTTCGGGCTGGTCTTCTGCCGGCGCGTAATCCCGACGAACCGCAACTGCCGTCGGATCACATCCCACTGCGCATGCTCGTCGTCGATCCACCGGCGCAGTACGGCGTACAGGTTCTCGAACGTCGAGCCCTCGTGAACCAGATCGACGAACACCGTCGGGCGCCCGCGCATCAGCTCGGCCGGCGCGAGGCCGTCCGCCGCCAGGTTCGTCCGGAGCTGCCGGAGCTCGCCGCCGGTGAACGTCTGCCCGTCCCGCCCGAACAACGACAACGGCAGCGGATGCAGCCGCGAACTCCACTCCGTATCAGCCAGCGCCCCGCTCAGCAGATCGAACAGGCTGTCCACCGAGCGCCCGACGAAGTACAGCTCACCGTTGCCGCACTGCCCCAGGACCCGCGCCGCACAACGGATCAGGTCGTCGAGGAAGAACAGCTCCCAGATCTGTACGTCGTCCAGCAGCGAGCCGAGGTTGTCCGGCCGGATCAGGTTCCAGCGAAACGGCCGGTTCGGCTCCGTCAACTCAGTGCGCGGCCTCGTGCCAGGTGCGGCCGATGCCGACCGAGACGTCGAGGGGGACGGCCATCTCGACGGCGTGGCCCATGTCGTGGCGAACCAGCTTCTCGAGGGCCTCGCGTTCGCCGGGGGCGATCTCGAAGACCAGTTCGTCGTGGACCTGGAGCAGCATCCGGGACTTCAGGCCGGACTCGCGCAGTGACGCATCGACCTTCAGCATCGCCATCTTGATGACGTCGGCGGCCGAGCCCTGGATCGGGGCGTTCAGGGCCATCCGCTCGGCCATCTCGCGGCGCTGGCGGTTGTCGCTGGTCAGGTCCGGCAGGTAGCGGCGGCGGCCGAGGATGGTTTCGGTGTAGCCGGTCTTGCCGGCGTCGATCACGATCGATCGCAGGTAGTCCCGGACGCCGCCGAAGCCCTCGAAGTACTCGTCCATCAAGCCCTTGGCCTCGTCGACGCCGATCTTCAGCTGCTGGCTCAACCCGTACGCCGACAGGCCGTACGCGAGGCCGTAGTTCATCGCCTTGATCTTCGCGCGCTGCTCCTGGGTGACCGCGGACGGCTCGACCGAGAACACCCGGGACGCAGTCACCGAGTGGAAGTCCATCCCGGAGTTGAACGCGTCGATCAGGCCCTGGTCCTGCGACACCTGCGCCATGATCCGCATCTCGATCTGGCTGTAGTCCGCCGACATCAGCGACTCGTTGCCCTCGCCGACGACGAACGCCTGCCGGATCCGGCGACCCTCCTCGGTGCGGATCGGGATGTTCTGCAGGTTCGGCTCGGTGGAGCTGAGCCGGCCGGTGGCCGCGATGGTCTGGTTGAACGTGGTGTGGATCCGGCCGTCGCGCGGGCTGATCGTCTTCAGCAGGCCCTCGACGGTTTGCCGCAGCCGGGTCGCGTCGCGGTGCGCGAGCAGGTACGCCAGGAACGGGTGCTCAGTCTTCTCGAACAGCGCCTGCAGCGAGTCCGCGTCGGTGGTGTACCCGGTCTTGGTGCGCTTGGTCTTCGGCATCTGCAGCTCGTCGAACAGCACCACCTGCAGCTGCTTCGGCGAGCCGAGGTTGATCTCCTTGCCGATCACCTCGTACGCCGCGGTGGCCGCCTCCCGGACACCGGTGGCGAACCGGTCCTCGAGTTCCTGCAGGTACGGCCGGTCGACCGCGATCCCGTCCCGCTCCATCCCCGCGATCACCCGGATCAGCGGCAGCTCGACGTCCGCGAGCAGCGCGGTACCGGCCTGCTTCTCGAGCTCGGCGTCGAGGGTGTCGGCGAGGTCCGCGATCGCGCGGGCGCGCAGCATCGTGTGGTCCGCGGCCGGCCCGCCCTCGATGTCGTCGAAGCTCAGCTGCCCGTTGTCGGCCTCCTCGTTGCGCAGCTCACGCTTGAGGTACCGCACGGTGAGGTCGGCGAGGTCGTACGCCCGCTGGTCCGGGCGGACCAGGTACGCGCTGAGTTGCGTGTCGGAGCTCAGCCCGCCGAGCGTCCAGCCGCGCTCGAGGAATCCGAGCAGCGGGCCGTTCACGTCGTGCAGCGCCTTCGGGATGGCGGCGTCCGCCAGCCAGACCTTCCAGGCCTGCTCGTCGTCCGGGGTCAGGACCTCCGGGTCGAACCAGGCTGCCGCGCCCGTCGTGTTCGCCAGCGCGAGCCCGGTGATCTGACCGGTACCGCCGCCCCAGCTGCCCTGGACCGCGACCCCCACGCGCTCGCCGCCGCTGACGTGCTCCTTCAGCCAGGCGGCCAGCTCGCCCGGCTTCAGCTGCACGCCCTCCAGGTCGAACCCGTGGTCGACGGTCGCGTCGACCTCCTCGTGCTCGGCGACCAGCCGCTCGCGCAGCACCCGGAACTCCAGGCTGTCGAACAGCGTGTGCACCTTGTCCCGGTCCCAGGCAACGCGGGCCAGGTCGTCGACCGACACGTCCAGGGTCAGGTCGCGGACCAGCTCGTTGATCTGCCGGTTCCGGATCACGTCGGCGAGGTGCTCGCGCAGCGACTCGCCGGCCTTGCCCTTGATCTCGTTCACCCGGTCGACCACGTCGTTCAGCGAACCGAACTGGTTCAGCCACTTCGCGGCCGTCTTCGGGCCGACGCCCGGGACGCCCGGCAGGTTGTCGCTCTGCTCACCCACCAGCGCGGCCAGGTCCGGGTACAGCCGGGGGCCGACGCCGTACTTCTCCTCGATCGCGGCCGGGTCCATCCGGGCGATCTCGGAGACGCCGCGCTTCGGGTAGAGCACGGTGACGTTCTCGTTGACCAGCTGGAACGAGTCCCGGTCACCGCTGCTGATCAGCACCTCGAAACCCTGCTCGTCGGCCTGGGTCGCGAGCGTCGCGATGATGTCGTCGGCCTCCCAGCCGTCGATCTCCGTGGTCGGGATCCGGAGTGCCTCCAGCACCTCCTTGACCAGCGAGATCTGCCCGCTGAACTCGTCCGGCGACTTCGAGCGGCCGGCCTTGTACTCCGCGTACTGCTCGGTGCGGAAGGTCTTGCGGGACACGTCGAACGCGACGCAGACGTGGGTGGGCTGCTCGTCGCGGAGCATGTTGATCAGCATCGAGGTGAACCCGTACACCGCGTTGGTGTGCTGGCCGGTGGTGGTGGAGAAGTTCTCCACCGGGAGCGCGTAGAACGCCCGGTACGCCAGCGAGTGCCCGTCCAGCAGCAGGATCCGCGGTCGGCCCGTGCCTGCCGTGGTGTCCGTGCCTTTGAGTTGCGCAGTCAACGTCGAGGTAGTCGTTTCTGGAGCCACAACCCGACTCTAGTGGGTCCCACGGACAGTTCTGACACACTGCTTCCGTGACAGATGAATCGAACCTCGGACCGGGCATGAGCATGGAGGGCACCCTCCTGCAGACCATGGGCATCGTCGTCACCGAGGCGACAGCGGACCGGGTGGTCGCGACCATGCCGGTCAAGGGCAACACCCAGCCGTACGGCCTGCTGCACGGCGGCGCGTCCTGCGTACTGGCCGAGAGCCTCGGCTCGATCGGCTCCGCGCTGCACGCTGCGACGTACGGGAAGGTCGCGGTCGGTGTCGACATCAACGCCACCCATCACCGCGCGGTCCGCGACGGTCTGGTGACCGGGGTGGCGACGCCTGTCTACCTCGGCCGTACGACGACGTCGTACGAGGTGGTCATCACCGACGACCGGGACAAGCGGGTCTGCACCGCGCGGATCACTTGCCAGCTGATTCAGGCTCCGCCGGGGAGCTGACGACGGTGCCGCCGAGCTGTGCGCGGCGTGCGAAGGCTGAGCGGCGTGACGAGAGCAGGGCGAGCAGGTTCGGTGCGTGCTCGGCGGCGAGCCGGCGGCGGACGGTCAGCGTGTTCGCGAACCGCAGTACGCCGGCCTGGCCGAGGCCGAGCCGGGCCAGGAACCGGTTGGCCTCGCGGGCGATCGCGGGCGCAACGACGGCCAGGTGCGCGCAGCTCTCGTGCTCGGCCCAGGCCACCGCTTCGGCGATCAGCGCCTTGCCCAGGCCGTGCCGGCGGGATGCGTCGCTGACGTGTAAGTACTCCACCGTGACCGTGGTGTCGTCGTGCAGCGGGCTGACCGCCGTACGCCGGAGGTACGCCATACCGTGCACGGCACCGTCCAGCTCGACCACCAGCAGCCGGCCCAGCGGGTCGTCGAGGTGCTTGCTGACGGCAACCTCCGCGGCGGCGACCGACGGCGGCGCCGGCAGCCGCGAAGGCAGCCCGGCGGCGGTGCTGAGCTCACGCCACAACGCGACCAGGGCGCCTGCGTCCCCCGGCTGGGCGTCCCTCACCTCGACGGCTGCCACCACAGCGACCTCCCGGTCCGGTCCACCCCCGAGGTGAACAGACGGGCCGATACGCTCGTCCTCGCGCAACAGTAGGCCTTCGGGGGTCACATGCAAAGCTGAGCGGAGATCAGTTTGTTCATCGGAATCGGGACCGTCGTGAATGTCGCGACGGTGCTCGTCGGTTCGGTACTCGGCGTGCTCGTCGGCCACCGGCTCAGTCACCGGACCAGGGACCTGGTCACCGATGCGATCGGGCTGGTCACACTGCTGATCGCGATCTCGTCGGCACTCACCGTCGGCGACAAGGCACTCAGCGACGCGGTCGGCACCAGCGCGCCGGTACTGATCGTGCTCGGCGCGATGCTGATCGGCGGGATCATCGGCTCACTGCTGCGGATCGAGCAGCGGCTGGAGGGCTTCGGCGCCTGGATGCAGCACCGGTTCGACCGCGGCGAGGGCGAGGGCAAGTTCGTCGAGGGCTTCGTGTCCGCGTCGATGGTGTTCTGCGTCGGCCCACTGACGTTCCTCGGCGCGCTCTCCGACGGCCTCGGTCGCGGTGCCGATCAGTTGTTCCTGAAGTCGGTCCTCGACGGCTTCACCAGCATCGCCTTCGCAGCCTCGTTCGGCTGGGGCGTCGCCGCGTCCGCGCTCGTCGTACTCGTGGTGCAAGGCTCGATGACCGCCGTAGGAGCAGTGCTGGGCGACGTACTACCCGACGCTCACGTGACTGCACTCGGTGCCACTGGAGGTGTGATGCTCATCGGCGTGGCTCTCAGATTGCTGAAGCTCAAGCAGGTAGCCGTCGCCGATCTGCTCCCCGCGTTGATCGTCGCGCCGCTGCTGGTTCAGTTGCTCGTTGTCATCCGCAACTGAACCAGCAGCACGACGTACTAGTCCTCGCCCAGATAGGCCTTGCGGACCGAGTCGTTCACCAGCAGGTCGCGACCGCTGCCGGACAGCACGATCTTCCCGACCTCGAGCACGTACCCGAAGTCGGCGCGCTTCAGCGCCGCCTGCGCGTTCTGCTCCACCAGCAGAATCGTCGTACCCTGCTTCTGCAGCTCGGTCACCGTCGACATGATCCGCTTCATCATGATCGGCGACAGACCCATCGACGGCTCGTCCAGCATCAGCAGCTTCGGCCGGCTCATCATCGCCCGGCCCATCGCCAGCATCTGCTGCTCACCACCGGAGAACGTACCGGCCGGCTGCTTGCGCCGCTCCCCCAGGATCGGGAACAGGTCGTACGCCGCCTGCAGATCGGTACGTACCCCGGCCGGATCGTTGCGCGAGAACGCGCCGAGCATCAGGTTCTCCTCGACCGACAGCCGCGGGAAGATCCGCCGCCCCTCGGGCGAGTGCGCCAGGCCGCGGGTGACGATGTCGTGCGCCGCCACCTGGTCGATCCGCTCGCCCTGGAACCAGATCTCCCCCGACGTCGGCCGGAGCAGCCCGGAGATCGTCTTCAGCGTGGTGGTCTTACCGGCGCCGTTGGTGCCGATCAGCGACACCACCTGCCCCTGCTCCACGCTGAAGCTGATCTTCTTCACCGCAACGATCTTGCCGTAGGCAACTTCCAGGTCCTTGACCTCGAGCATCGCGCTCATGGGGTCTCCTCTCCCGGTACGCCGTCCTGCGGCCGGTCGTCCGCGGCGTCATCGTCGTCATCGTCGTCCTCGCCGGTACCGATGTAGGCCTCGATCACCCGCGGGTCGGACTGCACCTCGTCCGGCGTGCCCTCGATCAGGGCCTCGCCCTGGACCAGGCAGAGCACCCGGTCGCAGAGGTTGAAGATGAACCGCATGTCGTGCTCGATCACCACCACCGACAGACCCGAGTCCCGGATCTTGAAGATCAGGTCGCTGGCCTGGCGGGTCTCCTGCGGGTTCATACCGGCAGTCGGCTCGTCCAGCAGGATGAGCTTCGGGTCGGTGGCCAGCGCCCGCGCGATCTCGAGCCGGCGCTGGTCGCCGTACGGCATGTTCCGGGCCAGGTGCTCGGTCGATCGGCCGAGACCGACGAAGTCGAGCAGTTCCTGCGCCCGGACCCGGGTGGCCTCTTCCTCGCGCCGGAACTTCGGCCCGCGGATCACCGAGGTGAATGCGCCCGCGCTGGTCCGGCAGTACCGCCCGACCATCACGTTCTCCAGCGCGGTCATGTTCGCGAACAGCCGGATGTTCTGGAACGTCCGGGCCATCCCCGCGCGGACCACCGCCCGCGGCTTCGGCGGCAGCGGCGTCAGTGGAGCGAGCGCCGGGACCGGTACGGCCTCGAGATCGAGCGCCTGGCCCTTCTTGCGCCTCGGGGGCTTCGGGGGCTTCCGCGGTGCGCCGGCGAATCGGACCTGCCCACTGGTCGGCTTGTACAGGCCGGTGAGGCAGTTGAAGAAGGTCGTCTTGCCGGCCCCGTTCGGGCCGATCAGACCGAGGATCTCTCCCTCACGGACGGTCAGGTTCACGTCGTTCACCGCCAGCAGACCACCGAACCGCATGGTCACGCCGGAGGCCTCCAGGACCGGCTCGCCGATCGACCGCCCGGCCGGGCGCTGGGTCTCGGTGACTGTCATCTCGCCTCCTCCACGGCCAGGCGTTCCTCTTCGACTTCGCTGGCCAACGCCTCGTCCTCCTCGTGGAACTCGAGCAACCGGCGTCTGTTCGCGACCAGGCCCTCCGGCCGGAACCGCATCATCAGTACCAGCGTCAGGCCGAACAGCAGCAGCCGGTACTCCGAGAAGAACCGCAGCTTCTCCGGCAGCAGCTTCAGGATCGTTGCTCCTAGCAACACACCGGCGATAGTGCCCATACCGCCGAGCACGATCGCGGCGAGCAGGAACGCCGACTCGATGAACTGGTACTGGTCCGGGCTGACCGCGGCGTCCTGGTGGGCCTTGATGGTGCCGGCCAGACCGGCCAGGAACGCGCCGACCGCGAACGCGAGCAACTTCAGCCCGAACACGTTCACGCCCATCGCCTCGGCCGCCTTCTCGTCCTCCCGGATCGCCACCCAGCCACGGCCGATCCGGCTGTTGTTCAGCCGGGCGAAGACCAGAATGACGAACCCGATCAGGACCAGCAGCACGAAGTAGTAGTTCGAGAACCGGCCGAGTTCGATCCCGGCGACGGTGTGCTGGCTGCCGAAGTCGAACCCGAAGGGCTTCCAGTCCGGAATGCCGGGCACACCGTTCGGGCCGTTGGTCAGGTTCGGGCCGTTGTTGCCGTCCAGGTTGCCCATCGTGAATCGGAAGATCTCACCGAAGCCCAGCGTCACGATCGCGAGGTAGTCGCCGGAGACCCGGAGGGTCGGCGTACCGATGATCAGACCCAGGGTCGCCGACACACAGGCGCCGATCAGAACCACGATCAGGAAGTTCGGCTTCCAGCCGACGGTCGCGAACGCCGACGTCGACAGCACGGCGGCCGTGTACGAGCCGGCCCCGAGGAACGCGATGTACCCCAGGTCCAGCAGCCCGGCCAGGCCGACCACGATGTTCAGGCCCATCGCGGTGGCGCTGAAGATCAGCACCTGGTTCGCGATCGACATGTTCGCGTCCGACCCGTTCTGGGTGAACGGGAACAGGAACGCCACCAAGAACGCGGCCAACGTCAGCACCTTGCGGCGCCGTTGCCCGACGTGACCGATGAACGTCATCGCCCCGGTCCGGAACAACGCCGTCGCGACCACGGCGATGAACACCAGACAGAGGATGAACGACCAGGCGTCCTGCAGACCGAGCGCGTACGCCGCGGCATACAGGATCGCGCCCATCAACACCGCGATCATCAGGATCTCGGCCCAGCCCGGCAGGCGCGCCGTGCTCATGTCCCGCAGTTGCCGCAACGGCAGCATCCACGCCGACACCGCCAGCAGCAGGGCGCCGACCAGCGACACGTAGCCGCCGGGGTTCACGTTGATGAAGCCGGCCGACTCGGTTCCGATCGCGATCACGATCAGCACCATGTACAGCGCCATACCGGTACCGAGCATCCGCAGGCCGACGGTCGCGTCCAGCCAGGCACCCAGCTTGGTCAGCGGGCCCTTCTCCGCCAGCAGCAGCACCAGCGACAGCACCGCGCCGATGATCGCGAGGATCTGCAGGCCGCCCGGGTAGAAGCTGATCGAAAGGTCGTTCAGGATCTGGCTGTCGTAGCTCCAGGACAGGAACGACCCGACGATCAGCAGCGCCACGCCGGCGATACCCAACGGCCACGCGATCGGCTTGCCCGGCTTCGCCACCGGAGCCTCCGTGCCCTTGTCCTCAGGCGTCTTGAGATTGGTCATGCCCGGTCCACCACCCTCGCGCCGAGCAGGCCCTGCGGCCTGAACACCAGAACCAGAATCAGGATCACGAACGCCCAGACATCCTTCCAGGTGCTACCACCGAACTGGCCCGGGATGTACTGCGTGGCCATCGCCTCGACGACGCCGAGAACCAGACCACCGACGACCGCGCCGAAGACGTTGCCGATACCACCCAGGACCGCGGCGGTGAACGCCTTCAGACCGGCCAGGAAGCCCATCCGGAAGTCGATGTTGTTGTTCTGCAGGCCCTGCGAGACACCCGCGATCGACGCGAGCACCGCGCCGAGGGCGAACGCGACCACGATGATCCGGTCCACGTTGATACCCATCAGCCGAGCGGTGTCCGGGTCCTGCGACACCGCCTGCATACCGCGGCCGAGCCGGGTCCGGTTGATGAAGAACCACAGCAGTACCGCACAGACCGCGAGCGCCGCGACCGTGAAGATCGCGGACCGCTGGACCGTCACCCCGCCGATGTGCAGCGCCTTACCGGTCACCACGTCGAGCTGCGGGAACGGGATGCGCGCCTTCGCGCTCGGCCACTCGACCTTGTCGATCAGCACCTTGAACAGGATCCAGCCGAGCTCCGCGATGACCGCAGCCACGGCTGCGCCGACGGCCACGGCGCGGACGCCGACCTGGACCCGCGCGCGCGACTTCGTCGCCTCGCCGACGGTCATGCCGACACCCGTACCCACGATCGCACCGCCGACGATCGCCGCGACGACGTACAGCGCGGAGACGTCGGAGTTGATCAGCAGTACGACGATCCACAACGCCACCGCGCCGCCGCCGGCGCCGAGCAACGGGGCCCGGTCGTACCACTTGCTGACCGGGTGGTTGAGGTTCGCGTCGGTCTGCCGGCCGCCGATCAAGTACCCGGCCGCGATCGCCAGGCCGGCGAACACCACCACGGTCCAGCCCGGACGCTCGTAGAACAGCCGGACGAACTCCTGCAGGAACACGGAGATACCGATCGCCGTGATCAGCGGTGCGAGTCGTGGCGCGTTCCGCAGGGGACGGTACGCGACACGCTCCATCAGCACCGCGGTACTGACCGACGCGATCATCGCGCCGACGATCATCAGCGGCAGGATCCAGACGCTGGTCTTGCCGTTGAAGAACAACAGATACGTCGTCAGCGCGCCGAACGCGCCGATCATGAACACCTCGCCGTGAGCGAAGTTGATGAGCTGCACGATGCCGTACACGACCGTGTATCCGACCGCGATCAAGGCGTACAGCGAGCCCAAGGTCAACCCGTTGACGAGTTGCTGCAAGAACTGGTCCACGTCGACCTCCCATCTGCCTCGGTTGTGACATGCCAGGGGGGGTGGGAGGATCCCTCCCACCCCCGAGACATGAGGTCGACCCTGCTTACTTTTCCTCGAACGCCTTGGTCTCGACGGTGGCCCACTTGCCACCGGCAACCTTGTAGACGGTGAGCACCTTGGAGGTGGTGTCGCCGTACTGGTCGAAGGCCACCTTCCCGGTCACGCCGTCGAAGGAGACCTTGCTCATCGCGTCGACCGTCGCCTGCCGTGCGGACTCGACGTCCTTGGCGTCCTTCAGCGACGTCTTCAGCGCGTCGATGATCGCGTTCGCCGCGTCGTACGAGTAACCGCCGTACGCCGCGTACGGCTCCTTGAAGCCGGCCGCGTTGTAGTCCGAGACGAACTTCTTCGCCGAGTCCAGCGACTCCACCGGAGCACCGACCGAGGTCGCCAGGTCGCCGTCGGCGGTCTTACCGGCCAGGGTGATGTACTTCGGGTCGTAGATACCGTCGCCGCCCATCAGCGGGACGTTCAGGCCGGCGGCCTTCGCCTGCTGGGAGAGCGGACCGGCCTGCGGGTACTCACCGCCGTAGTAGATCGCCTGCGGCTTCGACGGGGCGATGGCCGTCAGCGCGGCGTTGTAGTTCGAGTCGTCCGGGTTGATCGTCTGGGCCGCGACGACGGTACCGCCCAGCTTCTTGAACTCGTCGGTGAAGGTGCCGACCAGACCCTGGCCGTAGGCCTTCTTGTCGTGGATCGTGGCGACCTTCGTGATCTTCGCGGTCTCGTACAGGTACCGGGCCGCGAACGGGCCCTGGACCGCGTCGGTCGTGCAGGTGCGGAAGTACGTCGGGTACGGCCGCTTCGGGTCGGTCTGCCAGTTGGCGCCCTGGGTCAGGCCGGGGCCGGTGTTGGCCGGCGACACCTGGACGATCTTCGCCGAGGCGAGGACCGGCTGGACCTGCTGGCTGACGCTGGTGTTCAGCGTTCCGACGACGCCGATGACGTCCTTGTCGCTGGAGAGCGCGGTGGCCGCGTTCTTACCGGGGTCCGGCTTCGCCTCGTCGTCCTTCGGCACGACCTCGAGCTTCCAGCCCGGGATCGCGTTGGAGTCGTTGGCCTGCTTCACCGCCAGCTCGACGGAGTGCTGGATACCCAGACCCAGGGCCGACAAGTCTCCGGACAGCGGCGCGATCACGCCGATCTTCGCGGTCTTGGTCGAGCCTCCGGAGCCCCCGCCAGAGTTGTTGCCACTGCGTGAACCGCAGGCAGTCAGGGCCAACGACGCAACGATCAGCGTCGCGCCGACCCGTACTACGGAACGCTGGTGCACTGTTCCTCCAATGTCTGGATAGTCCCAGCTAGACCGGGACTCTCGCGCATTTGCCACGAGCATCCGCAGGTTAGACCCGGCGATGGTTCCAAGCGAACAGCGCACCGGCTGTGTTGTGAGGTCGTTACCCCGGTAAGTATCGTTCGTTCATCTGGATACTGACCCCTCAACTGTGTCAGTGACGTACGGTCAGCAAGCGAACTGCCTGCGTGAGATTTGCCGCCTGTCAACCCGGGTGACTGTCACGATTCGTCACGAAGCCGCCAGCACGTTCACCTCACGGTCACGACACGCCGGTACGACCTGCGGAGAACGCGGATCGGGGGCAGGGCCGGGCCGTCCGCTCAGGCGTCGCCGGCCTCGTTGACGACCAGTTCGGCCACCTGGCGCATCGAGACCCGCTTGTCCATCGCGGTCTTCTGGATCCACCGGAACGAGTCCGGCTCGGACAGCCCGAACTTGGTCTGCAGGATCGACTTCGCCCGGTCCACCAGCTTGCGGGTCTCCAGCCGCTCGGCCAGGTCCGCCACCTCACGCTCCAGCTCGGCGAGCTCGACGTACCGGGAGGCGGCGATCTCGATCGCCGGGAGCAGGTCGGCCTTGGAGAACGGCTTCACCAGGTACGCCATCGCGCCCGCGTCCCGGGCCCGCTCGACCAGCTCCCGCTGCGAGAACGCCGTCAGCATCAGCACCGGCGCGATCCGCTCCCCCGCGATCTTCTCCGCCGCACTCAGCCCGTCCAGCTTCGGCATCTTCACGTCGAGAATCACCAGGTCCGGCCGCTGCTCGATCGCCAGCCGAATCGCTTCCTCGCCGTCCCCCGCCTGCCCGACGACGTCGTACCCCTCTTCCGCGAGCATCTCGGCCAGATCCATCCGAATCAAAGCCTCGTCCTCAGCGATCACCACACGCTTAGCAGTCACACCCGACACCTTATCGACCCCACGTCACGACTTCGGCCCCACAAACCCGTCCAACACCGCAACCGCCTCCTTCCGGCTCACCGCGATAGCGTTCCGCCGCGGCTGCCGCCAAGCAATCCCCAACAGATCCAGTGCATCGGTCAGTATCTTCCGAATGTCCGCGGACTCGTTCGAGAACATGTAGCGCACGTAGTAGTACCGCTTCCCGTCCGGCTTACTCGCCCAGTTCACGAACCGGCACCCGTCCGAGTGGAACAACCCACGCAACAGCTGCTCGGGGTACTTGGCAACAATCTCCAACTGCCACTCCACCAACTCGATCTTCCGCAAATGCTTCCGCCCAGGCCCGTGCTGCGGGAACAAGCACGGCCAGTGCTTCCAGCGAGCCTCGGTCCGCACGACACCGACGCCCCGCCGCGGACAGGGGCTTGCCGTCGGCTTCACCAGCTTGATGGTCTCGAAGATCTCGCGGTTGAGGTCCGGGTAGTTCTTGTCGTTGACGATCTGCAGCGTGAACACACCACGCCGCGCCCCCGCGATCGACCCGTCGCCCAAGTACCACCCCAGCAACAGCGCGTACGCCGCCTCGTCCAACTCGGCACCGTCACACCGCGGACACGGTGTCCCCTGAAACCCGGTCCCCCGCGGCAACCCGCGCCGCTGGTACAGCCGCCGCCATCGCCGAATCGTCTTGATCGCCACACCATGGATCTCGGCGTTCGTCTTGTCGCTGACCCCGTTGTCCGACATCCGCAACGCGGAGTCGACCGTCTCCTGCGATCTGATGTGCCCCATGCCTCATGCTCGGATACAGCGCCGACAGTTTCGGTCGGTCGCGCCCAATGCGCGAAGGCAGACTTTGATGCGATAGCATTTCACCGGACACACGCCCTGGTACTCCAACGGCAGAGAGAGCGGATTCAAATCCCGTAAAGTGTGGGTTCGAATCCCACCCAGGGCACAGAAAACTGTCGGTGTCGCCCGCGATGCTCGGGTCATGTACGACGAACGGACGCGGGCGAACGCGCTTGATGCGATCGCGTCCGGGGAGAGTCTGAACTCGATCAGCAAGCGGCTTGGGATCAGTCGTGCGGCGCTGCGGGAGTGGCGGGATCGGCCGGCTCGTTCGGAGCGCGTGAGCGAATGCCCGCGGTGTGGGACGGGGTTGCTCGACGGGTCGGCGTACGTGCAGCTGTTGGGGTTGTATCTCGGTGACGGTTGTCTGTCGCGGCATCGGCGGGACGTATACGCGTTGCGGATCGCGTGCGACGACGTCTACCCGCGGTTGATCGACGAAGCTGAGTACGCCGTACGCGCGGTACACCCGAGTCGCCCGGCGTACCGGGTGCAGGCGATCGGCTGTACTGCGGTTGTCTCGTACTGGAAGCACTGGCCGTGTCTGTTCCCGCAGCACGCACCCGGCCGTAAGCATCTCCGGAAGATCGAACTCGAGGACTGGCAGCGCGAACTCGTTGCCCAGTACCCCGAACAGTTCCTCCGCGGCCTCTTCAACTCCGACGGCTGCCGGGTCGCCAACTGGACCACCCGAACAGTCGGTGGCAAGACCAAGCGCTACGAATACCTGCGCTACATGTTCTCGAACGAGTCCGCAGACATCATGCGCCTCTGCCAGCAAACCCTCGACCAACTCAACATCCCCTGGCGCATGCCCCGCCCCAACGCCCTGTCCGTTGCACGCCGCCGGGCCGTCGCCATCCTGGACACCTTCATCGGTCCGAAGTCCTGACATACCGAGCGGTCGCCATCTAGATGGACCAGACGCACAGAGCTCTACACTCTCCACATGGTCAGGCGTCGAAGTCGACGACACGTCGCGGCGGCCGCAGCTGTGCTCGCATCCATCGCGTCGCCAGCCAGTGGGTGGGTCGAAGCGCCCACGTCCGTCCAGATCATGCTCGTGTCGGCGACCGGCGTGGCGGTCTTCGCTTCGTTGCTTCCCACCGCAGACGACGTCCGGCATTCAAAAAAACCTGACACCTGTGGATAACCGTTCACGGCGAATGCTTCCGTAGGACGAACGTGCGCACAGAGCGTCGGTCGGTCCTTGTTCCGTCTCCCCGAGCTTCATTGCTCTGCACTGAAGCGAGGCGGCGGGAAGCAAGCGCCCGGCCAGGGAACGAGACCAGCCACATCCCGAACTCGAGGGCTTATAGTGCGCCTTCCAACGCCAAGCGCCAGTTCCCTGCCTCTGCTTGTGCGGCCTCGCCGGTGGCTTGGCGCTGCCACGCCTCTGCTGACTCACGCTCGAGCACCTGAGCCGGCCACTTCTCTGACTGTGTTTGCTGTTCTTGTCTTGTTCTTGTCTTGTGCCCTTTGCTGGCTCACGGTCGATCGCCCAGGCCAGGCACTTCTCAAATTCTGTTCTTCTTGTTGATGTTCCTCGCCGTGGGAGTAGTTGAGGCGGATGGTCAGGTGACCGTCCGCCTCAACCAGTTCTCGTGCGGGGTTGTTACGGGTTGGGGCTGCGGTATGCCGGGGCGGTGCCGTCTATGGCGTCGCCCATGCGGTGGACTCGGAGGGCGTTGGTGGAGCCGGGGATGCTGGGTGGGGAGCCGGCGACGATCACTACCATGTCGCCCTTCTCGAGGATGCCGAGCTCCAGCAGGCGCTGGTCGACCTGGCGGACCATTTCGTCGGTGTGCTCGACGGTCGGGACGATGTGGGTGGTGATGCCCCAGACGACACTCAGCCAGGAGCTGACCGACGGGACCGGGGTGAAGGCCAGCAGCGGGACCTCGGTGCGGTAGCGGGCCAGGCGGAGCGCGGTGTCACCGGACTGGGTGAACGCGATCAGGTACTTGGCGTCCAGCCGCTCGGCCACGTCGGCGGCGGCGCGGGCGATCACGCCGCCCTTGGTCTTCGGCTCCCACTCGATCTCCTGGACCCGGCCGAGACCGTGCTCCTCGGTGGACTCCACGATCCGGGCCATCGTCTTGACGGTCTCGATCGGGAACCGGCCGACGCTGGTCTCACCGGACAGCATCACCGCGTCGGCGCCGTCGAGGACGGCGTTCGCGACGTCGGAGGCCTCGGCCCGGGTCGGCCGCGGCGCGGAGATCATCGACTCGAGCATCTGGGTGGCGACGATCACCGGCTTCGCGTTCAGCCGGGCCTGGTCGATGATCAGCTTCTGGACCAGCGGGACCTCCTCGAGCGGGAGCTCCACGCCGAGGTCGCCGCGGGCCACCATGAACCCGTCGAACGCCTCGATGATCTCGTCCAGGTTGGCGACCGCCTGCGGCTTCTCGATCTTCGCGACGACCGGGAGCCGCAGCCCCTCCTCGTCCATGATCTTGTGCACCAGCTGGATGTCGGCGGCGTCCCGGACGAACGACAGCGCGATCATGTCGGCCGGCAGGTGCAGCGCCCAGCGCAGGTCCTCGGCGTCCTTCTCGGACAGCGCCGGGACGCTCACCGAGACGCCCGGCAGGTTGATGCCCTTGTGGTTGGACACCGGCCCGCCGACGGTGACCCGGCAGATCACGTCGGTCTCGGTGACCTCCTCGGCGACCAGGGCGATCCGGCCGTCGTCGATCAGCAGCTGGTCACCCGCGTTCACGTCGCCGGGCAGACCGTCGTACGTCGTTCCGCAGATGGTCTGGTCACCCGGCACCTCCCGGGTGGTGATGGTGAAGCGCTCGCCGTAGGTGAGCGTCGCCTTCCCCTCGGCGAACTCCGCGAGCCGGATCTTCGGGCCCTGCAGGTCGACGAGGATGCCGACGTTGCTCCCGGCCTCCGCAGCGGCGGTACGGATCCGCTGGTAGATGCGCTCGTGCTCGGCGTGGGCGCCGTGACTCAGGTTGAGTCTGGCGACGTCCATGCCGGCTTGGACGAGTTCCATGATGCGCTCCGGGGCGGCCGTAGCCGGGCCGAGCGTACAAACGATCTTTGCGCGACGCACGTCACAAAACCCTACTCCTGCAAACCACTGGGCCCGCTGGTCCACCCCCGTTACTGGACAGTTAACACTGGACGACAAGCGACGGCAGAGCCTGAATCGTCAAGAAGACAACGGGGTGTAGGCCCCGACGGTGACGTCCCCGGTGAGCTCGGCAGTGACCGTCTGCAGGCCGACCGGCCGGCCTTTCAGGTACGTGATCAGCGTGACCTCCCCCGGCCGGCGCAGCGTGTACCCGAGGGCGAAGGCGTACGCCGCTCCCCCGGTCGTGCCGTTCGTGTACGTCGTCACCGGCTTGCCGTCGACGACCTTCGTCTCCGGCCCGACCTGGTGGTGCAGGTGCCCGGAAACCAGCAGCGTCGCGCACCCGCGGGCGGCGGTGTCCGCGAACGACGACGGGTCGTGGACGACGAACGTCGCGATCCGCTTGTCCTCCGGCTGTGCGCAGGCGACGTCGGCGAGCCGCTTGGACTGCTGATCGGTGGTTTCGTCACCCGGCTGGTCCGCGCTGCCGAGTCCGGTCCTGGTCGGGTCGCTGTCGCCGAGGAACCGGATGCCGTCGACCTCGACGGGCTTGCTGTCCAGTACGGTGAAGCCGCTCTTCCGCATCGCCGCCTCGATGTGCCCGCCGGCATCGTGGTTGCCGGCCACCGCGACCACCTTGAAGTCCTTGAAGTGCTGGCGCAGCGAGTTGATGCTGAACACCTCCCACTCCTGCCCGGACGAGGTGTCGTCGCCGGCGTCGATCAGCAGCTTCGCGCCGGCCACCTTCGCGACCTCGGCCGCGAACGGGTCCATCCCGATGTTGTCGTGCCGGTCGTTGACCTGGATCGCGACCGTCTCGTCCTTGCCGGGCTGGTGGATCTGGGTCTTGACGTCGCCGATCCTGGCGGTGAGCTGGCCGTAGAACCGGGTCGACCGCTGGTACGTCTCGACCGCGGTCCTGATCACCCCGACCCCGCCGGTGGTGGAGAACCCGGACGCGACCTCCACGCCCTTCAGCTGGTTGTCCAGGTCGAGCTCCGGCAGCAGCTTGGCGAGTGGGGTCCACTCCGTCGGCGGCGCCTCGACCCCACGGATCCGGCCCGGCCCGAAGATCGACGCGACCGTGATCAGCATCGCGACCAGTACGACGATCGCCCGGTGCTCGACCCGCCGTTCGTGCCGGTGTACGAGGTGCCACAGCTCGCGTCGCCGCCGTACGCCGATCATCGTCCACAGCGTCGCGACGACCACGACCACGAGCAGACCGGTACCCGTGCCGGCCAGCGCGGCGTCGACGGCCATCTCCTGGACGGCCTGCCGGATCCGCGCGATCTCACCTTCGGGCTGGGCGGCGATCAGGGCGTCGCGGTTGATCAGGTCGGTGAGGTTGCTGGCGTTCGTCTCCTGGACGTCGATGTTGACGCCGAGCCCGAACGGGTCGTTGCTGGCCATCCGCAACCGCGGCAGGACCGCGCCGAGGTCGAGGGTCGCGTGCCCGTCGAACGTCGGTGACACGGTCGCCGCGTGCGCGCCGATCGTGACCCGTTCGGAGTCGTTCACGAACACCAGCAGGCCGACCACGACCGAGGTCACCGCGAAGAGCAGGCTCAACGCGACCCAGGGCGCGACCACCCGGAGCCGTTCCTTCGTCACCAACCGTGTCGCCACTCGTCCAACCTATCCAGCCGGACCCCCTTGGGCACCGACCAACCGTCGCGAGGCGTGATTTCCGGTTGGTGGGGTGCCCAAGGCGCGCCTCGTCAAACCGCCAGCGGGCGTGCGGTCGGTGGGATCGGAGTGGGCAGGGTGGAGGAACCGGTCAGGTGGGCGTCCACGCCGCCGGCACAGGACCGGCCCTCGGCGATCGCCCAGACGATCAGCGACTGGCCGCGGCCGGCGTCTCCGCAGACGAACACACCCTCGACCGAGGTCTGGTAGTTCTTGTCCCGGCGAACGTTGCCGCGCTCGTCGAGCTCGACGCCGAGCTGCTCGAGGAAGCCCTCGCGCTCCGGGCCGAGGAAGCCCATCGCCAGCAGCACCAGCTGCGTGGGGATCTTCCGCTCCGAACCCTCGACCGGGCTGAACTTCCCGTCCTTGAACTCCACCTCGACCAGGTTCAGCGCGGAGACGTTGCCGTCGGCATCGGCCTCGAAGTTCACCGTGGACACGGCGTACACCCGCTCGCCGCCCTCCTCGTGCGCGGAGGCGACCCGGTAGATCATCGGGTACGTCGGCCACGGCTGCCCCGCCGGGCGCTCGTCCGACGGCCGCGGCATGATCTCCAGCTGGGTGACCGAGCGGGCCCCTTGGCGGTGCGCCGTACCGAGGCAGTCCGCGCCGGTGTCGCCGCCGCCGATGATCACCACGTCCTTGCCGGTGGCAACGATCTGGTCGTCGACGGTCTGCCCGAGCGCGACCCGGTTGGCCTGCGGCAGGTACTCCATCGCCTGGTGGATCCCGCCGTACTCGCGGCCCGGTACGGGCAGGTCGCGGGCCGCCGTGGAGCCGGTCGCGATCACCACCGCGTCGTACCGCTGCTTGAGCTGGGTACCGGTGACATCCACGCCGACGTTGACGCCGGAGCGGAAGACCGTACCCTCCTCCTTCATCTGCTGGATCCGGCGGTCGACCTGAACCTTCTCCATCTTGAACTCGGGGATGCCGTACCGCAGCAGGCCGCCGGGGGTGTCGGCGCGTTCGTACACCGCGACCGTGTGCCCCGCCCGGGTCAGCTGCTGCGCCGCGGCCAGGCCGGCCGGACCGGACCCGACGACTGCGATCGTCTTACCGGTCAGCCATTCCGGGGGTTGCGGCTTGACGTCGCCGGTCTCCCAGGCCTTGTCGATGATCGCGACCTCGACGTTCTTGATCGTCACCGGGTCCTGGTTGATGCCGAGTACGCAGGCGGTCTCGCACGGCGCCGGGCACAGCCGCCCGGTGAACTCCGGGAAGTTGTTGGTCGCGTGCAGCCGCTCGATCGCGCTCGACCAGTCGTCGCGCCAGACCAGGTCGTTCCACTCCGGGATCAGGTTGCCCAGTGGGCAGCCGTTGTGGCAGAACGGGATGCCGCAGTCCATACAGCGGCCGGCCTGCTTGCCGATGATCGGCAGCAGCGCCTTGCCCGGCCCGCCCGGGTAGACCTCTTTCCAGTCCTGGACCCGCTCGCCGACCGGCCGCCGGTCGGCGACCTCGCGGCCGGTGGTCAGGAATCCCTTGGGGTCAGCCATCAGATGGCCTCCATCATCGCTCGCGTGGTGGCGTCCTCGTCCAGGCCGTCGCGCTCGGCGGCCGCCTTGGCCGCCAGCACCCGGGCGTAGTCGCGGGGCATCACCGTGGTGAACCGGGCCGCGGCCGCGGGCCAGTCGGCGAGCAGCTTGGCCGCCCGTTCCGAACCGGTCTCCTCGAAATGCCTGCGGACCAGGTCGTGCAGCAGTTCGGACTCGTCGGTGGTGAGCGGATGCAGATCAACCAGCTCCGGGTTCACCAACGCCGGGTCCAGGTCGAGCACGTGGGCCACGCCGCCCGACATGCCCGCCGCGAAGTTCCGGCCGACGGCGCCGAGTACGACGACGCGCCCACCGGTCATGTACTCGCAGGCGTGGTCGCCGACCGCTTCGACGACCGCGGTGGCGCCGGAGTTCCGGACGCAGAACCGCTGGCCCACGCCGCCGCTGATGAACAGCTCGCCGGACGTGGCGCCGTACGCGATCACGTTGCCGGCGATGATCTGGTCGGCGGCGTCGAACCGGGCCCGGCGGTCCGGCCGGATGACGACCCGGCCGCCGGACAGGCCCTTGCCGACGTAGTCGTTGGCGTCACCCTCGAGCCGCAGGGTGACCCCGCGCGGCACGAAGGCGGCGAACGAGTTGCCGGCCGACCCGGTGAAGGTCAGGTCGATCGTCCCGTCGGCGAGACCGGCGGCCTTGTACCGCTTGGTGATCTCGTGGCCGAGCATCGTCCCGACGGTCCGGTTGACGTTCCGGATCGCGACCTGCGCCCGGACCGGCTCGCCGTTGTCCAGGGCCGGCTGACAGATCCGGATCAGCTCGTTGTCGAGCGCCTTGTCCAGGCCGTGGTTCTGCTCCACGGTCCGGTGCAGCGACGCCCCCTCGGGCAGCGCCGGCACGTGCAGGATCGGCGACAGGTCGAGTCCGTCGGCCTTCCAGTGGTCGACCGCGCGCTGGATGTCGAGGACCTCGGCGTGCCCGATCGCCTCCTCCAGGGTCCGGAAGCCGAGCTCGGCCAGGTACTCGCGGACCTCCTCGGCGATGAACTCGAAGAAGTTCACCACGAACTCGGGCTTGCCGGAGAACCGCTCGCGGAGCACCGGGTTCTGGGTGGCGACGCCGACCGGGCAGGTGTCCAGGTGGCAGACCCGCATCATGATGCAGCCCGACACCACCAGCGGCGCGGTGGCGAAACCGTATTCCTCGGCGCCGAGGAGCGCCGCGACGACGACGTCCCGGCCGGTCTTCAGCTGGCCGTCGGTCTGGACCACGATCCGGTCCCGCAACCCGTTCAGCAGCAGGGTCTGCTGGGTCTCGGCCAGGCCGAGCTCCCACGGGCCGCCCGCGTGCTTCAGCGAGGTCAGCGGCGCCGCACCGGTACCGCCGTCGTGGCCGGAGATCAGTACGACGTCCGCGTGCGCCTTGGAGACACCTGCGGCGATCGTGCCGACGCCGACCTCGGAGACCAGCTTCACGTGGATCCGCGCCCGCGGGTTCGCGTTCTTCAGGTCGTGGATCAGCTGCGCCAGGTCCTCGATCGAGTAGATGTCGTGGTGCGGCGGCGGCGAGATCAGGCCGACGCCGGGCGTCGAGTGCCGGGTGCTCGCCACCCACGGGTACACCTTCGGGCCGGGCAGCTGCCCGCCCTCGCCGGGCTTCGCGCCCTGCGCCATCTTGATCTGGATGTCGTCGGAGTTCGTCAGGTACTCCGCGGTGACGCCGAAGCGCCCGGACGCGACCTGCTTGATCGAGCTCCGCCGGGCCGGGTCGTACAGCCGGTCGGCATCCTCACCGCCCTCACCGGTGTTCGACTTGCCGCCGAGCTGGTTCATCGCGATCGCCAGCGTGGTGTGCGCCTCGGCGCTGATCGAGCCGTAGCTCATCGCGCCGGTCGAGAACCGCTTGACGATCTCGCTGACCGGCTCGACCTCCTCGATCGGGATCGGCTGCCGCTCCGACTTGAACCCGAACAGGCCGCGCAGCGTCATCAGCCGCTCGGACTGCTCGTCGACCTTCGACGTGTACTGCTTGAAGATGTCGTACCGCCCGGTGCGGGTGCTGTGCTGCAGCCGGAACACCGTGTCCGGGTCGAACAGGTGCGGCTCGCCCTCGCGGCGCCACTGGTACTCGCCGCCGATCTCGAGCTTGCGGTGCGCGGCCAGGATCCCGTCGGCCGGGTACGCGCGCAGGTGCCGGCGGCGGACCTCCTCGGCGATCGCGTCCAGGCCGACGCCGCCGATCCTCGACGACGTACCGGTGAAGTAGATGTCGACCAGGAACGGGGACAGCCCGTTCGCCTCGAAGATCTGGGCGCCGGTGTACGACGCGACCGTCGAGACACCCATCTTCGACATGACCTTGAGCACGCCCTTGCCGAGCGACTTCACCACGTTGCGCACGGCCTGCTCGGGCTCGATACCCGGCAGGTAGGTGCCCTGACGGCACAGGTCCTCGACGGACTCGAGCGCCAGGTACGGGTTGATCGCGGCGGCGCCGTACCCCATCAGGAGGGCGACGTGGTGCACCTCGCGGACGTCACCCGCCTCGACGACCAGACCGACCTGGGTGCGGGTCTTCTTCCGCACCAGGTGGTGGTGAACCGCGGCGGTCAGCAGCAGCGACGGGATCGGCGCGCTGTCGGCGTTCGAGTGCCGGTCGGACAGCACCAGGATGCGGGCGCCCTCCTCGATCGCGGCGCTCGCCTCGGCGCACAGCTCGGCCAGCCGGGCCCGTAGCGCCTCGCCGCCGCCCTCCACGTCGTACACGCCGCGGAGCACCGTGGTGGCCAGGCCGGGCATGTCGCCGTCGAGGTTGATGTGCCGGAGCTTGGCCAGCTCGTCGTTGGTGATCACCGGGAAAGGGATCACCACCTGGCGGCAGGACGTGGGGCTGGGGTTCAGCAGGTTCGACTCCGGGCCGAGGCTGGACGACAGCGAGGTCACCAGCTCCTCGCGGATCGCGTCCAGCGGCGGGTTCGTGACCTGCGCGAACAGCTGCGAGAAGTAGTCGAACAGCAGCCGCGGCCGGTCGCTCAGCACCGCGATCGGGGTGTCGGTACCCATCGAGCCGATCGGCTCCGCACCGGACTTCGCCATCGGGGTGAGGATGACCCGCAGCTCCTCCTCGGTGTACCCGAAGACCTGCTGGCGCCGGGTCACCGACGCGTGGCTGTGGACAACGTGCTCGCGCTCGTGCAGGTCCTCGAACCGGATCAGCCCGGCGTGCAGCCACTCGTCGTACGGGTGCTCGTTGGCGAGCGCGTTCTTCACCTCGGCGTCGGTGATGATCCGGTGCGCCTCGACGTCGACCAGGAAGATCCGGCCCGGTTCGAGCCGGCCCTTCTCGGTCACCGTGGCCGGGTCGATGTCCAGGACACCGGCCTCGGAGGCGAGGACGACGAGGCCGTCGTCGGTCACCCAGTACCGCGAGGGGCGCAGGCCGTTGCGGTCGAGGACCGCGCCGACCTTCGTACCGTCGGAGAAGACCACCGACGCCGGGCCGTCCCAAGGCTCCATCAGCGTCGAGTGGAACTCGTAGAACGCCCGCCGCTTCGGGTCCATCGTGGCGGCGTTCTCCCAGGCCTCCGGGATCATCATCAGCATCGCGTGCGGCAACGAGCGGCCGCCCAGGTGCAGGAGCTCGAGGACCTCGTCGAAGGACGCGGAGTCCGACGCTCCCGGCGTACAGATCGGGTAGAGCTGCTCGAGGTCGCCGGGGATCAGGTCGCTGGCGAGCAGCGCCTCGCGGGCGCGCATCCAGTTCCGGTTGCCCTGGACGGTGTTGATCTCACCGTTGTGGGCGATGTACCGGTACGGGTGGGCCAGCGGCCAGGACGGGAACGTGTTCGTGGAGAAGCGGCTGTGCACGACGCCGATCGCCGACGCGAAGTCGGGGTCGGTCAGCTCGGGGAAGAACTTGTCCAGCTGGTCGGTGGTCAGCATCCCCTTGTAGGTGATGGTCCGGCCGGACAGCGACGGGAAGTATGTCGTGGTCTCCTTCTCGGCGCGCTTGCGCAGCCGGAACGCCATCCGCTCCAGCGCCAGGCCGAGCACGTGGCCCGCCTTCGCGGTCACGAACAGCTGCTTGAACGTCGGCATCACCGAACGCGCGGTCGCGCCGAGCAGGTCCGGCGTGGTCGGGATGTCCCGCCAGCCGACCACCGCGAGCTGCTCCTCCGCCGCCAGCTCCTCGATCCGGTCGATCGCCTTCGCGGCGTCGTCCGGATCGGCCGGCAGGAACGCGATGCCGGTCGCATAGCTGTGCGGGGCGGGTAGCTCGAAGTCGCACGCCTTCCGGTAGAAGGCGTCCGGTACCTGGATCAGGATCCCGGCACCGTCGCCGGAGTCGGGCTCGGCACCGGACGCGCCACGGTGCTCGAGGTTCCGCAGGGCGGTCAATGCCTTGGCCACGATGTCGTGGCTCGGTTCACCGGTCAGGGTCGCGACGAAGGCAACACCACAAGCGTCGTGCTCGTGCTGCCCGTCGTAGAGTCCCTCGCTCGGGAATGGGGGGCGACCATACATTCAGGGGCTCCCGTCGTCCTACGGTCAAACAACTGGCCGCGGGACAACACTGGCCCAAGCCGGGTGTCCCGAGACTACCTCATGACGCCCGCCAGTTGGACTTTCTGTCCACCGCGCAACGCCTTGATGACCCTGAGTAAGCAAGCGCTCACTACTAGCCCCTCATCTTCCCAGCCGACCGGTCCCCCAACCACCTACAGCACCGGAAATTCACTTGCTGAGACTGATAAGTCAATTGAGGTGACCTGGCGCCCCGATTCCGGCTGGACACCGCTCACCGCCGGCACCGGCCAGGCGACGGGCGGGGTGTGGCGTACGCCGTCGGGGACCGTCGTGAAGCGGCTGGTTCCTGGAGTGGTCGATCCCCGTCATCACGCGTACTGGGAACGGCAAGCGCTGGTTGCCGAGTCGGATGTCGTTGCGCGTACGCCGGGCGTCCGGGCGCCGGTGAGCTTGGGTGTGGAACGGGATGCCGACGGGATCACGCTGTGGATGGCGGAGGTCGCGGCGTCCGATTGGGCTCCGGAGGCTCTGGCTGAGGCTCTAGGGCAGTTCGCAGCGTGTTCTGTGGCTGAGCCCGCCTGGGGTGCTCGGGACGTACTGCGAGACCGCCTGACGACCGTAGAACGCCGCGGAGGCTGGTCGTCGCTGGGCGCGCTGAGCACACCGGCAATCGAGGAGCTGTGGAACCGCCGAGGTACGGCGCTGGACTTGTTGGACCGGCTCCCGCGAGTGCCGACGCACGGCGATGCCCACCCGGCGAACCTCTTCGGCCGCGACGGCAACAACGTGATCGCCATCGACTGGGAACAGTTCGGCCTCGGACCCGCAGGCTTCGACCTGGGATACCTGTTGCTGGCAACCGATGCCCCGCTGGACGACCTGGTAGCGGCGTATGGAGGTGGGCGGTGTGGAGCGGTGTTGGTGGCGGCGTACACCGGTGTGTCTCGCGCGGCGTGGGCAGTAGACCAACCGGAACCGGGCGACCACCTCGAGCGGTTGGCGGAGCTGGGCGCGGTCGTGGAGGAGGCGGTTCAGCTCGTGGGTGATCACGTCAAGTGGTCTAATCATGACCCTCGGTGGTGATAAATCTGCGCGATGCGATGGATGCCTGGGGACGACTGGACACTGCTGGCGCCCGCGAAGGGCGTCGCACACGGCGGCGTGTGGCGTACTCCGGCGGGGACCGTGGTCAAACGGCTGGTGCCCGGGGACGAGCGGCCGGGGCGGTACGGGTACTGGCGGCGCCAGGCCGAGGTGGCGAGTAGCGGCGTACTCGAATGGACCAAGGGGCTGCGGGCACCGAGGGCCGTGAAGGTCGAGAGCGATCCGGACGCGATCACGCTGTGGACCGAGGCGGTCGAACCAGGCCCGGTCTCGGTGGACGAGGCCGCTGCAGCGATCGGCCGGTTCGGGCTCAACCGGGTGGAGCCGGCGAACTGGTTCGCGCGGCGGATCCTGCGGGACCGGCTGGAGGACGACGCGGCCCACGGCGGCTGGGCGGGCTGTGCGACTGCCGACGTACTGCCGGCCGACGTACGGCGGATGTGCCGGGAGCTGTGGAACCGGCGGATGGACGTACTCGCGGAGCTCGACCGGCTGCCACACCAGCTCGTACACGGCGACATCCACCTGCCGAACCTGCTCCGGCGCGACGGTGACGACGTGATCGCGGTGGACTTCGACCAGTTCGGCATCGGCCCGCTCGGCTTCGACCTCGGCTACCTGCTGCAGTCCACCCGAGCACCGATCGACCAATTGGTTGCCGCCTACCAGTCGGGCAGCGCCGGCGCGTGGTCCGCAACCGCCGTACGACGGGGAGCCGTACTGACCGCCGCCATCACCCTCGTCGCCCGCGCCGCCTGGGCCCTCGCCCAGCCGGACCCCGGCGAACACCTCGAGCGGCTACTGGCTCAGTCCTGGATCGTGGACGAAGCAGTCAGCCACGCGTCGTAGAACGCTGCGTAGCTCGGGAAGCGCGCAGTGGTCGCCTCAACAAGCACCTCGGCGACGACCAACGGCGGATCGGGCAGCAGCACCTGTGCCGTGCGGGCCATGACGTACGCCGTCGTACGCGAGTCGATCGGCGCGCCGACCACACGTTCTTCGGGCGCCATGAAGCGGCTCGAACCGAACATCCGGCCCACGGTGTTGTGGAACGGGCCACGGTGATAGCTGTCGAGGTCGATGACCGTCAGCTGGTGAGTGGTGAAGTCGTAGAGCAGTGACGAATCGTAGAAGTCCCCCTCCACCCAGCCCGCCGCGTCCAGTGCCGAGTGCAGTTCGTAGATGGTGTCGAGTGCGGCGAGGATCTCCCGCGCGGGGAGCGCCCGGAAGCGCTCGAGTGCGCCGCCGACGAGGTCGCCGTCACGCCATTCGTAGACGAGGTTCGGGCCTTCGGGTGTCTCGAGTACGTCGTGGAGCTTGGGTAGCGCGGGATGGGTGACCGACGCCGCGAGCTCGGCGGCGTTGCGGAGGAGGGCTACTCGGTTGTCGAAGGTCAGGTGGTTGTTGGGCGCGGCGGGGTCGCCGGGGGTCTTGACGAAGTAGGTCTTGTTCGTGGAGCGGACGCCGTACGAGAGGTTGCCGGAGTCCTGGGTGGTGTAGCGGGTGAAGATGGTTCCCAGCTGAGCGAGCACCTGGAGGATGGTAGCCATGGCATTGAGCGATTTCCCCCGATATCCGTTGCTGTTCGGGCCCAGCCCGGTGCATCCGTTGGAGCGGCTGAGCAAGTACCTCGGCGGCCCGACGATCTGGGCGAAACGGGAGGACTGCAACTCCGGGCTCGCGTACGGCGGGAACAAGACGCGGAAGCTCGAGTACCTGGTACCGGACGCGATCGCGCACGGCGCCGACACGTTGGTCTCGATCGGTGGGTACCAGTCGAACCACACCCGCCAGGTCGCGGCGGTCGCGGCCAAACTCGGGATGAAGGCGGTGCTGGTCCAGGAGAGGTGGGTGGACTGGCCGGACGCGCTGAACGACCGGGTCGGGAACATCCTGCTCAGCCGGATCATGGGCGCCGAGGTGCGGCTCGACCCGGCCGGGTTCGGGATCGGGTTCAAGGACAGCTGGAAGCAGGCGCTCGCGGACGTCGAGGCGCGCGGCGGTACGCCGTACGCGATCCCGGCCGGCGCCTCCGACCACCCGCTCGGCGGGCTCGGGTTCGCGAACTGGGCGTACGAGGTCGAACAACAGGAACGCGAGCTCGGCGTCTTCTTCGACACGATCGTGGTCTGCTCGGTGACCGGCTCGACGCACGCCGGCATGATCGCCGGGTTCGCCGGACAGGACCGTCCGCGGCGGGTGATCGGCATCGACGCCAGCGCCAAGCTGCAGGAGACCCGCGACCAGGTGGAACGGATCGCCCGCAACACCGCGGAGCTGATCGGCCTCGGCCGCGAACTGCGCGCCGACGAGATCACCGTCCTCGAAGGCTGGGCGGGCGACGTGTATGGCGTACCGGTCGAATCCACGCTCGACGCGATCCGGATCAGCGGCCAGCTGGAGGCGATGATCATCGATCCCGTGTACGAGGGGAAGTCGATGGCCGGCCTCATCGACCTCGTCCGCACCGGCGACATCCCGAAGGACTCCACCGTCCTGTACGCCCACCTCGGCGGCCAACCCGCCCTGAACGCGTACAGCAGTCTCTTCACCCAGACGCAACCGATCTGATCACCAGCCCCCCGCGAAGAACCCTTCAAGCCCAGGCAGAGGGTGGGCCGCCGTGGTCGTGTTCGCGACCACGATCACGGCGAGCGCCAACGCCAGTACCGGAACGAATGCGCCGTACCCGGCCAGCACTCGTCGCGCCCGCCCCTCCGCGTTGGAGAACCACCGCCACAACAGGACGGTCAGTACGACGAGCCCGGCGACGACGATCGTGCCCTCGACAGCCATCACCGCATGGAACAGCACGTAGTCGCTGGTGATCATGTCGAGAGGCGGCGACTGCTGCCCCGCGGCCAACTGGTGCCGGACCTGCCCGAGTGTGTCGTCCAACGGACCGGTCGGAGCTCCGAACAACATCGGCAACAGCGAGCCGAACGGCGCCGCCGTTCCGTGGACGTTCGCCATGACCGCAGCGAGCGACACCACCGCCAACGCGGTCGCCAGAACCCCGCCTGTCGCGAGACCCGCCGCCCGAAGACCACGCGTCCGCACGAACGCCCGCCAAACCATCACGCCGAGCACGACCAGCACAACCAGCAACGCGGCCGCGAGCAGCCCCTTCGCGATGTGGTAGCGGAACCAGTAGTCGACCACCCGCTGCATCCCCGGATCGAAGCCGCGCTCGCCGGAACCCCAGTACGTGACGAACTCGCTGCGGAACGTACCAGCGAGACGCCTCTCACTCCCCAGGTCGTCAGCCGCCCCGATGCCCGGGACCACGACGAACGCGACGATCAACGCCACCGCCAGCAGGGCAAGCCTCTTCATGCGGACAAGTTAGGCGAACCCGCCCGGCACGGACCATGACGCCGAGGCGACCCCGAAGGTAGCGCCTGCGCTACCCGAGGCCGGGGCCGACGAGGGTGCCGACGAAGTAGGTGAGGGCGGCTGCGGCGGCACCGAGGAGGAGTTGGCGCAGGCCGGAGTACCACCAGGTGCGACTGGTGACGCGGGAGACGACGGCGCCGCAGACGAACAGGGCGGTGAGGGACAGAATCAGGGCGGGGATGACGCTGCCGGCGCCGAACAGGTACGGCGCGAGCGGGATGAAGGCGCCGACGGCGAAGCAGACGAACGACGAGGCGGCGGCGATCACCGGGTTCGGGAGATCGGTGGGGTCGATGCCGAGTTCCTCGCGGACGTGTTCCTCGAGGGCCTGGTCGGGGTCGGCGTGGAACTGCTTGGCGACCTTGCTGGCCAGGTCCGGGTCGAGACCCTTGGCCCGGTACGTCTCGGCGAGCTCGATCTCCTCGTCGATCGGGTGCTTCTTGATCTCGGAACGTTCGAGCTCGATCTCGGCGTGCGCGAGCTCGCGCTGCGACGCGACCGAGATGTACTCCCCCGCCGCCATCGAGAACGCGCCCGCGGCCAGCCCGGCGAGGCCGGCCAGCACGATCAGCTTCGAGCCCGAGTTCGTACCGCCGTCCATGCCGGCGATCAGCGCGAAGTTCGAGACCAGGCCGTCCATCGCGCCGAACACCGCAGGTCGCAGCCAGCCGCCGTTCACATCACGGTGCGTATGGTCCCCGTGATGCTCAGGCGATACGGCAGGCGTTTCGGTCACTTCAGCCGCGGAGTGTCCGGTTGCGCCTCGGCAGCCGGTCCTCCGGCCGCGCCGGCGGCGGTCGATCCGTCGGCGGGGTCGGCGTCGTCCTTCGCCTCAGCAGTATCCGCCTCTACGGCCTCACCGTCGGTGTCCCCGGCGGCCTCAGCGGCCGGCTTGCCCGCGGCGGGGCCGGTGGCTATGTCTTCCTGGCCTGGGCGGGTGCGGGCGCTGACGATGAACGCGGCGACAGCGAGTACGAACAGGATGAGGGCGGTCCACACGTTCAGCCGTAGGCCGAGGAAGTGGTTCACGGTGTCGATGCGCATGTTCTCGATCCACGCGCGGCCCGCAGTGTACGCCGCGACGTACAGGAAGAACGCCCGTCCGTGGCCGAGCTTGAAGCGCCGGTCGACGATCAGCAGCAGGCCGACCACGCCGAGGTTCCAGACGGCTTCGTACAGGAAGGTCGGGTGGAAGGTGGCGAAGTCCGCGTACCCGGGCGGGCGGTGCTCCGGCGAGATCTCCAGGCCCCACGGCTTCGTGGTCGGCCGGCCGAACAGCTCCTGGTTGAAGTAGTTCCCGAACCGGCCGAAGATCTGCGCCAGCGCGATCCCCGGCGCCATCGCGTCCGCGACCGCGAGGAACGGCACCTTGGCCCGCCGGCAGGCGATCCAGGCGCCGAGCGCACCGAACGCGACCGCACCCCAGATGCCGAGCCCGCCGTGCCAGATCTTCAGCGCGTCGATCGGGTGCTTGCCGGCGCCGAAGTACAGCTCGGCATCCGTCACCACATGGTAGATCCGCGCCCCGACCAGCCCGAACGGGATCGCCCAGAACATGATGTCGGCGAGGACCGGCGCAGAGCCGCCGCGGGCCACCCAGCGGCGGCGGCCGAGCCAGTAGCCGGCGAAGATGCCGGCCAGGATGCACAGTGCGTAGGCACGGATCGGCAGGCCGAGGACGTGCCAGACGCCCTGGCTCGGGCTGGGGATGAACGCCGGAACACCCACGGCGAGACTCAGACTAGACATGGCAAGTGGGAACGCTACTCGACCTGCCAGGGCACGGCCACAAACGCCCGGTCACGATGCGATCGCATCCACGGCCTTTTGCAGGCCCTCGGCGGTCATCTGGTCTGCCGGCAACTGCTTGCCGTTGAGGTAGACGGTCGGCGTACCGGTGACGCCGCGGTCGTCGGCGGCCTTGCCCACGGACTCCAGCCAGCTCGCGTACGTGTTGTCCTGCAACGCCTGCTGGTATTTCGCGTCGCCGACGCCGAGCTGCTTGCCGAGCTCGATCAGCTGGTCCGAGGTCCAGGACTTCGAGAAGTCGCCGTACAGCTCGTCGGCGAAGCTCAGCGCCTTCCCGTTCGCGGCCGCGGCGGCGAACGCGTTCGCGAGCCGGGGCGAGGAGTCCGGGTTGACGAACTGCAGCGGCCAGTAGGTCAGCGTCGCCGTACCGTCCTCGACGAGCTTGTCGATGGTCGCGCCGCTGTCCTTCTCGAAGTCCGCGCAGTGCGGGCAGCGGAAGTCGAGGTACAGGTCGATGTTCACCTTGGCGCCGGCCTTTCCGACCGTGACGCCCTTGCCGGACGTGCCCGGGCCGGTGATCACCGTGGGCTCGGGACGGCCGTTCGAGCTCACCTCGACCTTGGAGTGGCCGCGGTAGTACTGCACACCGACACCCGCAGCGAGGGCCAGGACGAGGATGATCCCGACGACGATCCCGGGTGAGATCCGGGACTTGTGCTCCTGCACCACCGAGTTCGGCGGGTTGGTGTTGCTCACGACGCGGTGACTCCTTGCGGTCCTTGTGATTCAGCTATGACAGCGAACTTACTGACCGGCTTCAGCACCAGCCAGCCGGCCAGTACCAGCAGGCCGGCGTCGCGCAGGATCTCCTGCAGGTACTTCGTTTGTCCCGGCGCGACCTGACCGCCGCCGCCGAAGCAGCCGCAGTCGATCGACAGGCCGCGCGCCCAGGCGGACCCCACGGCGACGACGAACACGACCAGGAAAACACCCGCGGCCGCGGCGGAGGCGCGGACACCGAAGCCGACGACCAACAGCAACCCGATCGCGATCTCCAGGAACGGCAGGCCCCACCCGATCGGCTCGACCAGCGACGACGGCAGCAGCTCGTACGCCCGGACCGCCTGCGCCGCCGTCTCCGGATCGCTGACCTTCAACGCACCCGCGACCAGCATCACCGCTCCGAGCACGAGCCGCGCGACGAGGGACACCCAGGGGAACCAGCCCCTCACTGGTTGTCCTCGACCAGCTTCCCGAAGTCGTGCACCAGGTCGCCGATCGCGGCGTTCGACAACCAGATCACGTTCGCCTTGTCGTTCTTGCCGAAACCGATCACCTGCGCGCCGTGACCGACCTCGTACCCGCCCGACGGCAGCTTCTGCATCCCTTCGACCGGTACGCCGACCGCCTTCGCGATGTCCTTGATCGACGTCAGCGAACCGGTCAACCCGACGAACGACGGGTCGAACCGGTCCAGGTACTTGCGGATCACCGGCCCGGTGTCGCGGGACGGGTCCGTGGTGATGAACAGCATCTGGATCTGGTCCTGCACCGGCTTGTCCAGCTTGGTCAGCGCGGATGCCACGTCGGCCATCACGGTCGGGCACACGTCCGGGCAGTTCGTGTACCCGAAGAACACCAGCGTGACCGGCTTCTTGGTCGACGTGACCAGGTTGAACGGGTTCCCGTCGGTGTCGGTCAAGGTGGCCGCGGGCATCGAGTACGCCCGGTCCAGCGTGGCACCGCGCAACCCGTTCGGATCCTGGCTGCTCCGGATGATCGCCCCGCCGGGGTTGTCCGCCTTCGCCTGATTGCCACTGCAGCCCGCAAGGGCGAGCAGAGCCACCGCCGCCAAGAGCAGGGCAGCGTTCCTGGTTCGACTCACGACGGGACTAACGATCGGGGAAGCTGCGAGGTTCCCGGCGGACGCCGGCGGACAGGTCTTCGGCCAGTGCGCGGACGCCGGCCGGGCCGTCGTCGCCGAGTGCCCGGACGAGCGCCGCGCCGACGATCACCGCGTCCGCGAACGCCGCGACACCGGCCGCCTGGTCACCGTTGGAGATGCCGAGGCCGACACCCACCGGCAGGCCGGTCGCGGCGTGCGTCCGGGCCACCAGCGGTGCCGCGAGGTCCGACGGCTTGTCCCGCGCGCCGGTGACACCCATCACAGCGGTCGCGTACACGAAGCCGCGGCAGTTCGCCGTGGTCATCGCGATCCGCTCGTCGGTCGACGACGGTGAGACCAGGAACACCTTGTCCAGGTCGTGTTTGTCGGCGGCCGCGATCCACTCGGCGCCCTCGTCCGGGATCAGGTCGGGCGTGATCAGGCCCGCTCCCCCGGCGGCGGCGAGGTCCGCGGTGAAGCGGTCGACGCCGTACCGCTCGATCGGGTTCCAGTACGTCATCACCAGCACCGGCACTCCCGCGTACGCCGCGAGCTTCTCGACCGTACTGAGCACGTCGCGGGTGCGCAGACCGCCGGCCCGCGCGATCTCGGTGGCCCGCTGGATCGTGACACCGTCCATCACCGGGTCGCTGTACGGCAGGCCGAGCTCGATCACGTCGGCGCCGCCGTCGACGAGCGCCTTCAGCCCGTCGAGCGCGCCGTCGTACGTCGGGAAGCCGGCCGGCAGGTAGCCGACGAAGGCCGCACGGCCCTCGCCGTTCGCCTTCCGGATCGCGGTCCCGGCGTTGCCCAGGGCAACTTCACTCATGCCCGGATCCCTTCTCGCCCAGCCCGAACCAGGTCGCGGCCGTGTCCATGTCCTTGTCGCCACGACCGGAGAGGTTCACCAGAATGGTTGCCTCAGGCCCCAGTTCCTTGGCGATGTCCAGCGCGCCGGCGACCGCGTGGGCGGACTCGATCGCCGGGATGATGCCCTCGGTCCGGGACAACAGCCGGAACGCGTCCATCGCCTCGGCGTCGGTGATCGGCCGGTACGAGGCCCGCCCGGTCTCGGCCAGCCACGCGTGCTCCGGGCCTACGCCCGGGTAGTCCAGCCCGGCGGAGATCGAGTGCGACTCGATCGTCTGCCCGTCCTCGTCCTGCAACAGGAACGACCGCGCGCCGTGCAGTACGCCGACCTGGCCGGCGGTGATCGTCGCCGCGTGCCGCCCGGTCTCGAACCCGTCGCCGCCCGGCTCGATGCCGTACAGCTTCACGTCCTCGTCAGGGATGAACGCGGTGAACAGGCCGATCGCGTTCGAGCCGCCGCCGACCGAGGCGACCGCGGCGTCCGGCAGCTTGCCGGTCAGCTCGAGCGTCTGCGCCCGCGCCTCGTCGCCGATGCCACGGACGAAGTCCCGCACCATCGCCGGGAACGGGTGCGAACCGGCCGCCGTACCGAGGATGTAGTGCGTCTTGTCGACGCTGGCGACCCAGTCGCGCAGTGCGTCGTTGATCGCGTCCTTCAGCGTCCGGCTGCCGGTCTTGACCGAGATCACCTCGGCGCCGAGCAGCTTCATCCGGGCCACGTTCAGCGCCTGGCGCTCGGTGTCGACCTCGCCCATGTAGACCACGCACTCGAGGCCGAGGTACGCGCAGGCGGTCGCGGTCGCGACACCGTGCTGGCCGGCCCCGGTCTCGGCGATCACCCGCGGCTTGCCCATCCGCTTGGTCAGCAGCGCCTGGCCGATCGCGTTGCGGATCTTGTGCGCGCCGGTGTGGTTGAGGTCCTCGCGCTTCAGCAGGATCCGCGCACCGGCCACGTCCGACAGCCGGGTCGCGTCGTACAGCAGGCTCGGGGCGCCGATGTACTCGCGCAGCATCCGCTCGAACTCGTTCGTGAAGACCGGGTCGGCCATGGCGTCGCGCCAGGCCTGGGTGAGCTCGTCGAGCGGCGCGATCAGCGCCTCCGGCATGAACCTGCCGCCGAAACGGCCGAAGTGCCCGAACTGGTCGGGCAGCACAGTACTCATCCGACAAAACCTTCCAACCCGGCCCGTACGGCGCGGGGAGAGTTACTGTCCCGTGCCGTTTGGACCGGCCGGGAGGGTCAGTGCCGCTGCTGGATGGCGGGGTGCGATCCGGCGGCGACGAGGTCGGCGACCGAGGCGCGGGGATCGCGGCCGGTCACCAGGGTTTCACCGACGAGGACGACATCGGCCCCGGCGCGCGCGAACTCGATTACATCATGCGGGCCGCGGACGCCGGACTCCGCCACCCGGACCAGCTCGGTCGGGATCGTCGGCGCCACCCGGGCGAAGGTGTCCCGGTCGACCTCGAGGGTTTTCAGGTTCCGGTTGTTGACGCCGATGAGCTGGGCGCCGGCGTCCACCGCACGCCGCGTCTCCTCCTCGTCGTGCACCTCGACCAGCGGGCACAGGCCGATCGACTGGGCCCGCTCGATCAGCGAGACCAGCGCCTCCTGCTCCAGCGCCGCCGCGATCAGCAGCACCATGTCGGCGCCGGCCGCCCGCGCCTCCCAGAGCTGGTACGACGAGACGATGAAGTCCTTGCGCAGCACGGGTACGTCGACCCGGCCGCGGACCGCCCGCAGGTCGTCGAGGCTGCCGTTGAACCGGCGCTCCTCGGTCAGCACCGAGATCGCCGCGGCACCACCGAGCTCGTACTCCCCGGCCAGCGCGGCCGGGTCGGTGATCTCGGCCAGCTCGCCCTTGCTCGGGCTGGACCGCTTCACCTCCGCGATCACCGCGATCCCGTCGCCGCGGAACACCGGCATCGGGTCCTTGGCGTCCGGCTTGCGCTGGGCCTCCTGCTTCAGGTCGTCCAGGCTGACCCGCGCCTGGCGCTCCGCGAGGTCCTCCCGGACCCCGGCGAGGATGTCGTCAAGCACAGTCATGTCTGATCGCCCCTTCAGTGGTCGCCGTCGGCCGGAACCCCGAAGCCCAGCAGCTGCAGCACCTTGCCGGCCAGCGCACCCAGCACCGCGATACCGACAGAGATCCAGAACAGCACCCAGTTCGGGCCGAGCACCATCGCGATGGCGCCGATCGTGAACGCGACCAGCACGATCGCCACCGCGGTCCACGCGGCCGGGCTGTTGCCGTGCAGATCGTGCGAAGCCTCCTCGAGCTGAGCTTCGATCCGACCGACCCCTTGATCCGCCACCGTATTGTCCATAGTTGGCGCCACTCCTCCTCCGTCGTCCGTCCTATTGTGGCGGTAGCCCGCCGCGATCAGAGAGTCGGGTCCTCCCCGGCGTCGATCGCCTTCCACTGATCGGCCGGTGCGGCGGCCGGATCACGCTCGTACCGCTGCGTCGCCTGCCGCCAGCGCTGCGCCGTCAGCACCGTCACCAACCCCGCCGCCACCAGCGCGATCCCACCCGCCAGGGCGAGCCACGGCGCGACGCCGAGGGACTGGGTCACGTGGTCGGCGAGCACGTCGCTCAGCTCGGGCCGCAGTCTGCTCAGTTCAGACCCGTCGGGGCGCACGGTCAAGGCGACGACGATCGCCGCGACGCCGAGCAGCACCACCAGACCGCCGAGGACCCGCCGCAACGCCGTCCCCGCGAGCTTCATCACCACCACCGCGACGACACCGGCGAGCGCGAGTGTCGCCGGCGCCTTTGTGATCGCGTACCCGTTCAGGACCACGTCCTTGCGACCGTTACCGGGGTTGACCGAAACCCAGGTCAGGTACGCCGACAGCCCGAGCAGCACCAGCGCCACCAGGGCGAGCAGGTCGACCAGCCGTTGGAGTCTCATACTTCGCTGAACGTCCCCGCGACCGCGATCGCGTTCAGTACGGCGGCCGCCTTCGTCCGGCACTCGGCGTCCTCGGCGGCCGGGTCCGAGTCGGCGACGATCCCGGCGCCGGCCTGGACGTACGCCGTACCGCCGCGCAGCACTGCCGTACGGATGGCGATCGCGGTGTCGGCGTCGCCGGCGAAGTCCAGGTAGCCGACCACGCCGCCGTACACGCCACGCCGGGTGATCTCGAGCTTGTCGATGATCTCCATCGCGCGCGGCTTGGGTGCCCCGGACAACGTTCCGGCCGGGAACGCGGCGGTGAGCGCGTCGAAGGCGGTCATCCCCGCCTTGAGCTGACCGGTGACCGTCGACTCCAGGTGCATCACGTGGCTGTAGCGGCGGACGTCCATGAAGTCGACCACCTCGACCGTGCCGGGTGCGCAGACCTTGCCGACGTCGTTGCGGCCGAGGTCGACCAGCATCAGGTGCTCGGCGCGCTCCTTCACGTCCGCGCGCAGCTCCTGCTCCAGCGCGTGGTCCTCCTCCGGCGTCGCGCCGCGCCGGCGGGTACCGGCGATCGGGTGCAGGATCACCTTGTGCTCGGTGACCTTGACCAGGGCCTCCGGGCTGGAGCCGACGATGTCGAAGCCGTCGAGGCGGACCAGGTACATGTACGGGCTCGGGTTGGACCTTCTCAGCACCCGGTAGATGTCGAGCGCGGACGCCGTACTCTGCAGCTCGAACCGCTGGGAGACGACGATCTGGAACGCCTCGCCCGCGCGGATCTCCTCCTTGGCGTGCTCGACGGCCTGCCGGTACTCCGCGCTCGACCGCTGCCGGTGCGGGTCCGGCTGGGCCTGCCGGTCGGCGCGGACGACGTACGACGGGGTGGGCTGCGCGAGGTCGCGCTCCATCGCGTCCAGGCGGCGGACGGCGTCCGCGTACGCCTCGTCGACGCGTTCGTCGGAGTCGTCCCAGTTGACCGCGTTCGCGATCAGCCAGATCTCGCCGGTCTCGTGGTCGAGGGCGGCCAGGTCGGTGGCGAACAGGAACGTCAGCTCGGGCAGGCCGAGGTCGTCGGTCGTTGTGTCGGGCAACCGCTCCAGGCGCCGGACGGCGTCGTACCCGAGGAAGCCGACCATGCCGCCGGTCAGCGGCGGCAGGTCGGGCAGCCGCGGGGTGTGCAGGATCTCGAGGGTTTCGCGGAGCGCCTTCAGCGGGTCACCGGTCTGCGGCAGGCCGACCGGTGGGTTGCCGGTCCAGACGGCCTCGCCGTTGCGTTCGGTCAGCGTCGCGGCGGAGCGGACGCCGATGAACGAGTACCGCGACCAGACGCCGCCGTTCTCCGCGGACTCCAGCAGGAACGTGCCCTCGCGCTCGGCGGCGAGCTTGCCGTACACACCGATCGGCGTCTCCGCGTCGGCCAGCAGCCGGCGGGTGACCGGGATGACCCGGCGGTCCTTCGCGTACTCGCGGAAGGTCTCCAGTTCCGGGGCCGTCACGCCGCCACCTCGATCTCACCGTGCTCGAAGCAGCTACGGGTGCCGGTGTGGCAGGCCGGCCCTTCCTGGTCGACGAGCACCAGCAGGGTGTCCGCGTCGCAGTCGACGAGCACCTGCTTGACGTGCTGACGGTGGCCGCTGGTCTCGCCCTTCACCCAGTACTCCTGCCGGCTCCGCGACCAGAACGTACTCCGCCCGGTCGCCGCGGTACGGCGTACTGCCTCGGCGTTCATCCAGCCCACCATCAGGACCTCGCGCGTGTCGTACTGCTGCACCACCGCCGGGATCAGCCCGGCCGCATCGAAGGTCAACTCGTCGATGTTCACCTGCCCATTCTCTCCGATGCCGGGGAGTGCTCCGACCCGCGACCCCCGGAGCGAGCCGTGAGCAGGCCTGACAGGATGGCGGAATGACGACTGGTGAGGCGCGGGTCCGGGCGGTACTGGCGGAGCATCCGGTGATCGACGGGCACAACGACCTGCCGATTGCGTTCTACGAGTTGTGCGGGTACGACCTGGACGCTTATGACCTGGCCGGGTCCGTTCCGGAGTTGAACACCGACCTGCCGCGGTTGCGGGCGGGGCACGTGGGGGCGCAGTTCTGGTCGTTGTGGGTGCCGCAGGACGAGCACGCCGTACGGCGGACGTTCGAGCAGGTCGATTTCGTACGGCGGCTGGTCGAGCGGTTCCCGGAGGACCTGCAGCTCGCGGACACCGCCGACGACGTGGAGGCGGCGATCAAGGCCGGCAAGGTCGCCTCGTTGATGGGCATGGAGGGCGGCCACTCGATCGGTGAGTCGCTCGGCGTACTGCGGGTGATGCGCGCGCTCGGCGTCCGGTACATGACGCTGACGCACAACAACAACGTGTCCTGGGCGGACTCGGCGACCGACGAGCCGGTGCTCGGCGGGCTGAACGAGTTCGGCGAGGAGGTCGTGAAGGAGATGAACCGGATCGGCATGCTGGTCGACCTGTCGCACGTCTCCGCCGACACCATGCGGCACGCGCTCCGGGTGACCGGCGCGCCGGCGATCTTCAGCCACTCGTCGTCCCGCGCGGTCTGCGACGTACCGCGGAACGCGCCCGACGACGTCCTCGAGACGCTCGCGGCGAACGGCGGCGTCTGCATGGTCACCTTCGTCCCGTACTTCGTCTCGCAGGAGTACGTCGACTGGGTGGCCGGCGCCCGTGCCGTCGCCGAGGAGCAGGGCCTGACCGACGACGACCAGCCGGGCAATCCGATCCCGTCGATGCTGCGGCCGGAGAACCAGGCAAGGATCGCCGAGCTGTACGGCAAGCCGAAACCCGAGATCACGCTGGCGGATGTCGTCGAGCACGTCGAGCACGTCCGGGAGGTGGCAGGCATCGACCATATGGGCGTCGGCGGCGACTACGACGGCTGCCCGGAGTTCCCGGTCGAGCTGCCGGACGTGGCCTCGTACCCGGTGCTGTTCGAGGCGCTGGCCGACCGCGGCTGGAGCGACCAGGACCTCGGCAAACTTGCCGGCGGCAACATCCTGCGCGTACTCCGCGCCGCGGACGACGTCGCGGTCTAAGACTCGCGGTACTGCGAGCGGATCTCGTCCAGCGGTTGCAGGCCGGCGGCCTGGTACGTCGCGATCGCGCCGACGTTGGTGCCGGGCGTGACCGTGTAGACGCTGGACGAGCCCATCTCCCGCAACGCCCGCGCGCAAGCGAGGACCATCGCCGTGCCGTACCCGCGGCCGCGATGCAGCCTGTGCACGCCCATCGGCTCGATGTACCCGGGGCGCCCCTCACCCGCCGACCACACGGTCGCCGCGGCCACCGATTCGCCGAGCTCGTTGCGCAGCACCAGACACCGCGCGTCGGCGTACGGCAGCCCGTCCGACATCGCGAACCAGCGCTCGTTCGTGAACGTCGACCCGTCGAACGAGGCCCGCTGTACGGCGGTCCGCTCGTGCGCCTCCTCCGCGCCGATCACGTCGACCCGCACGCCGGGGTCCGGTACCGGGTCGGTGAGATCGCGGCGGACCGGCACCCACGGGACGTCCGCGTTCCAGCCGTCCTTGAACAGCA
The DNA here is from genome assembly GCF_055580825.1 of Kribbella sp. NPDC031520. Lineage (NCBI taxonomy): Bacteria > Bacillati > Actinomycetota > Actinomycetes > Propionibacteriales > Kribbellaceae > Kribbella > Kribbella sp. NPDC031520. Next base: position 935,293 of record NZ_JBVIKS010000002.1, read on the forward strand.
GGTCCTGGACCAGCGCGCCCATCGGCGTCTCGACGTACACCTTGCCCTCGATCAGCACCCCGGCCGCGGGCGCGGACACGTCCTCGGCGATCCGCCGTGCCAGCTCCTCGTCACGCTGCAGCTCCGGCGCGATCGACATCCGCAACCAGTCCGGCTCGTCGAGCATCCCGACCGCGACGATCTCCCCGTCCCGCCGCCAGACCCGCGTAGCCGCCGCCGTCCGCTCAACCCCGAACCGCCAGAACCACCCCAAATCCCCCGGATGCAACTGCAACGGAACCCCCTCCCGCGTCCACTCCCGCAACACCCCCACCACTTCACCCAGCTCGCCAGCCCCCGCACTACTCAACGCAATCGCCATACCCGAGATCACACACCATCGCCCCGACAGTCCGCACATCGGTTCTTTGAGCACCCACCAACCAGGAACAGGGCCGAAATCTGGTTGATGCGTGCTCAAAGTGCGTTATCCACAGGGCCTCGAGCGTGCGAAGGGGGTATCGCGGGACGATGGTGCCGTGGATCGGCTCGAGGGGATCGTGCGTGAGCAACTGCGCGTCGTGACGCGTACTCCGGTGCCGCGGAAGGACCTGAGTGAACTCGGCATCGGCGACGCGGACCTTCGGCGCCTCGTACGGCGTGGCTACCTACAGCACCACCATGGCCAGTACGTCGACGGACGACTCGACAAATACGTCGCCGTGATCGCCTGTGCGCGGGCGGCCTACCCGGGGTCAGTCGTGAGTCACTTCAGCGCGGCTCAGCTGGCCGGGCTTCCCGTCTGGACCGACCGGGAACGTCCGTCCGCGCCACCGATCGACGCCACCTGGCTCACCCGACCGCCGCCCGCCACGCGGAATCAGCGGCGCCCCGACATCGTCGTACGGCGGGCGGGTCTGACAACAGACGACGTATCACGGTACGGCTGGCTACCGGTCACCACCCTCGCCAGGACGGTGGTCGATCTCGCGCGGGAACTACCGTTGCGCGAGGCGATCAGCACGGTGGACCACGCTCTGCGATCAGGTACGACGACGACCGATCTGCTCGCGGTTTGCGCCCGCCAGGAACACTGGCCAGGGATTTCGCAGGCCCGCGCGACGATCGGGCTCGGTGATCCATTGTCCGAGTCGGTTCTGGAGTCCATCGCGCGGGCGGCGTTCTGGGCAGCAGGGCTGCCCACGCCCATACTGCAGGCGCAGTTCTTCGACGAGTTCGGCTGGATGCCCGAGCGGGTCGACTTCTGGTGGCCTGAGTTCCGGACGATCGCGGAGGCCGACGGGTTGGCGAAGTACGAAGCGGACACCCGCGAGGAGCGACGCCGCCGCATGCGCCGGGCTCATCGCCGCGACCAGAGGCTGAGCGATCTGGGTGTCGAGCTTGTGCACTTCGGCTGGGAAGATGCGCTCGCCCCGCGCTCCGACCTCGTCGCTCGACTCCGCTCCGCGTTCGCGCGAGGTGCCGCGCGCACCACCGAGGCTCCCCGCTGGCGGGTCGCGCCGATCGTGTCCGCCCACGTCGCGTGACGTTGGGCACGGGTCAACCATCGCGGCGGCGAATTGGTGGTTGGTGGGTGCTCAAGGACGAGGTTTGTGATTTCGGCGTGGGGGCACGGGGCGGGGGCTATGACAACCGACGGATGGAGTGGGCTGTGCTGACCCTGACAGAGAACGCGACGCTGGTGATCAAGAGCATCACCGGGGTCGAGGGCGCGCCGGACGGAGCCGGAGTGCGGATCTCGCAGGAGAACCCGGCGGATCCGGCGCTCGCGGTGACCACGACCGAGTCTCCGCAACCAGGTGACCAGGTCGTCGAGGAGGCGGGTGCCCGGGTCTTCCTCGAGCAGAACGCCGCGAACGCGCTCGACGACAAGATCCTGGACGCGGCGGTCGACGACAAGGGTGGTGTCGAGTTCCTGCTGGTCCCGCAACCGGGCCCGAGCAACGGCGCCGCCCCGACCCCTTGATCTGAACGGGTTCAGGGCCGGCCGGTTCAGCCGGTCGGCCCTGACCCTGCGCTTAGACCGCGCTGCGCTGGGCGATCCAGCTGTCGTGCAGCCGCGTGTAGACCCCGCCTGCGCCGACCAGCTCCGCGTGCGAGCCGCGTTCCACGATCGCGCCCTCGTCGAACACGAGCACCTCGTCCGCGGCCTCGGCGGTGGACAACCGGTGCGCGATGGTGACCGACGTACGCCCGGCCATCAACCGCTCGAGCGCCGCGTTCACCCGCACTTCGGTACCCGGGTCGACCGCTGACGTCGCCTCGTCGAGCACCAACAGGTCCGGGTCCGCGATGTTCGCGCGGACCAGTGCGACCAGCTGTCGCTCCCCCGCGGACAGCGACTCGCCGCGCTGCCCGACCGGCGACTGCAGCCCGTCCGGCAGGGACTCGAGCCAATCGGTCAGCCCGAGCGCCTCGAACGCGGCCAGCAGCTCCGCGTCGGTCACCTCCGGCCGCCCGAACCGCACGTTGTCGGCCAGCGACGCGTCGAACAGGTACCCGTCCTGCGGCACCATCACGACCCGCTCCCGCAACGACTCGAACGAGATGTCCCGCGCGTTCACCCCGTCCAGCTTCACGGCCCCGGACGTCGGGTCCATCAGCCGGGTGAGCAGCTTCGCGAACGTCGTCTTGCCCGACCCGGTCTCCCCGACGACCGCGACCCGCCGATGCGGCGCAATCCGTACGTCAACGTCCCGCAGCACCAGTTCGCCTTCAGGATAAGCGAAATCGACGTCGTCGAACTCGACCGTGATCGGTCCACGCGCCTGCTTCACGCCGTCCTCGCCCGGGTCCGCGACGTCGGCCGGTGTCGCGATCACGCCGAGCACCCGCCGCCAGCCGGCGAACGCGCTCTGCGCGTCGGTGAGCACCTGCGTCGCGATCTGCACCGGGTCCGAGAACAGCGACACCAGGAACATGAACGCGAGCAGCTCGCCCAGCGTCGCCTGCTTGTCGACCCCGAGCAGTACCCCGACCGTCAGGACGCCGGCGTTCGCGAGGCCCGCGGCCAGACCACCGATCGAGAACGTCAGACCGGTGATCGCCTGCGCCTTGGTCGCGGTCTTGCGGTAGTCCTCGATCGACGCGTCGATCCGGTCCTGGGTGCGCTGCTCGATCGCGTACGAACGGACCACCTGCGCCCCGACGACCGGCTCCGAGATCGCGGACAGCATCTCGCCGACCTTGGCCCGGACGATCCCGTACGCCGCCGACATCGCGCGCTGCAGGTACTTGAGGCTGGCGAACAGCGGGACGAAGCACAGCAGCACGACCAGCGCGAGCTGCCACGAGTAGAAGAACATCACGATCGTCGCGAGGAACATCTGCCCGAGGCTGACCAGGAAGATGAACCCGCCGAACTGCAGGAACTGCGACACCGTGTCGACGTCCGACGTGACCCGGCTGACCAGCGCGCCGCGCCGTTCGGTGCTCTGGGTCAGCACCGGCAGGTCATGCACGTGCCGGAACGCCTTGATCCGCATCGTCGCCAACCCGGACTCCGAGTTGACCGCGAGCCGCACGGTCGTCAGGTACGACGCGCCCGCGGTCAGGATCACCCCGAGCGCGCAGATCAGGCACATCCAGGCGACGTACGACATGTCGGGACCCTTCGGCCCGGACAGCCCTTTGTCGATGGTCTGCTGGACGGCGATCGGTACGACGATCCGTCCGGCCGTCATCGTCAGCGCGAGGATCCCGGTCAGCCACCACCCACGCGCCAGCTCGGGCGAGACCTTCAGACCGTCCTTCAGGGTCTGCAGCCCACCCGCGTTGTCGCCATGGTCAAGACGGCTAGCTTCGGCCGCGCTCACGCTGAAACCTCCTCTTCGTCGAGCTCTGCCTCTTCCTGGCGGCGCTCGGCATCCTTCTCGTACGCGTCGACCAGGTCCCGGTAGGCGGGGGTCGACGCCTGCAGCTCGGTGTGCGTGCCGTGCGCCTGGATCCGGCCCTCGTCCAGGAACAGCACCTCGTCGGCGAGCGAGATCGTCGCCTTCCGGTACGCGATCACCAGCACGGTCGTCGCGGCGCCGGCGTCCTCCTGTACGGCGGACCGCAGCCCGGCCAAGATCCGCGCCTCCACCTGCGGGTCGACCGCGCTCGTCGCGTCGTCGAGGATCAGCAGGCGCGGACGGCGTACGAGGGCCCGAGCCAAGGCGATGCGCTGCCGCTGCCCGCCGGACAGCGTCGTCCCGCGCTCGCCGACCTTGGTGTCGAGGCCGTCCGAGAGCGCCTTGACGAAGCCGTCGCCCTGGGCGATCCGGAGCGCGTCCCACACGTCGTCGTCGGTGTAGTCGCCACCGAGAGTGATGTTGCCGCGGATCGTGTCGTCGAACAGGAACGCGGTCTGCGCGACCAGCGCCACCGATCCGGCCAGCTCGTCGCGGGCCAGGTCGCGCAGGTCGAGCCCGTCGACCTTCACCGCACCCTGCTCCGGGTCGACGAGCCGGGTCAGCAGCGTGGTCATCGTCGACTTGCCGGAACCGGTCGGCCCGACGACCGCGACGGTCCGCCCGGGCTCGACGGTGAAGTCCACACCGGCCAGTACGTCGCGCTCCGGCAGGTATCCGAACCGCACGCCCGCCACCTGCAACCGGGCCGCAGAAGTCGACGCCAGCCGCGCCTCGCCGTACTCCATCCCGCCCTCGGCGGTCAGCACGCGCTGCACGCGGTCCCAGCCGACGACCGAGCGCGGGAGTTCGCCGAGCACCCAGCCGAGCGCCCGGATCGGGAACCCGATCAGCGTGAACAGGAACGCCACCTGGACCACGTCACCCGCGTCCGCCCCACCCGAGCGAACCCGCCCGACGCCGACCAGCAGCACCGCGAGTACGCCGAGCCGCGGCAGGCCGTCGATCACCGGGTCGAACATGCCGCGGGCCTTGTTGACCGCGATGTTCGCGTCCCGGAGCGCGTACGTCGGCTCGCGGAAGCGCTCGGTCTCGGCCGCCTCCCGGCCCAGCGTCTTCACCACCAGGGCGCCGTCGAACGACTCGTGCGCGACCTCGGAGACGTCCGCCCGGAGCTGCTGCGCGCGGGTCGCGAGCGGCTGCAGGTACCGCTGGAAGATCACGTTCGCGACGAAGACCAGCGGGAACACCAGGCAGCCGACCAGCGCCAGCCAGACGTCGGCGGCGAACATCGCGATCGTCGCGAACACCAGCATCGCGATCACGCCGATCGCCATCGGCAGCGGCGCGATCACGAACCAGGTCGACTCCACGTCGGCGTTCGCGTTCGACAGCAACATGCCGGTCGAGTGCTGGTGGTGCCACTCCAGCGGAAGCTTCAGGTACTGCCGGGTGACGCGGCGCCGGTACGTCGCCTGCAGCCGGAACTGCATCACGCCGGCCCCGAGCCGCCGTCCGACGACACCGACCGCGTTCAGGATCGCGATACCCATGAACAGCGAGATCAGCGCCGCGATCGCACCGCCGCTGACGTCACCACGCTCGAACGCGGGCCGGATCAGGTGGTCGGTCGACCAGCCGAGCGCCCAGCCGCCGGCCACGGTCATGCCGCCGTACAGCATGCTGGCGAGCACGGCCAGCGCGAAGATGCCCGGCTCCTCCCAGATCGCCACGCGCAGCACGCCGAAACCTCTCCGGGTGACGCTGCCCTTGTCTGGGACTTTCGGGACAGGCAAGACACGCTCCAGGGCAGTCAGGTGCATACGCGGGACACAGACATGACAACGATTGACATTCTGCCATTCCCCACCGACAACTACGATCGGATATGTGACCGACTACAGCCGGGTAGAACGACTTGCTCTGTGTGAACTGTTCGACCAGGTCGGACCCGCCGCCCCGACGTTGTGCGAGGGCTGGGACGCGTACGACCTCGCCGTCCACCTGTACGTCCGGGAGGCCGATCCGATGGCCGGGCCGGGGCTGGTGATCTCCGCGCTGGCGGACACCACCGAGCGGCGGATGAAGCGGGCCAAGGACAGATACAGCTACGCCGAGGTGGTCGACAAGGTCCGGAACGGCCCGCCGCGGGCGTCGCTGTTCGCGGTCCCGAAACTCGGTGCGCAGATCAACACCGCGGAGTACTTCATCCACCACGAGGACGTCCGCCGCGCCCAGCCCTCGTACGAGGTCCGCGCCCTGCCGGCCGATCAGCAGGAGGGCCTGTGGAAGGGGATCAAGCTGACGGCGAAGCCGACGGCCCGCAAGTCACCAGCCGGCCTGGTGCTAGCGCGTCCGGACGGTACGTCGGTCGTCGCGAAGCAGCCGACCGCGCTCGGCTCGGTCACCGTGACCGGCGAGCCCGCGGAGCTGACGTTGTTCTGCAGCGGGCGGCAGACTGTGGCCGACGTACAGCTGGACGGTGACGCGGAGGCTGTCGAGCAGCTCCGCAACGCGTCATTCGGTCTGTGACTTCGAGCGCTGTGACCGGCGGCGGGCGCGCTGGATCAGGCTGCTGACGACAGTGGTCAGGACGACCAGCACGATCGCGGCCAGTACGCCCTGCCACGGCTCGTCGAAGAGCGCGTAGCCGAGCAGACCGATCGCCATGTAGACCGCCGACCACAGCGACGACGCGGTCAGGTCGACGAGAGCGAACCGCTCCCACCTGTATCCGGCGAGCCCCGCGGCGAGCAGGACCGGGACCCGGCCGCCCGGGATCAGCCGCGACGTGAGCAGCACGCTGATCTCGTGTTCGGCCAGCCGTTCGCGCAGCGCGTCCAGCGACGCGTTGTCGCGCAACCAGCCGATCCGTTTGGCCAGTCGTTCGCCGCCGAGCCGGCAGCCGGCGTAGACGATCAGGTCCCCGGCGTACGCCCCGGCCGCGCCCGCGATCAGTACGCCGACCAGCCCGATCGGGTTGCTGTGCGATGCCAGTACGGCGCCCGCGGACACCGCGGCACCCGTCGGCAGCACAGGCAGCACTGCTCCGATCAGCACCGCACCGGCCAACGCGAACAAGTACCAAAGGTCGAAGTTGGCGTCTCCGCTCATACAGGCACCTCGAGCGACTGACCGGGTACCAGGACCTCGACCTTCACCGCGGGGTCGATCTCGGTCATCGCGGTCTTGAACCTCTCCCCCGGCGGCAGGAACAGCTCCGGCTTGATCCAGTCGCAGCCGATCGGCCAGAACGTCCCGAAATGTACCGGTACCGCGGTCGCCGCACCGACCCGCCGGACGGCCTCCGCCGCGCGGAGCGGATCGAGGTGCCCGGGACCGAGCGACGGCCCCCAGCCACCGACCGGGACCAGCGCGACATCGACCTGCCCGGCCTCGGCCGCGAGACCGTCGAACAGGTCGGTGTCCCCGGCGAACCAGACGCTCGGCGAGCTGTCGACCCGGTAGCCGACGGCCGGCGCCGAGTACGACGACCAGGGCATCCGCCGGCCGTCGTGATGCGCGGTGACCACGGTGATCTCGAGCGACCCGATCTTGATTTGGTTGCCAGGAGCAACCTCGATGCACCGGTCCGAGTACCGCGGGCCGCTGTCGGCGTGGATCAGCCTCGCCGCACCGCGCGGCACCACCAGTGCGGCGTCCGGCGAGACGAACGGCAGCGACGTCAGGTGCAGGTGATCGGCGTGCAGGTGCGACACCAGGACCGCGTCACAGTCCCCCGCTTCGGGCGCCGGCAGCGGGCCGCGGCGGCGGCGCAGGTGCGCGATCCGCGCGGTCAGCACCGGATCGGTCAGCAGCCGCGTGCCGTTCGCCTCGATCGTGGTGGTGGCATGACCCCACCACGTCACCCGCATGTCACTCGCACGCCTTCAGGCCTCCACCTTCGACTCGACCGGTTCCCGCTGGTCCTTGCGCTGTCCCAGCTTCTCCAGCCAGCCGATCAGCACCTCGTGTACCGCGTCCGAGCCTACGGGAGGCTCGTCCAGAACCCAGCGGCTCGGGTGGACGAGGACCGCGTCGGTCTGCCAGCCGCCGATCCCGCCGTGGCAGCCGACCAGTTCCTCGAACGCCGCGACCTCGTGGGTGTAGTCGTCCAGCCGGCTGACCACGACGAGGTCGCCGTTGTGCGGCATCTCGGCCTGCCGGAGCATCGAGGTGGCAGCGAGAGCGCCGTACGGCCTGAGCGGGTCCTCGCCCTCGATCCGCCCGGAGCGCAGGACGTGGACCCCGGCCGCGCCGATCGCGACCGGGCCCTCGGCGAGCGAGTCGACGACCACGAACCCGATCCCGGGATGGGTCGCGAGGCCCGGGACGAGCTTGGGGTGCAGCAGTTCGATCTCCTCCAGCGGCACCCGGCCGGGCGTCGTCGCGAGGTAGATCAGCGCGAGGTTGCCGGATGCGGTGACGACCATCTGCTCGTCCGGGGCGACCGTCGGCTCACAGTCCTTCGGACCGAGCTCGACCTCGCCGCTCTTCACGTGCAGGGCCTTCCGGGTGACCGATCCGGCCACGCTGCGGCGCATCGTGAGCTCGGTGAGGAACGTGTTCACCGGACCCCAGCCCTCGGACTTGCCGACCGCCTGGACCGGCTCCTTGGTCGTGTCGACCAGGTCGTCGACGACCTCGGCCAGCGTCCGGCCGTACCGCTGCAGGAACGTCGAGCCCTGGCTCTGGCCGTGGTCGGACAGCACGACGATCTCGTACGAGTGCGGGAGGATGTCGATGATCCGCTGCAGCGCGCCGAGCACCCGGTCCAGGCCCTCGAGGGTCTGCAGCGACTCGGCCCGGGTCGGGCCGGCGTGGTGCGCGACCTCGTCGTAGTCGACGAAGTCGCAGTAGATCACCGGAGTTCCTTTCACGAGCTCGTCGGTGATCAGCGAGACGTTCAGGTCGCGGAGCAGGACGTTGGTGATCGCGCGGAGGAAGATGTACCCGCCGCCGCGCTTGACCCGTGGCACCAGGTGCCGGACGCGTTGCCGGCGGGCCTGGTGCAGTTCCTTGATCATCTCCGCGACGCACAGGGTCAGGCCGCGCGCGGCGCCCTGCGGGCTGGAGAAGAACCGGACGTACCCGCGGCTGCGGCTGTCCGGCAGGCCGGCCCGGCTGAACACCAGCTCACACTTGTCCGCGTCGCCGGACCAGTTGTTGCTGATGCTGACGCCGCCGTCGGCGAGCAGGCCGCGGCCGGTCGACATCCGGGCCTCGAGTTCCGCCGCGTCCCGGCCGCGGTTGGTGACCATCACCCGGCCGGTCTCTTTCTCGTACCACCGGAAGGCCGGGATGTGCTTCGAGCCGCCGTGCAGGATCCCGGCCTGGCTGGCCGGCGTGGTCGCCGGGACGCCGGTGTGCCAGGACAGCATCGAGTGGTTGCCGTCCCGGATCCAGCCGCCGAGGTTCGGCAGGTTGCCGGCCAGCACCATCCAGTTCAGCAGCGGGGCCGACAGGCCGTCGATCTGGATGATCAGCATCCCGGTCTTCGGCGCCGGCTGGATCCGCCGGGCCCGTCGGTGCACGACCCGCATCACCTCGGCGACGTACGCGTCGTCACTGCCCGCGTACGCGATCCAGCCGACGAAGGCGCTCACCGACGACATCACGATCGACACCAGTACCGGTGCCTCGACCCCGCCGTGCAGGTCGACACCGGGGTCGACCGTGATGCCGAGGTAGACGACCGCGAACTGCGACAGCAGGCCGCCGACCAGGACGCCGATGGACCCGATCAGCACCGCGACGCCGGCCAGGATCCAGCGCACCAGCACCGAGAACACCGCCATCAGCACGACCAGCCGGAAGATCGGCAACCGGCCGTCGCTGCTGATCTGCGGCAGCAGCCAGAACGTGACCGTCAGCGTGATCAGCGACGCGAGCCCGCCGTACAGCATCGCTCCCACGCCACGTCCGGTACGGCGGAGATCCAGCCATACCGGACGTCGTCGCCGGGCCTTCGACATCTGTTCTGGTGGTTTCGCCATCGCCTGCTTCCCCGCACTGCGCTTTGTCCAGTACGAGAGTACGGGGTCTCGGCGACAGCTTTACTGCACCTCGAGGTAGTCGACCTCGGTGTAGAGGTCGCCCTTGGTCAGGCGGATCGTGTTCCATCCGGCGTTCAGGATGACCGGGACGGAGCTCTCGTGCCAGTTGTCCCAGCCCGTGACCGGGTAGCTGACCGAGCCCGCGTTGTTGCCGTTGACAACGAGCCCGTGGCTCGCGGTGGACGCGGAACCGTTGGCGTACCCGACGTACAGCGTGTAACTGCCGGACACCGGCGCGAACACGGTGTTCTCCACCCAGGAGTCGGCGTAGTCGATGTACGCGACCACCTTCCCGTCCGAGGCGCCGGCCGCGTTGTCCCGGACGGTGCAGTGGTTGAGGGTGCCGCGCTCAGCTTCGTACCGGACGCGGCTGCCGCGGACCACCGGGTAGTCGTTCGCGTACCCGACGTCAGCGACGTACAGGTGCCGGTCGCCGTTCACCCAGCCGTGCAGGAAGACCTTGTCGCCGACGAAGTTGGCGCCACCCGGCCCGCACACGTGATCGTCGAACGTCGCCGTCGTCATCAACGGCCGGTACGCCGTCGTCCACGGGCCGCCGAGGCTCGTCGAGGTGGCGTACGACGTGAGGTAGTTGCAGTCGTTGTACCCGCCGCCGGAGAAGTAGAGCACGTACTGGGAGCCGCGCTGCACCAGGTCCGGCGCCTCGATGATGCCGCTCGACGTCAGCATCGCGGTGTTGCCGCCGGCCAACGTCTGGCCGTTGTTCGCTGTCTTGGTGAGCCACAGCGTCGAGGGCTGGCTGATCGCGTTCCCGTCGTTCTTCCAGACCAGGTAGCGGGTGCCGTCGTTGGCGACGAACGTGTTCGGGTCGATCGCGCCACCGAGGTCGAGCGGACAGATCAGCGGCGCCGTACCGACCGGCTGGAACGGCCCGAGCGGGCTCGATGCGGTGGCGACGCCGATGCACTGCCGGCCGGACGCCTTGTGCCACGCGGCGTAGGTGAGGGTGTAAGTGCCGTCCGGGTTCGGGTAGACGTCGGGCGCCCAGGTGCGGCCGGGCTGGGCCCAGTCGGCGGACGGGCCGGCGGGCATCGCGTCGCCGCGGATCGTCCACGGGCCGTCGGCGCTCGGCGCGGTCGCGACCGGTACGGTGCCGCGGCTGCCGTTGGTCGCGTACGCGTACCAGGTGCCGTTCTGCTCGAAGACGTCCGGGTCGGGGAAGTTCTCGCCGATGATCTCGCTCGGGAAGACCGCCGAGGTGGTGGCCGCGTGCACGGCCGGCGAGAGGAAGGCGGAGAGGCTGAAGACGGCCAGTACGGCCGCCAGAAGTCGCTTCATGGGTGACTCCTCAGGTGGGGCGGATACCTGTGGATCTCACTTTTACATCGATTCACCTGAAACGCTATGCCTCAATCACTGGACCCGGGCGGAGCGGGGGTGGAGACTCCCGCTAGTTGATTTCCGCCTGGATCAAGGGAGTGTCTCGTGAGTCATTTACCGAGAGTGTCGGGGCGCGGGATGGTGGCCGTGGTGGCGGCGCTCGCCGCCGTCACCGGCGGCTATGTCGGCCAGTCCGCGGCGGCGCCGAGCGCAGTACAAGCGACCCCACTGCAGCAGCGGCTGGACAGCCTGCTGAACGACAGCCGGTACGACGGTTCCCAGGTCGCGCTCGTGGTCCGGGACGCGACCACCGGCGAGACGCTGTACGACAAGAACGGCGCCGAGCGGCTGCTGCCCGCGTCGAACACCAAGCTCTTCACCTCGACGGCCGCGATGCACACGCTCGGACCGTCGTACCGCTTCCACACCGACGTCCTCGCCACCGCACCCGTCCGCGGTGGACAGCTCCTCGGTGACCTCTACCTCAAGGGGTACGGAGACCCGACAGCGCTCGAGTCCGACTACGCCGGCCTGGCTCACCAACTGAAGGCGGCCGGCGTACGTCGGATTGTCGGCAATCTGATTGCCGACGATACGTACTTCGACCAGGTCCGGCTCGGCGACACCTGGTCGTGGGACGACGAGCCGTACTACTACAGCGCGCAGATCTCAGCGCTGACGCTGGCGCCGAACACCGACTACGACTCCGGCACGGCGATTGTCGAGAGCCGCCCGGGTGCGGCCGCGGGTGCTCCGGTGCAGCTCGACCTGGTGCCGGCGACCGGCGTCCTGAAGATTGTCAACAATGCGACGACCGGCGCGGCCGGCTCCGCGAACACGATCAGCGTCGACCGCGACCACGGTACGAACGTCGTCCGGATCACCGGGTCGATGCCGCTCGGCTCCGCGGTCGAGCAGGACTGGGTGACCGTCTGGGAGCCCGAGCTGTACGCCGCCGACGTGTTCCGCCGGCAGCTCGCCGCGCAGGGCATCACGGTGCTGGGGAAGATCGAGAACGCGGCCACCCCGACCGGCGCGACCCGGCTGGCGCGGGACGAGTCGATGACGGTCGGCGAGCTGATGACGCCGTTCCTCAAGCTCTCGAACAACATGCACGCCGAGACGTTGGTCAAGACGATGGGAGCGGTCGCGGAGGCCGACGGCAGCTGGCCGGCCGGGCTGGACGTGGTGACGAATTACGCGAAGTCCCTGGGTGTCGACACCAGCCGCATCCGGTTGTCCGACGGCTCGGGCCTGTCCCGCAAGGTGAATGTCACCGCGGACTCGATCACCGACGTACTGATCGGTGCGCAGCACGAGTCGTGGTGGCAGCAGTGGTACGACGCTCTGCCGATCGCCGGCAACCCGGATCGGTTCGTCGGTGGAACGCTGCGCAGCCGGATGCGGAACACACCGGCCGCCAACAACCTGCACGGCAAGACCGGGTCGCTCACGGGCGTGACCGCGCTGTCCGGGTATGTCACGAACAAGGACGGCCGGAAGCTGGTGTTCTCGATGATCAGCAACAACTACCTCAGCAGCCCGCGCTCGATCGAGGACGCAGTCGGCGTCACGCTCGCCTCCTGGTCCGACCAGGCACCGCCTGCTGCTTTGGTGGCGCCGTTCAAGGCTGCTTCGCCTGCGTGTGAGTCGGAGTGGGACAAGGCCTGCTAATCCGTTCGACAGGTGCGGCGGTCGTTCCCCACGATGGGCGGATGACCGCCGTACTGCCCGACAGCTACACCGTCCGCCCGCCGTCGGTCGAGGACGCGCCGGCGATCCTCGACCTGGTGGGCGCCTACAACATCTCGGTGATCGGCACCGCCGACTGGACCCTCGACGACGTCCAGGACGCGCTGAACGAGCCCGACTTCGACGCCTCGCGGGATGCGTGGCTGGTGTTCGACGGCGATCGGCTGACCGGATTCGGGTGGGTCTTCGGGAAGGGCGATCACCGGCAGCTCGACCAGGACGTGGTGGCCGACGACCTCGAGCTCGAGCGGTGGCTGCTCGAGCGGGTCGACGAGCGGACGCTGGAGTTCGGGCGTACGTACGGGCATTCGTCGGTGCACCTCGACACGGTTGCGTACCGGGCCGACGAGGCCCGTCGCTCTCGGCTGGCCGGGTACGGCTACGCGTGCGGTACGACGTTCCACCGGATGCGGATCGACCACGCGGGGCCGGTGGCCGCGCCGGAGGTTCCCGCTGGGGTCGTGGTTCGGCGCGGTGCACCTGACGAGGCGAGTCGGCGGGCGGCGCATGCCGTACTGAATGCTGCGTTCGAAGGGCAGTTCGGGTTCACGCCGCGGTCGTTCGAGGAGTGGCAGGCGGCGCAGGAGAACCATTCGGCGTTCGACTGGTCGCAGTTGACGTTGCTGGAGGTGGACGGCGAGGCGGTCGCGATGCTGGCCGCCAACGACCAGTTCGTCGAGGACGAGGACTGCGGCTACATCGGGCGGCTCGCCGTACTCGAGAAAGCTCGCGGCAAGGGGCTCGCGAAGTTCCTGCTGCGGGACCAGTTCGCGGTGGACGCGGCGAACGGGCGGGCCGGGACGATTCTGCACGTCGACACGAACAACCCTACACCGGCGCTCGGCGTCTACCTGTCGGTCGGGATGCAGGCGGTGCTGGTGATGGAGGTCTGGCGGCGCGAGGTGACGGTGTGAGCCTGCCGGAGAGCTACACCTGGCGGCCGATGCGGCTCGAGGATGCCGGGCTGATCGCCTCGCGGTCGGCGGAGTACACGTCGGCGTTGCTCGGGTTCGCGAAGCACAGTCCGGAGGATGTGGCGAACTACCTGCGCGATCCGGGGACGAACCCGGCGACGGACGGGTGGGTGGTGTTCGGGCCGGACGGCTTCGCGGGTTCGGCGACCGCGGTTCCGATCACCGGTGGGTCACACGTGAACGTCGACATCCTGAGCTCTGATCCCGTCGTCCTGAACTGGCTGCTCGACCAGGCCGAAGCCCGCGCGGGCGCGGCGGGCGCGGCGGGCGCGGCGGGCGCGGCGGGCGCGGCGAGTGCGGCGAGTGCGGCGAGTGCGGCGAGTGCGGCGGTGGATGGTCGCCGGGATGTGGTGCTGCGCGTCGGCGTCGTTCGGCAGGACGAGCTCCTCCCCACCGTTCTCGCGGCGCGGGGGTACGCGATCGGTACGTCGGTGCACCGGATGCGGATCGACTTCGACGGGCCGGTGCCGCAGCCTGTCGCACTCGACGGGGTCGTCGTACGGCGGGGTGCTCCGGACGAGGCGAGCCGCCGGGCCGCGCACGCCGTACTGATGGAGGCCTTCGCCGAGCAGCCCGGGACCTTGCCGCGGCCGTTCGACGAGTGGGCGGCGTCGCGGGAGAGCCGGTCGACGTTCGACTGGTCGCAGGTGACGATCGTGGAGATCGACGGACACGCGGTCGGTATGACCGAGTGCAACCACAACTTCGTCAGCACCGACAACTGCGGGTACGTCGGGCGGCTGGCCGTCGTACCGTCGGCACGCGGGCGCGGGCTCGCGAAGTACCTGCTGCGGAACGCGTTCGCGGTCGACTCCGCGGCCGGGCGATCCGGCACGATCCTGCACGTCGACACGAACAACCCGACGCCCGCGGTAGCCCTCTACACCGGCGTCGGCATGCGCCCCGACCTGATCAGCGACATCTGGCAGCGAACGATCCAGGCGGGCGGAGACAGGCGCGTCCCTTGAGTACGACGCGTTCTCCGGTTGTACCGGCGTAGACCGTGCGGTTGCCGAGCGGGGTCTCGAGGTCGAGTTGGAGGGTGGTCGGCGCGGGGCCCCGATTCGTGCACTGGTGACCGTCGTTCTGATCGGAGTCGATGCCGTACCGGTACGCCGCGATCCGGACCGAGCCACCGTCCTGGGACAGGATCCGGACCACCGTGTTCGGCAGGCAGGGCTCGATCGCGACGTCGTCCGGTTCGACACCGACGATCAGCTCCGTGAGCCGCTCCGGATCCAGCTGCGCCGAGGTCACAACGATCTCCCCCCGGAGCAGGATGACCGTCGTACCGAGCTTGTACTGCTGCGGAGCCGGCCCGTCGACCGCGTACGACGGCTGTTCGAGACCGATCGTCGGCTCGGGATCAGCTGGTGGATTGCCCGGCCGGGCGGCGATCCCGATCCCGATCAGGACGGCCGCAACCGCGACCGCCGCGGCCGTCACGACGTACGGCCGCCGCCGCTGCTCGAGGTCCTCGAGCGGCGGCGCCTCGTCCGAGAGCAGCGTGTCGCCGTACTCGATGACCGGGTACTCGTCCCGCACAGGGCTCAGTGTCTCGCCGGGCCCAGGAGTCGCGACAGGGGTTGTCGGAAGGAGATCTGAGAGATTACTCTCGAAACATGTCTCTCAGGAATCCGTACGGCGATTTCGAGATCACCGATCCGCAGGCGATGCGCGCACTGGCGCACCCGGTCCGGCTCGCTGCGCTCAGCTACCTGCAGAAGAACGGGCCGTCGACGGCGACCCAGTTGTCCGAGCACGTCGGCGCCTCGCCGTCGGTGACCAGTTGGCACCTGCGGCACCTGGCCGAGTTCGGACTGGTGGTCGACGTACCGCCACCGAGCGGCACCGACCGGCGGCAGCGGTGGTGGAACGCGGTGGCGCGCGGGTTCCGGTACGAGATGCCCGAGACGCCGGAAGGCGCCGCGGCCGGGCGGTTGCTGCGGACCGAGATGCTGAACCAGGCGCTCGAGGCGGCGCAGCAGTGGCTGGCCGAGACCGAGCCGAACCTGGATCCCGAGTGGAGCCGGCTGGCCGGGTCGTCGAACACCCTGCTGGTGGTGACACCGGCCGAGGCCGAGGCGATCGAGTCCGCGATCGAGGAACTACTGGCGCCGTACGTCCAGCGACGCGACGCCGGCGACGTGCCGGCGGACGCGCGGCCGGTCCGGCACCTGCGGATTTCCTTGCCTGAAGCAACGGACGCGTCGTGAGCACGGACGCGGCCACGAGTCTGTGGCGGGACCGGGGTTTCCGGACGTTCTGGTCGGCGCAGGGGGTTTCGGAGTTCGGCGACCGGATCACCGAGCTCGCGTTGCCGTTGATCGCGGTCACCATGCTGGACGCCTCCCCCAGCCAGGTCGGCTTCCTGACCGCGGCGGTCTGGCTGCCGAACCTCGCGTCGCTGTTCATCGGCGCCTGGGTGGATCACCGTCGCGACAAGCGCCCGCTGATGATCGCGGCCGACCTGACCCGGACGGTCCTGCTGCTGACGTTGCCGGTCGCCTACTGGCTCGATCTCCTGACCCTCGGACACCTGTACGCGATCGCGATTCTGGCCGGTACGGCGCATGTCGTGTTCAACACGGCGTACGCGTCGTTCTTCGTCCGGCTGGTGGATCGCGACCACTTCATGGAGGCGAACAGCAAACTGTCCGCGACCCGCTCGATCTCGTTCATGGCCGGCCCAGCAGTCGGCGGCGTGCTCGTCCAGTGGCTCACCGCACCGGTCGCGATCGTCGTCGACGCGCTGACGTTCCTGTTCTCGGCCGTTCAGGTCAGTCGGCTGAAGCTCGAGCCGGGCGCCCCGGAGACCTCCGAGGAGCCGCTCCTGCGCCGAGCCGCCGCCGGGATGCGGTACGTGCTCAAGCACCCGTACCTCAGCCGCAGCCTCGGTGCCGCGACCACCGTGAACTTCTTCAACCTGATGGCGATGGCACTGCTCGTGCTGTTCGCGAGCCGCAACCTCGGACTGTCCGCGGGCGTCATCGGTATCGCGTTCGGCATCGGCGCGTCCGGTGGTCTGCTCGGCGCGGTCGCCGCTGCCCCGCTCAGTCGCCGGTTCGGCGCGGGTCCGCTGATCGCCTTCGGGGCGGTCGTTTTCCCGGGCTCGATCGCCATCGCCGCCCTGGCCGGTGGGCCGACGTGGCTCAAGGCAGTCGCCCTGGCCGGAGCCGAGTTCGTCGGAGCCTTCGCCGTCATGTGCTTCGACGTACCCCTCAATTCACTGCAGGCCGCCGTGATCCACGACCACATGCGGAGCCGGGTGGCCGGCGCCTTCAGCAGCATCAACTACGGCATCAGGCCGCTCGGCGCGGTCGTCGGAGGGCTGTTCGGCACCTGGATCGGTGTCCGCGAAACCCTGCTCGTGTCCGCCGCCGGCGGCCTGTTGTCCGTCCTATGGCTGTTGGGCTCGCCGATCATCCGCACCCGCGAACTGACCGGCCTGGAGCCGCCCGAGCTTTAGTCGTGTACGGCGCGGTCCGCGAGGTCCTCGACGTCGTCGACCTTGTTGACGGTCTTGCGGAGCGGGACCTCCTTGATGAAGATCACTGCGACCAGGCTGACCACGGCACACGCGGCGGCGATCAGGAAGATCCGGCCGGTTGCGTCGCCGTAGGCGTGGCGGACCAGGGCGGCCAGCTGCGGCGGGAGGTTCTTCACGTCGAGCAGGCTGGTACCACCGGAGCCGCCTTCCTGGAGTTTGCGGGCCGCTTCGGGACCGTTCGGGCCGGCGAGGACGCCGGCGACGATCAGGTCCTTGACCCGGGCGGCGAGCACCGCACCGAGGGCCGAGACGCCGACCGCACCGCCAAGGCTGCGGAAGAACGCCACGGTCGCGGACGACGCACCGATCTGCGTCACGTCGACGGTGTTCTGTACGGCGAGCACCAGGTTCTGCATAGTCATACCCATACCGAGACCCATCGCCAGCATGCCGAGTCCGACGTACCAGTACGGCGTGCTGTGGTCGATCGTGCCGAGGATCAGCAGACCACCGAGCAGCAGGATGCCGCCGGCCACCAGGTACCGCTTCCACTTCCCGTACCGCGTGATCAGCTGGCCCGATCCGGCCGAGCCGACGAACGAGCCGAGCATCATCGGAATCGTCAGCAGACCGGCCTCGGTCGGGCTGTACCCGCGGGCGATCTGGAAGTACTGCCCGAGGAAGAGCGCGCTGCCGAACATCGCGACACCGACCGACAGGCTGGCCACGATCGCCAGCGCGGTGGTGCGCTCCCGTACGACCTTCAGCGGGACGAGCGGCTCGGCGACCCGGCTCTCCACGAGTACGGCGAGGAGCCCGACGAGCAGCGTGCCGCCGACGAACAGTGCGGACTGCCACGACATCCAGGCGAAGTCCGTACCGGCGAAGGTGACCCAGAGCAGCGGCAGGCTGGCCGCGATGCTGATCAGTACGGCGCCGACGTAGTCGATCTGCACCTTGCGCTTGAGCACCGGCAGGTGCAGGTACTTCTGCAGGATCACCAGGCTGACCACAGCCAGCGGTACGCAGACGTAGAAGCACCAGCGCCAGCCGAGCCAGGACGTGTCGACGATGACGCCACCGATGAGCGGTCCGCTGACGGTCGCGACCGCCATCACCGCACCCATGTAACCGGAGTACCGGCCCCGCGAACGGGGTGGGATCGCGGCGCCGATGATCGCCTGGGCGAGCGCCATCAGACCGCCCATCGCGAGGCCCTGCAGCACCCGGGCGCCGATCAGGAACGGCACGTTGTGGGACAGACCGGCCAGAGCGGACCCGATCACGAAGACCGAGATCGCCAGCTGGACCAGCAGTTTCTTGCTTACCAGGTCGGAGAGCTTGCCCCAGATCGGGGTGGACACCGTAGTGGCCAGCAGGCTCGCGGTGAGGACCCACGTGTACTGCGTCTGGGTACCTTCGAGGTCGGCGATGATCGTCGGCAGGGCATTGCTGACGATCGTCGAGCTGAGCATCGCCGTGAACAGCGCGGCGAGCAGCCCGATCAGGATCTCGAGGATCTCGCGATGGGTGAGTTCCGGCGCAGCAGGCCCAGAATTGGGCCCAGCCGGCCGGGTCTCGGTGACAGTCATTACTCTCCAGTCCTGGGCGTTTGCCTCACGAGCTTGTTGGCCTCCGTGATCGCGACGGCGACCCGCTGCATGGTGGCAGCGGCCGCGACCAGCGCGTCGTCGTCGAGGTCCGACAAGGCGGTTCTGAGTTGCTGGGTGTAGGACGAGTACAGGGCCTCCAGCCGGGCCTTTCCGTGGGCCGAGAGGCTCACGAGCGCGACCCGGGCATCGGCAGGATCCGGCCGGCGGCTCACCAGTCCGTCGGCCTCCAGCGCGGTCAGCTGCCGGCTCACCACCGACGCGTCGACGCCGAGCTTCCCGGCGATCTCCCCGCCGCGCTGCTCGCCGTCCTTCATCAGCACCTTGAGCACACTCGCGTCCGACCGGCGCAACGCGCCGTCGCCACTGAGGTGCCGGTGCTCGATACACCGCACGGCCCGCACCAGCGAACTGACCCCTTCGAGCAGTTCCTGGGCGGCCGCATCCCGCTCTACCCCCGGGACGAGGGGTTGCTGAGCTAGTTGCATAACCCAACTATATACATAAGTAGTTGGTTTCCACAACCATATGTGCAGGTTGTGGATATGTGGTTACTGCCTGTGATTGGTCAGCCGAGGTCGGTGTTGAGGCGGGCCAGGAGGCGGCCCAGGTCGGCGAGGTCGGTCGGGTTCCAGCGGTCGAGGATGGCGCGGAACTCGGTCTGGCGCTGAGTGCGCATCGCCTCGTAGCGTGTGGCGCCGGTCGTGGTGAGGCGGAGCAGCCGGGCGCGGCCGTCGTCGGGGTCGCCGACGCGTTCGATCAGGCCGAGGTTCTCCAGCTGGCTGATACCTCGGCTGACCGTCGACTTGTCGAGGCCGAGCACCTGCGCGACGTCGGAGGCCCGTACGCCGGCGCTGTTGCCGGTCCCCATTTCGATCTGGGAGATCAGCGCGTACCCGGCGGCGTCCATCTCGGGGTGGACCCGCCGCGCCAGCCGGAGCGAGGCCGAGCGCGAACGGCGGAACAGCGCCGACAGCTCCTGCTCGACGGCGGCGACCATCTCCTCCGAATGTTCGACCTGCATGCTCATCGGACCACGATCCCGGCGTCGCGCAGGGCCTTCTTCACGTCGGCGATCCGGAAGTCGCCGAAGTGGAACACACTCGCGGCGAGTACGGCGTCCGCACCGGCCTGGACCGCGGGCGGGAAGTGCTCCGGCGCCCCCGCTCCCCCGCTGGCGATCAGCGGTACGTCGACGACCGCGCGGACCGCCTTGATCAGCTCGAGGTCGAACCCCTGCTTGGTCCCGTCGGCGTCCATCGAGTTCAGCAGGATCTCTCCCGCACCGAGCTCGCAGCCGCGTTGCGCCCACTCGATCGCGTCCAGCCCCGCGGACCGCCGTCCGCCGTGGGTCGTGACCTCGAACCCGCTCGGCTGCTCGGCGGACCGCCGTACGTCGAGCGACAGCACCAGCACCTGGTTGCCGAACCGGTGCGCGATCTCGCGGATCACGTCCGGACGGGCGATTGCGCCAGTGTTGATCCCGACCTTGTCCGCGCCCGCCCGCAGCAGCCGGTCCACGTCGGCCACCTCACGCACACCACCGCCGACGGTCAACGGGATGAAGACCTGCTCGGCGGTCCGGCGAACCACGTCGTACGTCGTCTCGCGCGAGCCGGACGACGCCGTGATGTCGAGGAACGTGAGCTCGTCCGCGCCCTCGGCGTCGTACACCTGCGCCATCTCGACCGGATCGCCCGCGTCGCGCAGATCGGCGAAGTTGACGCCCTTGACCACGCGACCGGCGTCGACGTCCAGACAGGGAATGACTCGTACGGCAAGACTCACGCGGCCAAGCGTAGCGTTCGGCCCGCCCCGATCAGCACGAGCGGGTGACCGGGAAGAGGCTACGGGGACTGACGACAGGTAATAGCCTCTCCCCGGTCCCCGGCACGCCGACCCACCGCGCCCTACTTCCAGGCGCGGCGGCGGTTGTCGGTGGACTTCATCGGGCGGGTGGATTCCCAGACCCGGCGCCAGCGGGCAGCGTCGGGGCCGGACTGCTCCGGGGAGGCACCGATGGCGGCGCGGCGACGAGCCTCGTACCAGGTGGTGGATTCCTCGTCGAGCAATGCCGAGACGGCGGCCGCGATCCGGGGGGCGAAATCCCGGGCGCTCTCACCGGCAGCCGGCCGTAGCGGGTCGCCGTACCGGACGTGGACGGCGGGGCGTCCCGGGACGGGCCAGCCGCGGCCGCGGGGCATGGCGGCGAAGGAGCCCTTGATGCCGACGGGGATGATCGGTACGTCGTGCTCGACGGCGAGGTACGCCGCGCCCATCCGGAACCGCTGCACCCAGCCGTCGGGCGACCGCGTGCCTTCGGGGAAGACGACGACGTTCCACCCGTCGGCGAGCAGGTCGCCGGGTGTGGAGCTCAGGTTGCCGCCGCGCCGCTCGATCGGGAACGTGTTGAACACGATCGCCGACCCCGCGGCCCGCCACCAGGTGTCGAAGAAGTAGTCGGCGGCGGCCGCGAACGCCGTACGGCGACGCATCGCGTCCGGCAGCGACAGCAGCAGCAACGGCGTGTCGAGGTGCGACGAGTGGTTCGCGACGATGATCGCCGGGCCGTCCAGCTTGAGCAGTGAGTCGAGGCCGCTGACCTGCGGGCTGACCTCGAAGTTGAGCACCGCGTTCAGCGGACCCTTCTGGATCAGGTCGCGGACCGCGATCGCTGCCGGCGTCCGGGCCCACTTGGTCGGGAAGACCGTGGACTCCTTCGGGATCACGTACGGCTCGGCCGACCGCGGCACCTGCGGCCGCCGGCCCCAGCGCCACCCGCGCGCGACCTGCTTCACGTCCCGCGCGGTGTCGCGCCCGAACTTCACCAGGCTGGTACCCATCAGCGCACGTCCGCGAGCAGGTGCGGCGGGTTGTGCAGGTACGTGATCGACGGCGACCGGCCGACCGAGTGGCTGACCATCTCGAGCGCGTCCGACAGCGTCGACGCGGACCGGAAGCCCATCCGCTCGACGGTCTTACGGTTCGCGCCGACCCAGACGATGTCGCCGCAGTGGTCGAGCGCGTGCGAGATCCAGTACCACATGTAGAACGGGTGCACGCCGTGGTACGCGTACGACGTCCGGTAGAGGTGGATGTACCACGGGTCCTCGGCGTACTGCTTCTCGAACTTCGCCTCGATCGTGGCCGGATCGGTGCTCTCGGCAAGCACTTCCTCGAAGAAGTCGACGTACGACGGGTGGTGCAGCTGGCTGAACTCGTAGTCGACCGGGTGGTACAGGATCACCGCGCCGTCCTTGCGGACGACCGGGTTGCCCCGGTACGAGTTGAAGTAATACCCCAGGCCCATGCAGGCGGCCAGGATCGGGTTCATCACCGAGTTGACGTTGTACGGGCCGATGAACGGCACGCCCATGATCGCGACGTCGGACTGGCCCTGCACCTCGACCAGGTGCTGGCGGTGCACGTTCTCCAGCGTCTTGTCGTGCACCGGCTCGATCTTGCCGGCGTGCACCCCGGTCAGGCCGTAGGTCGACCGGACGTCGGTGAAGATCTTGTGCCGCAGCTTGGCGGGTGCCGCCGCGAGCGCGCGCTTGGTGCCGAGCATCGAGGCCTGGTCCTTGAGCGACCACTCCCACTCGCGCTTCTGCAGGAACTCCAGCGGCCCGCCGAAGATGTCGTTGTTCAGCGTGGTCTCGATCTGGAAGACCTTGACGTGCTGGGTCAGCACCTCGCCCATCCGCCAGGCCGAGTGGTGCATCTTCGAGGCCTTGTGGTCCATGAACGAGCGCGAGTGGATCATCGTGTGGCTGTTGTGGTGGTGCTTCAGCGACTTGTACGACGCCAGGCCGATCGACGTCGACTTGTGGCCGCCGTCCATCGCCACCAGGTTCACGTTCACGTAGACGAGCAGGTCGGACTCGGCCGCCCGCTTGGAGATCTCGACGTCCTCGCCGTGCTTGGTCTGGCCCAGGTGGGTCAGGTTCGCGCTGTCCTCGGCGTCGAAGTTGTAGAGCTTGCCGTCGGGGAAGAACGACCGGAACACCCGCTCGCCGACGATGTCGCGCAGCTCGTTCGGGGTGAGCCGGCGGTGCAGCGCGTTGGCGGAGATCAGCTCGACGTCGTCGACGCCGGCCTGCGCGGCCAGCTCCAGTACGGCCTCGATGATGCGCTGCCGGATGTCCGGCTTCTTCATCGGCGGCAGCGGGATCGAGATGTCGTCGAACGCGATCGTCAGCCGCATCCCGGCGCGCAGCAGCTCGGGCAGCGGCTCGGACTCGATCGGGTTGAGCAGCGCGTTCTGGATCGCCTCGTCGACGTCCCGCACCGGCGGCAGCGCCTCCGGCGGGTACACCACCCGGGTGCCGAGCGGGAACCGCTCGAGCAGGAAGCCCTCACCGTTGTGCACGAGCAGCGGCGGGGTGCGGTCGTCCACCTCAAGCACAAAACCTGGCCGAGACATGTTCAGAACCTCTCTCGTCGTACGTTCAGCGCCCTCATGAGGCCCTCACATCGAAAGCAACCTTGACCGTGCCGAGTCGGCCGGCCGAATGCGCGTGGTCCAAAGCTTCACGCCAGCGGTAGAGCGGGTACCGGGCCCCGACGATCCCGTCCAGCGGGGCGCGTCCGGCCAGCTCCAGCGCGGTCTCGAACGCCGGGCGGCCGTTCGGCTCCTCCCGCGCGGAGGCGTACGTGCCGGTGACCTCGAGCTCGCGGAACCAGACTGGCGACAGGTCGGCGCCGCTGGCCGGCATCCCAGACAGTACGACGCGACCGCCGGCCTTGGTGACCCGCAGTACGGTATCGATCGAGTCCTTGCTGCCGACCGCGTCGACGGCGACGTCGACACCACCGAGGAGGAACTCGGACGCCCCGAACTCGGGCTTCAACCGGAACGCCCCGGTCGAGCGCCGGACGCCACGGAACACCTCGTCGGGCGCCACAACGTCACTGGCACCGAACGCACGGGCAAGTTCACGCTGCTTGGCGTGCTTGGCGACGACCGTGATCCGGCCGGCCTGGGTGAGCTCGCGCAGCGCGAGCGTCGCGAACAGGCCGACCGCGCCGGCACCACTCACGAGCACCGACTGCCCGGGCTGCACGTTGGCGCGCAGCGCGGCGTGCACCGCACCGGCGAGCGGCTCGACGAGTACGGCGCGCTCGTCGGACATGCCGTCCGGTACGGCGTACAACTGGCTGCGGTGGGCGACGAGCATGTTGCCCCAGCCGCCGCCGGTGTCCTGGCAGAACCCGGTCTGCAGACCGGGCGCCACGTGGCCGACCGTGATCCGGTCGCACCGGTTGGTGTTACCGGACACACAGTTCTCGCACGGCTCGACGCCGCGCGCCGCACAGGTCAGGACGCTGTCCATGACGACGCGGGTGCCCTTCGGCAGGTCCTCGCAGTCGTCGAGCAGTTCGCCGACGATCTCGTGACCGGGGACGAACGGCAGCGACACGACGGCGGAGAAGTACAGCTTGGTCGAGCCGGTGACCATGCCGAGGTCGGAGCCGCAGATCCCGGACAGGATCGGCCGGATCCGCGCCCAGCCGTCCCGCTCGGCCTTCGGCTCGTTGATCGTGACCAGCCGCAGCGGCGCGGCCGGGCCGGTCAGGATGCCGGGGATCCGGCCGCCGACCGCCTTCGCCGCCAGGAACTTGGCAGGCGACCGGTACATCTCGAGAGCGAGCATCATCGGGCGTTCACCCCAGGGAGCTCCAGACGGGACGAGGTGGACGGGGTCTTCCAGTCGACGATCTGCCAGCGCGCGGCCCGGGCGGCCCGGAACAGCGAGACGTCCGGCGAGACCGCCACCGGGTTGCCGACCGTCGACAGCATCGGCAGGTCCGAGTGGCTGTCGGCGTACGCGAAGGACTTCGACAGGTCGATGTTCTGCTGCCGTGCGTGGTGCTTGATCCACGCGGCCCGGGACTCGCCGACCAGCGGCGGGCCGGACAGGAAGCCGGTGCAACGGCCGCGGTCGTCGACGGCCAGCTCGGCCGCGACGATCTCGTCGAACAGCGGCTCCAGCGGACGGGTCAGCGGCCGGACCGCGCCGGTGATCAGGATCGTCTTGTGCCCGGCAGCGCGGTGCTCGCGGATCCGCCGTACGGCGGCGCCGCTCAAGCGTTCCAGTACGTGCTCGGCGAGGATCTCGTCGACGATCTGGTTCAGTTCCTCGAGGTCCGCACCGGCGTACCGGCGGTAGATCGTCCGGAGGAACGTGCCGCGGTCCTTGCGTTCGGCGGCGATCAGCTTCGGCAGCTTGCGGAGCATCGCGCCGATCTCGCCGGCCCGCTGCGGGCCGTCCAGCTCGGGCAGCCGCATCCACAGGTAGGTCTCGATCACGTTCGAGGACAACAGCGTGCCGTCCATGTCGAACGCGGCGATCACCTTGGACTCCGAGGACGGCTCGACCTTCTTCAGTACGCCGGCCGATGCCGCGAGCGCCTTGTTCCGCTTCTTCCGGACCACGTCCAGGCGGCGCATCGAGTCGGTGACGCTCGGGCAGTGCACTTCCTGCAGGTAGTGCTGCCAGTCGACGACCGCGGTGTCGCAGGCGAACTTCTCCTTGTCGTCACCCTCGAGCGCGTTGTGCAGGGCGAGGACGTTGTCGTCGACGAACTGCAGCTCGGCCTGCGCGTACTCGGAGTACAGGTCCATGTAGCGGCGGAGGAAGTCCAGGCGCCGCTTCTGTACGTCGAGCTCGCGCGCGTACTTGCGGACGCGCTCGCTCCTCGGCACGGTCGTGATGATCCGGTCGGCGATCTTGTGGGCCTTCTCGCCGTACCGCAGCATCGTCTCGACCGAGTCGCCGCCGGGGAACTTCCACACCGGCAGCCGGACCGCGCCACGCTCGCCCAGGTCGAACGGGTGCTTGGAGAAGTACGCGCGGACGCCGGCGTACAGCTGCTCGAAGGTCAGCGGGTTCCGGGAGCCGGAGCCGATGTGGTAGTACTCCGGCTTGCTCAGCTCGGGCTCGGTCGCCATCACCGCGCAGATCGCGCCGACCACGTGGTCGACCGGGATGATCTCGATCACCGAGTCCGGGCTGGCCGGGAACTCGGGGAGCTCGCCGCGGCCGTACGCCAGGATCAGCGGCTCGGCCATCTTGAAGCCCTCGATCCAGCCCGGGTGCGGGCTCTGCACCGCGGACTCGATGATGGCCGGCCGGACGATCGAGGTCGGGAGCTGCGCCGAGAACTCCTCGACGACGCGCTCGCCGAGCGCCTTGGTGAACGTGTAGCAGTCGGTCCAGCCGAGGCTGCGGGCGCGTTCGGTACCGGTCTCGACGAGCCGCTTCGCGACCCACTCGGTCCGGCGCCGCTCGGTGTCGGCAGCCGCGGTCAGGTGGCCGGCCCGGCGGTGCAGCTTCTCGGCCTCCTTGCGGAACTTCGCCAGCATCGGCGCGGACCGGGACTGTTCCTCGACCCGGGCCTTCATCGCCATCCCGGCCTCGGCCTCGGTGCGCCAGTCGACCAGGTGCTCGACCGGGGCCTCCGGGATCGCACCTCTTCTCCGTCCCGCGGTATAGGCGGTGGAGATGTGCACGTAGTGGACGGGCTTCCCGGTCTCGACGATCCGCTCGAGCAGGCTCTTGGTACCGAGTACGTTGGTCGTGAACGCCTCGTGGATCGGCGGGTCGAAGCTCACGTCGCCGGCGCAGTGCACGACGATGTCGAGATCCTTCGGCAGCTCCGGTACGTCGGACAGGTCGCCGTCGATCACCTGGATCCGGGCCGCGGTCAGCGCCTCGGCGTCGGCGTACGGGGTGCCCTCGCCGTAGAACGGCTTGAAGATGTCCTTCTTCAGCAGCTGCGCCATCCGGTCGGTGCCGGTCAGCGAGCCCTTCGGGCGGATGATCGCCGCCACGGTCGTGCCGGGCAGGTCGCCGATGATCCGGTGCAGCAGCGCTTCACCGACGAATCCGGTGACGCCGGTGACCAGGACCTTCTTGTCCTGGAGCTTGTCGGCCAGACTCACTTGTCGCCTCCACGCGTGAGCTCGAGTGCCTCGGTCAGGGTGAACGCGCCGGCGTACAGCGCCTTGCCGACGATCACGCCTTCGACGCCGTCCGGTACCAGCGTGCTCAGAGCCCTGAGATCGTCGAGGCTCGAGACGCCGCCGGACGCGATGATCGGCTTGTCGGTGCGCGCGCACAGGTCGCGGTACAGCTCCAGGTTCGGGCCCTGGAGCATGCCGTCCTTGGTGACGTCGGTGACCACGTACCGCTCGCAGCCGGCCGCCTCCAGCCGGGCGAGCACGTCGTACAGGTCGCCGCCTTCCTTGGTCCAGCCGCGCGCGGCCAGCGTCCGGCCGCGGACGTCGAGCCCGATAGCGATCCGGTCGCCGTACTGGTGGATGATCCGGTCGCACCACTCCGGGTCCTCGAGCGCGGCGGTGCCGATGTTCACCCGTCGCGCACCGGTCTGCAGCGCGGCCTCGAGGGAGTCGTCGTCGCGGATGCCGCCGGACAGTTCGACCTGTACGTCGAGCTTGCCGGTCACCTCGGCGAGCAGCTCACGGTTGCTGCCCCGGCCGAACGCCGCGTCCAGGTCGACGAGGTGGATCCACTCCGCCCCCGCCTCCTGCCAGGCCATCGCCGCCGCGAGCGGATCGCCGTACGACGTCTCGCTCCCGGCCTCGCCCTGCACCAGCCGGACCGCCTGCCCGTCCGCCACGTCGACGGCAGGCAGCAGCACCAGGTTCTCAGACATGGCCACACCCTAGAGGGCCAAGCTGAGAGATCCGTAACCCGGAGCCCTCCTGAGTCGTTTGAAATCGATCTGTCTCAGCAATACCAGTGGGGTCAATGGTCTTATGTTTAGGCTGGTCCCGTGACCACCGTCGAGCAACTCGCGACCGACCCCCATCCGGCCCTCGCTTCGATCCGCCCGGTCGGCTGGATCGAGGCTCTGAACAGCTGGGTGGTCACCGGCCGCGCTGTTGCTGTCCAGGTCCTCCGCGACCCGGAAACCTTCACCGTCGACGATCCTCGCTTCTCGACCGCCCAGGTCGTAGGCCCCTCGATGCTGTCGTTGGACGGCAACCCGCACAAAGCCCACCGCGATCCTTTCGAGTCCCCGTTCGGCCTCGCGGAAACCCGCCGCCGCTTCGCGGAACCGGTACGGCAGACGGTGGACGACCTGATGTCCGCCTTGAGTTCACCGGCTGACCTGCGGACCGGGTTGGCCGGACCGTTGTCGGTCGCCGTGGTCGCGTACTCGCTGGGGCTTCCGCCTGCATCTGCTCCTACGGTGCTGGGGTGGTACTCGGCGATCTCCGAGTCCGTGTCGGGCGTCTCCGCGGGGCTGCCTGTTACAGACGCAGGTGGGGCGGCATTCGCGGAGCTGCACAAACATGTTGCCTCGGGCATCGGCTCCGGTG
Organism: Kribbella sp. NPDC031520; assembly: GCF_055580825.1. NCBI lineage: Bacteria > Bacillati > Actinomycetota > Actinomycetes > Propionibacteriales > Kribbellaceae > Kribbella > Kribbella sp. NPDC031520. Next base: position 963,716 of record NZ_JBVIKS010000002.1, read on the forward strand.
ACTCGCTGCTGGCGGCCGCCGCTCATGCGGGGCTCGGTGTGGACGAGGTGGTGGCGAACGCCGCGGTGTTGATGTTCGGTGGGATCGAGACGACCGAGGGCATGATCACCAACGCGCTCTGGTACCTGCTGAACCACCCGGACCAGCTCGACATCGTGCGCTCAGAGCCGGAGCTGCTGGCGAATGCCGTCGAGGAATCGCTCCGGCTGGAACCGGCGGCGGCAGTGGTCGATCGGTATGCGACGCGCGACGTCGAGCTCGCCGGCTACCGGATCCGGCGTGGCGACATGGTGACCGTCTCACTCGCGGGCGCCGGGCGGGACCCGGAGGTGTTCGACGACCCGGACATCTTCGACGTACGACGTCCGAACGCCCGCCGTCATCTCGCCTTCGCCAGCGGCCCGCACATCTGCCTCGGCATGCACCTGACCCGCCTCGAGACGCTCGCCGCCCTCGAAGCGGTCCTGGAACTCCCGGGCCTCCGCCTCGAGCCCGGCTCGCCCCCGCCGTACGGACTGGTCTTCCGCAAACCGCCCGCGCTCAACGTCAGCTGGGACGCCTGAGCACCAGCATCGTCGCGGAGTAGACCGGCATCACCCGATCAGGATCACGCTCCGCGTCCGCGGCGAACCGCGCGAACCCGGCGTCCACCTCGGATGCCGGCAGATGCTCGAACGTCGACAGCGCCCGATGACGGAGCCGCTCGTACGACTCCCGCAACGTGCGCGGAGCCTCCGCCGTGATCCGTACGACGTCCTCCCCGGCCTCCAGCCCGGCCTCGACGGCCATCGCCCGCGCCTCGTCGACGGTGCAGTACATCGCCGCGTCGATCTCCCGCGCCGACGGGAAGTACTCGTACCAGAACAGGTCCGGCATCCGGTCCGCGAACTGCGACCGCAACAGCGCCACTCCCCCGGGCCGCAGCACCCGGTGTACCTCCCGCAGCCCCTGCACCGGATCCGTCCAGTGGTGAAAGGTCAGGAACATCAGCACCACGTCAACCGATGCCTCAGGCAACGGAATCGCCTCGGCGCTGCCCTTCAGGTACGTCACCCCCGGCGCCGCCGGAGCCGCCGCCCGCATCCGGTCCGCCGGCTCCACGCCGTACGTCCGGCCCTGGAACTCCGCCGCCAGCCCTGGCGTCAACCGCCCGGACCCACTTCCCAGATCCAGTACGTCCAACGGCCGCCGTTCCGGCACGTACTCCGCAAACGCCCCGGTCCACCGCCTCACCGCAGCGGCCGACAACTGCCGCCCCGCGACGTACACGCTTCCCATCCGACCCTCGTAGTCGACCATGCGGTCAATCTACCGAGCCGTCAGGCGAAGAAGACGTCGTACGCGAGGCGCAGGATGAGGGCGGACACCACGACCAGGAAAATGACGCGGACGAAGCGGCTGCCCCGGGCCACGGCGGTACGGGCGCCCAGCAGGCCGCCGAACATGTTGGCGGCACCCATGATCAGGCCGAGGCCCCACAGCGGTGCGCCGTGCAGGGCGAAGACGAGGATCGCGCCCAGGTTCGTGGCCACGTTGGCGATCTTGGCCTTCGCGCTGGCCTGCAGGAAGTTGTAGCCGAGCAGGCCGACCAGCGCGAAGATCAGGAACGAGCCCGTCCCGGGGCCGACCGCGCCGTCGTAGAAGCCGATCAGTACGCCGACTCCGCCGGCCGCCAGGTAGTGGACGCGGCCGTCGAACCGGAGCGCGGTCCGCGCCCCCAGGGACGGCTTCATCGCGGTGTAGATCGCGACCAGTACGAGCAGCACCAGCACGATCGGCTTGAACCAGGACATCGGGATCTTCGTCGCGACGACCGCACCGGCGGCGGCACCGAGCCCGGCGAGAATCGCCAACGGCAGCACGGTTCTACGGTCCGGGCGCACCTTGACACCGAACGTGACCGCGCTGGTGGTCGTACCGCACAACGACGAGATCTTGTTGGTGGACAGGATCTGCGCCGGCGAGGCGTTCGGCAGCCCGAGCAGCATCGCGGGCAGTTGCAGCAGTCCCCCGCCGCCGACCACCGCGTCGATCCACCCCGCCGCGAAGGCCGCGACCACCAGGAACAGCAACGTCAGCAACGAAACATCAGGCACAGACCCAGATGATCCTGTAAGGGCGTAGTACCGCTCAACCTTTACACCGGCCGGTGAGACCTATGACACCTGATCCGGAAGAATGGGCCGGGTGAAGTTCCTACTGCTGATCCACAACAACGTCGAGGCGCTCAAAGGGTTCACCGAACAGCAGCTGACCGAGCTGGCCGGCGGACGGGATCACATCGCCACGCTCGCCCGCGAGCTGCTCGCCTCAGGTGAAATGGTGTCGGTGCTCGCGCTACAGGAGCCCGCCGGGTCCAAGGACATCCAGTTGGTCGCCGGTACGCCGGTCGTCTCCGACCGGCCTCTCCTGGAGACGAAGGAGTACCTCGCCGGTGCGATCGTGCTGAACTGCGCGTCGGTCGAACGGGCCCTCGAGCTCGCGGCGCTGATCCCGCTGGCGCAGTTCCGCCGGGTCGAGCTGCGCGAGATCCGGCTCGACGAGTCGGACTTCCTGGCTCAGCTCGACGACCGGTGACCGAGGTCGAGGCGGCGATCCGGGCTGCTGCGCCGAAGACGCTCGCGGTGCTGGTCCGGCGGTACGACGCGTTCGACCAGTGCGAGGACGCCGTACAGGAAGCGCTGCTCGAGGCATTCGACCGCTGGCGGGAGAACGGCGTACCGGAGCAGCCGACCGGGTGGCTGATCAGCGTGGCGACGCGGCGGCTGATGGACGGCTGGCGGCGGGACAACGCACGCCGGCAGCGCGAGCTGAACGACTTCCTCCGCGGGGCCGATCCCGATCCGGACGACTACCACGAGGACGCCGACGACACCGTTCGGCTGCTGGTGCTGTGTTGCCATCCCGCGCTGACGCCGGCCTCGCAGATCGCACTCACGCTCCGCTCGGTCGGCGGTCTCACCACGGCCGAGGTCGCGGCCGCGTTGCTGGTCAGCGAGACGACAGTCGCGCAGCGGATCAGCCGGGCGAAGCGCATGATCGCGGGCGCCCACTTCGAGCTCCCGAGTGCCGAGGAGTACGACGAACGCCTCCGTGCCGTACTGCAGGTGCTCTACCTGATCTTCAACGAAGGCCACACCGCGAGCGCGGGCACCTCGTTGCAGCGCGTGGATCTCGCCTCGGAGGCTTTGCGGATCACCCGCATGTTGCAACAGTCCGTCGGCGGAACGGGTGAGGTCACCGGGCTGCTCGCATTGATGATCCTCACCCACGCCCGCCGCGACGCGCGGACCGGGCCGGGCGGCGACCTGATCCCGGCCGACCGGCAGGACCGTTCCCGCTGGTATGCCGACGAGATCGCCGAAGGCACCCGCCTCGTCGAGCAGGTACTGCGTACCGGCGCCGTCGGCCCGTACCAGCTGGAAGCGGCGATCGCGGCCGTGCACAGCGAGGCCGACTCGGTCGAGACCACCGACTGGGCGCAGATCGCCGGCCTCTACCGGCTCCTCGAACGCGTCGACCCGAGCCCGATGGTGACGCTCGGCTCCGCGGTCGCGGTCGCGATGACCGAAGGCCCGGACGCCGGCATCGCGATCGTCGAAGGGCTGGCCGGCGACCGGTACCTCGGCGACCACCACCGCCGGCTGTCGGTCCTCGCCCACCTGCACGAGCTCGCCGGCCGCCCGGACCTGGCGCGCTCCAACTACCTCGCGGCACTGGAGCGCACCCGGAACACCGCCGAGCAGAACTACCTACGCGAGCGCATCGCCCATCTCATCAAGTGACGGCGGCCGCCGGTCCATTCCGGGCGCGGCGGGATGCTCAGGGCGTTGCGGAACACGTGTCCTGGATCGACGGTCTGCTTGAGTGCGGCCAGGCGCTTGCGGTGTGCTTCCGGGAAGCAGGCGTCGAGGTCGGCGTCGGTCGGGTTGGACAGGAAGTTCAGGTAGGCACCGTCCGGCTCGAGCGATCGCCAGAGTGCATCGAAGTCCTTGGGTTGCGTGCCTTGCTGCTCGGGCGTCCCCACCAGCACGGAGTTCACCATGAACCGCGCGTCGCGGTGCGCGAAGGCGGTCGCGTCCGCGGGCATCGCGCCGTACGCGCCACCGAGTGAACGGATCTCGATCGCGAGACCGGGAATCCGCGGACGAGCGGCCAACAGCTTCTCAGTCAGGCCGTCCGGCCACGCGTCGTACAGGCCGTTGCGGATCCGCGGACGCCAGCCGGGCGGCATCGTCATGTCGCTGAAGACCTCGGCGTACGGGATCTCCGCGATCTTCTCCGTGACCAGCGAGCCGAGGTGACGCAGCGGTTCCAGCACCTCGGCGGTCGTCGCGCACACCTGGACGGCGACGGGTACCTGCCGGTCCGCCATCATCGCCGGCGCCAACTGCAGGCTCGCCGTCAGCTCCTCGGGCGCGTCGGCCAGGTACGCCGTCCACGCGCGGATCACCTGTTCCGCCTGCGTCCACGGGTACAGGAAGGTGCCGAAGTACACCGTCGGCTGCCTGACAGCACTGATGTCGTACGACGTGACCACGCCGAGACTGCCCGCCGCTCCGCGAAGGCCCCAGAACAACTCCGGCTCGGTGGCGGCGTCGACCCGCCGTACCGCACCGTCCGCGGTCACCACCTCGGCCGACACCACGTTGTCGATCGCGAGCCCGTGCTTGCGCACCATCCACCCGATCCCGCCACCGGCCATCAACCCGCCGACTCCGACGCTCGCGGTATCACCCGACGAGATCGCCAACCCGGCCTTCCCCAGCCGCGCGGCAACGCCTCCCAACGTCGCCCCGGTCCCGACCCGCACGACGTCGTCCGGCAACACCCGCACCTCGTCCATCGGCCGTACGTCGATCACCACCCCACCGACGCTCGTACCGAACCCCGCCGCATGATGCCCACCACTCCGCACCGCAACCGGCAGATCCTGCGCCTCGGCATACCGCAACGCGGCCACCACATCCCCCGCCCCCACACACCGAACCACCACCCGCGGCCGCCCCGCCGCCACCATCACCCGCCCCGCCTCCGCATACCCCACATCCCCGTCGACGAGCACCTCCCCCACCACAACCGCCCGCAACCCGCCGGTCCCCCGCGCAACCACCACAGACTCCGCCATCACCACTCCTCATCTCCCGGACGCCCCCTCAGGCGCCACACCCCGGGATCGGAGCCGGCCGGCGTTCCTCGACATACCCCGCGAAAAGATTCCGGCCCCGTCCCCCGGTGCGGGGAACAGGGCCGGATCGAATGACGGGTCAGCCGTGGACGGTGGTGACCAGGTGGTCGATGATGTCGGCGACAGGGATGTCGGCGCGGGTGCCGGTGCGGCGGTCTTTGACTTCGATGGTGCCGTCGGCGAGGCCCTTGCCGACGACCGCGATGGTGGGGATGCCGAGGAGTTCGGCGTCCTTGAACTTGACGCCTGGCGAGACCTTCTCGCGGTCGTCGTAGATCACGCTGAGGCCGCGGGACTCCAGTTCGGCGGCGAGCTCGGCGGCCTTCTCGAAGAGCTCGGAATCCTTGCCGGTGGCAACCAGGTGGATGTCGGCCGGCGCGATCTCCCGCGGCCACACCAGGCCGAGCTCGTCGTGGTTGCCCTCGGCGATCGCAGCCACCGCGCGGGTGACGCCGACACCGTACGACCCCATGGTGACCGTGACGAGCTTGCCGTTCTGGTCGAGGACCTTCAGGTCGAGCGCGTCGGCGTACTTGCGGCCGAGCTGGAAGATGTGGCCCATCTCGATCCCGCGCGCGGCCTGCAACGGGCCCGAACCGTCCGGCGCCTGGTCGCCGTCGCGCACCTCGGCGGCCTGGATCGTCCCGTCGGCGGTGAAGTCGCGACCGTGCACCAGGTTGATCACGTGGAAGCCTGTCTTGTCCGCGCCCGTCACCCACGCCGACCCCTCGGCCACTCGCGGATCGAGCAGGTACCGGATCTTCGACGCGTTCTCCGACCCCAGCACGCCCGGGCCGATGTAGCCCTTGGACAGCGACGGATGCTTCTCGAAGTCCGCCTCCTCGAAGGCGACCACCTCGGCCGGCTCCAGCTGCGCACCGAGCCGCTTCTCGTCGATCGCGCGATCGCCCGGTACGCCGATCGCCAGCGGCTCGCGCGTCCCGTCCGGGTGCACGAGCATCACGAGCACGTTCTTCAGCGTGTCCGCGGCGGTCCACTCGCGGCCGTCGGTGCGCGGGTGCTTCGCGTTCAGCGCGTCGACCAGCGTGTCGATGGTCGGCGTGTCCGGGGTGTCCACGACCTCGGCGGCCGGTACGGCGGAGGCGTCGACCGGGGCCGACTGCGGCACCACGACCGCCTCGACGTTGGCGGCGTACCCACCCGGCGAGCGGACGAAGGTGTCCTCACCGTTCTCGGCGATCGCCAGGAACTCCTCGGAGCGGGAACCGCCCATCGCGCCGGACATCGCCTGCACGATCACGTAGTCGAAGCCGAGCCGGTCGAAGATCTTGATGTACGCCTCGCGGTGCTTCTCGTACGACTTCGCGAGCCCCTCGTCGTCGACGTCGAACGAGTACGAGTCCTTCATCACGAACTCACGCCCGCGCAGCACGCCGGCCCGCGGCCGCGCCTCGTCGCGGTACTTGTTCTGGATCTGGTAGATCGACAGCGGGAGATCCTTGTACGACGAGTACAGATCCTTGACGACCAGCGTGAACATCTCCTCGTGCGTCGGGCCGAGCAGCATGTCCGCGCCCTTGCGGTCCTTCAGCCGGAAGATGTTCGGCCCGTACTCCGTCCAGCGGCCGGTCGCCTCGTAGGGCTCGCGCGGCAGCAGCGCCGGGAAGACCAGCTCCTGCGCGCCGATCGCGTCCATCTCCTCGCGGACGATCCGCTCGACGTTGCGCAGCACCCGCAGGCCGAGCGGCAGCCAGGTGTAGATGCCGGGCGCGGCGCGGCGGATGTAGCCGGCGCGGACGAGCAGCTTGTGGCTCGGGACCTCCGCGTCCGCCGGGTCCTCGCGAAGGGTGCGGAGGAACAACGACGACATACGCAAAATCACGGGAGTCTCCAAGCGTGCAAAAGTCGAATACAGGACGTCACAGAGAATATCCGCCCGGCAGCAATGCTCCCACCTCGTTGTCCACAGCCCTGCACCCGGGAGCCTACCCGAGGGTAATCAGGGCAGCTGACCGTACGGGGTCGCGGCGGCCTGGGCGGCGTACACCAACGCTGGTTCGAGTACCGGCCAGAACGTCGAGGAAACGCACGAGTACGCGGGCAGGAATCCGGCGCACCAGCCGGTGCGCGGGCCGACCTCGAAGGTGTACGACGGCACGCCGCGGGTGCCGTACAACCAGTCGGTGGTCGAACCAGGCGTGAAGTACCCGACCCCGCCGTCCCCGGTCGACACCGGATAGCCCGTGAGCGCACCCATCTTGTTGCCTAGGGCCACCAATGCGGCCCGGTCCGGCGCGGCCGTGCGGGTGTATCCCCACGGCGCCAGGATGTCGTTGCCGTAGCTGTGCAGCGTCACGAAGACGCCGGTCGTGCTCGCGGCGGCCGGCTCGTCCTCAGCGCCCTTCGTGTCGGGAAAGATCTTCTCCAGCAAGTCCTGGATCGCTACGGTCTCCGGCTCGGATGCCGGCTTCGCACCCGGGTACATCTCGGTGCACGGACCACCCTCGTCGGCATCCCAATGGAACGACGAGTTGCGGTTCAGGTCGACTCCGGCGTACCCGGTCGAGCATCCGCCCGCACTGTCGTCGGCGTTCTTCCGTTGCAGCAGCGGCCGCGCCGGGTTCGAGGCGACCACGTCGACCCCGTCCGGGTTCGCGATCGGTACCACCCACAGTTCGCGGGTGTCGAGCAGCGCGGTGATCCCGGGGTCGACGCCGTACGACGAGACGAGCAGATCGATCCACTGGTACGCGATCTCGCCGGTCACGAGCTCCCGCGCATGGATCTGCGCGTGCAGGACGAACTTCGGCTTCTTCCCGGCGCTGTTCAATGCACAGTCGCCCGCGGTGAGCTTCGTGATGCACAGGGCCTGGATGTCGTGCCCGCCTTGTCCTTGGACCTTCTTCCACGAGTCGCCGATGTCGTACAGCTTCACAAGGTCCGGGTGCGCCGCGGCGACGGCCGCGTTGTGCTGCTCGTGCCCGACGGTCGTGTGGTACCCGCCGTAGTACGTCACTGGTGCCGACGAGTACGCGGCTGACGACGTGGCGATCAGCGCAAAGCTGCACAGGAGGAGTACGGCGAGCCTTCGCACGCCGACCAGCCAACCCGACGACCGGTCGCCGGGTCATCACAGAGAGTACGCGGTATCAGAACAGAATCGTCGCGAACGTCTCGATCGTCCGGAACCCGACCCGCTCGTACGCGGCCCGCGCCGGCAGATTGAAGGCGTTCACATACAGCGTGACCACCGGTGAGATCTGCCGGGCCAGCTCCACCACAGCGGCCATACCGGGAGCGGCAAGCCCGCGGCCGCGGTACTCCGGATCGACCCAGACGCCCTGGATCTGGCAGACCCCGGTACCGACCGAGCCGACCTCGGCCTTGAACACGACCCGCCCGTCCTCGATCCGCGCGAACGCCCGCCCGGCCCGGATCAGCTCCGCGACCCGCGACCGGTAGAACGTCCCGTCCGGCCCGGTCTGCGGCGGTACGCCGACCTCCTCGGTGTACATCGCGACGCACGCCGGGTACAGGATCGGCAACTCGACCGGCTCCACGGCCCGGACCAGCGGATCCGGAGTAATCGCCGGCGGTCCCTCGACCACCATGAACGGCTGGTCGTCGCGGATCTCGCGGGCCGGGCCCCAGTGCGGCTCGAGGATGCTCCACAGCTGCTCGACCGCGCGCGCCTGGCCGAGGATCTGGAAGCAGTTCCGCCCGCGGCGCAGCGCGTACGCAGCGAACGCCCGCAGCGCCGCGTCGTCCGCGCCGACCGGGACCATGTTCCCGCCGGCGTGACACAGCGCCTCGAGGGCACCCTTGTCGACGTAGCCCCAGACCTCCGCACCGCGCCGCGGGTCGAGTCCGGACGCCTGCACGAGGCTGTCCACGAACACGTTGACCACCGGATCGCGGGCGATGACCGCGCGCGCCGCCGCGAGGTCACGAGGACCGAGAACCCGTACGCCCACGCGCAGAACCTAGCTGATGTCAGGCGTCAGCGTATGCAACGGGGCCGCGTCAGGCTGTCTGTGGTTCGTGACCGGCAGCGATCCGACGCAGCGGTGAGGTCCAGGCGAAGACCACGCCGAGGCAACCGAACAGACCCATCAACACCATTCCGGTCCGCGGGCCGAAGGCGTTGCCGAGCAGCCCGCCGAGAACGGATCCGAGCGTCCAGCCGACACCCCAGGACAGCATCCGGCCGGCCGTGTTGACCCGGCCCAGCAGGTGCTCCGGGGTCACCTGCTGCCGGTACGACACGGCGTTCACGATCACCAGCACGTACGCCGAACCCCAGACGAGCAGCGCCAGCGCCGCCACGATCCAGTGCGGCGACAACGGCGCCAGCACCCCGAGCAACGCCGACAGCGGCAGCGCGTACAGCGTGATCGCGGCAGGTGGCATCCGCTTCAGCAGCCGCGGCAGACTGAGCGCCGCGATCAGCCCGCCGATCCCCCACACGCCCCACACCAGTCCGAACCGGAGTCCCGACGTACCGATGTGCAGGACGCGGTCGCACCACACCACGATCAGCGCCATGAAGCCGCCGCCCGCGAAGGACTGGATGCTGCCGATGATCGTCATCGTCCGTACGCCGGCGTGCTGGACCAGGTACCGCAGGCCGTCGCCGATGTCGTTCAGCACGACCCGCGGGCGCAGCGGCGGCTGCCCGTCGCGGGACTCCGACATCGCCCGGACGATCCCGCGCACCGCGAACGCGGACGCGGCGAAGCTGAGCGCGTCCAGCGTGAGCAGGCTGGCCGGATCGAAGACGCCGAGCATCAGACCGGTCAACGGCGGGACGAACAACTCGATGAGACTCGACGCCGTCCAGACCGCCGAGTTCGCCTGCGCCACGCGGGCACGGCCGACGAGGACCGGCAGCGCGCCGAAGTTCGCGCCGTCGAAGAAGGTGTAGACGGCCTGCACGGTGAACGCGACCACCAGCACCTGCGGGACGGTCAGTACGCCGAACACGTGCGCGAGCGGGACGGATCCGACGAGGACGGCGTTCACACAGTCCGCGGTCACCATCGTGCGCCGACGGTTCCAGCGGTCCGCGAGCGCGCCCGCGAACAGACCGGCCAGGAGATACGGCGCCGACTCGAGCGCGGTCACGACCGCCGTCAGTACGGTCGACCCGCTCAAGCGGTACACCAGTACGGGTAACGCGATCGCCGTGACCATCGAGCCCGTGACCGAGAGCGCCCGCGCCAGCCAGTACCGCCGGAAGTCCGTGTCGTCCCGCAGCCGCTGAGGCGCCCCCGTCGTCATGCCGTGCATCTTCCAACCTCAGGTGGGGTCGAGGTCAAGCTCATTGGTGCACCACGACTCGTTGGCCGTCCGGGTCCGTGAGCTCCAGCGCGTTGTTGGTGCGGGTACCCGGTACGCGGCTCTGTACGTCGTCGAGGTCCTCGGTCGTCGTCAGGTCGAGGCGTACGGCAAACTCGGCGCCCGGGCCGAACCGTACGGTCGGGGTGATGCCGAGCGCGGTGAGGAACCGCTGCCAGGCGGGCTCGTCCGCGCCGGTCAGGTACGGCGTGACGGTCCACCGCTCGTCCGGATGCGCGTCGTGCAGCTTGTACCCGTACAGGTCCTCGGTCCGCTCGTCGATCCAGATCACGACGCCGTCCGGCGCGGTCACCGATAGCACCCGCCCGTACGCCTCATCGAAGACCGTCGCGTCGCCGAACCCGGCCTGCTCCAAGCGATCTGTCAGCCCGTCCAGCTTGTCCGCTTCGAAGGACAGCGTGGTCTGCGCGGCCTTCCCACCGGTCGAGCTGTCCGCCGCGTCGTGCAGCGCGACCATCCCGTTGCCGGTCACCATGTCCACCCATCCACCGCGCTCGGACTCGATCCGTGACCGCAGCCCGAGCGCCTCCAGGAACCCCCGCATCGCATCCACGTCGTCGGTGAACCGGAGCGGTCTGATCACCACGCTGCTCATCCCCTGGCCTCCCCATGGTTGTCGAGATACTCCGCAAGCGCCTGCTCGACCAGCGCCGACAAACTCGCCCCGTCGTCGATCGCCTTGTGCTTCACCCGCCGCACCAAACCCGGCGGCAGATACACGTTGAACTGCACCTTCTTCCCAGCATCATCCGCCATGGCTATATTGCTAGCATTCTATGTTGCTACCAGTCAAGAGGTACGAGCTCAACTAGGACCGCGCTTGTCCTAGGTGGAAGGCAGGGTGTGGGTATGTCAGTGAATGAGGAGCTCTCGGAGCTCGAGGATCTGTTGTGGAAGGCGAACCGGGAAGGCGACGGGGACTTTTACCAGAGGTATCTGCGCGACGACGCGATCGCGGTGACCAGGTTCGGGATCATCGACAAGGCGACCGCGGTCCCGGGCATCACCGCCAACCACAACCCGTACCTGAGGACCAACCGCACCGGGGAGCGCGTGATCGTCGTCGACGACCACACCGCGATCGTCACGTACCACGTCGCCGTCACGGTCCTTGTCGACGGCAACGAAGTACAGGCGCCGTCGTACGCCACCAGCGTCTGGACGAACACGTCCGGGGAGTGGCTGGTCGCCTTCCACCAACAGACGGCGCTAGTGTCCTGGGGGGGGGGGGTGGGGGGGGGGGGGGGGGGGGCCCCATTCCGAGAAAACAAAGGGAGGGCCGGGGGGGGGGGTGGGGGTCCTGGGGGGGTGTGGTGTTTGGGGGGGGGAAGTGCCCCAC
>NZ_JBVIKS010000002.1:975571-1113049 GCF_055580825.1 Kribbella sp. NPDC031520
GTGTTTGGGAAGACCGACTTGGGGGGGTGTTTGTTCGCTTCCCAGCAAAGTCCTGCCTTGGTGCCTGGGTTGGAAGTTCCCCCCCCCCTCCCCCCCCCCCCCCCCCCCAGGACACTAGACGGCAGTCAGTAGCGCGTCGTCGAGTTCCTTGAGGAGCTTGTGCTTCGGGCGGGCGCCGACCACCGACCAGATGAGCTCGCCGCGGTGGAAGAGTGCGAGCGTGGGCAGCGCCATCACCCGGTAGTTCGCGGCGATGCGCGGGTTCTCGTCGGAGTTGAGCTTCACCACGGTCAGCTGGTCCTCGCGTTCGGCAGCGATCTGCGCGAGGACAGGCGCGATCTGGTGGCACGGCGGGCACCACTGCGCCCAGAAGTCCACCAGTACGGGCTTCTCGGAACGCAGCACCTCCTGGCGGAAGGTGGTCTCGTCAACGCTACGCAGGTCGGTCATGGTCGGTTCCTCCAACTCTCGGCATCGGACAGGAGGTCGGTCAGCCGCGCCCGCAGGTCGGTCAGCTCGGCGATCCGCCGGTCCACGTCCGCGATGCGCGTCCGGTACGCCGTCAGCGACGCCGGGCAGACGTCCGCACGGTCGTTGCCGGCCCGCAGGCACTCGATGAACGGGTACGTCTGCTCCGCGGTCAGCCCGAGGCTCAGCAACGCCTTCACCTCACGCACCACGACCACGTCGTCCGCGTCGTACGCCCGGTACCCGTTGGACTCCCGCCGCGGCTTGAGCAGCCCCTGCGACTCGTAGTACCGCACGGCCTTCACGGTCACACCGGCCTCGGCCGCCAGATCGCTGATCCGCATCCCGCCTCCTTCACCCCGACGCTAAACCTTGCCCCCAGGGTCAAGGTCAAGCCAGCATAACCAGCTGCCCAGGATCTGGAACGGGTCTCAGCGCGCGTTCTCGCTGACCCACTCCCCCAGCACCTTGGCGCTGGCGTCCACGAGGGCCGGCCAGTCGAGTGCTGCCTCGTCGGCGGAGTCCGACACGTGCTTCACGACGCGTACGGGTACGCCGTACGCCTGGCACGCGTACACCACGCCGTACGCCTCCATGTCCACGAGGTGCGCCCGCGCCGCCAACCGCGCCCGTACGTCGGGATCCGTCACGAACACGTCCCCCGACGCCAGCACCGTCCCGTCCCCACCCTCGACGTGCAACTCGTCCTGCGGATCCAGCCCGATCGCCCGAACCGCTGCCGCGTTCACGTCGTGGTTGATCACGGTACTGGGCAGGAACAGCCCAGACAGTCCGTCCCGCAACGCTCCAGTTGTACCGACATTCAGCACCACAAGATCGCCGACGTCCCGCCCAGCCAACGCCCGACTCACCGCAACAGCAGCCGCCGTCTTCCCCACCCCGGTAACCACCACCGGAATCCCCTCCGGCACATACCGAGCCTCACCAGCCACCGCACTAACCACCAGATACTCCGCCACGCCCAGCAGGCTATCTCGTGCCAGCAGCTAGTCCGTGCTCTCCCGAGCCCGCTCAACGAATCGGCTCAGGTCCCGTCCACCGCCGTACCGCCAGGCGCCGGCCGAGCCGGTGAAGTCCAGCTGCACCTCGTTGAGCGTGGCGATCAGCGCCTCCGCCCGAGCGACCTCCTCGGATGTGGGCGCCGTCACGGCGGCGCCATCAGCTGGCACAGGTGTCTCCATCGGCGCGCTCCTGATCGACCGGTCAGCTGACGCTGACGGTGGGTTCGCCGGATTCGCCGGTGGTTTCCATTTGTTCGGCGATGCGCATGGCTTCTTCGATCAGGGTTTCCACGATGGCGGACTCGGGGACCGTCTTGATGACCTCGCCCTTGACGAAGATCTGGCCCTTGCCGTTGCCGGAGGCGACGCCGAGGTCGGCCTCGCGGGCCTCGCCGGGGCCGTTCACGACGCAGCCCATGACGGCGACGCGCAGCGGGACCTCCATCCCCTCGAGGCCGGCGGTCACCTGCTCCGCGAGCGTGTAGACGTCGACCTGGGCGCGACCGCACGACGGGCAGGAGACAATCTCGAGCTTGCGCTCCCGCAGGTTCAGCGACTGCAGGATCTGCAGGCCGACCTTGACCTCCTCGACCGGCGGCGCGGACAGCGAGACCCGGATCGTGTCACCGATACCGCGCGACAGCAGCGCACCGAACGCAACCGACGACTTGATCGTGCCCTGGAACGCCGGCCCGGCCTCGGTGACGCCGAGGTGCAGCGGCCAGTCGCCGCGCTCGGCGAGCATCTCGTACGCCTGCACCATCACGACCGGGTCGTTGTGCTTGACCGAGATCTTGAAGTCGTGGAAGTCGTGCTCCTCGAACAGCGACGCCTCCCAGACGGCCGACTCGACCAGCGCCTCCGGCGTCGCCTTCCCGTACTTCTCCAGCAGCCGCTTGTCCAGCGAACCGGCGTTCACGCCGATCCGCAGCGACGTACCGTGGTCCTTCGCGGCCTGCGCGATCTCCTTGACCTGGTCGTCGAACTTGCGGATGTTGCCCGGGTTCACCCGGACGGCGGCACACCCGGCCTCGATCGCCGCGAACACGTAGCCCGGCTGGAAGTGGATGTCCGCGATCACCGGGATCTGCGAGTGCCTCGCGATCTCCGCCAGCGCGTCGGCGTCCTCCTGCCGCGGGCAGGCGACCCGGACGATGTCGCAACCGGCCGCGGTCAGCTCGGCGATCTGCTGCAGCGTCTTGTTGACATCGTTCGTCGGCGTCGTCGTCATCGACTGCACCGACACCGGAGCGTCGCCGCCGACCAGCACGCTGCCGACCTTGATCTGACGGGTCTTCCGGCGCGGAGCGAGGGTGGGTGGCGGCAGCGCAGGCATGCCCAGGTTGATGCTCATGTGTCCTTTATCCGTTGACAGCTATCCGTTGAACAGCTTGATGGGGTTGACGATGTCGGCGATGACGAGCAGCACACCCATCACCACGATCACACTGGCCGCGACGTACGCGATCGGCAGCAGCTTGGCCACGTCGACGTACCCGGGGTCCGGCCGGCCGAACAGCTTGGCCAGACCGCGCCGGATGCCTTCCCAGATCGCGCCGATCATGTGCCCGCCGTCCAGCGGCAGCAGCGGGATGAAGTTGAACAGGGCAAGGAACAGGTTCAGCGAGGCAAGCAGCATGATCAGGCTCGCGAACTTCGCGCCGACGTCCAGGTTGCTGGCGGCGATCTCGCCCGCGACGCGGCTGGCGCCGACCACGCTCATCGGGCTGTCCGCGTCCCGCTTGCCGCCGACGATCGACTTCGCGACGCCGACCAGCTTCTCCGGGAACCGGCCGAGGGCCTGCACCGTGGCGACCGTGTAGGTGCCCATCTGGTCGAACGCGTAGCCGACGCTCTGCCGCTCGAGCTTGTTCACCGGGGAGACGCCGAGGAACCCGACCGAGACGTACTTGTCCGACGCGGGCGTGTCCAGCACCTGGTTGACGATCGTGTTGGTGTGCAGGGTGAGCTGCTGACCGTTGCGCTCGACAACGATCGTGGCCGCCTTGTCGGTGTTCGCCCGGATCAGCGGGGTCAGCTGGTCCCAGCTCTCGATCGTGGTGCCGTTGAACGAGACGATCCGGTCGCCGACCTGGAATCCGGCCTGCTTGGCGGGTGACACCTTGTCCCCGTCCTGGCACTTGCGCTCCGGCTTCGCCTGGTTCGCCGGGATCACGCAGTCGGTGACGGTGGAGATCGTGGTCTGCGGAACCCGCGCGCCGTACAGCGTGAACAGGCCGGTGAACAGCACCGCCGCGATCAGTACGTTGACCAGCGGCCCGGACGCCATCACGATCAGCTTCTTCCACCACACCTTCTGGTAGAAGAGCCGGCCGTTGTCCCCGGGCGCGATCGTCTCGTACTCCGCGGTGCGCGCGTTCTCGACCATCGACTGGATCGGGCCGGTGTTCGCCTTCCGCACCTTGGTCGGGTCCTGGCCCTTCGCCGGCGGCATCATCCCGATGATCCGGACGAAGCCGCCGGCCGGGATCGCCTTGATGCCGTACTCCGTCTCGCCCCGCTTCACCGACCAGACGGTCCGCCCGAAGCCGACGAAGAACTGCGTGACCTTCATCCCGAACGCCTTCGCCGGGATCATGTGGCCCATCTCGTGCAGCGCCACGGAGATCAGCACCCCGAGCACGAACAGCACGATGCCGAGGATGGTGAGAAGCACGCTCATGCCTGGTGGATCTCCTGTACGCCCGTGATCTCGCGAGCCCGCTGTCGGGCCCACGCGTCCGCGGCGAGCACGTCGTCGACGGACAGTTCCTCATACGAGGGTACGTCGTGATCGGTCACGACCCGGGCCACCGTGTCGACGATCGCGGTGAACGGCAGCCGGCCGTCCCGGAACGCCTGGACGCAGACCTCGTTCGCCGCGTTGTACACGGCCGGCGCGGTGCCACCGCGGGTACCGGCCTCGCGGGCCAGCTCCACCGACGGAAACTCGGCGTTGTCGACCGGCTGGAATGTCCAGGTGCTGGCCTCGGCGAAGTTCCACGGCGGGGATGCGTCCGCTATCCGGTCGGGCCAGCCGAGCGCGAGCCCGATCGGCACTGTCATCGTCGGTACGCCGACCTGCGCGATGGTGGCGCCGTCGGTGAACTCGACCATCGAGTGGATCGCCTGCTGCCGGTGGATGACCACGTCGATCCGGTCCATCGGGATACCGAAGAGCAGGTGCGCCTCGATCAGCTCCAGGCCCTTGTTGACCAGCGTGGCCGAGTTGATCGTGACGACCGGGCCCATCGCGAAGTTCGGATGGTCGAGGGCCTGCTCGACGGTGACGTTCGCCAGCTCGCTGCGCGGCCTGCCGAGGAACGGGCCACCGCTCGCGGTCAGTACGAGCTTGCGGACCTCGTCCGGGGACCCCCCGCGTAGGCACTGCGCGATCGCACTGTGCTCGGAGTCGACCGCGACGATCTGACCGGGCTTGGCGCGCCGGGTGACGATCGGGCCGCCGATCACCAGCGACTCCTTGTTGGCCAGCGCGAGCGTGTTCCCCGCCTCCAGCGCCGCCAGCGTCGCGTGCAGACCGACCGATCCGTTGATGCCGTTGAGCACTACGTCACACTTCGTCGCCGCGAGCTCGCTGGCGGCGTCCGGCCCGGTGAGGATCTTCGGGATCCGGAACTCGCCCTGCGCGTACCCCTTCCGCTGCGCCTCGGCGTAGAACGCGAGCTGCAGGTCCTGCGCGACGGTGGCCTTCGCGACCGCCACCACCTCGACGCCGAACTCGAGCGCCTGCTCAGCGAGCAGGGCGACGTTGTCGCCGCCGGCGGACAGCGCCAGGACGTGGAAGCGGTCCCGGTTCCGTCCGATCAGCTCCAGCGCCGTAGTACCGATCGAGCCGGTCGAGCCGAGGATGACGACGCTGCGCGGGTTCACGGCGCCATTGTTCCAGGTCAGGCGAGCAGCAGGCGGAACGGGAGCGCCCCGAGGCGGATCTCGTCGCCGTGGCGGACCAGTGCGGTCTGGATCGGTTCCCCGTTCACCGTTGTCCCGTTCGTCGAGCCCAGGTCACGTAGCTCGTAGCTGGTCGCGTCGATCCGCAGGAGCTCCGCGTGGTGCCTGCTGATCTCCTGACGGTCAAGAATCAGGTCACAGTCCGGGGCGCGGCCTATGCGTACCAGATCCAGCAGCGGCACGACGTCGCCGTCAAGGCTGACCAGTGCGGGTTGCGGACCAGTCTCGAGCGCCGCAGCGATCTCTGAAACGCCCGCGGTCCGGATGGACATTGAGACGATCAGGTCGTCTCCCTTGTCCACGTGCAGGTTGTGCTGAGCGCCGTACCCCTGCAGCAGCTCGCCGTACTCGTCTATGACCACCGCGGACACGTGGTAGTACCCCGGGGGCAGCTGTGCGTACGTCGCTGCGCCCAGCGAGGTGGTCAGTACGACAGCGTCGTACTCGCGGTGACTCACGTCGGTGATCGTGACCAGCACGGGGTTGTTCGCCGTGAGGTGCGCCTCGGCACCGGTGTCGCCCGGGGTGAACTCGACGGTGATCATCGGCGCCGGACGGATCTCGTCCAGCCCGACGAGCCGACCGACCGCGGGCACGGTGCCCGTCGGGACGGAGAGTGGTACGTACTGGCCGTGCGACCGGATGAGCAGGTCGACCTGCGGCCGCGTCAACCCGTTGCGCCGGGCGAGCAGGTACGCGGCGACCATGCCCTTGGCGAAGATGAACGCCACATCTCCGACAACGGCGCGCACGAATCCACTGACTGGCTCCATCGGCACCCCCAGTGCATCAGTATCCAGGAATCGCGACTCCGGTAGGCCGGAGCGCAGCGTGTCATCAGTGCCGCCCGTATGCCGCCCGTACCGTTACCGGGGTGACCACCGTCTTGATCATCGAGAACGACCGCGACAGCGGACCGGGGCGGCTGCTCGACTGGCTGGACCACCGTGGGTTGTCTCCTGTCGTCGTCCGGGCCTGGGACGGCGAACCCGTACCCACCGGCGTGGCCGGGCATGCGGCGCTGGTGCTGCTCGGCGGCGGGATGCTGCCCGACGAGGACGAGCGCTCGCCGTGGCTGCCGGATGAGCGCTTGTTGCTGCGGGCGGCGCACGGGCAGGTGCCGGTGCTCGGGATCTGTCTCGGGGCGCAGTTGCTGGCGCATACGTTCGGTGGAGAAGTGCGGGGGAAGTACGGGCTGCCCGAGAAGGGTGTGACGTCGCTGACAGTGCTGCCGGCTGCCGGGGATGACGTACTGCTCGCTGGGCTTCCGTCGGTAGTACGAGCTGTGGAGAGTCATCAGGACCAGATCACGCGGTTGCCGGACGACGGGGTGTTGCTGATGTCCAGTGAGCGCTGCCCGAACCAGATGCTGCGGATAGGGCAGAGCTGGGGTGTGCAGTTCCATCCAGAGGTTTCAGCGGATCGCGTACGGCGGTGGGACCCGGAGCGGCTGCGTTCGCTGGGCTTCGACCCGGACGAGGTGGTGGCCGACGCGGAACGGTACGCCGTCGAACTCGACAAGACCTGGTCGACGGTCGTCGGGCGCTTCCTCGACCTCGTCGGGTAGTACTCCTCGGACCTGTAGCGGCGCTACCTTTGGGGAATGAGTCTGGAGCAGCCGCCGCCATCACACCGGGCATCCGACAACGACCGTGAGCGTGCCGCCGCCGTGGTCCAGGAAGCACACACCGACGGGCGGCTGGACTTCGAGGAACTCGACGAGCGGCTCACCCAGATCTACACGGCCAAGACCCAGCTCGAGCTCCGCAACGCGACGGCCGACCTGGTGCCGGTAGCGCACGGCAGCGCCCAGGAACTCACCCTTCGAGCCCGGCACAGCGCGCAGAAGCGGGAGGGCGCGTGGGTCGTTCCTGAACGGCTCACCGCGATCGCGGAGCACTCCTCGGTCAAGCTCGACTTCACCGACGCTGTCGTCCACTGGCCCGACATCCACGTCGACGCCCAGGCCATCCACAGCTCGGTCGTGATGATCATCCCCGAAGGCTGGAGCGTCGACCTCGACCAGGTGGAGGCCAACCACAGCAGCGCCAAGAACCGCGCCGTAGCCCCCCGCCCCGGCGGAGTCCGCCTCCACATAACCGGCCGGGCCCACCACGCCAGCGTCATAGTCCGCCACCCCCGCAAACACCACTGGTGGTGGCCCTGGTACCGCAAGTGAGCTGCTGCACAGCCTCGTCGGTGTTGCAGCCGTTAGCGTGAGCACATGACCGTTTCGCTGGATCTTGTGGACGTTGACTCGCTGCTGACTTCGGAGGAGGTCGACGTGCGCGAGGCGGCTCGACGGTTTGCGGATGAGCGGTTGCGGCCTTCGTTGCCGGAGTGGTTCGAGACGGCGTCGATTCCGGCGCGGGGGCTGGCGAAGGAGCTGGGTGCGCTCGGGTTTCTCGGGATGCACCTGACCGGGTACGGGTGCGCGGGGCTGGGGCCGGTTGCGTACGGGCTCGCCTGTCTGGAGATCGAGGCGGCCGACTCGGGGATGCGATCGCTGGTGTCCGTGCAGGGTTCGCTCGCGATGTACGCGATCTGGAAGTACGGCAGCGACGACCAGAAGAACGAGTGGCTCCCCCGGATGTCCGCCGGTGAGGCGATCGGCTGCTTCGGCCTGACCGAGCCCGACTTCGGTTCGAACCCCGCGGGCATGCGGACCAACGCGCGCCGCGACGGTGCCGACTGGGTGCTCAACGGCTCGAAGACGTGGATCACCAACGGTTCGGTCGCCGACGTCGCCGTGGTCTGGGCGCGGACCGACGACGGCGTCCGCGGCTTCGTCGTACCGACCTCGACGCCCGGTTTCTCCGCGCCCGAGATCAAGCAGAAGATGTCGCTGCGCGCCTCGGTCACGTCCGAGCTGGTACTGGACGACGTACGGCTCCCGGCCTCCGCGATGCTCCCCGAGGCGCGCGGCCTGTCCGGCCCGCTCGGCTGCCTGAACGAGGCCCGGTTCGGCATCATCTTCGGCGCGATGGGCGCGGCCCGGGACTGCCTGGAGACGGCGATCGCGTACGCCGGCGAGCGGATCGTGTTCGACAAACCGCTGACGGCGTACCAGCTGACCCAGGCGAAGATCGCGGACATGGCCGTCGAGCTGAACAAGGGCATCCTGCTCGCCGTCCACCTCGGCCGCCTGAAGGAGAAGGGCGCGCTGCGTCCCGAGCAGGTGTCGGTCGGCAAACTCAACAACGTCCGCGAGGCGATCGCGATCGCCCGCGAGTGCCGGACGATCCTGGCCGCGAACGGCATCAGCGGCGAGTACCCGATCATGCGGCACGCCAACAACCTCGAATCGGTCCTCACCTACGAGGGAACGTCGGAGGTCCACCAACTCGTCATCGGCCAGGCCCTGACCGGCCAGTCCGCCTTCCGCTGACGCATACCGGTTCCCCGGACGGATCTTTGAGCAGGTAGTCGCGCTCGCCGGCCGGGTGCACCATGAGGTATGGACCGCAACCGCGAACTGCTCGAACGCCTGTGGCCGTCCGACGACCGGCTCGCGCTGTCGGCCGAGGCGGAGCACGACGTTCGGGCTGACGACTACGTCCTGGAGATGCCTCAGTCGGGTGAGCGCATCGTCGGGCGCGACGCGATGCGTGCGATGCAGCAGGAGTACCCCGCGCCGCCGTCGATCCAGATCATCCGGATCACCGGCGCCGGCGACCATTTCGTGGTCCTCGGCCGCTCGGAGTACGGCGACGACGTCTACTACGTGGCGAACATCGTCGAGTTCCGCGACGGCCGCATCGCCCGCGAGACACGCATCTACGGCGCCCCCTTCGAGCCACCCGCGTGGCGCGCGAAGTACGCCACGTCGCACGAATGACATCTGCTCGGCCTGGGCACGGGGAGCAAGCAACTAGTGCTGCCGCAGGAACGTATCGCCGACGAGCCGATCGACGTCACGCCGCTGCAGCACCGCGCGGGTCACAGGCGCTTGAGAAGATAGTCGCACTCGTCGGCGTAACTGCGGACAACTGTCCCGTCGGCCGCCTGCTCGGTCCATCGATCGATGACCCGCGGCCCGGACCACAGCACGTACCCGAGCCGCTCGTACAGCTCGCGCGCCCGCGCGTTGTCGAGCGCAACACCGAGCCCGATCGCCGTCCGCCCCCAGTCCACCGCGACCCCCTCGGCGGCCCGGATCAGCGCCGTACCGATGCCCTTCCCCGGTACGAAGGCGTGCAGCGCGTTGATCTCCGCGGGATCGGCAGCCGCGCGCACCTCGTCGTACTTCGAACTCCGCAACACCATGGTCCGCCCAACGAAGTCGCCGTCCTCGACGGCAACCAGGAGCAGACCCTCGTCTCGTTGTTGGACATCCCAACGATTGCGGACGTGGTACTGCGCGGCCGGCTCCCCCGCCAGCTCCGCGATCATCCGCTCGAAGTCGGCGTCGACGGCTGTCCTGACGTCTATTTCGCGACCTCGGTGGCGCGGGACTCCCGGACGACGGTGACTCGGATCTGACCCGGATACGTGAGCTCTTCCTCGACCTGCTTCGCGATGTCGCGGGCCATCACCTGTGCGGCGATGTCGTCGACCGCGTCCGGGAGCACCATCACGCGGATCTCGCGGCCGGCCTGCATCGCGAACACCTTCTCGACGCCGTCGTGGTGCATCGCGATCTCCTCGAGCCGTTCGAGTCGCTGTACGTACGCCTCCAACGACTCCCGCCGCGCACCCGGCCGGCCGCCGCTGACCGCATCCGCCGCCTGCGTGAGAACGGCCTCCACGGTACGGACCTCGACCTCGTTGTGGTGCGCCTCGATGCAGTGCACGACGTCGTCGTTCTCGCCGTACTTCTTCGCCAGCTCCGCCCCGACGATCGCGTGACTGCCCTCGGACTCGTGCGTGAGCGCCTTCCCGATGTCGTGCAGGAACGCGCCGCGCTTGCACAGCTTCGGATCCAGCCCGAGCTCGGCGGCCATCATCCCGGCGATGTGCGCCGACTCGACAAGGTGCTTCAGTACGTTCTGCCCGTACGACGTCCGGTACCGCAGCAGACCCATCGTCCGGATCAGCTCCGGATGCAGATCGGTGATGCCAACGTCGGCCATCGCGTCCTCCGCGGCACGCTCGCACAGCTCCGCGACCTCGCCCTTGGAACGCTCGTAGATCTCCTCGATCCGGCTCGGGTGGATCCGCCCGTCGAGCACCAACGAGTCCAGCGTCAGCCGTGCCGTCTCCCGCCGTACCGGGTCAAAGCAGGACAGCAGCACCGCTTCCGGGGTGTCGTCGATGATCAGGTTCACGCCGGTGGTCTGCTCGAACGACCGGATGTTGCGGCCTTCGCGCCCGATGATCCGGCCCTTCATGTCGTCACTCGGCAGGTGCACGACCGACACCACCGACTCACTCGTCTGCTCCGACGCAAGCCGCTGCACCGCCCCGGTGATGATCTTGCGCGCCTTCGTCTCGCCTTCGTCGAGCGCCTGCCGCTCGATGTCGCGGACGATCGCGTGCGCATGCCGCTTCGCCTCGTCCTCGATCGACGCGACCAGCTCGGCCTTCGCCTGCTCGCTGGTGAGGTTCGCGACGCCTTCGAGGATCCGGCGGCGCTCGTCCTCGAGGTCCTTGATCTGCTGCTTGCGCTGCTCGAGTTCGGCGAGCTGGGCGGCCAGCTCGGTCTGGCGTTCCTCGATCGCGCGGTGCTGCTCGTCGAGCCGCTCCTCGCGTTCGGTCAGCCGGTGGTCGCGGCGCTCCATCTCCAGGCGCTGCTCCCGCAGGTCGTCCCGGATCGACTGCGCCTCCGCCTCGGCCTCCCGCCGTACGTCTGACGCCCGCTGCTCCGCGTCCCGCCGTACCTCCGACGCCCGGTCCTCCGCGGCACGGCGGATCTCCTCGGCGCGACGCTCGGCCGCCTCGGCACGGGTCCGCAGCAGCCCGGCGTCCTCCTCGGCCTGCCGGCGGACCAGCTCGGCCGCGGCCTCGACCTCGTGATGGGCGGTGGCGGTGTCGACGGCCTTCCGGCGGGAGAGGGTGAGGCCGATCCAGGCCAGCAGTCCGGCGATCAGCAGTCCGATCAGGGTCAGGCCAACGTACATCGCGGTCATCGGCGTCTCCCCTCTCCTTCGAGTCCCACGGCGGGACTTTGGCCATCGGTCGAAGGGAATCCGGAGACGGTACGGCGAACTGGGTGCGGCTGTGCCGGACTGAACGGCGGAACCACACCGATGATTCGGGGTACGCACGATCCGCGGACCCCCGTCCGCCGACGCGCCTACTTGCGCAGTGTGCGTCGCCGCTGAATCCTCGGCGACCACCACGGCCCCGCCCACTTCTCGCTGCGCGGGTCCTGCCTATTCGACGGCGTTCGCGGCGCCGTCGCCCTTCCTCCAGCTCGGTCGAGCGTGTTAGCGATCTGTTCCCGGCCGGCCGTCTCACCGGCCCGCCGACCCGTATGTCCGCCACCGAAACGGTGGATTCGTCCCTTCCTGATGCCGAGGCTAGGCGCGCCCCACCACCCGGTCAAGACGGACACTCGTGCACGCCCACGCCGATACCACTCCACAACCTGGTCCAGTCCACCGAACCCCAGGACCCGGCTCCCGTTCAGCCCCTACCCACCGTAAAGACCTTTCCCCTGCGCCAGCCGATACCGGTACAACCTACCCTCCGCCAACCACACCGCCCCGTCCGCCGACAAGGCGGCCTGGTCAGCGTTGGTCCGCACCACTGGGTTCCGCCAACACTCGTTGCACCAGCACTGGTCCGCTCAGCGCTCGTCGCGTCAGCGCGCTGGTCCGGTCAGCGCAACGTTCCGCCAGCATTAGTCCGCTCAGTGCTGGTTCTTGTCAACGCCGGGTCCGGTCAACGCCGGATCCCGTCAGCGCGGTCCCGTCAGGACTGCGCTCCGCCAGCACTGGTCCGGTCAGCGTTCATCCCACCAACGCTCGTTCCGTCCTCGCTCGTCCTGTCAGCGCTGGGTTCCGTCAGCACTGGTCCGGTCAGCGCCGGGTCCCGTCAGCGCTGGCTCCGGCCAGCGCTGGCTCCCCGTCAGCGCGGTCCCGTCAGCGGTGCGCTGCGCCAGCACTGGTCCGATCAGCGCTCGTCCGATCAGCGCTCGTCCCGTCAGCGCTGGGTTTCGTCAACGCTCGTCGCGTCCGCACTGGTGCTGGGGGCGCTGGTGCCAGGGGCGCTCGATCCGGCGGTGTCTGTGCTCGATGCCGCGTCCGGCGTGGTGCTGCCCGTGGCAGCATCGGTGGTTCCGCCCGGCTCGGTGGATTCCGCGGCGGGCGTGTCCTCGGAGGTCTGCTTGTCGACGAACGTACCGACCTTCTGCTGGACCGCGTCGACCTTCTCCGCGTACTTCCCGCCGGTCTGCTTGTCGATCAGGTCGCCGGCCTTCTCGACGCCGGCCTTGATCTTGTCCGGGTTCTGCTTGACGACATTCCGGAGCCAGTTCTTCGCCTGTTCCTGGAAATCGTTCATTGCACCCTCCGCGGTGTCTGGGGCGGATCGACGGAAAAATCCCAGCGTACGGACCGGCCCAAGTACCGGTCCTACTTCGGATAACACACCGTCACGCCCCACCCGTCAACGCCCCTCGCCGCACCCCACCCCCGGAATCCGGTAACGCTCCGTAGCGCTAACTGTTCTCCAGGTGCGCTTTCGCGACGGCAGCCGGCGCATGAACCAACCACGCGTCGAGCAACACTTCCTGCAAAACACTCTCGGACAGCTTGTCCAGCTGCACGAGTACGGCGGCGTACCCGTTGAAATGCGGAATCGTGAAGAACCCGTCCCCCACCCGCGCCGCGAGCACGGCCTCCTTCTCCGCCAGGTCCTCCACCGACAACGCGAGGATCGGCCCGTCCGGCGGCGTCTCGTCCCCGAACCGCTTCAAATCCGCCTTACTGAACGGCCGCACCCACGCGTACGCCTTCCCCCCAACCTTCCACGTCTGCAACCCGTGCCGAGACGTCTCCTCAGTCTCCGGCAACCCCGCAACCACCCGCTCCACATCCCCCAAACTCACCATGCGGCCCACGCTACTCCCGCACCGTCGCAGTGCCGGCCCACGACCACGGGCCGACGCAACGTGTGAACCCGCGACGCACGTAGAACTCCGCGGCCTCCTCACCGACCGCCGACACGAACACCACCTCGGCCCCGGCCTGCGCCAGCCATGTTCGGCACTCGTCAAGCAGGGTCGCCCCGATCCCAGCTCCACGTCGCCCGGGCGCCACCACCAGTTCCTCGACCATCCCGTACGGCTCATGCCCGTAATCGACACACGTCCCGACCACGACTCCAACTACCTCGCCGTCATCGACGGCGACAAATGTCTGTGCTGCCTGTCGGACGTAGGGCAAGGTCGTAGCGTCAGCCGCCACACCGTGCAGCTCGCGCAGCAGCCGCCGTATCCCCGCCCGGTCCTCCGCCGCACCGCGACGAACCTGCGCCTCGCCAGCAGGACGGTGTTCCACCGTGCTCGCTTACTCGGGCCCGAGACCCGACGAATCGAGGAGTGGGAACTCGTCGTGATCGGCATCGAGTTCTTGTTTGACGATGGTCATGGCCAGGCCGCCCGGATATCCCTTGCGGGCAAGCATTCCAAGCAGCCGGCGCATCGCCACCTGGCGGTCGAGCGAACGCATCGAGCGCAGCTTCCGCCGTACCAGCTCCCGGGCCGTCTGCTCCTCCTGCTCGGGATCAAGCTCCTCGAGCGCATCCCGCGCCAACTGGTCGTCCACCCCACGCCGCCGAAGCTCCTGCGCCAGTGCCCGCTTCCCCAGCCCGCGCCCGCGGTGCCGCGACTCCACCCACGCGTTCGCAAACGCCGCGTCGTCGATCAACCCGACATCGGTGAACCGGTCCAGCACCTCATCGGCAACCTCGTCCGGAATCTCGCGCTCGGCCAGCACATCAGCCAACTCCGCCCGCGTCCGCGGCTGCCCCGTCAACTTGTCCAGCAAGATCGTCCGAGCCACCGAATACGGATCAGCCTCCTGATCCACGCCCCGATCGAACTCAGGCTCATCACCGGTACGCGACTTCCGCCGCCCAAACCCCCCACCAACCCGCCGCCCCGAAGCCTGCCGCCCCGAGGCCCGCCGCCCACGCGGCCGCTCCACCCCGGCGTCCTCCCCCGCCGAACCCGCCGAACCCGCCGAAGCACGGTCGCCACGCGTGATGAGCTGGTCAACAGGCGTCCCGCATACAGGATCTGCGGCTCGAGCCGGCTCTTCCGCAGCCGACCCGTAGGTCAGCTCACCGGTCGCCGACGCAGACCTCTCACCACGAGCCCGGCGCTCACCGGTCACTGAGGGGCTCGATGAACCGTGGCCCACAGCCGCATCATCCGAATCCGCCCACGGATCAAACGCCGACTCAACCGCCCCATCGCGCGCCCCGCCGGCCTGCCCATCACGCCCGCGGCTCTCGTCAAGCCGGTCACGTCCGTCGGCAGACAGCCCACCCGCAGCCGTTCCAGTGGAATCGTCGACCTCCGCCCATGGATCGACGGGGTCGGAAACGATGCGACTGGTGCCTCCGGGCTCGCCTTCGACGCCGGCGGACGACGACTCGCCTTCGGACGCCCCCGGGGAACCCGCGGCACCAGCGCCAACCGACGCACCCCACGCCCCATCAGCAGACGTGGTCCCAGGCGCAACAGACGTGCCCTCGAGCTCAGCGGACGCGCCGTCAGACTCGACGGACGTGACCGCAGGCTCAGCTGGGGTCGCCTCGAACGAGGCGGACGTAGCCGCAGGCTCAGCGGCGGTCGCCTCGAGCGAGGCGGACGTGGCCTCGTGCTCAGTGGGCTCCCTGTAGAAGGAACGGTTGCTGGGCAACGGTTGGTCATCGGCGAAGGCGCGGGCCGCGGCCAGCCGGTCCTCGGCTTGTGCCTTGAAGGTTCGTACGGTCTGAGCGTCGTCGTCGCCCCACGGGTCAGTCGGATCTGCCTCCGGCACGACCCGACGGCCCGTCTCCCGAACCTGCTCATGCTTCGACGGCGACCCCCAAACATCCCGGCCTTCTGGGTCCTCGCTACCCGCCCCAGCATCCTGACGGGCAGAGTTCTCAACAGGCTGCTCAGCACGCCGGCGTACAGAATCCTTGCCGGGCCGCGGCTCAGCAGTCTCACGGGAAGAACCGGTGCGACCCTGGGACTTCTGTCGACCGCGCTCACCCGGGTTTTGAGGCTGGTCCGATGAAGGCTCGTCCCACGGGTCGACGTTGCCGGCCGTTCGTTTGATGGAGCCTGGGCGCGGGCGTGCGTTGTTCCGGTCGCCGTCCTCCAAGAAGTCCTCGGAGTCCGACCGGGCCGCGCCACGACCGCGTGTACTACGTGCGCTTCGCCGCCTGGCGGACGGCTCGTCGTCCGATCGCGCCGACCGACCCGCCGAGGCTCTTGACGGATCGTCGTTCTCGCCCGCGGTGATGGACCCCGGCGTGCCCCGTTCCTCGGCTGCTCGTTGAGTTGTCGTACGGCGGAACGATGTCCGCTCTCCAGCGGGAGCCGCCGACGTGCCGTCAGCCAGGAGTTTGCGGGCCAGGGCGAGGCGTTCGTCGTGGGGCAGGGACAGCGCCGCGGGGGCAGCGTCGTCGGCAGCTGAGAGCTGCCGGGGGACGCTGCCGTCCGCGGAGGGTCGATCAGAAGTCGACATCGACCTCGGCCGCGGCCGCGTCGGCCGGCTGGTCGAGCGTCGGGCCGATGCCCATCTTCTCCTTGATCTTCTTCTCCAGCTCGTTGGCCAGATCGGGGTTGTCGCGGAGGAAGTTCCGCGCGTTCTCCCGGCCCTGGCCGAGCTGGTCGCTCTCGTACGTGAACCAGGCGCCGGCCTTGCGGACGAAGCCCTGGTCCACACCGAGGTCGAGCAGGCTGCCCTCACGGCTGATGCCCTGGCCGTAGATGATGTCGAACTCGGCCTGCTTGAACGGCGGGGCCACCTTGTTCTTCACGACCTTGACGCGGGTCCGGTTGCCGACCACGTCGGAGCCGTCCTTGAGCGACTCGATCCGGCGAACGTCCAGCCGCACCGACGCGTAGAACTTCAGCGCCTTACCACCGGTCGTCGTCTCCGGGGAGCCGAACATCACGCCGATCTTCTCGCGCAACTGGTTGATGAAGATCGCGGTCGTGTTCGTCCCGCTCACCGCACCGGTCATCTTCCGCAGCGCCTGGCTCATCAGCCGGGCCTGCAGACCGACGTGACTGTCGCCCATCTCGCCCTCGATCTCGGCGCGAGGCACCAGCGCGGCCACCGAGTCGATCACGACGATGTCGATCGCGCCGGAGCGGACCAGCATGTCGGCGATCTCCAGCGCCTGCTCGCCGGAGTCGGGCTGCGAGACCAGCAGTGCGTCGGTGTCGACGCCCAACTTCCGCGCGTACTCCGGATCGAGCGCGTGCTCGGCGTCGATGAACGCCGCGATGCCGCCGGCCCGCTGGGCGTTCGCGACCGCGTGCAGGGCGACCGTCGTCTTACCGGAGGATTCCGGGCCGTAGATCTCGACCACGCGGCCGCGCGGCAGACCGCCGATCCCGAGCGCGATGTCGAGCGAGATCGAGCCGGTCGGGATGACCTCGATCGGTGGCCTGTTCTGCTCCCCGAGGCGCATCACCGATCCCTTGCCGCACTGCCGCTCGATCTGCGTCAGCGCGGTCGCAAGCGCCTTCTCGCGATCGGCCACCGCGCGCTCCGCACTCGCTGCACCCGCCATGTGACTGCCACCTGACCCATCTGATAATCCGGGGCAGCGCACCGGCCGCCCGAAGGAACTTCGTTGTCGCCAGAGAAGGTATTCGTTGCCTCCGACAGTTTTCGCCGCCACTTCGAATCTGTGGACAACTCGGCCGTCGTGACACCTTCCGGAGACCAAAGTATCCCGAACACGTGTTCGAATCACAACTGACACGCCGAAGCCTGACCGGACAGCCGTCCTGCCCCATCGGATCCCTACCCTTGCGGGTGTGACAGACCGGCCCGACGTCCCCGATTCCGCCGTGGTCCTCGCGATCAGCCGCGTCGAACTCGGCATCGACCACGTCCTCGACGCGCTCCGTACCCAGGACCCCTTCGGCATCCGCAGCTACCTCACCGAGTACTCCGAGCAGGAGCAGCCGAACCTCGCCGAGAAGGGCCTGATCCTCGCGATCGACCGCCTCCTGCAGATGAAGGTACCGGGTCACGAGGAGTGGCCGACGCTCCCGCTGGCCAAACGCTGCGACTGGTGGGTCGAGCGTCTCGGCGGGTTCGCCGCGGTCGTCGCCGGACTCCCCCGGCTCAGCGGCGCGGCGGCGGACCGGCTGCCGATGAAGGACACCCTCGGCGCCGCGGTACAGGCGATGGTGATCGGGGCGGTCTGCCGCGAGTACGGCGTGGAGGAACACGCCGACCGTACGGCGATCATCGCCCGGGTACTCACCGATCGGCCGATCACCCCCGACGAGGTCTTCAAGTACGACGATCCCGAGGTCGCCGGCAAGGACGTCGCCGAGCAGCTGGGCCTCGACGAGGTTTCGAAGGACATGGGCCTGCGCAAGGGCGTCCGGTTGGTGTGGCGGCTCAGCAAACTGTTCGGCGGGCTCAGCGAGGTGTTCGAGGAGCGTCCGCGGGGCAGTCTCGGCGCCAGGTTCATCGGGAAGTTCCCGGGCGTCGGGGTCGTCGGCGGGTTCTTCGACGAGCGCAAGGGGATCAAGAAGGCGGCGTACGAGGCGGCGGACCTGCTTACCGACAGCACGTTCCGGGTCAAACCGATCTGACCGCTGGGCCGCTCACCTCACTCCTGAGATGATTCTGAGCATGACTGGGATCGTCATCGTGCGGCCGGACGAGACCTGGCCCGCGCAGTACCAGAAGACCGCGTACACGATCGGTGGTGTGCTGGGCGACCTGGCGCAGCGGATCGACCACATCGGGTCCACCTCGGTGCCAGGCCTGCCCGCCAAGGACATCCTCGACATCCAGGTCACCGTCGCGACCGAGCCGGAACTGGACGACGTGGCGCAGCGGATGGTCGCCGCTGACTGGGAGCTCCGCCCGCCGCGGCGCGATCACCCGGTACCGGGCCTGCCCACGGACGAGGGCCAGTGGGTGAAGCGGATGCTCGTCGAACCGATGTACCGGCGCAGGGTCAACCTGCACATCCGCGTGGCCGGCCGCGCCAACCAGCGGTACGCGCTGCTGTTCCGCGACTACCTGCGCAGTCATCCGGAGACGGCCCGGGCGTACGGCGCGTTCAAGCAGTACGCGGCCACGCTCCGGCTCGAGATCGGTGACTACAGCGACCTCAAGGACCCGGTCTGCGATCTCGTCTATCTACCTGCCGAGGAGTGGGCCGCCCGCACCGGATGGACCGGCTGACGGGCGGCACCCACCACGTTCGTTGCCTTGGGCATCAGCGTTCGCTGGGCGGAAGGTTCAGGTGCGCCCACACAGCGCGCCACACCACCTTGGCGGTCTCACCGTCGGCCAGGGCCTCGACGACCGTACGGCCGTTGAGCTCCTGGACCACCTGGGTCTCTGCCCAGGTCCGTGCGTACGCGGGACCGAGATGGTGATCCATCCGTGCCCAGAATTCCGTCAGTCTCATGCCTGCCCGTCGTCATCCTTCGGCGGTCCCCAGCCGCCCTGCTGCCCCTGCTGAGGCGCCGACGGACCACCCTGCTGTTGCTGACCCCAACCACCTTGCTGCGGCGGCTGCCCCTGCTGAGGTGGCTGCCCCTGCTGCGGCGGCTGCCCCTGCTGAGGTGGCTGCCCCTGCTGAGGTGGCTGCCCCTGCTGAGGTGGCTGCCCCTGCTGAGGTGGCTGCCCCTGCTGCGGCGGCTGCTGCTGAGGCGGACCCCACTGCCCCTGCTGAGGCTGCCCAGGGTACTGCGGCCGGCCAGGCTGACCAGGCTGACCGCCGTACGGCGGCTCCCCCTGCTGCGGCTGGCCCGGGTACTGCCCCGGCTGGCCCTGCGGTCCGCCGTACTGCCCCGGCTGGCCCTGCGGTCCCCCGTACTGCCCAGGCTGACCCGGGTACTGCCCGCCAGGGCCTGGCTGACCGTACTGCTGCTGGCCGTACCCCTGCTGGTACTGCCCCTGCGGACCCCCGTACTGCCCAGGCTGGCCCGGGTACTGCCCTGGGAACGGCTGGCCGTACCCCTGCTGCCCCTTGCTCTTGCGGCTGCGCAGAACGAAGAACACGACCGCGGCGATCACCAGCAACAGCACCACGATGATCAGGATCAGCGCCCACGCCGGGAACCCGCTGCTGGCCTCGGAGGTCAGCGAGATCTTCGCGAGCTTGTCGAGGCTGTCGTACGTCGCCGTCCGGCCGCTGACCTTGGCACCGTCGTCGTGCTCGAGGATCCTGCCCGGCATGGTGATCTTGAAGTTCACCTCAGGCTGGCTGCTGCCCGCCGGCAGGTTGCCGACGTTGCCGCCGTTCACCGAGACCTTGACCTTGTCGCCCTCCTTGCGGAAGCCGACGCCGTCCTCGCTCGCGCCGCCCATCTTGTCGAAGGGCACGTTCGAGAAGGTGCAGTCCGAGCCGACGTACTTGCTGTCCTCGTAGGACTTGCAGGTGACGCCCTCGGTCGCGGACGTCTTGATGCTGCTCTCGATCTCCTGGCGGATCTTGTCCAGGGACTGGCCGCTGGACTGCAACAGCTGCTTGTCCACGCCGATCTTCATCGAGCCCGAAACCGTCTCGTTCGACCCGACCTTCAGGTCCCCGTCGATCTTGACGCACCCGGTCAAACCGACCAGGCAGGCCACGACGACGAGGGCTGCACGTACGCGGTTCATCATGTTGCCGATCATTCCAGACGACGGGGACAAAACGCGCACCGGACGGAAACCGCGTGCTCACGGTCGGCGACGGACGCCCGATCGGGCGGTGGACGGAACCAGCACGTGAAAACTGTCGGAGGCACCCGGCAAGATGGTCGGCGTGAAGAAGACCAGCGCGTTGAGCCGGTTCTCGCCCGCGACCCGGGCGTGGTTCGGCGACGTCTTCGAGGCGGCCACCCCGGCCCAGCTCGAGGCGTGGGACGCCATCACCGCGGGCCGGGACGCGCTGGTGGTCGCCCCGACCGGCTCAGGAAAGACGCTGGCCGCCTTCCTGTGGGCGCTGGACCGGCTGGCGACGACGCCACCACCGGAGGACCCGAAGCTGCGCTGCCGCGTGCTGTACGTGTCACCGCTGAAGGCGCTCGCCGTCGACGTCGAACGCAACCTCCGCGCGCCGCTGATCGGCATCCGCGAGACCGCGCGCCGGCTCGGAGAGGCCCCGATCGACGTCGAGGTCGCCGTTCGGTCCGGCGACACCCCGGCGAACGAGCGGCGCCGGTTCGCCACGCGGCCCTCCGACGTACTCATCACGACACCCGAGTCCTTGTTCCTTCTCCTGACGTCACAAGGCCGCGAGTCGTTGCGCGGTGTCGAGACCGTCATCGTCGACGAGGTCCACGCGGTCGCGGGGACCAAGCGGGGCGCACATCTCGCGCTCACTCTCGAACGGCTCGACGAACTGTTGCCGAAGCCGACGCAGCGGATCGGTCTGTCGGCGACGGTGCGACCGGTGGAGGAGGTCGCGCGGTTCCTCGGCGGCGAGCGGCCGGTCACGGTCGTGCAGCCCAAGTTCGTGAAGCAGTGGGACCTCAGCGTCGTCGTACCGGTCGAGGACATGGCCGAGCTCGCCGCGACCGAGGTGGAGACTTCGGGATCGGCGGCCGGGCCACAGCAGCACGCTTCGATCTGGCCGCACGTCGAGGAGCAGGTCTTCGATCTGATCAGCCGGCACAAGTCCACGATCGTCTTCGCGAACTCACGCCGTCTCGCCGAACGCCTGACCGCCCGGCTGAACGAGATCGCCGCGGAGCGCGCCGAGCTGGAGCTCCCGGAGCTCGGTTCGCCCGCTCAGTTGATGGCCCAGTCAGGCGGCTCGCTCGCGGCGCCGCCGTTGATCGCGCGCGCCCATCACGGCTCGGTGAGCAAGGAGCAACGGGCGCTGATCGAGGCCGATCTGAAGTCCGGCCGGCTGCCGTGCGTGGTGGCGACGAGCAGCCTCGAGCTCGGGATCGACATGGGGGCGGTCGATCTGGTGATCCAGGTCGAGGCGCCGCCGTCGGTGGCCAGCGGGCTGCAGCGCGTCGGCCGGGCGGGTCACCAGGTCGGTGCCGTCTCGCGTGGCGTGCTGTTCCCCAAGTTCCGCGGCGATCTGATCGACACCGCGGTCGTCGTCCAGCGGATGCGCGACGGCCTGATCGAAAGCCTGCACATCCCGGCGAACCCCCTCGACGTGCTCGCCCAGCAGATCGTGTCGATCGTGTCCCTCGACTCGATCAACGTGGACGACCTCTTCGCTCTGGTACGGCGTTGCGCGCCATTCGCGACGCTGCCGAGATCGGCGTACGACGGCGTGCTCGACATGCTGTCCGGCCGCTACCCGTCGGACGAGTTCGCCGAGCTGAGGCCCCGGATCGTGTTCGACCGGGTCAGTGGCGAGATCTCGGGGCGGCCGGGTGCGCAGCGGCTCGCGGTGACGAGCGGCGGCACGATTCCCGATCGCGGTCTGTTCGGTGTGTTCCTGGTCGGCGAGTCGACCAACCATCGCGTCGGCGAGCTCGACGAGGAGATGGTGTACGAGTCACGCGTCGGCGATGTGTTCACGCTCGGCGCGTCCAGCTGGCGGATCGAGGACATCACCCACGACCGGGTGCTGGTCTCCCCCGCGCCGGGTCAGCCGGGCAGGCTTCCGTTCTGGAAGGGCGATGCCGTCGGGCGTCCGGCGGAGCTCGGTGCAGCGACCGGGGCATTCGTCCGCAAGATGGCGTCACTGCCTGCGGCCAAGGCCGTCGAGCGCGCGCGGACCGCGGGCCTCGACGAGTACGCCGCCAACAATCTCGTCTCCTATCTCGCCGAGCAGCGCGACGCGACCAGCCGCGTGCCGGACGACGTGACCATCGTGGTGGAGCGGTTCCGTGACGAACTCGGCGACTGGCGCGTCTGCGTGCACTCGCCGTACGGCGGTCAGGTACACGGGCCGTGGGCGCTGGCGATCGCCGCGCGGCTCCGCGATCGCTACGGGATGGACGCGCAGTCGGTCTCGGGCGACGACGGGATCGTGCTGCGGCTGCCCGAGACGGACGAGGCGCCGCCCGGTGCGGAGCTGGTGTTGTTCGATCCGGCCGACATCGAGGATCTCGTCACCACCGAGGTTGGTGGGTCGGCGTTGTTCGCGGCGCGGTTCCGGGAATGTGCGGCGCGGGCGTTGCTGTTGCCTCGGCGCAATCCGGGCCGGCGATCACCGCTGTGGCAGCAGCGGCAGCGGGCGTCACAGTTGTTGAGTGTGGCGAGCAAGTTCGGCTCGTTCCCGATCGTGCTGGAGACGCTGCGCGAGGTCTTGCAGGACGTGTACGACCTGCCCGCGCTGAAGGATCTGCTGACCGGGATCAGCGAACGCCGGATCTCCGTCGTCGAGGTCGAGACGGCCGAGGCGTCGCCGTTCGCGAAGTCCTTGCTGTTCGGCTACGTGGGCGCGTTCATGTACGAAGGCGACAGCCCGCTTGCCGAGAAGCGTGCCGCGGCGCTCGCACTGGACCAGAGTCTGCTGGCCGAGCTGCTCGGCCGGACCGAGCTACGTGAACTGCTCGACGCCGAGGTCGTACTGCGTACCGAGGCCGAGCTGCAACGCCTGGCGGAGGACCGTCGTGCCCGTGATGCCGAGGGCCTGTTCGACGTACTGCGCATCGTCGGGCCGCTGTCGTTGCCGGAGGCTCTCCAGCGCTGCGTCGACGGCTCGGACGCGGAAACGTGGCTGACGTCCTTGGCGGCAGCGCGCCGCGTCGTGCGGGTGCGGATCGCGGGTGAGCACCGGTGGGCGGTTGTCGAGGATGTTGCGCGATTGCGCGACGCTCTCGGCGTCCCGCTGCCGCCCGGGGTTGCCGAGGCGCATGCCGAGCCGGTCGCCGATCCGCTCGGCGACCTCGTGTCCAGGTATGCACGCACGCACGGCCCGTTCCGGGCGATCGATCTCGCGACGCACCTCGGGATCGGCGTCGCGGTCGTCAGCGAGGCTTTGCGGCGTCTGGGTGCGGCCGGCCGAGTCGTCGAGGGCGAGTTCCTGCCGGGCGGGATCGCGCTCGAATGGTGTGACAGCGAGGTGCTCAGGCTCCTCCGGCGGCGGTCGCTCGCGGCACTGCGCAAGGAGGTCGAGCCGGTCGATCCGTCGGCGCTGGCCCGCTTCCTTCCCGCGTGGCAAGGCATCACCAGCGGGCGCGGCCGTGGCTACGACGTGCTCGTCGCCGCGGTCGAGCAGCTCGCCGGATGCGCCGTGCCGGCGTCCGCGCTCGAGTCGATCGTGCTGCCGTCGCGGGTGCCTGGGTATCAGCCGTCGATGCTGGACGAGCTGACGGCGACCGGCGAGGTGGTGTGGGCCGGCTCGGGTTCGCTGCCTGGGACGGACGGTTGGGTGTCCCTGCACCTCGCGGACAACTGCGACCTGACGTTGCCGGACCCGGATCCGGCGTTCGAGCTGAGCGAGACTCATCAGGCAGTGCTCGACGCCTTGTCGGGGGGCGGAGCGTTCTTCTTCCGGCAGTTGAGCGACGTGATCGGGGCGAGCTCCGGCGTTGTGGACGACGAGGCGCTCGTCACCGTCCTCTGGGATCTCGTCTGGGCCGGGTATCTGACGAACGACACGTTGACGCCGGTCCGATCGCTCGTCAGCGGCGGACGCGGCAGCCATCGGACCCGCCGTACGACGCCACGCGCGCGGCCGGGACGCCCGCGACCGGGGCGTCCGTCGATGCCGTCGCGAAGCGGTCCGCCGACGGCGGGTGGACGGTGGTCGTTGCTTCCGGCCCGCAGTTCGGATGCGACCCGGCGCGCGCATGCCGCGGCCGAGACGCTGCTCGACCGCTACGGGATCGTGACGCGTGGATCGGTCATCACCGAGCGCACGCCTGGCGGGTTCGCGGCCGTTTACAAGGTGCTCAGTGCCTTCGAGGAGTCCGGGCGGTGCAGGCGCGGGTACTTCGTCGCGGGGCTGGGTGCGGCGCAGTTCGCCTTGCCCGGCGCGGTCGACCGGCTGCGCGCGCTGGCAGAATTACCTACGCCCAAGGCCGAAGGGCCGTTCGGGCCACCGGGTCGGTTCGGACCAGGTACCGGCGGAGCGAGTCGCGGCCGGAAGGACGACGAGCTGACCGTGCGTGCCGTCGTACTGGCTGCGTCCGATCCGGCGAATCCTTACGGTGCTGCTCTGCCGTGGCCTGAGCGGGAGAACGCCGGCGGACACCGCCCGGGCCGGAAGGCCGGCGCATTGATCGTGATGGTCGACGGGCAGCTGATCGTGTACGTCGAACGTGGCGGGCGGACCGTGCTGAGTTTCACCGAGGACCCTGACCTCTTGCAGCCGGCCGTCGACGCGCTGGCGCTGGCGATCCGGGACGGTCAGCTCGGCAAGCTGAGTGTGGAGACGGCCGATGGTGAACAGGTGCGGCACACGGCGTTCGGGGATGCTCTGGCCAAGGCCGGCTTCCACGCGACGCCGCGTGGGCTACGGCTCCGGGCGTGAGTAGATGCCCGAGGGAGATACCGTCTGGCGGGCGTGCAAGCGGCTGAACCAAGCCCTCGCCGGCCAGGAGCTCACCCGCACGGACTTCCGGGTGCCCTCGCTCGCGACGACCGATCTGAGCCGGCGAACAGTCCTGGAAGTCGTTGCGCGCGGCAAGCACATCCTGATGCGGCTGTCCGGCGGGCTGACGCTGCACAGTCACTTCCGGATGGACGGCAGCTGGCATCTGTACCGGCCTGGCGAGAAGTGGCGTGGCGGGCCCTCGCACGAGATCCGGGTGGTTCTCGACACTGAGCCTTGGACGGCGGTCGGCTATCGGCTTCCGGTGCTCGACCTGGTCGCTACCGACGACGAGGGCAGCGTGGTCGGGCATCTCGGCCCGGATCTGCTGTCGCAGACGTTCGACCGCGCGACGGCGATCTCGAACGTTGAGTCCGATCCTGGACGGACCGTCAGCGAGGCCCTGCTCGACCAGCGCAACCTGGCCGGAATCGGCAACTTCTACCGGACCGAGGTGTGTTTCCTGCTCGGGCTGCACCCGTGGCGGCCGGTCTCGGCGGTCGACGTACCGGCCGCGATCGATCTGAGCCGGAAGCTGATGAAGGCCAACGTCCGTAACGGCACTCAGGTCAGCACCGGAGTCGACCGCCCTGGCCAGCGCTCCTGGGTGTTCGAGCGGGCTGGCAAGCCCTGCCGCCGCTGCGGCGCGACGATCCTCACTGGTTCGCTCGGGGAACCAACCCGCGAACGCGTCACGTACTGGTGCCCGGCC
Organism: Kribbella sp. NPDC031520; assembly: GCF_055580825.1. Lineage (NCBI taxonomy): Bacteria > Bacillati > Actinomycetota > Actinomycetes > Propionibacteriales > Kribbellaceae > Kribbella > Kribbella sp. NPDC031520. Next base: position 1,001,330 of record NZ_JBVIKS010000002.1, read on the forward strand.
TGTCAGCCCGAGGCCTGACCGGCTGGAAATTGCCCTGTGGACAACGTCTCCACAGCGGCCGTACGCGGATACCTTCTCTGGCGCATCGAACAACTGTTCGACGCGGAGAGGAGATGGCGATGTGCGATCTGTGTGGCGGCCTGACCGACGAGCAGTACGCCCAGGAGCTCGAGCAGAAGATCCAGACCTACGGCTGGGCGATGGTTTACGTCTCGGGCGACGGCGCCCGAAATCCCGCCTTCGGATACACGCTCGGTCTCAGTCTGTACGAGCATCCGGAAATCATCATCTTCGAGGAGGAGCCGGCGTACGCGCACCTCAGCCTCAAGCCGCTGGCCTGGGCGGTGATGGACGGTGCCGAGTTCGACGAGGGCGACGACCTGTCCTGCTTCTTCCCGCCGCCGGACACCGCCGCGCTACTGCGATTCCCGGACTCGGCCACCCACCTGTTCACGGCGAACACGATGTTCCGGCAGCCCGGCCGGCCTCCGTTGCCCGCGCTGCAGCTCGTCCGGCCGGGGCGGACGCCACTCTTCCGGCCGACCGACATCCGGCGGACTCCGTACGGAGGAGCCCGATGAACCGCGACTCAGGCGGCCGAGGCCACGACCTCGGGCTCGATGGCCGGATGCGCCAGCACCAGTGCCTCTTCGCGGGCCAGATCCTCGCTCACCTCGGCGAAGACCGTCGACAGGGGTACGTCGAGCGCCATGCAGATCGCCGCCAGCAACTCACTGGAGGCTTCCTTCTGGCCACGCTCGACCTCGGACAGGTAGCCGAGGCTGACGCGGGCGTCGGCGGATACCTCGCGCAGAGTGCGCCCCTGGCGCAGCCGCTTACGCCGCAGCACGTCGCCCAGCAGGCCACGAACCAGCACCATGAGGTTTCTCCCTTCCGCCTGTCCGGCCGTGTCTACCCGCACGGTAGCTCGGCCGTAGGAACCAACGGTACCTGCTGCTGGGTCACTACTTCCCGCAATGTCCACCTTCGGTGCGCCGTGCCAGTCTTCCTTACCTGTCACCATGCTGGTACCAACACCCCGTTCAGTCGAGTTCTTCCGCCACAACCGCGGCTCCGAGTTCCAGGACCGCCTGCACACTCCCCCGCCGGACAGCCGTACGATCTCCGGCCAGTTGCAGCTTCCGCACCTTCACCGAGCGCGGGCCGGCCGCCGCGACGTACACGGTCCCGGCTTCGACACCGGCCTGCGGGTCAGGACCGGCCACACCGGTCGTCGCGAGGCCATAATCCGCCTCCAGACGCTCCCGTACGCCGCTGGCCAAGGCGGCGGCCGTGTCCGGATGCACCGGCCCCACAGCGGCCAGCAGGTCCTCCGGCACCCCGGCGAGCTTGGCCTTCAGGTCAGTCGCGTACACCACGACACCGCCCCGATACACAGCCGACACCCCCGGCACATCAGTCAGAACCGCACCCACCATCCCACCCGTCAACGACTCAGCCGTCGCCAGCGTCACGCCGCGTTCCAACAACAAGCCGACGAGTCGGCCGACCGCCGCATCAAGCCCGTCCCCAGCCACCCGGCACCTCCACATCGCAACCAGTACCTGTACTCAACACCAGGAGCTGGCTGACACGCACGGCGACGGGCTGCGCGGCTGCTCGCCGTACCGGACGGTGCCGGTCAGTAGCCGGCAGACACGGTGCGGTCGGCGAGACGTTCGAGATCGGCGATGAGTTGCTCGGCGTCGTGCGGTTCGAGGCAGTCGGAGGCCGCCGCGGCATCGCTGATGGCCTCGAGACGGTTCCGGGCCTCGCGGCCGAGAGCGGTGAAGCTTTGCTGGGAACGCGAAAAGTGGTGGCGCGGGCGGTCGCTCGCGCGGGTGTACCGGCGATTCGGGGAAGGCGAGGGCGCGAAGCTTTCGCCGGTGTACGGGCGCGTCGCGGTTGCGTTGAGTGAGTCAGCCAAGGCGCTGCAGGTCATCGAGTCCGGTCCGGCTCTGACGTCCCGCAACGCTGATCCCCCGGTAGCTCTGGGCTCCTGGCGCGCGGCTGAGCGCGTTTACGGGAGGGGGCGTTTGGCGGCGGCTCGGAGGTGGAGGGCTCGGGACAGGTAGTCGACGCCGGTGACGACTGTTACCAGGACTGCGGCGGCCATAATTGCTACGGCAGGCCAGTGGACTACGGCGAGGTGTTGCCATGGGAGTAGGTAGAGGCCCAGGGCGATGGCCTGAAGGACGGTTTTGAGTTTGCCGCCTCGGCTGGCGGGCATGACGCCGTGGCGGATCACCCAGAAGCGGAGCGCGGTGACACCCCATTCGCGGACCATCACCAGGATCGTGACCCACCACGGGAGTTCGCCCAGGTAGGAGAGGCCCAGGAAGGCGGCTCCTGTGAGGGCTTTGTCGGCGATCGGGTCGGCGATCTTGCCGAAGTTGGTGACCAGGTTCCAGCGACGGGCGATATCACCGTCGAATCGGTCCGTGACGATCGCGACCACGAACGCCCCGGTCGCGAGGAGACGGTCGCCGGTGGCGTGACCACCGTCGCGGAGCAGGAGCCAGACGAAGAGCGGGACCAGAACCAACCGCAGGACGGTGAGCGCGTTCGGCAGGTTCCAGGCGCTGGGCGCGTGGAGTTGTCCGCCTGCTGCGCGCGGCGCCGGGTTGGTCGGCGGGTTGGTCACGCGGTCAGATTAGCTGCCGGGCGGGTGTCTGGCGTGTCCACGAGTGCCGCGAACTCGGCGATCAGGTCGACACCGTCGCTCGCCACCACCTTCGCGGACACCAGATCGCCTACCCGGATCCCCTCCGGAAGTCCCGTCACCGTCGTCGTACCGTCCACCTCGGGACCCTGGTGCGCCGCCCGCCCCTCGGCCGTCAGCCCAGCGGACGTCGGCGCGGCGGAAGTCGTCGCGGCGTCTATGGGGTCGGCGGGGGGTTCGATGGTTTCCACCAGGACCTCGATGAGTTCGCCGATTCGGGATTCGGCCCGGGCCGAGGTGAGGTCCTCGGCCAGGCGGGTTACCCGGTCGAGGCGGGCGGCGATGGTGTCTTCGTCGAGTTTGCCGTCGTACGTTTCGGCTTCGGTGCCGTCCTCGTCGGAGTAGCCGAAGACGCCGATCGCGTCCAGGCCGGCGCGGCTGAGGAAGTCGCAGAGGATCTCGACGTCCTCCTCGGTCTCACCGGGGAAGCCGACGATGACGTTGCTGCGGATGCCGGCGGTCGGGGCGGCGGCGCGGACCTGGGCGATGAGCTCCAGGAAGCGTTCGGAGTCGCCGAAGCGGCGCATGCGGCGCAGTAGCGGACCGGAGGCGTGCTGGAAGGAGAGGTCGAAGTACGGGACCACGCCGGGAGTGGAGGTCATCGCGGCGATCAGCGTCGGGCGCATCTCGGCGGGTTGCAGGTAGGAGACCCGTACGCGGGTGATGCCGGGCACCTGGGCGATCTCGCCGACGAGGGTTTCGAGGAGGCGGAGGTCGCCCAGGTCCTTGCCGTACGAGGTGGAGTTCTCGGAGACGAGGAACAGCTCGCGTACGTCGTTCTCGGCCAGCCACTCGGCTTCGCGGAGTACTTCGGCGGGGCGGCGGGACATGAACGCGCCGCGGAACATCGGGATCGCGCAGAACGCGCAACGGCGGTCGCAGCCGGAGGCGAGTTTGAGCGGGGCCATCGGGCCGCCGTCGAGGCGCCGGCGCATCACCCGCGGTCCGCTGGCGGGAGCGGTCGCGAGGTCGGGCGCGTCGATCTTCAGCTCTTCCGGAGCGCCGGTGACGAACCGCCCCTTCAACCCGCTCGCCGCCGCACTACCCACAGGCCGCAGCGCCTCCGGAATGTGCTCCCCAATCCCAGCACCCCCGGTTGCCACAGCGCCGGGCGTTGCGGCGGGGCCGGTCGTCCCGGTGGCGGTACCCGCGGCGGTGGCGCCGGTGGCGGTATCTGTCGAGGTTGCGGAGGTGCCCGTGACGGTGGTGGCGCTATCTGCGGAGGTGGCGGCGCTACCGATGGTGCCGGTGGTGGGGGTTGTGGGGGTGTCGCCGTGGCCGGGGAGGGAGATGGCGGGGGCTGTGTGCCGGTCGGCGGGGGCCAGGGGGAGGAGTTTGCGGCGGTCTCGGGGGGTGTGGGGGTGGTGTTTGTTGCCGGCGAGGATCGCTCGTAGGCGGTCCGAGATGTCGGTGTAGTCGTCGAAGCTGAGGACTGCGTCGGTCTCGGGGAGGGCTTCGGCGAGTTGTTCGCCGTAGCGTTCGGCCAGGCAGCCGACTGCGACTACGGCTTGGGTGCGGCCTGAGTCCTTGTAGTCGGCGGCGGCCAGGAGGGTGTCGACCGAGTCCTTCTTGGCGGCTTCGACGAAGCCGCAGGTGTTCACCACCACTGTGTCTGCCTCGGCGGCGTCGTCGACGAGGCGGAAGCCGCCGGCTTCCAGGCGGCCGGCGAGTTCTTCGGAGTCGACATCGTTGCGGGCACAGCCCAGCGTGACCAGGGCGACGGTGGTGGGTGGCGTGTTCATCCCCACGAGTATGACGCGCCGTACACGTCGGCACCTAACTCAGTACGTCACACACCCGCAGCCCACGAAGCGCTCACACAGGACGCTGGAGGGTGGGTTCAGGAGTTGGGGGTGGTTTTGGTGAGGGTGCCGTTGGGGTGGGCGGTGAACTTGGTGAGGGTAGTGGGGATTCGTTTGCCGTTCAGGACGACGATCAGGTTGTTGGGGTTGGCGACCTGGACGCGGATGTCGCCGGCGCTGGTGACGGACTGGGCGATGCCGGGGCTGAGGCGGCCCTGGAAGAGCTTGCGGTTGGTGCGGTCGCGGACCGTCAGGTAGGTGCCGTCGTTCTTCGCCGTCATGGTCAGCTCGGCCTTGAGGACCGGCGGCTTGGCTGACGGCTTCTTGGTGGGCTTGGCGGTCGGCTGCGGCGCCGGCTTCGGGGTCGGCGTCGTCACCGTGGCGGTGGTGGTCGTGGTTTTCGACGCGTTCGCCTCGATGTCGCTGGGGAGCGTGAACAGGCGGACCATCCCCCAGCCCATCAGGCTGACCAGGATCGCGCCGACGACGACGGCCCAGCGGGGACGGGCCGGGTTGAGCTTGGGTTTCCGGATCGCGGCGCGTTCCTCGCGGCGGGACTTCTCCTCCTCGGCGGCGTGTTCGGCGTCGAAGGTGGCGAGCAACGGAGCAGGGTCGGCCTTGACCACGCGGGCGATCGAGCGGATGTGGCCGCGGGCGTAGAAGTTCCCGCCGCAGCGGGAGAAGTCGTCGGCCTCCATGGCGATCAGCAGCCCGGTTCTGATCCTGGTCGCGGCGCTCAGCTGCTCGATCGTCATGTCGGCCCGTTCACGGGCCGCCCTGAGATCGCTGCCGATGCTCACGTCCCACCGTCCTCTCCTGGTCGTCCGAGCTGCAGGTCATCGGTCATCGGACCGCCGACACCATGTCCCTGAGGGTCCATCAGGGGTCCAACAGGTCAACGGTCTCGGTACGGCGGGGTCACGCGCGGGTCAGAGTTGCTCTCTGACCGGGCACCGGGCATCCGCGAGCATGTGCAGCGCCTGGACCACTTCCCCGTTCGACGGCCGGGCCGTCAACCCGAACGGTATCGCGAGTGAGGACCCAGTCAGTCGGCGGTTCGCGTCGGTCGTCTTGCGGGCCGAACTCGGCATCGCACCGAGGATCGGCCCGGGGTCCTGCAGATGTACGGCGATCCGCCCGTCGTCGAGCGGGTGCCGGCGCTGCAGGACCGTCACCTCTTCGATGTCCTCCCACCGGGTACCCACCCACTCGTCCCCGATGCGCAGCCGGATGCCGACCTGGTCGGCGACCAGCATGTCCCCCACGGTCAGCGCCCGCGCGCAGACCACCGCGAGGACCGCGAACGCGGCCGCCACGATCCAGCGCAGGATCCCGGCCGGGCTGGTGGATCCCGACGCGGCGAAGCCGATCGCGACCAGCGCCGCGCCGACGGCCAGCCCGCCGTGCACCTTCTGGGACGCGCGCACGGTGAATGGCAGCGGCTCGGGATCCAGGTCGAATCGGTCCTGCCTGGGCAGTGCGCTCGCGGCGGTCACGGTCTCACTCTCCTCGGAGGGTGCTGATGAAGTCCTCTAGATCGTCGGGTTTGACCAGGACGTCCCGGGCCTTCGAACCTTCGCTGGGACCGACGACGCCGCGGCTCTCCAGGATGTCCATCAGCCGACCGGCCTTGGCGAAACCGACGCGGAGCTTACGCTGCAACATCGACGTCGAGCCGAACTGGGTGGAAACGATCAGTTCGGCAGCCTGCACCACCAGGTCGAGGTCGTCGCCGATCTCGTCGTCGAGATCCTTGCTCGGGCCGGCCGCGACCGTGACGTCCTCGCGGTACGTCGGCTCGAGCTGCGTCTTGCAGTGCTCGACCACTCCGCGGATCTCGGATTCGGTGACCCAGGCCCCCTGGATCCGCATCGGCTTGCTCGCGCCCATCGGCAGGAACAGGCCGTCACCCTGACCGACCAGCTTCTCCGCGCCGGGCTGGTCGAGGATGACCCGGCTGTCAGCGAGCGACGAGGTCGCGAACGCGAGCCGGGACGGGACGTTCGCCTTGATCAGACCGGTGACGACGTCCACCGACGGCCGCTGGGTGGCGAGCACCAGGTGGATGCCGGCGGCCCGCGCGAGCTGGGTGATCCGGACGATCGAGTCCTCGACGTCGCGCGGTGCGACCATCATCAGGTCGGCGAGCTCGTCGACAATCACCAGCAGGTACGGGTACGGCGTGAGCACGCGCTCCGACCCCGGCGGCGGCTTCACCTTGCCGCCGCGCACCGCCTTGTTGAAGTCGTCGACGTGCCGGAACCCGAACGCCGCGAGGTCGTCGTACCGCATGTCCATCTCGCGGACGACCCACTGCAGCGCCTCGGCGGCCTTCTTGGCGTTGGTGATGATCGGCGTGATCAGGTGCGGGATGCCCTCGTAGTTGTTCAGCTCGACCCGCTTCGGGTCGACCAGGATCATCCGTACCTCGTCGGGCGTGGCGCGCATCAGGATCGAGGTGATCAGCGAGTTGACGAACGACGACTTGCCGGAACCGGTCGCGCCGGCGACCAGCAGGTGCGGCATCTTCGCCATGTTCGCGACCACGAAGCCGCCCTCGACGTCCTTGCCCAGGCCGGCCACCATCGGGTGGTGGTCGTTGCGGGCAGTCGCCGAGCGGATCACGTCGCCGAGGCTGACGATCTCCTTGTCGGTGTTCGGGATCTCGATACCGATCGCGGACTTGCCCGGGATCGGCGACAGGATGCGTACGTCGGCCGACGCCACCGCGTAGGCGATGTTCTTGGACAGCGCGGTGACCTTCTCGACCTTCACCGCGGAGCCGAGCTCGACCTCGTACCGGGTGACTGTCGGGCCACGCGTGTAGCCGGTGACCTGGGCGTCGATGCCGAACTGGTCGAACACCTCGGTCAGCCGGTCGACGACCTGGTCGGACGCCTTGGTACGGGCCTTGTGCACCGAGCCGGGCTTCAGCATCTGCCCGTCGGGCAGCGTGTACGTGATGTCGCCGGACAGGCTCAGCTGTTCGACGCGCTGCGGCAGCGGGGTGTGCGGCGGCGGTTCCGGCGGCGCGGACGGCTTCTCGGGCGCGGCGGCCGGGGCCTCGAAGGACGGCTCGAAGGGGGCGTCGGTGGCGCCGTCGACGTCGTACGGCTCCTCGTCGGCAGCCTTGGACTTGGTCTTGCGGCCACGCTTGGGCGCTGCCTCGAGGACGGGCGAGTCGTACGGCTTGACGGTCGGGTCGTTGTCGTCCTCGAGCTCGGCCTTCGCGCGGCGCTGCTTGCGGGTGAGGCGGACCGTGTCGTCGGTCGGCGCGCCCTGGACAGACGGCGCGTCCGCCGGCAGCTCGGTGCGGCCCATCAGTACGTCGAAGGCGGCGCGGAAGCGCAGCGGGATCGCGTACACCGGCGTACCCGTGATCACCAGGGCGCCGAAGATCGACAGCAGCACCAGCAGCGGGGCGGCGACGTACTGCGTGAGCAGGTCGGAGAGGAACGAGGAGATGAAGTACCCGATGGCGCCGCCGGCGTCGCGGAGCGGGCCGTCGGCCGGGTTGTTCGGCCGGGGCAGGCCGTTGGCGATGTGGATCAGGCCGAGGACGCCGAGGCAGACCGCGGTCCACCCGATCACCTGACGACCGGCGGGACCGTTGCGGTCCGGGTGCCGCAGGGTGCGGACCGCGATCACCACGAGCATCAGCGGCAGCGCCCAACCGAGCATGCCGATGCTGCCGCCCACCACTGTCCGTACGGCGTTGCCGACCGAGCCGGGCAGGTCCCACCAGATCGCGGCGGCCACCACGACGGCCAGGCCGATCAGGAACAGGCCGGCGCCGTCACGGCGGTGTTCCGGCTCCAGGTCGCGGGCGCTGTGGCCGATCCCCCGCACCATGCTGCCGAGCAGATGGGCGATGCCGATCCAGACCTTCACGACCCCGCGGCCGAGCGCGAGCATGGCGGCCGCGAACGGTCCTGGTCCGCTGTTCTTGGGCGTGCTGGTCCGCGCCGCGGATGATCCGCCGCGCTTGGAGCTCTGCCCACGCTTCTGGGCGCCTGACGGACGGGAGCGTCCACCAGCAGCCGAACGGGCCGTGCTCGGCCGTTTGGCTGCCGACTTCTGCGCCCGCGCCGGGGAAGACGTGCGGGTCGCCATGTTGATCAGGCTACCCCGATTACCCCACGAGTCCCACGTGTCACACGCCGATCACACCGGCTCATCCGTAGCATCACGGCCAGGACGCAGCCGCCCCAGGTGCCACAGCACGACGTACCAGCCGAGTGCCGCCAGGCCGCCGGAGACGAGCCCGGACAGGGCGAGCCGTACGGCGGGCTCGCCGCCGAGGCCTCCGTCCGCCCGGCTGAGCTCAACGACTGCACCTACTACGGCGAAGAGCACGAGCACGCTCAGCACGAGATACCGCACCCAGCCAGGGGCCGCGTCACGTTGGGTGATGACAGGAGGCGTACGGCGGTACCAGCGGTACAGCCAGACCGCCAGGATCAAGCAGCCGCCGACTGTGCTGACGTACTGGAGGATGCGGTTCACGCTGGCGAGCGCCGCGAACTCGCGGACGAAGTAGCCGTCGCCGTGGGTGAACGAGTCCCACACCACGTGGGTCAACGAGCCAACGACAGCCGACACAACCAGCTAGACGACGTTGGGAAAGCCCTGGGGAGCAGGCAGGCGCGCTGCGAGACCAGGAGGCGCAAGAGCGACCAGTGGCCGCTTCAGGAGCACGTTGAACACGGCAACGAGTAGCAAAGCCAGCAACGGGTCCAGCCAGAACGCAGACGTGAACTTGTGCGTCAGCGTCAACGTGAAGTTGCCGTTGATGTACTTCGTGGCGATCCGGTAGAGCACGTCGACGTACAGCAGGTCAGGTGCCACCGCACCGGCCACCAGCGCCGATACAACGAACGGCCGCCGGACCAGCGGCAGCACGGCCGCCGGATGGGCGAGTGTGAAAGGCACGGTCAGGCCCCTGTAACGCCGTCCAGCTGCTCGCGGAGCAGGTCTGCGTGGCCACAGTGCCGTCCGTACTCGCCGATGAGGTGGATGTAGATCATCCGCAGCGTCGACTCGGTACCACCGAAGGTGAACCGGTCGTCCAGCGAGTGCCCGGCGGCCGCGTCGTCGGACAGCTTCCACTCGGCGATCAGACCGTCGTACGCCGGCTGCGCGTCGGCCGGGTCGATCAACTCGAAGTCGGCGTCCTTCCCGAGCTCGGGCGCGAACAGCGGCTCAGCGGCCTCGGCAGGGTCGGCGGCGAAGTGGATGCGGAACCAGATCCGCTCGACCTTGGTCAGGTGGCGGATCAGGCCGAGCAGTGAGAGGTTCGACGGCGGCGAGGGGCGCGCGGCCAGCTGTTCCGCGGTCAGGCCGGCGCACTTGTACAGCAGCGTGGTCCGGTAGAAGTCGAGATATCCCTGCAGCAGTTCACGTTCGGGGGCGGTCAGCGAACCGTCGGGCCGCTCGACATCGGGGGCGGTCCACACCGCAGCGTTCGTCGTCACGGGCTTATCCAACACCAGCCGCGAGTCAGCACGGGCCACTCGCGCGGATCCGGGTCCGACCGACCCGACTCCAGAATGTTGCTGTCTCACCCCTTGTGCGGTGGTCTCAGATCGTGGGATTCGCACTGGCGTGAGCCGTGGCCCGTTCGTTACCGTTCTCGGCAGGTCATGAGTGTCAGCGACAAGCCCCGGCTCGCTGGCCGGCAACCCTCCTCCGCGGTGGGGTGCCCCGGGTGAAGACCAGGCCGTGCGGATACCCCGTTCGGCAAGCGCGGACTTCCTGGGAGCAGCACCATGTCGATTCTCTCCATCCTCGAACCGGCCAGCGCGACGGCTCAGCGGCCGACAGTGACCCGCCAGGTGACCGGAAACATCCCCACCACCGTCGGCTCGGACCTGCTGGTCCCGCTCGCCGACGGCCGCGTCACCGACTACGCGAACTTCGACCACGGTGCGAGCGCCCCGTGTCTGGAGTCCGTCCGGGCCAGCGTCGAGGCCGCGCTCCCGTCGTACGCCTCGGTGCACCGCGGCAACGGGTACGCGTCCCGGATCACCACCCAGTGGTATGAGCGGGCCCGCGCCGAGGTGCACGCGTTCGTCGGTGCGCGCGACGACGACCAGGTGATCTTCACCCGGCAGACCACCGACGCGCTGAACCTGCTGGCGCACGCGGTACCGGCGGACGCGACCGTGATCGTGTTCGAGTCCGAGCACCACGCCGCGCTGCTCCCCTGGGCGGCCGAGCGGACCGTCCGGCTCAAGGCGCCGGCCAGCCCGGCCGAGGCCGTCACGAACGTCGCCGACGCGCTCCGGCAGGCGCCTGAAGGCCCGCGCCTGGTCGTCGTCACCGGCGCGTCGAACGTGACCGGTGAGATCTTCCCGATCGCGGAGATCGCCAACGTGGCCAAGGCGCACGGCGCGCGGGTCTGCCTGGACGCCGCGCAGCTCGCACCGCACCGCCCGGTCGACATCGCCTCCCTGGACGTCGACTGGGTCGCTCTGTCCGGTCACAAGCTCTACGCGCCGTACGGCGCCGGCGCCCTGATCGGCCGCTCCGACTGGCTCGACGCCGCCGACCCGTACCTGTACGGCGGCGGCGCGACCCACGCGGTCACGAGCGACACCGTGGTGTGGACAACCGGCCCGGCGCGGCACGAGGGCGGCTCCCCCAACGTCATCGGCGCCATCGCGCTGGCAAGCGCCTGCGCCGCGATCACCAGGCACCGCGACGCGATCGAGCAGCACGAGCGCAGCCTGCTGGCCCGCCTGCGCACCGGCCTCGCCCAGATCGACGGCGTCACGACGTACTCGATCTTCGGCGCGGACGCGGACCGGGTCGGCACGGTCTGCTTCACGATCGAGGGCCTGACCTCGACACTCGTGTCCGCCGCACTGAGCGCGGAGTACGGCATCGGCGTCCGGGACGGCAAGTTCTGCGCCCACCCGCTGGTCGGCCACCTGCTCGCCGGCTCCCCCGAGCACGGTACGGCGGTGCGCGCCAGCCTCGGCCTCGGTACGACCCGTGAGCACGTAGACCGGCTCGTCAACGCCGTACGCACGCTGGCCACCACCGGCCCGCGGACGGAGTACGCGGAGACCGCGCACGGCTGTCAGCCGTCCGACGATCCCCGCGACCTCCACGCTCCGCGCATCTGGTAGAGCAGCAGCCCTCCTACTGCTCGGGAGGTACGAGACCTACGTGGTGAGCAGCGAACGCCAGTAGGTCGGCCCACTCCGACGCGATCATCGCGGCAGGTTTGCCGAAGCCATGGCCGGTGTTGACCTCCACCCGGGTCAAGACGGGCTGCGGACCGGACTGGGCGTGCTGCAGCGCAGCGATGAACTTGTGGCTGTGCAGCGGAACCACGCGGTCGTCGTGATCACCTGTGACCACCAGAGTCGCCGGGTACGCCGTGCCGTCGCTGACTCGATGTAGTGGCGAGTAGGCCAGCAGGTCCTCGAACTGATCCGGGTCGTCGGGCAGGCCGTAGTCGGACGCCCACGCAGCTCCCACGGTGAACAGATGGAACCGCAGCATGTCCAGCACGCCCACACCGGGCAGTGCGACCGCGAACAGATCCGGACGCTGCGTCATCACCGCACCAACCAGCAGACCGCCGTTGCTGCGGCCGTGGATCGCCAGCTGTGCCGGTGTCGTCACACCGGTGTCCCGCAGGTGCTCTGCGACCGCGATGAAGTCGTCGAAGACGTTCTGCTTGTTCTTGAGCCGCCCTGCGTCGTGCCACTCGGCCCCGTACTCCCCGCCACCACGGAGGTTCGTGATGACCAGCACTCCCCCGGCAGCGAGCCACGCCGGCCAGCCGGGCCGGTAGTCGGCCTGGATCGGGATGCGGAAGCCGCCGTACCCCCACATGAGAGTCGGGCGCGGTGTGTCGAACCCCAAGTCGGCCCGGGTGACCAAGAAGTACGGCACTGGACCCTGCACGCGGGTAATGGTCACTGACGGTGGGGTGAAGCCGCCCGAGCCGCGGACAAGTTCCGGCAGCGCGCGTACGTCGCCTGACCCGGTGGATACGACATACGACAGCGTGGGGTCCGTCGTGGTCGACAGACCGATGAAGAGCTCGTCGTACTTCGGTCCCGCGTTGAAGCCGACCACACCGCCACCAGGTACGTCGACAACGCGTCCGCCGGACCCGTCCAACGCGTAGAGCGTAAGAACGGACTGGGCGTCCACCAGCGTCACTGTGGCGAGGCCGTCCGCCGTAGCGCGCACGGCCTGCAGGGTGGACTCCCCCTCCGGGATGAGGTCCGTGAACGAGCCCTCGAAGTCCGACAGCACCACGCGGCCGCGGGGCGCGTCACGGTCGGTCCGCAGTACGAGCTGGTCGCCGGACATCCGTACGAACGCGATCTCGTCCGCGAACTCGTCGACGACCTTCACCGGTTCGCCAATGCCGTCGCTGGTGATCGGGTACGCCCAGAGCCGCGTGCTGCGATCAGTGCCCTCGGTGATGTGTACAACGAGGTACCGGTCGTCGTCAGAAACCTCAGGGGCGATGAAGAACTGGTCCTTGCCCGGGAAGCTCAGCACGAGCTCGTCCTCGGACTGCGGTGTGCCGACGCGGTGCAGCATCAGCCGCCCACCGGTCAAGGAGGTGGTCGCCGTACCCTCGGCGCGCCCGCTGGCCGGGTAGTGCAGGTACAAGTACGCCGAGCTGTCCGGGAGCCACGTCGCCTCACTGAACTTGGCCTCCGACACCAGGTCGTCGACCGGAGTACCAGTGGCGATGTCGAGCAGCCGGAACGTCGTCCAGTCGCTGCCGCTCTCGTTGATGCCGTACGCGAAGTACTTCCCGTCCGGGCTGACCGTGAACGTCCCGAGCGAGTCCGTACCGTCCTCGGACAGCGTGTTCGGGTCGATCAGCACCCGGCCGCCGGACAGCAGCTCGTCGAGCGACTCGGCCACGTAGATCACGTCCTGCGCGCGGGTGCCGTCGTTGCGGCCGACGAAGTACCAGCCCGCCTTCTTCTCGGGTACGCCGGCGCGTGGGCGGGCCAGGATCGCGGACATCGTCTTCTGGAACCACTCACGCTCCGGGTAGCCCGACAGCTCGGCCTCGGTGAACGCGTTCTGCCGGTCGACCCAGTCCTGGGTGTCGGCGGAGTCAGGGTCTTCCAGCCAGCGGTACGGGTCGGCGATCTGGCGGCCGTGCAAGGTCTCGACCACGTCGTCGCGGCGGCTCTCCGGGTAGGTCATGCCGACAAACTTATGCAATCGCCGGTCACACTGCGACCGCGATTGCACGTCGTCCGCACCGGCTCCGGTGGGCGGCATCCCGCACAGGCGCCGGAGCCGGTGAGGTCGACGGACCCGGCTGTTACCGGGTCGGGGTGAGGTCCTTCGTCCAGAGCACCTCGCCGAACAGGTTCCGCAGCGACACCGTGAACACCCCGGTCCGCGGGTCGATCCAGGTGTGCCCGAAGAACTGGTTGCCGGCCGCCGGCGACTGGCTCGGGAAGTCGGCCGCCTTCGACCACACGACCTCCGGACCGAAGGTGCTGTCCAGCACGTTCGGACCGAACGTACCGGCGTTGATCGGACCGGCGACGATCTCCCAGAACGGGTCGAAGTCGGTGTATGCGGCCCGCGCCGGGTCGTAGTGGTGCGCGGCCGCGTAGTGCACGTCGGCGGTCAGCCAGATCGCGTTCCGCACCTTGTGCTTCTTGAACTGGCTGAGCACCCACGCGATCTCGTGCTCGCGACCACCCGGCGCGCCCGGCAGACCGTTCGCGACCGCCTCGACCAGGTTGCCGTCCGGTACCAGCAGGCCGAGCGGCATGTCGCTGGCGATCACCTTCCAGGTCGCCCGCGACGCGGCCGCCTCACGAACCAGCCAGGCGGCCTGTTCGGCGCCGAGCATCGCGACCGGCCCGGCCGTCGACGGCGCGGGGTTCGCGCCGCGGTACGTGCGCATGTCCAGGCAGAACACGTCGAGCAGTGGCCCGTAGCTCACCTTGCGGTAGATGCGGTCGCGGTCCCCGAGGTGCTCCATCGGCAGGTACTCCAGGAACGCCTTCTTCGCCCGCGCCGCGAGTACGTCGACGCGCCGCTCGACGTACCGTGCGTCGTCGAGGATCTGGCCCGGGTACCAGTTGTTGTGCGTCTCGTGGTCGTCCCACTGCGCGACCAGGGGTACGTCGGCGTACAGCGCCCTGACGTTCTCGTCGAGCAGGTTGTACTTGTACCGGCCGCGGTACTCGGCCAGCGTCTCGGCGACCTTCGAGACCTCCTCGGTCACGACGTTCTTCCAAACGGTGCCGTCGGCAACCTTCAGCTCGGCCTGGATCGGGCCGTCGGCGTAGATGTTGTCGCCGGAGTGCAGGAAGAAGTCCGGCCGGGTGTCGTGCATCGCCTTGTACGCGATCATCCCGCCGAGGTCCGGGTTGATGCCGTACCCCTGGCCCGCGGTGTCGCCGGTGAACACGAACGACACCTCGCGGTTGCGGCCCGGGGTGTGGAACGAGCCGTCCAGCGTCTCGCCGATCCGGCCTCCTCCGTCCTCGAAGCCGAGCCGGTAGTCGTAGCGCTGCCCCGGGCGCAGACCGCGCAGCGGCAGCCGTGCGGTGAAGTCGTCGCCGGCGTCCGTCTTCGGGCCGCGCAGGCTGATCGCCCGGTCGAAGCGGCCGTGGCTGGTCAGCTGTACGACGAGCCGTCCGGGCCGGTCGGCGCGCGCCCAGACGACGGCCGAGTTCGGCGTCACGTCGGCGCTCGCGATCCCCGACGGCAGCGCGACGCGATCACTGCGGACAAGGTTCGGAACAGCAGACGCCACACCCGGCACGGCGAGAGACGCACCGGCAGCAGTGGTGGCGGCAAGGAGTTGGCGGCGACTCAGTTTCATGACCCGAAGGTGCTCCCCGCTGATGGCGGTCAGGTGAAGGCCCGGCGAACTGGGCGCCAAATCACCCGCGGCCCGGACGCGAACTTGTGTACGGCCACTCGACGTGGTTCCGTTGAGCCACAGCACCTTCTCGTGACGCTGCCCTGGACCTGGTAGCGCATCGGCCGATGCACTACTTGGAACCGGGGCCCTTCTCATGTCACAACTGCTTGCCGAAGACCACGACCCGTTGCGAGCTCAACAGAAGTACACGAACCTGTACACCGACCTGCTCCGCACCGTCCGCGAGCTCGGACTGCTCCGCCGGCGCCGCGGTTACTACTTCGTTCGGATCGGCCTCGTGGTGGCCGCGTTCGCCGGGGTCTGGGTCGGATTCGGCTTGCTGGGCAACTCGTGGCTGCAACTGTTGATGGCAGGTGCGCTGGCGCTCGTGCTCACCCAGGTCGCGTTCCTGAGCCATGACAGTGCGCATCGGCAGATCTTCGACTCCGCCCGCTGGAACGACTGGACCGCGCGGCTGCTCGCCGGCGGGCTGGTCGGCATGAGCGCGAGCTGGTGGCGGTCGAAACACAGCCGGCATCACCAGGCGCCGAACCAGCTCACGAAGGACCCGGACATCGACATCGGCGTCATCGCGTTCCACCCGGAGCACGCGGCCCGGCGTACCGGCGTGCTGGCCTGGCTGACTCGTCGCCAGGGCTGGCTGTTCTTCCCGCTGCTCACCCTCGAAGGCCTCAGCCTCTACGTCGCCAGCGTGCAGCACCTGCTCCGCCGCTCGGCCACCAAGGTCGAACGGATCGAGGCCGCGATCGTGGTCACCCGGCTGGCCGGCTACCTGACCGTGCTGTTACTGCTGTTGCCGATCGGTAAGGCAGGGGCGTTCCTCGGGCTGCAGCTCGCGATCTTCGGCATCTGCCTCGGCGGTTCCTTCGCGCCGAACCACAAGGGCATGCCACTCGTCCCGAGGACGATGAAGCTCGACTTCCTGCGCCGTCAGGTGCTGATGTCGCGCAACATCCGCGGCGGCGTGTTCACCGACTTCGCGATGGGCAGCCTGAACTACCAGATCGAGCACCACCTGTTCCCGAACATGCCGAGCCCGACCCTGCGACGGGTCCAGCCGATCGTCCGGGAGTACTGCGAGCTGCACGGCGTCAAGTACACCGAGATGGGCCTGTTCTCGTCGTACCGGATCGTCGTCGGCTACCTGAACAACGTCGGCCTGCGGGCGCGCGACCCGTTCGACTGCCCGATCGTCGCGCAGTACCGGAATTAGACCTTTGCCGAGCCGACCTCGCCCCGCCATCTGGCCGCACACCAGGCTTCATGCCGCGTCTTCACCCTGGCCGACATGAGCGCACAGCAGCAGTACGCGAGCACGTACACGGAGCTCCTCCGGACCGTGCGCGAACTCGGTCTGTTCCGGCGCCGCCAGGGTTACTACCTCACCCGCATCGGCGTCGTCGGCTTCGCCCTGCTCGCGGTTGTCACCGGCGTGCTGCTGCTCGGCAACTCCTGGCACCAGCTGTGGCTCGCCGCCGCGCTGGCGCTCGTGCTGGTGCAGGTCGCGTTCCTGAGTCACGACAGTGCACACCGGCAGATCTTCGACTCGAACGCCCGCAACGACTGGACCGCGCGGATCCTGGCCGGTTGCGTGCTCGGGATGAGCGTCAGCTGGTGGCGCAGCAAGCACAACAAGCATCACGCGGCGCCGAACCAGGCCGACCGCGATCCCGACGTACAGCTCAAGGTGCTCGCGTTCACCCCGCAGGCGCTCGCCGGTCGCGGGCAGCTCGGCCGCTGGTTCGCCGCGCGGCAGGGCTGGCTGTTCTTCCCGCTGCTCACGCTCGAGGGCGTCGGGCTGCACGCGTCCAGCCTCAAGCATCTCCTCCGCCGGGACGCGAGCCGCGCCGACCGCATCGACGCCGCGATCGTCCTGGCCCGGATCACGACGTACGTCGCCGCGCTCTACCTGCTGCTCCCGGTCGGGAAGGCGACTGCGTTCCTCGGCCTGCAGCTCGCGATCTTCGGCGTGTGCCTCGGCGCGGCGTTCGCCCCGAACCACAAGGGCATGCCGATCGTCGCGGCCGGTACGAAACTCGACTTCCTCCGGCGCCAGGTGCTGATGTCGCGGAACATCCGCGGTGGCGTCCTCACCGACCTCGCGATGGGCGGGCTCAACTACCAGATCGAGCACCATCTGTTCCCGAGCATGCCGCGGCCGACGCTGCGGCAGGTGCAGCCGATCGTCCGGGAGTACTGCGAACTGCACGGCATCCCGTACACCGAGGTCGGCCTGTTCGCGTCGTACCGGATCGTCGTCGAACACCTCAACGACGTGGGTCTCGGCGCCCGCGACCCGTTCCAGTGCCCGCTGTTGTCCCAGTACCGCCTCTGACCTTGTCCTAAGGTGGCCGTCATGTGGTGGGGTCTGGCGGGCGCGTTGGCGGCAGCTGTCGCGTACGGTCTGGCGTCCGTCCTGCAGGCATCGGCTGCTGGAGGCTCTGGCGACACGAGCGCGCACGACGTTGTGCTCAAGCCGCGCTTCGTGCTGGGGATGGGATTGGATACCGTCGGCTTCGGCGTGCAGGTCGCCGCGCTGCAGGTGCTTCCGTTGTTCGTGGTGCAGTCCGCGCTGGCTGCCAGCTTGGCCGTTACTGCGGTGGCGGCGCGAGTCCTTGGTGTTCGCCTCGGTAGACGCGAATGGCTCGCGGTCGGCACCGTCTGTCTCGGGCTCGGCCTGCTGGGCGTGTCGGCCGGGACCGAGGGCAACCCGGCGGCCGGGCACGGCTTCCGCCTGGCGCTGGGTGTCGCGGTGGTACTGCTGGCTCTCGCCCGGTTGTCGATCCGGCTGCTGCCGCGTCGGCTGCACGGTCCGTTGCTGGGCCTGATCGCCGGCCTGGGGTTCGGGGTGGTCGCGGTCTCGGCGCGGATCATTCCCAGCCTGCGACCGGCTGATCTGATCACGGAACCCGCCGCCTACACCGCGGTCGCGAGCGGCGCCCTGGCGATGCTGTGCTACGCGGCGGCCCTGCAGCGCGGAGGCGTCACGACAGCTACCGCGATGCTGGTCGTCGGAGAAACTGTCTTTCCCGCCCTCGTCGGGCTCCTGTTGCTGGGCGATCGCGCGCGACCGGGCTACAGCGCGGTGGCCGGTTGCGGATTCGTGCTCGCCGTCGCTGCCGCGTTGGTGCTGGCTCGGTTCGGTGAGCCCGGGCACGTGGTCAGCGCGGAGGCGGGATCTCCCCCGAGCCGCGGATCGTCAGTTTGACCGGGACCCGGACCGTACGGCCGGGGCGGTGCGGTTCCGGGAGCCGCTCGGTCATCAGCTGGATCGCGGTCCGGGCCATCACGTCGGCCGACTGCGCGACCGCGGTCAGCCCCGGGCTCAACAGGTCGCCCAGGGCGAGGTCGTCGAAGGACACCAAGGCGACCCGGTCCCGCCGGCCCGCGAGGCCACGCAGCACCTCGGCGGTCGTCATGTTGTTTGCCGACAGCAACGCCGTCGCGGGCTCGGCGCGGTCGAGGACGGCCGAGAGCGTGATGCCGATGCCCTCGGTGGTCGGCTCGGACAGGTGCACGAGATCCTCGTCGACAGCGATCCCGTGCCGGGCCATCGCCGCCCGGTAGGCGACCACGCGCTCGCGGGCCGTGAAGATCCGCTCGTCGTCGCCGAGGTAAGCGATCCGGCGGTGACCCTGCCGGACCAGGTGGTCGATCGCCTGGTCGATCCCGCCCGCGTTGTCCGCGAGTACGGCGTCCGCCTCGATCCCGTGCGCCGGCCGGTCGATCGTGACGACCGCCATGCCGGCGTCGACGTGCGGGGCCAGGTAGTCCTGGGTCTCGCCGATCGGCGCCATGATCAGCGCATCGGGGCGGCGGGCAACGAACTCCAGGCAGACGTCCCGCTCGCGCTCGGGGTCCTCGTCGGTCAGCCCGATCATCACCACCGAGCCGGACGACCGCGCCCACAGCTCGACCGCGCGGCCGAGCGAGGCAAAGAACGGGTCGCCGATGTCGCGGATCACCACCGCGATCGTGCCGGTCCGGCCGCGGCGCAGCATCCGGGCCGACTCGTTCGGGGTGTAGTTCAGCTCCTTGATCGCCGCCTGCACCTTGGCGGTCAGCTCGGGGCTGACGTTCGGTTCCTCGTTCACCACCCGGGACACGGTCTTCAACGCGACCCCGGCCCGGGCAGCGACCTCCTTCATCGTGGGCCGGCGCTGGCCCGTCCCGTTCACCCCGCTGACACTCATCGCCGGCCCATCCCTTCGCTCGCGCTGAGGGTACTAGCTTTCGACGACGACCGGAATGATCATCGGGCGGCGGCGGTGGGTGTCGCTGACCCACTTGCCGACCACCCGGCGGATCACCTGCTGCAGCTGGTACATGTCGTCGAGGCCGCTGCCGATCGCCTTCTCGATCTCGGCCTCGATCCGCGGCTTCAGGTCGTCGAACACGGTGTCGTCCTCGGCGAACCCGCGGGCCTGGATCTCCGGGCCGGCGGTCAGCTTGCCGGTCACCGAGTCCATCACCGCGATCACCGAGATGAAGCCCTCGTCGCCGAGGATCCGGCGGTCCTTCAGCGAGGTCTCGGTGATGTCGCCGACGGTCGAGCCGTCCACGAACACGTACCCGCAATCGACCTTGCCGGCCACCACGGCCCTGCGGTCGATCAGGTCCACCACCACGCCGTCCTCGACCACGACCACGTTCTCCCGCGGTACGCCGGTCTGGATCGCCAGGTCCGCGTTCGCGTGCAGGTGCCGGATCTCGCCGTGCACCGGCATCACGTTGCGCGGCTTGACGATGTTGTAGCAGTACAGCAGCTCGCCCGCGCTCGCGTGCCCGGACACGTGCACCAGCGCGTTGCCCTTGTGGATCACGTTCGCGCCGTGCCGGATCAGGCCGTTGATCACCCGGTACACCGAGTTCTCGTTACCGGGGATCAGCGACGAGGCCAGTACGACGGTGTCGCCGGGCTGCAGGTGGACGACGTTGTGGTCGTTGGCGGCGATCCGGGACAGCGCCGACATCGGCTCGCCCTGCGAACCGGTCGAGACCAGCACCACCTGCTCCGGCGGGTAGTTGTCCAGGTCGCGCATGTCGATCAGCGTGTCGCCCGGCACGTTCAGGAAGCCGAGGTCGCGGGCCACGCCCATGTTGCGGACCATCGAGCGGCCGACGTACGCCACCTTGCGGCGGTGCTTGACCGCGGCGTCCATCACCTGCTGGACGCGGTGCACGTGCGAGGCGAAGCAGGCCACGATGATGCGCTGGTTCTTCGCCTTGGTGAACACCCGGTCCAGCACCGGCGCGATGTCGCGCTCGTGGGTGGTGAAGCCGGGCACCTCGGAGTTCGTCGAGTCGACCATGAACAGGTCGACACCCTCCGCACCGAGCCGGGCGAACGCGCGCAGGTCGGTGATCCGGTTGTCCAGCGGCAGCTGGTCCATCTTGAAGTCGCCGGTGTGCAGTACGACACCGGCCGGCGTCTTGATCGCGACCGCGAGCGCGTCCGGGATCGAGTGGTTGACCGCGACGAACTCGCAGACGAACGGGCCGATCTGGAGCTTCTCGCCCTCGACCACGGTCTGCTGCGGCACGTTGCGGTGCCGGTGTTCCTTCAGCTTGCCCTCGAGCAGCGCGAGCGTGAGCTGCGACCCGATCACCGGGATGTCGCCCCGCTCACGCAGCAGGTAGGGCAACCCGCCGATGTGGTCCTCGTGGCCGTGCGTCAGGACGACCGCGACCACGTCGTCGAGGCGGTCCCGGATCGGCTCGAAGTCCGGCAGGATCAGGTCCACGCCGGGCTGGTTCTCGTCCGGGAAGAGTACGCCGCAGTCGACGATCAGCAGCTTGCCGTCGTACTCGAACACGGTCATATTGCGGCCGACCTCGCCGAGGCCGCCGAGCGGGATGACCCGCAAAGCGCCCGGAGCCAGCGGTCCGGGCGCGTCGAGATCTGGATGGGGATGGCTCATGCAATCAGTCCTGCCTGTTTGAGGTCGGTGGTGAGCCAGTCCACTTGCTCCGCCGTCGCCTCGACCAGCGGCAACCTGAGGGCCGCGTGCTCGATGACGCCGGCCAGCTTCAGCGCGGCCTTCACCATGATGGCGCCCTGGGTCCTGGTCATGATCGTCTCGACGGCGGGCACCAGCCGTCGATCAATTTCCTGTGCGGTGGCAAGGTCGCCGGCCACCACGGCGTCGATCAGCTGCCGGTACTCCCGGCTCGCGACATGGGCTACCACGCTCGCGATGCCGACCGCGCCGATCGCCAGGGAGGCGAGGTTCAGCTCGTCCGCACCGCAGTAGTAGAACAGATCGGTGTTCGCGAGCACCTTGGTGGTCCCGGCCAGGTCGCCCTTGGCGTCCTTCACCGCGACGATCCGCGGGTGCGCGGCGAGCGCGATCAGCGTGTCGGTCTTGATCTCCACCCCGGCGCGGCCGGGGATGTCGTACAGCATGTTCGGCAGGCCGGTGGCGTCGGCGACCGCGGTGAAGTGCGCGCGCAGCCCGTCCTGCGGAGGCTTGTTGTAGTACGGCGTGACGACCAGCAGGCCGTCCGCACCGGCGGCCTCGGCCTGCTTGGCGCACTCGATCGTGTGCGCGGTGTCGTTGGTACCGACCCCGGCGACGATCTTCGCCCGGTCGCCGACGGCCTCGCGGACCGCCTGGATGACCTGGACCTTCTCCTGGTCCGAGGTGGTCGGCGCCTCGCCGGTGGTCCCGTTCAGCACCAGGGCTTCGTTACCGCCGTCGACGAGGTACGTCGCGACCTTCTGGGCGGCATCCAGGTCGAGAGAACCGTCGGGCCGGAACGGGGTGATCATCGCGGTCGTCAGACGGCCGAAGGGCAGCGCCGTCGACGAGGTCTGCGAGGGCGTGGATGCTGGCGAGGACATGTGCCTCAGATTACCGCTCCTGGCCCCTCAAGAAATGGGTAGGCCTGGTGGCTGTCCGCTCGGGGGTCCGGGCAGCCACCAGGCTCACTCGTCCTATCGGGCCACACCGTGGAGTCGTTACAGCTTCCGCCAAAAAAGTCCGGAAAAACTTCTGCGGATACTTTCCGTGAGTTGGACATCGCGTTCTGTAGCATTTCCTGGGCTTTGATTTCGTCTTCAGGACCGGCCGGCGAGCCAGATGCTCGTCGCGTCGAACAGGTGCTGGACGAGGTGCCAGGCGCCGGGGAGGAGCAGTACGCCGCCGATCGTGAGTGCGGGGACGATGATCGCGTGTTCGAACCAGTGACCGGTGCTGAAGCGGAACGGCTTCGGGAGGCGGAGTTCGTACCAGGTCTCGCCGCGGATCGGGAGCGGCCAGAGCCACGGGCAACCGGACCGGGTGAGGCTGTCGCCGAGGCAGTGGACGAACATGCCGACGGCCACTGCGGCACCGATCCAGCCGCCGATCTGGCTCAGACCGGTCTGCAGTGCATCGGCTGCCGCAGTGCCCGGCAGGACGGTGCCGGCGTCTGTGGCACTGAGGACCGACCAGCCTGCCGCCGCGAGCACGGCGACCACAATCCAGTCACCTAGTGCGTCGGCCGCGAGCACGAGTCCGGTCACAGCTACTGCAAGTACGGCCCATTTGCCGCGGTCGCCGAGGGTTGCGGCGAGGAAGCCGAGGAGTACGGCGGCGACCAGGGTGTGCGTGGCATGGCGGTGCTTGCCAGTGCCCTCCTCGTCGCGCGGGCCCTTCGTCAGGTTGTAGAGCACGCCGGAGAACGCTCGTACGGCTCCTGAGACGAGCCTCGTGATCGGGCCCAGTAGGCGTGAGGCGCTGGCGCCTGGGTGGTCGAGGTCGGGCAGCAAGGCGTACCCAGCCGTCGCCGCCGCGAACGGCACCACCTGCGCCACCGTGGTCAGCCCGACCAGCGGAGCCACCGCCAACCCGGCACACCACCCCGACAAGGCATGCGACCGCCCCATCATCCTGCGCCTCACTCCCCTCCAGTCGACACCCATCCTCCCCCACCGGCCCCACCAACCTCCCCAGCCACGCAGGAGACAGCCCGCTTTGCATAATCATTCAGGGGGGTGCATACTCTTCCTGTGTCTAAGGTGCTTACTTCTTTGCCGGTTGGTGAGCGGGTCGGGATCGCGTTCTCTGGGGGTCTCGACACGTCGGTCGCGGTTGCGTGGATGCGGGACAAGGGGGCGGTGCCGTGTACGTACACCGCGGATATCGGGCAGTACGACGAGCCCGACATCGCCTCGGTGCCCGAGCGCGCGAAGGCGTACGGCGCGGAGATCACCCGGCTGGTGGACTGCCGCGCGGCGCTGGTCGAGGAAGGGCTCGCGGCGCTCGCCTGCGGCGCGTTCCACATCCGCTCCGGCGGACGGACGTACTTCAACACCACCCCGATCGGCCGGGCGGTGACCGGCACGCTGCTGGTCAAGGCGATGCTCGACGACGACGTCCAGATCTGGGGCGACGGGTCGACCTTCAAGGGCAACGACATCGAGCGCTTCTACCGGTACGGCCTGCTCGCGAACCCGCAGCTGCGGATCTACAAGCCGTGGCTGGACGCGCGGTTCGTCCACGAACTCGGCGGCCGTAAGGAGATGTCGGAGTGGCTGGTCGCGCACGGCCTGCCGTACCGGGACAGCACCGAGAAGGCGTACTCGACCGACGCCAACATCTGGGGTGCGACACACGAGGCGAAGACGCTCGAGCACCTCGACACCGGGCTGGAGACGGTCGAGCCGATCATGGGTGTCGCGCACTGGGACCCGGCCGTCGAGATCCCGGCCGAGGACGTGACGATCGGGTTCGTCCAGGGGCGGCCGGTGACGATCAACGGCAAGGAGTTCGGTACGGCGGTCGACCTGGTGCTGGAGGCCAACGCGATCGGCGGCCGGCACGGGCTCGGGATGTCCGACCAGATCGAGAACCGGGTCATCGAGGCGAAGTCGCGGGGCATCTACGAGGCACCGGGGATGGCGCTGCTGCACGCGGCGTACGAGCGGCTGGTGAACGCGATCCACAACGAGGACACGCTCGCGAGCTACCACAACGAGGGGCGCAAGCTCGGCCGGCTGATGTACGAAGGTCGTTGGCTCGACCCACAGTCGCTGATGCTCCGGGAGTCGCTGCAGCGGTGGGTCGGTACGGCGGTCACCGGCGAGGTCACGCTCCGGCTGCGGCGCGGTGAGGACTACTCGATCCTCGACACCACGGGTCCGGCGCTGAGCTACCACCCGGACAAGCTGTCGATGGAGCGGATCGAGGACTCCGCCTTCGGCCCGGTCGACCGGATCGGCCAGCTGACGATGCGGAACCTCGACATCGCCGACTCCCGCGCGAAGCTGGAGCAGTACGCGGGCCTGGGCATGTTCGGCTCCGCCAACGCCGCCCTCGGCTCCTCCACCGACCTCATCGGCGAACTCCCCAAGGGCGGCGCCGAAGCCATCGCCTCCCGCGGCGAAGCCCCCGAAGAGGAAGCCCTCCTCGACCGGGCCGCGATGGAGTCCGGCACCGACTGATCGCTACTTCTGTGCCGGCCGCTGCGCGGTCGGCACGAAAGCCGCGCGGCGTGCGCGGGAGAAACGCGCCGGTGTGCGGGATGCTTCCGCGGTTGGCAGGAGGTGCTGGCCGCGGCGGTGTGCAGGGCGCCGACTGCGAGGCGCGGGGCGGCAGCTGCCGTCAGCCTCGGGCGGGTGGTTGGCGGCGATCGTTGGTTCGATCGACTGGTCGTGCGGTGGTCGTGGCAGCGGTGGGTGACTCGGTGGTGGACTCGGGTTGAGGGCGGGGGCCGGCTGGGGTCAGGCCGGCGCCGGCGCCCCGCTCGATTTGTTCCATGTGGACGAAGCGGACGCGGTTGATGGCGCCACCCAGGACGAGACCCGCTTGGCCGCCTGCAGTGTGGGCCAGGCTCTCGTACTGGCCACGGAGCAGGCGGTCCGCGGCTTTGCCGGCCAATTGACCTAGGCGGCCGTCGGAGGCTTCCACGGTCAGCTTGCCGTCGAGCGACTTGGCGGCGGCCAGGGCGGCCTGCTGGGCGGCCGCGGACCACTCCTCCGCCGGCAGGGCGTCGAAGTGACGGCTCGAGTTCATGCGAGCCTCGATGACCGTCTGCAGACGTTCGCCCGGTGCCGCGGCGGACATTTGCTCCGCCATCTCGGCCGCCGACCGGTCAGCCGGGCGGAACTCCTCGGCGATCGCGTGGAGGAAGGCAGGGCGCAGCGTCTCCTCGACCTTCGCGATGAACTCGCGGTCCGCCGGCGAGATCGGCTGTGGCGCACGAATGGTCATGCGGTTGAGTGAACCAGTCCGCGGGGTCAGGCGTCGTAGTCCAGGGTGACGGTGGGTGTGGTCGGGTGCGACTGGCAGGTGAGGACGTAGCCGGCTCGGATTTCGTCCGGCTCCAGGGCCCAGTTGGTGTCCATGCGGACGGTGCCTTCGAGGAGCTTGGCGCGGCAGGTGCCGCAGACGCCGCCTTTGCAGGCGAAGGGGGCGTCGGAGCGTACGGCCAGGGTCGCGTCCAGTACCGCCTTCGAGTGCTCGCCGAGTGCGAACGTCGAGCGTCGGCCGTCCAGGATCACCGTCACCTGGGCCGCGTCCTCGTCGACGGCGGCCTCCTCGACCGGGGCCTTCGGGGCCTCGTCGCCGACGTGGAAGAGTTCGGCGTGCACGTGTTCGCGCGGGACACCTTCGGTCAGCAACAGGTCCTGCGTGCCGACGACCATCGCGTACGGGCCGCACAGGAACCACTCGTCCACCGAGTCGAGCGGGAGGATCGTCGCAAACATCCGCCCCAGCCGGTCGTTGTCGATCCGCCCGTTGAACAGCTCCACCTCGGTCGACTCGCGCGACAACACATGGACGAGGTGGAACCGCTCGGCGTACCGGTCCTTCAGGTCGGCGAGCTCGTCCGCGAACATCACCGAGCCCGCGGTCCGGTTGCCGTACAGCAACGTGACCCGGCTCTCCGGCTCGACCGACAGGATCGTCGCGACCAGCGACAGCACCGGCGTGATTCCGCTGCCCGCGGCAACGAACGCGTAGTGCTTCGCGTTCGCGGCGTCGAGCGTCGTACCGAACCGGCCGAGCGGGGTCATCACCTCGAGTTCGTCGCCGACCTTCAGGTCGTGGGCGGCGTACGCCGAGAACTCGCCGCCGGGGATCCGCTTGACACCGATCCGCAGTACGCCGGACCCGGCCGGCGAGCAGATCGAGTAGCTGCGGCGGACGTCTTCTCCGGTACGGCGGATCGTCAGGTGCTGGCCGGCCGCGAACTCGTACTCGTCCGTCAGGTCGGGTGGGACGGTGAAGGTGATCGCGACGGCGTCGTCGGTGATGGCGTCGATCGCGGCGACCTTCAACGGGTGAAAGGTGGCGCGGCGTCTCGGGGCGATAGTCGTCATCTCAGATCGCCTTGAAGTGGTCGAAGGGTTCTCTGCAGTCGTTGCAGCGCCACAAACTCTTGCAGGAGGTGGAGCCGAAGTGGCTGAGCTCTGTTGTGTTCGGGGATCCACACAAGGGGCACCGAACGCTCAACTGCAGCAGGACCGGGCTGTTGGATCGGGACTGGTGTGACGTCGGGGGTGGGGCGATTCCGTAAGCAGTTAGTTTGGCTTTGCCGGAGTCGGTCATCCAGTCGGTCGTCCAGGGCGGGGACAGGACTGTCTCGACTCGGCCGTCCACGTTCAACGACCGGAGCGTCAGTTCTACCTCGTGGCGGATCAGGTCCATGGCGGGACAGCCGGAGTACGTCGGGGTGATCGTCACGATCACTTCCTCGCCTTCGTGCCGGACGCCACGCAGTACACCGAGATCCGCGATCGTCAGCACCGGGACCTCGGGGTCGGTGACCTCGCCGACTGCTTCGAGGATCGCTTCGTCGGTCACCATGTCGCACCTGGGTGGGATCTGGCGATGTGCTGGAGTTCGGCGAGGAGGTAGCCCAGGTGTTCGGTGTGCTCACCTTTGCGGCCGCCGGTGTGCTGGTACGTGGACGAAGGTCGCTCGCAGGTCGACTCGTCAACAATGCCTAATACTCTGTTGAGCCATTCGTCGTGCAAGCCGGCCGGGTCGACAGCAACCGGCAGGCGCTGAACCAACGGGTCCGACTCGAACATCTCGCCTGTGTACGGCCAGAGTGCGTCCAGGGCTGCCTGCATGCGGCGGTGACTTTCTTCGGTGCCGTCGCCCAGGCGCAGGACCCACTGGGTCGCGTGGTCGACGTGGTACGCGACCTCCTTGACCGCCTTTCCCGCCACCCCGGCCAGGGTCTCGTCGGCGCTCGACCGGAGTTCGTCGTACAGCAGATGCTGGTACGTCGCGAAGTACAGCAACCGCGCCATCGCGAACGCGAAGTCGCCGTTCGGGAGCTCGCACAGCTGGAGGTTGCGGAAGTCGCGCTCGTCGCGGAAGTACGCGAGGTCGTCCTCGGTACGTCCGTCCAGCGACCCGGCGTACTGCAGCAACGACCGGGCCTGCCCCAGCTGGTCCAGCCCGATGTTGCCGAGGGCAACGTCCTCCTCGAGCTGCGGCGCCGCCGCGATCCACTCGCCGGTGCGCTGCGCCGCGATCAGCGCGTCGTCGCCGAGCCGGAGTGCATACTCGAACAGATCCTTCACAGGTGCTCGACACCTTCCGGAACCTCGTAGAAGGTCGGGTGCCGGTACACCTTGTCCCCGGCCGGGTCGAAGAACTCGTCCTTCTCGTCCGGCGAGGTCGCGGTGATGTCGGACGAGAGCACCACCCAGATCGACACGCCTTCCTGGCGCCGGGTGTACACGTCCCGCGCGTTCCGCAACGCCATCGTCGCGTCGGCGGCGTGCAGGCTACCGACGTGCGTGTGCGACAGCCCGCGCCGCGACCGCACGAACACCTCCCACAACGGCTCGACACTCATGCGGCCGCCTCCTTGCGAGCAGTCTGCTTCGCCGCATACGCAGCCGCGGCCTCACGTACCCAGGCACCGTCCTCGTGCGCCTCGACCCGCTTCGCGAGCCGCTGCTGGTTGCACGGACCGTTGCCCTTGACAACTTCGTACAGCTCCGCGTAGTCCGGCTCGGTGAACCGGTAATGCCCGGTCGACGAGTCGTACGACAGACCGTCGTCCGGCACCCGGATCCCGAGGACGTCGGCCTGCGGAACGGTCATGTCGACGAACCGCTGCCGCAGCTCGTCGTTGCTGTGCCGCTTGATCCCCCACGCCATCGACTGCTCCGAATGCGTGGACGCCGAGTCCGGCGGACCGAACATCATCAGCGACGGCCACCACCAGCGGTTCAGCGCGTCCTGCGCCATCGCCTTCTGCGCGGGCGTGCCGTTGCACAGCGTGTGCAGGATCTCGAACCCCTGCCGCTGGTGGAACGACTCCTCCTTGCAGACCCGCACCATCGCCCGCGCGTACGGCCCGTACGAGCACCGGCACAGCGGCACCTGGTTGACGATCGCGGCGCCGTCGACGAGCCAGCCGATCGCGCCGATGTCGGCCCAGGTCAGCGTCGGGTAGTTGAAGATGCTGGAGTACTTCTGCTTCCCGCTGTGCAGCAGATCGAGCAGGTCGGCGCGATCGACACCGAGGGTCTCGGCGGCGGCGTACAGGTAGAGACCGTGGCCGGCCTCGTCCTGAACCTTGGCCATCAGGATCGCCTTGCGGCGCAGCGACGGCGCGCGACCGATCCAGTTGCCCTCCGGCTGCATGCCGATGATCTCGGAGTGCGCGTGCTGCGCGATCTGCCGGATCAGGGTCTTGCGGTACCCCTCGGGCATCGCGTCCCGCGGCTCGATCCGGCCGTCGGCGTCGATCGTCGCCTGGAAGCTGTCCATGGGCACAGCATATGTGACACTTTTTCCCAGAATCAACAACAGGTGTCACAAAGGTGGTGCTGAGCCCACCCTCGAAGTGGGCTTGACGCACTGGGGAGCCGGGCCGCCCGAATCCAGGATGGAGTCATCCGTTCAAGGGCTGAACAGTTTCCGGAGGATCTCGTGACCACCACTCTGAACCCGACGACCGACCACCGAGGTCCCGTCACCGGCCGCGAGCGAGCGCTCGCGCCGGACCTGATCCGCGGTGCGATGCTGCTGCTGATCGGCCTCGCGAACAGCGCGAACTTCGCGTTCGCCGGCCAGCCCGGCGCGGAGAGCGCGCCGCACGGCTTCGAACGCGTCCTGAACTTCCTCAAGCTCACCTTCGTCGATGCCCGCGCGTACCCGGTGTTCGCGGTGATGTTCGGCTACGGCCTCGTCCAGCTGGCCCGGCGACAGCAGTCGGCCGGCGCCACCCCCGGCGCCGTACGGCGGATCCTGGTCAAGCGCAACGCCTGGCTGATCGCGTTCGGCCTCGCGCACGCGACACTGCTGTACTTCGGCGACTTCCTCGGCGCGTACGGCGTCGTCGGGATCGTCTGCACGCTCGTACTGCTCAACCGGGGCGACAAGTTCCACCGGATCGTGGTGGCCCTCTGGGCGTTCATGGCCCTCGAGGTCCTCTTCTTCGCCGCCAAGGGCGCCCTCGCGATCGTGAACAGCGAAGGCCCCGCACACGCGCTGACGAACTCCCCGAACCCGTCCTTGGCCGCGACGTCGTACCTGGGCAGCCTGGTCGGTCGGCTGCACGAGTACCCGCTGCACCTGGCCAGCGTGCTGCCGTTCATCATGATCGTCTGGCTCGGTATCTGGGCTGCCCGCAAGCAACTCCTGGAGAACCCGGCCGCACACAAGACCCTGCTGTCCCGCGTCGCGGCTGTCTGCCTCGGCATCACGTTCGCCGGTGGCGTACCGCTCGCACTGGTCGGCGCCGGCTGGCTGCACGTCGACCAGGCCGCGGTGGATTCGCTGGACCTGCTGTCGAAGGTGAGCGGGATGTTCGGCGGACCCGGGTATGTCGCTCTGTTCGGTCTGCTCGTGGCGCGGATCGGGAAGCAGTCGCTGCCGGTCCGGGCGATCTCCGCGCTCGGTCAGCGGTCGCTGTCGGGGTACCTGTTCCAGTCGGTGGCCTGGATGGCGCTGCTGGCTCCGTTCACGCTGCACCTGCGGTTCGGGAGTACGGCGTACACCGCGGCGCTGGTCGCGATCGGTGTCTGGGTGACGTCGGTGGTCGCGGCGTACGCGATGAGCCGGCGCTCGTACCGCGGACCGGCCGAGACCCTGCTGCGCCGGCTCGTGTACTGACTTGGGAGGATTGCCGTCATGAGTGACTTCGGCGTACCGGAACCCGCCAACCTCTCGGACCTGTCGGCTGAATCCCCGGTGGCCGAGACGAGCGTCCGGCTCGCGCTGCCGGCGGAGGCGGACGAGATCGGCGAGATCCAGGTGGCGGCCTGGCGGGCGTCGTACGCCGGGCTGCTGCCGGAGGAGGTCCTCGCGGAGCTGAACCCGGCGCAGTTCGCGGCCCAGTGGCGGGCCGCACTCCTCGCCCCGGGCGAGGCGCGGAACCGGGTGATGGTCGCGCTGGCCGGCCGTACGCTGGTCGGCTTCGCGGCCATCACCCCGTCGGACGACCCGGACGCCGACCAGCAGCGGGACGCGTTGATGGCGGAGCTGGCCGTGAGCCCGGAGGCCACCCGCGCCGGCCACGGCTCCCGGCTGCTGAACGCGGTCGTCGACACGGTTCGCGCCGACGGCTTCAGCCGGGTGACCGTCTGGGTGAACTCCACCGACGACGTACTGCGGGCCTTCTACACCGAGGCCGGCTGGGCCCCCGACGGCGCCCACCGCGAGCTCGACCTGTACGGCGACGAGTCCGTCCGGATCAAGCAGATCCGCCTGCACACCGATCCCGGTACGGAGTAGACCGGCCGGTCAGGACGCGCGGATCCCCTCCAGCACGATCCGCAGCGTCGTACGCCACTGCGTCCGGCCGGCGGTCATCCCCAGCGTCCGCGTCTGCGGCACGATCCCGGCCAGCGCGAAGGCGATGTCGCGGTAGGTCAGTCCGGTCCGGAGTACGCCGGCCGACTGCAGGCGTCGCACCAGCGCGCGGAACTCCTTGCCGAACTCGTCGATCCGATCGGCCAGCGCGAGCCCACCCGCACCGCCGAGGGCCTCGTTCAGTCCGCAACTGGTGGCGCGGAGCCGGACGTAGTCAGCGGCGAAGGCCGCGAACGCCGGCCACGGGTCCTCGGCGACTCGCGCGGCCCGGGCCAGTTCGGTCATCTCGTCGATCGCACCGGCGAGAACGGCCTCCAGCAGCGCCTCCCGGGAGGGGACCCGGCGGTAGAAGGTACCGATGCCGACGCCCGCCCGCCGGGCGATCTCGTGCGCGGTCACCGCCGTACCGACCTCGTCCACCGCGGTCCGGGCGGCCGCCACCAGCCGCTCGACGTTCCGCCGGGCGTCCGCCCGCGGCACCGGTCCGGCGAGCAACCGGTCCACCGTGCTGTCCATCCCCCGAGTTTAACCGGACCACTGGCGTCCGGTTAGGCTGGAGGCGGAAACGGACTTCAGAGGTCCGTTTAGAGTGGAGGCGGAGATGCGGGTCGGGATCATCGGAGCGAGTCCGGAACGCGGCTGGGCGCTGCGCGCGCACGTCCCCGCCCTGAAGGCCCTCGCGGACTTCGAACTGGTTGCCGTTGGCACCAGTCGGGAGGATTCGGCACGACAGGCAGCTGAGGTGTTCGGAGTGCCCCATGCGTTCACCAGCGCGGCCGAGCTCGCGCGGCATCCGGACGTCGACCTCGTCGTGGTGACGGTCAAGGTGTCCGGCCATGCGGAGCTGGTGCGGGCCGCGATCGCGGCCGGCAAGGACGTGTACTGCGAGTGGCCGCTGGCCTTGTCCGTTGCCGAGGCGGTCGAGCTGGAGCAGGACGCGAAGCGCGCCGGCGTACGTACGTTCACCGGTCTGCAGGGCCGCTTCTCCCCCGGCGCCGAGTTCGCCCGCAGCCAGGTGCGGGCCGGCGCGGTCGGCCGGATCACCTCCGTACACCTGCACAGTTCCCGGTCGAAGGGATCGACGCTCGCGGTACCGGGCTGGACGGCCTACACGTATTCCGCCACGTCCGGCGCCGGCATGGTCGAGGTGCTCGGCGGGCACGCCCTGGATCTGGCGGAGTACGCCACCGAGCCGATCGGCCGGCTGCTCGGACGGCCGGCGATCCGGCATCCGGAGCACGTGATCGCGGAGACCGGCGTACCGATCGACGTCACCGCTCCCGACACGCTGGACGTGACCGGTGAACTGGCCCGCGGGGCGGCGTTCTCCGCCCACCTCCACGACGGCGAACCCGGCATCCCCGGAACCCGGCTCGAAATCACCGGCACCGGCGGCACCCTGACCCTGGAGTCCGCACCGGAGGACAACCCGTGGGCGGCGCAACTCCAGATCTCCGAGTTCACCGTACGGCGCGACGGCGTGCTGCTCGACATTCCGGAGCACTACCGGACCACGCCCGGTCTGGCGCTCGAGCCGGCGAGCGTTGCCCGTCTGTACCAACGGATCGCGAGCAACCCCGGCGACGTCCCCACGTTCGGTACCGCCGTACGGCTGCATCGTCTGATCGGCGACTGGCCGGGGGTGGTGTTCGACGAGGCCCAGCAGGCATGACAGATTGTCACGGTCCGATCACGTAGAGGTCCGCTGGAGTCTGCATGAAGTACGTCGCCCTGGCCGTCGGCCTGGGGCTCTCCGCTGCTGTTGTCCTGGTCGTCCCGGGTTCCG
Source organism: Kribbella sp. NPDC031520 (assembly GCF_055580825.1). Classification (NCBI taxonomy): domain Bacteria; kingdom Bacillati; phylum Actinomycetota; class Actinomycetes; order Propionibacteriales; family Kribbellaceae; genus Kribbella; species Kribbella sp. NPDC031520. Next base: position 1,034,313 of record NZ_JBVIKS010000002.1, read on the forward strand.
GGGCGACCGCGTCGATGCAATCCCCGACCGCCCTCGACGGGCCGCACCGGGTCGCGTCGAAGTACCTGAAGCAGAGACCCCGGTGGACCAAGTGCGGTGACGAAGAGCTCCGTACGTACTGCGCGAAGATCACCGTCCCGCGCGACTGGGCGAACCAGTACTCGGGGAACGACCTGCAGATCGCGGTCAGCAAGGTCGCGCCGGCGAAGGGCACGCCGAGCCGGGTCGTCTTCGGCAACCCGGGCGGTCCGGGCGGCGCCGGGCTCGGCATGGCGCCGTACCTCGCGAGCCAGGCGCCGCTGGCCAAGGACTTCCTCGCGGTCGGGTTCGACCCGCGCGGCACCGGCGGCAGTACGAACGTCAGCTGTGACGGCGCACCCGGCTACACGATGGACGCGCGCGACCGCGATCCCGGGACGCGCGACCTGATCGCCGAGGCGTCCGAGCTGGCCCAGCCGTACTGCGACCGGCAGTCCCGCGGCCTGATGCCGTACATCACCACCGCGCAGACGGTGCAGGACATGGACCTGATCCGGCAACTGCTCGGCTACGACAAGATCGACTACGTCGGGTATTCCGGCGGCACCTGGCTCGGGGCGTACTACCAGACGTACTTCCCGGCGCACGTCGGCCGGTTCGTGCTCGACTCGAACGCCGACTTCACCGGGACCTGGCTGGACACGTTCGCCGCGCAGCCGCAGGCGTTCGAGCGCCGGTTCCGGGAGGACTTCGCGCCCTGGGTGGCGAAGTACGACGACCAACTGCGGCTCGGGTCGACGCCCGGCACCGTCGTCCGCGGGTACGAACGGTTACGGCGCAGCCTCGAGGCGCAGCCCGCGACCGAGGAGTTCCTGGAGGGCGCGGTCAAGGTGACGTACGACGAGAACGCCCTCGACCAGATGGTCACCGGCGATATGTACTCGAAGCTCGACTTCCATTCCCTGGCCTCCGATCTGCGCTTTCTGCAGGACCTTTCCGCAGCCCAGGCAAAAGGCGGACCGCGGGCCGCGCAACGCCGTGTCGACGCACTCCCGGCGGCGCGCCAGCAGCAGCTCGTCGCCCGCGCCCACCGGGCACCGATCGGCCTGCGGATGCTCGGCGAGGACAACTCCGACGACGACTCCGAGGACGCCACGTTCACCGCGATCACCTGCAACGACACCCCGTGGCCGCAAGGTCGCGAGTACGGCGAACAGCTCGCCGCGCGGCTCGGCCCGCACTACCCGCTGGTCGGCTGGACGATGACCGAGAACCCGTGCTTCTACTGGAACCGCCAGAACCTGACCATGCCGACGCCGACAGGCAAGGGATTGCCCACAACGCTGATGGTGCAGTCCGTGCACGACCCGGCGACGAACTACGGCCTCGCGGTCGAGGCCCACACGCAGTACGCCGGTTCGCGGCTGCTGACCGTCACCGGCGAAGGCGACCACGGCGTGTACGGCGGCGTGAACAAGTGCGCGGACCGGATCGTCAACACGTTCCTCACCACCGGCGTCGCGCCGGCGAAGGACGCGAGTTGCAAGGGTGAGGGCATCCCGGCACCGGGCCCGGACGTCCCCGGCCTGGGCGAAACAGCTGGTGCCCCTTTACAGAAGATTGCCGGATTCACGAAAGCCGTTTCCGGATATCTGCCGTAACGAGCGTTCGGCATTTCACCGGAATTCGCTGACACACCGGTGGTTCCCGGTCACGATCGGCGAATTCCGGTCCGTACTTTCGTTGTCAAGGCAGAGTTGTCAGGGCGATGTCAGGGTTGCGTCCCTGTGCCACGCAGCGTGATGACGGCACCCTGGATGTCAGCGCGGAGGAACCGGGCGTCGACTGGGAGGGCTCGACGACGGCCTACGCCGGACGTGGCTTCGGCCGGCTGTGATGGGTGGGGGGACTGCCTGGGGGGTCAGACAGGACACAGCCGGCCGGGTCCACGTATTCGGGATCCGCGCCCTCAGATCCCTCGCGGGGCACCGTCGATCCCCCAGGTCGTGGTGTCTCGCGAGGCACCAGTCAGAGCGGATCGCGGGTGAGATCCGGCTCCGGTGGATAACCGTCCGCGACGGCCGCCAGCGGTGCGGCCCGCCCGGCCGACCAAGCGGCCCGGAAGGCCCGCCGGTCGAGCGCCGCCCGAACCGCGGTCAGCGTCGCCTCGCGGTCGGCCTGTTCGATCCGCGGCACCGGCGCCCGGATCACCTCCCGGACTTCGTCGGCGGCCCCGAGCAGGAACGCTGCGTACTCGCTCCGGCCCCGCTGCTGCGCAACCGCGGCGAGCTCCTCGAGCACACTGGCCGACCGCCACCGATCGCCGAGATCCCGATGCTCCGCGAGGCTCTCGTCCAGCAGGTGTACGGCGCGCTCGGTCACCCCGCGCCGGCGTTCGACGATGCCGAGCTGGTTCAGCGACCAGGCGACCCCTTCGCGGTACCCGAGCCGCTGGGACAGCGCGAGGCTCTCCTGCAGCAGTTCCTCCGCCTGGTCGAGCTCACCGTCGTACTGCGCGATCGTGCCCAGGCTGATCAGTGCCCAGGCGAGTCCCTCGCCGTCGCCGACCACCCGGAAGCTGTCCCGCGCCCGGCGGCAGCGGCGCGCACCGAGCTCGAGGTCGCCGCGCAACCAGGCGACGAAGCCGAGATGGTTGTGCGCCCAGGCCATCCCGGAGCGGTCGCCGAGGCTCTCGTACAGGTCGTAGCTCTCGCAGTGCAGGTCCTCGGCCGCAACGTAGTCCCCGCGTTCGCGCGCCACTCCCCCGAGCCGCTGCAGCACCAGCGCCGTACCGGCCTTGTCCTCGAGCGCCTTGTACTGGCTCAGCGCCGTCTGCAGCCGATCCGTGGCGGCGTCGTACTCGCACTGCAGGAACGCGAGCGTGCCGGCGCCGAGGTTCGCCTTCGCGCGGGCCGGTGCGAGCTCGGCCGGCGCCGACTCGCCCAGCTGCAGGGCCCGCTCCAGCCACTGGCTTCCCTCGGCGTAGTGACCGCGCAGATAGCAGAACAGCCACAGCGCGCCGGCCAGCCGCAACGCCTCCGCGGCTGCGTTCGTCCGCAGCGACCAGGCGATCGCGACGCGGAGGTTGGCCAGCTCGACCTCGAGCCGGTTCAGCCAGTCCGCCTGCTCGGGTCCGCGCAGATACCCCTCGGCTTCCTCGGCCAGGCTCAGGTAATACCGCGCGTGCCGCTCGGCCGCGGCCTCCGCCCCGCCCAAGGCCTGCAGGCGGTCGGCGGCGAACTCGCGGATCACGGCGAGCATGTAGTACCGCGCGACTCCGCCGCGGCGGACGACCTTGATCAGCGACTTGTCCGCGAGCCGGCCGATCAGGTCGAGACCTTCGACGCGGGACGTCACGCCGGACAGTACGCTCGCCGCGGCGCCGAGTGTCCAGCCGCCCGCGAACACCGACAGCTGCGCGAACATCTCCCGCTCGGGTGGGCTGAGGAGCGCGTGACTCCACTCGATCGCGCCGTACATCGACTGCTGCCGCGGCGACGCGGTCCGCGAGCCGCCGGCCAGGATGCCGAACGAGACCTCGAGTTCTCCTGCCAGCTCCTCGATCGTCATCACGTTCGTCCGCGCCGCGGCCAGTTCGATCGCCAGCGGCATGCCTTCGAGCCGGCGGACGACGCGCGCGACCTGGTCCAGCTGCCCGGTCGGGTCGTACCCGCGGGCGGTCGCCCGGTCGACGAACAGCCGCACCGCCTCCGACGCCTCCAGGTTGTCCTCGTCGTGCGGCAGGCTGAGCGCCGGTACGACGTACACGCTCTCGCCGTCCAGCCGCAGCAGCTCGCGGCTGGACGCGAGGATCGACAAGTTGGGGCAGTGCTCCAGCAGGGCGGCGCAGACCTCTCCGACCGTCGCCACCAGGTGCGAACAGTTGTCGAACGCCAGCAGCATCCCTCGCCCGCCGATCTGCTCGGCGATCTGCTCGACCTGCTGCGTCTGCAGGCCGAGCGACGCGGCCACTGTCGAGAGGACGTTCTCGGGGCTCGTCAGCGACGCGAGCGGAACCCAGCAGATACCGTCCGGGAAACTGTCCCGGACCTCGCCGATGATCGCCTGCATGAGCCGCGTCTTGCCGACGCCGCCCGGACCGGTGAGCGTGAGCAAACGAGTGATCTGCTGCCCCAGCAGGCGGGTGGTCGCGGTCAGCTCGGTGGTGCGCCCAATCAGCTCGCTGGTCGGCGCAGGCGGCGGTCGCAGCGGCAACCGGGCCGTGCCGGCCTCTTGACGGGCGGCCGCGGTGAGCAGCAGACGGTCGGGATCGCCGAGTCGTAGCGCGTCGGCGAGCAGACGCACCGTATGCGCCCGCGGCGCACGCCGGCGTCCCCGCTCCAACGCCGCGATCGCGTCGACGCTCAGACCGGCGAGCTCGGCCAGACCCTCCTGCGACAGCCCGGCCGCTCGCCGGTGCTTCCGCAGTAGCCCGCCGAATCCACCCCCCTGCGCGTCGTCGGCGCCGCGGCGAGACCCGTCTGACGGCACAGGACGGCCCCACCCAGTCTCCGACCCCTAGACGTGGCGGCTGCCACGTCTACTACCTGAAAATAGCCCTAACCACACCGGCTTGTCAGGCTTCGGGATGAACTCACGGGGTCGAATCGTGGTGCCCGATCGCCTTCCGCATCGCCGCGCGGGCCCGTTTCCGGTCCCCCGCGGCGTCGTACGCGGTCGACAGCCGGAACCACACCCGCCAGTCCTCGGGTGCCGCCTCCGCCTCCGCTCGGTACCGTCCGAACGCCTCGTCCGCGGCGGCCCGGTCGATCCGGCCGGACGGCCGCCGCGGCAGATCGTCGACCGGCAGCCCACCGGCCGCCTCAAGCTCCTTGGCCAGTACTTCGGTCCGCCGGCCGAACTGGATCTCCCGCCAGACCAGGTACGCACCGACGATCGGGATCACCAGGACGGCGAGCCCGAGGACGACCGAGACCGCCGTACCGACCTTGATCAGCAGGACGCCGCGGTAGCCGATCAGAGCGGCGTACGCGACGAACACGACCGCCAGCACGAAAGCGGTCTGCTTCGCTTTCATCTCAGCTGAGATCCATGAACTGCTCGAGCCCGACGGTCAGACCGGGCGCGGAGACGATCTTCCGGACGCCGAGCAGGACGCCGGCCATGAACGAGACCCGGGACATCGAGTCGTGCCGGATCGTCAGCGTCTCGCCCTCGTCGCCGAACAGCACCTCCTGGTGCGCGACCAGCCCCCGCAGCCGGACGCCGTGCACCCGGATCCCCTCGACGTCCGCGCCCCGGGCGCCGTCCAGGGCGGTCGTGGTCGCGTCCGGGATCGGCCCGCAACCGGCCACGCGGCGCGCGTCGGCGACGAGTTCCGCCGTACGGCGGGCCGTACCGGACGGGGCGTCGACCTTGTCGGGGTGGTGCAGCTCGATGATCTCGACGGACTCGTAGTACTTCGCTGCCTTGGTGGCGAACTGCATCATCAGCACCGCGCCGATGGAGAAGTTCGGGGCGATCAGGAGGCCGGTCGACGGCGACGTGGCGAGCTGCGCCTGCAGGGTGGCGAGCCGTTCGGCGTCGAAGCCGGTGGTGCCGACGACCGCGTGGATACCGTGCTCGATGCACCAGGCCAGGTTGTCCATCACGACCTCGGGCCGGGTGAAGTCGACCACGACCTCGGCACCGGCCTCGGTCAGCGCGTCCAGCGGGTCGCCCTGGTCGAGCTGCGCGACCAGCTCGCAGTCGGCGGCCTCCTCGACCGCGAGGCACGTCTGAGCGCCCATCCTGCCCTTGGCCCCCAGCACACCGACCTTGATCATGCGCACCCTTCCTCATCGGTTCGAAGCCACCAGGATCTCATCCGGCCGGCCGCTCAGTTTTGGGTACCCACACCTGCAGGCCGATCGTCTGTTGCGCCGGAGCCAGCTGCACGTACGCGGTACGGAAGTCCACGCCGCAGGTGCGGAGGGCGTTCACCTCGAGGTCCGAGATCTTCCGGTTGAGGATGATCAGCGGCAGCCGGTCCGGGCGGCGCTGCCGGCAGACCTCCTCGATCCCGGCGGCGGTCCGCTCGCGTTCCTTCGGCGCGATCCAGGCCTCGCCGAGCGGTCGCCCGCCGAGCATCAGCACCAGGCCGGCCATCTTGTCGAAGGCGAGCATCGGCCGGCCGGGCGGCTCGGTGTACGGCTTCAGGTCCGCGGCCAGGCGGCTGAAGTTCCGCTCCGCGGGTTCGGACAGGTACAGGCCCTGCAACGGCGGCACCGTCGAGGCAGCGGTCAGCTGGGAGTGTCCGACCGAGCGGTACGGGTAGTGGAACAGGCCGGTGTACGCGATCACCGACGTCGCGACGAGCGAGCCCCCCAGTACGGCGGCGAGCGTCAGCCGGGCCACGATCGGCGTGGCCCAGATACCGGTCAGTACGGCGATCATGACCGCGGCCCAGGCGGCGAACCCGTTGAAGCCGATCGTGTACAGCGGGGTGTTCGTCCCGAACGCCTGTACGAACGGCAGCAGTACGAGCAGCGCGAGGATCACCCAGGTCCGCAGGTTCTCGCGGCCCAGGCGCGAGCAGGGCGTCACTCCGATGCGGCCCGCGATCACGGCAACGGCCGCGGCCACGACTGCCACGAGTACGGCAGCCAGCAGGGTCTCGGCGTACATCGGGATGTGCTGTGACCCGCCCAGTGCACCGTCGCCGACGATCACGTGGCGTACCGACAGGATCAGGGCCACCAGCGCGAGGATCGCGGCCGCCAGCCGGAGCAGGCGCGGACGGGCGACGACGGCGACGGCGGTTGCGAGCAGCAGCAGGCCGTGTGCGACGAGTGTCCGGCCGAGCAGGCCGACGGTGCTCGACCAGTACAGGTGGAGCAACTCGGACGGCGTGTACGACGTACCGGCGATGAACTTGTTCACCTTGAGGATGCCCGGTAAGGCGACGTCCAGGTGGACCACGAACAGCTGGACGGCCAGCGCGGTGATGCCGATCCCGCCGAGGGCATAAAGGATGCCGCGGGCAACGGACCGCCAGGCCTGCCCGGCCAGGACGACGACCGCGGTGATCACGATCAGCCCGATCACCACGACCGAGGTCCACTTGGCGAGCAGCATCACGCCGATCACCAGGCCGAAGACTACGAAGATCCAGAACGGTACCGGCGTACCGCGATCGACCGCGGCGGCCATCCACAACACGCACGACACCAGCGTCAGCGCGCCGAGCAGGACGACGTCGTTGTACCCGGGCGACTGCGGCAGCCACGCGTAACACATCCCGCCCGCTGCGAGAACGACCCCCGTACCGGCGATCTCCCACAGCCGTGTCGGCGGCGCCGCGGGCCGCCGGCCGCGTAGCCAGCGCATGAAGCTGTACCCGAAGAGCAGGTGGACGGCGACCACCGTGAACAACCGGAAGAACCGGAGCTTGACGATGTCGTACCCGAGCCACTCGAAGATCGGGCCGTAGATGTACTGCACACCGGTCAGCGCCAGCGGATTGCTGTCCCACCAGCGGTACGAGAGCAGGTAGTAGCCCTCGTCGGTGATGTCGAACCCCTCGTTGGCGGCCCGGCCCGCGGTCAGGATCCACCACCCGGCCAGGGCGCCGGCCACGACGGTCACCCCGGCGAGCAGCACGACCCGCCTGCCCGCCGAGGAAACCGTAGCCACGGCCGCCACCCTAGGCCATCGGCCTCAAACGGTTGAGTAAGCCGCCTGCGCGTCCTCCGCGAAGTGACACGAGACGAGCTGGCCGGACTTGATTTCCCGGAGCTCCGGAACCTCTCTGCTGCACCTGTCCTCGGCGCGTAAGCAGCGGGTGTGGAAGCGGCAGCCAGACGGGGGCAGCACGGGTGACGGCGGGTCGCCGGCCAGCACGATCCGCCTGCGGCCCTGACGGGCCAGACCGGGCTCCGCGGACAGCAGCGCCTGCGTGTACGGGTGGGCGGGTAGGCCGTACACCTGCTGGTGCTCGCCCAACTCGGCGACCTTGCCCAGGTACATCACGGCGACCCGGTCCGAGACGTGCCGGACGACCGACAGGTCGTGCGCGACGAAGATGATGCTCAGGCCGAGCTCACGCTGCAGCCGCATCAGCAGGTTCACGACCTGCGCCTGAACGGACAGGTCGAGGGCCGACACCGGCTCGTCGCACAGCAGGACGTCGGGATTCAGCGCGATCGCCCGCGCGATGCCGATCCGCTGCCGCTGCCCGCCGGAGAACTGGTGCGGGAACTTCGTCTCGTCCTCCGGCCGCAGACCGACCAGCTCGAGCAGCTCCCGGACCCGCTTCCGGACGTCGATCCCGCGCGAGACGTCCGGGTGCACCTGCAGCGGTTCGCCGACGATCTCGCCGACCCGCATCCGCGGGTTCAGGCTGGAGTACGGGTCCTGGAAGACCACCTGGACGTTCCGCCGCCACTTGCGCAACTCGCGGCCGCGGAGCTTGCTGACGTCGACGCCGTTGTACGCGATCTGCCCGCCGGTCGGCTTCTCCAGCGCCGCGAGCAGCCGGACCAGCGTCGACTTCCCGCAACCGGACTCGCCGACGATACCGAGCGACTCGCCCTTGCGCAGCGTCAGGTCGACGCCGTCGACGGCGCGGACGATGGTCTTCGTTCCGAAGCTCAGCGCCGGGCTGATGTCGTAGTGCTTCACGACATTCGTTGCCACCAGCAACTCGTCGGCCATTACACCGCCTCCCTCTCGGCGAGCGTCGTACGGCGGATGCAGGCCGCGTCCCGGCCGGGCGCGACCGCCAGCAGCGGCGGTACGTCGACCGCGCAGTCGTCGACCGCGATCGGGCAGCGGGTCCGGAACGCGCAGCCGGACGGGATCGCCCGCAGCGACGGCGGCGTACCCGGGATCGTCGGCAGCTCGCGGCCCTTCAGATCGGCCGACGGCATCGAGCCCAGCAGCCCTTCGGTATAAGGATGTACGGGATGCTCGAGCGCCTCGGCCGTCGCGGCCCGCTCGACGACGTGACCGGCGTACATCACCACGACGTTGTCGGCGACGTCGGAGACCACGCCGAGGTCGTGCGTGATCAGTACGACGCCCATGTCCCGCTCCTTCTGCAGTTCCGCGATCAGTTCGAGGATCTGCGCCTGAACGGTGACGTCGAGCGCCGTCGTCGGCTCGTCGGCGATCAGTACGTCGGGATCGAGCGCGAGCGCCATCGCCAGCATCACCCGCTGCCGCATGCCGCCGGAGAACTCGTGCGGGTAGTCCCGGACCCGCTGCGCCGCGGCCGGGATCCGCACCTGGTCGAGCATCTCCGCGGCCTTGGTCATCGCGTCCCGCTTCGACATCCCGCGGTGCACCCGGTAGCACTCGGCGATCTGCGTACCGACCGACTGGACCGGGTTCAGCGCGGACAGCGAGTCCTGGAACACCATCGTGATCCGGTCGCCGACGATCTTGCGCCGTTCCTTCACGGTCATCGCGATCAGGTCCGCGCCGCGGTACTCCGCCGTACCGGAGACGATCCGGCCGGGCGGCATCTCCAGGATCCCGGTCAGCGCCTGGGTGGAGACGCTCTTGCCGGAGCCGGACTCCCCCAGGATCGCCAGCGTCTCCCCGGCCCGCACCTGCCAGGACACCCCGTCGACCGCTCGTACGGCACCATGCGGCGTGTCGAACTCGACGGACAGGTTGTCCACCTTGAGCAGTACTTCGCCAGTCCCAGTCATCGCATCAGCTTCGGGTCGAGGGCGTCGCGGATGGAGTCGCCGATGATCATGAACGAGATCGTCATCGTGGAGATGAAGATCGCCGGCCAGACGAACAGGTGCGGCGTCTCCCGGTAGGAGGTCGCCACGCCGAACTGGGATCCCCAGGAGATCGACGGCGGCTGCAGCCCGACCCCGAGGAACGTCAGTACGGCCTCGAGCCCGATCAGGCCGCCGATCCCGAGCGTCGTCATCGCCAGCAGCGGCGCCATCGCGTTCGGGAACACGTGTTTGCGCAGGATCCGCAGCGGCGGCACCCCGATCGAGCGCGCGGCCAGCACGTACTCGCGGTTGCGGACCGAGAAGACCGTGGACCGCATGATCCGCATCCCCTGCGGCCACGCGGTGACCAGGATGATCGCGACGATGATCCAGATGCTGCGGTTCGGTACCGAGTTCAGGATCACGATCAGCGCGATCAGGCCCGGCAGCGCGAACAGTACGTCGGCCACCCGGGAGATGATCGTGTCCACCGCGCCCGGGAAGTACCCGGCCAGCAACCCGAGCAGCCCGGCGACCGCGAACCCGCCGAACCCTGCGACCAGGCTGACCAGCACCGACGGACGCGCGCCGTAGATCACGTTCGCGAAGTAGTCGCAGCCCTGGATGTCGAAGCCGAACGGATGCCCGGGCTCGCGACCGTGCTGGCTCTTGGTCAGCTCGCAGAACCGCGGATCCACCGACGTGAACAGCCGCGGCACCCCGGCCATCGCGAAGAACACGACCACCAGCACGAGGCAGATGTCGAACTGCGGTTTGCGCAGCAACGCCCACAGCAGCTCGCGGTTCGACAGGGTCCGGCCCTCGAGCTCCTGTGCCTCGGCCCCGAAGACCTGTTGAGTGTCAGACATTGCGCACCCTCGGATCGATCGCGCCGTAGACCACGTCGACGATCAGGTTGATCAGGATGAACATCAGGAACGCGAGCGTGGACAGCAGCACCACGACGCCACCTTCCTTGAGCTTGATCGCCTGGAACATGAACTGGCCGAGCCCCGGCAGGTTGAAGATGCTCTCCGCGAGCACGGCACCGGCAAAGATCCCGGCCAGGTCGATACCCATCAGCGTGACCACGGGCAGCAGTGCGTTCGGCAGCACGTGCCGCCAGAGGATGCGCTGCTCGCCGAGCCCCTTGGCGCGGGCAGTCTTCACGAAGTCCGAGCCGGTGGTGTCGACGATCGACGTCCGGGTCAGCCGGGCCAGGCCGGCGAACCCGGAGATGCCGATGCAGAGCGCGGGCAACAGGTACGACATCGGCCAGCCGTCCCGTACGCCCGACACCGGAAGCCATTTCAGCTCGACGCCGAACAGGTACTGCCCGGTGAAGTAGAGCACCAGACCCGGCACGGCCAGCACCACGAGTGTTGCCAGCAGCAACATTCTGTCGACGACGCCGTTGCGGCGGAACCCGGCGTACAGACCGAACAGCAGGCCGAAGATCCATTGGAACACCAGGCTCATCGACGCCAGCTTCAGCGTCACCGGGATCCGCAGCCGCAACTGGCCGGCGATGTCGGCACCGGCGAACGTGGTGCCGAAGTGGCCGGTGAGGATGTCTTTCATGCTCAGCAGGTACTGCACGATGAATGGATCGTCGAGGTGGAACTGTGCCCGCTTGGCGGCCAGCACCGCCGCCGGGATCGGCTTGTCGCCGGCCAGCTCACGCAGGGGGTCCCCGGGCATCGCGAAGACGAGCGCGAAGACCCCCAGCGTGACGACCAGGCCGATCGGAATCGCCCCGAGGACCCGGCGGAGGACGAAACGGATCACTTGAAGGTCGCCCAGAGTGCCGAGACGCCGGTGTACTTCGAGACGCGCGGCTGGATCTTGTCCGAGTGCAGGTACGCATTCGACTTTGTGTACAGCGGGATCAGCGGCATGTCCGTGAGCGCGATGTCCTCGGCCTGCTGGTACAGCTTGATCGCCTTGTCCGGGTCCGGCTCGGCGTCGCCCTTGGCCAGTACGGCGTCCAGCGCCGGGTTCGCGTAGTGGGCGAAGTTCGCGTCGCCGTTGGACTTGAACATCGGCGTCAGGTAGTCCTCGATCGACGGGTAGTCGTGACCCCAGCCGCTGAACCGCAGCCCGTCCAGCTTGTGCGAGTCGGCCAGCGTGGTGATCTCCGAACCTTGCTTGCCGGTGTACTTCACCTGCAGGCCGAGGTTCTGCCGGAGCATGTTGCCGATCGCCTCGGCGAAGATCTGCCCGGTCGCGGACGTGGTGTTGTAGTTGATGTTCAGCGCGCCGGAGAAGCCACCGGCCTCCTGGAGCAGCTGCTTGGCCTTGGTGGCGTCGAAGTCACAGGTCTTGCAGGCATCGGCGCGGTAGCCCTGCATGTCGGGCGCGACCAGGCCCTTGGCCGGCTCGGCCAGCCCGACCAGGTCGGCGAAAGCCTTGCGGTCGATCGCCTCGGAGATCGCGTACCGCAGCTTCGGGTTCTTGAACCGCGGGTCCCAGGCCGGGATCACCAGGTAGTTCGCGCCCGAGCTGACGCTGGTCACCCACTGGTCGGGTGCGTCGGTCTTGAAGCTCTTCACCTTGGTCGACGGGACGTCGGTGAAGTCCACGTTGCCGGCCAGGAACTCGTTGTACGCGGTGTCCGCGTTCGGGATGAACCGGTACGTGATCTGGTCCGCCTGCGGGATCTGCGGGCCCTTGTAGCCGTCCCACTTGGTCAGCTTCAGGTCGTCACCCGGGTTCCAGGCACCGTCCAGCTTGTACGGGCCGTTGCCGATCGGCTTGCGCTTGTACGCGTCCGGGTTCTTCCGCACCTCTTCGGGCAGCGGGGCGAGGCCCAGGTACTGCAAGGTCAGGCCGAACTGCGAGAACGGGACCTTGAGCTTCACCGAGAACGTCAGGTCGTCGATCTGCTTCAGGCCGCTCATCGCCTTCACGGCGGTCGGCTTCGGTGTGGCGCCGTCCGGGGTCGGCGGGTTCAGCGCGTCGTACCCCTCGACCTTGGAGAAGAAGCCGTTGTTCTTCCAGCCGTTCGAGCCCTCGGCGGTCATGTTCCAGCTGTCCACATAGTCCTTCGCGGTCAGCGGCTGGCCGTTCTGGAACGTGTTCCCGGCCTTCAGCTTGATCGTCCAGGTCTGGCTGGTCTTGTCCGGCGTGACCGAGTCGGCCATCACGTTCTGCAGCTTGCCGGTGTCCGGGTCGGTGGTGACCAGCGGCGCGAAGATCGCCATCGACACCCCGATCCCCGCGGTGCCGTTGTCGTTCAGCGGGTTGATGTAGTCCGGCGGGTCGGCCGAGACCGCGATGACCTCGCTCTTGGTCCCGGAACCGCTGCCGGAGCCGCTGCCTTTTCCATCGCCACACGAGGCGAGCACCAGCGCCAAGCCGAGTGCCACCCCCACTACCCCAGTCAGACGTCGCACGGTCTTACCAACTTCCTCGGCGGGAGGGCCGCTAGGCGGGCGGATCAAGCGTCATGTTTGCTGGTCGAAACTGCGCATGTCAACGTTGTCAGGCACAAAACGGCGGCGCGTAACTCAGGCGTTACTTTGCCAAGACCTCAGATGACCGCCTGCTTGACCGCGATGCTAGCGGTCACTTAATCAGATCAGCGTAGGAGAGTCATCTGATGACAGGTCAAGTCGAGTTCAAACCTTGACGGTGCTCACAATTGCGCACTGTTGAGCGCTTCGACGAACGCGCTGAGTGTTCGGCCGGCCGCGCTCGATCACCGGTAGCCGGCGGCTTGCAGGCTGTAGAGCTCGGCGTAGGTTCCGTCGCGGCTCATCAACTCGTCGTGGGTGCCCTGCTCGGTCACACGGCCGTTCTCGAGTACGACGATCAGGTCCGCCGCGCGCACCGTCGAGAAGCGGTGCGAGATCAGCAAGGTGATCCGACCGTCGGCGTGGCCGGCCCGCGCCTCGGTTGCCAGCCGGTCGAACAAGGCGGCCTCGGTCTGCGGGTCGAGCGACGCACTCGGTTCGTCGAGGATCATCAGCAGGGGGGCGGGCCGGACCAGAGCGCGGGCGATCGCGAGCTTCTGCCACTGGCCGCCGGACAGCTCGACGCCGCCCGCCCAGGCCGTACCGAGCTGGGTGTTTCTGCCGTGCGGCAGGTCGTCGACAAAGGTCGCTTCGGCTTTGATGATCGCTTGGTGTGTACGGGCTTCCGACTCGGTCAGGCCACCGACCGCGACGGCCTCGCCGGCGGTGAGCTGGTATCTGACGAAGTCCTGGAAGCCGGCGCTGACCTTCTCCCGGTATTGCCTGAGGTCCATCGCGGCGAGGTCGACTCCGTCGACGAGCACCTCGCCGGACTGCGGGCGGTGCATGCCGGTGAGGAGTTTGACCAACGTGGACTTGCCGGCACCGTTCTCGCCGACGATCGCGACCGTTCGACCGGCCGGCAATTCCAGTGTGACTCCGGCCAGGGCCGGGCGGTCGCCGTACCCGAAGGTCACGTTCTTCAGTTCGATGCCATGCTCGAGGCGGTCCGGCACCGGTTCGGTTCCTGTGTGGTGCTCTGCTTGTTCGGCGAGCCAGTAGTAGTGCTCGGCGGAGGTGCGGACGCGCAGTACGGATCCGGCCAGGTCGAGGATGCGAGTCGCGGCGCTCACCACGGCGCCGGCCAGCGCGATCGCCAGCGCCACGTCGCCCGCGGTCACGCCAGGCTCATGGAGGACGATGAGCAGCGCGCCGAGGTACGTGACCGGAAACAGCGACCAGCCGAGCGAGCCGAGCATGACCGACGTGAAGAGGGCCCGGTGTGCGATCCGGTTCGCCTTGCCGGCTGCTTGCCGGTGTTCCGACAGGAGCTCAGCTCCCAACGAGGCAACGTGAATCTCCTGCGCCGACGCGGGCGCGACCGACAGCATGAACAGTCGCTGCGCGAACCTGCGTTGCGGCGCAGCTTCCAGCTCGGAGTGGCGTCGGAGCAGCTCGGCTCGGCGGCTCAACCACAGGGCGGGAATCGCGACAAGCAGTGTCAGGGCCAGCACAGGTTCGAGGTTCGCCAGCAGGACCGTACTGATCACCAGCTGCGCAACCATCAACGGAGCGACGAACGGAAGCGTGACGCTGTCACCGAGTTCTGATGCCTCGCGCCGGAGGGCCTGCAGGCGGTCCAGGAACTCGGGCCGCTCGAAGTGGTCGATCCGAGGCGCGTCCGCAGCCAGTCGCAGTACCCGCCGCTCGGAGACGAAGCTGGAGCGCTCGCGCATCCGGACGGTCGCCCAGCGGTACCCGATCGGCGCCACCAGCACCAGCGTCAACGCGACGACGACTCCGATGCCTCCGGCAACGACCTGCCTCGGCTCACCGGACACCACGCCGTCGACCAGCGGCCGTACAGCGAGCGCGAACAGCAACGGGCTGACGAAACTCGACATCGTGACGACGGTGTAGAGGACGAACAGCCCCGGGCCGATCTCCCATCCGAGCCCGACCAGGAGCCGGGCCGTGGCGACCCACGACCTCATTGCTCGGCTCCGAAACGTGCTGCCTGCAGGCGGAACATCCGGGCGTACGTCCCGTCCAGCTCGAGCAGTTCGGCGTGCGATCCGTGCTCGATCACGCGGCCCTCGTCGAGTACGACGATCGAGGACGCCTGCCGGACGGTCGAGAAGCGGTGTGAGATCAGGATCGTGGTCAACCCCGCGGTCAGCTCGAGGAAACGCCGGTACAGGTCGGCCTCGGACCGGGCGTCCAAGTGCGCGGCAGGTTCGTCGAGCACCAGCACGGAAGCGCCGTCCTGCACGGCGTACAGGGCGCGCGCGAGAGCCAGCCGCTGCCACTCGCCACCGGACAGTTCAACGCCGCCGTCGTACTCGGCCGAGAGAATCGTTTCCCACCCGTTCGGCAGGGCCTGTACGACGCTCGTTGCCCCGGCGCGGTCTACGGCGGCGTCAGGCGACGCGTCGCGGCGGCCGAAGCGGACATTGGTGTAGGCCGACATCGGCAGGCGGAGAGGCTGCTGGAACACCACGGCCAGGCGGCGCCGCCAGTCGTCGAGGTCGAGCTCCGACAGCCTGGCGTCGTCGATCGCGATCGAGCCTCGCGTCGGTTCGTACAGCCCGCAGAGCAGCTTGACGAGGCTCGTCTTTCCCGCACCGTTCGCACCGACGACCGCGAGCGACTGTCCGGCAGGGATCACCAGGTCGAGGTCCCGAAGTACGTCCGTACTACTGCCTGGATAGCTGAAAGACACGCCACGAAAGGAGATCTGGCGCTCCGGCATCGCGGTCGCCGGTCGAGTTCCAGCCGGCGCTTCGGCGGGTGCAACCGCACGCAGCGCATCGTCGTACCTCCCGAGGGTTGCCAGCGCGAGCTCGGTCTGCAGGCTGCACCAGGACGACTGCTGGATGCCGCCGAGCGCAACCATGAACGTCTGTACGTACGTCGCCGTCGCACCCGCGTGAAGGTGCCCGTTCAGCGCCGCGCGGACCACGAGCACGACACCGCCCAGTACGACGATGCCGAGGACGGCGGTGGCGATCAGCGGGCGCCGGCCCGGACGTCGCAGGACGCGCTGCATCGTCTCCAAGTAGGTCTCACCGTGGCGTGCGACGACGTACTCCTGCAGGCCGAACAGCCGGATCTCCTTGGCTGCGGGAGGTGTGGTGCCGAGCTCGTCGAAGTACTGCATCCGTCGGGCGGACTCCGTCGCGCCGTAGTGGTGGCCGGCCTCCGCACGGGAAGCCACCTTGTCCTCGTAGGCCGCCCAGACGCCGGCCAGCAGCAGAGCCGCGCCGAGCCACCAGGAGAAGCCCGCCAGGATCACGCCAGACGCGATCAGGACGATCCTTCCGGTCGCCAACCCACCGATCGTGCCGGCGAGCCGACCCGGTCGTGCCCAGTCCGCCCGCAAGGTGTCCCGCCCGACCTCCACCAGACTCGCGGTCTTCGCATCCTCCAGGTGCCGTACGCCGCTCGGCGCCAACACCGCCCGCATCAGCTGCTGCTGCAACGAAACGTCGACCCGCTCCCCCAACGCCGTCGCCGACGCCCGCTGCAGCGCACTGGCAAGCCACTGCAGCAACAAACACCCGGCAGCGACAACTGCCCAAGCCACGGCCCGGCCACTTCCAATGCCCGCAACAACCTGCCCGATCGCCAGCGCCGTTCCAACAGGCGCCGCAGCCGACAGAACGACGGTCGTGACCACTAGCAAGCAAAGGCCCGGCCCTGCTCGCCACGCGACTGACACGAATCCCCGAAGTCCGGTCACAGGCCAAGTCAACACCTGCCAAGGTCCACGCGGCTATCAGCGTTCGATGGTTCGGCGGTGTGATGTTTGTTCCTGTGGACAACCGGAAATCCCTTGCACACAAGGCTGTTCTGGGTCGAAATCTGTCGGATGTGAGGTCTAGGGTCGACGGTATGGAACTCCTGGACATGCGACCGGCCTGGTCGATGAGCGGCGCCGAGATGCTGACCGCTCTCGACCAGTTGCAGGCTGAGCGCACCAGGATCGACGCCCGTCGCCTTGAGCTGCTGGCCGCGTACGACGCGATTGGTCACGCCAAGGACCTCGGCGCCCGGGACACCGTGCAGCTGTTGTCGGTCCGCCACCAACTGGATCCCGTCGACGTCCGCCGCGATCTGAAGCTCGCCAACGCGCTGCCGAAGTACCCGACCGTCGCCTCGGCCCTTACCGGCTCGTCCGACCACTCCGGCTCGCAACACCTGAACCTGGCTCAGGCCGAGGCGATCGTGTCCGCCCTGGAGAAGGTCCCGGCCACGGCCAGGGTTCCAGCCGAAGACCTGCAGGTCGCCGAGGACGAGATGGTCACCGCGGCACAGCTCCTGTCGCCCGCCGATCTGCGGGTGCTCGGCAGAGAGGTTCGCGAGCGCCTGGACACCGATGGCCGGCGCCCTGACGACGACTTGTCCACGCGAGAGACCTTCTGGTTGAAGAACGCCGACAGTGGCGTCACCTTCGGCGGCTATCTCGCCGACGAGAACGCCGAACTCCTCCGGACCTTGATCTTCGCCGGCGCCAAGCCGCACAAGACCACCGAGGGCAAGTGCGACCCACGTCCGCGCAGCAAGCGGCAGGCCGATGCGCTCACCGCCATCCTCGCGGCTGCGGCCGGGACCGGCTCGGCCGTGCCCGGCCATGGCGACATCAAGCCGCACATCACGGTGACGATCGACCTCGAGGACCTCAAGCAGGCCACCGGGACCGGTGCTCTCGTGTACGGCGACTTCCTCTCCGCAGCCGCCGTACGACGGCTCGCCTGCGACGCCGGGGTGATCCCGCTGGTCCTCGGCTCGGACTCCGAGCCGCTCGATATCGGCACCGAGGCACGCTTCGTCACCCGCGCCATCCGCCAAGCCCTCAACAACCGGGACAAAGGCTGCATCGCCTGTGGCGCGCCCCCGGCAATCTGTGAAGCCCACCATGTCATCCACTGGGCCGACGGCGGCCCGACCGCCCTAGACAACCTCGCACTGCTCTGCAAACGCGACCACATCAACCTCCACCAAGGCCGCATCACAATCTCCTTCCACAACGGCCACCCCACCGTCACACGCCCATCCTGGTCCGACCCCGATCCCCCACCTGCCCGCCAGTCAGCCTGACTCCCCGCGCCCGCCTCGCCCGCATGCTTCCCGCGACGCGAGCCACTCACGGGCGCCCTCAAGCCGCCGGCCGCGCGCTCGCAGCCCACTGCCCGCACAACACAACTACTCGACACAACACCGGCGCGCGACACAAGCCAGGCGCTGGTACACGACCGGCGCTGGTACACGACCGGCGCTGGTGCACGGCCGGCGCTGGTGCACGGCCGCGGTGCTACAAGGCGGGTCTAGTTCGGCTAGTTGTTCGGGGTTTGGTCTGCGAAGAGTTGGGCGAAGCGCCCGTTTGGTTGGGCGATCA
The DNA here is from genome assembly GCF_055580825.1 of Kribbella sp. NPDC031520. Lineage (NCBI taxonomy): Bacteria > Bacillati > Actinomycetota > Actinomycetes > Propionibacteriales > Kribbellaceae > Kribbella > Kribbella sp. NPDC031520. Next base: position 1,052,822 of record NZ_JBVIKS010000002.1, read on the forward strand.
GCTCCGGGTAGGTGCCTTGCTGGACTACCTTTCCGGCGTCTACGACGTAGATGCGGTCCATGGCGCGGAGGGTCCGGGCGCGATGGGATACGACGATGGTGATGCGGCCGCCGCTGGTACGGCGGAGGTCGGTGAAGATCTCGTGTTCGGCCTCGGCGTCGATTGCGGAGGTCGGTTCGTCGAGGATCCAGACTCCGGCGTTGCGCAGCCGGATACGGGCCAGCGCGAGCCGTTGCCACTGGCCGCCGGAGATCCCGGTGCCGGACCATTGTTGTCCGAGCTGCGTGTCCAGCGGGAGTTCGGCGGCGAACGTACCGGACAGCGCCGCACGGATCGCCCGATCTTCGACCTCGTCCGGCGTACCGAGATCGACGGTGTCCCGGAGCGTGAACTCGAAACGCCCGAACTCCTGGACCAGCAGGCCGAAGTGCGCGAGCCGCTCGTCCTCGGTCATCAGGTTCGCGGCCCTGCCGTCGATCAGCACCTGGCCGCAGTCCGGCGCCAGCGCGCCGATCAGCACGTTGATCGCCGTCGACTTCCCCGTGCCGTTCGCGCCGACCAGCGCGACCAGCTCACCTCGGCGCGCCTCGATGCACACGTTGTGGAGTGCGGGGGCGGCCGCGCCCGGATACCGGTAGGTGACGTTGTCCAAGGCAACGGAATCGACCTGGTGAACGACCTCCCGGCGCGGCCGCACCGGTACGCTCCGCACGAACCACCGATAGATCGCAGCCTGCGGAGCCGCCGTGACAATGCTCCCGAACGCGTACCCACACTGCCGGATCGCGTTCAGTCCGGTGATCGTCCCAGCGACCGCCGCGGCCGCCCCACCGGTTCCACCGGCCCCATCGATCCCACCGCCAGTCCCACCGGTTCCCCCGCCGGCCGCCCCGCCGTGTACGAGCGCCATCAGCGCGCCGCCGAGAGCAGTACGGTGACGAGCGCGGCGACCGGCTCGGACGCCACCAGTACATGCGCAGCGGTGCTCGGAGCCGTGATGTCCGCAGAGTTGTCATCAGCTCAGATCAGTCGGTCGGGTCGAAGCTAGACTCTTGTTATATGGGTCGTGAACTGAGCCGCGAGCCTGCGGGCATCCTGTGGGTGGGTGGTCCGGCGGCGGCGGGTAAGACCACGGTGAGCCGTCTACTCGCGCGGAAGTATGGATTTCTTTGGTACAGCGTCGATGCTCATGCATTCGCTCATGAGAAGCGCGCCGCTGCGGCCGGGCTTCACGTCCTGGGTAGTGGGCCTGGAGACTTTGATCGCCGGCCGATGATCCTGGCAGACATCGAGTCCCTGCCCCTGGATACCTCGGTCATCGTCGAAGGTGCATTCGTCACTCCCGAGATGGCTGGGATCGACGAGAACGCAGTGTGGCTGATGCCGTCGAGGGAGGAACAGCTCGTACGACTGGACCACAGGCGGCCGGGCAGTGACCACAGAGGTCAGATCTGGGGCTGGGAGCTGGTGCGGAGCCAACTCGAGGGAACCAGCGCAAGTGTCATCGTGGTCGACGGCCAGACGGTCGAGCAAACAATCCTCGCAGTAGAGCAGAGGTTCGGCCCGCTGCTTGGATCCTGGCCGGCCGCGCGCACCGCCGGTGAGCGGCAGTCTTTGATTCGTGTCAGTAACCGCCAACTCGCTGATCAGGCGGCCGAAAGACTGCGATTGGGACGCAACCAGGAAGACGGACACCACGCCGTCTGCGTCTTCGACTGTGAGTGCGCACAGACAAATTGCACCGAGGTGGTCGAGCTCGCCGTCGACGAGATCCCGAATGTGCTCACCCAGGCGGCCCCCTTCAATTTTCGCAGCGGGACACTACACCTCAACCTGACGGGTTACCCCTCAGCGCAGGACCTCCCAGACACCGTCGGCCGGGGTGATGCGTACAGCGTCGATCAGCGAGTCGCGGGCAGTACGGTACGCGTCGAGCACGGGGATCCTCTTTCACGCATGGCATGCGGGACCGCGCCGGGGTTCCGGCGGGTCGGCCGCAAATTGCGTGTCATCCCAGCAAGCGGGTCCTGCCCGTGCGCCCAGGGATCCAGTGGCAGATCGCGTGTGACGTCTCGCGACCGTCTACCGACGTGTTCGGGTCTAACGGCGTGTTCGGCTCCGGCCGATCAGGTCCCGGCCGGTCGAGCGGATCAGGTCGTCGAAGTCCGAGCCGTCCTCGGTGGTCGGTTGCAGGATGAGCCGATCGACTCCGAGTGCGGCGTACTCGTCGGCGGTCGCGGCATCGACCGCGCCCGGCGGGGTGATCGTGATCTCCAGCGGACCGAGCTCGGCCGGCCTGGTGGCCTCGAGTGCGCGGAGCTCGGCCAGCAGCTTCGCGGTTTCGGGGACGTCGAGGTAGACGCCGTACCAGCCCTTCGCGGCGGTGATCGCCCGGCGCATCGCCTGCTCCGAATGGCCGCCGACGACGATCGGCGGGTACGGGCGCTGCACGGGCAACGGGAGCTGGGAGACGCGGTCGAACGTCACCGTCCGGCCGGCGAAGCTCGCGATCGGCTCGGTCCAGAGGACCTGCATCGCGGTCAGGTACTCGTCCGTGCGGGCGCCGCGGCCGGCGAGTGTCGCGCCCAGCGCCTGCAGTTCGCGCTCGACGTACCCGACGCCGATCCCGACGTCGAGGCGGCCGCGGGACAGGATGTCGAGGGTCGTCAACTGCTTGGCCAGCAGGACCGGCTGGCGTTGTGGCAGCACGATGACGCCGAGCCCGAGCCGGATCGTCGTGGTCACCGCCGCCAAGTGGCTGATGGCAACGATCACCTCCAGCCGGGGCTGGTCGCCGCCGTCCTCGGCCGGCAGGGCGAGGTGGTCGCCGACCCACAGCGACTCGAAACCGGCCGCCTCCGCGAGTTGCGCTCGCCGGACCAGTTCGCCGGGCTCGACGCCCCGGCCGCGGAACAAACCGTAAAGACCGAACTTGAGATTCTGCACGGGGTTCACGGTAGGAGCGGATCCGACATGCAACAAATGAAATGATTGGATGCCTGACATACAGTTTGCGTATGGATCTCGAAGGCCTGGCCGTCTTCCGCGAAGTGGCCCGTCAGGGTTCGCTGACCGCGGCCGCGGCAACGCTCGGATACACCCAGCCGACGTTGTCGCGGCAGTTGTCCGCACTGGAGAAGGACGTCGGCGTGCTGCTGTTCGACCGGCTGCCGCGCGGGGTGCGGCTGACCGAGGCCGGCCGGTCGCTGCTCGCCCATGCGGAGGCGGTGCTGGAGCGCGTGCAGGTCGCCCGGCGGTCGCTCGACGCGCTACGCACCCTCGACGCCGGCCGGATCCGGCTCGGAGCCTTCGAGACCGCGGACGCGAACCTGGTACCACGGGCAATCGCTGCCTTCCGGGCCGCACATCCACGCGTCGAGTTGACCCTGCTCGAGGGCAACAGCAGCGACCACGTGGAGCGGCTGTGTAGCGGCGAGCTCGACCTCGCCGTCCTCAGCGCCTATCCGCACCAACCACTCGACGGCAGCAGGCTCGAGCTGCATCACCTGATGGACGACGCGTTGCTGGTCGCGCTCCCGGCCGGGCATCGGCTGGCGAAGCGCCGGAGCCTGCGGTTCGCGGAACTCGCCGCGGAGGGCTGGGTCGAGGGATTCCCGGACAGCCTCGCGACGCTGCGGGAGGCGGGCCGGCGAGCGGACCTGGTGCCGCGGCTCGACTTCCCGGTCCGCGAGTGGACCGCCAAGCTCGGGTTCGTCGCCGCCGGTCTGGGAATCGCGCTCGTCCCTCGACTGGCGGCCGCTGCTGCCCGCCCGGGCCTCGCCCTGGTGCCGCTGCGGGCGGCGGATGCGCCGGTGCGGACGGTTCTGGCGGCGACCTGGCGTGGCGTCACCGACTCGCCCGCGGTCGTGGCCTTCCTGCCCTACCTCGAACAGGCAGCGAAGGACCTCAGCGGCTGAAGGCCGTGGCGTCCTGTCTTGAACGGGCCCATCATGACCAGCTCAAGCTAGCTCCGCGGGAGGAGTTGGGTCACCAGGGCGTCCGCGGTCCATCGCTCCCAGCGATCGGCGTCCCAGCCGCGACGAGCGGTCAGCAGGTGGTACAGCTCGGGACTCAGCAGGGCGAGCGTGATGTCGGTCGCCATCGCGGCGTCGAGACCTTCGCGCAGTGCGGTCTTGGCCGTCAGTGCCGTGATCATCCGCTCCATAACGACGGCGCGTTGGGCGTTGTTGGTCTCCCAGAGCTCATGGATCTCGGGATCCGCGGTGGCCGCGTGCGCGACGACCTGGAGCACCGGAGCAACTCGCTCGTAGACCTCGCGGGAGAACCTGGCCAGGGTGCGCAACTGCGCCACGGGATCCGGATCCTCGAGTGCCGCCACTACGGCCGGACGTTCCAGGTTCGGCACGGGCTCGTCGTCGCCGGCCACGGCCACGTCGAGGAGTTCCGCGAGCAGGGCTCGCTTCGTCCCGAACGTGAAGTACAGCGTCTGCACGGCCATCCCGGCCTCGTCGGCGATCGCCTGCATCGAGGTCGCGGCGTACCCACGGGCCGTGAACAGCGTCTGGGCCGCCACCCGCATCCGCTCCCGGTTGGCCTGGGTCTGTTCCGCTCGTCGCGCCATGAACAAGAGCATACTCGATTGACTAGAGTCACCCACTAGTGGTTCGCTAGTGGCTCACTCTAGTGAAAGTAGATCGACGATGACCACCACCGAAACCGCACCGACCGGCCCGCGCCGGCAGTTGCGTACGACCGCCCGCCTGACCGCCTTCACCGGCGGCCCGCTGTTCTGGCTCGGCACCCTGCTGCACCCGGCCCGCGACGGCTGGAGCATCGCGGCGGTCGGCGAGCGCTACGGACTCACCCACGACATCCAGGCGCTCGGCCTCGGCCTGCAGGTCGTCAGCCTGGCCAGCATGATTGCGCTGAGCAACCAACGCCGCGACCTCCGGTCCTGGTACGCCGCGATGACCGGCACACTGTTCTGGTTCGCGCTGATCATCTTCGACGGCTCGCACAACCCGGTGCGGGCGGAGTACGCGCCGAGCATGGTGCACGAGCCGGCCGACCTGAACACCCCGGCCGCGTTGATCGTCTTCCCGGCATTGCTGATCTTCCCGCTCGGCTACGTGTGGCTCGCACGGACGCTGAGCCGCCGCGGCCTCCGAGCGGCAGGCCTGCTGCTCGGCGTCGGCGCGGTCGCCTACACCGTCGGCGGCCTGTTCATCTTCACATCCGGTCCGCGCTTCGGGCTGATCCAGATCTTCGAGGTGGCAGGCGCGACGCTGTACGCGACCGGCTACGTCCTGCTCGGTCGCCGCGCATGAACGGGGCCGAGATCCTCCAGCAGCTCCTGTCGCCTGCGGGCCGCATCGCCCCGTTCCCGCTGTACGCCGCCGCGCACCGCCTCGGCCCGCTGCTTCCGGTCACCGACGACATCTTCCTGGTCGTCGGGTACGCCGCAGCGAACGAAGTACTGCGCAACCCGGCGTTCGAGATCCCGGCCGAGCCGTCGAGCCAACCGTCGCTGGAGTTGATGCAACGCTCGATCCTGCGGACGAATCCACCCGATCACGGCCGGATGCGTTCGCTGATCTCCCAGGTCTTCACACCGCGCCGGGTCGCGGAACTACGGCCCGCGATCGAGTCCGCGGTCGACGACCTGCTCGAGGGTCTTCCCGCCGAGGTGGATTTCATGGACCGGTTCGCCTTCCAGCTTCCGGTGACCGTGATCTGCGAGCTGCTCGGCGTACCGGCGTCCGACCGGCATCGTTTCCGCCCGCTGGCCTCGGACCTGACGGCAGCGCTCGAACTCACCGACGAGTCGGACGCTTCCGCGGACGCGGCGGCCCGCGAGCTCGGTGCGTACTTCGCCCACCTGATTGCGGATCCGCCACCCGGCGGTCTGGTCGCCGCGCTGGTCGCCGCCCGGGAGCGGCTGTCCGACGAGGAACTGCTCGCCAATCTGATCCTGCTGCTGGTGGCCGGCTTCGAGACCACCACCGACCTGCTCGGCAACGGTCTCGCGATCCTGCTCCGGCAGCCCGAGCTGCCGACGGATGCGGCGTTCGTCGAGGAGGTACTGCGGTACGACTCCCCCGTACAGGTCACGACCCGCGTCGCCCGGGACGGCTCGACGATCGCGGGTACGCCGATCCCGGCCGGCAGCAATCTCGTACTCCTGCTCGGCGCGGCCAACCGCGACCCCGCACGCTTCCCGGACCCCGACCGGTTCGATCCACAGCGCCCCGGCAACAAACCGTTGAGCTTCGGCGCCGGTGCGCACATCTGCCTCGGCAACAGCCTCGCCCGGTTGGAGGCCACGATCGCCTTCGACCGCTTGCGCCGCTTCACGATCGAACCGAACGGCGAACCGGTCCGGCGGGATCGGCTGGTCCTGCGCGGCTACCAGACACTGCCCGTCAAGCTGTCCGGCGCCCACTGACAAGGGTGACGAGCAACGAGGCGGCGGTGAGCGCGATGCCGAAGTACATGACGCTGTTGATGCCCACATGGTCGGCGAAGAGGCCGCCGAAAAGTGCGCCGAGGGCGATGGACGTGTTGTACGCCATCGTGTTCAGCGACATGGCCGCTTCGAACGTGTCGGGTGCTGCTGCCTGGGTGAGGTTCACCTGGCACAGCTGTACCACGCCGAACGACATGCCCCACAACACGAGCGTGACGACCTGGCCCGCCGGCGAATGGCCGACAACCAGCAACAACAGCAGAGCCGCGGTGACACCGGTGCAGCCGATCATGAACCCGCCGCGGACGTTCCACGCCACGATCCGGCCGCCGAGGAAGTTGCCGACGGCACCTGCCGCGCCGTACGCCATCAGAACCGCGGTGATGAACGCCGGGCTCGCGGACGATTCGCCTTCCAGATAAGGCCGTACGAAGGTGTACGCGCCGAAGTGCCCGAGCACGAACAGCATCACCATCACCATCACGAGCCGGAGTCGCGCGTTACGCACCGGCAGGGCGAACACCGCGCGGACCGGCACCGCGTTGTCCGACGGCAACGACGGGATCGCGGCCACCACCGCGATCAGCACGAGCAGGCTCAGGCCCGACCAGATCAGGAAGGTCGTACGCCAGTCGGTGCGGCTCTCGAGGAAGATCCCGAGCGGGATGCCGACCACGGCCGCGACCGAGATACCGGACATCACGGTCGCAGCCGCCCGCCCGGCATCGCGGGGCGGCACGAGACGCATCGCCATGCTGACACCGATGGCCCAGAACACCCCGCTCGCGAACCCCATGCACAGCCGGGTCGCCAGCATCAGCGGGAAGTTCGGCGCGACCGCGGTCACCAGGTTCCCGACGGTCAGCACCGAGAGCAGTACCGACAGCAGCACGCGGCGGTTGACCCGCCGGCTCCACGCGACGATGAACGGGACGCCGAGGCCGGCCGAGACGCCGTACAACGTCACCATCAGGCCGGCGACGCCGACCGGGACGCTCAGGCTGCTGCTCAGCGGGGTCAGGAGGCCGACAGGCATCAGTTCGGTGGTCAGGAAGACGAACAGGCTGGCGGTGATCGCGGCGACCCCGAGCCACGATCGCGCTGTCGAAGCCCGCTGTTCGGTGAGGACAGATTGGTTGGTCACCCTGGCAGTTTCCGGCCACGACGATCGATGAGTCCAACACATGTTCGTCACCGCATCGATCGTGATTCAAGATAGATCCATGGAACTCCAGCAACTCCGGTACGTCGTCGCGGTCGCCGAGACGAACAGCTTCACCCGGGCCGCGGAACGCTGCCTGGTCGTCCAGTCCGCGCTCAGCCACCAGATCGCCCGGCTCGAACGCGAACTCGGCGCCCGCCTCTTCGACCGCACCAGCCGACGCGTCGCGCTGACAAAGGCCGGTACGGCGTTCCTCCCGGCCGCCCGGCAGTGCCTCGACGCGGCCGAACGTGCCGCCGCGGAAGCAGCCGCGGCGGTCGGCATGGTCCGAGGACGACTCGCCGTCGGACTGATCCCGACCGTGGCCGCGGTCGACATCCCCGCCGCGCTGCGGGACTTCCGGCGCGACTACCCCGACGTACGGATCTCGATGCGGGTCGGCGCGAGCGAGAAGCTCGCCGAACAGGTCAAGGAAGGTCTCCTCGACGTGGCTTTCCTCGGTCTGCCCACCAGCATCCGACCGCGCGGCGTGGAGGCGCGTGAACTCGCCCGCGACCGCCTGGTCGCGGTGGTACCGCCCGACCACCCGCTGGCCGGACAGCCGACCGTCACCCTCAAACGGCTGGCGAGCGAACCGTTCGCGGACCTACCGCCCCGCACGGCCGGTCGCCTGCAGAGCGACCAGGCGTTCGAAGCCGCGGGACTTGTCCGCGACGTCGCGTTCGAGGTCAGTACCGCCGAACTGATGGCGCGGCTCGTCAGCGAACGGCTGGCGGTCGCGTTGTTCGCGTCGACCTACGCACCACAGCTGACCGGGGTCGCCACCGTCGAGATCGAGGACGCGCCGGGCCGGATCGAGTACGTGGTCTGGAGCGCGGCCGGCCGCTCGCCCGCTGCGACTGCCTTCTTGACCCTGCTCGGCATCGAATGACTCAGCAGGGTGGGATGTTCTGGTTGAGGTGGAACAGATTCCCGGGATCGTACTTCTGCTTGAGCGCCGTCAACCGGTCGTACGCCGTCGCGCCGTACGCGGAACGGATGCGGTCGGTGCCCTCGTCGGCCAGGAAATTGACGTAGACGCCGGACTGGTGCGGCTCCATCGCCCGCCACGAGTCGCGCACCCACTCGCGCTGCTCCTCGAAGCCTTCTGCTCCGAGCGTCGCACCGACGAAGTTGAACGTATGCCCGGAGGCTCGGCCGCCGAAGGCCGTGGCATCGGCAGGCACCCGCGCGATCGCACCACCGAGATGGAAGATCGGGTACGCCGTGTACGGCGAACTGATCGCGCGACCGCGCGCCGCGGCGATGTCGATGACCTCGTCGGTCAGCTCGCCGACGTCGCAGGAGCGCATGTAGTACCAGCGACCGTGCGGGAAGCTCGGGTCGAACATCGCCTGCAGGTCCAGGTACGGCATCGCGGTACACAGATCCAGCAACGGTGGCGCGAAGGCCCTGAGCGGCGCGACCGCCTTCTCACCGTCCCCGACCGGACCGGCGTAGCAGGCGACGACGCCTACCACCGGGCGGCCGTGCAACTCGGCCGGGACGGTCGGCAACGCGGGGAGCCGGCGGTGCATGATCGCGGTGGTCAGCTCGTCGGGGATGCCGGTGATCCAGTCGCGGTAGAAGTGCAGCAGTTCCGGCGACCGTTCCATCGGCCATGCCACGAAACCGGCGTGGACGACCGGCCCGACAGCGTGCAGCTGGAACTCGAACTCCGTGACGATGCCGAAGTTCCCGCCACCGCCCCGGATCCCCCAGAACAGGTCGGCGTTGGTGTCCTCGCTCGCGGTGACCAACTCACCCTCGGCGGTCAGGAGGCCGACCGACAGCAGGTTGTCGATGCTCAGCCCGTACTTGCGCATCAGCCAGCCGATCCCGCCGCCAAGGGTCAACCCGGCCAGACCGGTGTGGGTAACGATGCCGGACGGCGTCGCGAGGCCGAACGCCTGGGTCGCCCGGTCGAGTTCCCCGAGCAGTACGCCCGCCTGTGCGCGCGCGGTACGCCGTACCGGATCGACCTGGATGCCCTTGAGCAACGCGAGGTCCAGCAGGATGCCGCCATCGCAGGTCGAGTGGCCGGGGAAGCTGTGGCCGCCGCCGCGGATCGCCACCGGCCCACCGGTGCGGCGCGCGTACGCGAGCGCGGAACGGATGTCCGCGACCCCGGTACAGCGAGCGATCACCCCGGGCCGACGGTCGATCGACCCGTTCCAGACCTTCCGGTGCTCGTCGTACGCCGGATCGCCCGGTTGCACCAGCTCGCCGCGGAAGTCCTCGCCGAGCGCCCTGATCTCCGCTGTGGTCGTACTCATGACCCACCCCAAGCCTCCCCCAGGCCCGTTGCCAGTGTGCTCCTGGCGGGTAGGCCTGTCGAGGTGCTAGAGCGTGAAGGCGGTGGTGTCCTCTTCGAACGGGCCCATCACCGTGAGCGCCGGGGTGCCTGCGTAGAGGTCCGCGGCGAGTTGGGTGACGTCGTCGAGGGTGACCGAGTCGATCCGGTGCAGGATCTCGTCGACGGTCGGCAGTTCACCGTACACGAGCTCGGCCTTCGCGATCCGGGTCATCTTCGCGCCGGTGTCCTCGAGGCCCATCACCACCGAACCACGCATCTGCCCCTTGCCGCGGAGCAGCTCGTCCGGCGTGATGTTGCCCTGGGCAATCGCCTCGAGCTCGCCACGGATCACGTCCAGCACCTCGGGAGCCTTCTTCGGCAGGCAGCCCGCGTACACGCCGACCATGCCGGAGTCCGCGTACGCCGAACCGAACGTGAACACCGAGTACGCCAGGCCGCGCTTCTCCCGCACCTCCTGGAACAACCGCGACGACATCCCGCCGCCGACGATCCCGTGCAGGACGCCGGCGATGTACCGGCGGTCGTCGCTGCGCACCAGCCCGGGCATCCCGAGTACGAGGTGCGCCTGCTCGACGTCACGGCGGTGTACCTGCACCCCGCCGTACGTCGGAACGCGGCGAGCCGCACCACGCCGTACCGCGGCAGGCTCGGCCTCGGCCGTCACCCAATGACGCTCGAACGCCTTGCGCACCAGGCGTACGACGTCCGCGTGGTCGACGTTGCCGGCCACCGAGACGACGATGTTCGACGGCTTGTAGCGGCGGCGGTACCAGCCCACGACCTGCTGGCGGGACAGCCCGGCGACCGATTCCGGCGTACCGGTGATCGAACGGCCGAGCGGGGACTTGCCCCAGAGCTGCTCGGCGAACAGGTCGTGGATGTGGTCCGACGTCTCGTCGGCGTGCATCGCGATCTCTTCGTCGATGACGTCCCGCTCGCTCTCCACGTCCACGTCGGTGAGCGTCGCGGAGGTGATCATGTCGCACATCACGTCGACCGCGAGCGGCAGGTCCGTGTCGAGCACCCGCGCGTAGTAGCAGGTGTACTCCTTGCCGGTGAACGCGTTCATCTCGCCGCCGACCGCGTCGATCGCGGCGGAGATCTCCAGTGCGTCACGACGCTCGGTGCCCTTGAACAGCAGGTGTTCGAGGAAATGCGTCGCACCGGCCAGCTGCTCCGGCTCGTCGCGGGAGCCCACGCCGACCCAGAGGCCGAACGTGACCGAGCGGAAGCCCGGTACGGACTGGGAGAGAACCCGGAGCCCGGAGGGCAGGACGGTCCGTTTCACCGGACCGCCCGCCTCCGGGCTCAGCAAGGTACTCGTGATTGCGCGAGTCACTCGGCGGCCGGCGCCTCTTCCTTCTTCTCTTCGCCCTCGATCACCGGGATCAGCGAGAGCTTGCCGCGGTCGTCGATCTCGGCGATCTCGACCTGCAGCTTCTGGCCGACCGACAGCACGTCCTCGACGGCCTCGACCCGCTTGCCACCGGCCAGCGGACGCAGCTTGCTGATGTGCAGCAGGCCGTCCTTGCCCGGCAGCAGGCTGATGAACGCACCGAAGTTGGTCGTCTTCACGACCGTACCCAGGTAGCGCTCACCCTTCTCCGGCATGGTCGGGTTCGCGATCGCGTTGATCGCGGCCCGGGCGGCCTCGGCCGACGGGCCGTCGGTCGCGCCGATGTACACCGTGCCGTCGTCCTCGATCGAGATGTCGGCGCCGGTGTCCTCGGTGATCTGGTTGATCATCTTGCCCTTCGGGCCGATGACCTCGCCGATCTTGTCCACCGGGACCTTCACCGAGATGACCCGCGGCGCGAACTCGCTCATCTCACCCGGCGCGTCGATGGCCTTGGCCATCACGTCCAGGATCGTCAGCCGCGCGTCCTTGGCCTGCGTCAGCGCACCCGCCAGCACGCTGGCCGGGATGCCGTCCAGCTTGGTGTCCAGCTGCAGGGCGGTGACGAAGTCCTTCGTACCGGCGACCTTGAAGTCCATGTCGCCGAACGCGTCCTCGGCGCCGAGGATGTCGGTCAGCGCGACGAACTCCTCCTTGCCGTCGATCTCACCGGAGATCAGGCCCATCGCGATACCGGCGACCGGGGCCTTCAGCGGGACACCGGCGTTCAGCAGCGACAGCGTCGAGGCGCAGACCGAGCCCATCGAGGTGGACCCGTTCGAGCCGAGCGCCTCGGACACCTGACGCAGCGCGTACGGGAAGTCCTCGCGGGACGGCAGCACCGGCACGAGCGCCCGCTCAGCCAGCGCGCCGTGACCGATCTCGCGGCGCTTCGGCGAACCGACCCGGCCGGTCTCACCGGTCGAGTACGGCGGGAAGTTGTAGTTGTGCATGTACCGCTTGCGCGTCTCCGGGGAGAGCGTGTCCAGCTGCTGCTCCATCCGGAGCATGTTCAGCGTGGTGACACCCAGGATCTGGGTCTCGCCGCGCTCGAACAGCGCCGAGCCGTGCACCCGCGGGAGCACGCCGATCTGCGCCTTCAGCGGCCGGATGTCGGTCAGCCCACGGCCGTCGATCCGGACCTTCTCCTTCAGCACGCGCTGCCGGACCAGCTTCTTGGTCAGCGAGCGGAACGCTGCGGACAGCTCCTTCTCGCGACCCTCGAAGTCGGGGGCCAGCTTCTCCACCGTGGCGGCCTTGACCGCGTCGGTGGCGTCGTCACGCTCGTGCTTGCCGGCGATCGTCAGCGCCTGGGCGAGCTCCTCGCTCGCGGAGGCCTCGACCGCGGCGAACGCGTCGTCGGCGTAGTCCGGGAAGACCGGGAACTCACCGGTCGGCTTCGCGGCCCGCGCGGCCAGGTCGGCCTGCGCCTCGACCAGGGTCTTGATGAACGCCTTGGAGGCCTCGAGGCCCTCGGCGACGATCTCCTCGGTCGGTGCCTGGGTGCCCGCGGCGACCTTCTCGAAGGTGCCCGGCGTCGACTCGGCCTCGACCATCATGATCGCGACGTCACCGCTGTCGGTCACGCGACCGGCAACCACCATGTCGAAGACCGCGTCCTCGAGCTCGGTGTGGGTCGGGAACGCCACCCACTGGCCGTTGATCAGCGCGACGCGGACGCCGCCGATCGGGCCGGAGAACGGCAGGCCGGCCAGCTGGGTCGACATCGAGGCCGCGTTGATCGCGAGCACGTCGTACAGCTTGTCCGGGTTCAGCGCCAGGACAGTGATGACGACCTGGATCTCGTTGCGCAGGCCGGACACGAACGACGGCCGCAGCGGGCGGTCGATCAGCCGGCAGGTCAGGATGGCCTCTTCCGAGGGCCGGCCCTCGCGGCGGAAGAACGAGCCGGGGATCCGGCCCGCGGCGTACATCCGCTCCTCGACGTCGACCGTCAACGGGAAGAAGTCGAACTGGTCCTTGGGCTTCTTGCTGGCCGTGGTGGCCGACAGCACCATCGTGTCGCCGTCGAGGTACGCCGCGGCGGAGCCGGCGGCCTGCTGGGCCAGACGGCCCGTCTCGAAGCGAATGGTGCGGGTGCCGAAGCTGCCGTTGTCGATGACGGCCTCAGCGAATTCGGCGCCGTCCATCGGCGCACTTGTGGATCCCGACACGGGATACCCCTCTCTCACAGTGTGACGACTGCGAGGCGCGAGCTTCCGGGGTGCCGGTCTTCGATCGAGGCCCGCGGATGACGAGTTGTCACCTGCATCCGAAAGCCACTACCGAGGACCGGTCGTCCTCCCGCCACGCGCTTCGCGTCGCCTCGTTCGTCTTGCTGTATTCAGTTGTGGATCCGCGATCCCGTCTTGTCAGGGCGCGGATACGCCAGGAGCGGCCACCCGGGTCTCGGGGGCCGCTCCTCGCGACGTCATCGGCGGAGGCCGAGCCGCTCGATCAGGGACCGGTAGCGGTTGATGTCCTTCTTCGCCAGGTAGTTCAGCAGCCGGCGGCGCTGACCGACGAGCAACAGCAGGCCACGACGGCTGTGGTGGTCGTGCTTGTGCTCCTTGAGGTGCTCGGTCAGGTGGCTGATCCGGTAGGTCAGCAGCGCGACCTGGACCTCGGGGGACCCGGTGTCACCCTCGGTCAGGGCGTACTCGCCCATGATCTTCTTCTTCGTAGCAGCGTCAACAGCTGACACAGGCATCCTCTCGATTTCCGTTGCGCGGCGCACCGGGGCATTCTTCACCCGAGCACTCTCGATCCGCGGCCGTTCAGACGGCAGCAGCCAGGATATCAGTCCGTGGACGCGTCACCCTAATCAGCGTGCAGGAGGCGGCGCGCGCCGTCCACGTCGGCCTTCACCTGGACGAGCAGCTCGTCGATGCTGTCGAAGCGGATCTGGGTGCCGCGCAGCCGGGCCACGAAGTCGATCGCGACCTTGGCGCCGTACAGCTCGAGGTCGTCGCGGTCCAGCACGTACGACTCCACCCGCCGGTCCAGGCCGTCGAAGGTCGGGTTGGACCCGACGCTGATCGCCGCCGGCAGCGGGTCCGGGTACGCCGGGGCGCCGGGCGCGGGCGTGAGGACCGTGAGCCAACCGGCGTACACCCCGTCCTGCGGGACCGCCGCCCCCGGGTCGGCCGGGATGTTCGCGGTCGGGAACCCGAGCTCGCGGCCGCGCTTGTCGCCCTCGACGACCACGCCGGTCACGCGCAGCGGGCGGCCGAGCGCCGTCGCGGCCGCTTCGACGTCACCCTCGGCGAGCTGCTGCCGGATGTACGTCGACGACCAGGGCTGCTGGTCCCCCGCCAGGCTCAGCCCCTCGACCTGGAAGCCGTACTGCGCTCCCGCCTGGACGAGGGTGTCGACGTGGCCTGCCGCCTTGTGCCCGAAGCGGAAGTTCTCGCCGACGACGATCGCCTTCGCGTGCAGGGTGTTCACCAGCGTGCGCTCGATGAACTCCTCGGGCGACCAGTTCGACACCTCCCTGGTGAACGGGAGGATCAGCACGGCGTCCGCGCCGGCCTTGCCGAGCAGCTCGGCCCGTTGTTCGGGGTCGCTGAGCATCAGCGGCGCGTGGTCCGGCCGCAGCACCCGCATCGGGTGCGGGTCGAACGTCATCGCGACCACCGGCAGTCCGCCCAGCTCGGCCGCCCGCGCGCGGGCGTGCGCGAGCACCTCCTGGTGACCCCGGTGTACGCCGTCGAAGTTGCCGATGGTGACGACCGTCGGCCCGAAGTCCGGGCTCACCTGGTCCAATCCGTGCCAGACACGCATGGGAGCAGGATTCCATGCCTTCATCAGATTGCCTCAACCAGGTCGCCGATCACCCCTTGTAATCGGGCAGTGACTCAACTTATGGTAGGCCGCGCACTGGTGAGCCTGGGGAGGTCTCGTGAAGCTACGCCGTCTGGTCGCCGCCTGCGCGGCGGTCACGCTGGTCGCAGGTCTGCCTGCCGTCAGCGCCGCCGCAGCACCCTCTGCCACCTCTTCAGGACCGAGCTTCGAGCGGTACGTCGCGCTCGGCGACTCGTACACGTCGGCGCCGTTCGTCCCGCTGGCCGACCTGTTGTCGCTCGGCTGCGCGCGCTCGTACAGCAACTACCCGAAGCAGCTCGCCGCGGCGCTCGGCGTGTACCGGTTCACCGACGTGAGCTGCGGCGGCGCCGACACCACGAACATGACCCAGCCGCAGAGCACGATCCTCGGCACCGCCGCGCCGCAGTTCGACGCGCTGACACCGGACACCGACCTGGTCACCCTCGGGATCGGCGGCAACGACTTCGGCGTCTTCGGCGACATCATCGGCACCTGTCCCGGGCTGCGGGCTTCGGACCCGACCGGCGCGCCGTGCAAGGCGCACTTCACGGTCAACGGAGTAGACACGCTGCGGGCGAAGATCGCGCAGACGCAGACCAGAATCGCGATCGTGGTCCAGGGCATCCGGGCGCGGTCACCGAAGGCGACGATCGTGCTGGTCGGCTACCCGAAGATCGCGCCGGAGCACGGCACCTGCGCGGCGATCCTGCCGTTCGCCGACGGCGACTACTCGTACCTGTACTCGATCGAGCAGGCGCTGAACGCCGCCGTCTCGAACGCGGCCGCCGCGGGCGGAGCGACGTACGTCGACACCTTCGGCCCGTCGACCGGGCACGACGCCTGCGCACCGGATGGCCAAGCGTGGATCCAGGGCAAGGACATCAACCTGCTCCGGGCCCTGAACTACCACCCGCGCTTCGAGGGCGAGGCCGCGATGGCCGCCCTCACCTACAAGACGCTGACCGGCGAGCCGACCGTGATCACCGCGGCCGAGCAGTCCGCCTGGGCCACCAAGGCCAAGGCGCTGGCGAAGCAGGCCGCAGCGTCACCTCTGGCCCTCGAGGCCTCCAAGAACCGCGTACGGACCAGCGCGCAACGCTGACCCTTTCCAATCCGTACTGCGGACTCCGGGCCGGGCCACCTCACGCGTGGCTCGGCCCGGTGGTGTTCAGCAGCTCGGTGAGCGCTCGGCCCAGCGGGAGGTTCACCCGATGTGCGGCGTACGGGTCGCCGCGGGTGACGCCCTGGTTGATGATCAGGACCTGCTTGCCGGCCTTCGCGGCGTGCCGGACGAACCGGAAGCCGGACATCACGGTCAGGGACGAGCCCAGCACGAGTACGGCGTTCGCGTCGTCGATCAGCTGGTAGCAGCGCTGCACGCGGTTCTTCGGGACGTTCTCGCCGAAGAACACCACATCCGGTTTGAGGACACCACCGCAGACCGGGCACGGGACGACCCGGAACGTCCGGACCACGTCGTCCGGGAGTTCGACGTCGCCGTCCGGGTTGATCCGGGTCGCCTCGGCCGTGAACGCCTGGTTCGCGGCGCGCAGCCGGCGGTCGAGGATCTCCCGCGGGGAGGTCGTACCGCAGTCGAGGCAGACGATCCGGTCCAGGTTGCCGTGCAGCT
Organism: Kribbella sp. NPDC031520; assembly: GCF_055580825.1. NCBI lineage: Bacteria > Bacillati > Actinomycetota > Actinomycetes > Propionibacteriales > Kribbellaceae > Kribbella > Kribbella sp. NPDC031520. Next base: position 1,069,618 of record NZ_JBVIKS010000002.1, read on the forward strand.
CGATCACGTCGCGGGCACCGGCGGCCTGGTGCAGGCCGTCGACGTTCTGGGTGATGATCCCGCTCAGGTAGCCGCGGGCCTGGAGCGCGGCGACGGCACGGTGGCCGTCGTTCGGGGCGGCGCGGGCGATGGTCCGCCAGCCTAGGTGGCTGCGCGCCCAGTACCGCTGCCGCGCTTCCTCGCTCCCCTGGAAGTCGCCGTACGTCATCGGGGTGTGCGTCCGCAGGCTGCCGGACTCGCCCCGGTAGTCGGGGATGCCCGACTCGGTGGAGATTCCGGCCCCGCTCAGTACGACGACACCGCCGGCGGCCACGAGCTCCGCGACCGGGCCGACATCGGCCGACCCCGGCTCCAACGCCAGCACCTCAGGGCCCGGAGCCCATTCCAACGTCGGACGAGAACGCACGACTCAAGGGTACGGCGCGATCAATCGACGCGTGGCGGTCCGGCCTTCAGGCGGCGCTCGGCGGCGGGGCGTGCGACGGCGGGATCCAGCGAGGACCAGTCCGCGTCGATCCACCAGGTGGCGCCCGCGTCGGCCCACGGGCGGACCGTGTCGGCGGCCTTCGGGTCGTCCGCGGTCGTCATGCCTTCGGCGGCCACGTCGTACCCGTCCATGGTCAGGCCGTGTTTCTCGCGCTCGTTGCGGATCCACTCGACCCCTTGGGCAACCACCTCGGGCGTGACCTGACCGTCGCCGACGTACGCCGGAAGCCAGCCGTCCTGCAGGGCGGCCCGGCGCATGGACCTCGGCCGGGGCCAGCCGCCGACGACCCAGGTCGGGACGCGCGGCTGCTGCACCGGTGGCGGCGGCGCGGGCGGATTCAGCTCGGGGACCATGCGGGAGCTGTAGTGCTTCCCGGAGAACTCGAACGGCTCGTCGCGCCACAGGTACGGCAGCATCTGCAGCGACTCGTCCATCAGCTCGGCACGGACCTTCCGCCCCGGATCCTCCTCGAACAGCCAGAACCGGTCCTCCCCCGTCACCCCGAGCCCGACCGACAGGATCACCCGCCCGTCGCTCAAGTTGTCGACGGTCGAGACTTGCCCGGCAACGTCCCACGGTTTTCGGCGCGGCAGCGGAGTAAGCATCGTGCCCAGCCGGATCCGCTCGGTCGTCATCGCCGCGGCGCCGAGCATCACCCAGGCGTCGATCCCCCAGATCGACTCCCAGACGAAGAACCCGTCCCAGCCGTGGCCTTCCGCGATCACGGCCAGCTCGGCCGCGTCGCGCGCGTCGCCCATCGCCATCACGAACCCGTACTTCATGCCACGTCACGCTACGCGTGGCCTCCGACAGTTTCAGGCGACGAAGACCGCGGTCGGTTTGGCGAGCGGGCCGTGCGGCTCGTACAGGGCCAGGAAGGTGCCGTCCGGCGCGAACATCGCGGTCTGGCCGGCTCCCAGGTTGAGGCCCGGCAGCGGCCGGCCGGTACGGATCAGAGTGGCCTGCGCGTCGTCCGCGTCGTACCGCGGGAAGGTGCCGGCGGCAACGTCCGCGATCGGCAGCCAGTCGAACGACTTCGCCAGCGCCTCCAGCGAGTGCGCCACCGACAGGTCGAACGAGCCGACCCGGGTCCGGCGCAGCGCCGTCAGGTGACCGCCGACGCCGAGCTCGGCACCGAGGTCCCGGGCCAGCGCCCGGATGTACGTACCGCTGGAGCAGTCCACCGAGACGTCGACCGAGATCCCGTCCGGGTCCGGCCGGACGTCGAGGATGTCGTACCGCGACACGGTCACCGCACGGGCCTTGAGCGCGACCTCCTCGCCGGCCCGGACCCGCTCGTACGCGCGTTTGCCGTCGACCTTGATCGCCGACACCTTCGACGGCACCTGCGAGATCTCGCCGCGGAATCCCTCGACCGCGGCCGAGATCGCCTCCGCGGTCACGCCGTCGACCGGCGCGGTGTCCACCACCTCGCCCTCGGCGTCGTCGGTCGTCGTACTCGCACCGAGCCGGATCGTCGCGTCGTACGACTTGTCCGCCAGCTGCAGGTGCCCGAGCAGCCGGGTGGCGCGGTTGATCCCGACGATCAGCACACCCGTCGCCATCGGGTCCAGCGTCCCGGCATGCCCGACCTTGCGGGTACCGGCCAGCCGGCGGATCCGGGCGACGACGGTGTGCGAGGTCATCCCGCCCGGCTTGTCGACGACCACGATCCCGTCCGACGCCGACGTGAAGTCAAGGCTCAACGCAGTACTCAGTCCTCGTCCTCGTCGGACTCGTCGTGCGGCCGCTTGTACGGGTCGGCGTCGCCGGCCGGCTTCGCGCCCGCGGCGGCCTTGGCCACCTCGGCGTCGGCCATCCGCGCCTTCTCCAGCAGCTCTTCGATCTGCCCGGCGTTCTCCGGTACTGCGTCCAGGAAGAACGCCACGCTCGGCGTGTGCCGCAGACCCAGCGCCTTGCCGACCTCGCTGCGGATCAGGCCCTTGGCCGACTCCAGCGCGGCCGCCGTGTTCGCCCGGGCCTGCTCGTCGCCGTACACCGTGTACCAGACGCTGGCCTCGCGCAGGTCACCGGTCAGCCGCGCGTCGGTGACCGTGACGAACCCGAGCCGCGGGTCCTTCACCCGGCGCTCCAGCAACTCCGCGACGAGCACCTGGATCCGGTCGGCCAGCTGCTTCGCCCTTGCTTCACCCATCAGGGCTCACTCCCTCATTCATGAACAACGTCCGGAGAGACCGCAGTCTCTCCGGACGCTACTCCTCGGTGACCCGCGCCGGGTCACCGCCTACGTCAGCTCCGCGGCTTCTCGCGCAGCTCGAACGCCTCGACGACGTCGCCGATCTTGATGTCGTTGAAGTTGTTGATGGTCAGACCGCACTCGAAGCCCTCGCGGACCTCGGACGCGTCGTCCTTGAACCTCTTCAGCGACGACAGCTCGGTGTTGTCGACGACCACGGCGCCGTCCCGGATCAGCCGGACCTTGGCGTTCCGCTTGATCAGGCCGCTGGTCACCCAGCAACCGGCGATGTTGCCCACCTTCGAGGAGCGGAAGATCTCCCGGATCTCGGCCTGGCCGAGGGTGACCTCCTCGTAGATCGGCTTCAGCATGCCCTTCAGGGCCGCCTCGATGTCGTCGATCGCCGAGTAGATGACCGAGTAGTACCGGACATCCACGCCCTCGCGCTCGGCCAGGTCACCGGCCTTGCCCGCCGGCCGCACGTTGAAGCCGATGATGACGGCGTTCGACGCGATGGCCAGGTTGACGTCGTTCTCGTTGATCGCACCGACCCCGCGGTCGATGATCCGCAACGACACCTCGTCGCCGACCTCGATCCGGACCAGGGCGTCTTCCAGCGCCTCGACCGAACCGGACACGTCGCCCTTGAGGATCAGCAGCAGCTCCTGGGCCTCGCCCTTCTCCATCGAGGCCATGAAGTCCTCGAGGGTACGGCGGACGCGACGCTTGGCGTTCGCCGCCGCCCGGGCACGGGCCTCCCGCTTCTCGGCGATCTGCCGGGCCCGGCGGTCGTCGTCGACGACCAGGAACTTGTCGCCCGCACCCGGTACCGCGGTCAGACCGAGCACCAGGACCGGACGCGACGGGGTCGCCTCCTCGACGTTGTTGCCGTGCTCGTCGAGCATGGCCCGGACCCGGCCGTACGCCGGACCGACCACCATCGAGTCGCCGACCCGGAGCGTTCCGCGCTGCACCAGCACGGTCGCCACCGGACCACGGCCCTTGTCGAGGTTCGCCTCGATCGCGATGCCCTCGGCGTGCATGTGCGGGTTCGCCCGCAGGTCCAGCGCCGCGTCCGCGGTCAGTACGACGCCCTCGAGCAGGCCGTCGATGTTGATCCGGGACTTGGCCGAGACGTCGACGAACATCGTGTCGCCGCCGTACTCCTCGGGAACCAGGCCGTACTCGGTCAGCTGACCGCGCACCTTGGCCGGGTCCGCCGCCGGGACGTCGATCTTGTTCACCGCGACCACGATCGGGACACCCGCCGCACGAGCGTGGTTCAGCGCCTCGATCGTCTGCGGCATCACGCCGTCGTCGGCCGCGACCACCAGGATGACGATGTCGGTGGCCTGCGCACCACGGGCACGCATGGCGGTGAACGCCTCGTGACCCGGGGTGTCGACGAAGGTGATGGCCCGCTGCTCGCCGTCCACCTCGGTGGTCACCTGGTACGCACCGATGTGCTGGGTGATACCGCCGGCCTCGTCGGCCACGACGTTCGCCATCCGGATCGCGTCCAGCAGCTTCGTCTTACCGTGGTCGACGTGACCCATCACGGTCACCACCGGCGGCCGCGGAGCCAGGTCGCCCTCGCCGCCCTCGTCGGCACCGAACTCGATGTCGAACGACTGCAGCAGCTCGCGGTCCTCGTCCTCCGGCGAGACGATCTGGACGTCGTAGTTCAGCTCGGTACCGAGCAGCTCGAGCGTCTCCTCGTTCACCGACTGGGTCGCGGTCACCATCTCACCGAGGTGGAACAGCACCTGGACCAGCGACGCCGGGTCGACTCCGACCTTCTCGGCGAAGTCCGTCAGCGAGGCACCACGAGGCAGCTTCACGACCTCGCCGTCACCGTGCTTGACGCGGACGCCACCGACCGCCGGGGCCTGCATGTTGTCGAATTCCTGACGCTTGGCGCGCTTCGACTTGCGGCCACGACGGGCCGGACCGCCCGGACGACCGAAGGCACCCTGCGTCCCGCCCCGGCCCCGGTTGCCCGGACCCGGACGGCCACCGCCGCCACCGGGCGGACCGCTCGGGCCGCCGCCACCGGGACGGAAGCCACCGCCGCCGCCACCGCCACCACCGCGCGGTCCGGCACCCGGGGCACCGCCCGGACGGCCACCGCCGCCGCCACCACGGCCACCACCAGGACCACCGGAGCCGCCACCGGGGCGACCCGTGAACGTACCGGCCGAGGACTTCGGCATCATCGCCGGGTTCGGGCGCGGAGCACCCGGAACGCCGCCGCCGGCCGGACGCGGCCGGTCGCTGCCGCCACGCTCGTTGCCGCCACTACGACCCTGCGACGGGCGCGGCGCCATCCCGGCCGGGCTCGGAGCGCCGCCCTGCCGGTCGCCGCCACCACCCGGGCCGGGGCGCGGTCCACCGCGCTGCATGCCCTGGGTCGAGCTGAACGGGTTGTTGCCCGGACGCGGCGCACCCGGACGCGGGCCGCCGCCACCTTGGCCGCCACCCTGGCGGGGCGCACCGGGACGCGGGGCGCCCGGACGGGGACCGGCACCCGGACCACCCGGACGCGGACCGGCGCCCGGACCACCCGGGCGGGGGCCGGAGCCCTGGCCACCCGGACGCGGGGTCGCACCCGGGGCTGGACGCGCGCTCTGGCCACCCGGACGGGGGCCGGAACCCGGACGCGGAGCCGAAGGGCTGTCGGTACGGCGGGCCGCCGGGGCCGCGCTGTCGGCCGCCCTAGCCGCGGGCGCCTCGAACGCAGGCGTCGCCGGAGCGGCCGGAGCCTCTGCCTGAGCCTGAGTCGGAGCCTGAGCCGCCGGAGCCTCGACCGTCGGAGCCTCGGCCGCGGTGGACTCCTGGCGCGGACCCGGCTTCGGGCCCGGACGCGGACCCGGGCGGGCACCCGGCGCCGGAGTGGAAGCCGGTGCAGGCGCAGCCACCTCAGGCGTCTCCGCCTTCGCCGCCGGAGCCGTGGAAGTCTCCGCGGCAGGCGTGACCGGCTCGGCGGCCGGAGCGGAACGCTCGGCCGGAGCCTTCGGGGTGGCCGGCTGGGCCGGCCTCGGGGCCGCGGGGGCGACCGGTGCGGTCGCCTGCGGCGCTGCAGACGTGCTCGCGGCGGCCTTCTTGGCCGCACGCTTCTTCGGCGGGTTCTTCTCGAACTCCTCCGCCAACCGCCGGACGACAGGTGCCTCGATCGTCGAGGATGCCGACCGGACGAACTCGCCCATGTCGTTCAGTCTGGTCAGAACGACCTTGCTGGTAACTCCGAGCTCCTTCGCGAGCTCGTAGACCCGGACCTTTGCCACTACTCTCCCTCTGGTCCGAGCCTGGGGCGCGGACCGTTAGTTGACGTACGTGCTCATCGCATTGCACTCATCGGTAGACACTCATCGAGTGGTCATGAGTCGATGACCCGCCTTCATGTCGGTCAGCACGGTCCGGTCGGACCGTCTGTACTTCGTCCTGCTGTACTGCGTCTTCATTATCACGCTGCGCGACGTACTCCCGCAGCCCGGTCACGTCGAGCGGCCCCGGGACCTTGAAGGCCCGTGGGAACGCCTTGCGCCGGACGGCGAGGTCGAAGCACTCGATCGTCGGGTGCAGATGCGCCCCACGGCCAGGTGCCCGACGATCGGGATCCGGGCGGACATGTCCGCCGGAAACCGTCATCCGCAGCAGGTCAGCCGGGCTGGACCGCTTCCGGCACCCGATACAGGTGCGCTCCCTGGGCCGATGAGATTTATCCGGCCCCGGGCGCGCGTCTGTAGCCACTGTCACGTGTTCCTCAGGGTGTGGTTGCGACTCAGCCGACCGACCGAGAGATCAGTCTACCTTCTCCGGCTCAGGCGTCACATCGGTATCCGGCCGGATGTCGATCCGCCAGCCGGTCAGCCGGGCGGCGAGGCGGGCGTTCTGCCCTTCCTTGCCGATCGCGAGCGACAGCTGGTAGTCGGGTACGACGACGCGCGCGGCACGTGCCGCGGCGTCGACCACCTCTACAGACGTAACCTGCGCCGGGGACAGCGCATTCCCGACGAACGTCGCCGGGTCGTCGCTGTGGTCGATGATGTCGATCTTCTCGCCGTGCAGCTCGTGCATGATGTTCCGCACCCGCTGCCCCATCGGCCCGATGCAGGCGCCCTTGCCGTTCACCGACGGGTTCAGGGTCCGGACGGCGATCTTCGTCCGGTGCCCCGCCTCACGCGCGATCGCGGTGATCTCGACGGTGCCGTCGGCGATCTCCGGTACCTCGAGCGCGAACAGCTTCTTCACCAGGTTCGGGTGGGTCCGGCTGACCGTGATCTGCGGGCCCTTGAAGCCCTTCCGGACGCCGACGACGTACACCCGCAGGCGGGAGCCGTGCTCGTACTGCTCCCCCGGGACCTGCTCAGGTGCCGGCAGCACGGCCTCGATCTTGCCCAGGTCGACCATCACCGACCGGGGGTCGCGGCCCTGCTGGACGACGCCGGAGACGATGTCGCCCTCCTTGCCGGAGAACTCGCCGTACCGGACCTCGTCCTCGGCGTCGCGGAGCCGCTGCAGGATGATCTGCTTCGCCGTGGTGGCGGCGATCCGGCCGAAGTCGTGCGGGGTGTCGTCGTACTCGCGGGCCAGCGTGCCGTCCTCGGCCAGTTCACGCGCGTACACGGTCACGTGCCCGGTCTTGCGGTCCAGCTCGGCGCGGGCGTGCTGCTGCGCGCCCTCGGTGCGGTGGTACGCGACCAGCAGCGCCTGCTCGATCGCTTCCACCACCACGTCCAGGGAGATGTCCTTCTCCCGTTCCAGCGACCGCAGCACGGCCATGTCGATGTCCATGTCAGTTCTCCTCCACCGTGCCGTCGGCAGGTGTTTCAGGTTCGTCGTTGCCGGCAGCCCGGTTGAACTCGATCTGGACCTTGGCCTTGGCCACGTCGGCGTACGCGACGCGCTGCCGCTTGCCGTCGACGTCCAGTTCGGCCGCCTCGTCGGAGGCGGACTTGATCCGGCCGGTGAGTGTCCCGCCGGCCGTCAGGGTGACCTTCACGAGGCGGTCGAGGTTGCGCCGCCAGTGCCGGGGCAGGGTGAGCGGCCGGTCCACGCCGGGGCTGGAGACCTCCAGCGTGTACGCGCCCTCGCCCATGATGTCGTCGGCGTCGAGCGCCTTGGAGATCGCCCGGGTGACGTCGGCGACGTCGTCGAGGCTGATCCCGCCGTCGCGGTCGACCAGCACGCGCAGCAACCGGCGGCGGCCGGCCGGCGCGACGTCCGCGGCCTCCAGGTCGCAGCCGAACTGCTCGACGATCGGCCGCAGGAAGTTCTCGAGGCTCGTGGTGTCCGTGTGATCGGTCTTTCTGCTCACAGGTTGACCTGCCTCTCTCTCCAGTTGTGCACCCGTTGTGCTCCCGGCGTCCCACCGAGAGCAGTAGCCCACCATATCCGGCCCGTACCTGGATCCCGGTCACCGGCTCGGGGTGGGCCGGTCGTGCCTCGGTCACCAGGTATCGTTCCGGCGTGCCTGAACGCCGCCTCACCCGTCGTGCCGTCGTCGCGACCGCCGCCCTCGTTCCCGGTGCGGCCGTGCTGGCCGGCTGCAAGGACGACCCGTCGGCCGGCTCCGGTCCGTCGGGCACCAAGGGCGCCGTGAACGGTACGGCGACGTCGCCGGACCCGGCCGCGGAGACGCCGGCGGCCGACCCGGTTGTCGTCGCCGCGCTCGGTGCCGCGGCGACCCAGGTGACTCAATTGTCCCAGCTCTACGCAACCGCGAGCCGGAAGTTCCCGGCGCTGCGGGCGCAGCTCGCGGCCGGTGCGAAGTACCACGCGACCCACCTGGCGAAGCTCAAGGAAACCCAGGGCGTCACGGCCCAGGCAACCAAGACCGCTGTGCCCGCGAGCTCCCTGGCCGCGCTCGCCACGATCGCCAAGCAGGAACGGGCCGCCGCCACCGCGCACGTCGCCGCCGCGGCCAAGCTGTCCGGCGCCCCGGCCCGCCTGCTCGCCGAGATCGCCGCCTCCGAAACCCAGCTGAGCTCGACCCTGACCCCAGCCAAGAAGAAGCAGGCGGCCTCATGAACGAGCTCGACGCCCTGCAAGCTGCACTCGCCGGGGAGCATGCCGCGATGTACGGGGTCGGCGTGGCCGGCGGCAAGCTCAACGGCGCCCGGTTCGGCGCGGCGACCGACCTGTTCGGGGCGCACCGCAACAACCGCGACCACCTGAGCGCGCTGATCGTCGCCGCCGGGCAGACCCCGGTCGCGGCCCAACCGGCGTACGACCTCCCCCAGGCCGTCACGAACTCCGCGACGGCGGCCGTGCTGATCCTCTACATCGAACGCCGGATCGCGGCCGTGTACGGCGACCTCGTCGAGGTCGCCGAACAACCGGCCGTCCGTACGTTCGCGATCGACGCCCTGCTGACCGCCGCCACCAACCAGCTCAGCTGGGGCGGCGCGCCGACAGCGCTGCCCGGCGCCGTCTCCTAGAGCGAGCGGACCCAGTTCTCCAGGAGGGTCGCGCCGGCGTCGCCGGACTTCTCGGGGTGGAACTGCGTCGCGGTCAGCGGACCGTTCTCCACCGCGGCGACGAACCTGTCGCCGCCGTACGTCGTCCAGGTGACCAGCGGGGCGACCGACGCCCGGGCGTCGTCGAGCTGCCAGGTGCGGACGCCGTACGAGTGCACGAAGTAGAAGCGTTCCTTCTCGATGCCCTCGAACAGCTGGGTGCCGGACGGTACGTCGACCGTGTTCCAGCCCATGTGCGGGACCGGCTGGGCGTCCTCGGGCCGAAGGCGCTCGACCGTACCCGGCCACTGCTCGCAGCCCTCGGTCTCGACGCCGTGCTCGATACCGCGGCCGAACAGGATCTGCATGCCGACGCAGATCCCGAGCACCGGTCGGCCGCCGGTCAGCCGGCGGTCGACCGCGACGTCACCATGGACCGCCTTCAGACCGGTCATGCAGGCCTCGAACGCGCCGACGCCCGGCACCAGCAGACCGTCGGCGTTGCAGGCCTCGTCGAAGTCCGCCGTCACCGTCACGTCGGCGCCGACACGCTGCAGTGCCCGCTCCCCCGACCGGATGTTGCCCGATCCGTAGTCGAGCAGGACGACCTTCTTGGTCACAGTGCGCCCTTGGTGGACGGGATGCCCGGCTGCCGCGGGTCGAGCTCGGCGGCGGCCCGGAGGGCCCGGGCGAACGCCTTGAACTGGGCCTCGACGATGTGGTGCGGGTCGCGGCCCGACAGCACCCGGATGTGGACGCAGATCGCCGCGTTGAACGCGAGCGTCTCGAACACGTGCTGGGTCAGCGATCCGGCGTAGTCGCCGCCGATGATCGCGTACACCTGGCCGTCCGGCTCGCCGGTGTGCACGCAGTACGGCCGGCCGGACAGGTCGACCGTGCAGTGCACGAGCGCCTCGTCCAGCGGCACGGTCGCGTCACCGAACCGGCGGATGCCCCGCTTGTCACCGAGTGCTTCGCGCAGCGCCTGGCCGATGCCGATCGCGGTGTCCTCGACGGTGTGGTGCGCGTCGATCTCCAGGTCGCCGACCGTGTTCACGTGCAGGTCGAGCAGTGCGTGCTTGGCCAGCGCGTTGAGCATGTGGTCGTAGAACCCCACGCCGGTCGAGATGTCGGCGCGACCGGTGCCGTCCAGGTCGAGCTCGACCAGGACCTTGGACTCGCTGGTCTCCCGATCGATCCGGGCAGTGCGCGTCATGTGCGTCCTCGCTTCGCTGCGGGCGCACATGACACGCATGGCGCACAGCGTTGTTTGATGAGCTCGCTTCGCTCACTCATGGGTCAGCCTTCCGATGTCTGTCTTGAGGATGCGCTCCAGTGCAGAGCGGAACGCGGCCATCTCCTCGCCGGTGCCGATCGAGACCCGCAGCCAGCCGTCCGGCCCGGTCTCGCGGATCAGTACGCCGTTGTCGAGCAACGCCTGCCACACCGCGTGCCGGTCCGCGAACGTCCCGAACAGCACGAAGTTCGCGTCCGAGTCGACCGCGCGCAGACCCAGCGAACGCAACCAGTCGACGGTCTCGTCACGCTCGACCCGCAGCTGCTCGACCCGGCCGAGCAGCTCGTCGGAGTGCCGCAGCGCCGCCCGGGCAGTCGCCTGGGTGATCGCCGACAGGTGGTACGGCAGCCGGACGATCCGCAGCGCGTCGACGAACTGCTTGCTCGCGGCAAGGTATCCGACCCGCCCGCCGGCCATCGCGAACGCCTTCGACATCGTCCGCGAGACGGCGAGGTTCGGGTACGACGGCAGCAGCGACACCGCGCTCGGCGTCCCGGCCCGGCGGAACTCCGCGTACGCCTCGTCGACCACCACGACCGAGCCGAGCGCGGCGGCCTGCGCGACGATCGCCTCGGTCACGTCGATCGGCAGCGCCGTACCGGTCGGGTTGTTCGGCGAGGCGAGCAGCACGACCGACGGGCGGTGCCGGGAGATCGCGGCGATCGCCTTGCTCCGGTCGAGCGTGAAGTCCTCGGCGCGACGGCCGGTGACCCACGCCGTGTTCGTGTCGCGCGCGTACTCCGGGTACATCGAGTAGGTCGGGGCGAACGACAATGCCGTACGGCCCGGGCCACCGAACGCCTGCAGGATGTGCAGCATGACCTCGTTCGACCCGTTGGCGGCCCACAGCTGCTCCGGCTCCAGCTGCGCGCCGGACTCGCGGGCCAGGTACGCCGCGAGGTCCGCGCGCAGTCCGCGGAACTCGCGGTCCGGGTAGCGGTTCATGCCGCGCGCCGCGTCCGCCACCGAGGCGGCGACGTCGGCGATGGTTGCCTCGCTCGGCGGGTACGGGTTCTCGTTGACGTTCAGGAGGACCGGGACGTCGAGCTGCGGGGCGCCGTACGGCTCGAAGCTCTTGAGCTCCTCCCGGATCGGCAGCCCGTCGAAGCGGCCCATCACTTCTCTCCTGGGAATCGCGCCGACACCGCGGCTCCGTGGGCGGGCAGGTCCTCGGCGTGCGCGAGCGCCAGCACGTGGCCTGCGACCTCGTGGAGCGCGTCACGGGAGTAGTTGACGACGTGCACAGCCTTCAGGAAGCTGCGTACGGACAAGCCCGACGAGTGGCAAGCACAACCCGCCGTCGGCAGGACGTGGTTGGACCCGGCGCAGTAGTCGCCGAGCGAGACCGGCGACCAACTGCCGACGAAGATCGCGCCGGCGTTCGTGATCTGACCGGCGCGCACCTCGGCGTCGGCGGTCTGGATCTCCAGGTGCTCGGCGGCGTACGCGTCCACGACGGCCGTGCCCTGGTCCAGATCGTCCACCAGGACGACGGCGGACTGCTGCCCGGACAGCGCTTCGGTGACGCGCTCGGCGTGCTTGGTCCGCGCGACCTGGACCGGCAGCTCGGCCTCCACGGCCGCGGCCAGTGCCTCGGACGGTGTCACCAGCACGCTGGCGGCCATCGGGTCGTGCTCGGCCTGGCTGATCAGGTCCGCGGCGACGTGCGTCGGGTCCGCGGTGTCGTCGGCGAGGATCGCGATCTCGGTCGGACCGGCCTCGGAGTCGATCCCCACTTCACCCAGCAGGTTGCGCTTCGCGGCGACGACATAGATGTTGCCCGGACCCGTGATCAGGTTGACCTTCGGGCAGCCGTCGAAACCGTACGCGAACCCGGCGATCGCCTGCGCGCCGCCCATCGCGTACACCTCCTCGATCCCGAGCAAGGCACACACCGCGAGCACGGTCGGGTGCGGCAGACCGCCGAACTCCTTCTGCGGCGGGGATGCCACCGCGAGCGACGGCACGCCGGCCGCCTGGGCCGGTACGACGTTCATCACCACGCTGGACGCCAGCGGTGCGCGACCACCCGGGACGTACAGCCCGACCCGTTGCACCGGGACGAACCGCTGGGTCACCCGGCCGCCTGGTGCCGGCTCGGAGGCGATGTCGGCGGTGAGCTCGTCCTGGCTGACCTCACGGACCCGGCGGATCGACTCCTCGAAGGCGCTCCGCACCTCCGGGTCGAGCTCCTCCAGCGCGGTCTTCAGCGCCGCCGCGGGCACCCGGACGTCGTCGACCCGCACGTGGTCGAACTTCTCGCCGTACTCCCTGATCGCCTCGAGGCCGCGATGACGGACGTCCAGGCAGATCGGTCGGACGACGTCGAGGGCAGCCTCGACGTCGAACACGGCTCGGGGGACCAGGGCCTGGAGGTTCAGCACCTCTCCAGCTGCCACTCGGCCCCGCAGGTCGACGCGGCGAATCATGCCGTCAGTCTAGTGGTCGCCCCCCGCGCCCCCGACCGGCTATCCACAGGCCGGGCCGGTCACGGCACGTGAGCGGAGCAGTTGTCCACTACGCTCGACCGCATGGACTCCCGCCTGCCGTTGCTCACTGTCGACACGGTGATCTTTCCCGGGCTGGTGCTGGCGATTCCGGTGACCGACGTGCAGGGCCGCGCGGTGGTCCGCGACCTGGTCGAGAACGGCGGCGAGCTGGTCTGCGGCGCGCTCGCGGTCCGGGACGGGTACGAGCTGGGTGAGCGGGTGTTCCGGTCGCTGTACGGGACGGGCTGCGCGGCAACGATCTCGGAGATCGCGGTGGACGCCGACGACGAGGGCCCGATCGAGGTGACGCTGACCGGCAACCGCCGGTTCAAGGTGAGCGAGCTCGACGGGACCGGCGACTACCTGGTCGCCGACGTCGAATGGCTGGCCGACGACCTCGGCGACGACCCGTTGGGAACGGCAACGATCGCGCTGGAACGCTTCCGCACGTACGCCGAGGCCGTCAGCGAGATCAGCCGCCCCGGCCTGCACCTCGGCGAGCTCCCCGACAACCCAAGCACCCTGTCGTACCTGATGTCGGCCGCGATGAAGCTGATGACCCCGGACCGGCAGAAACTCCTGGAAGCCCCTGACGCCACCACCCGGCTGGCCCAACTGGTCGGCCTGATGGACAACGAACTGGCCGCCATCAAGGCGATCCCGTCGCTGCCCGCCACCGACCTCATCGCCTGGTCCGCCCTGTCCCCCAACTAGCGCTACCGAATTGAATTCCACGGCGGTATGGTCGTGGTATGAGCAAACAGATCACCGTCCGGTTGCCGGACGACCTGGTCGACTTCATGGACGAGCTCGTCGCCACCGACAAGGCGACGAGCCGGGCGTCCGTGGTCGCCCGGGCGATGGAACGCGAACGCCGCCGCGAACTGGCCACCCGGGACCTCGCCATCCTGAGCGAGCACGGCGGGTACGACGACCTCGAGGGCCTCGCCCCCGCCGCCGCCGGCACCGCCCTCGACCTCGACTGATGCGTCCACTGCACATCGCCAGGCTCGACAAACCCCGACCCGTGGTGGTGCTGACCCGCGAACTCATCCGCCCGCGCCTGACCAACGTGACGGTCGCACCGATCACCAGCACGATCCGCGGCCTGTCCACCGAGGTGCTGGTCGGCCCGGACAACGGCCTGGATCACCCGAGCGCGATCTCCTGCGACAACATCCAGACCATCCCGAAGTCGCAACTCGGCCGGCTCATCGGGTACCTCCACCCCGACCAGGAACCTGCCCTGGCCGAGGCGATCAACCTGGCCTTCGACCTGGAGCTCTAGCCCAGCTTGGACAGGTCCCGGACGGCGCCCTTGTCGGCGCTGGTCGCCATCGCCGCGTAGGTCTTCAGCGCGCTGGACACCTTGCGGTCGCGATCCTTCGGGGCGTAGACGCCGTTCAGCGCCGCATCGCGCGCGGCCAGTTCCTCGTCGGAGACCAGCAGCTCGATCGAACGGTTCGGGATGTCGATCTTGATCCGGTCGCCGTCCTGGACCAGGGCGATCGTCCCGCCGGAGGCCGCCTCGGGCGACGCGTGCCCGATCGAGAGTCCCGACGTACCGCCGGAGAAGCGGCCGTCGGTGATCAGCGCGCAGACTTTGCCGAGCCCGCGGCCCTTCAGGTACGAGGTCGGGTACAGCATCTCCTGCATACCGGGGCCGCCCTTCGGGCCCTCGTACCGGATCACGACCACGTCGCCCGGCTGGATCTGCTTGGTCAGGATCTTCTCGACGGCCTGCTCCTGCGACTCGCACACCACCGCGGGACCCTCGAACGTCCAGATCGACTCGTCCACGCCGGCCGTCTTCACGACGCAGCCGTCGACGGCCAGGTTGCCCTTGAGTACGGCCAGGCCGCCGTCCTTGGAGTACGCGTGCTCGCGGTCGCGGATGCACCCGTTCGCCGCGTCGGTGTCCAGCGTCTCCCAGCGCTCCGACTGCGAGAACGCCGTCGCCGACCGCTTGCAGCCCGGCGCCGCGTGCCACAGCTCGACGGCCTCCGGCGACGGCGAACCGCCGCGCAGGTCCCACGTCTTCAGCCACTCGTCGATCGAGTCGCTGTGCACGGTGTGGACGTTCTGGTTCAGCAGGCCGGCCCGGTACAGCTCGCCGAGGATGGCGGGGATGCCGCCGGCGCGGTGCACGTCCTCCATGTAGTACGTACCCTGCGGGGCGACGTTCGGCGCGACCTTCGACAGACAGGGAACCCGGCGGGACACCGCGTTGATGTCGTCCAGGTCGAAGTCGACCTCGGCCTCCTGCGCGGCGGCCAGCAGGTGCAGGATCGTGTTCGTCGAGCCGCCCATCGCGATGTCGAGGGCCATCGCGTTCCCGAACGCCTCCTTGGTCGCGATGTTCCGCGGCAGCACGGTGGCGTCGTCGTTGTCGTAGTACCGCTTGGTGATCCGGACGACCGTCTCGCCGGCCTTCTCGTACAGCGCGCGGCGGGCGGTGTGGGTGGCCAGTACGGAACCGTTGCCGGGCAGCGACAGGCCGATCGCCTCGGTCAGGCAGTTCATCGAGTTCGCGGTGAACATGCCGGAACAGGAACCGCAGGTCGGGCAGGCGTTCTCCTCGATCCGCAGGATGTCGGCGTCGGAGACGTTCTCGTTGACGGCCTCGGACATCGCGTCGATCAGGTCGAGCTTGCGGACCGTACCGTCGACCAGCGTCGCGCGGCCGGCCTCCATCGGGCCACCGGAGACGAACACGGTCGGGATGTTCAGCCGGAGCGCGGCGTTCAGCATGCCGGGGGTGATCTTGTCGCAGTTCGAGATGCAGACCAGCGCGTCCGCGCAGTGCGCCTCGACCATGTACTCGACCGAGTCGGCGATCAGGTCCCGGGACGGCAGGCTGTACAGCATGCCGCCGTGGCCCATCGCGATCCCGTCGTCGACGGCGATCGTGTTGAACTCGCGGGCGATCCCGCCGGCCGCGTGGATCGCCTCGGACACGATCCGGCCGACCGGGGCCAGGTGGGTGTGACCGGGGACGAACTCGGTGAAGCTGTTCGCCACCGCGATGATCGGCTTCCCGAAGTCCTCCCGGGCTACCCCGGAGGCCTGCATGAGCGCGCGGGCGCCCGCCATGTTGCGGCCGTGGGTGACAGTACGGGACCTCAGAGCAGGCACGACGACATCTCCTTGCTGCTAGTACGTATCTTCCGATACTGCCACGCGAGTCCGGATGGCGGTACGCCGGTCCCGGATGACGGATCCTCCGGTGCCACCCCTGCGCCGTATTTTGAGCCAGTGAGTACATCTGGGGACACTGATCCGCTGGTCCGCTTCGCGTCGGCCGGCGCGGCGCGGAGCACTCTCCAGGCGTGGGCGGACGGCGCGTACGTCCTGCGTCTGCTGACCGCCGTGCGCGACAAGGGCTGGACGGCGTACCTGACCGAACCGCGCTCCAGCGGCGAACTGGCGACGTACTCCGGGCTCGCGCCGGAACGCGTCGCGGACATCGTCGACGTGCTCGAGGCGTACGGCGTGGTCGACCGGAACGACACGACAGTCAGGCTGACGACGGAGTTCGCGGCGCTGTCCGCCGACGACGCGTGGGTCGGCCTCGACGAGTTGCTCGACCGGATCGAGCTGACGACGCGGCTGGTCCCGGCGACCGCCGAGGCCAAGCCGCTGCCACTGACCGAAGCCGATGCGCTGGTCGTCGCCCGCTCGTCCGGCGGCAACTCGACCCATATCACCCGGGCCTTGTTCGACAGGTTGTTCCTGCCCAAGCTCCCCGAACTCGTCGACGTCGTCCGCACCGAGCGGTGGCTCGACGTGGGATGTGGTGTCGCCGGATCGACGTTGACATTGGCCGGCCTGTTCCCCGAACTCAACGCGGTCGCGCTCGAACTCGTTCCCACGGTGGCCGCCGAGACGCGGCGACGCGCCGAGGCTCAGGGAGTGGGCGACCGGTTGGACATCCGGACGACGGACGTACGCGACTTCGACGAGCAGGACGCGTTCGGCGGGGCCTTCTGGGCACAGCCGTTCTTCCCCGAGGCGACCCGCGCCGCGGCGCTGGCGAGGATCCTGCGCGCGCTGCGCCCCGGAGGTCTGCTGTTCCTGCAGGAGATGGAGCCGGTGCCGGACGAGGCTGCTCGGCCCGCGTACACCCTGCGACGGCTGGTCGCCCAGGCACAGGGGATCCCGTTCGGCCGGACCGCCGAGGAGCTGACGGACGAGACCGGGGCTGCCGGGTTCGAGCCGGTGCGGGTGGCGCAGACCGATTTCGGACGGATCGTGATCGTGCGACGTCCGGACTGACCGCAACTGTCGGAGGCCCGTTCTAGCCTGCTCGTATGGGATACGCGACCCGCGCAGTGCACCCAGTGCTGCGGCCGTACGTCGGCGACGTCATCGGGTACTCGTCCGACGCCCCTCCCCCGGAGGTGCACCGTGGGCTGCCCTCGCGTCATCTCACCATCGTCGTCACGCTCGACGAACCGCTGGGCTTCCGATGGCCGGGAGGGCCGGTCGAGAAGCACGACGCGTTGATCGGCGGGCTGCACTCCACCGCCGTGGTGATCGCCGGTACGGCGAGCCGCGCGGGCGTACAGCTGTCGCTCACCCCGGCGGCCGCGCGAACGCTCTTCGGGGTTCCACCCGGTGAGCTCGGCTCCGTGGTCGTGAGCCTCGACGAGATGCTCGGCCGTCGAGCTCGTGAGCTGACCGAGCGACTCCGCGAGGCTTCGGCCTGGGCGGAGCGTTTCGATCTGCTCGAGCGGATGCTGCTGCGGAGGCTCGGCGAGCGTCGGCAAGCGGCAGTCCGGCCGGAGCTCGGGTGGGCCTGGCACCGGTTGTGCGAGTCCAGCGGCGCGATCAGCGTACAGGAGCTGGCGTCGGAGGTCGGCTGGAGCCGTCGCCACCTCACCGACCGCTTCACCGCCGAGTTCGGCCTGGCACCCAAGGTCGCCTCCCGGGTGCTGCGCTTCGAACGCGTCACCGCATACCTGCGCCGGCAGCCGCGCCCTCGGCTCGTCGACGTCGCGGCCGCCGCCGGGTTCGCCGACCAGTCACACCTGACCCGCGAGTTCCAGGCGATCGCCGGCTGCTCGCCGCGCCGGTGGATGGCCGAAGAACTGCCCAACCTGCCGAGTAATCCACAGGCTGCGGCGATCGCGCCAGCATCGCCGGCCGGATCTCACTAGACTCGCCGGGGTGAGTGAGACGACCGAGTTGCCCGATTCCGAAGCTCTTCAGGTCCTCCGGCGGGTGTTCGGGTACGAGTCCTTCCGAGGCGAGCAGGCCGACATCATCGAGACCGTGGTGTCGGGCGGTGATGCGCTGGTGCTGATGCCGACCGGCGGCGGCAAGTCGTTGTGCTACCAGATCCCCTCGCTGGTGCGGTCCGGGGTCGGCGTGGTGATCTCACCACTGATCGCGTTGATGCAGGACCAGGTGGACGCGCTGACCGCGCTCGGTGTACGGGCCGGTTTCCTGAACTCGACGCAGGACTTCGAGCAGCGGCGTGAGGTGGAGCAGGCGTTCCTCGCGGGCGAGCTCGACCTGTTGTACCTGGCGCCGGAGCGGTTGCGGGTCGAGGCGACCGTACGGCTCCTCGACCAGGGCAAGATCGCGCTGTTCGCGATCGACGAGGCGCACTGTGTTTCGCAGTGGGGGCACGACTTCCGGCCCGACTACCTGATGCTGTCGGAGTTGCACGAGCGCTGGCCCGACGTACCGCGGATCGCGCTGACCGCGACGGCGACCGAGGCGACGCACCAGGAGATCGCGACCCGGCTGAACCTGTCGCAGGCGAAGCACTTCGTCGCGAGCTTCGACCGGCCGAACATCCAGTACCGGATCGTCCCGAAGGACAACCCGCAGCGGCAACTGCTCGACCTGCTGCGCACCGAGCACGCGGGCGACGCCGGCATCGTGTACTGCCTGTCCCGCAACAGCGTCGAGAAGACCGCGGCTTTCCTCACCCAGAACGGCATCGAGGCCGTGCCGTACCACGCCGGCCTGGACAGCCGGACCCGCGCCGCGAACCAGGCGCGGTTCCTGCGCGAGGACGGGCTGGTCGTGGTCGCGACGATCGCGTTCGGGATGGGCATCGACAAGCCGGACGTCCGGTTCGTCGCACATCTCGACCTGCCGAAGTCCGTCGAGGGCTACTACCAGGAGACCGGCCGCGCCGGGCGGGACGGTCTGCCGTCCACGGCCTGGCTGGCGTACGGGCTGCAGGATGTCGTACAGCAACGCAAGATGATCGACACCTCCGAGGGCGACCTCGCGCACCGGCGGCGGCTGAGCTCGCACCTCGACGCGATGCTCGCGCTGTGCGAGACCGTACAGTGCCGCCGCTCGCAGCTCCTGGCGTACTTCGGCCAGCACGGCGAACCCTGCGGCAACTGCGACACCTGCCTGACGCCGCCCGAGTCGTGGGACGGCACGATCGCGGCGCAGAAGCTGCTGTCGACGGTGTACCGGCTGCAGCACGAGCGCGGGCAGAAGTTCGGCGCCGGGCAGCTGATCGACATCCTGCTCGGCAAGGAGACCGACAAGGTCAAGCAGTTCCGGCACGACCAGCTGACCGTCTTCGGGATCGGCACCGAGCTGAAGGACCCCGAGTGGCGCGGCGTCGTACGGCAACTGCTGGCGCTGCGACTGCTCGCGGTCGAGGGCGACTACGGCACGCTCGTGCTGACGGAGGACAGCGCCGAGGTGCTCGGCCGGCGGCGCGAAGTGATGATGCGCCGCGAGCCCGAACGGGTCCGGTCTTCGAGCAGGTCGTCGAGCGGCAAGAAGGCGGCGGCCGACCTGCCGCCGGAGGCCGCGCCGGTGTTCGAGCGGTTGCGTGCCTGGCGGGGCGCCGTCGCGAAGGAGCAGGGCGTACCGGCGTACGTCATCTTCCACGACGCGACGCTGCGCCAGATCGCCACCGACCTGCCGTCCTCGCTGGCGGAGCTGGGCCGGATCAGCGGCATCGGCGAGAACAAACTCGCGAAGTACGGCGACGGAGTCCTGGAGGCACTCGCCGGGGACTGATAGCTGGCAGGGTGTCGATTCGGGCGCCGGTCCTTCGACGCGTAATCGGAGGATGCGGACCGACCGCGTCCCCTTGACCGGGAGGATGCTGATGTCCGCATCAGTGCTGTTGATGTCGATGTCCGCCGACGGCTACATCGCCGGACCGGACGACCGGCCGGGCAACCCCGGCGGCGACGACTTCATGCGCCTGCACGAGTGGTACCAGAACGCCGACGGCGAGTTCGGCCGCCCCGAGGGCGAACCCGGCATGATCTGGGACGAGCTGCACGCCACCGGAGCAGTTGTCGTCGGCCGTCGTACGGCGGAACAGGTCGACTACTACGGCGGCAACCACCACGGCGTACCGATCTTCGTCCTCAGCCACAACCCGCCGTCGATCCCCTACGAGCAGGTCCACTTCGTCAACGACATCGAAACCGCCATGTCCCAGGCAAAGGCCGCCGCCGGCGACAAGGACGTCCTGGTCCACGGCGCGGTCACCGCCCGATCAGCACTCGAAGCCGGCGTCCTCGACGAACTCCAGCTCAGCCAGGTGCCGGTGTTGTTCGGCGGCGGGATGCGGCTGTTCGACGTCCTCCCCCACCGCATCGAGCTCGAGATCGCCCGGGTCATCGACACCCCGAGAGCAACCCACATCCGCTACCGCGTCCGCCGCTGACTCAGCCGAGCAAGGGGGCGACGGCGTTGGTCAGATCGGTCATGCGGCGGTCGATGCTGCGGGTGCCGTTGGCCAGGATCAGGGCGATCGAGACTCGCTTCGTGGGGATGACGATCAGCAGGCTGGTGTGGTCGGGCATGTCGCCGCGGTGGCCGTAGGCCCCGCCCAGGCCGAACTGCTGGGTGAACAGCATGGTGCCGAGGCCGTACGGGCCGTCGCCGTCGGTCATCTGGTTGACGAGGTCGGCAGGGATCACGCGGCCGCCATACAGTTGGTAGCCCCAACGAGCTACCGTCGGCGCGTCGGCTGCCAGGCCGCCGGGTGCGGCGGCGAGGCTGGCGAAGGCTCGGCACGGTAGGTATCCGTCCGGCGCTCCACAGGCCTGGTCGTTGTCGACGGCCGCCGGCGGTTGGGGTTTCTCACCGTCTTGGAAGGCGGCGTGCTGCAAGCCGGCCGGTGTGGCAAGGTCTCGGCGGAGCGCTACGGCAAGCGGAAGTCCGGTTAGTTTCTCGATCAGCATTCCGAGCAGCACGTAGCTCGGGTTGCTGTAGTTGTAGGCCTTTCCCGGCTCCCCGAGGTGTCCCTCGACGAAATCCAGCGACTGCGCGAGCGTCCAGTGCTTGCCCGGCGCCGCGGCCGCCGCGTGATCCATCCGCTCGAAGTCGGCGGGTTGATAGTCCGGTACGGCGGCCGTCATCGCCAGGTACTCCCGTACGGTCGCGTCGTTCGCGGACAACCGGTGCGGGACGTACCGCGACAGCGGCAACTCGAGGTTCACCTTGCCCTTGCTCGCGAGCAGCATCACCTCGGCCGCGATGAACGTCTTCGTGATGCTGGCGACGGCCATGCTCGTGTCGGGACGCAACGGCGTACCGCGGCTGTCCGTACCGACGGCGCCCGACCAGGTCCAGTGATCAGTGACCACGGCAGCCGTCGCACCGCGCGAACCGGACGGGCTGTCCGGGAACTCGACGATCTGGTCGAGCGCGGCCTGCAACGCCTTCGCCTTGTCGGGCGCGAGGACCTCCGTACTCGGTGCCGGGAAGCCGGCAGGCGTCTGCGGCGCGGGTACCGGTACCTCTCCCCCACCAGAGCACCCCACCAACGCAATCACCAGAAGGGCGGTCACGCTCCACCTCATCCTCCGATGATCGCACCGACTACGGCGTCCACATCACCGTTGGAGCGAGATCCGCGAACTCGTGCAGCAGCCGCGAACGGCGGGTCGCGATCCAGGCGAGGCAGACGGTGTTCGGCGCAAGGTTGTCGACCGGAACCGTGACGACGTCGTGGCGCTGGTAGAACGTCGCGACGGTCTGCGGCACGATCGAGATGCCGTGACCGGCGGCGACGTGTTCGAGTTTCTCCTCGACGCTGCGCATCACCGGCACCGGTTTCGCCGTACGGGTGCGGAGTTCGACGGCGATGTCGCGCCATTCCGGTACGGCGTCCGGGTCCTGCAGCAGGTGCTCGTCGGCGAGGTCGGTGATGTCGACGACCGGCTTGCCGGCCAGGCGGTGATCGGCCGGCAGCATCGCGACGCGGGGCTCGTCGAACAGGTGCCGGACGGTGAGGCCGGACTGGTCGATCGGCAGCCGGACGACACTGACGTCGACCCGGCCGTCGTGCAGTACGTCGACCTGGTCGTCCCACGTGGTCCGGATCAGCTCGATCTCCAGCCCCGGATGCGTGGCACCGAACGCGCGGACCGCCTCGGTCACGGTCAGTCCGGGCATGAACCCGATCGTGAACGTCTTCGCCCCGCGGGCCGCCCGTGCAACCCGGCGCCGGGTCGCGTCCGCCGACGCCAGCAGCGGGCGGGCGTCGTCGAGCAACTGGCGGCCTGCCGCGGTCAGCTCAGTCGTTCGTTTGGTACGGACAAACAGCTGCGCCCGGAGCTCGTCCTCGAGCGCGCGGACCTGCCGGGACAGCACCGGCTGCGCGATGTGCAGGCGCTCCGCCGCGCGGCCGAAGTGCAGTTCCTCGGCGACGGCGACGAAGTACCGGAGTTTGCGGAGATCGAGGTCCATAATACCTTCAGGGTATTACAGCGGCGGGAACAGGTCTTGGACGCGCCGGGCAGTACGGCCGCATCGTGGAAGGCGAAATCCCTACCACGAAAGGCAGTTCCGTGACTCTGCAGGACCAGCGCGTCGTCGTCCTCGGTGGTACGTCGGGTATCGGCCTGGCCACCGCCCGGCTCGCCGCCGACCAGGGCGCGAGCGTGATCGTTGCCTCCAGCAACCCATCGTCGGTGCAGCGGGCGCTGGCGGTACTCCCCTCGTCGGCGGCCGGGCAGGCCGTCGACCTCACCGGCTCCGCTGCTGTCGCGGCGTTCTTCGCCGGGCTCGACCCGTTCGACCACCTGGTCTTCACCGCCGGCGAGGCGCTGACGTTCCTGGAGGTCCGCACCATGGACCTCGCCCAGGCGCGGCAGGCGTTCGAGCTGCGGTACTTCGGTGCGCTCGGCGCGGTGAGTGCCGCCGTACCGCGGCTGCGCCCCGGTGGTTCGATCGTACTGACGACCGGCGCCGCCGGCGACCGCCCCGGACCGGGCTGGTCGGTCGCCGCCAGCATCTGTGGCGCGGTGGACTCGCTCGTCCGCGCGCTCGCCCTCGAACTCGCCCCGCTGCGCGTCAACGCGGTCAAACCCGGCGTCGTCCGTACGCCGATGTGGCGGGACGCGCTCGACTACGAGGAGACCGCCGGTCACCTCCCGGTCCAGCGGGTCGGCGAACCCGAGGACATCGCCGCCGCCTACGTGTATCTGATGAACCAGCCGTACGCGACCGGCTCGATCGTCAGCGTCGACGGCGGACACGTCCTCGTCTGAGTCAGACCTGGGAGATGTAGAGGCGGTTGCCGTCCTGGTCGCGGAGGCTGAACATCGGCGGGACGCCCGGCCACTCGAGCAGCTCGTCGGTGTCGACGCCGATGTCGAGGAAGTGCTGGTGGGCGGCCTTCGCGTCCGGGCTGCCCATCCGGATCCCGGTGTCGACCCCGGCCGGGTTGCCGTCGCTTGCCGGGACCAGCGCGATGGTCGCGCCGCCACCCGCCGGTCCGACCACGAGCCACCGGCCACCGAACTGCGGCAGCGGCACGTCCAGCTGTACTTCGAAGCCGAGCGTGCCGGTGTAGAACGCCAACGCGCGGTCCTGGTCAGTCACCGGTACGCCGACGGTCCGGATCTCGCTGATGTGGTTCATGGTGATGCTCCTCTCGGGGGATGCTTTCACCCAGAGGTAGAAGCCACCTCGGCGTTTTCGACATCGTCCACAAAAGAAAAACCCCGGACCGCCTGGTCCGGGGTTTTGCTGGGTTGCCGCTTACTTCGCGACGACCCGAATCGTGTACTCGGCCTCGCCGTCACCCGTCGAGCGGGCGACGATGCCGGCCGACTTCAGCGCGGACAGGTCCTTGTCCTCGCCGAACCGTTGGCTGAAGGCGCCGAGCGCGTCGAAGTCGACGTACCCCATCATCACCGCGCCCTTGGTGTCCGGCAGCGCCTGCTTGAAGCCGTCCGTCGAACCCAGGTTGCCGCCCTTGAGCACCTGCTCGGCGTAGTCCTTGCTGGTCGCGACGACCAGCGAGTCGCCGTCCTTCGCGGTCTCGATCGGGATGTTCGCCGAGGACCGTTCGTGCAGCAGCGTGGTCAGCTTCTGCACCACCGGCTCCGCCTTCGACGGGTCGGTCTCCATCCGGAGCGCGACCTTCGGGCCGCTGTCGGTCTCCTTGTCGATCACGGCCGCGACGTTCTTGCCGGCCAGCGTCTTCAGGTCGTCCGGCAGCTTCAGGCCGGTCTGCTCGGCGATCTGGTCGATCATCGGCTGCAGCTTGTCGCCACCGGTCTTCTGGATCTGCGTCCAGGCGGCGTCGATCAGGCTGTCGCCACCGGAGATCGCGATCGCACCGGCGGTGCTGTCCGGCAGCTTGGTGACCAGATCACCGGCGTCGGCCGAGCCCACCTTGACGCTCTTGTCGCTGTGCGCGATGCCCTTGAGTTCGACGTACGACGAGTCGAACCGCAGCGCCACCGCGGCGCTGGCGTCGCCGAGCCCGGCCAGCTGGCCGGCGTCGACCTTGCCGCTCAGCGACGCGATCGCCTTCATGTCCGCCCAGGCCGACACGAAGCCCTGCTCGCCGAGCTTGTCCATGTCCGCCTTGTACTTGGCGTTGTTGCTCAGCGGGTTGTCCTTGGCCGCGGCCACGGCCGAGTCGACGGTCGCCTGGTCCTCGCCGAGGATCATGTAGCCGTCGGTGAACGCACGGCCCGGCTTGTCGTCCTCCTTGGCGAGGAGCTTGTCCATGCCCTTGTTCGCGGCGTCCTGGTCCTTGATCTGGACGGCGACGATCGGAATCGGCGAGCTCTTGCCCTCGGCCGGCGGCAGCGCGGCGAACCCGGCGCGGTCACCCAGCCACGGCTTGATGTCCTTGGCGTAGTCGACGTCCGCGAGGTCGTCGCCGGCCGACTTCTTGATCTGCTCGAACAGCTTCTGCCGCAGGTCGTCCTTCTCGCCGGTGAGACCGAGGTTGTTCTTCACCGACGGGAACTTCATCAGGAACCGGATCGCGTTGACCTTCTGGCCCGCGGACGGGTTCAGGTCCACGCGGGCGTAGCCGACAGCGGTGCCGGGCAGCACGTCGGCCGGCTGCTTACCGCCGCCGAGCTTGGCGTACGCGAAGATGCCGCCGCCGGCCACCACCAGCACCATCGCGAGCGCCGCGACGATCGGGATCAGCTTGCCGCGCTTCTTCTTCGGCTCCGGCTGCCACTGCTGCGGCCCGCCGTACCCCGGCCCCTGCGGCGGCTGCCCGCCGATATGCATCTGCTCGTACGACCCCTGCCCCGGCTGGCCGTGCTGCTGACTACCCTGCCCGGCCTGGCCGTACTGCGGACCGCCTTGCCCGGGCTGGCCGTACGGCTGGCCGCCCTGCCCGTACTGCGGGCCGCCAGGCTGCGGCGTGCCGTACTGCGGTCCACCGTGCTGGGGACCACCGTGCTGAGGAGCGGGACCACCGTGCTGCGGCTGGCCGTACTGCGGGCCACTCGGTTGCGGCCGCCCTTGCTGCGGACCGCCGTACGGCTGACCCTGCTGCGGGTGACCCTGCTGCCGGTTGGGGCCTTGCGGGTTGGGGTGCTGCGGACCGTTGTGCGGCTGGCCCTGCGGACCCTGCTGAGGGCGGATGTTCTGCGGCTGTTGCTCGCCACCGGGACCTGGGTACCTCGGCGGCTGGTTCTGGTCGGACATATGCTCCCTCGCTGGCTCCGGTGGCCTCACCGCCGGACCAACAAAGGCTAGTGGACCGGCGGTCCAGATTCTGACGCAGCAGGTTGCGGAGTGGTTGCAACCGGCTCGGCCCGCCAGGACGCGGCTGCGATGACCGCGCACACCAACGCCGCGCCGACCAGCCAGGACGCCGCAGGCGTCCAGGTGTGCAGCTCGAGCGGCGCCGCGACCAGGTCACCCGGGTGCGCCGCCCGCAGCCGCGCGTCCAGCGGATCGTGCCCGAGCAGCATCCCGACGCCCCACGACACACCCGACCCGAGACACGCCCCGAACGTCACGATCGCCACCGACCACGGGCCGTAGTTCCGCAGCCACCAGAACAGCGCGGCACCGAGCACCACCGCACCGGCGAACCCGATCGCGGTGAACGTCCCGTCCGGCCCGAAGATCCGCGTCATCTGCTCCTCGCCCAGCGACCCACCGCGATCGTCCACGGTGTACTCCGCCAACGGCGAGAACTGCTGCCACGCCCACCCGGCAACGACGCCCGCCACCAGGAACACCACCACCGTCACCACCACCGCCTTGGCCCAAGGCATCCGCGGCTCCGCCACCCCGAGCGGACCACCCGACCCCGACACCCCAGAAGGCAAAGACTGCGACGACTCCGGTTGACTCACGACGCCAGTGTGACGCATGGCTGTCAGCTCGCCAGGCAGGAGGGGCCGAGGAGGGCTTTGAGGTCGGCCATCAGGGAGGACGTGGGGGTGACGCGGAAGCGGTCGCCGATGCGCATGACGGTGGTTTTCTGGCGGGCCTGGAGGCGGAGGTGGACCTCGGTCATGCCGGGGTGGGACTGGAGGATGTCGCGGAGCGAGTCGACGACCGGCGGGGTGCAGCGGTTGACCGGCATGGTGAGGACGACCGGACCGCTCGGGCCTTCAGTGAGGTCGGGGACGACGACCTCGTCGCCGCTCAGCTCCAGGCGGTCCTCGCGGCGGCGGACGCGGCCCTTCATCAGGACGATCGCGTCGTTGGTGAGCAGGTGCGCGTGCAACTGGTACGCCGAGGAGAACATCATCACCTCGATCGAACCTTCGAGGTCCTCGATGGTGACGATCGCGTAGATGTCGCCGCGCTTGTTCACCTTCCGCTGGACCCCGGTGACCAGGCCGCCGATCGTGACCCGGCTGCCATCCGGCCGGTCCTCGTCGGCGAGCAGCTGACCGATCGTGCAGTCCGAACCGTTGGTGAGCACGTGCTCGACGCCGAACAGCGGGTGGTCGGACACGTACAGACCGAGCATGTCGCGCTCGTGCGCCAGCTTGGTCGCCTTGTCCCACTCCTCGATCTCGGGAACGGTGACGGTGAGCCGGCTGTTGCCCTCGCCCTCGTCCGCGTCGTCGTCACCCATCGAGAACAGGTCGAACTGACCGTGCGCCTCGTTCCGCTTCAGGTCGATGGCCTCGTCGACGGCCTGCTCGTGCACCGCGACGACCGCACGCCGGGCGTGCCCCATCGAGTCGAACGAGCCGGCCTTGGCCAGCGACTCGATCACGCGCTTGTTGCAGACCGGCAGCGAGACCTTGTCGATGAAGTCGACGAAATCGGTGAACCGGCCCTTCTCCTCGCGGGCCACGACGATCTCGGCGACCACGTTCACGCCGACGTTGCGGATCGCGGACAGGCCGAAGCGGATGTCGGTACCGACCGGGGTGAAGTTCGAGTCGGACTCGTTGACATCCGGCGGCAGCACCTTGATGCCCATCCGGCGGCACTCGTTCAGGTAGATGGCCATCTTGTCCTTGTCGTCCTTCACGGACGTCAGGACGGCGGCCATGTACTCCGCCGGGTAGTTGGCCTTCAGGTACGCCGTCCAGTACGAGACCAGGCCGTACGCCGCCGAGTGCGCCTTGTTGAACGCGTAGTCGGAGAACGGGACCAGTACGTCCCAGAGCGCCTTGATCGACTGCTCGGAGAAGCCGTTCGCCTTCATGCCCTCGGAGAAGCCGACGTACTCCGCGTCGAGCACCTCGCGCTTCTTCTTGCCCATCGCCCGGCGGAGCAGGTCCGCCTTGCCGAGCGTGTAGCCCGCGAGCTGCTGGGCGATCGCCATCACCTGCTCCTGGTAGACGATCAGACCGTAGGTCGTCCCCAGGATCGGTTCCAGCGCGACCGCGAGCTCGTCGTGCGGATAGCTGATGTCCTGCTGCTTGTTCTTCCGCAGGGCGTAGTTGGTATGGCTGTTCGCACCCATCGGACCCGGGCGGTACAGCGCGCCGACCGCGGAGATGTCCTCGAAGTTGTCCGGGCGCATCAGCCGCAGCAACGCCCGCATCGGGCCGCCGTCGAACTGGAACACGCCGAGCGTGTCACCGCGGGCGAGCAGCTCGTACGTCGGGCCGTCGTCCAGCGACTTGGCCAGCTCGTCGAGGTCGAGCTTGATCCCGCGGCTGGCCTCGACGTTCTTGACCGCGTCGTCCATGATCGTCAGGTTCCGCAGACCCAGGAAGTCCATCTTGACCAGGCCGAGCGTCTCGCAGCTCGGGTAGTCGAACTGGGTGATGACCTGGCCGTCCTGCTCGCGGCGCATGATCGGGATCAGCTCGATCAGCGGCTCGCTGGACATGATCACACCGGCCGCGTGCACACCCCACTGGCGCTTCAGGTTCTCCAGGCCGCGGGCGGTGTCGACGATCTTGCGGACGTCGGCGTCGGCCTCGTACAGCGAGCGGAACTCGGTGGCCTCGGAGTACCGCTTGTGGGTCGAGTCGAAGATGCCCGACAGCGGGATGTCCTTGCCCATCACCGACGGCGGCATCGCCTTGGTGATCCGGTCGCCCATCGCGAACGGGTAGTCCAGCACCCGGCCGGCGTCCTTGATCGCCTGCTTGGCCTTGATCGTGCCGTAGGTGACGATCATCGCGACCCGGTCGTCGCCGTACTTCTCGGTGACGTAGCGGATCACCTCGGGGCGGCGGCGGTCGTCGAAGTCGACGTCGAAGTCCGGCATCGACATCCGCTCAGGGTTCAGGAAGCGCTCGAAGATCAGGCCGTGCTGGAGCGGGTCCAGGTCGGTGATCTTCATCGCGTACGCGCACATCGAGCCCGCGCCCGAACCACGGCCGGGGCCGACCCGGATGCCGTTCTTCTTGGCCCAGTTGATGAAGTCGGCGACCACCAGGAAGTACCCGGCGTACCCCTTCGAGACGATGACCTCGATCTCGTACTCGGCCTGCTTGCGGACGTGGTCCGGGATGCCGCCCGGGTAGCGGTGGTGCAGACCGGTCTCGACCTCGGAGACGAACCAGGACTCCTCGTTGTGACCCTCGGGGCAGGGGAAGCGCGGCATGAACCGGCCCTCGCCCTCGGTGAAGCTGACGTCGCACTGCTCGGCGATCAGCAGCGTGTTGTCACACGCCTCCGGGAAGTCCTTCCACACCTCGCGCATCTGCGCCGGTGTCTTCAGGTAGAACTGGTCGCCGTCGAACTTGAACCGGTTCGGGTCGGATAGCGTCGAGGCCGACTGGACGCACAGCAGCGCCGCGTGCGCGGTGGCGTCGGCCTGGTGCGTGTAGTGCAGGTCGTTGGTCGCGACCAGCGGCAGGTTCAGCTCCTTCGCCAGCCGCAACAGGTCCTGCTGCGTCCGCCGCTCGATGTCGATCCCGTGGTCCATCACCTCGCAGTAGAAGTTCTCCGCGCCGAAGATGTCCCGGAACTCCGCCGCTGCCTCGACGGCCTCCTTGTACTGCCCGAGCCGCAGGCGGGTCTGCACCTCACCGCCCACGCATCCGGTGGTCGCGATCAGGCCCTTGCCGTAGGTCTGCAGCAGCTCGCGGTCCAGCCGCGGCTTGAAGTAGTAGCCCTCGAGGCTGGCCAGCGACGACATCTTGAACAGGTTGTGCATTCCGCTGGTGTTCTTGGCGAGCAGCGTCATGTGCGTGTACGAACCGCCGCCGGAGACGTCGTCGCCGCCGCTGCTCGCGTCACCCCACTTGATCCGCTTGCGCTCGGTGCGGTGGGTCTGCGGCGTCAGGTACGCCTCGACGCCGATGATCGGCTTCACGTCGTACTTCTTCGCGGTCTTCCAGAACTCGTACGCCCCGAACACGTAGCCGTGGTCGGTGGTCGCGAGCGCCGGCATCCCGGCCTCCTGGGCGGTCTTGAACAACTCGTCGATCCGCGCGGCGCCGTCCAGCATCGAGTACTCCGTGTGCACGTGGAGATGCACAAAACTGTCGCTGGACGCCATATCGACGCAGACCTCCCGGGGCGCGGACCAAAGGTGACTGGAGCAGCCTAGTTCGGCCCTCGGACAGTTTCCGAACGGGCTCTCCGACGAGTCCCCGACCCGCCCGCTATCCGGTCAACCCAACGGCGACGCGGGTGGAGCGGCAGACCTGGCGCCGAGCAGGCAGGGGTATCTCAAGACGCCAGGTCCGCCGGTCTAGGGGGACGCCACGACGAGGTGCACCGTGCCGTGGTGCTCGACCTCTCGCCGCATCGCCCGGAGGCCGCCGTCGGTGACGTGCTGGACGGTCGGCACGACGACGGCCCAGATGTCGTTGTCCCGGCGGACCTCGTCGAGCAGGGCCTCGAACGCTGCCGGGGCGGTGGCCGGGTGCTCGAGGTAGACGGTGCCGAGGGTGAATCCCTCGGCCAGGGCGAAGGCGGCCAGGCCGACCTTCTCCGCGTCGAGTTCCTCCGCCGTCGTCACCACCCGCGCCCGGATGTAGCCGAGCACCAGCGGCCGAGTGCAGCCGTCCATCACGCTTCGGCCTCCAGCAGCACCCAGGCGGCGCTGTTCGCCGGCAACTTCTCGCCGGCCGCGGGGTCGCTGGCGAGGAGCGGGGTGCTGCCGGCCGGAAGCAGTACCGGACGCGACGAGCAGTTGACGAAGCACGCGAAGCCGTCGCCCCGGGTGAACGCGAGTACTCCAGGCTCGGACGGCAGCCAGCCGAATTCAGCGGAGCCGAGCGCCGGGAGCCGGCGACGCAGCGCCAGCGCCTCGCGGTAGAGATGCAGCGTCGAGTCTCCGTCCGCCCGGAGCCGGTCTGCCGCATGGTCCGCGAACCAGGCCGGCTGCGGTAACCACGGCGTACCGGGTGCGCCGTCCGGGGAGAAGCCGAAGAGGTCGTGCTCGGCCGTCCACGGGAGCGGGACCCGGCAGCCGTCCCTGCCCCGGCGGACGCCGCCGGACCGGTGGAACATCGGGTCGGTCAGGACATCCTCCGGCAGGTCGGTGACCTCGGGCAGGCCCAGCTCCTCGCCCTGATAGAGGTACGACGATCCGGGCAGCGCCAGCATCAGCAGCGCCGCGGCCCGGGCGCGGTCGCGGCCGAGCTCGAGATCGCCGGGTTCGGCGCCGGGTGCACCGCCGGCATACCGGGTGACGGAACGCGGCATGTCGTGGTTGTTCAGCACCCAGGCGACGGAGGATCCGGACCCGGCGATCGTCTCGAGCCCCCGGCCGGTCACGTCGGCCAGCGACAGGTCGTCCCACTCGGCGCGGAGGAAGTCGAAGTAGAAGGTCTGGTGCAGTTCGTCCGGACGCTGGTACTGCGCGAGCTGCCACCGGTCGAGTAGACCCACCTCGCCGACCAGGACCCGCTCCCGGCCGGTCCTCTCCGTGTACTCGTCCGCGATCGCGCGCCAGCTCCGCCACACATCGTGCACCTCGGGTTGGTTCCAGGCATGGGGATTGACCGGATCGCCGGTGAGCTCGTCGAGGACGGCGTGCTCGTGGCTCGGCAGGCCGTCGGCCTTGTGCAGCCCGTGCGCGACGTCGATCCGTACGCCGTCGACGCCACGGTCGAGCCAGAAGCGCAGTACCTGCTCGAAGTACGCCGGGACGTCCGGGTGCCGCCAGTTGAAGTCGGCCTGCTCGGGCGCGAAGGTGTGCAGGTACCACTGGCTGCGTTCGTCGGCTCCCGCAGCAGACTGACCCGGTCCGACCGGGACCCGCTGCCAGGCTGAGCCGCCGAATATCGACCGCCAGTTGTTCGGCGGTTCATCCCCGTACCCGTCCGCGAAATGAAACCGCTCGCGCTCGGGACTGCCCGGGCCGGCGGCCAGCGCGGCGGCGAACCACGGATGCTCGATCGAGCAGTGGTTCGGTACGACGTCGATGATCACCCGCAGGCCGAGCCGGTGCGCGTCCCGGATCAGCCGGTCGAAGGAGTCGAGCGTTCCGTACTCGGGGTGCACGCCGGTGTAGTCGGCGACGTCGTACCCGTGGTCGTGCTGCGGCGACGGGTAGAACGGGTTCAGCCAGAGGCCGTCGACCCCGAGGGAGCGCAGGTACGGCAGCCGGGCGCGGACGCCGTCGAGGTCACCGACGCCGTCGCCGTCGGAGTCGGCGAAACTGCGGACGTACACCTGATAGATGACCGCCGTACGCCACCACTCGCGCAGAGAGCAACCCGGGGAGGGACTCGGTTCGGCAGGCATCGGGACCTCGGCAACGGTGTGAGGGGACAACGTTGTCAGCAAGGATCCAGGCGCCGTCCGCCGCTGGCATCGGGAGACCTACGGATTTGACTACGTAGCCAGGCCGCCGGGCCCAAGGTGGTCGGCGATCCAGCGGGCCACCTGGGCGCGGGAGTTGAAGCCGAGTTTGCTCAGGATGTGTTCGACGTGCGTCTCGGCGGTGCGCTGGGAGATGACGAGGCGGGCGGCGATCTCACGGTTGCTCAGACCCTCGCCGATCAGCGCCGCGATCTCGTGCTCCCGCCGCGTCAGCCGACCGGCTAGGCCGGGCTTCGGCGCGGCCTCGCGCTCCTCCCCCAGCGCGAGCGCGACGGCCTGCTCGAACGAGTACGCCGCGCCCATCGCGAAGGCGGTACCGAACACCGCGTCGCCGGTCCGCGCGCGGATCCGCTGTTCGGTCAGGTCGTCGAACTGGCTGTACGGCGTCGTCTCGTCGACGTGCGCGCCGCTCGACCGCCACACCGCTCGCGAGGCACCCATCAGGCGGGCCGCGTGCTCGTCCGGCGCCGCCGTCCCGGCACACCAGGACAACGCCTGGACGCAGAAGCCGATCCCGGTCCGGTCGTTCAGCGGCAGCCACAACCGGATCGCTTCCCGGAACGACCGGGTCGCTTCCTCGCACTGGTCGTGGTCGCGCCACTGCACGATGCCGACCGCCCACAGCGCATACGCCTTCGAGGAGTCCGCGCCGCGGGACGCCGCCAGTTCCAGCGCCTGCCGGCTGAAGTCCTCGACCCGCGGGTCACCCGAGAAGAACGTTGCCGCCGACAACAGAATCAGTACGTCGAACTGACCTAGCTCGTCGCCCACCGCACGGAAGCCGGCCAGCCCGCGCTCCAGCATTCCGATCGCTGTCACCAGGTCGCCTTGATAGATGAGCGCGTGGCCCGACACCTCGGCGATCCGGGCCCGGAGCCGGTTGTCGTCGTACCGCTCGGCCAGTTCCTCGCACTCGGCCAGCAAGGTCGAGAGCTGGCCGG
The DNA here is from genome assembly GCF_055580825.1 of Kribbella sp. NPDC031520. Classification (NCBI taxonomy): domain Bacteria; kingdom Bacillati; phylum Actinomycetota; class Actinomycetes; order Propionibacteriales; family Kribbellaceae; genus Kribbella; species Kribbella sp. NPDC031520. The sequence goes on from NZ_JBVIKS010000002.1 coordinate 1,102,906, forward strand.
CCTCGCCGAGGAACATCGCCAGGTAGCTGCCGGCCCAGAGGCCGACCGCCCGGACCGGATTCTGCGCGGGTGCCGCGTCGAGAGCCCGGCTGAGATAGCGGTGCCCCTCGCGGAGATAGCCGGCGAACCAGAAGTTCCAGATCGGCGCCGCGATCTCAAGGGCCGCCGGCGCCTCGCCCGGCTCGGCCAGGCAGAAGTCGAGGGCGGCCCGGAGATTGTCGTGTTCGCGGCGCAGCCGGATGTACCAGTCGGACTGGCGCGGGCCGAAGCTCTCGGCGGCCCACCGCGCGGCCAATCCCCGGTAGTAGTCGCGATGCCGGACCTGGAACTCGCGGGTACGGCCTGCCTCGGCCAGCCGCTGCCCGCCGTACTGGCTGATGGTGGAGAGCATGTCGTACCAGGCGACGGTGTGGCTGGTGGCCATGGTGCGGGTGATGATCGACTTGTTCATCAGGCCGGCCACCAGGTCGAGCATGTGGTCGCGCGGGATGCCGTCGCCCGAGCATACGTCCTCGGCACTGTCCAGATCGAAGCCGCCCGAGAACACCGAGAGCCGTTCCCACAGCAGCCGTTCGGCCGGCGAGCACAGGTCGTAGCTCCAGCCGACAGCGGCCTCCAGAGCCTGCTGGCGCGGTACTGCCGCCTGCCGGCCGGTGGCCAGCAGCCGGAACCGGTCGTCGAGCCGGTCGAGGATCTGCGGCAGCGACAGCGTCCGCATCCACACCGCCGCAAGCTCCAGCGCGAGCGGGATGCCGTCCAGCCGCCGGCAGACCTCGATCACCTGGCGCCGGTTGGTCTCGTCGATCCGGAACTCGGGAAGTACCGATCGGACGCGCTCCGCGAACAGCACCAGCGACTCGTACTGGTCGACGTCGTGGGCCGGCGCGTCGGCGGGAGGCGTCGACAGCGGAGGCACCGGCAGTACCTGCTCACCTTCGACTCCCAGTACGTGCCTGCTGGTGGCGAGGATCCGCAGCCGGGGTGCGGCCGCGAGCAGTTTGCCGACGAGTACGGCGCACGCCTCGGCAAGGTGCTCGCAGTTGTCGAGTACGAGCAGCAGGTGCTTGTCCTCCAGGTACTCCGACAGGTCGGCGGTCGGGTCGGCGGACACCTGGCTGAGTTCGAGCGCCTCGGCCAGCGTGAGGCCCAGCAGGGCCTGATCCCGCAGCGCAGCCAGCTCGACCAGGCACACTCCGTCGGTGAAGGTCCGCCGTACCTCCGCGGCCATCCGCAGAGCCAGCCGGGTCTTGCCGACCCCGCCGACGCCGAGCAGGGTCAGCAGGCGGCTGCTGGACAGCAACCGTCTGGTGTCCGCCAGCTCACGCCGCCGCCCGACGAAACTCGTCACCTCGGCCGGAAGCCGCCCCTTGCCTGCTGTCCCGGGCCTGCCCTCGCCCATTGCCTCAGCCTACGGCCGGATTCGGCCCACCCGTGCGCTTCGAAGGCAACTATTCCGAACCAGTCGGGAGCGGTGCACACTCGGGGCATGGGTGCCCTACCCGGCAACGTCAGGATCGCCGAACTGGTGGCGACCCTGTCCTATGCGGCCGATCTGGGGCTGGGGCAACCGATGGAACACTGCCTGCGCCAGACCGTCATCGCCCTGCGGCTGGCCGACCTGGCCGGGGCGGACGCGGAGACGCGCACGGCGACGTACTACCTCGGCCTGCTGATGAACGCCTCCTGCCACGCGGACGCCGCCGAGCAGTCCCGGTGGTTCGGTGACGAGATCTCGTTCAAGGCCGACAGCTACGAGATGCTCGGCATGAGCAGCGTCCAGACCGCGGCCTTCCTGTTGCGCAGGCTCACGTCGCACGGCAGCGCACTCCAGCGGGTACGACGGCTCGCCGCGTTCCCCGTCGTCGGACAGCGGACCGTGGAGTCGTGGCTGACGACCCACGCGACGCTCGGCGCCAGGTTCGCGCAGAGCGTGGGACTCGGCGATGCCACCGTCACGGCCCTGCGGCAGGCGTACGAGCAGTGGGACGGGAGGGGTACGCCGGACCACGTGCGCGCGACCGAGATCAGCCTGGCGTCACGCCTGGTCCAGCTCGCCGGACCGCTCGAGGTGGTCAGTCGGCGGCACGGCGTCGACCGGGCTGTTGCGACGGCTCGCCGGCACGCGGGCGCACTGTACGATCCTGCGCTGGCCGCCCTGTTCGTCGAGCATGCGGGCTCCGTGGTCGAAGACCTGGAGTCAGCGGCCGGATGGGACGCCGTACTGGCGGCGGAGCCCGCACCAATTCGCTCAGTCGCCGGTGCCGAGCTGGACGACGTACTGGCTGCGATGGCGGATCTGGTCGACCTCAAGTCGCCGTACCTGGCCGGGCACTCCAGGGGCGTCGCGCAGCTCGCCGCCGAAGCCGGGCGACTGGCCGGGCTGGACACTGACGACCAGCACGATCTGCTGCGGGCAGGGCTGCTGCACGACCTCGGTCGGCTCGGTGTGGCGAACACGGTTTGGGAGAAGCCCGGGTCCCTCGGGGACGTCGAACGCGAACGGACCCGGCTGCATCCGTACCTGACCGACAAGATGCTCGCGCGAGTGAGCACTCTCGACCGCAGCCGGGAGATCGCTGCCAAGCACCACGAGCGACTGGACGGTTCCGGCTATCCGCGAGGTCTCACAGCCGCCGCTCTGACACCGTCCGATCGGATGCTCGCCGCAGCCGACGCCTACCACGCGATGTGCGAACCACGGCCGCACCGGCCGCCGCTCACTCCCACGGACGCCGCGTCGCGGCTCCGGGACGAAGCCCGCGCCGGACGACTCGACGGTGACGCTGTCAACGCGGTACTGCGGGCCGCCGGCCATCGCGCCCCGGTACGCCGGGAACACGTCGCCGGGCTCACACCACGGGAGATCGACGTACTCGCACTGCTCGCCCGTGGGTTGCCGAACAAGCAGATCGCCCGGCGACTCGGTGTCACGCCCAAGACCGTGTCCAACCATGTCGAGCACGTGTACGTGAAGCTCGGGGTGCGGAGCCGTGCGGCCGCCACCTTGTTCGCGACCCGGCATGGTCTGGTCGGTGGCTTCGAGCCGTCAGTGGCCCGCGATCAGAGCAGCCGTCCGTAGGGTCCCGCTGCTCAGTCGCAGGACTCGCCAGGCGAGCAGTGCGACACCGCAGCAGACCAGTACGGCGGCCGCGCGCTGCGTCCAGCCCTGTACCGCCGTACCGGTGGTGAGACCAGTGACTACCAGTAGAGCGATGACGACGAAGCCGGCGACCCGGGTCGGACCGGACAGGTCCTGCCAGTCGGGCAGTGCACGCATGCGACGGGAGAGCAGGAAGGGCGCGACCACGGTTGCCAGGGCTGCTATCACGAACGAGATGAGGTGGATCTTGGCGTGCCACGAGCCGAACGCCGCGGCCGACGTACAGCCGGCGTCGGCGGCGCGGCAGTCGAGCCGGAAGAACGCGTCGCTCAGCCCGTCCCAGCCCGGCAGCGACAAAGCCAGCAGCCACGCACCGATCGACTCCCGGCCGGCGAGGCGCAGGCTCGGCCGGAGGGCGAGCAGGGCGAAGGCGATGGTGAGCCCACCCGAGAGGCCCAGGCTCGCCCGGGCCCAGGTCGCGTGCTGGGCAGTGAGTGCGGCCAGGTCGCTGATGTCGTGCCGGCCGGCGTCGTAGCCGTTTCCCTCGATCGCGCCGAGGATCGCCCACCCGGCAACGAACACACCTTGCGCGGCGATGGCGGCGGCGGAAAGTCCAGCGGTTCTGTTCATACCCGCAGCGTCCCGCCGGGCCGTCCGCACGTCATGAGGCATTCACCCCAGGCGGCCCGCAGCGGGAAGGACGACAGCTACAGCTTCACTCGGTGTCGACGAGCAGGTCCAAGGCGTGGTCCAGGTCGTCGGGGTACTCCGAGGTGAACTCGACGTACTCGCCGGTGCCCGGGTGGGTGAAGCCGAGGCGCATCGCATGCAGCCACTGGCGGGACAGGCCGAGGCGTTCCGCGAGGACCGGGTCCGCGCCGTACGTCAGGTCGCCGCAGCACGGGTGGCCGATCGCGGCCATGTGGACGCGGATCTGGTGCGTGCGGCCGGTCTCGAGGGTGATCTCAAGGAGGGTCGCGTACCGGAACGCCTCGAGGGTCTCGTAGTGCGTGACGCTGGGCTTCCCGCCGGCCACGACGCCGAACTTGTAGTCGTGGTGCGGGTGCCGGTCGATCGGCGCGTCGACGGTCCCGGTGAACGGGTCGGGATGCCCCTGGACGAGCGCGTGGTAGATCTTCTTGACGGTGCGCTCCTTGAAGGCGCGCTTCAGTACGGTGTACGCGTACTCCGTCTTCGCCACCACCATCAGCCCGGACGTGCCGACGTCGAGGCGGTGCACGATGCCCTTGCGTTCGGCCGCGCCGCTGGTGGAGATGGTGAACCCGGCGCCGGCCAGGTGCCCGATCACGGTCGGGCCGGTCCAGCCCGGTGACGGGTGCGCCGCGACGCCTACGGGTTTGTCCACGACCACGATCTCGTCGTCGTCGTACACGATCCGCAGGTTGTCCACGGTCTCCGGGACGACGGTCACCTCGGACGGCGGCGGAGGCAGCTCGACGTCGAGCAGTACGCCGGCCGCGACCCGGGACGACTTCGGCGCCGGTACGCCGTCCACCTGGACCAGGCCGGACTCGATCAGCTCGGCCGCCTTGGTCCGGGACACGCCGAACAGCCGCGACAGTGCCGCATCCAGCCGTTCGCCCGCGAGTCCTTCGGGGACCATCACGGTGCGTGAACTCACTTGCGCTGCTCCCGCGTGCCGTCGAGCTTGATCCCGCGCAGGGTCTGGATCACCAGCAGTACGGCGGCCGACGTCACGGCCATGTCCGCGACGTTGAAGATCGCCCAGTGCGGCGTCTGCAGGAAGTCGACCACGTGGCCGTGGAAGGGCGAGGGCTCGCGGAAGATCCGGTCCAGGATGTTCCCGACCGCGCCGCCGAACAGCAGCCCGAACGCGATCGCCCAGCCCGCCGAGCCGAGCTTGCGGGACAGGTAGATGACGCCGACCGCGACGAGGATCTGGACCGCGCTGATGTACGGCGTGTACCCGGCCCCGAGGCTGAACGCGGCCCCCGAGTTCCGGATCAGGTTGAACTTCAGCAGACTCCCGACCACGTTCACCGGCTCCCCCGGCGTCAGATGCGCCAGAGCGAGTGCCTTGGTGATCTGGTCGAGAAACAGCACAACCAGCCCCACCCCACCGAACACCACAGTCCACTTCCACGACCGCCCACGCCCGGCCGCACCACCACCGGCGGAGGTTCCCGTCGTGGCGGGTTCCTCCGGCGTGGACGGCGAAGGATCGCCGGCTGGGGACGACAGCGAACCGGCCGAGGTTGGGTCGGCCGGTTCTGGGGTGGCTGCTTCGTCCACCTGGGGGGACGAGGTGGTGTCGTTCAGCGGCGTTCCTGGCGTTCTTTGCATGAGACACACAGTGTCGCACGCGGGAATGCCTGCAGCCGACCCTTGCCGATCGCGTTGCCGCAGTTCTCGCAGACGCCGTACGTGCCGTCGTCGATGCGGGTCAGCGCGAACTCGATCTGGTTCAGCATGTCGCGGGCGTTGTTCGCCAGCGTCAGCTCGTGGTACCGCTCGAGAGTGGTGGAGCCGACGTCCGCCTGGTCGTTGCCGGCGCCGTCGCTGCCGTCGCGGAACAACCCGACGATCTCCTGCTCGGCCTCGCGGATCTCCTCCTTGAGGTGCTCGACCTCACCCTCCAGCTCGGCCCGCAGCTCGGCGAGCTCCGCGGCGGTCCACGGATCCTCGCCCGGCTTCACCTTGAAGCTCTCGGCCGTGTGTGCCGCGGACTTGGCCGGCGCAGTCGCCGGGGTCCTGTTCTCGTTGGTCTTCATGGCCACCCTCTTCGTCTGAGCTTTCTTGGCAGGGGTCTTAGCCGCTGTGCTTTTCGCCGCGGTGGCCGGTGCCGGCTTCTTCACCGCGGTGGTCTTCTTGGCCGGCGAGGTCTTCGCCGGGCGTTTCCGGGCCGCTGTCTTCTGGACCGGCTCGGCCTTCTTCGAGCCACTCTGTTCGGCGGCACTCTTCTTGGCCGCGGCAGTGCGTTGGGGGGCGGACTTCTTGGGTGCCGATGTAGCCATGTCAGCTACCCCCTGCCTTCGTCGGAGACTGGAGCGGACTGGTCGCAAGACAGTAGGACACGTGCCCACCACGTGCCAGCCTGACGCGCAGACCGTGGACATAAGGTAGTCGGTTCTTCAAGTCCGCTCGATGTTCCGAACATCACAAGCGTGTTGCAGACATCACTGTCCGTAACACTTCCCAGGTCAGCCCAGCAATCGCTCGAGCCGTTCCCGGATGCCCTTCTCCTCCCCCTCCACCTCGACCAGCTTGTCCCTGCTGGTCGCACCACGCACCAACCGCACCGCGGACCGCCGTACTCCGAACTCCACCGCGACCGCTTCCAGGACAGCCTTCGTCGCCTGTCCTTCCACCGCACGGGCTGCCACCGCGACCACCAGCGCCGGTCCGGACGGGCCGTCGTACCGGCCGCCGACCGCTGTCCTGGAAGCGCCCGGCTTCACCCGCAGCAGAATTCTCATCGCCGAATTCTTACCGCACCACTGTTTTATTCTCCCCCGCCCCGCCGCCCCGGTCGGCTTAACGATTCGTAGTCACCTCGTACGACGCCGTACACTGACGACCGAGAACCGCAAGGCAGTGATGGGGCTATCACCCCGGAGCCGCCGGAAGAACAGTCCGCAGGGACCTATTAGAACCGGCAGCGTCTCGTTAAGGAAGTGGGTGACCGCACTCTGGGTCACCAAGGAGGGTGGTACCGCGCGGTAACCCGGCCACACCGGGTACTTCGTCCCTCGTCCAGCAGCAGGACGCGACGAAGGACGAACGGATGGCGGCAAATACTCCCTGGCGGCAGGTCCCCGCACAGGTCGACTTCCCGGCGATGGAGCGCGAGGTGCTCACCCTCTGGGACGAGCACGACACGTTCGCGAAGAGCCTCGAGCAGTCCGCCGGCGGTACGCCGTGGACCTTCTACGAAGGCCCGCCGACCGCGAACGGCATGCCCGGCACGCACCACATCGAGGCGCGCGTCTTCAAGGACGTGTTCCCGCGCTACCGGACCATGAAGGGCTTCTGGGTCGAGCGCAAGGCCGGCTGGGACTGCCACGGCCTGCCGGTCGAGGTCGCGGTCGAGAAGGAGCTCGGCTTCAACGGCAAGCCGGACATCGAGGCGTACGGGATCGCCGAGTTCAACGCGAAGTGCCGCGAGTCGGTGCTCCGGCACGTCGACGCGTTCAACGAGCTGACGGTCCGGATGGGCTACTGGGTGGACCTCGAGCACCCGTACAAGACCATGGACCCCGAGTACGTCCAGTCCGTCTGGTGGTCGCTCAAGCAGGTGCACGAGAAGGGCCTGCTGGTCGAGGACTACCGGATCACGCCGTACTGCCCGCGCTGCGGCACCGGTCTGTCCGACCACGAGCTCGCCCAGGGGTACGAGACCGTCGTCGACCCATCGGTCTACGTACGCTTCCCGCTCACCTCCGGCCCGCTGGCGGGTCAGGCGTCGCTGCTGGTCTGGACGACGACCCCGTGGACCCTGGTGTCGAACACGGCCGTCGCCGTACACCCCGACGTCGAGTACGTCGTCGCCACCGACGGGAACGAGTCCCTGGTGGTGGCCAAGCCGCTGCTGGACCGGCTCGGTGAGGGCTGGACGGTCACCGGTGAGTACGGCGGCCGCGACATGGAGCGGTGGACGTACCAGCGGCCGTTCGAGCTGGTGCCGTTCGACGAGCCGGCGCACTACGTCGTACTCGCGGAGTACGTCACCACCGAGGACGGTACGGGTCTGGTCCACCAGTCCCCCGCCTTCGGCGCCGACGACCTCGCGGTGGGGCGCGCGTACGACCTGCCGGTGGTGAACCCGGTGGACACGACCGGTCACTTCAACGCCGACGTACCGCTGGTCGGTGGGCAGTTCTTCAAGAAGTCCGACGAGACGCTGGTCAAGGACCTCAAGGAGCGCGGCCTGCTGTTCAAGCACGTGCCGTACGAACACCCGTACCCGCACTGCTGGCGCTGCCACACCCCCGTCATGTACTACGCGCTCCCCTCCTGGTACATCCGTACCACCCAGGTGAAGGACGCCCTGCTCCGCGAGAACGAGAAGACCAACTGGTACCCGGACTCGGTGAAGTGGGGCCGGTACGGCGACTGGCTGCGCAACAACATCGACTGGGCCGTCTCGCGCTCCCGCTACTGGGGTACGCCGCTGCCGATCTGGCGCTGCGCCGAGGACCACCAGGTGTGCGTCGGCTCGCTGGCCGAGCTCGGCGAACTGGCCGGCCGGGACCTGAGCGGCAGCGACCCGCACCGGCCGTACGTCGACGACATCACCTTCGACTGCCGGACCTGTGGCGCCGAGGCGCGCCGGGTGCCCGAGGTGATCGACGCCTGGTACGACTCGGGCTCGATGCCGTTCGCGCAGTGGGGCTACCCGTGGGTCGAGGGCTCGGAGGAGAAGTTCGCGCAGACCTACCCGGCGGACTTCATCTCCGAGGCGATCGACCAGACCCGCGGCTGGTTCTACACCCTGATGGCGATCGGCACGCTCGTGTTCGACGAGTCGTCGTACCGCAACGTCGTCTGCCTCGGGCACATCCTGGCCGAGGACGGCCGGAAGATGTCCAAGCACCTCGGCAACATCCTGGAGCCGATCCCGCTGATGGACGACCACAGCGCGGACGCGGTGCGCTGGTTCATGGCCGCCTCCGGGTCGCCGTGGAAGGCGCGCGGCATCGGGCCGAACGTACTGAACGAGATCGTCCGGAAGGTGCTGCTCACCTACTGGAACACGGTCGCGTTCCACGCGCTGTACGCGCGGCTGGCGGACTGGTCACCGGCCGACGCGCCGGCCGTATCAGAGCGGAGTGTGCTGGACCGCTGGCTGGTCAGCGAGACGCACCGGCTGGTCCGGGACACGGACGCGGCGTACGCGGACTACGACACCCAGCGGCTCGGAAACCTGATCAACTCGTTCGTCGACGTGCTCTCGAACTGGTACGTCCGCCGTTCCCGCCGCCGGTTCTGGGCCGGTGACGCGAGCGCGCTGGCGACCCTGCACGAGACGCTCGAGGTACTGACCCGGGTGATGGCGCCGCTGACGCCGTTCGTCACCGAGCGGGTCTGGCAGGACGTGTTCCGCCCGGTCACGCCCGGTCTGCCCGAGTCGGTCCACCTGACGAGCTTCCCGGCGTACGACGAGGCGCTGATCGACGACGTACTCGCGCAGCACGTGTCGATGGCCCGCCGGGTCGTCGAGCTCGGCCGGTCCGCCCGCGCCGAGGCGAAGGTGAAGACGCGGCAGCCGCTGGCCCGGGCACTGGTCGGGTCGGCCGCGATCGCGGACCTGTCCCCCGAGCTGCTGCAGGAGATCGCCGACGAGCTCAACGTGGGCTCGGTCGCGCCGCTGTCCTCGGCGGGTGCGGACCTGGTCGAGTTCTCGGCCAAGGGCAACTTCCGGGAGCTCGGCAAGCGGTTCGCCAAGCAGACCCCGGTGGTCGCGGCCGCGATCGCCGCGGCGGACGCCGGCGCGCTGGCGGCCGCACTGAAGGAGTCCGGTACGGCGACCGTCGTCGTCGACGGTTCCGATGTCGAGGTCAGCGAGGCAGAGGTACTGGTGTCCGAGCGGCCGAAGGAAGGCTGGTCGGTGGTCAACGAGCAGGGCGAGACCGTTGCCCTCGACCTCGAGGTCACGCCGGAGCTTCGCCAGGCCGGGCTGGCCCGTGAGGTGGTCCGAACGTTGCAGGAGGCCCGGAAGAACGCCGGCCTCGAGGTGTCGGACCGGATCAAGGTCTGGCTGACCTCGACCGACGCCGAACTGGCCGATGCCCTCGGCAAGCACGCCGACGAGATCGCCCGCGAGGTCCTCGCCGTCGAACTGAACCAGTCGGCACCGTCGGAGCCGGATGTTGCCACCGGCACCGAAGAGGACCTCCAGCTGACCTATTGGCTGGCCAAGGCCTGATCAACGAGGCGGCCGGACGGCGCGAGCCCGCATTGCCGGGCTCTCGCCCCGACAGGCCACAAAAACCAACAGCCACCCCCCCCCCCCCCCCCCCCCCCCCCCCCCCAACCCCCCCCCGAGTTTTGGGTCCCGCGCCT
>NZ_JBVIKS010000002.1:1113059-1389928 GCF_055580825.1 Kribbella sp. NPDC031520
TACTAACCCCGTGAGGGCCAGTTCTCGCCCACGCCAAAAAGGGCACCACCCGGCCTGCTTGGGCGCCGGCCAGGACCCAGCAAAAGAGTATAAAGCACCCCCCCCCCCCCCTCCCCCGCCCCCCCCCCGAGACGGTCGACGACGCCGAGCAGCAGCCGCCGCGCCCTCTCCACCCGTGCATCCCCGAGCTCCTCGCGGAGTTCGGCGTCCAGCGCCGCCCGGTGTTCGCGCGCGGCGGCGATCACGGCCTGCCCGCGGTCGGTGAGCACGACCTGCCGGGCGCGGGCGTCGGCGGGATCCGGCCGGCGGGCGACGTAGCCCCGCCGCTCCAGGTCGGCGATCGACTTCGAGGCGGCCTGCTGGGTCACCCCCAGTCGCTCCGCGAGTGTGCTGATCGTCACCGGGCCGGCGACCAGATGCTGGAACACGACACCGTCGGCAAATCGCGAGTCCGCGAATCCGTCGTCCGCGAGCCGGCGCTGCAGCTCGTCGGCGAGCGCCCAGCCGGCGAACAGCGAGGCCAGCGAGAGGTCGGCGGCAACGGGATCGAACTCCACGCCCGGGACTATACAACCGCGGTTGTGGATCGGCTAATCTACAACCATGGTTGTGCAAGAGGAGTTCGTCGAGCGGGCGCACCGGATCGTCTGGTGCACGGTCGCCACGGCCGGGCCGGAAGGCCGGCCGCGGAGCCGGATCCTGCACCCGATCTGGGAGTACGACGGCCGGCTGACGGGGTGGATCGTCACCCGTCGGACGCCGGTGAAGACGCGGCACCTGGCGCATGCGCCGTACCTGAGCTGCAGCTACTGGGAGCCCGGACACGACGTGGCCGTCGCGGATTGCGAGGCGGAGTGGGTCGACGATGCCGCGACCCGGCAACGAGTGTGGGAGCTGTACCGCGACGCTCCCCCACCACTCGGTTACGACTTCTGGAGTGTGTTCCCCGATGGACCTGCCGCGGAATCACCCGCGCTGCTCCGGCTGATGCCGTACCGGCTGCGGCTGACCGATGTCGAGACTCTCAGCGGCCGCAAGCCGCCATCCGTCTGGCCCTGACAGCCAGTCACCAGGACAGGACCGTCAGTCAGAGGTGTCCAGACATGACGAAGAGGCGGTGCCGCCGGAAAGCACCGCCCCTTCGTGGAGATTTCTTTAGACGCCGTGACCGCCGTGCGCCTGGGCGCGGGCCTCGGGACGGAAACCGTTCCGCGGGCTGAGCGTGTCGTCGCCGTTGCCGAGCGCCTTCAGCTGCTCGGTGAAGTACGTCTTCAGGCGGCTGCGGTACTCGCGCTCGTACGCGTGCAGGTCGTCGATGGTGCGCTCGAGCTGGCCCTTCTGCTTCTCCAGGGTGCCCAGCATCTGCGCGCGCCGCTCGGCGATCTCGCCGTCGAGCTTCTCGGCGCGGGCGCGGGCCTCGCCGGTCATCCGGTCGGCCTTGCCGCGCGCCTCGTTCTCCAGGCGCTCCGCCTTGGCGCGGGCCTCGCCGATGATCTTGTCGGCGGTGTCCTTCGCCTCCTGGACCAGGTCGTCGGAGTGCTTGGTGGCCATCTCCAGCAGCCGCACCGCGGAGCTGGAGGCGTCACCGACCGTGCCGGCCGCCGCGGCCACACCCGGAACCGGAACCGGCGGCTTCGGCTCCTCGGGCTTCTCGACCACGACCGGGGGCTTCGGCTGCTGCACGACCGGCGGCAGTGCGGCGGTCTGGTCGACCGGCCGCTGCTGGTCCGCGCCCGCGCGCTGGGCCGCCGCGAGCTTGGCCCGCAGCTCCTCGTTCTCGGCGAGAAGTCGCTCGAGCTCGGCTTCCACCTCGTCGAGGAAGGAGTCGACCTCTGTGACGTCGTAGCCCTCCCGTAGTCGGACGGGCGTGAACTGCTTCGAGCGGACGTCATCCGGCGTCAGCGGCATCTTTCACCTCGTTTGTCTGTGTCTTGGCGGAGTCCCCGTGGTCTCGCCTTGGCGACTCAGTAGATCACGTTATCGCTTCGTTGTCTTAGAACGGAATCCGGGCTCTACCTACCCACTCCTGAAGACCCTCACCCTCACAACGATCGAAGGGCCGTCGAGTTGATGGCCATCGCCACCGAGACGATCACGAACAGCATCAAAGTGGACAGGTCGATCCGCACTCCACCGGCCCCGATCGGGGGCAGGATCCGCCGCAACGGCTTCAGGAACGGATCGGTGATCGAGTAGATCAGCTCGAACAGCAGCAGCAACGGCCCCTTCGGGTGCCACTGCGGCGCGAACATCACGATCAGGCTGAGCACGAACCGTGCCACCAGCACCAGGAAGAAGGCGAGCAGCACCCAGTAGAGAACGATGAGGACGAGCGCTAGAGCATTCATGTCGAGAACGAGTGTAGAAGACGCCGAAAGCCAGGTCGCGAACCAGAGCGTCAGCTCTGGTTGTAGAACCCGTCCGCGGCGATCTTCTCCTTCTCCTCGGCGGCCACCGTGACGTTCGGCGGGCAGACCAGGAACACCTTGGTGGTGATCCGCTCGATCGAGCCCCGGCAGCAGAAGATCAGGCCGGCGGCGAAGTCGACGAGCCGCTTCGCGTCGGCGTGGTCCATCTCGGTCAGGTTCATGATGACGGGCGTGCCGTCGCGGAAGTGCTCACCGATGACGCGCGCCTCGTTGTAGCTGCGCGGGTGCACGGTGGTGATGCGGGCCAACTCGGTAACCTCCGGGGACGGCGCGACCCCGCGCCGGTCTGGGAACTTGCTGACCGTCGCGCCGCCGCCAAGGTCCGTACGGTCCTGGCGCTCCTCGCGGTGTTCGCGAACTTCGCGGCTCTCCCGGCCGGCTGGCACCGGCTCGGTCTCCTGGGAGTCCCCGTCGACGGCTTCGTCGTACTCGTCTTCGTACTCGTCGTCGTAAGTGTCGTCGTAGCGGGCGTTGTAGCGCTCCCCGTCCTCGACCAAGCCGAGGTACACACCCATCTTGCGCAGTGCGCCGCTCATGGCCCCTCAGCACCTCGATCCGGTTCGACGACACTTCAACAACAACAGTGAGCAGGAAGCGAAACCCGCTCGATGTCGACACTAACCCAGTGGAGACCGCGTACCGAGTAATGCGCGCCCGAGCCGGACGTGTGTCGCACCGTGCTTGATCGCGACCTCCAGATCGTCGGTCATCCCGGCCGAGATCCAGTCGGCACCAGGGTGTTCGGAGCGTAGTCGCGACGCTACGTCCCGCAGTCCCGCGAAGGCTTCCCCGGCATCCGCACCGAGCGGAGCGACCGCCATCACGCCACTGATCTCGAGGCCGTCCGCGGCCGCGATCGCCGCGGCCAGTTCGAGCACGCCGGAAGGCTCGACGCCGCCACGGCTCGCGCCGGTCGCCGCGTCCGCGGACCCGTACGCCGCCAGGCTCACTTGGATCAGGCAGCGCAACGACTTCTCCTCGGCGACGGCCGCCTTCGACAACGCGTCGACGAGGGACGGCCGGTCGACGGAGTGCACGACCGAGGCGTACTTCACCACCGAGCGTGACTTCTTCGACTGCAACTGCCCGACGAAGTGCCAGGTGAGGTCCGGGCAGTCCGGCGCCTTCACCTTGAGCTCCTGTTCGCGGTTCTCGCCGGTGTCGGTGATCCCGAGGTCCGCCAGCGCCCGTACGTCGCTGACTGGGAAGGTTTTGGTGATCGCCACGAGGGTCACCTCGTCCCGGGACCTCCCGGCCGCCTGACAGGCCTTCTCGATCCGCTCCTGCACCAGCTCCAGATTCGCCCGGAGCTCTTCGGCGCGATAACTCATCCACGTCCTCGCTTCGCTGCGGGCGCGGATGAGGCACAAGGTGGGCTGTGCTTTTTGATGCCCTCGCTCCGCTCGGTCATGCGGAGACCAGCTTGATCAGTCCGGCCATCCGGCCGCTCTCGGGGCCTTCGCGGCGGTACGAGTACAGGTTCTCCGACTCGATCGTGCACGCCGTCCGGTCGACCACCTCGACGCCGAGCTCGGCCAGTTGCGCCTTCACACCGGCGGCGACGTCGATCGCGGGCGTGCCCCAGCTCGTCTCCGAGTACGACGCCGGCACCCGCTCGGCGACCTCGGCGCGCATCTCGTCCGGTACTTCGTAGCACTTACCGCACGCGTACGGCCCGAGGACGGCGGTGATGTGCGAGGCGCCGAGTTCCTTCATCGCGTCGACGGTCGCCGGGACGATGCCGGCGTACATGCCCTTGCGGCCGGAGTGCGCGGCGCCGATCACGCCGTCGCCCGACAGCAGGACCGGCAGGCAGTCGGCCGCGCGGACGGCGAGTACGACATCGGACCGGGTCGTGACCAGCCCGTCGGCCTTCGGCGCGGGTCTCATCGGCAGTTCGTCGCCGGGACGTACGACGTGCACGTCCCGCCCGTGCACCTGGTTGAGCAGCGCCATGTGCTCGGCGGGGACACCGAACTCGGTCGCGACCAGCCGGAAGTTCGCCCGGACACCCTCCACGTCCGGACCGGCCGCGGTGCCAAGGTTGAACTCGCCGTACGGCGGTTTGCTGGCGCCGCCGTACCGATCGGTGAAGGCGACCCGGGCGGCGGAGAGGACCTCGTCGTAGCCGAACACGACTGAAGGTTACCCAGCGCCGACCGCCGCACCCAGCACCGCCTGCGCCTCGTCGGTCACACCGTTCCGCTCGGGATCCGGCGGCAGCTCGAGCACATACCCGGCCGCCAGCCGGTAGGCCTCGGCAAAGGCCTGGTCCGCCGGTACGCCGAGGTCGGGAACGACCCCGGTGCCCTCCCAGTTGGTCCCGGTGACCGAGTTCACCGAGCGCGCCACCGGCACGCTCGCCTCGAGCTGTTCGTGCAACTTGAACCCCTCGCGCGGGTGCGCGCCGCCGCCGGTCCGCTCACCCACGACGACCGCCCGCCCGAACTGCTGCAAGTTGTACGCCAGCTCCTCGCCACCCGAGAACGTCGCGGGGCCGGTCAGCACCCAGATCGGCTTGGCGCCGCTGAACCGCGGACCCGGCACGTACGGCGTGGTCCAGAACTGCCGCGTCGTACCGTCGGCCGGTTTGACCAGATCCTGCAGATGGATCGCCTCGTCGGAGTCGAGCAGATGACTGCAGACAAAGGCGACCTGATCGGGAGATCCACCCACGCAGCGGCGCAGATCGATGAGCAACGCGTCGGTCGACGCGAGCAGCGACATCGCTGCCGTGACCGCCGGTCCGGCCAGGTTGGGCGGATAGAGCAACGGCCGGATCTCCAGCAGCCCGATGTTGCCGTCGAGCCGTTCGACCCGCGCCATCCCGCCGGCGTCGAGCGCTGCCCGGCGCCGCCAGTGCGCTTCCTCGGCCACCGGGTCCGTCTCGTCCGGCAGTCCGTCACGGCGGAAGATGAGGCGCAGGTGTTTGTCGAGGTTGCCGACCTGCAGGTCGGCCGTGACCCGCTCGGCGAGTTCCTCCGGGGTCCGGAGCTCGTCGTACCGGCCGTCGGCGGCCGCTGCCGCCAACCGGTCCGCGACCTCGGCGCCGACCTCCGGGAACACGTAGTGCTCGCGGACCAACGCCCCCAGCCGGCCGAGCACGGCCGTGATCTCTTCGATTTCCATGCCAGGAGTAGAGCATCCGGATTGACAAAGCGTCAAGAATCTTCGACGCTTTGATCATGGCGGAGATCGTGGATCACCTGGACGTGTCGAGCGCGGCCCAGTTCAAGGCGCTCGGGCACCCGCTGCGGCACCGGCTGCTGTTCGCGCTGGGGCAGGAGGCGGCGACGATCAGCCAGCTGGCGACCGCGCTCGGTACGGCGAAGGGCAACGTCGCCCATCACCTGGGTGTGCTCCGCGACGCCGGCATGGTGCACGTCGCCGAAACCCGGCAGGTGCGCGGCGGGACAGAGCAGTACTACCGCCGGTCGGTCCGGCGGTTCGGCTTCTCCGGCGAAGGCGCACGGGCGAACAACACCATTGCGCTGCAGGCGGTCGCGGCCGACCTGGAAACGGCCGACGACCCGATGTTCACCGTACGGAACTTGCGGCTGACCGCGGCCCAAGCCGCGGAGCTCGCCGCCACACTCGACCGAGCGGTCGGCGACCTGGCCGACGCCGGACCCGGCGAGTCCCGCTACGGCGTCGTCGTCTCCGTCTACCGACCCCGCCAAGCCGACCCGTCCGCCTGACCTCCCCCACCACTTTGAGAACCCACCAACCAATTTTTCGCTCGCGAAATGGTCGGTGGGTTCTCAAAGTCGGCGAGCCTGAGGCACGCGCGGGCCGATTGAGGTGGTGGGCGTGGTGGTTGGGTTTACTTGAGGAAGTCCGGGATATCGAGGTCTTCCTCGGGTTCCGGCTTCTTCGGCTTGGGCTGGCTCGCGGGGGTGCCGGCGTTGCCGGCGTTGCTCGGGCCGTTCGTCGGCCAGGAGTGCTGGGTCGACGGAGAGGCCGGGGTGTGCGGCGCCTGGCCGGACTGAACCGTACGTACGCCTTCGCCTGCTTGGGGGCGGGCGGAGTTGGTCGTGCCCGTACGGGGCTCCGTCGGGGCCGGCACCGGGACGGTGTCGTCGGTCGGCTGGGGGGACGAAGGTGCCGCCTGAGGCTGGGCGCCCTGTTGGCCCGGGACAGCCTGCGGAGCAGTTGTGCCCGGGTGGCCCTGAGTGGGTTGGGCTGGGTTGGTGCCCGGCTGCCCCGCGCCCGGTCCGCCCGCCTGCCCGGCACCCGCGCCCGGCTGCGCGAAGCCTGACTGGCCCGGCTGTTGCGGCTGGCCGGCCTGCTGGTTCGCGGGGGGCGGTGGGGTCTGGGTCGGGTTGGAGACCGTCATCGGCTGCGAGTACGACTGCGGAGCCGGACGGGTGGTCTGCGGGCGCGCCTGGTTCATGGCCTGTTCGCGGCGCTTCGGCATGCCGCCGTCGAAGCCGGCCGCGATCACCGTGACCCGGACCTCGTCGCCGAGCGCGTCGTCGATGACCGCGCCGAAGATGATGTTCGCGTCCGAGTGCGCGGACTCCGACACCAGTTGCGCGGCCTCGTTGATCTCGAACAGGCCGAGGTCGGAACCGCCCGCGATCGACAGCAGCACACCGTGCGCACCCTCGATGCTTGCCTCCAGCAACGGAGACGAGATGGCCGCCTCGGCGGCGGCGACCGCGCGGTCCTCGCCGCGGGACGAGCCGATGCCCATCAGCGCGGAGCCGGCGTTCGACATCACTGCCTTGACGTCCGCGAAGTCCACGTTGATCAGACCGGGCGTGGTGATCAGGTCGGTGATACCGGAAACACCCTGCAGCAGCACCTGGTCGGCCTGCTTGAACGCGTCCAGCACGGACACGGCGCGGTCGGAGATGGTCAGCAGCCGGTCGTTCGGGATGACGATCAGCGTGTCCACCTCCTCGCGGAGGGTGGCGATGCCGTCCTCGGCCTGGGTGGCGCGGCGCTTGCCCTCGAACGAGAACGGCCGGGTCACGACACCGATGGTCAGCGCGCCGAGCGACCGGGCGATCCGGGCCACCACGGGCGCTCCGCCGGTGCCGGTGCCACCGCCCTCGCCGGCGGTGACGAAGACCATGTCGGCGCCCTTCAGCGCCTCCTCGATCTCCTCGGCGTGGTCCTCCGCGGCCTTCTGCCCGATCGCCGGGTTCGCACCGGCGCCCAGGCCGCGGGTCTCCTCGCGGCCGATGTCGAGCTTGACGTCCGCGTCGCTCATCAGCAACGCCTGCGCGTCGGTGTTGATGGCGATGAACTCAACGCCCTTCAGACCGTGCTCGATCATCCGGTTGACGGCGTTCACGCCGCCTCCGCCGATGCCGACGACCTTGATGAGTGCCAGGTAGTTCTGCGGTGCCGCCACGTCCGCGCCTCTCGCCTCGTTCGTTTCCCGTTGTCCAGCGAAAAGACTGAACCTCAAGTGGATGCTTAGACTTATGTCAACTTTAGATTACGCCGCACGCTACGGGACGCCCGAGACCAAAGTCCACGCGCCTCGCCGGACCGTCCGCGATGTGACCTGTCACCGCTTTTCCCCTTTGGTGACAGGGAGATCGGGCGCCGAGACGTCGTACACCTTGGCGTCCCGCTTCATCAGCACGCTCAGTACCCCGGCCTTGCGCTCGCTGTCATCGGAACTACCCCAAACGACCTTCACCCCGGAGCTCAGGTTGAGCGTGATCGAGTCCGGCGAGGTCGCCGAGATCGTCCCCACCTGGGTCCGCAGCGTGTCCGGCAACGCGGCCGAAACCGTCACCACCGAATGGATCGTGACGTCCCGCCGGACGCCGGTCACCTTCGCCTCCGGCAGCCCGGCCGGCCGGTCCGGGACCGTGCGGTACGACGTACCGGTGGCGTCCACCAGCTCGTACCGCGAGCCGTCGGTGACCACCACGACCGGGACCCGTTCGGTGACCACGATCACGATCTTCCGCGGCCAGGCCCGGGTCACCTGCGCGTCCGCGACCGCCGGGATGGTCCGTACCCGGTCCGCGATCGCCCGCAGATCCACCTTCGCCAACGGGGTTCCGACCGGCGCGGCCGCGGTCTGCTCGATCGTTGCCACCGGCACCGTGTCGGCACCGCTGATCCGGACCCCGGAGACCGCGAACGCCGACGAGAAGTAGAACAACCAGACGACCAGGCCGGCCAGCACGACCAGCCCGCCGCCGATGGCCCAGGGCAGCCAGCTACGCCAGCGCACCAGCCGTTGCCGGCGCGCGAACCGCTGCTGTGCCCGAGCCAGATCGACGCTCTGGCTCATTCAACAAACCCCACCCAATTACTCCACCACAGCAACCGGCGTTGCCTCGGAAGGCTCGCGGGTGGCGGCGCGTTCGGCCAGCAGACCAACGACTTCCGGACCGATCAGCGTCACGTCGCCGGCCCCGAGGGTGACGACCAGGTCGCCCGGCGCGGCCAGGTCCGCGACCAGCTGCGGTACGGCGGACCAGGACGGCTCGAACCGGACCTGATCGGGCTTCAGCGGCACGTGGTTCGCGATCAAGGCCCCGGTGACGCCGGGCTCGGGATCCTCCCGGGCCGCGAAGACGTCCATCACCACGACCTCGTCGGCCAGCGCGAGCGCCTCGGAGAACTCGGTCGCGAAGATCCGCGTCCGGCTGAACAGGTGCGGCTGGAAGCACGCGATCACGCGCCCCTCCCCCGCCACCTGACGGGCCGCGGTCAGGTCGACGGCCAGCTCGGTCGGGTGGTGCGCGTACGAGTCGAAGACCCGGACGCCGTCCTCGAGACCCTTGAACTCGAACCGCCGGCCGGTCCCGGTGAAGGACGCGAGCCCCTCGGCCAGGTCGGCCGCGGAGAACCCGAGCCCGAGCCCGACGGTGAGCGCCGCCGACGCGTTCAGCGCGTTGTGCTTGCCGGCCTGCTGCAGGTGCACCACCGGGAGCTTCCGCCCGCGGTACACCGGTACGAACGACTGGGTCGCCCCGGTCGCGGTGATCTCGGTGACCTGCAGGTCCGCGTCCTCGGACTCGCCGTACGTGCGGACGTCGAGGTCGTGTTCCTTCGCGTACGACGCGAGCTTGCGAGCCCCGGCGTCGTCGTGGCAGATCACCATGAACCCACCCGGCAGCACCCGCCCGCAGAACTCCTCGAACGCCTTGCGGTAGCTGGCCTCGTCGCCGTAGTTGTCCAGGTGGTCCGGCTCGACCGACGTGACGATCGACACCTCGGGCGCGTACGTCAGGAAGGACTTGTCCGACTCGTCGGCCTCGGCGACGAACAGGTCGCCGGTGCCGTCGTGGGCGTTCGACCCGGATTCGTTGAGGTTCCCACCGATCGCGTACGACGGGTCGGCGCCGCAGTGCTGCAGCGCGACCGTGAGCATCGACGTGGTGGTGGTCTTGCCGTGCGTGCCGGCCACGGCGAGCGTACGGCGGCCGACCATCACCGAAGCGAGCGCGGCGGCCCGGGGCAGGATCGGGATTCCGGCCGCGCGGGCGGCGACCACCTCGGGGTTGGTCTCGCGGATCGCGGTCGACACGACGACCGTGTCGGCATCCTTGACGTGCTCGGCTGCGTGGCCGACCCAGCAGGTGGCGCCGAGCGCGCGGAGCGCGGCCAGCACCTTGCCGTCCTTGGCGTCCGAGCCGGACACCTCGATGCCGCGGGACGCCATGATCCGGGCGATGCCGGACATCCCGGCGCCGCCGATACCCACGAAGTGCACGCGGCCCAGCTTTTCGGCAGGCAGCAGCGTGTCAGGTGCGGTGACGATCACGACGCAGACCTCACCACATCGAGGATGATCCGCGCCAGTCGGTCGTCGGCGTCGGTCCGGATCACACCGGTCGCAGCTGTGGACATAGCTGTCAGACGCTCGCGGTCGAGCAGAAGTTGTGGCACGTTCGCCCGGACCCAGTCGACGGTCAGGTCGGCGTTGTCGATCAGCACACCACCACCTACGTCCACCACGGGCTTCGCGTTCAGCCGCTGCTCACCGTTACCGATCGGCAGCGGGACGTAGATCGCCGGCAGCCCGACGCCGGACACCTCGGTCACGGTGTTCGCGCCGGATCGGCAGACCACCAGGTCGGCGGCCGCGTACGCCAGATCCATCCGGTCCACGTAGTTGAGTACGACGTACGGCAGCGGGCCGGTCTGCGGAACCTCGAGGGTGTTCTTCGGGCCGATCGCGTGCAGCACCTGGATGCCGGCCGCCTGCAGGTCCGCGGCGGCGCCGGATACCGACTCGTTGATCCGCTGCGCGCCCTGTGAGCCGCCGGTCACGAAGAGCGTCGGCGCGTCCGGGTGCAGCCCGAAGAACTGCCGGGCCTCGGCCCGGCGCGCGGCCCGGTCCAGCGTCGAGATCGCCCGCCGGATCGGCAGCCCGACGTACTCGGCGTGCGGCAGGTCGGTGCCCGGGAACGACGTCTTCACGTTCTCCGTGCAGTACCGGGCGGCGAACTTGTTCGCGATCCCCGGCACCGCGTTGCCCTCGTGCACCACGATCGGCGTCTTCCGCCGCCAGGCGGCGACGTACGCCGGGGTGGACACGTAGCCGCCGAACCCGACCAGGACGTCCGCCTTGGCGTCGTCGAGGGCCTTCCGGGCGGCGCTGACCGAGGCCAGCATCTTGCCCGGTACGGCGAACAGCGCCGGTGTGGGTTTGCGCGGCAGCGGCACCGGCGGGATCAGCTCCAGCCGGTACCCGGCCTCCGGCACCACCCGGGTCTCCAGGCCGCGCTCGGTCCCGAGGGCGAGGATCTCGATGGTCGGGTCGATCCGGCGCAGAGCGTCCGCCGTGGCGATCAGGGGTGAGGTGTGACCGGCGCTACCGCCACCGGCCAGAACGATGCTGGGCAAGGCTTCCAACGCTCCCGCGGGGTTCATTTGTACGACATACGCCGCGAAGACAACCAGCCGAAACGAGGTCGCCGAGTCTCTTTCAGGGCGGCCTGCGCGCCGGGCTCGGCCTTCGCGAAGGACAGCAGCATGCCGATCGCGATCAGCGTCGGCAGCAGTGCGGAACCACCGTACGACAAAAGCGGGAGCGGGATACCCACGATGGGTAGCAGTCCGATCACCGCGCCGAGGTTGACCACGGTCTGCGCCATGATCCAGACGGTGATCCCGGCGGCCGCATAACGGACGAACGGCTGGGTGTTCCGGGTCGCGATCCGCACCCCGGCGTAGGCGAGCAGCAGGAACAGCGCGATCACGGTCAGCGACCCGACCAGGCCGAGTTCCTCGCCGATCACCGAGAAGATGAAGTCGGTGTGCGCCTCGGGCAGGTTGCCCCACTTCTGCCGGCTGTTGCCGATCCCGACGCCCCACCAGCCGCCGGTCGAGAGCGCGTAGAACGAGTGGTACGCCTGCCAGCCGACGCCGGACGGATCACCGAACGGGTCCAGGAACGACGTCACCCGCTGCATCCGGTAGCGCTCCGCGTTGACGAAGTACGCCGCCACGAGGCCGACCACGCCGATGGTCCCGACGAACAACCGGGTCGGTGCGCCGACGACCCAGATCATGCCGATCATCACGGCCATCAGCACCAGCGCCGTACCGAGGTCGTGCTGGCCGACGACCAGCGCGATCACCAGACCGCACACCGGCACCATCGGCACCAGCAGGTGCTTCCACTGGGTGAGCAGCTTCTCCTTGCGGGCGTACAGGTCCGCGCACCACATCACCATCGCCAGCTTGGCGAACTCGCTCGGCTGGATCTGCAACGGACCGCCGAGGCGCAGCCAGTTCGTGTTGCCGTTCACGCCGACGCCGAGGCCCGGGATGAACGTCAGCACCAGCAGGAACGTCGAGCCGAGCAGCGCGACGTACGCGAGCATCCGGAAGTGCCGCGGCGTCATCCGGGAGGCGACGTACGCCATCGGCAGACCGACGACGACCCAGATCAGCTGCCGGATGAAGATCGTGTAGCTGCTGCCGTACGCGCGGAACGACAGCACGCTCGACGCCGAGAGCACCATCATCAGGCCGAGCACCAGCAGCAGGCCGGTCGCACCGAGCACGATGTGGTACGACGTCAGCGGCCGGTCCAGCACCTCCCGGATCGCGGCGATCCACGGGCGTTCGTTGCTCTTGCGGCGTTCCGGCTGATCTGCGACCGACGTCACGCGATCACCCCAGTCGGCGTACGGCTTCGGCGAAGGCGTCGCCACGCGCTCCGTAGTTGGCGAACATGTCCCAGGACGCGCAGCCAGGGGCGAGCAGCACGGTGTCACCCACCTGTGCGAGCTTCGCCGCCTCCCCCACCACGATCTGCATGGCACCAGTGTCGGTTGACTCGACGACGATCCTCGGGACATCCGGTGCGTGTCGCTGGAGAGCTTCGGCGATCACCACCTTGTCCTGGCCGAGCAGTACGACGGCACGTAAACGATCGCGTGCTGCGACGACCAGGTCGTCGAAGGTCGCGCCCTTGGCCTGACCGCCCGCGATCCACACCACGTGTTCGTACGCGAGCAACGAGGCCTGCGCGGCGTGCGGGTTGGTGGCCTTCGAGTCGTCGACATAGTTGACTCCGGCAACCTCCGCGACGTGCGCGATCCGGTGCTTGTCCATCCGGAAACCACGTAGCGCGTCGCGAACAGCAGTCGCCGGTACGCCGAAGGAACGGGCCAGTGCCGCCGCGGCCAGTGCGTTCGCGACGTTGTGCGGCGCGGGCGGGTTGACGTCGTTGATCGTCGCCAGTTCGAGCGCAGACGTCGCGCGCTGCTCGACGAACGCGCGGTCGACGAGCAGGTCGTCGACGATGCCGAGCATCGAGAGTCCCGGCGTACCGAGGGTGAAGCCGATCGCGCGGCAGCCCTCGACCACGTCGGCTTCCTCGACCAGGTGCTCGGTGGCCGGGTCGGCGACGTTGTACACGCACGCGACCTGGCAGTTCTCGAAGATCCGGCCCTTGTCCGCGGCGTACGCCTCGAGCGATCCGTGCCAGTCGACGTGGTCCGGTGCGATGTTCAGGACGGCGGCCGAGTGCGCCGACAACGAATGGGTGAAGTGCAGTTGGTACGACGACAGCTCGACCGCGATCACGTCGTACGGCTCGGGGTCCATCACGGCTTCCAGCAGCGGCAGGCCGACGTTGCCCGCGGCAACGGCCCGATGGCCGGCCGCCTGCAGCATCGCGGTCAGCATCTGCACTGTCGTGGTCTTGCCGTTCGTCCCGGTGATGCACAGCCACGGCGCGGCGTTGGCCGGATCACGCAGCCGCCAGGCGAGTTCGATCTCGCTCCAGATCGGTACGTCCCGCTCGGCCGCCTGCGCGAGCAGCGGCGCGTGCGGCGGTACGCCGGGCGACGTCACGACGACGTCGACGTCCTTCGGGAGTTCCTGCGTACTGCCCGGACCGAGCGTGATCGTGGCGCCGAGGGTCTCCAGGATCTGCGCCTTCTCACGCAGCGCCTCGGTGTCCCGGTCGTCGAGTACGGCGAGGTGCTCCGCGCCGGCCTGGAGCAGCGAGTCGGCGCAGGCGTAGCCCGCAGTACCGAAGCCGAGCACGACGAACCGCGTCGTCGCCCAGCCGTCGTCGGTGCGTGTCTCGAGACTCATCCGGTGACCCATTCCGCGTAGAAGACCCCAAGTCCGATGACGACGCACAGGCCCTGGATGATCCAGAACCGGATCACCACGTTCACCTGTTCCCAGCCGAGCATCTCGAAGTGGTGGTGCAGTGGCGCCATCCTGAACAACCGTTTGCCGTGGGTCAGCTTGAAGTAGCCGACCTGCAGGATGACCGACGCGGTGATCAGGACGAACAGACCGCCGAGCAGCAGCACCAGCAGTTCGGTGCGGGTCATCACGGCCATGCCGGCGAGCGCACCGCCCAGCGACAGCGAACCGGTGTCACCCATGAAGATCTTCGCCGGCGACGCGTTCCACCACAGGAAGCCGAACAACGCACCGGTCAGACAGGCCGCGACAACCGCCAGATCGCGTGGATCCCGTACTTCGTAACACTTGGCGCCGACGCCCCGCTCGGTCGCGCAGCTCTGGTTGAACTGCCAGATGCAGATCAGCGTGTACGCGCCGAACACCATCATCGACGCGCCGGTCGCCAGCCCGTCCAGGCCGTCGGCGAGGTTCACACCGTTCGACATACCGGCGATCAGTAGCAGGATCCAGATGATCACCAGGATGGCCGGCAGCTCCAGCCAGCCGATGTCCCGGATGAACGAGATGAAGGGCGAGGCGGGCCGCTGCCCGCGGTCGTCCGGGAACTGCAGCGCGAGCACTGCGAAGATCACCGCGACCATCGTCTGGCCGGCCAGTTTCGCCTTGCTGCGCAGGCCCAGGCTGCGCTGCCGGAAGATCTTGATGAAGTCGTCCAGGAAGCCGACGACGCCCATCCCGGCGAACAGGAACAGCACCAGCAGCGCCGACGCGGTCGGCGGCTGCATCGTGAACAGCTTCGCCGCGAAGTACCCGACGATGGTCGCCACGATGAAGACCGTGCCGCCCATGGTCGGCGTACCGCGTTTGACCATGTGCGACTGCAGACCGTCGTCGCGGATCTCCTGGCCGTACCCGCGGCGGGCCAGCCACTTGATCGCGTACCGGGTGCCGATCAGGGTCAGCACCATCGAGACGGCACCGCCGAACAGGATCGAGATCACTGCTGTTCCTCCAGCAGGGCGTCGGCGAGGCTGCGCAGTTTCGCGGCCTTCGAAGACTTCACCAGTACGACGTCACCGGCGCGGAGCTCCCCGCGCAGGAACTCCAGCGCCTCGGGGATGGTCTCGACGAACGTCGACTCGTTGCCCCACGACCCTTCCAGCGAGGCGCCGAGGTGGATCGGTTTCGCACCCTGGCCGACCACGAGCAGCCGGTTCACGTCGAGCCGGACGGCCAGCCGGCCGATCGCGTCGTGCGCCTCCTGCGAGGTGTCGCCGAGCTCGAGCATCTCGCCGAGCACCGCCCACGTCCGCGCGCCGCGGGACCGGCCGATCGCGACCAGCGACTTGAGCGCCGCGCGGGTCGACTCGGGATTCGCGTTGAAGGCGTCGTTGATGATCGTCACGCCGTCGGCGCGCTCGGTCAGCTCCATCCGCGCCGCGGACACCGGGACGGCGGCGTTCAGGCCGTTCGCGATCTGCTCCGGGGTCAGCCCGATCGCTGCCGCGACGGCCGCGGCGGCCAGCGCGTTCGAGACGTAGTGCTCGCCGATGAACTGCAGCTGGACGTAGCCGCCGAAGCCGCCCAGGTGGAGCGTGAACGCGGGCCGCCCCTCGCCGTCGACCTTGACGTCCGTCGCCCGGACGTCGGCCTCGGGCGCCTCCCCGAAGGTCAGTACCTTCTGCGCCGTCCGCGAGCGCATGGCGGCGACCCGATGGTCGTCGGCGTTCAGGATCGCCGTACCACCTGCCGCGACGGCCTCGACCAGCTCGCCCTTGGCGAGCGCGATGTTGTCCTGGGAGCCGAGCTTGCCGATGTGCGAGGTGCCGACGTTCAGCACCAGGCCGATCTTCGGCGGCGTGATCCCGGTCAGGTAGGTGATGTCGCCCAGGCTCCGCACGCCCATCTCGGCGATCAGGTACTTCGTGGACGGGGTCGCCTGCAGTGCGGTGAGCGGGTGCCCGATCTCGTTGTTGAACGAGCCTTCCGGCACCACGGTCTCGCCGTACGGGCTGATCAGCTGCCCGATCAGGTCCTTGGTGCTCGTCTTGCCGGACGAACCGGTCAAGCCGATCACCGTCAGGTCCGGGAGCTTGGCGATCACGTGCCGGGCCAGGTCACCGAGCGCGCGCTGGGCGTCGTCGACAACGATGCACGGGCTGCCGTCGACCGGCCGCGTGGTGAGCGAGACGGTGACGCCTGCGGAGGTCGCCGTACCGACGAAGTCGTGACCGTCGACGCGTTCGCCGGGCAGGGCGACGAACAGCCCGCCCGGTCCCGCGACCCGCGAGTCGATCACCACCGGGCCGCCGACGACAGCGGTGGGCTCGACGCCCACGAGCTCACCGCGGACGGCGTCGGCGATCTCGCCGCAACTGACAGGGATCACCGGTCTGCCTCCAACAGCTCACGCACGGTTTCGCGGTCGTCGAACGGATGGATCACACCGCCGACGTCCTGGCCTGTCTCATGGCCCTTGCCGAGCACGACGACGGTGTCGCCCGGGCCGGCCAGCTCGATCGCGGACGCGATCGCCCGCCGCCGGTCACCGATCTCGTGCAGGTCCACGTCCGGTACGGCGTCCCGCGCGCCGGCGATCGCGGCGGCGCGGATCGCGGCCGGGTCCTCGCTGCGCGGGTTGTCGTCGGTGACGATCACGACGTCGGCCGCCTTCGCCGCCTCGGCGCCCATCGCGGGCCGCTTCCACGGGTCCCGGTCGCCACCGCAGCCGACGACCGCGAACAACCGGCCCTTGGTCGCCCCGCGCGCCGCCCGCAGCGCCAGCGCGACTGCGTCCGGCGTGTGCGCGTAGTCCACGATCACCGCCAGCCCGTCCTCGCGGGTGAACATCTCCATCCGCCCCGGCACGCTCGCAGTCCGCAGCCCGGCGGCGATCGCTTCCGCAGGTACGTCGAGCTGCCGCAGCATCGCGGTCGCGAGCAGCGCGTTGGCGACGTTGAAGTCACCGGGCAGCCCGATCTCCACCGTCAGCGTCTCCCCCGGCCCTTGGATGTCGAGCACCGTCGTGCCGTGCTCGGAGCGGTGCCGGTGCGCAACGGTCCAGTCGGCGTCACCCTTCGTGGACACGGTGACCAGCGGTACGACGGTCTGCGCGGCCAGGCGGCGCCCGTACTCGTCGTCGATCGTCACCACGGCGACATCGCAGCGCTCCGGGGTGAACAACGAGGCCTTCGCCTGGAAGTAGTCCTCGAACGTCTTGTGGAAGTCCAGGTGATCCTGCGTCAGGTTCAGGAAGCCCGCGACCGCGAAACGCGCGCCGTCGACGCGGCCCAGCGCCAGCGCGTGGCTGGACACCTCCATCGCGCACCAGCCGACGGACCGCTCGCGCATCACCGCGAACAGCGCCTGCAGGTCGGTCGCCTCCGGCGTGGTCCGGACGCTCTTCACGACCTCGTCCCCAACACGCGTTTGAATCGTGCCGATGAGCGCCGTCCGGCCGAGCTGCCGCAGGACCGAGTCGAGCAGGAAGCTGGTCGTGGTTTTGCCGTTCGTCCCGGTCACGCCGAGCAGCCGCAGCTCGCGCGTCGGCTCACCGTAGATCCGGGACGCGACCGCCCCGAGCACGTTCCGCGGCTTGTCGACGACCAGAACAGGAAGACCGGTGGCCTCCGCCCGTTCGGCGCCGGCCGGGTCGGTCAGTACGGCGACCGCGCCCGCCTGCTGGGCTTTCGCGACGAACTCCGCGCCGTGCGTGACCGCACCGGGCAGCGCGGCGTACAGGTCGCCGGGGAGGATGGAACGCGAGTCGAGGGACACGCCGGTCACAGCTGCCGGCGACGTTGCCGGAGCTTGTGCATGCGCGACGTTCGCGAGGTCGGCGAGGGACACGGGCACAACGTGCCGTGGCCTGATCGCTGCGACCGCGCCGCCGGCGGCGGTTGGGGTGGACACGGGCCCTGAGGCTACCGCTCCGGACCCGGTGTCTCCTACCTGACCCTGCGTCACCAGCTGCTGGTTCATCACCAGGTGAGCGGGATGTTCGGCTGCGCAGCCCCCGTCGGCGGGACGACGTACTTCTGCAACGCGTAGCTCATCACGTCTCGGAACACCGGACCTCCTTGCAGGCCTCCACCCCGGGCACCCTGGGGATCGTGGAGTACGACGTACGTCACGAACCGTGGGTTGTCGGCCGGGGCGAATCCGGCGAAAGAAGTCGCCCAGTTGCCGTACTTCCCGGTGCCGGGCACGACCTGCTGCGCCGTACCGGTCTTGCCGGCCACCAGGTAGCCGTCGATCGCGGCCAGCGGCGCGGTGCCCTTCTTCGCGGTCACCGACTCCATCATCGTGGTGACCTCCTTGGCGGCCTGCTCGCTCACCACCCGGCGGGCCGGAGCGGTCTGGTTCGGCGTCAGCGTGCCGTCTGCCTGGATGTAGTTGCGGACCAGCTTCGGCGGCTCGTACACGCCGCCGTTCGCGACCGCGTTCACCGCGGCCGCCTCCTGGACCGCGTTCACCGACAGGCCCTGGCCGAACGCGACGTTCGACCTGGTGATCTCCGGCCACTCGTCGCCCGGCGCCAGCCGGCCGTTCGTCTCGCCCGGGAAGTTCAGCCCGGTCGGCTCGCCGAAACCGAACTCGTGCAGATACTTCACGAACTGCGCGATCGGCATCCGCTGCGCGGCCATGATCGTGCCGACGTTCGACGACTTCGCGATCACGCCGGAGATGGTCAGGTTCATCTTGTCGTGCGACCAGTGGTCCTTGATGATCCGGCGCTGGACGTCGATGCTGCCGGGGACCTGCAGCTTGGTGTTCAGGTTGATCTTCCCAGCGTCGGCGAGTGCGGCCATCGTGACGACCTTCTGGACGCTGCCGGGCTCGAAGCTGCGATCCAGCGCGGTGTTGCCCAGGTTGCCCCAGGTCTTCTTGTTGTTCGGGTCGAACGACGGGTAGTTCGCCAGCGCGAGCAGCTCGCCCGTCTTCACGTCCATCACCACGACCGTGCCCGCACTCGCCTTGTACTGCTCGACCGCCTGCTGGATCCGCTTCTCCGCGAAGTACTGCAGGTCGGTGTCCAGGGTCAGCTGGACGCCGATGCCGGGCTTCGGTTCCTGGACGGTGTGGTTCGCGTTCGGGATCTGGTTGCCGCGGGCATCCACCTCGTAGACGGCCTTGCCGTCGACGCCGGAGAGTTTGCCGTTCAGGCCGTACTCCAGTCCGGACAGACCCTTGCCGTCGTCGCCGGTCACCCCGACGAGGCTCGCGGCGATGGTGCCGTTCGGGTGGCTGCGGATCGGGTCTTCTTCGGTGTACAGGCCGGTCAGCAGCGGGACCTGCTGCTCCTTCGGCTTGCCCTTGTTCTGTGCGGCGAGCGGGATGTTCGCGGCCTTCATCTCGGCCTGGATCGCGCTCCACGTCGTCGGGCTCACCTGATGCGCGACGTACGTGAACCGGCCGGTGCCGGACAGTGCGGCGATCAGCTTCGCGGTTGTCGTACCGGGGAGCTTCGGGGCGAGGATCGCGGCCAACTGCTGCGCGACCGGCTTGGTCTGCTGCGGGTCCGCGGTGATCGCGACAGCATCCTCGGTGACGGCGAGCTCGACGCCGTTGCGGTCCTCGATGGTGCCGCGGTCGGCGTGGAGTGTGTACGAGCGGGCGTTCTCCTTGGTCGCCGCGGCGGCGTAGCTGTCCGGGTCGACGCCCTGTAGCAACACCAGCCGCCCGGCAAACAGCGACAGCACGAAAGCCATCACCCCGAACGTCAGCCGCAACCGCAACGCCGGCCGCCCCAACCGCAACATCCGCGGCGCCTTCTTGACCTTCCGCTTCTTCGGCCGACCCTGCGGCCTGTTCTGCGGCGGCCGCTTCTTCCCACCAGCCTTCTTCACCGGCCGCTTCGCAGCGCCCTTCTTCGCCCCCACAGAGCGCGCCGCACCAGCAGCCTTCTTAGCCGGCACCTGCCGCCCAGCACCACGACCCGCCGACGCACGCGGCGCGGCCGCGCTGGAGCGGCCATCGCCGCCCGGCGCTGCACGGCGCGCTCCTCTTCTGCTTTGCGGAGGAGGCGGTCTCGGGTGGATTCGGGGCGTGGGGGGTTCGCGCGCGTACTGTCGGTAGCGGACGGACGACGGGGCTGAGCCTTGCGAGGCGGGTTGCCCCCGCCTGTCGCGGCACCACGCTTACGTGGTGGCGGCTCGTTTCCCCGTCGGTCCGTCATCCGATCATCCCCGTGTGGTCGTGATGGGCTTCTTCGTCGTGACCGGCTTGGTGGTGCCGGTCGTCGGCTTGGTGGTGCTCGTCGGTCTGGTGGTCTTCGTCGGCGGTTTGGCGGTGCCCGTCGTCGGTTTGACCGGTGTCACCGGCTTGACCGGCGTCGTCGGCTTCACCGCAGGCTTGGTGGTCGCCTTCGTGGTCGGCGTCTGCGGGCCGAACATCGTCGTACCGGCCCCGGCCTTGCCCTCCGCCGGTACGCCGAGCACGCGCCCGTCGGACAGCCGCAGGAAGACCGGGTTCGGGTTCGGCACCATGCCCATCCGCAGCGCCCGGTCGGACAGGTTCTGCGGCGACTCCAGCGCCCGTACCTGCTTCTCCAGCTGCTGCTGCTGATCGCGCAGGTCGTTCGCCTGGCTGTTCAGCTTGGTGATGTCGAAGGTCCCGCTCTGCAGCTGCGTGTTCAGCAGCAGCAGGCCGACCAGCCCGGCGGCGAGCAGCGACACCACGAAGATCACGAACGGCATCCGCGGCGGCCGGAACGGCGCGCCGTACACCACCCGCAGCCGTGGCTGCTCCTTCTTCGCGACCGGGGCCGGAGTCACCCGCGCCTTCTGCGGGCTGAAGACAGTACTCATCAGGCCACCAGTCCCCTCTCCCGGATGCGTTCGGCCGCCCGTACGCGAGCGGAGGCAGCGCGCGGATTCGTCGCGACCTCCTCCTCGGTCGGCCGTTCGGCGCCCCGGGTCAGTAGCTTCAGATACGGTTCGTGCCCGGCCGGGATGATCGGCAGGTCGTCCGGTACGTCGGACTTCGTGCCCGGCGCGAACGCCTGCTTGGTGATCCGGTCCTCGAGCGAGTGGTAGCTCATCACCACGATCCGGCCGTGCAGCGCGAGCGCTTCGAGCGCGGCGGGCAGCGCGCGACGCAGTACGTCGAGCTCGCCGTTCACCTCGATCCGCAACGCCTGGAACGTCCGCTTCGCGGGGTGTCCACCGGTACGGCGGGCCGCCTGCGGGATCGCGTTCCGGACCAGCTCGGACAGCCGCGCGCTGTTCGTGAACGGTTCGGTCTCCCGCTCCCGGACGATCCGGTCCGCGATCCGGCGGGCGAACTTCTCCTCGCCGTACTGGAACAGGATCCGGGCCAGGTCGGCCGCGCTGTAGGTGTTGAGAATGTCGGCGGCCGTGGTCGGGCCGGTCGGGTCCATCCGCATGTCCAGCGGCGCGTCCTGCGCGTACGCGAACCCGCGGTCCGCCTCGTCCAGCTGCATCGACGAGACGCCCAGGTCGAACAGGATCCCGTCGATCGCCGGTACGCCGAGGTCGACCAGCGCCCGCGGCAGCTCGTCGTACACCGCGTGCACAAGAGTGATCCGCTCTGCGTACGACGCGAGCCTCTCGCCGGCCAGGCGCAGCGCGTTCGGGTCCCGGTCGAAGCCGATCAGCCGGACCTCGGGGAACCGCCGCAGGAAAGCCTCCGAATGACCACCGAGGCCGAGGGTCGCGTCGACGAAGACCGCGCCGGGACGCGCGAGCGCCGGTGCCAGCAGCGCGACCACGCGCTCCAGCATCACCGGCACATGCCGCTCCGCAGCGTCCATCTCGACCCTTCCCGTCAGTTCCCTGCAGCCGCGGGAACGACCCTGCCCCCGCAGGTCACGTGGTGGTGCGTGGGTAGACAACACCGTCCGGTCAGATCGCGGGTACGCCTTCCGGGGAAGTACCTGCTTGGTCTTGGCGCCGGGGAAGTGACGCCAACACTCCAGGTCGGAAGTCGGACCCGTGATCTCACCGGACGGTCGGTGTCTCTCGGTCCACACACTCTGTTCAGCTTTAGAAGATGCCGGGCAGTACTTCCTCGGAGAGATCGGCGAACGCCTGCTCCTGCTCCGCGGAGTACCGGTTCCAGTTCTCCGTGTTCCAGATCTCCACCCGGTTCATCGCCCCGATGACGACGCAGTCGCGATCCAGGGTTGCGTAGTCGCGCAGCATCGGTGGGATGGTGACCCGGCCCTGCTTGTCCGGCATCTCGTTGGAGGCGCCGGCGAACAACATCCGTAGGTAGTCCCGGGCACCCTTGTTGGTGATCGGAGCCTGCTTCAACTGCTCGGTCAGCTGGACGAACTCACGCTCCGGCCACACGGACAGCGATCGCTCCTGTCCACGCGTGATCACCAGACCGTCGGCCAGCTCGTCGCGGAACTTCGCCGGCAGGAACAGCCGCCCCTTGTCGTCGAGCTTGGGGAAGTGAGTTCCGAGGAACACGCTCCACCTCCCCGTTGCGGACTCTCCGACTCAGGCGAGTGCTTCCACCACTTCAGTTCCACTGCGCTCCACCTTACTCCACTTTCCACCACCGTCAACCAACTTCCGCCCCATTCCGCCCCTGTGCCGCCTGAATCCACGCTCAGCGCCCGCGTGTCGCTGCTGCCTCAACTGCCGCTCGGAACGGCGTGTGGAGCGTGCTGGAGCGCCTTGGTGGAGCGAAGTGGAGCGTCGTGTGGAGCGATGTGGAGGACTGGGTAGAGGACCAGGTGGAGGAAAGTGGAGGACGTGGTTGCGGCTGGTGCGCCCGGGCAGGCATGAACCATTCGTCCGGCCCGCTCGTGAACCAGGTACCGGTTCGCAGCGTCGTACGTCCGACACGCCGCTGGTACCGCCCGTACGCTTGGAGGGACGACTACCGACCCTGAGGGCGTGCGCCGTGACGATCGAACCGCCAACCGACCAGACTCTTGGCCCGACCCCTACCCAGGGTGAGAATGTGTCGGCAGTCAACGAATGGGGAGGACTCAGAGTGAGCACCACCGCGACCAGCTCGCCGCTGGCAGGAGCCGGGGACTTCGACGAGCTGTCCGAGGTGGCGGGACGCGTCCGCCGCGCCATGGAGCAGGTGATCGAGGGCAAGCCCGACGTCGTCGAGGTCGCCATCACGGTCCTGCTGGCCGAGGGCCATCTGCTGATCGAGGACGTGCCGGGCGTCGGCAAGACGATGCTGGCGAAGGCGCTGGCGAAGTCGATCGACTGCAGCGTGCGGCGGATCCAGTTCACGCCGGACCTGCTGCCCTCCGACATCACCGGCGTCTCGGTCTTCAACCAGGAGATCCGCGACTTCGAGTTCAAGCCCGGCGCGGTGTTCGCGAACATCGTGGTCGGCGACGAGATCAACCGGGCCTCGCCGAAGACCCAGGCCGCGCTGCTGGAGTCGATGGAGGAGCGCCAGGTCACCGTCGACACCACGACGTACACGCTGGAAGCGCCGTTCATGGTGATCGCCACCCAGAACCCGATCGAGATGGAAGGTACGTACCCGCTGCCGGAAGCCCAGCGCGACCGCTTCATGGCCCGGGTCTCGATGGGTTACCCGGAGCCGGCCGCCGAGCTGCGGATGCTGGACGGGCACGCGGCCGACGACCCGCTGGCGAACCTGCAGCCCGTCACCGACGGCCAGCAGATCCTCCGTCTGGTCAAGACGGTGCAGTCGGTACACGTGTCGGAGTCCGTGAAGGAGTACGCCGTCGCTCTCGTCGGCGCGACCCGCCGCTCGCAGGAGCTCCGGCTGGGTGCGAGCCCGCGGTCGACGCTGCACCTGATCCGGGCCGCCCGCGCGGCCGCGGCGCTGGACGCCCGCGAGTTCGTACTGCCGGACGACATCCAGGAGCTCGCGGTGCCGGTACTGGCGCACCGGGTGCTGCCTGCGGCCGAAGCGCATCTCGGTGGGCGCGGTGCGGCCGACATCATCTCCGGGCTGGTGGCCACCGTGCCGCTGCCCCGTACCCGTCGGGACTGAGACATGCGGCAGGCTCTGCGCGGACTGACCACCAGGGGGCGGGCGTTCGTCGCGGCCGGGATCACGGCATCGCTGTGCGCACTGCTGCTCGGCCAGAAGGACCTGCTGCGCGTCGGTATCCTGCTCGCCGCTCTACCGGTGGTCGCGGCGCTCGTGGTCGGCCGCACCCGGCTGCGCCTGCAGGTACGCCGGAGCCTCGCGCCGGACCAGGTCCCGGTCGGGACGCAGGCGACGGTCGAGCTGACCCTCAGCAACCAGGGCCGGATGCCTGCCGGGCTGCTGCTGCTCGAGGACCGTATTCCTTATGTACTGGGCCACCGCCCGCGCTTCGTCGTCGACCGCGTGAGCCCGAACTGGCGCCGTACCGTCACTTATCCGGTGAAGTCCGACGTCCGCGGGCTGTTCCAGGTCGGTCCGCTGATGCTGACCGTCGCCGACCCGTTCGGGTTGGTGGAGACGAGCCGGACGTTCACGCGCAGCCAGCACCTGCTGGTCACGCCGCGGGTGTTCAAGCTGCCCGAGATACGGCTGGGCGCGGACCGGGCCGGCGCCGGCGAGAACCGGCCGCGGGCCATCGCGTCCGCGGGCGAGGAGGACGCGACGGTCCGCGAGTACCGCGACGGCGACGACCTGCGCCGGGTGCACTGGCGGTCGACGGCGCGCCGCGGCGAGCTGATGGTCCGGCGCGAGGAGCAGCCGTGGCAGAGCCGGTGCGCGCTGTTCCTGGACGCACGGACGATCTCGCACCACGGGCACGGTCCGTCGTCGAGCCTGGAGTGGGCGGTCAGCGCGGCCGCGTCGGTCGGCATCGACCGGATCCGCCGCGGGTACGTGAC
Source organism: Kribbella sp. NPDC031520 (assembly GCF_055580825.1). Taxonomy (NCBI): domain Bacteria; kingdom Bacillati; phylum Actinomycetota; class Actinomycetes; order Propionibacteriales; family Kribbellaceae; genus Kribbella; species Kribbella sp. NPDC031520. The sequence continues at coordinate 1,137,886 of NZ_JBVIKS010000002.1, forward strand.
GATGATGCTCGGCGGGCCGACCACGCTGTCCGCGATCACGCACCGGACGTCGGCTGCCGTACACCAGCCGCTCTCGCAGCAGGAACTGCTGACCGAGTGCGCGACCGTCGAGGAACACAAGTACGCCGAGCTCGGTCCGCTGCTGAGCGTCGACCGGCGCCCGCAGGAGCCGAGCCTGGTGGTCGCGATCCTGGGCGCGTGCAGTACCGATGACGTGATCGCCCTGAACCGCTGGCGGACCAGCCAGGCGACCGGTGTCGCCCTGGTGCTGGACGCGGCCAGCTGGGCGGTCGGCGCCGAGGCGACCGAGAAGGGGGCCCGCTTGAGTGCCGCCACGGAAGCCACCGAGAACGAACTGCGCCGCAACGGCTGGCGAGTCGCCCGCGTCCGCCGCGGCGACCACCTCCCCACCGTGTGGTCCGGCCTGGGCCTGAGAAGTGGACGTATCGCATGACCGGTCACGCGAGGATCTCGATTGCTGCTTGGGGGGCGACCGCGCTGGGGTCGCTCGTGCTGACGCCGGTGTTCTCCGGGCCGTTCCTGTTCGTCAGCGTGTTCCTGTGTGCGCTGATCACCGCGGTCGGCGTCGGCCTGCAGCACCTGCGCATCCCGCGGATCGTCGTACCGATCGTTCAGCTGCTCGTGCTCGTCGAGCTGCTGTCGCTGTTCTTCCTGCACAGCACGATGAAGTTCGGGCTGATCCCCTGGCGGGCGACCGCGATCGAGTTCAACTCGCGGATGGTCGACGCGATGGACTCGATCAACCGGTTCAGCGCGCCGCTGCCGCAGGACCCGCACCTGACACTGTTCGCGGTGTCGGTGATTGCCGTGACCGGGTTCCTCGTCCACGTGATCGCCGTCCAGCTTCGACAGGCCGCGTGGTCCGGGCTTCTGTTGCTGATCATGTACACCGTGCCCGCGGCGACCGTGCACGGCGGACTGCCGTGGCTGCTGTTCATCCCGCCGGCGATCGGGTACATCGTGCTGCTGTCCTCGGAGGGGCGGAGCCGGCTCAGTCGCTGGGGCCGCCGGATCTCCGGGGTGTCGCACCTCGACGCGTCCGAGCCGGTCGAGGCGTCGGCACTCGGCCAGGCCGGCCGCCGGATCGGGCTGACCGTGGTCGCTATTGCCGCGCTGCTGCCCGCCCTGCTGCCGGCGCTGCCGGAAGGTGTCATCGGCAACGGTCTCGCCGGCGGCACCAACGGCACCGGGATCGGTGCGTCGATCTCGTCCACCGACCCGATGCTCGACATGGGCCGCAACCTCAAACGCGGCGACAACGTCGTCGCGCTCACCTACAAGGGCGGCCCGACCGGCGGTACGTACCTGCGGCTCACCGCGCTCGACCTGTTCGACGGCAACACCTGGCGGATCGCGCCGCGCGGCGCGGAACAGAAGCTGAACGGCAACCTGACCCCGCCGCCCGGCTTCAGCGGCGACCTCTCGAAGGTCCCGGTCACCTCGATGGAGATCAGCGTCACCCGGGACCTGCGCTCGCAGCTCGTCCCGGTCCCCTACCCGCTGCAGTCGATCTCGCTGAAGAAGGACTGGAAGTACGACTCCGGCGCGCTGGACGTGATGTCGAGCAACGGCGGGATCGTCGCGGGCAAGAAGTACAAGCTGACCGCGTACGACCTGGAGCCGACGCCGGACCAGCTGCACGACTCGATCACCACCGGCGCCCCGGACCGGTACACGATGAGCGTTCCGGAGAAGACCCCGGACGCGATCAAGCACCTCGCGTACAGCCTCACCGCGTCGGCCAAGGAGAACAAGTTCGAGGCCGCGGTCCTGCTGCAGAACTGGTTCCGCAGCGGTGGCCAGTTCACGTACAGCACGGAGAACGTCAAGGGCAGCGGAATGGCCTCGATCGAGGACTTCCTGCTCACCAGCAAGAAGGGGTACTGCGAGCAGTTCGCCACCGGGATGGCACTGCTGGCCCGCATCCTCGGCATCCCGGCTCGGGTCGGCATCGGCTTCCTGCCCGGCACGTCCGACAAGGATGGCCTGTACACGGTCCGGATGCACGACATGCACGCCTGGCCGGAGCTGTACTTCCAGGGTGTCGGCTGGGTCCGGTTCGAGCCGACGCCATCCGCGCGGGTCGCGACGACCCCCGGCTGGACGATCGCCGCGAACGAGCCGACGACCACCCCGACGACCGCGCCGACCAGTGGCCCGACGACGCCGGGCGACAAGGCGACCGACCCGGTCGACAGGGCGCGGCATGACCCGAACCTGCCGGACCACAGCGGCAGCCCGATCGTTGGCGGCGGCAACTGGTTCACCCGGGGCGGCGGGCAGGTGATCGCCGGTGGGTTCGGCGTTCTGCTACTGCTGTGCATCCCGTGGCTGGTCCGGACGCTGACCCGCAGGCGACGGTTCCTGCGACTGCCGGGACGGGCCGGGGCCGAGGGGTTGTGGGCGGAGATCCGCGACACCTCCCGCGACCTGGGCCTGGACTGGTCCGAAATCTCGACGCCGCGGCAGACCGGTCAGTGGCTGGTGTCGAAGGTCCCCGACGAGACGCAGCCGGCCGCGCGCCGGCTGGCCCGCGGTATCGAGGCACTCCGGTACGCCGGCGACGAGCACCACGAGGTCGACCTGCGCGCCGACGCGACCGACGTACGGAAAGCACTGTGGGCACAGGCGCCTGCGCGCCGCCGCTGGCGGGCGCGGCTGCTGCCGCCGTCCTGGCGCTGGTACCTGAGCCGCGGCACAACCGAGGCGTCAGACCTACTGGACGAGTTCGACCTGCTGCTGGCCCGCCTGCGTTCGCTCGTAATCCCGAAGCGCCCAACAACAGGCCCAGACCGAGGATGAACCCGCGCCTCCCGGTCACCTGCTAGTAGAACCGCCCTGCGGCCGCGCTCGACTCACGGGTCGAGCGCGCCCCCCGGCCGCACTCCCGCACTCGCGGACACCCCGGCTGCACTCCCGCTCGCGCGTACATTCGGCGGCCGCGCCGATGAGCTCCCGTACCGCACCGCACACCGGGCGTAGAACTCTTCCGACATAAAAACAGCCACACCCGTCCCACCAGGGCACGGGTGTGGCCGGAGACTCAGGCTGTGGCCGTCAGAGGTCTTCTTCGCGGCGCCGGCGCCAGCGATCCTCCATGCGCTCCATGAAGCTGCCGGACGAGTCGTGCTTCGTCCGGTGCCGCTTGGTCGGCGGAGGCGGCGGGATGTCGTCGGACTCCCCCGCGTTGCTGATCCGCTTCATGCTCAGCGCAGCGATGTACAGGCAGGCAACCATCATCACGAAGCCGATGACTCCGATGATGGTATTGGGAATGATTGCACCGGTCATCAGCACCGCGATGCCCAGCACGAAACCAACGCCGGCAAGCACTGCACGGCGCCGGTAGTACAAGCGCACATTGGTCCCACGCATGGCGGAAACGAACTTCGGGTCTTCCGCAGCAAGGGCACGTTCGAGCTGCTCGAACTGGCGCTGCTCTTCTTCCGAGAGGGGCACCGTCGATCCCTCCATGATGAGCGCGATCTCGATAGGCCGCCTCCAGTCTAGGCCGCGCCCGCGTCACACGAAACCCTGACCGCCTGTCCAGCGCGTCACGGTCCCGCAACTGCCCCGCCAACAGACGTCCCAAACCACTCCAACCGGCGTGTCGCCCACACCCGCCCACAGCAACCAAGCCCCAGGTAGCACCCCCATCACCCTCCGTCGCATCCCACCACACTCCGACCAGCCGTGATGCGGGTGCAGCGCGCGGTGCGGTGCGGGTGCGCGCTGCGGCGCGCGGCGGCGCGGGTGCGCGGTGCGGGGGTGGTGCGGTGCGGGGTACCGGTTGCTGCGGTTGCCGGGTGGTACGGGGTGGGGCGGTGCGCCGTGCGGTTGCGGTGGTGCGGTACGTGGGGCGGGGCCGTGCGCGGTGCGAGGTGCTGCGGCGCGCGAGGCGAGGCGGGTGCGCGGGGCGGGGCGGCTGTGCGGCGGTGCGGGGTGGGTGCGGGGTGGTGCGGCGCGGTGCGCGGTGTCGGGTGGTGCTGGGTGCCGGGTGGTGCGCGGTGGCCGCGCGGGTGCGGGGTGCCTGTGCGGGACGCGGGGTGCGGTGTGACGCGCGGGGTGGTGTACCGGGCGGGGGGCAGGCGGGGGGTGAGTGCGGGGCGGTGGGGTCAGTGGGTGGCGAGGATGTGTAGTTGGGTGGCTAGGGCGCGGAAGGCGGGGTGCTGGCTGGCGGCGCGTTCGAGGGCTGCCAGTGAGTCGGCGGCGCCTGGTTCGGAGTCGACGAACGCGGACGGGACCAGATCGGCGAACGTCCGGACGCCGTGCACCGTGTGCACCATGAACCCGGCATCGGCCAGCTGGCCGGTGATCCCGGCCTCGTCGAACCGCCGCGGCATCGGGTCGGTCGCACCCCAGCGGCCGTCCGGGTCCTGCAGCGCGATCCGCGCCTCGGCCAGATGCCCGGCCAGCGCCCGCGCGAGCACGACGGCGTTGCGCTGGGCAACCAGCAGGCTCAGTACGCCGCCTTCCCGCAGTACGGAAGCCATCGCCTGCAGCGCCTGCGACGGGTCGTCGACGACCTCGAGGACCCCGTGGCAGAGCACGGCGTCGGCGCTCGACTCCCCCGCCAGGCCGAGGAGCTCGGCCGCATCGCCCTGAACGCCGCGGACCAGTTCGCTGACGCCTTCGTCGCGCGCACGCCGTTCGAGGGAGGCAAGCGCGTCCGGACTCGGGTCGACCACAGTCACCCGGTGGCCCTCGACCGCCAGCGGTACGGCGAACCCGCCGGTACCGCCGCCGAGGTCGACGATGTCCAGCCCGGCACCCGGATCGGTCCGCTCGCGCGCCGCCAGGGCAACGCGTAGCGCCTCACCCACCAACGCCGTCCGTACGCCACGCCGCCGCCGCTCCACCATCAACCCTCCGCCTCATGACCCCCGACATCTCGCCGCGCCACACCCTACTTCCATCCCCTCGCCCGTCCGGCAGACGCACCCGGCCCGACCCGGGGTACGGGCGTAAGCGGCCGATAATTCTCGGCCTCTTCCTGTGGCGACGCCGGAGCGCCATCGTCGGAAGGAAGGGGAGAGCCGATCACCAGGGAGGGATCATGGCCATCTTCAGCAAGTCCTTCGACGAGCCGGACGAGCAACGTTCACCGGACAAGACGCAAGTCGACGTCGTCAAGCTGCCGGGGGCGAGCGTTGCCCGGATCACCTTCCAGCCCGGCTGGCGCTGGTCCGAGTGCATCCGCCCCGTCGTCGGCGGCGACTCCTGCCAAGTGCACCACGTCGGAACGCTGCTCTCAGGAGAGTTGGAGATCGTGCACGACGACGGCAGCAAGGCACGGCTAACGCCCGGCATCGCCTACGTGATCGAACCCGGGCATGACGCGTGGGTCGTCGGCGACGAGCCTGCGGTCGGCTTGGAGTTCGAGTCGCTCGCAGCGGAGAGGTACGCCAAGTCCTGAAAAGCATGGGTCAGGACGGGGTGCGGGCGATGACGTACAGGCGACGAGTGGTTTCGGCGCGGGCGGTGATGGGTCCGCGGAGGTACCACTCGACGTCGGTGAGACCGGCTGACTCGAGGACGTTCACGACCTGGGTCGGCTCGTGCAGGACGTAGTCCAGCTCGACCTCGTGGCCCAGGAGTTGCTCCACGTGCAGGACCTCCGCGCCGGCGTGCAGCGCGAGCACCAGCCAACCGCCCGGGTCGAGCGGACGCGTCAACGCGGTAATCGCGTCGGGGAGCTCCGAAGCGGCCAGGTGGATCAGCGAATACCACCCGAGGACGGCGGCCCAGCCGGAGCTCGCCGGTGGGCGGGCGAGCCGACGGAGGTCGCCGACCTCGAAGTGCAGGTGTGGGAACCGGCGGCGTGCCTCGGCGACCATCTCCGGCGACATGTCGATCCCGGTCGCGTCCGCGTGCCGATCGGCGAGGTACGCCGTCACGTGCCCAGGCCCCGAACCGACCTCGACCACCGGGCGACCGTTGGCGTGGGCAACGACCCGGTCGAGCAGCCACCGCTCGAACGGCAGCCCGTCGAGCTCGTCGAGCAGCTCGTCCGCGTACGTCGTCGCGACCGCGTCGTACGCCGAACGCACCCGGTCGTCACGTACGTCTGTTCCGTCGGCGATCACCGTGTCGCGGTCGACGGTCTCCACCGGCGCGACTGTCTCCGCTTCCGGCACCGGGCCCAGGAGGTGGATCCAGCGCCGGTCGTGCTGCCCGGCGCGGCGCTCGAGCTCGCGGACCAGCGGCTCGGGGCGGGCCGCCATCCGCTGGAGGCACGCTTCCACATCGGTACGGTCGTCGAAACGGTGCAGGCGCTCGGTCCGCGTCCGCAGCTCCCCCGGCGCCTGCGCACCACGCAGCAGCAGGACCGTGATCAGCGCCCGCTCGTCCGCTCCGAGCTCGAGCTTCTCGTCCAGGATCTGGTGATACTTCAACGTCCGGCGACCCGTGTCCGCCCAGACGATCCGCAACAGCTCACGGTCCCGGAGCCCACGGGCGACCCGCTCGACGGCGCCCTGGTCGTAATCGACGACCGGCTCGCGGTTGCTGGTCTGGTTGCAGGCGCTCCGCAACGCGTTCGCCGTCAACGGGTACGACGCCGGCACGGTCAACTGCTTCTCCAGCAAGCTCCCCAGAACCCGCTGCTCCTCGACATCCAACACCGGAAGTCCGCTCACCCGGCTGACCCTAATTCAGAACCCGGGCCGCGCGGGGCCGTCAGCCGGGTTGGTAGGTCTCCGGCAACGTCAGCGGCTCGAACGCAGTGCCGTTGCAGGACGGGCAGAGAATGTCGGATGCCAGACCAGAGCCCGCGCACTCGGTGCAGAGGCCGTCATGCCAGGAGTCGCCGGACAGAGCCTGGTGCGGTCGTGGGTAGTGCGTGTCCGGCAGGTAGCACTCGGCGCCGGTGACGGCGTGGACGCGACCGCACAGGTCCTTGCCCAGGCCTCGGGTGGGTTCGCTCACGGTCGGGATCTCCTCAGGTGCGTGGTGGTTCAGCTGGCTTGCATCCAGGACTGGGTGAGGACGGACTGCGGGTCGGTGGTGGCGGTGAGCACCGGGCTGGTGGACAGCCGCAGGCTGGCCTCCACCTGGGTGTAGAACGTGTCGACCGCGCGGACCAGGTCGTCGGCCTCACGCGTGCTGACGGCGCGCTCCAGGCCGGCCTCGGCAGCGGCGCGCTGCGCGGCGCCGGCGGCGAAGAACGTCGCCCACTCGCCGAACTCCGGCGCGACCTCGGCGAGCAGCACCCACGCGTTGCGCTGGACGCGGCGGCGGCTGCCTGAGCGGACCGGACGGGCGCGTACGGCGAGCACCGCGGCCGCAACTCGGAGCGCCGCGACATGCGCGCTCGAGTAGCGGATCAGGTGGTCGCTGGTCTCGGTTGCCTCGGCCAGCGCGGCCCGGGCACGGAACAGCTCGCGGCTGGCCGCACCGGCCGCAGCCGGCGATACCGGTGAAACTGTCATCGGTCGGTCACCCTTTCCAGTTGCCAACGGCCCGAGTCCGGGTCGTGGGCGAGATCGAACATCTCCTGCCGTCCGAACCGGCCGCAGCCGGCTTCCACCCGGAACACCGAACGCTCCGGGCCCCATTCCGCGTCCAGCACACCGGTGGCAGCCGGCGAGTGGGTGGGGAGCGTGGCCACGCCGGCCTGGTGGGTCCGGGCCGGCCGGGTCCGGGCCGCCGAACAGACCTCGGCGACCGTGGCCGCGTCGATCCGCGAGAGCGAGTCGTCAGCGGCCGGCCGGCGGCCGTCCCGGGCGTCGAACGCGAGCATGCCGCCGGTCCGCAGCGCCGGGTCCGCGAACGCCAGCGGGTCGTGCGTCCGGCCGGTGCCGATCACGCCGCGCTCCCACCAGGCGGCGGTCTCGGTCCACTGCGACCGGATCGCGCGCACCCGCCACAGCCGGCCACGCCAGAGGAACTGGTCGGGGGTCAGCACACCGCCAACGTTCACCGAGTGCACCTCGACGGCGTCGTCGAACTCCCACATGGTCCATCTCCTCCTGCTGTCCAAAGCTTCCCCGGGTCGGCGGCCCGGCGGGTGGGCACGGGGTGGGGGTCGAGGACCACCCCGGTGCCCGGCCCGCCGGGGCCACCGGATTCCGATGCGGCCGCAACTCCGCACCGGAGCCGTCCAGCTGTCCGATCCGCCCCGGGCCGGCCTCCCGACGAAACCGGGACCGAGGCAATCGAACATCTGTTCGAACACTGGAAGCGTATCGCCGCCCGCCGACAGTCGTCAACGGGAGCGTGGATCGGCGCGCCGGGGACCGGGGCAGCACCGGTCGCCAGGCGGCTGCGCAGGGTCCCGATCTCCATGACCTCATCGTCGACGACGCCACCGACAATTTCCGGACGGCGGTCAAATCGGGGTGACAAGGTACCTAAGCTCACCAGGGTGAGCAGTCATCCCAATGTGCAGAAAGTGGCCGCCGCGCTGCGGGCGGCCGGTGCGACCGGCGAGATCGTGATCCTGGGCGAGGCGGTGCCGACCGCGGCGGCCGCGGCGGCGGAGCTCGGCTGCGAGGTCGGCGCGATCGCGAACAGCCTGATCTTCGACGGCGACGGCGCGCCGGTACTGATCCTCACCTCGGGCGCGCACCGGGTGGACACCGCGAAGGTCGCCGCCGGGCTCGGGATCGGGAAGCTGAAGCGGGCCACGCCGGAGTTCGTCAGGGAGCACACCGGTCAGCCGATCGGCGGCGTCGCCCCGGTCGGGCACCCGGGCCGCGTCCCGACGTACGTCGACACCGCCCTCGAGCAGTACGCCGTGATCTGGGCCGCAGCGGGCATCCCGCACTCGGTGTTCCCGACCACCTACGCCGAGCTGCTGAAGCTCACCGGAGGTACGGAGCTCACGGTCGACTGAGGACCGTGGGAATCGCGGTCTGTACGAAGCGCCGGGTCAGCCCAGCGCGGGTGTGCCGCCACCAAGGCCCGGTCCGGACGTCGTCGGTGTACCGGCGCCGGCGGATGTCCTCGACGACGTCCGCGGGCGCCCCGAGCCGAGGCAGCACGTCGAACGCGGCCCGCTTGCTGATCAGGTCCCCGGTCGCCAGCGTCACGTGCGCCCGCGCGATCGTGAGCAGGCCCAGGTCGACCCAGATGTCGGCGTACCACGGCGTGCGCTTCCGGGTGGCCGGCAACCAGAACTCGCGCAGGTCCCGGCGGACGAACTCGAACAGCTCCTCGTCGGTCGTTGCCGGCAGCAACTCCGCGGGCGCCGGGCCGAACAGCGTCCGGTTGCCGATGGCAAGCTCCCGCCTGGTCACCGGCGTCACCGGCCGGTCGAAGTACCGCTGGTGGGCGAACGTCGGGTGCCGGACCGACAGATCCGCCAACCGGTCCACGGCCATGTAGGAGCAGTGCAGCTTGGCCGCCAGCGGGTCGGCCCGGATCAGCTCCCGGTGTACGTCGGCCACGGCCGGAGACGGCGGCTCCGAGACCACGACGATCACGTCCAGGTCGCTGCGCCCCAACTGGTAGTCCCCCAGCGCCAGCGACCCGTGCAGCCAGACCGCCTCGACAGCGGCCGCGGAACGCACAGAACTGACAAAGCCGTCCAGCAACGGCTGGACGGCTTCGTCGATCACGCGGGCAAGGTTAGACGGCCGGGCGGACGTCCACGTCGGCGGCCCGTACGTAGGCCATCCGGTGCCCGAACCAGATCTGGTAGTACTTGTCCGCGCCGAGCACCTGGACGTGGTCGGTCGGCGGCTGCCCGTCGAACGTCACGGCCCGGTAGTAGTCGGTCTCGATGTTCAGGTCACCGACCGGATAGGCCTGACCCGCACCGATCGAGTACTGCAACGGCGTCACCTTCTGGTACGGGATGCCGGCCGGGTACGCCGACTGCTCCGGGTACGCCCGTCCGTACACCGGCACCGACGCGAGACCGGCCTTCGGCTTCACGACCAGACCCGGCTTGGCGAACGCGTCCGGCGCCGACGCCGGGCTCTTGAACCAGCCGAGAGCGCCCAGGTACCAGACGGCCACCCAGTCGCCCTGACGTTGCGCCACGACGTACTCCGAACCTGCGGCGGCCCGCGAGCCCATGTCGGACACCTCGGTCGTACCGTCCGAACCGTCCGGGTGCAGACCGAGGTCCTTGACCAGCGGCGCGTTGTCGTCCGGCGCCTGGCGCAGGTAGACGAAGTTGGTGCCCTGCGGCGTGCACGGCGTACCCGGGGTGTCGCAGCTGTTGACGACCTGGACGTTGCCCTGGAAGCCCGGCTTGATCGTCACGATCGAGCCGGCCCGAACCGGCAGCACGGACTTGCCCCAGATCGGCGCGCCGAGCAGGTCGAAGTAGTGCTCCCAGTCCCAGTACGGTCCCGGGTCCCAGTGCATGCCGCGGACCGTGGACGGGACCGTGCCCGGCACCTGGTCGTGGCCGATGATGTGCGCCCGGTCGAGCGGGATGTCGTTCTTCACGGCCAGGTAGCGCACGAGTTTGGCCGAGTTGCGGTACAGCGACTCGGTGAACCAGGTGGCGCCCTGCGGCGCGAAGCCCTCGTGCTCGATGCCAATGCTGTGCATGTTCACGTACCAGTTGCCGGCATGCCAGGCGACGTCCTTGGCCTTCACGTGCTGCCAGACGTGACCGTCGTTGGACCGCATCGTGTAGTTCCAGCTGACGTACGTCGGGTCCTGCACCAGGTTCAGCACGCCCTGCCAGGTGCCCTCGGTGTCGTGGATGATGACGTAGTCGATCTTCCCGGTCTTCGGCCGATCCGCGAGGTCGTGGTTGCCGTAGTCACCATCGGTACCGAAGGTCGAGTACGGCGCCGGCAGCCACTCGCAACCGAGCGACACGGGGCACTCCACGTTCGAGGTGGACGGCTGGACGCCGGCCGGCAGCGACAGCTTGCCCAGCTGCGACTTGTCCGGCGTCACGGCCAGCGCCGGCATCACGATCTGCTGGCCGGTGTTCGTGGTCCGGGCGGCGCCCTTGGCCATGATCGAGTAGACGTCGTCGGCGAAACCGCCGGCGCCGACCTTGTCCCAGGCCTCGGCGTACGAGGCGACCGCGCCGTACCACTGAGCCGGTGAGGTGCTCGTGCCGACCGGCAGGCCGAGCGACTTCTGGTACGACGCCAGCACCGCGGCGCCGCCGTCGATGTTCGAGCTGGTGTCGGTACGCAACGTGGACTGGTCGATGCCGGTCAGCTCGGACGCCGTCTTCAGCGTCTGCAGCGACTCGGCGGTCGCGACCTTCTGCTTGCCGGACAGGTCGGCGACCTCGGACGCACCCAGGCCGGTGAGGTGCATCGGGCCGTAACCACCGGTGGTGCTCGGCGCGCCGGCGTGGTCGTCCCAGCGCGACTCGGCGTACGAGACGGCCAGCAGGACCGGCTCCGGTACGCCGTACTTCGCGGCCGCCGCACTGTAGGCCGACTGACCGCTGACGGTCGCGGCAGCAGGCTGTGAGGCCTGGGCTGGTGGACTTCCCAACGACACGCCGACCACGGCGGTCGGCAGCGCTACCGCAGCGAGTGCGGCAAGAATCTTCGGACGACGCAGCATGTTGATCTCCTGAACCCGTGGGCGGGGTGCCTGCCGGTCACACAGACCGGCAGCCTAGTCACTGTGGGTCTGGACGACGCGGATGTCAACGGTTAACGAAAACTCACGTCGTCGGGTTCGATACTGACGAAAAGACGACGGACACCTCGGGTTACGGAGTACCGCGATGGAAGTGCTGCCGCTGGCGGTGACGACCGGCTGGGCGAGTGGTGTGAACGCCTATGCCTGCGTACTGATCCTCGGTCTGCTGGGCCGGTTCGCCGGTGCCGGCGACGTACCGCACGCACTGACCACGACGCCGGTGCTGATCGCGGCCGGCGTGCTGTTCGCGTTCGAGTTCGTCGCCGACAAGATCCCGTACGTCGACTCCGCGTGGGACGCGATCTCGACGGTGATCCGGCCGACCGTCGGGGCGATCATCGCCGCGCTGCTGTCCGGCCACGCGAGCACGCTGCACCAGGCGGTGGTCACGACCGTCGGCGGTCTGGTGGCGCTGCTCTCGCACACGGTGAAGGCGAGTCTGCGGCTCGCGATCAACACCTCCCCCGAGCCGGTCACCAACATCGCCGCCTCGTCGGGAGAGGATGTCGCGGTCGCCGGTGTGGTGTCGCTGGCCGCGTTCCATCCGGTGGCGGCGCTGATCATCGCCGGGATCCTGCTGGTGATCGGCCTGATCGCGGTCTACTTCGCGTTCAGGTTCATCCGGCGCGGGTATCTCAGGTTCAAGGCGTGGCGAGAGAAACGTGGGAACAGTAGTGGCTGACGTGATTGTGGTCGGGGCCGGTCTGGCCGGTCTCGCGAGTGCTGTGCGCTTGGCGAAGCTCGGCCACCAGGTGACCATTTGCGAACGTGACGAGCACCTTGGTGGTGTGCTGGGTCGCGTAGCTGCTGACGGCTTCACCTGGGACGCAGGAGCTGCCAGTACGACGCTCCCGGCCGCACTGCGCGACCTGTTCCGCAAGAGCGGCCGCCCGATCGAAAGCCTCGTCCAGCTGGAGCCAGTCAGCGAGCCGCGCCGCCACATGTTCTCCGACGGCTCAGTGCTCGACCTGCCGATCGGCGACCGTGGCTCGCAGGAGGAGGCCTGGACAGACCTCGCGGGTGCGCCCGTGGCTGCGCAGTGGACCAAGCTGGTCGACGGGTACGGCGACACGTGGCAGCTGCTCCGCAAGACGTCGCTGGAGCCGCCGCTCGAGGACAAGCTGCCGATGAAGACCATCCGCGCTCTCAAGCCGTGGCAGTCGCTGGAGAAGGTCGCACAGCGTGAGCTGACCGACGAACGCGCCCGTGCAGTACTCAGGCTGTTCGCAGCACAGGGCGGGTCCGACGCAGGGCTCACACCGGGGTACGTGGGCGTCTGGTCGTACCTGGAACGTACGTTCGGCCGCTGGACGATCCCAGGTGGCTTCGGCGCGCTGGCCGACGCTCTCGTGCAGCGTGCGAGCGAACGGAAGATCACTGTCCGCACCAGCGCGGAGGTGGTTGCGGTGACGACGGCCAACGGCGCAGTGAGCGGCGTACGGCTGTCGGACGGTGAGGCGATCCCTGCAGACATCGTGGTGAGCGACATCGACCCGCGGGTGCTCTACGAGAGCATGGTCGACGACCCTGCCGCCAAGAAGGTGCGCAAGCGGATCCTGTCGACACACCAGGCACAGGCGGCGTACGTCGTACACCTGGGCCTCAAGGACCCGGTGCCGGCGCTGCCGTTCGAGACTGTGCTGCACGGGACACCGACCGTGGTCGTGCGGACAGGTGGTACAGCACCGGCCGGTCACCAAGCGTGGTCCGTGCTGGTCCACGGCTACCCCACCGACGACGTACTGGACCTCTTGGTCGCCCGTGGTCTGCCCGTGAGAGACAACGTGGTGTCGCGGCAGACCTCGCCGTCCTGGTGGGCCGGTGTGGCCTGGGAGGGCTACAGGACCGCTCGCCGCCGCGCCTCGAACGTGTCCCCGGTCAAGGGCCTCTACTGCGTCGGCGCGGGCGCGCACCCGGGCTCAGGGGTACCCGCGACCACCCTCGGCGCGGCGATCGTGGCGGACGCGATCGGGAAGGCCTGAGACCCGCGTGGGGTTATGCACCTGGGACAACTAAGATTGGTTGTTCCTGTTTTCTGAGTCGGGCTGTGTCGGGACTGTGCCCGGCGGTAGAGAGGACCTCGGTGGATCAAACCCCCACATCGGCCGATCACGACAACCATGAGGCTGTGGAGCGGGCTGAGCTGGCGGCTGAGCAACAACATGTCGACCGGGTGTACGGCCGGGTCGAGGAGGCCGCCCGGTCCGCGTCCCGGATCGCCGTCGAAGGACACCAGCGCGGCCAGGCGCAGAACGTCGGCCGCGTCCGCGAGGAGGAGCAGACCGGTCTGTACGAGCGGGACGTCCTGGTGTTCGCGGCCGCCCGCCGGATCGCGGAGCTGGACGCGGAGCACGAGGGCCTGGTGTTCGGCCGGCTGGACTCCGACCGCGGCGACGACCAGCCGGCCGCCGCGACCGCGGACGAGCTCGACAAGCTGTACGTCGGGCGCATCGGGGTCCGCGACGCGGAGTACGAACCGCTCGTGATCGATTGGCGGGCCCCTGCGGCAGAGCCGTTCTACCGGGCTACGCCGACCGACCGGCAGAAGGTGGTCCGGCGGCGCGTGCTCCGGAACAAGGGTGCGAAGATCGCCGGCCTCGAGGACGACCTGCTGGCGCCGGAGCGGGCGCCGGAGGACCTGCCGGTAATGGGCGAGGGTGCGCTGATGGCGTCGCTGTCGCGGGCCCGTGGGCACACGATGCGCGACATCGTCGCCACCATCCAGGCCGAGCAGGACGAGGCGATCCGGGCACCGGCCCGTGGCGTCACCGTGATCGGCGGCGGACCGGGGACCGGCAAGACCGTGGTCGCGCTGCACCGCGCGGCCTACCTGCTCTACAGCGACCGCCGGCGCTTCGAGCGTGGCGGCGTACTGGTCGTCGGTCCCTCGGCGGCGTTCATGGCGTACATCGAGCGGGTACTGCCGAGCCTTGGCGAGAACACGGTGTCGCTGCGGGCCGTCGGTGAACTGGTCGACGGCGTGAAGGCGACCGCGGTGGACAACGCCGAGGTGGCCGCGATCAAGGGCTCGCTGCGGATGCGCAACGTGCTGGCGCGCGCGGCACGGGACCGGGTGCCGAACGTGCCGACGACGCTGCGCGTGTTCATCGGCGGTGCGACCGTCGAGCTCGACGCCAATCAGCTCGACAACGTCCGCCGCAACGCGTTGCGTCGGACGGCGCGCAACCGGGCGGCTGCCGAGGCGCGGAAGGGTCTGGTCGCCGCGTTGTGGCAGCGGTTCCCGGAGGACCTGCGCAACGGACCGCTCGGCGACCGTGAAGCATTCGGCGACCGGGTGACCGACACTCCGGCGTTCCGGACGTTCTTCAGCCAGTGGTGGCCGGTACTGACCGCAGAGTCCGTACTGCGCTGGCTGGGCGACGCACGGCGCCTGCAGCGTTGGGGCCGCAACGACCTGACCCCGGCTGAGGTCAACGCGCTCGCTACCGCGATCCGTACGACGGACGAGTTCACCATCGCCGACGTGGCGTTGCTGGACGAGCTCAGTACGTTCCTGGGCCGCCCTCCGGTCGTGGAGAACACCGACGAGGAGTTCGACTGGCTGGAAGGGCTCACGGACGGCGTCAACGAGGTACTGACCAGCTCCGAGCGTCGTGCCCGGGCGGCGGCCGCCCGCGAGGCGGAGGAGCCGGAGGAGTACGCGCACGTCCTGGTGGACGAGGCGCAGGACCTCTCCCCCATGCAGTGGCGGATGGTCACCCGGCGCGGCCCGCAGGCCAGCTGGACGATCGTCGGCGACCTCGCGCAGAGTTCCTGGCGGGACCCGGCCGAGGCTCAGGCCGCGATGGACTCGATGCTGTCGCACCTGCAGCGGCACACGTTCCGGCTGTCCACCAACTACCGGAACTCGGCGGAGATCTACGCGTTCGCGGGTGAGGTGATCCGGCAGTCCGTCCCGAACGCCGACCTGCCGAACGCGGTCCGCAGTACCGGCGTCGAGCCGGAGCACCGGGTCTTCGACGCGGCCAAGGTGGCCCAGGCCGCCGGCGACGCGGCCATGGAACTGCTCCAGCTGGTCGAGGGCACCGTCGGTGTCATCGTCCCGCCGGCGCTCCGCCCGGCCGTCGACCCGGTGCTGGCCGAGCTGGGCGATCCGCGGGTCGTTGCCGTCAGCCCCTTGGACTCCAAGGGGCTGGAGTACGACGGTGTCGTGGTCGTGGAGCCGGACCGGATCGTCAGCGACACACTGGGTGGTGTACGCGCCCTCTACGTCGTACTGACCCGGGCGACCCAACGGCTCATCACCGTCAACAGCACCACCCGCTGGCTGCCTTAACCCCGCGGTACGACGTACTGCACAAGGTCGGCCTCGTTCGCGGCGAGGTCGGCCCAGCGGGTGGTGAGGTGCAGGATCGCGAGACCGCTCGTCGGGTACTTCTGGGTGAGCTCGACGCGCTCCGGGCTGGTGCCGTCCAGTGCGAGCTCGTCGGCCAGCCACGGGATGCCCGGCGCGTGGCCGACGACGACCACCGTACGGGCCTCCGCCGGGGCCTCGTGGATGACGTCGAGCAGGGTGTCGGTGTCGGCGTTGTAGACGCGCTTGTCGTACCAGACGTCCTTGGCGGTCACGCCCGCGTCGGCGAGGTACTTCCAGGTCTCCCGGGTGCGCTTCGACGGCGAGCACAGGACCAGGTCCGGTTCGATGCCTTCGGCAACGAGATGCCGGCCGGCCGCGCTCGCGTCCGCGCGGCCGCGGTCGGCCAGCGGCCGTTCGAGGTCCGGCAGCTCCGGCCTGCTCTCCGGCGGCACCGCCTTCGCGTGCCGGAGCAGGACGAGGGTACGGTCGATCAACAGGTCCGACGGGTCAGCCATCAGGTCAGGATACGACGGCCGTCTTGAGGTTGAGGAAGACCTGTCGTGTCGCCGTGGATCTGTTCAAGGTGATGAAGTGAATGCCCGGTGCGCCGCCCTCGAGCAGGCGTTCGCACAGCTCGGTCGCGATCTCGATCCCGACCTCACGGACAGCGGCCGGCTCGTCCTCGACGGCGAGCAGCCGCTCGGTGACGGCGGCCGGCAACGCCATCCCGGTGAGCTCGGCCATCCGCTGGATCTGCTTGATGTTCGTGACCGGCATGATGCCCGGCAGCACCGGGATGTCGCAGCCGAACGCGGCCGACCGCTCGACCAGCCGGAAGTAGTCGTCGGCGCCGAAGAACATCTGCGTGATCGCGTAGTCGGCACCGGCCTGCGCCTTCGCCGCCAGCACCTGGGCGTCGGCCTCGAGCGAGGCCGCCTCGGGGTGCTTGTCCGGGAAGGCGGCGACGCCGACGCAGAAGTCCCCGAGCGAACGGATCAGCTCGACCAGCTCGACCGCGTGGTTCAGGCCCTCGGGGTGCGCGACCCACGGCTGGTTCGGACCGCCCGGCGGGTCGCCGCGCAGCGCGAGCATGTTCCGGACCCCGGATCCGGCGTACGCGCCGATCACCGAGCGGAGCTCGTCGCGGGAGTGCGCGACACAGGTCAGATGCCCGAGCGGCGTCAGCGACGTGTCCTGTGCGACCCGCTCGGTGACCCGGATGGTGCCGTCCCGGGTGGTGCCGCCGGCGCCGTACGTGATCGAGACGAAGGTCGGGTGCAGCTGCTCGATCTCGCGGATCGACCGCCACAGCACCTCCTCGGCCTCGGGCGTCTTCGGCGGGAAGAACTCGAACGAGAAGGACCGCTCCCCGGACGCGAGCAGCTCGCGGATCGTCGGCGCACCGCCGGGCAGCGTCGAGGGAAGTCCGTTCGCCATGGCGTTCAGGTTACCCGGGGTGAACGTGCGCGTCTGCAGACCGACTACGCTCCGAGACGTGGACGATGTCGACATCCCGGGCGGAATCCAGCGGGCGCTGAGTGGGTTCCTCGACCGGCAGGAGCAGCGGCTGGCCGCGATCGGGCCGGAGCTGACCGAGCAGGTACAGGCCGCGCGGGACGCGACCAGCGGCGGCAAGCGGCTGCGTCCGTCCTTCTGTTACTGGGGTTTCCGGGCCGCCGGCGGTGATCCGGCGCTGCCGATCCTGCCGGCCGCGGCGAGCCTGGAGATGCTGCACGTCAGCGCGCTGGTGCACGACGACGTGATGGATTCGTCCGACGTACGGCGGGGTCAGCCGGCCGCCCACCGCCGGTTCGAAGCGCTGCAGCGGGAGCGCGCCGAGAAGACCGGGCGCGGCGGCGACCCGGTCGGCTTCGGCGTCGGCGCCGCGATCCTGCTCGGCGACCTGTGCCTGATCTGGGCCGACGAGCTGCTGCACACGTCCGGGTTCGACGCGGCCGCCCTGGCCCGGGCGGAGCAGTACTTCGACGCCGTCCGGGTCGAGGTCACCGCCGGGCAGTACCTCGACCTGGTCGCGCAGGCGAGCGGCGAGTCGGACATGGACCTGGCGCTGCGCGTCCTGCGGTACAAGTCGGCGACGTACACGATCGAGCGCCCGCTGCACATCGGGGCCGCGCTGGCGGGCGGGGACGAGCGGCTGATCGCGTCCCTGTCCGGGTACGGCGCGCCGCTGGGTGAGGCGTTCCAGCTGCGCGACGACCTGCTCGGTGTGTTCGGGGACCCGGCCCTGACCGGGAAGCCGGCCGGCGACGACCTGCGCGAGGGCAAGCGGACGGTGCTGATCGCGTACGCCGTCGACCACGCGTCGGAGATCCAGCTGACCGAGTTCAACCGCCTCTTCGGCCGGCCCGACCTGGACGACGACGAGATCCAGCTGCTCCGCGAGATCCTCACCGACTCCCGCGCCGTACAGGCCTGCGAGGACCTGATCACCGACCGCACCGAGGACGCGCTCGACGCCCTCGACCGGGCGGACCTCGCCGACGACACCGCACGGAAGGCGCTGACCGACCTGGCGATCGCGGCTACGTCGCGGGTGGTGTAGCCAGCAGGTTGATCAGGCGGAGCAGGTCTGCGGTCGCGGACAGGTCGCCGAGCACGATCACCTTGAGGACGGCACGTTCCTCGTCGTAGATCGTCTCCGCCTTGAGGTGGACGGCCTCCGGCTGGTTCAGCGCACCGTGGATGTGGGTGGTGAGCCGGTCCGCGGTGGCGCGGTCGACCGCGTCGATGTGGACGATGCTCGACGCCTCGACGTGCCGCGCGGAGGCGTCCACGTCGACGACGGCGGTCGGCGTACCGGTGAACTCCTCGAGGTCCTCGCGGCTGATCCGGTACTGCTTCCCGATCCGGACCGCCTTCAGCCGGCCGTCGCGGACGTAGTTGCGGATCGTACGGACGTGCAGGCCCAGCCGGTTCGCCACCTGCTCCACCGAGTACAGCTCCTGGGCCATGCTGTCAGCCTAAGGCACTTTCCTTAGAATTCCCTATAAATGGTCATCGACCGGCACTTAGGGTAGTTTGAGGTACATGGTTCAGGTGTACGTCAGCGAGGTACCGCTCACCGAGGAGAGTCAGACGGTCCAGCTCATCGTCGACGCGTACTACTCCCATCAGGCGGAGTGGATCGCGTTCACGCCGGAGCAGCTCGGCGACGAGTTCTTCGAGCTGCGGACCGGGCGGGCCGGGGCGATCACGCAGAAGTTCGTGCAGTACCAGATGGGTCTGGCCGTGGTCGGCGACATCGCCGACCGGGTCGCTGCGAGCAAGCCGCTGGCGGACTGGGTGCGGGAGAGCAACCGCGGGCGCAGCCTGCTGTTTGCGGGGAACCTCGACGAGTTGCAGGAGCTGCTACAGCACCGGCAGTGAGCGCAGCAGGTCGGGCGTGGTCGCTTCGGCGATCAGGACCCGGAGCTGGCCCGAGTTCGTGGTGTCCTCGGTGAAGATCTGCAGCGCCACGTCGACGGTGTCGTGGTCGTGCTCGAGCAGGTTGCGCAGCCCGGTCCACAGCACGACCTCGGGCGTTCCGGTCGACCGGTCGCTGAGTGAGTCGGCCAGCGCGTCCCAGTTGCGCCCGAACCAGCGCGGCAGGTCGAACGCGGTCGCGCACAGGTCGAGAAAACCGGTCTTGTCCTGGATCTCGCTCGTGTCGAGCAGCACGAACCCGAACCCGGCGGCGGCAGCGTCCCGCCGTACGGCGTCCGCGCCGGGAGCGGACGGCCAGCGGTAGACGCCGGGCGCCAGCCCGCGCAGTGACTTCATGAAGTTCCCCCGTCTTCCGCGATGCGGCGGAAGGACTTGTAGTGGTCGTCGGTGTAGTAACGCTCGCCGGCGTTCCCGGTCACGATCCGGCGGGCACCGCGGTCCTTCTCCCCCGGGGTCTTCACGGTGTACTCGTGGTAGTAGCCGCGGTCGTGCTTCGGCAGGATCTTCTCCAGGTTGCCGAACACCACACCGTCACGGCTGTACGGGTACGGGCCGCCCTGGTCGATCAGCTTCAGCGTGTTCTGCGCCTCCTGCGGGAGGTCCGCCACCGCGACGTACTTGAGCCCGCTGGTCGGATCCGTACCGCCGGACTTGCTGCTTGAGGTCTTGGCCGAGCAGCCGAACAGCGAGGCAGCCAGAGTGATCACCATCATCGCGATCACCACGACCGCGACGACCCGCGCGGTCTTCTGGTTGTTGATCACGCCAGGAGCCTCCGGCTGAACTCGGCCGCCGCGGCTCCCGGGTCGTCCGCCTCGGTGATCGCCCGGACCACGACGACGCGGGTCGCGCCGGCCTCGATCACCTCGTCCAGCCGCTCCAGGTCGATGCCGCCGATCGCGAACCACGGCTTCGGCTGCCGCCGGCCGGCGGCGTACGACACCAGTTCCAGCCCTGCTGCCTGCCGTCCCGGCTTGGTCGGCGTGGCCCACGTCGGACCGACGCAGAAGTAGTCCGAACCGACCTCGTCCACCGCCGCGTTCACCTGGCTGAACGAGTGCGTCGACCGCCCGATGATCGGCCCTGGACCGACGAGCGCCCGGGCGGCATGCACCGGCAGGTCCCGCTGACCCAGGTGCAGTACGTCGGCTCCCGCCGCGAACGCGATGTCCGCACGGTCGTTGACCGCCAGCAGCTTGCCGTGGCGCTTGCAGGCATCCGCGAACACCTCCAGTGCGGCCAGCTCGTCCGCGGCCTCCATCTCCTTCTGCCGGAGCTGCACGATGTCCACGCCACCGGCCAGCGCGGCGTCCAGGAACTCTGCGAGGTCACCCTGCTTCTCCCTCGCGTCAGTACACAAGTAGAGCCGGGCATCCGCGAGACGGTCGGTGTGGTCAGTCACACCGCAAAGCCTGCCATGACGTGCCAGACGTAGGGTTACGGCATGCCTGATGTGGTTGTTGTAGGCGGCGGACTGATCGGGCTGGCGACAGCGTGGCGGCTGGCCGTGGAGGGGATCCAGGTAACTATCTGCGACCCCACACCGGGCGCGCAGACGTCCAACGTCGCTGCGGGCATGCTGGCTCCGGTCACAGAGGTCGAGTTCGGCGAGGACGACCTGCTGGCGCTCAACCTGGCCTCCGTCAACGCCTGGCCCGCTTTCGCCGCCGAACTGGAGGAGCTGACCGGACAGCCCGCAGGACTGCACCAGACAGGCACGCTGTCGGTCGCGTACGACGTCGACGACATGGCAGTGCTCCGACGGGTCGCTGACTACCAGCGCCGACTCGGCCTTGAGGTGGAGGACCTGTCGGGACGTGACGCCCGCAAGCGTGAGCCCTTGCTCGCCACAGGTGTCTCCGGCGGCGTCTGGGTCCCTGGTGACCACTCGGTCGACAACAGGCAGGCCGTGGCCACTCTCCTGCGCGCAGTGGAGCTGTCCGGCGTCGAGCTCATCCGCCGGCGCGTGACGCGGATCATCACCTCCGGTACGACAGCTACCGGCGTACTGCTCGACAACGGCGACACCCTGCAGGCAGGGCAGATCGTTGCGGCAACGGGTCCGTGGTCCGCGCAGCTGGACGGCGTACCGGACGAGCTGCGTGCGCCGGTACGGCCGGTGAAGGGCGAAGTACTGCGATTGCGTGTACCCGAGGCGTACCGCCCGGCGTTGCGGCACACCGTACGTGCGACGGCCCGCGGGTTTTCCGTCTACCTCGTCCCGCGTCCGGGTGGCGAACTGGTCGTCGGTGCCACGAGTACCGAACTCGGTTACGACACCCGGGTGCTCGC
Source organism: Kribbella sp. NPDC031520 (assembly GCF_055580825.1). NCBI lineage: Bacteria > Bacillati > Actinomycetota > Actinomycetes > Propionibacteriales > Kribbellaceae > Kribbella > Kribbella sp. NPDC031520. The sequence continues at coordinate 1,159,535 of NZ_JBVIKS010000002.1, forward strand.
CGGCGGGGTGTTCAACCTGCTCCGCGACGCCCGGACCGTACTGCCGATCACCGACGAGCTCGAACTCGTCGAGGCGATCGCCGGGCTCCGGCCGGCGACTCCGGACAACGCGCCGGTGCTCGGGCCGTCCGGCCTGGATCGGTTGCTGTGGGCAACTGGTCATTACCGGAACGGCGTACTTCTGACCCCGGTCACCGCGCAGATCCTGGCCGACACCGTGCGTACCGGAACCCTGCCGGAGCTGGCCAAGCCCTTCCTGGTCAGCAGATTCGGCCACTGACTCACAGTTGCCCGAAGCAACCGGAAAGATTGTGAACGACAACAATGTAGTTCAGCCTTGAATTGTAACCTTTACGTTACAGGCGTAACACCAACCCCATTCGCCCCTGTTGTCACATCAGTCCCAGCACATACGGTCAAGGGACGTACACAACGGGGAGTTGGTTGCGATGCGCAACGTTGTTCGGATTCTGACCGGCCTGGCCGTGCCGGTACTGACCGCGGCCGTGATCACCGCCGGCTCGCCGGGCTTCGGCTCGTACAAGATCAAGGACGGCGACACCCTCGGCCAGATCGCCGGGCGGTACGGCACCACGGTGAGTCAGCTGGTCGCGCTGAACAAGCTCCCCGGCAACGGCAACGCGATCTACGCGGGCGAAGTACTGAGGGTCCCGGTCAAGACCTCGACGCCGGCGAGGCGCTCGCAGCTCGGGCGGGTGACGTACGTCGTGAAGTCCGGCGACACGATCTCCGCGATCGCCAAGCGCTTCAGGTGCTCGCAGGCGAACCTGCTCGCCGCGAACCGGCTGAAGCCCGGCGACCGCATCTATGCCGGCAAGCCGCTGCTGGTCCCGGTGAAGATCCGGCCGAAGAAACGCACCGACAACACCTTCGCGGGCCGCAGGTACGCCGACCACATCGTCGCCCAGGCGAACCGCAACCGCGCGATCCTGAAGAAGCGCAAGCAGCCGACCCGCAGCCAGCTGCGGTCACTGATCGTGAGCGCCGCCAAGCGGTACGGCGTCGACCCGCAGCTCGCGCTCGCCGTCGCCTGGCAGGAGTCCGGCTGGAAGCAGCGGGTGGTCTCGCCGGCGAACGCGATCGGCGCGATGCAGGTGATCCCGTCGACAGGGCGGTTCGCGTCCCGGATCGTCGGCCGCGACCTCGATCTGCTGATCGCGCGCGACAACGTCACCGCGGGCGTCGTACTGCTCAGCCGGCTGACCGGTGCCGCCCAGCTGAACATCGCGGTGGCGGGCTACTACCAGGGCCTCGGCGGCGTGAAGAAGAACGGCATGTACGCCGACACGAAGTCCTACGTGGCGAACGTCCTCCGGATCAAGGCGCAACTGGAACGCGGGTGGGACCCGCTGCGGTGAGCCTGGCGCAGCGACACTGAGCCGTTATCTACACTCTCTGCAGAACGGTTTGGGGAGAGGCGGCTCACCGCAAGTGACGGACGACGTGGACACGCAGGTCAGCGACCGCCTCGTCGGGCGTGTGCTCGACGGTCGGTACCGCGTGGGTGCCCGTGTCGCGAAGGGCGGGATGGCCACCGTCTACCAGGCGCTCGACATGCGCCTGGACCGGACCGTCGCACTCAAGGTGATGCACGACGGGCTCGGTGACGACGCGCAGTTCACCCGCCGGTTCGTGGCCGAGGCCCGCGCCGCCGCCCGGCTCTCGAACCCGAACGTGGTCGCCGTGTTCGACCAGGGCGACGACGACGGGACGTTGTTCCTCGCGATGGAGTACGTCCCGGGCCGCACGCTGCGTGACGTCATCCGCGAGGAGGCACCGCTCTCCCCCGCTCGCGCGCTCGACCTGCTGACACCGATCCTGTCCGCGCTGTCGGCCGCACACGACGCGGGCATCGTGCACCGCGACATCAAGCCCGAGAACGTCCTGATCTCGGACAAGGGCGCGGTGAAGGTCGCCGACTTCGGTCTGGCCCGCGCGGTGAGCGCCAGCGGAAACACCGCCACCCAGGGCCTCCTGATGGGCACGGTGTCGTACCTGGCGCCCGAGCTGGTCACGGACGGCAGCGCCGACGCCCGCTCGGACGTGTACTCGGCCGGCATCCTGCTGTACGAGCTGCTCACCGGCAACAAGCCCCACTCCGGCGACACCCCGATCCAGGTCGCGTACGCGCACGTGCACAACGACGTACCGCCGCCGTCGCTCGAGCAGCCGGACATCCCGCCGTACGTCGACGCGCTCGTGCAGCGCGCGACCGCACGGGACCGGGATCTGCGGCCCACCGACGCGCGGGTGTTCAGCCGTCAGGTGCACCGGGTACGTAGCGCGCTCGACGAGGGGCTGCCGGACGACCCGGAGCTGACCGGCGACCTGACTGTTCCGATCCAGCAGATCCGGCAGGACAGCGGGTACGACGACGGCTACACCCGCGGCGAACCCGACCCAGCGAGCCAGCCGATCCGCCACGACACGATCGTCGTACCGGTGGACCACGGACGGCCGACGGGTGCGCCCGCCCAGACACCACCGGCAACACCACCGGCAACACCGCCGGCGCCGGTCGGCAAGGCCCAGCCGCCGCGCCGTTCGCGCGGGCCGATCGCGCTGATCGCAATCCTGGCGCTGGCGATCGGCATCGGCACCGCCGCCTGGTACTACGGCATCCACCGCTACACGTCCACGCCGTCGCTCGTGGGGATGACGGTCGCCGCTGCTGAGGCCGAAGCGGGGAAGGCGGGGCTGAAGGCGAGCCTGGACAATCAGGACTTCTCCGAGGACGTGCGCAAGGGCGATGTGATGCGCACCGACCCGGCGCCGGGCGACCGGATCCGGAAGAACGGTGACATCGGTCTCACCGTCTCGAAGGGTCCCGAGCGGTACCGGGTGCCGCAGCTCGTCGGGCTGCAGCTGGACGCGGCGCAGCAGGCGCTGTCGCCGATCAAGCTGATCACCGGGCAGATCAACGAGCAGTACAGCGAGACCGTCCCGCAGGGCCGGGTGATGGCGATCAGCCCGAAGTTCAACACGGTCGTGAAGCCCGGGACCGCGGTGAACTTCGCGGTCAGCAAGGGCCGCAAGCCGATCGACGTACCGGACCTGACCGGCAAGCCGTACCGGGACGCGAGGGCGACGCTGAGGAACCTTGGGTTCACCGTCACCCGCAGCACGCAGTACGACCAGAAGGTGCCCGAGGGCAACGTGATCAGCCAGAGCCCGAACAGCGGCACGTTGTTCGCCAAGGACAAGGTCACGCTGGTCGTCTCGCTCGGACCGCCGCTGGTCGAGGTGCCGAACGTGAAGAGGAAGACCACCGCCGAGGCGCAGCAGATCCTCACCGACGCCGGCTTCAAGGTCACGGTCCAGAAGGCGCCGTTCAACCTCGGCCTGAACATCGTCGCCGCGCAGAACCCGGGCGCCGGCCAGAAGGTGAAACCGGGTTCGACGATCGTGATCACCGTGCTCTGATCGTTTTGCCTTACAGATAAGCGATCTGATCTGATGTAAGGCGTGAATCACCCTCGTGTTGCTGTACTGGCGCTCCTGTCTGTTGCGGCGGCCTGGGGGTCGACGTTCTTCCTGACCAAGGACTTGCTCACCAGGATGGACGTCGCCGACTACCTGGCGTTGCGGTTCCTGATCGCGTCGGTCGCGCTGCTGCTGATCCACCCGCCCGCGATCGCCCGGTTGAGCCGGCTGGACCGCGGCCGGGCCGTTGCCCTCGGCATCACGTACGGCATCGCGCAGCTGGTGCAGACGGAGGGCTTGCGGCACACCTCCGCCAGCGTCTCCGGCTTCGTCACCGGCATGTACGTCGTGTTCACGCCGCTGCTCGGCGCGGTCATCCTGCGGCACAAGATCGGCCGCTGGGCCTGGTTCGCCGTGATCCTCGCCACGGTCGGCCTCGGCGTTCTGTCGCTGCGCGGCCTCAGCCTCGGCACCGGTGAGCTACTGACGCTCGCGTCCGCCGGTCTCTACGCGCTGCACATCATCGGTCTTGGTGCCTGGTCGACACCCAAGAATGCGTTCGGCCTGTCGTCGCTACAGATGATCGTGATCACGTGCGTCTGCGCGATCGGCGCCGTACCGGGAGGGTTCTCGTTGCCGCCGACGGGTCACGACTGGGTCAGCGTGGTCTACATGGCGCTGATCGCCGGCGCGCTCGCGCTGATCGTGCAGACCTGGGCGCAGGCCCACCTGACTCCCACCCGGGCGGCGATCGCGATGACAATGGAGCCGGTGTTCGCGTCGGCGTTCGCGGTGCTGTTCGGTTCGGACAGCCTGAACTGGCGGATGCTCGTCGGCGGTGCGCTGGTGGTGTCCGCGATGTACCTTGTCGAACTGGCGCCACGACGTAAGTTCGAGGCGGAAGTGCAGCACCTGGCGCAGTAGGGGGACTCATGCGGGAGGACCGGCGACGCGACCGGTGGTTCCCGTACGTCGTCATCTTTGTGGTACTGGCCGTTCTGGCGGGCGGGACGATCAACAACCTCGTCCGCAACCCGCAACCACGGTTGGTCTCCGACGGCATCCCGCACGCGGCGGTGCGTTCGGCGCTGGGCAGTGAGCCGTACGACGACCTGGTCCGGCACGCGCTCGCCGACCTCGACTCGCTCACCCTCCCGAGCGGCGGCACGCTCGCGGGCGAGAACGGCCCGTGGCGGTACGTCTGGCCGCGGGACGCTTCGTTCGTCGCCGTCGCCCGCTGCGCGATCGGCCAGTACGACGATGCATTGAAGGTGCTGTCGTTCCTCAACCGCGTCCGCCCGTCGACCGGCCGCTGGGAGGCCCGGTACACGGCCGACGGCACGCATGTCCGCGATGGCCGCGAACCTCAGCTGGACGCGTCCGGATGGGTGCTGTGGGCAACATGGTTCTGCCGCGCCGGCCGTCAGTACTGGGGCATGGTGACCGAGTCGGCCGACCAGATCGTCCGCGAACTCGGCCCTGACGGACTACCGGCCCGCTCCCCCGACTACTGGGAACGTCCCGAGAAGGAGGTGACGCTGGGTACGGTCGCGCCGCTGCTGACGGGTCTGCGTTCGGCCGTCCGGATCGCCACCGAACAACACCAGCCGGCCCAGGCCGCCCGGTGGCAGGCGGGTCTCGACAAGTTGTCGGCGGCAACCGATCGGGTCTTCGGACCGGACTACCCGCGGACACCCGCTCGCGCCACGGGCCTGATCGAACCAGGGGTCGAGCCGATCGGCCTTGGCGGCGGCGCCGACGCGTTCGTGACAGTCCTCGGGCCGCCGTTCGCCCCGGCCCGTCCGGTCGTCAGTACGGCGATCGACAACGCGTACGCCGCACTGACCCAACCGAACGGCGGTGTGACACCAGGAGAGGACTGGCGGGCGGACGGGGTGTCATGGACGCCCCAGACCGCCCTGTTCGCGTTGAGCGCGGCCGCGCGCGGTGACCAGGACACTGCCAACACCCTGCTCACCTGGTTGGACCACCACCGCACCAAGCTCGGTGCCCTGCCGGAGAAGGTCAACCGAGACCTGGAGCCGGCCGGTGAAGCACCACTGGCCTGGACTGCGGCCCTGGTGGTTCTTACCGACACGGCCCTCCACAACCCGCTGCTGATCCCCTAGCAGATCTCCATGTCGTCGTGGCTCGGCGTTGCCGGCCGGTGCGTGCTGGTACGGGTGGAGTAGAAGAACGCGGTCGACGCGATGTCGTCCTGCAGCGGGAGGTAGCGGCCGCCGGAGCGCCAGCCCAGGGCCTGTACGTCGACGCTGAGCCGCTCCTTGAAGCGGATCGGGTCGGGCAGGTGGAACCGGTACATGCCGAAGCGTTGCTGGCTTTGGTACTGCCCGTCCGGGCGGATCACCTGCGGCATGCCGAGGTACGGCGTACTGAACTCGGTGTAGCCGCCGAGGTGCGGTACGTCGAAGTTCCACGCGCCGCCGAAGTAGTCCTCGGTACCCGTACCGCAGATGGTCGGGAACTCCTCGTCGCCGTCCAGGTAGAACTTCACCTCGCCCTCACCCCACCAGCCGGTGCTGTTGACGCCCCAGGCGAGATACGTACCCACGTAGTGCCCTGGACCTTCTACACCGTCCAGCAACGTGTGGACCGTCTTAGCGGCCAGCGGGTTGCTCCTGCGCCACTGCGCATGCAGGTGCGCCGCCTTGTCCGGTACTGCGCCCAGCCAGTAGTCCACCTGGAAGTAGACGATCACGGGCTCGTCGTGGGTGTTCTCGATCGTCAGCTCGGCCTGCTGCCTGAACGGCATCTCCCAGTAGCAGTTGAAGCCGCCGTTCGGGTTCACCGCGACCGGCAGCGAGTTCACCTGGGCGAACTTGCCCCAGCCCGAGCAGAAGAAGTCACCGACCGGCGTCTCGACGGCCGGGTTGTCGTCGCCGTCCCAGAACGCCCGCAGGATCAGGCGGCGCCAGTTGTCGACGTGGGTGGTCAGCCAGACATGCGTGATGCACCCCGGCCCGGTGATGTCCGCGAGGGTCGCGGTCTCCCCCGGACCGATCTCGATCGACGGCGAGACCTTCCAGCCCTGGCCGAGGTCGCGGGCCGCGTGCGCCCCGGTCCCCTCGGTCCGCCGCCCGCCCTGGCCGGGCTCGCCGGTCGGGTTCTCCGCACTGATGGAGCGCGTCTCGACGTCGGCGAGCGCGCTGATGCCGGTGAGGTTCCCAAGTGTCATAACGCGACCTTAGGCCGGAGCGGGCTCGGTGAGAAATCGATTGCCCATGTTGTGGACCCAGCGTGGACTCAGCAGATCGGCCCTAGGCGTCGTCTGTACTGGTGTAGGCCGTTATCAACGGGAGGGGACGTAGTGACGTTCGACGAATGGCTCCGCTCCGGGTTGCCACCGCTGCTGCGGTTCGCGACCGTGCTGTGCGGGTCGCCGCATCTGGCCGAGGACGTCGTACAGGACGTCGCGATCAAGGCCCAGAAGAAGTGGGACCGGATCGGGAAGGCGGAGAACCCGGACGCGTACGTCCGCCGGATGGTGGTCAACGAGTACCTGTCCTGGCGCCGCAAGTGGTCCCGGTACGTGCCGATCGCCGAGGTCGAGCAGGGCAGCAGTCCGGATCACGCCGACCGTACGGCGGACCGCGACGAACTGCTCGGCGAACTCGGCAAGCTTCCGCGCCGGCAACGGGCGGTGCTGGTCCTGCGGTACTACGGCGGGCTGACCGACGCGGAGATTGCCGAGACCCTCGGCTGCTCCGGAGGCACCGTCCGCGCGCACGCCTCCCGTGCACTCGCCACCCTGCGCATCGAACTCCGGCGCGCACCTCTGACCGAGGAAGTCCACCATGCGTACTGAACAAGACCTCCGTGAAGCTTTCGACCAGTTGGCCGGCACCGCACCACATCCGGGCGATGTCCGCTTGGCGCTGCAGGACCGGCCTCCTCGCCGTACCGCGCTGATCATCGGCACGGCGGTGGCCACCGCAACCGCAGCGACGGCCGCGGTCGTCGTACCGCACGTCATCTCGTCCGGCACCCCGGTGGCCGGCCAGGGCAAGCCGGACTCGGCGTGGTCGTACTGGGTCGACCTGAACCTGCCGAAGACCGTGGAAGCGGCCGGCGAGCGGTTCAGTGCGAACCGCCAGGACTACGAGCTGTTCGACACCAGCAAGCCGACCACGCCGACGTACTGCCAGCTGCAACTGCATCGCAACGGCGACTTCGACCCGTCGACGATTCCGGCCGGCAGTCCGACGATCGACCTCGGCGGGCGCAAGGCCCGCGTGGTCACGTCGTCACCGTCGAAGCCGTTCCTGCCCGCACCCCGGACGTACTTCTTCTCCTTCGCCGCGAAGGTCGACAAGGTCCTGGCATGGCAACCGACCGCCGGTGTTTGGGCCCTGCTCACCTGCGAGTCGACGAGCCCGACCGGAAACGCCGTGGAGCCCTCGCTCAAGGCCGACCTGGGCCTGGCGACCAGCCTCGCCAGGTCGATCGCGCCGCCGGCCCGCGTCCTGCACTCGCCCTTCAGGCTCGGCAAGCTCCCCGACGGCATCACACCGCGCCAGGTCGGCTACCAGCCGGCCCGGTCAGGTGTCGCCCTCTCCGGCGGCTTCACCGTGCTGGCGAGCGACGACAACCCTGCGACGGGCTACGTGCCGATCGCGCCCAAGCCGGCGAGTCTCGTCACCGGCAATCCCTGGGACCCGGAGGCCGGTGACGATCTGTCGATCCGGTACGACACCAGCCCGCTGTGGAACCAGGCGACCCTGCTGCGGGGCGGCAACGCGGTCGCCGTCATCCACGGCATGAAGGCGTACCTGATCAATCAGACGATCACGTACTCGAAGAAGGACCCGACGAAGGCGACCGCGTCCGGCCCGCTGAACACCCTGCGGCTCGAGAAGGACGGCGTCGCGGTCGTGATCACCAGCTACAGCGCACACCCGACTCTCGAGAGCCTTCGTCGGATTGCCGACAATCTGCAGTTGACCAAGAGCCCGCAGAGCCCGGCCAATTGGTTCGACGCCGCGACCGCGATTCCGTGAACCGGTCTTCTTAGGATCAGAGGTCAACAGGGGCGGACCGTGGCGTCGAGGCTCGTGAAGGAGAGACAGGCCCACGGCCGGCCCTGGTCGCGCTTGGCGCGGACGATGAGCGGGTACGCGTCCGCGCCATGCACCTGCGGGCTCTTCTCGGTCGGGAACGACCCGACCGCTCCACCGCGGGCCTCGGCCGCCGCCTTCACGTCGGCGACGGTGACGCTGCTGCTGGACGACTTCTCGGCCGCGGCCTTCGCGTCGGTCGCGACCTGCAACGCGAACTTGATCTCCGGCGGCTTCGACCAGGTCGTCTGCGACACCGGGATGATCAGCCCGAACATCACGAGCCCGATCGCCGTGACGATCTGCCGCAACCGCCGCGTCTGATCAGTCAGCAGCAACGCGGCACAACAGATCGCCAGGAACAGCGTCAGCCCACGCAGCACCCAGTGCCGATCCAGCCGACTGTCCACCGCGAGCCCGGCCGCGACTGCGATCACCAGACAGATCCCGGCAGCACCCAGCGCGCGAACCCGTGGAGACAGTGATTGCATGCCGCAGACAATAGACGCTCGCCCCTAGGGTGGTCGCACACACCACGTGGGAGGTAACAGGATGGCGCTGCTCCGGATGGACAACGTCGGAATCGTCGTCGACGACCTCGACGCCGCGATCGCGTTCTTCGAAGAACTCGGCCTGGTACTGGACGGCCGCGGCGAGGTCGAGGGCGACTGGGTGGATCGTACGGTCGGCCTCACCGATGTCCGCTGCGCGTTCGCGATGCTGCGCATGCCGGACGGCCGCGGTCGCCTCGAGCTGGCGAAGTACCACTCCCCGGCCACGATCGACGCAACGCCGCCGAATCCGCCACACAACACGCTCGGCATGCACCGGGTGATGTTCGCGGTCGACGACATCGACGACACCATCGACCGGCTCCGCCGGCACGGCGCCGAACCCCTCGACGGGGTGGGCGAGTTCGACGGCGGGTTCCGCCTCTGCTACCTCCGCGGCCCAGCCGGCATCATCCTGGCCCTGGCCGAACAGATCTAGAACGTCGTCCGGGCCTTCCGCCTCCCCCACCTGGCCATACGCAATCCTCTAGCTGTTCCTACGCGCGATCACTCGGGTGAGACCCAGCGTCCGACCCCCATCAGCACGCAACATGCGCGCCTCCTCGCGCCCCGGCCGGCGGCAACACCTCGTACTCCTCCACCGGCCCCGGCTGCACAATCCCGATCCGCCCACCAGGCTTCACGAACCGCGACGAAAACCCTTCCGCATAACCCAATGACCGAGCCTCTGCGTACACCGGATGAACCCGCCCCTCCACGCCCGCCTCGACCACCCGCCGCAGATTCTCCTCCGGCGCGATCCACAGGTCCGTGGCCCAGACCTCAACCCCGAACTCCTTGGCCAGAAACACCGAACTACAAGCGTTCCCGCACCCCAGATCAAGCACCCGCATCCCCGCGTCGAACGGCATCAACCCAGCCAGCGCCTCCGCCTGCCACACCGGATTGGGCCCCATCGAAGCATCAACCATCCACCTCGCCGAGTACCCCGCGGACCGCGGATACCGCACGTTCCTCAACAGCCGCTCAAGCTCCGCATCATCCATGCGCCCGAAGTCTCCGCTCCCACCCAACCCCACGCAAACCCTTATCCAGCACGTCAGCTGACCATCCCAACCCGCCTCAACACCCACCGGCAGACTCCTTTCTCCTTACAGGCAAGGGATTCCCGGCACCGCGCGATTTGGCCGTCACCGTTCCGTGACCTACAATAGAACACATGTTCGACACCGACCTGGACGACCTCGACACCACGGCCCTGCTCTCCGTGGCCGCCGAGTACGCCCAAGCCCAGGAAGAGGCCGCGGTCGGCATCCTGCGTACGACGCTCGCCTTCGCCGACCGCAACGCCGTCGTCGAATGGATCGACGGCGAACCGCTTCCCGGCCACGAACGGATCCGCGTCTACGGCGGCGAGGGATGCCCCGGAGTCGCCGAGTTCGCTCCGATCGAGCTCGGCGCCGTACTGCGCATGTCCTCCGGTGCCGCCTCCTCATTGCTCGGCGAAGCCCTGGCCCTGCGCCACCGCCTCCCCAAGATCTGGGCGGCCGTCCTCGCCGGAAACGCCGTTGCCTGGCGCGCCCGCAAAGTGGCCCACGCCTGCCTGCCCCTACCGCTCGAGGCCGCCGCCCTCGTCGACGAGCGTGTGGCCGACATCGTGAACACCGTCACCCCGGGCCAACTGGCCAAGATCGTCACCGCAGCCCTCTGGCAAGCCGACCCCGAACGCGCCAAGGCCCACGCCGAATCCACCGCCCGCACCCGCGGCGTGTTCGTCTCCCAGTCCGACCCCGCCGATGACCACGGCACCAAAAGCATTTGGGTCCGCGCCGCCACCGGAGCCGTCATCCGCTTCGACGCCACCATCGAAGACCTGGCCTGCGCCCTCAAGACCCTCGGCGACCCAGACACCCTCGACGAACGCCGAGCCAAAGCCATCGACTGGATCTCCGACCCAGCCGCAGCCCAGCACCTACTGGAGGTAGCCCGCCACCTGGCCCAAACCCAACCCCACAAACCAACTTCGGAGCCAACTCCCGAGCCGAACGAGCCCGCAGCGGACCCGACTACCGGAGACGCGTCGCCCCACTAGCCCTCGCCGACACTCTCCAGGAACGGCTCGCCGCAATCAAACAAGACGCCTACAGCAACGGATCCGGCGGAAGCAGCAAACGCAGACAACACACGCTGTACGTGCACCTGACCGACCAGACCCTTGCCACCGGCAACGGCGTGCTCCGGGTCGAAGAGCTCGGCCCACTCCTCGCTACCCAGTTGACCGAACTACTCGGCCACGACCAGGTGATCCTCAAACCAGTCATCGACCTGAACGACGAGATCAGCGTCCACAGCTACGAGATCCCCACCCGGATCCGCGAACGTGTACGGCTACGACATCCGGTCGACATGTTCCCGTACGGCACCGCCGAGGCAACGCCACGGATGGACCAAGACCACATCACGCCGTACGACGGAACCGGCCCACCAGGCCAAACCTCGACCCACAACCTCATACCGCTGAACCGGCTCCACCACCGCGCGAAAACCTTCGGCGGCTGGAGCAACCGACGCCTGCCCACCGGAGCCATCGAATGGACCAGCCCCCACGGATTCCGCTTCCACGTCGACCACACCGGCACCCACCCACAACCACGCAGCAACCGAGCAGCCGCAAACCGCACCCACACCGTCGACCCTGAACAGCACGCCCGCCCAGCTACTTTGCAGCCGCCCCACCAGCCGACGACAAGGCATCGAGTACGTCCGCAAGACCCTGCGGATCACGCCGAGCAATGTTGTGCCCCACCGGAATCTCGTGCACCTTCCAGTCCGGGGCCTTGCGCAACCGCTCCGTCAACTCCACGAACGGGCTTCCCGTCCACGCGCCACCACTGATGTACGTCCGCCCAAGCCCGAGCCACGACCGGCCTTCCAGCCTGACCGACTGCACGAAGCTGGCCAACGGGTGCGGCCGTGCCCGGGGATCCATCCCGTCAGGCACGCCGACCCACCGACCGTCAGCGCTCGCCCCCGCGATGAACAGCTCCCGGAAGACATCGCTGGTCAGCGACCAACAGGAATCCCCGTCCTCCGGAACGTATGCGTCAATGAACACCAGCTGCTCAAGCCGATCCCCCAACCGATCCGCAACACCGGCAATCACCAACCCGGCATAGCTATGCCCACACAACGCGAGCGGTCCTCCACTACTCCGCTCAACAACCTCAGCAACCTGGTCGATGTGCACCTCAAGATTCGCCGGCCGCTCCACATCCCCCGGCCCGTGCAACTCCAACCCAGCCAGCGTCACCGCCACAACCTCATGCCCGCGCTGCCGCAACTCCTGCCCCACCGAGTCGAAAGCCCACCCGCCCTGCCATCCACCAGGCACCATCAGAAACTTCACCGCGCCATCCTAGGCAGGCTCCTCAGGACCGCTGCTCACGATCGCTGCCCGCTCGGTACCGGTGTCGAAGAAGCGATCGAGGTACGCCCGCGGCTTGCGCTTGCTCTCCCGTATCAAGGAGAAGATCTCGGCACCGTCGCCCGGCACGTCGGACAGGAGATACGCTGCGCGAGACCCAGATATCGGTCGGAACCGCCGGCAATCGTCGCCGCATACTCGAGGGCCTCAGCCTCAGCGCGCTCAATGGCGTGATCGAAGGAACGAGCCCGCCACAACGTGATGCGCTCCTCGTACGCCTTACCTTCGACCCCTGCCGGACGCCCGAGCCGAAAGACGCACCGCACCGCATACCAACCGGCATCACCTTCATCAGCCACAGCCGGCAGTCTGCTAGCACGCAGGCCGGTCACGCATTCATATTTCGGGCTCCTGCGGCGCCGGACGAGCTTCGGGTCAGGCGGTGCTGTCAGGTTCGGACGCACCCGCATCACGTTGACGATCCACGTCGTCGCGGCGCCACCGTCGGTTTTGGCCCCACATCGCGGCTCCGCTCACAGCTGCGGCCACCCAAGGGAACCACAGCCAGGCTCTCGACCAGGCGCCGGTGTGCACGACGTTGTTCTCGTCGTCCCCCATCGGACCGCCCGGTCGGTAACTCGCTCGCACGGAATGGCCTGGTTCGACGAAGCCATCAAGCTTCACGTCGTCCTTGATGATCGTCCCGTCGTCGCTCGCCCATCGGCCCGAGTTCGTGCAATGCCCTCGCGGGCCGGAATCGCAGACGGTCGAGGTCTCGGTGAACGTTCCCCAGTACACCGGCTGGTCGCGGTGAGCGACGGCAAGGACACCCATCACAATGAACGCTACGCGGGCGCCCGCCGTGCTCGCGTAGAAGAGGCCATGCCCGATGGAACGCAAGCCGTTCCAGACTCCGCTCCGACTCGCCACGAGCCAAGCATTCCAGTAGGGATCCACGAGCCCGTCCCCCGGCATGCGCTCGTTCCGGCCTAGCATCAGGCGCGTGAGACTCGAGTCCTTGACCGGTTACTACCTGGACCTGGCTGTGGTCGCCTACCAGTTTGATTCCGGCGAGTCGACGTCGGAGCAGGCGGACTGGGACGCCAATTGGCTCGTCATCCACGGCAAGGTGTGGGACGGCGTTCGGTCGTGGGAATTCCACGACCCGTGCATGACGACGTGGGAAGCGCGAGAACTCGCGTCCTGGCTGCGCGGCCTGGGCGACGCGAATCCGGCAACCGTCGCAGCCGCCGGTCGTGACGAAGAGTGGCTTTGTTTCACGGAACCGAATCTGATGTTCGATCTCGCCGGAGCGTCTCAAGGCATCACGACATTGGATATCTACTTCAACGCAGAATCGCGCCCGCCTTCCGGCTCGAACGACAACCGCAATGGGCTCGGTCACCTGGTTCGGCTAGCAATTCCGCAGGCCGGCATCGCACTAGCCGTGAGCGGTTGGGAAGTGGACCTCACCAACTTCCCTGTGCGGTGACTCCCGAGTACTAGAAGGGGAGTTTGGGTTGGGGTGGGGCGTGGGTGGGGTCTACGCCGTCGAAGAGGCTGCTGACGGATTCGCCGGCGTGGATTCGTTTGATGGCTTGGGCGAAGAGGCCGGCCACCGAGGTGATCTGGAGTTCGGGGAAGCCGGCAGGGCGTGGGACGGTGTCGGTGCTGATGACCTCGGTGATGGAGGGGTGGGAGCGGAGACGTTCGACAGCTGCGCCGGCGAAGAGGCCGTGGGTGCAGGCGACGGCGGCTTGGGTGCAGCCGAGGTCTTTGAGACGGTCGAGGAGTTCGATGATCGAGCCGCCGGTGGCGATTTCGTCGTCCAGGACGATGGCGCGCTTGCCGGCCACGTCGCCGACGATCGCGTCGATCACGACCCGGTCGTCGGCCAGGCGTTGCTTGCTGCCGGCCGCGACCGGTACGCCGAGCAGCCGGGCGAACTGGGTCGCGGTCTTCGCGTTGCCGAGGTCGGGGCTGACGACAACGGTGTCGGAGAGGTCGCGGCCGCGGAAGTGGTCGGCGAGTACGCCGATCGCGGTCAGGTGGTCGACCGGGACCGAGAAGAACCCGTGCACCTGCGGGGCGTGCAGGGCCATGGTGAGGACCCGGTTGGCGCCCGCGGTGGTCAGCAGGTCGGCGACCAGGCGGCCGCCGATCGAGATGCGGGAGGCGTCCTTCTTGTCGGAGCGCGCGTACGCGTAGTGCGGCATGACGGCGGTGATCTGCGCGGCCGACGCGCCGCGGGCGGCGTCGATCATCAGCAGCAGCTCCATCAGGTGCTCCTGCGTCGGCGGTACCAGCGGTTGCACGATGTACACGTCTCGTTGCCGGCAGTTCGTCTGCAGTTGTACCTGCAGGCAGTCGTTGCTGAAACGGTGGATCTCGACCGGCGAAAGCGGTACGCCGAGATCACCGCAGATCTGCTCCGCCAACTCGATGTGGGCACTTCCGCTGAACACGACGATCTCTCGCACGGCTCTCCCCGAACGCTGCAACCCGATACCGGCAGCCTACCTGGCGCATCCCGTCCAGGACTGCCGAGGATCGCCGGCTGCCGGTTCAGGTGAGGATGCGGGCGAGGACTGTTGCGGCTGTGCGGCAGTCCTCGGCGGAGGCGTCGAGGTGGGTCACGATCCGGAGTTGGGTGGCGCCGACGCCGCCGACCAGTACGCCGGCTTCCTTCGCGGCCGCCACTACCTCGGCGACTGTGCGACCGGTGGCGGCGAGATCGGCGACCACGATGTTCGTCTCGACCTGGTCGGGCTTCACCGAACCAGGCGCCGCGTCCGCGAGCACCGCGGCGATCGCCCGCGCGTTCGCATGGTCCTCGGCGAGGCGGTCGACGTTGTGCTCGACGGCGTACAGCCCGGCCGCGGCGAGCACACCCGCCTGCCGCCAACCGCCACCGAAACGCTTCCGCCAGACGCGGGCCTCACGGATCAGCTCGGCAGAACCGACCAAGACGGAACCGACGGGAGCGCCGAGCCCCTTCGACAGGCAGACACTCGCCGCGGCGGCCCGCGAGGCGTACGACGAAACGGTACGGCCGGTCGCCACCGCGGCGTTCCACAGCCGGGCGCCGTCGAGATGCAGCGGCAACCCACGCAAGGAGAGTTCGTCGGCGAGGGCGTCGAAGGAATGCTGGATCGACCCGCCGCCGAAGTTGTGCGTGTTCTCGACCGAGACGGCCGATGTCACGACGAAGTACGGCCCGAGGTCGGGGGCGATCAGCGCGCGGATCTGCTCGAGGTCGATCTGCCCCGACGGCGCGCTCCACGTCCGCGTCGTCACACCGCTGACGGCCGCATGCGACCCGAGCTCGGCGCGGACGATGTGTGCGCTCGCCTCGCACAGCACCTCACCGCCGGGCGGTACCAAGGCCCGTACGCCGAGCATGTTCGCGAGCGACCCCGTGACGGTGAACAGTCCGGCCTCGTGCCCGAGCAGACCTGCGACGTGCTCCTCGAGCGCGTTGACGGTCGGGTCCTCGCCGTACACGTCGTCGCCGACCGGAGCCGACGTCATCGCGGCCAGCATCCCAGCCGACGGGCGGGTGACAGTGTCCGAGCGCAGATCGATCATGCCTGCGCGCCCCGGAGCCGCTCGGCGACCAGGAACGCGAGCTCCAGTGACTGGTGCCGGTTCAGCCGCGGGTCGCAGGCCGTCTCGTACCGGTTCACGAGGTCCTCCGCGACCAGCTCCTCACCACCGCCCAGGCATTCGGTGACGTCGTCGCCGGTCAGCTCCATGTGGACGCCGCCCGGCCAGGTCCCGACCTGCTCGTGCGCGTCGAAGAAGCCCTGCACCTCGTCCATCACGTCGTCGAAGTTACGGGTCTTGTAGCCGTTCGGCGTCTCGAACGTGTTCCCGTGCATCGGGTCGCACACCCACGCGATCGGCGAGCCGTGGTCGCGTACGGCCTCGAGCAGCGGCGGCAGCGCCGAGCGGATCTTGCCCGCGCCCATCCGGGTGATGAAGGTGAGCCGCCCCTCGATGCCCTTCGGGTTCAGCTTGTCGATCAGCGCCCGGATGTACTCCGGGGTCGTGGTCGGGCCGATCTTCACGCCGAGCGGGTTCGACAGCGAGGCGAGGAACTCGACGTGCGCGCCGTCCAGCTGCCGGGTCCGCTCGCCCACCCAGAGCAGGTGGCCGGACACGTCGTACGGCTGCTCGGTGCGCGAGTCGATCCGGGTCAGGGCGTGTTCGTACTCGAGGATCAGCGCCTCGTGCGAGGCATAGAAGTCGACGGTCCGGAACTCGTCCGACGTCGCGCCGCAGGCCCGCATGAACGCGAGCGCGCGCTCGATCTCGGACGCCAGCTGCTCGTAGCGCCGGCCGACCGGCGACGACTTCACGAAGTCGGTGTTCCAGGCGTGCACCTGGTGCAGGTCGGCGTACCCACCGGTGGTGAACGCGCGGGTCAGGTTCAGCGTCGCGGCGGCCGCGTTGTAGACGCCGCGCAGCCGGGCCGGGTCCGGGATCCGGGACTCGGGAGTGAACTCGAAGCCGTTGACGGCGTCACCGCGGTACGACGGCAGCGTCACGCCGTCCCGCGTCTCCTCGCCGGACGACCGGGGCTTCGCGTACTGCCCCGCGATCCGGCCGATCTTCACGACGGGAACGCTGGCGGCGTACTGAAGGACGACGGACATCTGCAGCAGCACCCGGAGCTTCGCGCGGATGTTCTCCGCGGTCACACCCGCGAACGTCTCCGCGCAGTCGCCGCCCTGCAGGATGAACGCCTCGCCGCGCGCAACCGCACCGATCTTCGTGGTCAGGTCGTCGCACTCACCGGCGAACACCAGCGGCGGCAGCGTCCGGAGCTCGCCGATCACCTGCTCGAGGGCGGCCGGGTCCGGCCACTCCGGCTGCTGCAGCGGCTTCAGCGCCCGCAGCTCGTCCAGCGTCGGAACCCCCGGCACCTGCCCAGTCGTCAACGTCGCGAATTGCATGCAGCCAACTCTAGGCGAACCGCCAGAACGGACGGTTACCGTCTCAGGTCAACGACCCCGGATCGGACGGTACGTCGACCGCATGCGCACGCAGTACGGACAGCGGGATCGTGTCCAGCGCCCGCGCATGGGTGGACGCCAGTACGACGGGAGCCGCCGCCCCGTCGTGGTACGCCTGAAGCCAGCGGGCCGCCACGACGCACCAGCGGTCCCCCGGCTGGAGGCCGGTGAAGCTGTACTCCGGACGCGGTGTGACGAGGTCGTTCCCGACGGAGGTCTGATGCGTCAGGAACTCCGCGGTCATCACCGCGCAGACGGTGTGGCTGCCGAGGTCCTCGGGACCGCTCGTGCAGCAGCCGTCGCGGTAGAAACCGGTGACCGGGTCGGTCCCGCACTCCTGCAGCGGCTCGCCGAGGACGTTGAGGTCGCTGTCCATCCGCGCAGGCGCTCAGCTTGCCTTCGTGTCGCCGAAGCGGACGTGTTCGTCGATCGATTCGCCGGCCTTGAGCAGTTCCTTGGCCTTCTCGGCGTACATGTCGACGTACTCCTGGCCGGACAGCCCCATCAGTGCGTACATGATCTCGTCGGTGACCGAGCGGAGCACGAAGCGGTCGCGCTCCATGCCCTCGTAGCGGGAGAAGTCCATCGGCGCGCCGAACGCGACGCCCGGCCGGACCAGGCGCGGCAGCAGCCGGCCCTTCTCGCGGTAGAACAGGGTCGGCTTCATCCGGCCCGCCGGCTGCAGCTTCTCGGTGTCGATCATCGCCACCGGGATCACCGGTACGCCGGCCACGATCGCCATCCGGGCCACGCCGGTCTTGCCCTTGTACAACCGGCCGTCGGGCGAGCGGGTGCCCTCCGGGTAGATCCCGAACAGGCCGCCCTTCTCGAGGATCTCCAGGCCGGTGTTCAGCGCGGCCAGCGAGGCGCGGCCGCCGGAGCGGTCGATCGGGATCTGGCCGACCGAGCGGAAGAACGTGGCGACCAGCTTGCCCTTCAGGCCGGGGCCGGTGAAGTACTCGGACTTGGCCGGGAAGACGATCTGCCGGGGCACCGAGACGGGCAGGAAGATCGAGTCGCAGAACGCCAGGTGGTTGCTGACCAGCAGTGCCGGTCCGTCGGCCGGCACGTGCTCGAGGCCGGTCACCTTCGGCCGGAACAGGAGCTTGATCAGTGGTGCGACAAGGAACCGTCTCAGGAACAGATACAGCATCCGCCTCGACCTCCGTCAACTCGCCCCGACACACATCTACCCAGACACGACAACCCCGGCGCGTCAACCGTTCCGGTGCGGACACTACGTTCCAGCTTCCCCCTCAGGCAATGTCACCGCCAGGAATGCGGGTGTTGCTCACCGTGTTGTCACCTGGATGCAGACTGGATGCAGACTGATCGCAGCCTTGATGCGACGATTGTCACGCGCACTTGAGGCGCGTTTGTGAGGACCGTGAACGGCGAGGAGTCGAGCGTGCCAGTGCTAGCCCACGCGGAGGAGTTTCGCAGTCCCGGGACCGGGGAGAACGCCGCCGTCGGCGTCCTGCTCAGTCACGGATTCACCGGCTCGCCGCGCTCGATGCGGCCGTTCGGCGAGCACCTGGCCGCCGCGGGGTACGGCGTGGCCGTTCCGCGACTGCCCGGTCACGGCACCACCTGGCAGGAGATGAACAAGACCTCCTGGCAGGACTGGTACGCCGTTCTCGACAACGAGCTGGAGCGCCTCCGCAAGGAGCACGACCAGGTGTTCGTGATCGGCCTGTCGATGGGCGGCTGTCTCACTCTGCGGCTGGCCGAGGAACACGGTACGGACATTTCCGGTCTGGTCCTGATCAACCCGTCGGTACAGACCGACGACAAGCGGCTCGCCCTGCTCCCGGTGCTGGCTCGGCTCCTGCCGTCGTTCCCCGGCATCTCCAACGACATCAAACTGCCGGGCGTGGACGAGGGCGCGTACGACCGGATGCCGCTGCGCGCGCTGCTCTCGCTGTCGCAGCTGTGGAAGCTCACCCGGGCGGACCTGGCGAAGGTCACCCAGCCGGTGCTGTTGTTCCGCAGTACTGTCGATCATGTGGTGGAACCGAGCTCGGGACGGACGGTACTGTCCTCGATCTCGTCCCGCGACGTGACCGAGACCCTGCTCGAGGACAGCTATCACGTGGCAACTCTGGACAACGACGCACCGCGGATCTTCGCCGACTCCGCGGCCTTCATCGGCCGGCTGAGCGGTCGCGTCGATGCGTGACAACGGACTGACCGCGACGTCGTACACGTCGCTCGGGGGGATCGACCCGCTGGTGGCCGAGCCGGTGCTGGACGCCCTCAAGGCGGCCGGCATCGCGGCGTACTGCGAGAACCAGAGCGAGGCCCTGAGTGAGGTCGTGGCGCCCGAGGAGGCCGAGGAGCCGGTCCGGATCCCGGTCGGGTACGACGAGATCTTCGTCGACGCCGAGGCGGTCGAACGGGCCCGTCCGGTGATCGACCGCAGTACCGAGGACGCGGAGTGGAAGTCGCTGGTCGAGCAGTTCAACCAGCCGTCCGCGCCCGGGCACGACGGCGGCGAGGACCCTGTACCGCGGTGGCCGGCCAGCGAGGACGTCGACGACAAGTACGAGCCGCTGATCGACGTACCGGCCGGGCTGACCATCCAGGACGACGCGCCGGAGGAGGACGAGAAGCCGGCCAAGAAGGCCGACGACCCGCACGACCACTTCGTCCCGCCGGAGCCGCCGCGCGGCCCGCGGCTGGACTGGATCAGCCGGGCCGCCTGGCTCGGGCTGCTCGGCGGTCCGCTGCTGCTGATCGCGGCCGCGGTCTTCGACTTCGGCACCGGGCGGATCACCACGCTCGCGGTGGTCGGGTTCATCGGCGGATTCCTCACCCTGGTGCTCCGGATGAAGGACCGGCTGCCCCCCGGTGACGGCGGCGACGACGGGGCGGTCGTCTGAGTTAGCATGCGGATCGTCGGACAATCCGACGACGTCGCGTTTGGGAGGTACCCCGTGCAGGTCACCGAGACGGTGGAGATCACCGGCCACCTGATGGACACCGGGCTGCTGTCCCGCGTCCTCGACGACATCCGCGGGTACGGCGGCGAGTACACGCTGGACAAGTTCGACCTCGGGTACGACAAGGACGACCCGTCGACCGTACGGATGACCGTCGGCGCGGAGGACGAGGAGTCGCTGCAGCGGCTGCTGATGCGGATCCAGACCAAGGGCGCGAACCTGGTCGACCCCGGTACGCCGGAGATCACCGAGGTCACCCAGGACGGCGTGTTCCCGGACGGGTTCTACTCCACCACGAACCTGCCGACCAGCGTGCGGCTCGGCGGTCACTGGGTCCTGGTACAGAACCCGGAGATGGACTGCGGTCTGCTCGTCGAGGGTGACGCCGTACGGACCATCCCGATGTCCGACGTACGCGCAGGGATGAAGATCATCACGAGTGCGCAGGGCGTGCGAGTCACTCCCCCGATCGTGGCGAGCACCGAGGACGGGTTCGGCTTCATGGAGTCCGACGTGTCGTCGGAGAAGCCGCAACGGGTGCTGGTGAAGCAGGTCGCGGACGGAATGCGCGAGGCGAAGGCGAACGGGCAGAAGGTGCTGTGGGTCGGCGGCCCCGGCATCGTGCACACGGGCGCCGCGCCCGCGATGGTCGCGATCGTCGAGGCCGGGTACGTCGACGTACTGTTCGCCGGCAACGCGCTCGCGACGCACGACATCGAGTCGTCGCTGTACGGGACGTCGCTCGGGGTGGACCTGGCCCGCGGGCGTGGTGTCGAACACGGCCACGAGCACCACATCCGCGCGATCAACACGATCCGCAAGGCCGGGTCGATCCGGGCGGCGGTCGAGCAGGGCGTCCTGACGTCCGGGGTGATGCACGCACTGGTCCGGCAGGGCAAGAAGTTCGTGCTCGTCGGGTCGGTACGCGACGACGGACCGCTGCCGGACGTCTACACCGACGTACTCGAGGGTCAACGGGCGATGCGGGCCGAACTCGAGGACGTCGGGTACTGCCTGATGGCCGCGACCATGCTGCATTCGGTTGCTACCGGCAACATCTTGCCGGCGTCGATCCCGTTGACCTGCGTGGACATCAACCCGGCGACCGTGACCAAGCTCGCCGACCGCGGGTCGTCGCAGGCCCGCGGGATCGTGACCGACGTCGGGCTGTTCATCGAGCACCTGGCACGTGAGCTGTCTCCCACCTACGCCGACACCAAGTGACCCCTCCGCGGGTGAGGCTGGTCGCATGGAAGACTTCGAGACGTTCCTGCGCCGCTTCGAGGAGGCCAACACCGCGTTCGTGAACGGGGATCCTTCGCTCTGGCTCCCGTTGGTGTCGCGCAGCGAGCAGACCTCGATCTTCGGCGGGTTCGGCGGGCAGGAGGTCGGCTGGTCCGAGATCGGGCCGCGGTACGAGTGGGCGTCGGCGCAGTTCCGCGACAGCGGCGCGGAGATCCGGTTCGAGTACCTGGACAAGCACGTCGGCGCGGACACGGCGTACACGGTCGCGATCGAACGCGGCACCGTCCACCACGTCACCCAGACCGAGCCGGTCCCCCACCTGCTCCGCACCACCATGGTCTTCCGCGCCGAGAACGGCCAGTGGAAGATCACCCATCGCCACGCCGACCCCCTGAACCCGAAGTCCACCCCGTCCGGCCCGTAAACCCCACCCGCCGTACGCCGGCCGTACGGCGGACCGTCACTCCCGCCCGAGGCGCGTCGGGAGGCGGGTGCCGGGGGTGCGTTGGGGGCGGTCAACCGCCCCGAGTTCCGCGTCGGTCGCGCCGGAGCGGTCCGGGCCGGAGCCGCGGGCGAGGGAGCGGTCCAGGGCGAGGGAGGCGAGGTTCTGCTGCCGGACGCTCCGGTCCAGCCGACTGGCGAAGTCGCCGACCGCCCGGGACTCGTCCTCGACCGTGGAATGCACCGGGAACCGCTGCTGCCACGGCACCGCGAGATGATGGTTCGCGACGATCGCGCCGGTGTAGGTGGCGTCCGGGTCGATGTACCCCTGCCCGCCGATGGGGATCACGACCAGGCTGTTGTGGTCCAGGCCGGAACTCTGCCCGGCGACGACCTGCGAACCGTCCGGGCTGGCCGCCTCGTAGTACTGCGTGCCGTACATGCTGTCCGGCACGCAGCACGCCTTGATCGAGGTGATCAGGTCAATGCCGGTCGTCGGCCGTTCGAACCGGACCGCCTGCCGGGTGGCCGTCTCGCTCAGCTCGACCGGCTGCACCGCATGCTCCGCGTCCTGCCCAAGGTCCTGCCCGAGGTCCTGTCCCGTGTCCGACCCGACCTGCCGCTGGAGGTCGGCGCCGAACTCCTTCATCGAGGCGACGATGTTCCGGAGGCTCGCGTTCTGCGGACGGACCTTCGATCCGGCGTCCCACAGATGATGGTGCGCTACCACCACGGAGTCGTACGACGCCTCCGGATCCAGGTACGGCCGGGCGAGATCCTGTCCGATGACGACGCCGCGCTCCAGGTGCTCCGAGGCGCGGCCGACCTCCACGACCCAGGCGTTGTAGTACGCCTCTTCCTCGTGATGGACGTCACCGGACCGTTCGGTCGTAGCCTTCGCCGCGGCCGCGATCTGCGCACCGGTGGCCGGCGGGTCGAAGTGCACCACGTGCCAGGCGTTCGTGTCGCTGAGGTCGAGCATCGGTCTCCTCCGAGCGGGTCGTCGGGCGTCGATCCTAGTGACGGAAGGGGTCTCCGCCCGCGCCGGAACTGCTGCGCGGGCGGCGATGGGTGTTGGATGGGTTCCATGACCGAACTCGTGCACCTGGCAGTGGACGGCGGCGTGGCGACGATCACGCTCGACTCGCCGCACAACAAGAACGCGTTGTCGCAGCAGTTGACCGGGGAGTTGCTGGCTCACCTGGAGACGGCCGGTGCGGACGACGCCGTGCGGGTGATCGTGGTTCGGTCGGCGCTGGACGTGTTCTGCTCGGGCGCCGACCTGTCCGAGGCGACGACGGTCGGGATGGGCGTCGGCGCGCAGCGGATGGTCGACGTACAACGGGCGATCGTCGCGAACCCGAAGCCAGTGGTCGCGCGGGTCGCCGGGCCGGTGCGGGCGGGTGGCATCGGGATCGTCGCGGCGGCCGACCTCAGCGTGGCGGGAGAGAGCGCGACGTTCGCACTGACCGAAGTGCGCCTCGGCCTCGCGGCGGCGACCATCTCGCTCACGGTCCTGCCCCGCCTCACCGACCGGGCCGCGGCGTACACCTTCCTCACGGGCAACGCGTTCGACGCCCTCGAAGCAGCGCGGCTCGGCCTGCTCACGCTGACGGTCCCCGACGCGGACCTGGACGACGCCCTCGACACGGTCCTCACCTCCCTCCTGAAGGGCGTCCCTCAGGGCCTCCGCGAAACCAAGAAGCTCCTCAACCGCGAGCTCCTTGCCGATATCGATGCCCGCGGCAAGGACCTTGCGGAGCTGTCCGCGAGTCTCTTCGGCTCCCCCGCCGCCCAGGACGCCATGCTCGCCTTCCTCAACCGCAAGAAGAAGTAATTCGTTTGCCGGTCCGGTACCCCGCTGCTGGACTGGCTCCATGATCACCGGCGCGCAGTTGACGCAGTTCCGGGAACAGGGGTACGTCGTCGTACCCGGCGTCCTCACCGACGAGCAGGTCGCCGCCGGCCGCCGGGTCGTCGCGGCGATGCTCGAGCGCAAACCGCCGGAAGGTGCCGGTGTGCACTTCCTCTGGCCGGAGCTCCACGACACGCATCCGCTGCTGAGGCTCTACCGGGCGGCGGGGATCGGCGAGCTGGCGTCGCAGTTGGTGCGGCCCGAGCTCGGGTTGCTGGAGCCGGACCAGGCGCAGGTCGCGACCACCATCCCACCGTGGCCGCACGTGCCGGGCGGACCGCACGTCGACGGGATCACGCCGTGCCTGGAGGACGGTACGCCGGGGACGTTCACGATGCTCGCCGGTGTTTGGCTGACACCGCACGAGGTGGTTGATCGCGGCAACCTTTACATCTGGCCGGGTACCCACCTCGGGTTCGGCGCCTATCTTGCCGAGCGTGGCGCGGATGCGCTCGCCAGGGTCGACGAGATGAACCCAGGACCGTACCCGGACATCCCGCTCGGCGACCCGATCCAGGTCACCGGTCCAGCGGGCAGCGTGCTGTTCGCGCACTACTTGCTGGCCCACAACATCGGCGGTCACGCCGGCAGCGCGGACGACGTACGCCGCGAGACGCTCTACTACCGTCTCCGCACCGAGACCCACCGCGCCAACTGGCGCCAGGTCGTCACCGATCCTCTGCTGGAGTTCAGAGACTGAGCTCGACGAGCAATGGCAGGTGGTCGGAGGCGGCGGACAGATCCTCGTGCGTAGCCGGGAGGTCGCGGAGGCGGCCGGTCAGCTGGGGTGAGAGTTCGGCTGCGTCGATGCGCCTTTGTGGGTTACTGGAGCTGAACGTAGGACCCGCGTCGGCCCCCAGGTCGACCAGACCCTCCTCGGCCAGCCGCTTCCAGACCGGGCCATCGGGTTCTTCGTTGAGGTCGCCGGCCAGGAGGTAGGGCGTGTCGAAGGACCGGCACAACGTCAGGACCTGAGCCACTTCGTGGATGCGGCCGCGGGGGTGGAGGCCCAGGTGGCAGACGACCACTGCCAGGCGGGTGGCGCCCAAGTGCAGGACGCCGCCGACCGCGCCGCCGGGGAGCTGGGTCGCGATGAAGTTCAGCCGGCGGCGGACGAACGGGCGCCAGATGCGGCGGGACCGGATCCCGGTGAGATGGATGCCATCGGCAACCAGGATCGCGTTACGGGCGGACGCGGCGACGTACCGCATCCCGAAGGTCGCGGCCATCGCGCGGCGTTTGCGGCGGGTGCCGAACCAGGTCGGCGCCTCCTGGACCAGCATCACGTCAGGTGCGCAGGCGCGGACAACCCGCGCGAGTGCCGTACTGTCGTCGCCCCAGCGGTGCACGTTGTACGACAGCACCCGTAGACCGTCGGTCACGCGTCAGGATCGCCGTTCGCGTCGGCGTGATGCAGGTCGGCGTCCGTACGCATGCCGGTACGGCGGCCGGCCGACTTGCGGGCCGCCCGTTCCAGCCGGGTCGACCGCGCCGCAGCGGTCTTCGCTGTCACCGCAGTGGTCTTCACCCGGACGCGGCGCAACCAGGTCGCCTCTTCACGCGCCAGGTCCGCCGCACCGACCAGCCCCGCCTCGGGACCGAGCACCGCACGGACGATGCGCGCCTCGGGCCGGAAGCCGCGGCCGGTCAGCGTCCGCTTGAACGCCTCCCGGGCCGGCGCGAGCAGCAGCTCGCCCGCGTCGGACACGCCGCCGCCGATCACGAACGTACCGGGATCGAGCGCGGCGGCCAGGTTCGCGAGGCCGATGCCGAGCCAGCGGCCGACCTCCTCGAGCAGCTCGACCGCGACCGGGTCGCCGTCCTTCGCCAGCTCGGTCACCATCGGGCCGTTGATCTTGCGCGGGTCGCCGCCGGCCGCGCGGAGCAGGTTGTGCGCCACCGGCGACCCGGACAGCGCCAGCTCGCGCGCCTCCCGGGTCAGCGCGTTGCCGGACGCGTACTGCTCCCAGCAGCCGCGGTTCCCGCACTCGCAGCGGTGACCGCCCGGGACGATCTGCATATGCCCGAACTCGCCCGCGATCCCGAACTTCCCGCGCTGCAAGGCGCCGTCGTTCAGGATCGCGCCGCCGATACCGGTACCGAGCGTGACGCAGACCAGGTGGCTCTCACCCTGCCCGCCGCCGAACCGCCACTCCGACCAGGCGGCCGCGTTGGCGTCGTTCTCGACCACGACCGGCAGGCCGAGCCGGCGCTCGACCGCGTCCCGCAGCGGCTCGTGCCGCCAGGCCAGGTGCGGCGCGAACAACACCGACGAACGCGTCCCGTCGACGAACCCGGCGGCACCGATGCCGACCGCGATCACGTCGTGCCGCGACTCCAGGTCGTGGACGATCTCCGCGATCGCGTCCTCGGTCTCCTTCGGGTCCTTGGTCGGGGTGTCCCGGCGCAGCCGGTCGAGGATGTTGCCCTCCGGGTCGACCACCCCGGCGGCCACCTTGGTCCCGCCGATGTCGATCCCGATCGTCAAAGCCTGCGTCAGCGCCACGGCACGCCTTTCGTCGCGGTATCCCCCGCGAGACCAGTATCCCAGGTCAGGTCGCAGGTCATCGTCTGGCCAGGTCCGCGGCACCGATCAGGCCCGCGTCGTTGCCCAGTTCGGCCAGGCTGAAGGCGGCGTGCGGCCGGTTCGCCTTCGCCGGAAGCACCTTCTCGAACGCCTGCACCGCGGCCTTCATGATCAGGTCCTTCGCGGCGCTCACGCCGCCGCCGACCACGATCAGCGTCGGGTCGAAGATCGTGGCGAAGCTGGCCAGGCCCTCGCCGAGCCAGCGGCCGAGGTCCTCGAGCAGCTCGACCGCGCACGGGTCGCCCTTCATCGCGGCCTCGGTGATCATCGGCCCGGTCAGCGCGGCCGGGTCGGTGATCCCGCACACGCTCAGCATCTGCGCCGCCCCGAGCGACCCCGACTCGGCGCGGGCCCGTCCTTCGCGCACCAGCGCCGTACCGGACGCGTACTGCTCCAGGCAGCCCCGGGAACCGCAGCCACACCGATGTCCACCCGGTACGACGCGCATGTGGCCGAGCTCGGCCGCGACACCGTTGGCGCCGCGCAGCAGCTTGCCGTCGATCACCACACCGCCGCCGATCCCGGTACCGACCGTGATGCAGACCATGTGCTCGACGTCCTTGGCCGCGCCGAACGCGAACTCGCCCCAGGCGGCCGCGTTCGCGTCGTTCTCGACCACGACCGGAACCTTCAGGGTCTTCGCGACGCGCGCACCGAGCGGCTCGTCCCGCCAGGCCAGGTTCGGCGCGAACAGCACGGTCGAGCGGTCCGACGAGACGAAACCGGCCGCGCCGATCCCGACCGCCGTCACGTCGTGGCCGGCGATCAGTTCGGCGGCCGCGTCGCAGATCGCCGCCGCGGTCGCGTCGGTCGATTCCGCCGGGGTGTCGCGGTGCGTCCGCGCGATGATCGTGCCGTTCTCGTCGACCACGCCGGCCGCGATCTTCGTACCGCCGACGTCGATGCCGATGGTCAGTCCCATGGTTCGGGGTCCTCACTCACGTCGATCCGGTCCACCCGGGACCGGGCCGATTCCTGGGCCGGTTCTTGGGCCGGTTGCTCCTCCGGCGGCGAGGACCGCGACGCTGCGTCCTCCCGCGCCTGCCGGGCCGCGTCCGCGGCGGCCTCGAGCAGAGATCTCAGCGAGCCCAGGACGTGCGCGGCCGCGGTCGACAGCTGCTCGATCGTCTCCGGGCTGGTGTTCCGGACCCGGTGGATCAGCTGACACACGGGGCACCAGACACAGTCCGGCCCCAACTTGTGCTCGTGCTCATGCTTCGCGTCGTCAGGTGGCGCGTCGCTCGCCGCGTTCTGCAGTACGGCGAACAGCTTGGCGGCTTCCTCCGCCACCGAACCAACGGGTTCCTTCACCGGCCTTCCCCGATCGCCGCTTCCCGCCGCGCGAGCTGCTCGTGGTACTCCGCCGTCAGACCCTGCGCCAGCTCCTGCGCGGACTCCAGCGGACCGGCGCCACTCGGCACGTCGGCCGGCACCGGGCGCGTGGTCTCCTTCGGCGCGAACCGGACCTGCAGCCGTCCCTCGTCCAGTCGCGCACCCGCGACCACACCACGCGCCAGCGCGGCCGGCAGCGGCAGCACCCGCCGGTAGGAACCGACGGTGATGATCAGCTCGTCGCCGTGCCGGGCGAGTTCCAGTTCGTCGGCCGATGCCAGCGGCAACGGCATGGTCAGCGTGTAGGTCCGCCCGTCGGTGTCGATGTGCCGGTCCACCCACAGCGACGTGTCGTCGGTGGCCCGCGCAAACGGGTCGTCCCCGCCGTACATCTCGACCGCGAACGCCGCCAGCTCCTCGACGCCGACCGGTTCACAGACCCGGTACGGCGACTCCCAGATCGGCAGCGGCCGGAACGAGTCGGCGACCTCCTCGAGGATGCCCCGCTGGGCGGCGACCCACTGCCGGCGCCACGTGTCCGCGCCGGCGGCCGGGAACACCCGGTTCGCCACGACGCCGTCCACGCGGTACCCGTACAGCGAGAGCCTGGTCAGCGAACGGCGGGCCTCCGCGACCACAACCGCCTCCGGCGTCAGCACCAGCCGCACCGACGCGTCCGGACCGGCCAGCAGCGTACGGATGTCCGACAGGTCGCTCTGCAGCCGGCGCAACGCGTCGAACACGTTGTCGTCCGGCATCGGCAGACTCGACCCGCGGCTCAGGAACGGCCGGAACGTGCGCATCATCTTGCGCTCGGCGTTGAAGATGCGGTCCATGTACCAGTTCAGGGCCTCGGGCAGCGCGAGCAGCCGGAGCGTCTCCGCGGTCGGCGCGCAGTCCACGACGATCACGTCCCAGCGGCCGGACCGGACGTGGTCGCGGACCTCGAGCAGCGCGAGCACCTCCTCGGCGCCCGGCAGCACGGTCAGCTCCTCGGCCTCGATCGGGTCGACGCCGACCATGTGCAGCACCGAGCGAAGGTAGCTCTGGATGTCACCCCAGGACCGCTCGAACTTGCGCTGCGCGTCGATCTGCTGGACGAACAGCAGGTCGTCGATCTCGGTCGGCTCCGGACCCACCTCGGAGTCGAACGCGTCCGACAGCGAGTGCGCGGCGTCCGTCGACAGCACCAGCGTGCGCAGCCCGCGGAGCGCCGCGAGCGTGGCCGTCCCGGCAGCGGAGGTCGTCTTGCCTACGCCGCCCTTACCTGTGTAGAGCAGTACCCGGGTCACTGGATCAGGACTCGACGCGCTTCTTGAGGCCCTTGAGGGCGGTGTCGATGATGACCTTCTCGGCCTTGCGCTTCAGCATGCCGATCATCGGGATCGCCACGTCGACGGCGAGCCGGTACGTCACCTCGGTCCCCTCCGCACCCAGGTCCTTCAGGACGTAGGCGCCGTCCATTCCCTTGACCATCTTCGCCTCGACCAGCGTCCAGGTCACCTCGTTGCGGGACCAGACGTAGGCCAGCGTGTACTCGTCGGAGATCGCGCCCGCGTCGACCTTGAAACGGACCTTGTTCGGCCGGCCGGCCTCGTCGGTGGACAGCACCTCGGTCTCGCGCATCGAGTCGGCCCATTCCGGATAGGCCGCGAAGTCCGCGATCACCGCCATGATTTCCTTGGGTTTCGCGTTCACCACAATGGTCGAGGTGGTCTGTTCCGCCATCGATTCACCTCTTAGCCGGCCTGGGTCGGATGTGTTGCGGGACCGCCGGACCCCCCGATGGATCCGCGTCCTCCCCGGAGACTATCGCGGGATCGGATCCGGGACGGCGTTCGCCCGCCGCGCGGCCCGCCTCGGCCTCGTCCTTGAAGCGCCACAAGCGCTCCCGGTACGCCGCGACGTACCGCTCCTTCAAACGCTCGACGCCCCGCCCGCGGACCGGTTTCGCCGGGTCGACCCGCAGGTACCAGTGCACGACGACGCCGTCGCGGACCGCCTCCAGCCACCACTCCGCCGTACCGGTCGCGGCGCCGGTGACCGACCAGCGGACGCCCTCGAGACCGCGCCGCTCGGACGGGGTCAGGGTCAGCTCCGGCCACCACTCGCGCCAGAGGGTGTCCGAACCGAGTCGCTCGGCGACGTAGGCTGGATCAGCAACGACCAGGTCGTCGCAACTGATGTCGAGCAATGGCATGGCTGAAACCTAGTTCCGTGGGTCACATAAAGGTGGCTACTAGTGGGTAGGTGACTGTAGCGTGCGCCGGAAGTCGACAATTCGTGACCGACTGAGGAGACGCGGATGCGTGAGTACACCGTTCCTGCTGTGACCGAACCGCCCACCGGGAGCCTGAGCGACCCGGTGTGGGCGAACGCGTCCTCCCATCCTGACACCGCCGTCTTCAGCCGCCGTACCGGTGCCACCTGGACCGACGTCACCGCGGCGGAGTTCGCGCAGCAGGTGACCGGCGTGGCGAAGGGCCTGATGGCGGCCGGGATCAAGCCTGGTGAGCGGGTCGCCCTGCTGAGCCCCACGCGGTACGAGTGGACCCTGATCGACTACGCGATCTGGAGCATCGGCGCGGTCACCGTACCGATCTACGAGACCTCCTCGGCCTCGCAGATCCAGTGGATCCTGACCGACTCCGAGGCGGTCGTCGCGATCGTCGAGAACGCGACGCACGGTGCCGTGGTGGAGTCCGCCCGGGCCGAGGCGCCCGCGCTGCGGGAGGTCTGGCAGATCGAGGCCGGTGCGGTCGACCACCTGACCGGGCTCGGCCAGGAGGTCACCGACGCCGAGTTCGACAAGCGCCGCTCCGCGGTCACGCCGGCCGACCTGGCCACGCTGATCTACACCTCGGGTACGACGGGCCGCCCGAAGGGCTGCAAGATCAGCCACTCGAACTTCCTGGACGAGCTCGGCCCGGCGGTGAAGATCCTCGACGACCTCTTCGACACCACCGGTGCCAGCACGCTGCTGTTCCTGCCGCTGGCGCACGTGTTCGCCCGGATCATCCAGGTCGGCTGTGTGATGAAGCGGGTCAAGGTCGGGCACAGCGCGGACGTGAAGAACCTGGTCGAGGACCTCGGCGCGTTCAGGCCGACGTTCATCCTGAGCGTGCCGCGGGTGTTCGAGAAGGTGTTCAACTCGGCCGCGCAGAAGGCGCACGCGGACGGCAAGGGCAAGATCTTCGACGCCGCCGCGGAGACCGCGATCGCGTACTCGCAAGCGCAGGACAAGGGCGGCGCGGGCTTCGGGCTGAAGGCCAAGCACCTGCTGTTCGACAAGCTCGTCTACGGCAAGCTGCGCGCGGTGCTCGGCGGCCAGGTGCAGTACGCGGTGTCCGGTGGCGCGCCGCTCGGCGACCGGCTGGGGCACTTCTTCCGCGGGATCGGCGTGCCGGTCCTGGAGGGGTACGGCCTGACCGAGACCACCGCCGCGGTGTCGGTCAACCTGCCCGACGACATCCGCATCGGCACCGTGGGCCGGCCGCTTCCTGGTGTGACGGTCGGTGTCGCGGACGACGGCGAGCTGCTGTTCAAGGGCGGCCAGGTCATGCAGGGCTACTGGAAGAACGACGACGCGACCGCGGCCGCGATCGACGCGGACGGCTGGTTCCACACCGGCGACCTGGGCGAGTTCGACGTCGACGGGTTCATCAGGATCACCGGCCGGAAGAAGGAGATCCTGGTCACCGCGGGCGGGAAGAACGTCTCGCCGACGCAACTCGAGGACCAGATCCGCCTGCACCCGCTGGTCTCCCAGTGCATGGTCGTCGGCGACGGCAAACCGTTCATCGCCGCCCTGATCACGATCGACCCGGAAACCATCGTCCCGTGGGCGACCGAACGCGGTAAGCCGACGGATGTCGCCTCCCTCACCGACGACCCGGACCTGATCGCCGAACTCCAGAAGGCCGTCGACGACGCCAACGCCACGGTCTCCCACGCCGAGGCGATCAAGAAGTTCTCCGTCCTCCCGATCGACTGGACCCAGGAGTCCGGCGAGCTCTCCCTCAAGCTCTCCCTCCGCCGCCACGTGGTCATGAAGAACCACACCTCCGACGTCGAGGCCCTCTACGGAAAGTAGGTAGTACTCCCGGGATCAGCCGATCGGATGATCCCGGGTCGAGCTTGTCGGGCGATGTGGGGGTGGTGCCGGTTCGGCGAAGCTCGTCGCATGAAGATTGTTGAGGTTTCCGGCCTGCGGAAGGTCTACGGCGGGCGGACGGTGGTCGACGACGTCTCGTTCAGCGTCGACGAAGGGGAGATCTTCGGGATCCTCGGGCCGAACGGTGCCGGGAAGACGACGGCCGTCGAGTGTGTCGAGGGGCTGCGGGTTCCGGACGCTGGGCGGGTTCGGGTCGCGGGGCTGGATCCGGTTGCGGATCACGCCGCTGTCACCCAGGTGCTCGGGGCGCAGCTCCAGGAGAGCGAACTGCAGGCCAAGCTGACCGTACGCGAGGCCCTCGAGCTGTACGCCGCCTTGTACCCGCACCCCGCCGACTGGCGACCGCTCGCGGAGCGCCTCGGCCTGACCGCCCAGCTGAACTCCCGCTTCGGCGTCCTCAGCGGCGGTCAGAAGCAACGCCTGTTCATCGCGCTCGCGCTGATCGGCAACCCGCGCGTGGTCGTACTCGACGAGCTGACCACCGGCCTCGACCCGCGCGCCCGCCGCGACACCTGGGGGGTCGTCGAGGACGTCCGCGCCCGCGGGGTCACCGTCCTCCTGGTCACGCACTTCATGGAGGAGGCGCAGCGGCTCTGCGACCGGATCGCGCTGATCGACAAGGGCCGGATCACCGCGCTCGACACCCCGCAGGGCCTCATCAGCCGGACAGCGGGAGCCACGGTCATCTCGTTCACGCCGTCCGCCCCGCTCGACGACGAGGACCTGGCCGGTCTGCCCGCGCTCGCGTCCGTCGAGCAGAAGGACGGCCGGTTCACGCTCGGCGGATCCGACGAGACCGTCACCGCGCTGCTGTCGCTGCTCGCCCGGCAGCGCATCACCGCCCACCAACTCCGCGTCACCGACGCCACCCTCGACGACGCCTTCCTCGACCTCACCGGAGCCACGAAATGACCACGATCGCTGTCGTGCGGTCCGAGGCGCGGTTGTTCCTCCGCGAGCCGGGCATCCTGTTCTCGATCATCGGCTTCCCGCCGCTGCTGCTGGTGATCCTCGGCTCGATCCCGAGCTTCCGGAAGGTCGACGACGGCCTCGGCGCGCGGCTGATCGACCTCTACGTGCCCGTACTGGTCCTGGTCGCGCTGATCGTGACCGGACTCCAGGCGATGCCGCCGCTGATCACCGGCTACCGCGAGCGCGGCGTCCTACGCCGGATGTCGACGACGCCGGTCCGGCCGTCCGCGCTGCTGACCGCGCAGATGGGGCTGTTCGGAGCCACCGGCCTCGTCTCGGTCGTACTGTGTCTGGCGATCGGCCGGCTCGCCTTCGACGTACGGCTGCCGCAGCAGCTCGGCGGCTACGTGCTCGCGCTGCTGCTCACCGCCGTCGCCGCGCTCGCGCTGGGTGCACTCGTCTCGGCGCGAGCGCGGACCGCACGGATCGCGACCGCGTTCGGCATGGCGGCGTTCTTCCCGAGCCTGTTCTCGGCCGGACTGTGGCTGCCGGTCCAGTCGATGCCGCACACGTTGCGGGAGATCGTCGTACTGCTGCCGTTCGGTGCCGCGTCACAGGCGCTGAACCAGGCTGCGGCCGGGCACTGGCCGGCGTGGTCACATCTCGGAGTACTGGCCGGGTGGACGGTGCTGGTGTCGGTCGCGGCCGCGCGCTGGTTCCGCTGGGAGTAGCTTCGTGCAGACTGAGCAGGTGACGACGGCCGACAGCGATCTCGATCAGCGCCGGGCGGCGTTCCAGCGCTGGGCGCCGTACTTCCTGCTCGGCCTCGGCACCCTGCTGGCGCTCGCCACCTCGGGGATCCTGACCCCGATGGCCCGCGACCGGGAGATCGGGCTCGCGCTGGTGGCGACCGCGCTGGTCATGCAGGTCTGGTGGACCTGGAGCGGCCGCATGCATCGCGGCCCGAACGCGGTCTCGGTCACGTTCTACGTGGTTCGCTGGGTGATCGCTTGCGCGCTGACGGCGCTGAACGGCTTCTTCGCGTTCTACGTCGTCGCGGGGTACTACGACGCCGATGAGATGATCCCCGGGCGCAAGCGGCAACGGCTGGCGCTGTTCGCGTGTACGCTCCCGGTCGCCGGCGCACAGAGCGGCCACTGGCCGCCGCACGGTCCGATGTGGCTCGCGTTCGCCGGACTCGTGATCGCCAACAACGTCCTGCTGACCGTCGTGAAGCACTTCGCCGAGCAGCAGGAGGCGCGGTCGCAGGCGCGGGCCGACACGATCACCGAGCTCGAACAGGCCCACAAGGAGAACGCCGCGCTGCAGGCCCAGTTGCTCGTCCAGGCACGCGAGGCCGGTATCGCCGACGAGCGCCGCCGGCTGGCCGCGGAGATCCACGACACGATCGCGCAGGGTCTGACCGGCATCATCGCCCAGCTCCAGGTGGTCGCCAACACGTCGGACCCGGCCGTGATCCACGACCGGGTCGGCCGGGCGAGCGAGCTGGCCCGGCACAGCCTCGGCGAGGCGCGCCGTTCGGTGCAGAACCTCGCGCCATCGGGCCTGTCGCACGACGGTCTGCCCGAGGCGCTCCGCAAGACCGTCGACCAGTGGTCCGAGCGGACCGGCATACCCGCCGAGTTCACCCTGACCGGTACGGCGCAGCACCTGCACGGCGAGTTCTCCGCGACGCTGCTGCGGATCACGCAGGAGGCACTCGCGAACGTGTCGAAACACGCCGCCGCGACCCGCGTCGGCGTGACGCTCAGCTTCATGGACGACGAGGTGACGGTGGACATCCGCGACGACGGCAAGGGCTTCGACCCGCTGGCGGTACCGGCCCGGTCGGGCACCGGCGGCTTCGGGCTGGACGGGATGCGGGCCCGCGCCGAACGGATCGCCGGCGCCCTGACGGTCGAGTCCGAACCGGGTTTCGGTACGGCGATCTCGGCTCACGTACCGTTGGTGCTCCATGCCTGAGAAGATGCCTGACATCACCTTGCTGCTGGTCGACGACCACCCCGTCGTCCGCAACGGTCTGCGCGGAATGTTCGAGGCCGCCGACGGTTTCACCGTGCTCGCGGAAGCGCCGGACGGCGTCCAGGCGGTCGAGCTGGCCGCCGAGCTCGAGCCGGACGTGATCCTGATGGACCTGCGGATGCCGGGCGGTGGCGGCCTGGACGCGATCACCGAGCTGACCCGCCGGCGGATCCGGTCGAAGGTGCTGGTCCTCACCACCTGGGACACCGACACCGACACGCTGCCCGCGATCGAGGCCGGCGCCACCGGGTACCTGCTCAAGGACGCGCCGCAGGAGGAGCTGTTCAACGCGGTCCGTCAGGCGGCGGAAGGCCGTACGGTCCTCTCCCCCGCGGTCGCCTCCCGCCTGGTCACCGCCGTCCGCAACCCGGCACCGGCTCCACTGGCCGCCCGGGAACGCCAGGTCCTCGCACTGGTCGCGAAAGGTACGTCGAACCGCGACATCGCCCGCGAGCTGTTCATCAGCGAGGCGACCGTGAAGACCCATCTCAGCCACGTTTTCACCAAGCTCGGCGTGACCGATCGCGCGGCCGCGGTGGCCAAGGGCTACGACCAGGGAATCCTCGGCCGCGATTAAGCGCTGGGTACTTGTCCGGCATGACGGCTATCCCGAAACCACAGGTGGCCCGTTCCGTCCGCACGCCGGCGGCCGTGAGCGGGCCTTTCGTCTGCAGCTGGAGCGCGGTCGGTGACTGCGCGATCGTCCGCGTCGCTGGTGCGATCGACGTCGGTACGCTGACCACGCTCGCCGAGGAACTCCGGCACGTGATCACCACCAAGCTCCCGCGGCTCGTCGTCGACCTCCGCCGCGTCACCAGGATGGAGGCCGCCGCACTCGAAGTACTGGCCGACGCCCACGACCTCGCCGTCGAACACGGCGGCTGGCTACGCACCTCCGGCGCCGACCAATGGCTCCCCGACCTGATGCGCAACACCCGCCCCGTCGCCCACTATCCCAACCTCGCCGACGCCCTCCCGTCCTACCGCCGCAGCTGATCACTTTCCGCCGGTGAAGGTGATGCCGTTGGTGAGTTGTTTCTGGGCGGTGAAGAAGATCAGCAGGCACGGGATCGTGATCAGTACGGACGTTGCCATCAGCAACGGGGTGTCGGTGCCGTTGACGGACTGGAAGCCGGCCAGGGCGAGTGGGAGGGTCTTCCACTGGTCGGAGTTGATGTAGATCGCCGGGCCGAGGAAGTTGTTCCAGTAGCCCATGAAGAGCAGGATCGAGACCGCGACGACCGCGGGGCGGGCCAGTGGCAGGTAGACGAGCAGGAACATCCTGAACCAGCCGCAGCCGTCGACGACCGCCGCGTCGGCCAGCTCGTCCGGCATCCGGGCGAAGAACTGGCGGAACAGGAAGATGTAGAACGGCGACCCGAAGAACGCCGGCAGGATCAGCGGGTACAGGGTGTCGACCATGCCGAAGTTGTTGAACAGCATGAACTGCGGCACCATCGTCACCTCCCCCGGCAGCAGCATCGTCGCGAGTACGACGGCGAACAGCACGCCCGCGAACCGCACATGCAGCCTGGCGAACGCGAACCCGGCCAAGGAACACGAGAACACCGTGCCGATGATCGGGACGAGCGTGGTCAGCACGGAGTTCAGCGCGTACCGCCAGAACGGGAACGACGTCACCGCCCGCACGTAGTTGTCCCACAGGAACTCGTGCGGTACGACGCTCGCCCCCGAACTGCCGACGCCCGCGAGCGAACGCAGCGAGGTCGCGATCATCCACAGGAACGGGTACACGAAGACGAGCGACCCCAGCGCGAGGACGACGTACAGGACGACCGTCGTGCCGAGGTTGCGGCGCCAGAACGGCCGGTCAGCCCGTAGCGCCAGGGGTTCAGCGATCGCGGTCATCGGCGTCTCCGTTTTCCCGACAGCTCGGTCTCGTAGTAGACGGCGAACGCGCTCCCGCGCAGGGTGACCGCGGTCAGTGCCAGGATCACCACGAACAGGATCCAGGCGAGCGCGGACGCGTACCCCATCCGGAAGTTCTGGAACGCGTTGTCGTACAGGTAGTAGACGAAGAACAGCAGCGAGTCCTTCGGGCCGCCCTTCGCGATGAAGCCCTGGGTGAAGATCTGCAGCGAGCCGATGATGCCGGTCAGTGCGTTGAACAGGATGATCGGCGACATCTGCGGCAGCGTCACGTGCCAGAACTGGCGTACCGGCCCGGCGCCGTCGAGCGCGGCCGCCTCGTACAGGTTGGACGGCACGTCCTTCAGCCCGGCCAGGTAGATGACCATCGCGCCGCCGACCGTCCAGAGGCTCATCAGGATCACCGTCGGCAGTGCCCACGACGCATCGTTGAACCAGCCCGGCCCGTCGATCCCGAAGCGGCCGAGTACATCGTTCATCAGGCCGTACTGCGGGTTGAACACCCACAGGAACAGCACCATCTGCGCGACGCCGGAGACCAGGCTGGGGAGGTACCAGACCGTACGGAAGAACCGCATGCCCGGTAGGTCGGTGTTCAGCAGCAGGGCGACGAGGAACGCCAGCACGGTCTGAAGCGGCACGCTGATCACGGCGTAGAGCAGGGTCACCTTCAGCGCCTGTGCGACCTTCGGGTCCTGGAGGGCTTCGGTGTAGTTGGCGAGGCCAACAAATCGAGGCGGCGTGATCAGGTCCCACGAGGTCAGGCTGACGTAGATCGAGGACGCCATCGGGCCGACCGTGAACAGGCCGAACCCGATCAGCCATGGTGACACGAACAGCCAGAACGCGATCGTCTTGTCGGCCCGCGGCCACCTCCGCCGCGCCCCGTACGCCGCCAGCCCGATGACGGCGTACAGGGCGATCAGCAGGAGCAGGAACGGGACCAGCGGGACCAGGGCGCTCGGCACGCCCCAGGACGACGCCAGGTTCCGGATCCAGCCGACGGTGGGATTCACTTCTTCAACGCCTGCGTGCACTTCTCGCCGAGTTGCGGCAGCACCTTGGCTACGTCGTCCTTGCCGGTGCCGAGCGCGGTGTAGCTGGTCATACCCTTCTCGGCGTCACCGGAGATCTGCGCCTCCTTCGGCACCGACACGTCCACCACGCCGGACTTCAGCGCGGTCGTGAACGCGGCCAGGTTCCGGTCGGCCGGCAGTACCTTCTCCAGGGTCGGCGCGGACGCCTCGATGATCGGTACGCCGAGCGCGGTGTTCCCCTGGATCAGCTGGTCCTGCGCAACCTGCTGCGTGCTGGCGAACTCGACGAACTTCTTCGCGGTCTCGAGCTGCTTGCCGCTCGCGTTCTTCGCGATGCCGAGTCCGTCGACCTCCATCGGGAACCCCTTGCCCGGAACCGGGACGAGCGTCCAGCCGGGCTTGCTGATCTTGGCGAAGTCGGCCACCGTCCACGGCCCGAAGTCGCTGAACGTGGCGAGCCGCCCGGCCGCGAACCACTGCGCCTGGTCCTGTCCCTGGATGTCTGTCGACGTCGGCGCGTACCGGTTCTTCTGCATGTCGACGACGTACTGCGCGGTCTTCACGCCGGTCGGGTCGCCGAAGGTGCACGCGGTCGCGTCGGAGTTGTAGTAGCTGCCGCCGGCCGCGGTCAGCCAGCCGCGGAACCAGAGGTTGCTGGACCCGTACACGCGGGCCTTCCCGTCACCGTGCGAGAGCTTCGCGGCAATCGCCTTGAACTCGTCCAGCGTCAGCGGTGTCGTTGCGCTGGGCAACGGTACGCCAGCGGCCTTGAAGGCGTCGGTGTTGATCGCCATCACCTTCGGTTTCGCGGCGAACGGCATCGCGTAGTACTTGTCCTGGTACTTCATCGCGCCCGAGATGTTCGGCTGCACGTACTTTCCCGGATCGACGGTCTGTTCGGCGAAGCTCGGCGCGAACCCGGCCAGGCTGGTGTTGCTGATCTCCATCACGGTCGACTGGGTACCGGCCGCGATCGACGTCTGCAGCTTCTGCTCGTAGTCGGACTGGATCCAGTTCGTGGTCACCTTGGTCCCGGGGTTGGCCTTCTCGAAGGCGGCGGCGATCGCCTTCAGCGAGGCCGCCTCGGAGTTCGTGCCCCAGAACGAGAAGGTGATCTCGGCGCTGTCGTTCGCCGGGTTGTTCGCGGTGCTGGACGCGGGCGCGTTACCGGTCGCGCAGCCGGCGGCCAGCAGGACGGCGAGCGCGGCGGGGAGGAGCTTCTTCATGAACGGTCCTTGGGGTGGACGACCCGGGCGGTGCTGCCGGGCGCGATCGAATGGGTCTGGGTGCCGACCGTCACGGTGAGCGGACCCGGTCCGCTGTGCACGGTGACTTCGGTGCTGTGCTTGCGTTCTTGCTGGATCCGGAGGGTCCAGGCACCGATCGGCAGATTGTCGACAATCAGATTGCCGACCTCGGTGGGCAGGTGGGACGTGATGCTCAGGGCGGCGTTCGGTGCGTCCGGGCGCAGCCCGAGCAGACCGGCGACGAGGTGCTCGACGACCGTGAACGAGATCTCCGGGTAGTCGTCGCGGCTGTCGATCAGGTGTTTCGTCCAGCGCCAGGCCGACTCGTCCCGGCCGTGGTCGAAGAGGAACTCCGGCCAGTAGCTGAACGACTCGATGTTCTGCGGCGGATGCTGGGTCATCTGTGCCTCGAGGTAGTCGAGGAACTTCTCGTTGCGCTCCCCCTTCCCACTAAGCCCGAACAGCGGGACGAGTGTGTGCGACTCCAGTCCCCAGTCGAAGTCGAGCCCGTCCTTGGTGATGCCGCGGGCGAAGTGGTCGCCGTTCCACCACTCGTCGTAGCCGGCCTGGATCTTCTCGGCCTCCGCGTGCCGGCCGAGTTTGCGGAGTGCTGCGTACTGCGCGGCGAGGCCGTCACCCGCTCTCAGCAGGGGCGCCTCGCGTTCGTTGTACGTTGCCGTACCGAGGAAGATGTCGGCGGTTCCGGCGGCCTCGGGGATGCCGTCGCCGTCGGAGTCGTGCGCGGCGACGAACTCGCCGACGCTGTGCCGGTAGTACGCGGCCAGGTCGGGGTCGTCGATCCAGCGCCGGTCGCCGGTCCAGTCGTACTGTTCCAGCGCCCGGTAGGTCAGGTCGAACACCGCGGGGATCTCCCGGACGAAGTGCTCGTCGGAGTGGTAGTCGAGGGCCGCGATCCGGCCGTCGAAGTGGAATGCCCAGATCGGGAACCACTTCCGGACCGGGGTCGCCGACCGGGCGAAGTGCCGGAACATCGCGAAGTTCTCCGCATCGAGGCCGAGCAGGTGCGCGCCGGCCGCCTGGTGGCAGACGTCGCGGGAGTAGAACATCGGCCGCGACGGGTAGCCGGCCCAGTAGGACGGCAGGTTGCCCGGGGCGGCGTCTGTCTGGACCCACGCCAGGGCCCGGTCCCGCGCCCAGGTGTAGGCGTCCTCGACGTACGCCAGATCGGAGCTGACAGCCAGCACAGGCGGTCTCCTCGCACAATGCAAAATCGGATATTAGCGGTAAAATTAGAGAGCCGGTCGAGTTGTGTCAATAGCTTCTTAGCGGCGAGTTTTACCGCTATAGTCCAGCTCGTGACGACATTCGAGA
The DNA here is from genome assembly GCF_055580825.1 of Kribbella sp. NPDC031520. NCBI lineage: Bacteria > Bacillati > Actinomycetota > Actinomycetes > Propionibacteriales > Kribbellaceae > Kribbella > Kribbella sp. NPDC031520. Next base: position 1,200,105 of record NZ_JBVIKS010000002.1, read on the forward strand.
TCCGCTCTCCCGATGGTCGGACCGCCCGGACGGCGAGCCTGAGCGGGCCCGGCACGGTGACCGAGCGCGCTGGGGGCGAGCCCGGAGTCCTGCGCTACGACGTGGCCACGGACGGACCCGTGACGCTCCGGTGGACGTGGCCTGCGGAGGACGCGGTGACGTTGTGGCAGGCGACGCAGGATTCCCGCCGCAACCTCCCCACCGACTGGGGTTCGCACCGCGACGTCCGCTCCGTCCGCTCCGCCCCGGTCGCGGCGCTGGTCGACGCGCAGAGCCGCGGATTGTTGACAATCTCCTTGTCGTCAAACGTACGAGCGTGCGACTTCGCAGTCGGCGTGAACGAGGAGACGGCGGAGCAGCTGATCGAGCTCACCGTCACCGATGTCGAGGGCGACGGTTTTGTCCTGCGGATCGATCTGAGAGCCCAGCACTTCTCCGACGCATTGCGTGCTGTCACCGCCGAGTGGGCGGACGAGTTGGGCTCGCGGGTCGCCGCGGTGCCTGAGGTGGCTCGGGAAGCGATGTACTCGACCTGGTACAGCGACCACCAGCACGTGTCGGCCGCGTCGGTCGAGCGGCACGCCCGGGCGGGTACGGCGTACGGGACCAAGGCGGTGATCGTCGACGACGGGTGGCAGACGGACGACACGCGGCGCGGATACGCGTACTGCGGCGACTGGGAGCCGACAAGCGAGACCTTCCCCGACATGGCCGACCATGTACGGCGGGTGCACGACGTCGGGCAGCGGTACGTGCTGTGGCTCGCGCCGCCGTTGATCGGCGTGTACTCGAAGGCGTGGGAGCAGTTCGAGGACCGTACGCTCGGATTCGCCGACGGCGAGGTGACCGCCGTACTCGACCCGCGCTACCCGGAGGTCCGCGAACACCTGGTGGAGTGCTGCATCCGTCCGGTACGGGACTGGGGTGTCGACGGGCTGAAGCTCGACTTCATCGACTCCTGGGCGCGGGACCACGGTCCCGCAGGCCCGGGCACCGACTGCGAGTCGGTCGACGAAGGGGTCGAGCGGTTCCTGCAGGCGGTCACCGACGAGCTGCGCAACCTGCGGTCCGACGTGCTGATCGAGTTCCGGCAGGACTACGTGCATCCGCGGCTGTGGCAGTACGGCACGTTCCTGCGGGCCGGCGACTGTGCGCTCGACCCGGTCGAGAATCGGGTTCGGATTGTAGATTGTCGACTGTTGGCAGGTGACCGCGCGGTTCACTCGGACATGCTGATGTGGCACCCGTCGGCGTCCGTCGAGAACGTCGCACAGCAGTTCATCGGCGCGCTGTTCAGCACAGTGCAGGTGTCGATGGAGCTGGACGCGCTGTCGGCGGAACACGAGCGCCTCGTCCGGCACTGGCTCGGCTTCCTGCGCGACCACGCCGACGCCCTGCTGCATGGCGTCCTGCTGCCGTCGAGGCCGGACGCGCGCTACCCGCAGGTGCGTGCGGTCGGTACGGCGGAAACCGTCGTCGCCGTGTTCACTGACCCCGTGGTGCGGGTAGAGGACCCCTGCACCCTTGTGGTGAACGGAAGCGCCGGGTGCCGGCTGTACGTCGAAGGTGCGTCCGGTGGGCCTGTGGATCTCGTAGTGTCGGACTGCTCCGGCCTCGAGATGTACCGGGAGACCACGACGGCGCCCGACGTCTGGGTGATCGACGTACCGGTCGGCGGCGTGGCCCGGATCGTCCGGAACTAGGGGGAATAGACTTTGGTTGCACAGAAGCCGCGGCGGACGACGGTCGCGGACGTCGCCCGGCTGGCCGGAGTGTCGGCGATGACGGTGTCGAACGTCCTGAACGCACCGCACCGGGTCGCGCCGCCGACCGTACAGACCGTGCGCGCCGCGATCGAGGAACTCGGGTACATCCCGAACCACGCGGCCCGCGCACTGTCGTCCGGACGCAGCCAGGTGATCGGCCTGCCGCTGTACTTCGAGGACGACGACAACGACGCCGGTCTCGGCGGGTTCCTGCACGGCCTGCTCGGCGGGCTGGTGAAGGCGGCCGCCGTCTCCGGGTACGGCGTCCACGTGACCACACCGACCGAGGGCGCGACCGAGATCGCCCTGTACGAGAAGCTGATCGCGGCGCGGCAGGTCGACGCGATCGTCGTGCTCGAGACGATGCCGCACGATCCGCGAATCGAGTTCCTCAGCCGCCGGCGGTTCCCGTTCGTCGCGTTCGGGCAGACGGCGGCGGACCAGCGGCAGTGCTGGGTCGACGTGGACAACGCGAAGTCGATGGCGGGGATTGCCGACTTTCTACAATCGACGGGGCGCGAGCGGGCGGTGTACCTGGCGACCGACAACGCGCTGCCGTGGGTACGTCAGCGGCAGGACGGCTTCGTGCGGCAGTTCCCGTCGACGGACGTGAAGTCGTTCGAGTCACTGGAGGCGGTGGCGGCGTACGTCCAGGAGGCCCCGGAACTGCCGGACGCCTTCGTGGCGGACAACGACGCGTACGCCGTGGTCGCGATGCGGACGCTGCAGCGGCGCGGGATCGCGGTCGGTCGGGACGTCGCCGTCACCGGGTTCAACGACTTCCCGTTCGCGAGCATGCTCGACACTCCGTTGACCACCGCCCGGATCCCGCTCGGTGACATCGCCGGCTGTCTGTTCGACCGGGCATTGCACGAGATCGCCGGCGAACCCGACGAACCCGGCCGCCTGGTCACCGCCCCACTGGTAGTCCGCTCCAGCGCCTGACCGGCTCTCCGTCAGTGCGCGGCCGGTGGTTCGGTCGAGTGCCTGACCGCGGCCTCGACGAACTTGGCGAGGGCGGCCGATCGACTGCCGGCGGGCCAGACCACCAGCATTCGGTACGGCTCGACGTCAGCCACCGGGCGGTAGACCACGTCCGGGCGGATGTTGCGCTCGGCCATCGACCGCGGGACCAGCGCGACCGCCTGCCCGAACGCGACCACCTCGAGCAGCTGTGACGAGTCCTGCACGATCGGCCCGTCCACCGAGTCGTCCGGCCGCGCCGACCAGTAGTTGCGCTCAGCAACCTCAGACCGGCTCCACCGCGGCGCCGGAATCCCGGCCAGGTCATCGGCCCGCAGCACCTCCCGCGCGGCCAGTTCATGCCCGGCCGGCAACGCGGCTACGCGCGGCTCCTCGTACAGCTCCTGGGTTTCCAGTCCGCGATCGTCGAACGGCCGGCTGACGAGTGCGACATCCGCACGCCCGTCGCGGATCATGTCCGCCTGCTCCCCGAATCCACTCACCACCACCTGCACCCCGGGCAGCTCCCCTCCGAGCTCACCGACGATCCGGTGCAGCAACTCCGTGGCGACCCCGGGTTTCGCCGTCACGATCAGCCCACGTGCGGACGTGCCCGCCCGCTGCGTCCGCCGTACCGCCGAATCCAGCGCGTCGAGCACCGGCCCCGACTCCTTGAACAGCATCTCCCCCGCCGTCGTCAGCGCGAGCCGCGTCCCCGACCGGTCGAACAGGTCGATGCCGAGCCGGTGCTCGAGCTGCCTCATCGCCCGCGACAACGGCGGCTGGGCGATCCCCAGCCGCTCGGCCGCCCGGGTGATGTTCAGCTCCTCGGCGACCGCACGGAAGTAGCGCAGCTCGCGGATCTCTGGTTCCGGCATACCTCCAGGGTATGGCGGACCACCTGATCGGTGTTGGTGTACGCCGGCCCGGCGCGCTGGACTGGTGGCATGAATCAGAACGAAGTCGCCCTGGTCACGGGCGCGAACAAGGGCATCGGCCACGAGATCGTCCGGCAACTCGCCAGCCGCGGGTTCACCGTCTACCTCGGCGCGCGCAACACCTCCCTGGGTACGGCGGCCGCGGCCGAGCTGGACGGTGATGTGCGGTTCGTCCAGCTCGACGTCACCGACGTCGACTCGGTCGCCGCCGCCGCGAAGCAGATCGAGGCCGACTCCGGCCGGCTGGACGTACTGGTGAACAACGCCGGCATCGTCGCCGAGTGGGGTACGGCGGTCGCCGACATCACCGCCGAGCAGGTACGGACGGCGTACGAGGTGAACGTCATCGGCGTGGTGTCCACGATCAACGCGTTCGTACCGCTGCTCCGCCGCTCGCCGAATGCGCGGATTGTCAACATGTCCAGCGGCCTCGGCTCGGTCAACCTGTTGTCGGAACTCGACGGACGCCTCGCAACGCAAGGCCTGCTCGCGTACAGCTCCTCGAAGGCGGCCCTCAACGCACTCACGCTCGTCTATGCGAGCGCCCTGCGCGCAGACGGCATCAAGGTGAACGCCGCGACGCCCGGCCTCGTCCCCACGGACCTGAACACGCAGGCCTCCGTACCGCGAGGCACCCGGACCGTCGCGGACGGCGCCGCCGTACCGGTTGCACTGGCGACGCTCCCCGCCGACGGACCGACCGGTGTGTTCAGAGGGCCTGAGTCGCTGGACGACGTGGCTCCGTGGTGAGTGCCTGACGGGCGATCAGCAGCGTGGTCGCCGTACCGAGGAGACCGGCCAGCGCGATCGTGAGGTTCGGTGCGAGGAACGAGCCGACCACGCCGCCGAGCGCGATGCTGACGCCCTGGATCGCCATCAGCCCGCTCGTTTGGATTGTGAACAATCGACCGCGGTACGCCGGTTCGACCTCGTTCAGGATCAACGGATCGACGCCCTGGTTGAACGCGTACCCGGCACCGGAGACCGCCAGCAGGACAGCCGCCACCGGGATCGGCGGCGTGGACAGGAACGCGACCATCGGCAGCTGACTCGTGAGCAGGAACGGGACGACGAGCCGCCGCCGCGTGGACGGAGCGAACCGCGCGACGACGAGCTCGCCGAGCACGCTGCCGACCGCGTACCCGGTGAACAACGCACCGGCGGTCGCGGCCGCGGTACCGACCTGCGCCGTGTACGCGACGGCGAGCCCGTCCGGGAGGGACGAGAACGCCGGCGCCACCCAGGTCAGCAGGATCAGGTTGCGGAGCTTGACGTTGCCGAACAGCAACTGCAGCCCGGCCCACGAATCCCGGACCGCGTTCCGCCGGCGCTCCCCCGGCGGCGTGTACGGCGTCCCGGTGCCGATGAGGATTGCCGACAATCCGAATGTCAGCACTTCGACGATCAGCAAGGACTTCGCGCCGATCGCCGCGACCGCGATCCCGCCGAGCGCGAACCCGGTCAGCACCGCCGCCTGACCGATTGCCCGAAGCAACGACCGGCCGACCGGGAACAGCTCCGCCGGCAACAGGTACGCCAGGCTCGCGGCCCGGGCGCCGGCGAAGATCGGCGCGATCATCCCGAGGCCGACCAGCAGCCCGAGCAGCCCCACGACCGGCATCCCCGGCAGCAACATCGCCAGCACGCACGTCGCACTCAGCACGTCGCACGTCACGAGCACCCGGCGCGCGGGGAACCGGTCCGTCATCGACGACAGCAGCACGCCGCTCACGGCGTACGGCAGGAACGAACACACCAGGACCAGCGCCGACAGCAACGGTGAACCTGTGCGTTCGAAGATCAGGATCGACAGTGCGACCTGCGCGCCGACCGTTCCGAGCATGGAGACGGTATGGGCGGCGTACACGGAACGCATGCCGGGGACACGGAGTACAGCACGGTAGGACCTCACGCAGCGAGCGTGTGGCACAGTCGGCCCGCGGGCGTAGAGTTTTGGTTGTGGCCGAAAGTTCTGTCCGATGACGGTACTGCGCTTCACGCAGGCCGACACGCTGCGCTGCCGCTTCGGCGCCTCGCAGCTGTGGGAGACGATGTCGGCGGTCCGGGTCCTGAACGGGTCACGGCACCGGCAGTTGTACGCGGACTGGGTTGCGGCCAAGCAGGAGGCGGCCGGCAAGCTGGACCTGCGCGGACTGAAAGCCGTCCAACCGCGGGTCGGGTTCACACCGGACTTCCTGACGCCGCCGCCGAAGGCGTCCCGGGCGAAGTTCGCGACCGAGATCGCGCGGGTTCGCAGTACGCCGCTGGAGAAGGTCCGCGCGGAACTCATCCAGTCCCGCGACGACCTGAGGAACCCGGCCGCACCCCAGATCGACAAGATGCTCGAGGACCTCGCGGGCACCCGTGAACGGCTCGCGGACGAGATCGAGAGCGCGTGGGAGGCCCTGGTCGAACCGGACTGGCCGTTGATCAGCCGCGTACTCGAGGACGACATCGCGTACCGCGGCCGGCAACTGACCGACGGCGGCCTGGCCGGGCTCTTCGACGACCTGCATCCGACCCTCGCCTGGGAGGACGACAAGCTGATCGCGACGCGGTACCGCTCCGAGGACCGCGACCTGTCCGGCCAGGGCCTGCTGCTCGTACCGGGCGTCTTCGCCTGGCCGTACCTCGTGATGGTCGTCGATCCGGCGTACCACCCGACGCTCGTCTACCCGGCCCGCGGCGCCGCGCGGCTGTGGTCCGACGCGCCCGCTCCCCCGGATTCGCTGGCCCGCCTCCTCGGCCGGACCCGCGCCACCCTGCTCGTCGCGCTCGATCCGCCGGCCACCACGAGCGACCTCGCCGCGCAGTACCACCTCGCCCTCGCCACGGTCGCCGAGCACCTGTCGGCGCTGTCCGGCGCGGGGCTCGCGACGCGGCGGCGTACCGGTCACCAGGTGCACTACCGCCGTACCGAGGTGGGACAGGCCGTCATCGACGCCTCCGTCGGATAGCTGTCCGGCGGCGCGAGAATGCTGCAGTGAACAAGCCTACGAAGGTCCCGCCGCCAAGCACGCGCCACACGCGACGGTGGCCGGCCTCCTTGGCCGTCATCGCGGTACTCGCCCTGCAGGTCCTGGTCCCTCCACAGATCAACGCGCTGCCGCGCTGGCTGATGCCGGTCCTCGGTGGGCTTCTCCTGCTGCCGCTGGTGTACATGAACCCACTTCATCTGCACCGCGATGAGCCGTGGTTGCGAAAAGTCGAGGTCGTGCTGGTCTCGATCCTGGTCGCGGTGAACGCGTACTACCTGGCCGGGATGATCTTCTTCCTCAACAACGGCGACGCGAACGAGGCCAAGGTGCTGGTGAAGAGCGCGGTGCTGATCTGGGTGACGAACGTGGTCGCGTTCGCGGTCTGGTACTGGGAGATCGACCGCGGCGGGCCGTTCGCCCGGGCGCCCGAGCACGAACGGGAGGCGGAGCGCGCCGACCTACTGTTCCCGCAGATGACGGTCGACCTGGCCGGCTGGAAAGGCTGGCTGCCCGGCTTCACCGACTACCTGTACGTCGCGTTCACCAACGCGACCGCGTTCAGCCCGACCGACACGATGCCGCTGACGGCCCGGACCAAGGTGCTGATGGGGATCCAGTCGGCAATCTCATTGTTGACAATCGCCATCATCGCGGCGCGCGCGGTGAACGTCCTGTGAGATCTCACTCGACAGGCTTGTAATGGGCGTGAGACCGTTTGCCCATGTACAGCACGAAGTCGGTGGGGTTGGGGTTCGCGGTCTTCTCCGCGGTCACGTTCGGCGGGTCGGGCCCGTTCGCGAAGGCGCTGATCGGAGCCGGTCTCACGCCGCAGCAGGCGGCCTGGTTACGGATCCTCGGGGCCGCCGCGGTGCTCGTTCCGCTGGTCCTGGTGTTCCGTGGCCGCGCCGGTCTGCGCGCGGCGCGGGCGTCCTGGAAGGCCCTGGTGCTGTACGGCCTGACCGGGATCGCCGGGTGCCAGACGCTGTTCTTCGTCGCCGCGAGCCGGCTGCCGGTGGGCGTCGCGCTGATGCTCGAGTTCTCCGGTCCGGTGCTGGTGGTCGGGTGGCTCAAGTTCGGCCAGAAGGTCGCCGTACCGCGATCGGCCGCGATCGGCGTGAGCATCGCGGTGGTCGGGCTCGCGACGGTGGCCGAGATCTGGTCCGGGTTGCGGATCGACGCGATCGGTCTGCTCGCCGGGCTCGGCGCGGCCGCGTGTCAGGCGACGTACTTCATCCTGATCGACAAGCTCACCGGGGCTGCCGATCCGTTGGTGATGACGGCGGCCGGCAGCGTGGTCGGTGCCGGCGTCCTGACGTTGATCGCGGCGCCGTGGACCACGCCGTGGCACGTGCTCGTGGACACGATCGCGATCGGCCACCGGCACGCGCCCGGCTGGGTGATGGCCGCGTGGTTGATCCTCGTCAGTACGGTCGTCGCGTACCTCGCCGGAGCGGCCGCGGTGCAGCGGCTGTCGGCGCCGATCGCGGGCGCCGTCGCGTACGTCGAGGTGGTCGCCGCCTGTGTCTTCGCGCTGATCCTGCTCGGCGAGATGCTGCGGACCAACCAGATCATCGGTGGCGCGATCGTCCTGGTCGGCGCGTTCGTGGCCCAGTCGTCGGTGGGGAAGGTCGCGTCTCCGGAGATTCCCGACGCTCCCCGCACCGACGACGTGCCGGCCACGGTCATCTGAGCGAGTCCACCAACTCCCGCGGCAGCCCGTGGGTCTCGTGCAGGTACTCGTAGTCGGTGTCGTCCAGCAACTTGTGGAACCGCTCGTGGCTGAGGACCTTGCGGCCCCGGTCGAGCAGGTCCCCGAACCGGATCTCCTCGTCGATCAGGATCCGCCGGATCAGCGTCACCGTCTCGCCCTGGTGGAAGTGGTTCTGGGTGTGCTCGAACAGCTCGACCGGCAGGTCGGACAGCGAGCGGGACTCGTCGTCCTGCCAGAGGATTGTCAACAATCTGCGGATCAACCGGCGGAGCACGTAGCCGCGACCGGTGTTCGACGGGTGCACGCCGTCGCCGACGATCACGATGCTGGACCGCAGGTGGTCGATGACGATCCGCTGAGATCGCTCGTCGAGCTTCCACAGCTGCGGGATGATCCGCATCCACGGCTCGAACAGCGAGGTCTCGTACACCGAGTCCTTGCCCTCGAGCAGCATCGTCAGCCGGTCCAGCCCGAGACCGGTGTCGATGTTCTGCTGCTTCAGTTCCTCGAGCGAGCCGTCGTCGAGGCGGCGGTACCGCATCATCACGTGGTTCCACACCTCGACCCACCGGTCGTCGGTGGTCGGCGTACCCTCCGGCTCCCTGTCGCCGGTCCAGACGAAGATCTCCGAGTCCGGGCCGCACGGGCCGGTCGGGCCGTTCGACCACCAGTTGTCCTCGGTGGTCAGCTCGATCGGCAGGCCGAGCTCCTGCCAGGTACGCAGCGATTCCTGGTCCAGCGGCACCTGCTCGTCGCCGCCGAAGACGGTCACGTACAGGTGCTTCGGGTCCAGGCCGTAGCCGGTGGTGAGCAGCTCGTACCCCCACCTCAGCGACTGGCTGCTCCCGTAGTCCCCGAGCGACCACGAGCCGAGCATCTCGAACACGGTCAGGTGGGTGGAGTCCCCGACCTCGTCGAGATCCGTGGTGCGCAGGCATCGCTGGATGCCGGTGAGTCTGCGCCCCAGCGGATGAGGTTCGCCTTCCAGGTACGGCGTGAGTGGATGCATGCCGGAGGTGGTGAAGAGCACCGGATCACCGAGCCGCGGGATGAGCGTGGACCCGGTCGTCGGGACGTGGCCGCGGTCGATGAAGAAGTCGATGAAGGTCCTGCTGATGTTCCCGTTGAACGTCATGGTTCTGTCCTTTGAGAGAGGACCGGAACCAGACCACCGGGCTACAGAAACAACAACACCGGCGAACCGTTTCCGGTCGCCGGTGGAAGTTTCAGGATGTCAGGCCGCGGCAGCCGGAGAGCGTGAAGCTCGTACGGCTGCGGCAAGTCGGAACATCCGGTGCATGTCGGCCAGAGTACACGAACCCTGGCACCTCGTGTCCACACCCATTCCTCGTCCGGCGAGTCAGGCGCGTCAGACGTCCAGCAGCTCCCGCAGCACGGCCCCCGACCGATCCCAGCCCCACTCCGACTCGACCCACTTGCGACTCGCCGCCCCCATCGCCACCCGGTCCTGTGGGTTTGTCAGCAATCCGACGATGCGCACACCAACGGCCGCTGGGTTGTACGGATCGACCAGATAACCCGTCGTACCGTGCAGAACCGTGTCGGCCGCACCACCCGAGTCGCCCACCACAACCGGCTTCCCGCACGCGGAGGCCTCCAGCGTCACGATCCCCAAAGCTTCCGGCTCCAGCCCGAACCGCCGCGTTCGGCACGGCATCGCGAACACGTCCCCCGCATCGACGTACGGCGGAATCTCCGCCCACGGCACCGGCCCGGTGAACACCACCGCGTCCGACACCTCGAACCGGCTGGCGAGCTCCTCGAGGTACCCGCGATCCGGTCCACCACCGACCAACAGCAGCCGCGCACCAGGCACCGACTGCAGGACCCGCGGCCACGCCCGGATCAAGGTGTCCTGCCCCTTCCGCCGGATCAGCCGCGACACGCAGACGACCACCGGAACCCCGACCAGCCCGAGCCCCTGCCGGATCTGCTCCCCGCCAACTCCCGGGTGGAAGCGAACCGGATCCACTCCCGGCGTCAGCCGCTGCACCCGCCGAGCAGCGTCCGGCGACAGCGCTGGGGTGATCTGCTCCGCGCACCACGACGAGACCATGGTGAGCGTGTCCGCCGCGTCCCCGATCCGCCGCAACGCCTGCCGCGCGCCCGGTACGCCCGCCCACCAGGTCTCGTGCCCGTGCGTCATCGCGACGATCCGCCGCGCCCCCGCCCGCCGCAACGCCGGCCCCATCAACCCGAGCGGCGCGGCGGCCCCGAACAGCACCCGATCAGCCTCGTACGAGCGCATCAGCTCCACGGCCTGCCGGGTGACCCGTGCCGTCGGCAACAACATCGACGTCCGGTCCCGTACGACCGGGAACGGCAGCCGGGCGTCGTACGCCGAATCGCCCGGCTCCCGTGAGGTGTACACGACGACGTCCGGCAGTTCAGCACACAACGAGCGAACGAACGTCTCGATCCCACCTTGGCGCGGCGGGAAGTCGTTGGTGACAACGAGGACCGTCATCGCTTCGCCAATGGCGGCACCGACGAGCCGTTCTGCGCGGCCCATGCGCGGCCCATCGCGATCCGCTCCGGCGGGGTCGGGTGGGTGGCGAACATCCAGTATCGCCACCGGCTCGGGTCCAGGCCGGAGATGTTCCGGACCGCCAGGTCGCGCTGCATCGCGACGAAGTCCTGCGGGTCGTTCGTCAGCTTCAGCGAGTGGTAGTCGGCGCGCGCCTCGATCTTGCGGCTGACCAGGTTCTGCACCGGGCTCGCCAGTGTCGTGGCCGCAACGACGAGCGCCACGAACAGGCCGGTACGGCGTGGATCCGCCATCCGGGCCCCGAGCAACAAGTACAGCAACGTGACGCCGAACGCCGTACCGAGAACGCCGATCAGGGTGCCGTGCAGTACGTCGTCCTCGGCCGCGTGACCGAGCTCGTGCGCGACGACGAGTCGCACCTGCTCGGGCGGCGTGCCCTTGAGCAGCGTGTCGTAGACGACCAGCCGGCGGGTCGATCCGAACCCGGAGACGTACGCGTTCAAGGCGGTCGTACGTTTGGACGCGTCCGCGACCAGTACGTCCTTCACCGGTAGGCCGTCCTCGGCCGCGAGCCTCAGGAAGTCGTTGCGCAGGGCACCGGCCGGCATCGACGTGAAGTGGTTGAACCGCGGCTCGACCAGCACCGGATAGGCGAACGAGACACCCAGTACCAGCAACGCCGCGATGATTGCACCCGGCAACCACCAGCCGCGCTGCCACCGTTTCGCCAGCGCGATCAGCACCACCGCGACCACCGCGACGCCGAGCGACGTGATCAGCCAGTTCACGCCGCGGTCCCAGACCCAGAGCCGCCAGTTCTCGACGGACAGCCCGTACTTCCGGCTGACCCGCTCGGCGAGGACGTCGGTCGGTACGGTCAGCAGGTTCGTGATCAGGGCGATCCCGGCGACCGTGACCGGTACGGCGAAGACCCAAGGACGCACCCGCAGCGCGTCGTACAACTTGCGCCCCAGCGGGCTGAAGCCGATCGCGAGCGGGACGACGACCGAGATGATCCAGGACGCCGTCGACCACCGAAGGATCTCGTGCCGGAACGCGTTCTGCCGGGCGATCTGCGCACTGGTGAAGTCGAGCGCGGCATCCGGCTTCGGCAGGTCGATCAGGTGCCACGGCGTGGTGACGGCGATCGTGAAGACCAGCGCGACCGCCAGCAGACCACCTGTCGCCCACGGCGCACGAGAACTCTTAGGCACCTGCGAGCCGTTCGAGGTACTTCTGCCACTGCACGACGAACTCCGCCTCGGTCGTCCCGAGGACCGACTTGAACGCGTCGGCCAGCCCGGTCGAGCTCTTCGACGCGTGGACGGCGCGGTAGAACGCCACCAGCTTGTCCTGCCCTTCACGCTCCGCGATCAGCCGGCACGCCAGCCACGCCGACTCGTACGCCTGCGGCAACTCGCTCGCCGACGCCGCGAACGCCTCGGGAGTCGGCAATGTCGGCGGCACGTGACCGGCCCGTACCGCCTTGAACAGCTCCTTCGCCGCCGAGTCGTCCTGCACCGGTACGGCCGTGAACGCGACGTAGTCCGCGAAGCCCTCGGCCAGCCACAGCGGGACCGGCGAGGCGGTCGCGTTCGACGCGACGTGGGTGGTCTCGTGGGTCAGCACGATCCGCCGGCCCTGCTTGCCGAGCTCCTCGAACAGCTTCGGGTTCGCGACGATCCGGATCGGCGCGCCGACGGCCGGTGTGTCCAGCTCGGCCATCGTGACCGCGGCGATCTGGGTGTACGTGTTCGGCTGCGCGCCGAGCACGCCTTCCATCTGCGACTGCTTGGCGGGCAGCAGGATGACCACCTTCTGCCGCCAGTTCTTGCCCCAGACCTTGCTGACCGACTCGACCGCCTTGTCGGCGACCGAGACGTAGCTCTTCGCGTCACTCTCCGAATCGAGGCTGATCACCAGGCTGTGCTTGCCCTTGGCCAGCTCAATCGGGCCGAGGGCCCAGACCGCCTGCCGCTGCCCGGTCGCGAACCGCTCCGAGAACGAGGCCGCGTACGTCTTCCCGTCGCGGTTCACGAACGTCACCGGAAGCGTCTCGCGCGCCGGCGTCACGTCGTACCCCGAGAGCTGCCAGGAGACCTCGACCTGCGCGAGCCAGGACTCCGACCCGCCGAGCTCGGCCTGCCGGTCCGGGGTCAGCGCGCCGGTGTCGTCGCTCACGTACCGTAGCTGGAACGTACCGAGCGGGAGCTTGCCCAGGTTGCCGAAGATCGTCCGCGCACTGGCCCGGAACGCGGTCGCCTTCGGGTCGATGACGCTCATGAACTCGGTACGGTTCTCGTTCTCGACCGCGTCGGTCAGCTTCTGCAGGACCGCCTCGCCGGCGACCGCCCGCTGGACACCGGCCTCGGCCTGGTCGGGCGTGCTCGGGGTCGAGGCCGCGGGCTGGTGCGTGCCGCGCGAGTTGGGGTCGGCGGGCGCGTTGGCGACGTGCTGCAGTCCGGCGTACCCGGCCCCGGCGACCAGGCAGACCGCGACGCCGAGGGCGACCTTCTTCAGGATCGGCCCGAACGGCGGCCTCGGCAGCTGCTCAGCGTCGCCGGCAGGTGCCTGTGGGTCACCGTCGGAGGGGACCATCGGCAGCGGAACCGTGTCGCCGTGCTCGTCGATCACCTCGGCCCCTCGCTGCTCACCTGCCCCAGTCAGGCGGGACACCCGGCCTCCTCCGACAGTACGGCATCACGAAATGACTCAGCGGCCCCGGGGACAGGAATCCCCGGAGCCGCAGAGTATGTCAGAGGGTGTCTGAGAACTCTGCGCCGTCGCGAGCAGGTGCTCGGTGCGGTGCATCGGCGTGCGGGAGCGAAGGTCTCGATGCGGAGCATCGTGGCCTTTGCTCACGTGCGGCGAGGTGCCGTGCCGAGTGCCGCGCAGTAGGCGCAGAGTTCTCAGACACCCTCTCAAGATCTCAGGTCAGCCCGGGCGGACCATCGTGTTGATGGGCATCTCGTCGAGCGGGGCGATCTCCACGCTCTTGCCCGGACGCGGCGCGTGCACGATCCGGCCGTTGCCGAGGTAGATCGCGACGTGGCTGATCGGGCTGTAGTAGAACACCAGGTCGCCCGGCGCCAGCTCCGAGCGGCTGACCTGGCGGCCCTCGCCGGCCTGCGCCTTCGAGGAGTGCGACAGCGAGACGCCGGCCTTGCCCCAGGCGTACATGCTCAGACCGGAGCAGTCGTACGAGCTGGGGCCGTCGGCACCCCACACGTACGGGTCGCCGAGCTGGGACAGCGCCGCGTTCACCGCGATCGCGCCGCGGCCGCTGGCCGGGATGTTCGGGAAGTTCTTGTCGTCGCCGGTCCGGTCGCCGTCGCGGGTCGGACGCTGGTTGCGCGCGTTCTCCGCGTCCTTGGCGTTCTCCTCCTCGATCCGCTTGCGGTCGGCCGCGCTCAGCTTGTCGAGCACCTTCTGGGCCTTGTCGAGGTTGCCGTTCAGCTGGTTCACGAAGCCGGTCTGCTTGGCCTGCACGGCCTGCAGTGCGGCCAGCTCGGTCTGCTCGCTCGCCTGCAGATCGGTGAGCTTGCCCTGCGCGAGCTGGTAGCGACGGAGCGCCGAGTTCTGCTGGCCGGCGAAGGCCTGGGCCGTGGACGCCTGGCTGAGGAACTGGTCGGGGTTGTTCGAGAGCAGCAGCTGGGCGGTCGTCGAGATCCCGGAGGTCTGGTAGCCGGCGACCGCGAGCGAGCCGATCTGGCGCTTCACGGCGTCGACCTGGGCCTGCTGCTTGGCGATACCGGACTTCAACGCGTTCACCCGGGCCTGGGCGGCCGTGATCTGCCCGCGGAGGTCGTTCGCCGACTCACCGGCCACTTCGGCCTGGTGCTGCAGGTCGGCGACCTGCTGCTTCGCCTCCGAGAGGGTGGGCGCGGGATCGGCGTCGGCCGCTCCCTGGATCAGGATCACGCCGGCAGCGACAGCAGTGCTGGTGATGGCGGCGAGGGCGATTCCCTTGGTGCGGTTGATGCGTCCGATGGACACAGCCCGGTCGGTCCCTTCCTCTGCTCGCGCCGTCCCCGTTGACCGGGTCCACCACGGACTCGCACGTCCGCGGTAGCCGCCGGATCACTCCCTCGGCTTACCGTTGCCCGGTCGGCCGGTGCGGCCGACACCCTGAGGCGACGAGAGGTAACAGTAGTGACCGTTTCGTGACCAGTGCAATTCGCCCCTCGGGTTTGATCGAAAATTAACGAAGACAGTTCGCGGCCGGACGACCGTTTCGCCTTCGGTTACAAGGGTTTCGGCCGGCTCGGGACAGATGGTCCTGACATATCAGCCGGTCCGCTCCCCGGGGTCCACGTCCGGCTGGATGCTGTCCACGGCGTGCACCAGGCGCAGCGGTGGGACCAGCCCCGAGTCGGCGAGCGCGTCCAGGGCGGCCTTCTCGTCGTCGTCGATGCGCAAGCTGCCGGACCGTTCGGCCGAGAACCCGAGCACAACCGTGACGACGCAGTCCTGACAACCCGGACCTCTCATCACACAAGCGTCGCAGTCGATCAGCACAACATCCTCCAAGTGGGGAAGCACCCGGACTTGCATCCGGCTGAGAAGGACGCTAGAGAACCCCACCGACAGTTTCTGCGACTACGTTCGGGCGATCCGCGCCACCAGGCTCGTTGCCGACAGCGCGCGGGCGCCGAGTTGGACGATGCTTTCGGCAACTTCGCGGTCGGTGGAGACCACGACCACCGGGCGGCCCGGCGGCTCCGCGCGAACCAGTTGCCGGATCACCTCGTCGGCGATCACCCCGGCCGGGCTGAACCGCACCCGGACGCCGCGCGGTGGGTTGAGTTGCACCGGCCCGGACAGCTCCGCACCGTCGAACACCACCGTCACTTCGACACGACGCTGCGCGACCAGCGCCCCCAACGCCGTGACCAGGCGCTGACGCTGCGAATGCAGGGGTGAGTTCGGCCAGGCGGTCTTCGTGACGTTGTAGCCGTCGACGATCAGATGCACCTGCGGCAAGGCCAACAGTTCGTCGAACAGCGCCGGGTCGTCCGCAGGCGCCGTACGTCCGACCGGAGCAGCCTCGGGCTCGTAGCCGGCCACCGTGTCCGCCGGACGGAGCTCTCCCCCGGGCGGCAACGCCAGCTCGCGACGCAGTCCACTCGCTGCCTCCAGCAACGTGTCCAGCAACAAGCGGGTCCGCGTCGTCGCGAGCTCCCGTTCCTGGCCCGCCGTCCGCCGGGCCGCGTGCTCGATCGCTTCCAGCTCGGTGATCCGGGCGCGGAGTTTGCGCAGCTCACGGTCCACTTCGGCACGGGCCGCGTCGACGCGTTCGTCGGCGGTCTCGGCCTCCTTGGTGCGCTGCTCGACCTCGGTCTGCAGGCCGGTGATCCGCTGGCGCGCCTCGTTCAGCTTGCGGCGGAGCGTGACGTTCTCGGCCTTGAGCTCGTTGACCTGTTCACGAAGGCGTTCGCGGACCTGACGGGTCTCGGTACGGGCCTGGTCGAGCTGGTCCGCCAGCCGATCGACCGCGGCGGCGTCTGCACGCGGGTTCTCCACCGGGACCTGTGCGGCGGCCGCGACGCGCTGCTCCCAGTCGTCCGGGCGGAGCAGGTACGCGAGCGCGGCGACCTCGACCGGGTCGGCCGCCGGTACCGGTACGCCGTCCGCGACCGCGTCGCCGAGCTCGGGGTGCTCACGCCGTACCTCGAACGCGGTCAGCTTCCGGAAGTGGTCGTCGGTCTCCAGGATCGGTCCGAGGACCGAGGCCGACAGCTTCGCCCGCTTGGCCGGCGCGAAACTCGCGAACCGGCGCAACGGGGCCGGGACGTCGGTCGCCGGGAGCTGGCCAAGAGCGTGTGCGGCGAGGGTCAGGACACGTTGCCGGACCGGTTCAGGCAGAGTCGTAGCGGCGGAGCTCGCGGCAGTGCCGGCCTCAGTCACCGGTCCGCTGTCCGGCTGGAACGGCGGCCAGAACGGGCCGGTGACGCGGACCACAGTGAACGGGCCGCCGGGCCTGATTCACGGTGATCGCCTGTGTACGCATACAGAGAGCCTAGTCGACTCGCAGGCGTGTCACCTGCGGAATTGTCGGTGGCGGCTCCTAGCGTCGTGACCATGACCAGCCCAGGGCGTGCGCACACCACGGATTCGCTGTCTCCGATCCGCGGTGTCCAGCACAGTTTCGACGACCTGGGGACACCGCTGCACGCCATCACGTTCTGCGTCGTCGACCTGGAGACCACCGGCAACCCACCGGGCGAGGGCGGCATCACCGAGATCGGAGCGGTCAAGGTGCGCGCCGGTGAGGTGATCGGTGAGTTCCAGACGCTGGTCCACCCGCCCGAGTCGATCCCGCCGTTCATCGCCGTACTGACCGGCATCTCCGACCTGATGGTTGCCTCGTCGCCCCGGATCGAGTCGGTGCTGCCCGCGTTCCTCGAGTTCGCGCACGGATGCGTGATGGTCGCGCACAACGCGCCGTTCGACATGGGCTTCCTGAAGCACGAGACCCAGGTGCACGGGTACGACTGGCCCGACTTCGCCGTCGTCGACACCGCGCTGCTGGCGCGCCGGGTGATCACCCCCGACGAGGCACCGAACTGCAAGCTCGGCACGCTGGCGAAGTTGTTCCGTACGACGACCACGCCGAACCACCGCGCCCTGTCCGACGCGCGCGCGACCGTCGACGTGCTGCACGGGCTGTTCGAGCGGGTCGGCTCGTTGGGCGTGCAAACGTTGGAGGACCTGCAGACGTTCTCGTCCCGGGTCGCACCCGCGGTCCGGGAGAAGCGCCACCTGGCCGAGTCGTTGCCGCACGCACCGGGTGTGTACCTGTTCACCGACGACCGCGGCGAGGTGCTGTACGTCGGGAAGTCCAAGGACCTGCGCACCCGCGTCCGGTCGTACTTCACCGCCTCCGAGACCCGGAACCGGATCGGCGAGATGGTCGGCATCGCCACCGGGGTCCGCGGCATCGAATGCGGGACGCCGCTGGAGGCCGAGGTCCGCGAGCTCCGGCTGATCGCCGAACACAAGCCGCGGTACAACCGGCGCTCGAAGTTCCCCGAGCGGCAGCACTGGCTGAAGGTCACGGTCGAACCGTTTCCGCGGCTGTCGCTGGTGAAACAGGTCCGCGACGACGGCGCCGGGTACCTCGGCCCGTTCAGCTCGCGGAAGACGGCCGAGCGGGCGATGGCCGCGCTGCACGAGGCGTTCCC
Organism: Kribbella sp. NPDC031520; assembly: GCF_055580825.1. NCBI lineage: Bacteria > Bacillati > Actinomycetota > Actinomycetes > Propionibacteriales > Kribbellaceae > Kribbella > Kribbella sp. NPDC031520. The sequence goes on from NZ_JBVIKS010000002.1 coordinate 1,218,154, forward strand.
GATCCGGCAGTGCACCGCGCGGATGTCCAAGCACCCGTCCCTGTCGCCGTGCGTGCTGGCCGAGATGGGCCGCTGTGTCGCGCCGTGCGACGGGCGGATCTCGGCCGATTCGTACGGTGAGTTCGTCACCGGGCTGCGTGCCGCGCTGACCGCCGACCCGACCCCGGTGGTCGAGGCGCTCGACCGGCGGATCGACGTACTGTCCGCCGACGAGCGGTTCGAGGACGCCGCGGTGCACCGGGACCGGCTGAGCGCGTTCGTACGGAGCTCGGCGCGGATGCAGCGGATGGCGTCGGTGTCCGGGTGCGCGGAGATCTGCGCGGCCCGGCGTACCGACGACGGCGGCTGGGAACTGCACGTGATCCGGCGCGGCCGGCTGGCGGCGGCCGGGTTCAGCCCGCGCGGGACGGATCCGCGTCCGCACCTGGAGATGCTGCGCGCGTCGGCCGAGACCGTACTTCCCGGGATCGGCCCGGTGGCGACCGCGACACCGGAGGAGATCGAGCTGATCCTGCGCTGGCTCGAACTCCCCGGCGTCCGCCTAGTCGAGATGGACGGCACCTGGACCTGCCCGGTCAGCGGCGCCGGCCGTCACGTGGGTCGCCTCGACAATGCCCACTCCGACCTCCACCAGCACCCGACCGAGCGGCGGCGGCACATGCGTCCGTTGGGCCCTGTGCGGGTCGGTTAGGCCTCGACGAACTGGTAGTCGGTGCGGATCCGGCCGTCCGGGGCGAGCAGGAGCAGGTCGATGCCGATGGCAAGCGCCTCTCCCCCGCCGGCAGGCACCATCGCCCAGCGCAACTTCACCAGGTCGTGGAGTACGGCAGCCTCACCATGCGGGACGAATTCGTACTGCCCGGGAGCGACGAACTCGCCGTACGCCGTGCTCACCCGGTGCATGAGCTCCTCGTGCCCGCGGGCCTCGAGGGACGCGGTGACACCGATCTCGGTGGCGCGCTTGACGATCTCCTCCGGCGGTTCGAGGAGATGCACGCCGTCCTCGGTCCACAGTTCCTCGACGGCCTTCCGTCGGGCGTCGGCGTCGGGCTCGTTCCAGACTGCTACATAACGATTTGCCAGCTCTTGGGCTGTGTTGTTGTTCACGTATCCGAGCTTCTCTGGCGCGGTGCCGGCCGGACAATTCCCTTGGCGGTATGGACTGTCGGTGGCATGCGTTAGAACTCTGACATGGGATCCGAGTTGGCGGTGGGGTTGCGGTCGTGGCGAGCGCGGCGGCGGGTGAGTCAGCTCGAGCTGGCGGTCCGGGCCGGGACGACACAGCGGCACGTCAGCTTCATCGAGAGCGGGCGGTCGGTGCCGGGCCGGGACATGGTGATCCGGCTCGCGGAGTCGCTCCAGGTCCCGCTGCGGGAACGCAACCAGTTGCTGGTCGCCGGTGGGTACGCTCCGGCGTACGAGGAGACGCCGTACGACGCGCCCAGCCTGCGGGCGATCCGCTCGGCGTTGAGCGGCATTCTCGAGGGGCATCGGCCGAGTCCGGCGGTGGTCGTCGACCGGCGCGGTGACGTGGTGCTCGCGAACCGTTCGTTCGACGCGCTCGTCGCGGGCGTCGCGCCGTACCTGCTGGAAGGGCCGGTCTCGGTGCCCCGGCTGTTCCTGCACCCGGACGGGCTGGCGCCACAGATCGTGAACCTGGCCGAATGGTCGTGGCACGTGATCGACGGGCTCACCCGGGAGGCGGCACTTGTACCGAACCTCGAGGCGGACCAGCTGATCGCGGAGCTCGTCACGCTGATCCCGCCGCGCCCGATGACCGGGCCGGACCATCTCGGGTTCGCCGTACCGCTGCGGCTGCGCTCCGGCGACGGCGAGCTGCGGCTGGTCACGACGCTGACGAGGTTCGGTACGGCGATCGACGTCACCGTCTCCGAACTGCGGATGGAGGCGTTCCTGCCCGCGGACGAACCGACGGCGCGGGCGCTGCGGGGTCTCGGCCGCACTATGCTTCAGCGGGTTGAGACGTGAGTACAGCGTGAGTTCCGGAACCGGTTCTGAGGATTCTGAGGAGAGGACGGCATGGTCACCGCGATCGTGTTCATCAAGGCCGACGTCGCACGGATCCCGGAGGTCGCCGAGGCGGTCGCCGCCATCGACGGCGTCAGCGAGGTGTACTCCGTGACCGGCGGGCTCGACCTGATCGCGCTCGTACGGGTCGCACGGCACGACGACCTGGCCACCGTCATCCCCGAACACGTCAACCGGGTCCCCGGCGTGCTGAGCACCGAGACGCACATCGCGTTCCGCGCGTACTCCAGCCACGACCTGGAGGCGGCCTTCAGCCTGGGCGAGGAGGGTGTCTGAGAAGCGGTCCGATCGGATCCGGCTGACACGAGCTGAAGTTACGGTTGACCACATGAACGTCTGGGGTCAGTTCCGAGTCGTGCGGGTCCGCGCCTGCACGCCGGCCACACAGCGAGGACGCGGATGAGCAACCCACCCGCCGGCTGGTACCCCGACCCCACCGGGCAGCCCCACAGGATCCGCTTCTGGAACGGCGAGAAGTGGACCAACCAAACCGAACACGAAGACATGGCGGAACAACTGGCCGCCGCGGCCGACGAAACCTCCGCCGACCACACGCCGGCGTCTGACGACCGTGGGCCCACGCCTGCCGATCGTGCTCCGGAGCCGAGCGACCGTGGGGACGGGGTGAGCGACCGTACGTCGTCCTCCCCCGGCACGCCCGCGTCCAACCAGCCGTCGTGGACCAACACCACGCCCACGCCCCAGGAACAGCCGGCGCCCAACCAGTCGTCATGGCCCGCGCCTGACCAGGAACCGCAGCAATGGCCCGGTCAGCAACAGTCGTGGCCCGTCCAGCAACCCGACGCCCAGCAGCAGTGGCCGACGCAGCAGACCGGCGCCGACGCGAACCAGCCAGCCTGGTCCGCCAACCAGCAGCCCTGGGGTGCCGACCAGTTCAGCTCCTACGACCAGCCAGGTGCTGACCAGCACCAAGCAGACAACGCCACACCGCCGCAGCAGCAGTGGACCCGCAACCAGAACCAACCAGCCTGGTCCGCAGACCAGCAACCGTGGAGCCCCGACCAGTTCACGTCATACGACCAGCCCGACGCCGAGCAAACCCAGCTCCCACCCACACAAGAACATTGGCCAACCCAGCAGCCAGGCCCCGACGCCCAGCCGCAGTGGCCGGCGCAGCAGACCGGCGCCACCACGCCCCAGCAGCAGTGGCCCGCGCAGCAGAGCGGCGCCGCCACGCCTCAGCAGCAGTGGCCGGCACAGCAGACCGGTGCCGACGCGAACCAGCCCGCCTGGTCGGCCGAACCGCAACCGTGGGGCGCTGACCAGTTCACGTCCTACGACCAACCCGACGCCGAACAAACCCAGATCCAGCCCGCACAAGAACAATGGCCAACTCAGCAGCCGAACCCCGACACCCAGCAGCAATGGCCAGCACAGCAGCCCGGCCCCACGACGCCTCAGCAGCAGTGGCCCGCGCAGCAGAGCGGCGCCGCCACGCCTCAGCAGCAATGGCCGGCACAGCAGACCAGTGCGGACGCGAACCAGCCCGCCTGGTCGGCCGAACCGCAACCGTGGGGCGCTGACCAGTTCACGTCCTACGACCAACCCGACGCCGAACAAACCCAGATCCAGCCCACGCAAGAGCAGTGGCCATCCCAGCAGCCGAGCTCCGACGCCCAGCCGGGCCCCGGCGCCCAGCAGCAGTGGCCGGCGCAGCAGAGCGGCGCCGCCGCGCCTCAGCAGGAGTGGCCGGCGCAGCAGGCGGGCGGGGACGCGAACCAGCCCGCCTGGTCGGCCAACCAGCAGCCGTGGGGCGCTGATCAGTTCACGTCGTATGAGGAGCCGAACCCGGCGGCTGGGCAGACCCAGATCCAACCGTGGCCTGATGCCGAGCAAACCCAGCAACAGCCGTGGTCCGGTCAGCAGTTCCCGATTCACGAACAGGTAGCGCCTGAGCCCTCCTGGAACGGGTTGCGGTCCGTGCAGGAGGACGGTGCGACTGGTACCGCCTCGGCCGAGCAGTCGGGTGGTGATTGGTGGCAGCCGGTGGAGACCCCGCCACTCTGGGGTGCGGCGCAACCCAGCAACGAGGTACCAGCAAACGACGGGCCGCGCCTTCGAGCCGTCTCGCCGGACCAGTACGCCCAGTCGCAAGCGTCGACGCAGACGGCCGACGTACAACCCGCCGTGCCCGCCTCGAGCGGACCGACCGCGGCTGAGCGTGCCCGCGCAACCTGGGGCGCCCCCGAGCTCGCCCCCGCCCCGGCAGAACACTGGACCCAACGCGACCCCGCCGAAGCAGAAGCAGCCGAAGCCGCCCTGGCCGTCGACGACGACGACGACGACGACGAAATCGAAGCCACCTCCGACCAACCGGCCACCCCAACCCTCCGACTCGCCGCAACCGCAACCGCAGCCGACACCGACGCCGACGCAGCAACTCAAGCGGACGCTGACACCGACCAGCCAGCAGGCGACGCCGGTACGCAGACCGCCGACGTCTCCAGCGCGAGCGCCGCAGGCGCGGCCTCGACGGAAGCGACCGCTGAGAGCTCGGCACAGGACACGGATGAGGCGGCTGCTCGGGCGGCTGATGCCGAGACCGATCAGCAGGCAGCGGAGGATGCCGAGGGACTTGTACTGCCGCCTGACTGGGGTAGCCCCGCGGATGGCGAGCAGGACGACGAGGCCGGTGACGTACCGTCCTGGGGCGTCGAGGCCTCGGACGAAGAGGACCTACAGACCCCCGACGAGGCTGCTCCGCTCTGGACGGTTCCCGAGCAGACGCCCACCACGCCTGAGCCGCCAGTGCAGCTCTGGGGCGACCAGCCCAGCCCCCAGAACCAGCAGGCCGCGCAGCCCGCAGGTAACCAGCAGACCGGGCAGGACCAGCCTGGTAGCGGTCAGCTCTGGGGACCGCAACAGCAGGGTACGGCGGGTGCCGAGGCTGCCCCGGCTGACAACGGCTGGGGTGTCGGCGACCAGCACGGCGTACAGGAATCCGCTCCGTGGGGTCAGCAGAACGGCCAGAACGCCAACCAGGCATGGAGCGGCGGTCAGAGCTGGCCGGTACAAGAGGCTCAGCAGAGCAGCAACGGCTGGGGCGGCGACAACCAGCAGTCCGGTCAGCAGCAGTGGGCCGCCCAGCAGGGCGCGGGTACTCAGCAGGCCCCGCAGCGCGCCTGGGGTGACGACGGCAACCAAGCGTGGGGCGGTCAGACGGACCTGAGCTCCGGCGTCGGCAAGCGCGAGAAGGGCAAGACCAAGAAGTCGAAGAGCCCCGGTGGCGGCGGTCCGTTCAGCGGGAAGCTGCCACTGGTCATCGGCGGTGGCATCGGTCTCGTCCTGGTCATCGTGACCGTGGTGGTACTGCTCACCAGGGGCAACGACAAGACCGCGGACCCGAACCCGACCAGTTCGCCGACGCAGACCACGTCGGCCTCACCGACCGGCGGGACCACTCCCGGACAGTCGAAGAACCCGAAGCTGCACGAAGGCGACAACCGGATCGCGTCGACGGCGATCTCGTTCCCGCGCCGGAACCCGCCGTGGTCGGACCGCAAGCGCCTGGTCCGGCAGCTGCAGAACTCGAACGGCCAGCGCATCGTGCTGACCGAGAAAGCGGTCGACCAGGACGACTGGTCCGCGGACATCTTCGTCGGCGGACTCGGTACGGCGGCCGGCTTCACCGGCGACCCGAAGGCGACCGCGCTGTCGCTGTCGACGCAGCTGCGCGACGACATGTACGGGAACATCCCGGTGACGTTCAAGCCGCTCGCGAACGGTGCCGTGAAACGCTCGGACAAGTCCGGGTGGTTCGTACAGCAAACCGTGACCACGACCGCGGCCAAGGTGACCGACCGGGTGCTTACGCTGACGGTTGCCGTCTTCGACCTCGGTGACGGAACGGCGGTCGCGTACATCAGTGAGATCCCGAACAACCGCCCGGATCTGAGAGAGGCCGCGGCCGAGGCCTACAGAGGAATTCAAGTTGGCTGAGAACGAAGACCCCACCCCGCCGCCGACCCCGTCGGACGGTGCGGATCCATTGGCCGGTACGCCGCAAGCACCACCGGCGCCGGCGCTGCGTCCTGCGCAACCGGAGGACCCGACTGCTTCCGCAGACCCACTGCTCGGCCAGTCGCCCGCGCCCGCACCACCTCCGCCGCCCCAGGCACGCCCCCAACACGCAGCCCCACCCCAACAGCCCCACTGGACCACCCAGCCGGCCGCACAGCCGCAGGGCGGGCAGCCGCAGGGCGGGCAGCTTTGGGGTGGACCGCAGCCCCAACAGCAGGCCGGGCAGCAGCCCCAACCGCGGCCTCAACAGCAGGCTGGACAGCAGCCCCAGCAGCCACCCCAGCAGCAGCCTGGGCTGCCGCCGCAGCCGCCGCAGCAGCAGCGGCCCGGTCCGCAGCATGCTGGGCCACAGCGGCCCGGCGCTCAGTCGGCGAACCCGCAACAGCCGAACCCGCAGCAGCAGCCCGGCCAGCAGCCGGCGCGTGCTCAGCACGCGGCTCCTCCCCAGGGACCGCAGTACGCGGCTCAGCAGCGCCCACCGCAGTCCGGTCCGCCCCAGGGCGGACAGATGTGGGGTGTACAGCCGCAGCAGCCAAGCCAGCAACCTGGTCAACGGCCCGCAGGCTGGCAAGCACAGGCGATGGGACAACAGCCAGGCCAACCACAGCCAGGCCAACCGCAGCCGGGTGGACCGCAGCCAGGCGGACCGCAGTCAAGCCAACCGCACCCACGCGGACCCCAGCCAGGCCAACCGCAGCCAGCGGGACCACAGGCAAGCGGACCGCAGCCAGGCCAAACAAGCAGCCCGCAAGGCGGGCACAACAGCCCCCAGGGCGGCCAGCACGGCGCTCAGCAACGAGCTGTGTTCACCGAGGTGATCGCCCAGGCAGCTGGGCCCAACGTGAAGCCGGCAGGCACTCACGCTCGGGCAGCCGTGCCCAACACGCCGCCAGGGAGCGGGCCCGCCATCAGCCCGGCAGGGAGTGGGCCTGCCATCAGTGGGCGGGCCAGGACTGTCGGCGCCGTGGTGCTCGCGGTGGCTGCCTTGGCGGCTACCGGGCTGAGCGTCGGCTGGATCTGGAACAAGGCCGACGCGACCACCCCGGTAACACTCCCCACGAGCGGACAGCCGTTGGAGACGGTCAGTCCGTCGGTGAAGCCTTCGGCCACGCCGACCCCGGTCGGCAAGGTGCTCGGCACCGAGATGATTGCCGCGAACAACGACTCGATGCCGAACATGAGCTCGGCGTGGAGCAACACGTACGAGCGCACCGGCCTGTTCGGCGGCGCCGCGATCTGGTTCACGGTGCACAGCAACTACGACGGCAAGGGCGCGAGCTGGGGCAACTACACGGCCTTCGGCCAACTCCCGCCGGACATCCCGTACAAGAACTCGGCGGCCGGTCTGAAGGAGGCCGCCATCCAGATCGGCGCGCGAGCGATCAGCAGCCTGTACGGCCCGAAGACCACGATCATGCCGCATCCCACTCACACGGTGCTCACGGTCAACGGCCACCCCGGCCACGAGATCGTCGCCAAGGTGCCGGTCAAGGTGCCGAAGCTGGCCGAGACGTACTCGACCGTGATGATCGCCGTGATCGACCGCGGTGACGGCACCGCGGACGTGTCGATCGCCGACATCGCCGGCTCAACCCCGGCGTGGCAGAACGTCTGGCGCTACAAGGTCAGCCAGATCAAGATCAACCGATAGCAGCTGCGGGCCGGCCCCAACGGCCGGCCCGCAAAGCAATCAGCCGCGAACGTCAGCGCAGGCAGCGATCCACCGGTCCAGCACGTCCTTCGCCGCACCGGAGTCGATCGCCTCGGCGGCCCGGTCCATCCCGGTCCGGATCCGCTCCGTCACGCTGCCGGCCTCAGGCGTGTACGCCGCCAGCGCGGCACCGGCGTTCAGCAGTACGACGTCACGCACCGGCCCCGTCTCGCCATCGACGAGCGCCCGGACGACCTTCGCGTTGTACGTCGCGTCCGCGCCCTTCAGCGCGTCCGCCGACACCGGCTCGATCCCGAGCTCCCGTGGATCCAGCGTGACGGGACCCTCGACGTTGCCGCCGCCAACGGTCCACACCTGTGACGTCGTACGGGTGGTCAGCTCGTCGAGGCCGTCGTCGCCGTGGAACACCAGCGCGTCGATCCCACGCCGTGCCAGCACGCCGGCCATCAGCCCGGCCACCCGCCCGTCCGCGACGCCGACGGCCTGTGCCGACGGGTCGCCCGGGTTCGCGAGCGGGCCGAGCAGGTTGAAGGTCGTCGGTACGCCGAGCTCGCGGCGCGGTACGGCGGCGTTCCGCAGCGCGGGGTGGAACGCCGCTGCGAAGCAGAACGTGATCCCGGCCCGCTCCCCCACCTCGGCCACCTGCGGGCCGGTGAGGTCGAGCGGGATGCCGAGCTCCTCCAGGACGTCGGCAGCGCCGCACGCGGACGACGCCGCCCGGTTGCCGTGCTTGACGACCTTCGCGCCGGCACCCGCGGCGACGATCGCCGACATCGTGCTGATGTTCACCGTGTGGGCCTGGTCGCCGCCGGTACCGACCACGTCGAGCGTCCGGCCCGGCACGCTGATCGGCGTCGCGAACTCGCGCATCGTCCGCACGAGCCCCTCGACCTCGGTGACCGTCTCGCCCTTGGACCGCAGCGCGATCACGAACCCGGCCAGCTGGGCCGGCGTCGCGGCGCCGGACAGGATCTGCTCCATCGCCCACGCGGTGGCGGCGGCCTCCAGGTCCTCGTGCCGCAGCAACGGCCCGAGGACGTGCGGCCAGGTGTAGGCGCTCACGGAGTCAGGAAGTGATGGCGGGGAGTGCGGCCAGCCGCTGCCGGAGCAGGTCGGCGGTGACCTCGGCCAGCTTGATCGGGTCGATCGGGTGCGAGACCGCGCCCTCGGCCCGCGACCAGGTCGCCAGCCACGCGTCCTGCGGGCGGCCGGTGATGACCAGGATCGGCGGGCACTGGAAGATCTCGTCCTTCAACTGCCGGGCGATGCCCATGCCACCGGCCGGAACGGCCTCGCCGTCCAGGACGGCCAGGTCGATCCCGCCCTTGTCCATGGTCTTGATCACGGCCGGCTCGGTCGCGCACTCGACGTACTCGAGCTCGGGCAGATCGGCCGCCGGCCGCTTGCCGAGGGCCAGCCGGACGGACTCCCGCGTCGTACGGTCGTCGCTGTAGACCAGGACCTTCAGCGGACGCTCTGAACTCATCGATCCATCCCAAGCTGTGTACTCGTTAAAGCGGACACCGCGAATGCTACCGGGGCGGCTGTCCGGCCCGGCGAGCCTGTTCCTCCAACCGGTCCAGCCGCCGGTCCTCGCGCCGCGCCTCACGTTGCGATTCGCGAACCCACTGGACGAACAGTACGGCGAAGAACACCACGCCGACGAGGTCGCCCGAACCCCACAACAGGCCGCCCGCGATGTACTGGTCGCGCAGCGGCGACGGCGGCCACGACCGGACGAAACTCGTGTACCAGTCCTCCGCGATCAGCTTGTTCGCGCCCATGATCGTGATCCCGAGGAACGCGTGGAACGGCAGCGTCAGGAACGTCAGGATCAGCCGGAACGGGTAGATCACCCGGCCGGGCACCGGGTCCAGTCCGAGCAGCGGCCAGAAGAACAGCGATCCGACCAGGATGAAGTGCAGGTGCAGCAGGTCGTGCAGCACGGCCGAGCGGAGCGTCGCGTCGTACCAGCCGCTGAAGTACAGCGCCCAGGGGCTGAGGACGAACAGCGTGAAGCCGATCAGCGGGAAGCAGATCACCTTCGCGAACCGCGAGTGCAACACGGAGAGCAACCACTTCCGCGGCCGTCGCGGCAGCGTCCGGAGCGCCAGCGTGACCGGTGCGCCGAGCGCCAGCGCGAGCGGCGTCATCATCGACAGGATCATGTGCTGCACCATGTGCACGCTGATCAGGACCGTGTCGTACGTGCCGATGGCGGACTGGGTCGCGATCACGGCACTGCCCAGACCGACGCCCACGAACGAGAACGTGCGGCCGCGGGACCATTTGTCGCCACGCTTCCGGAGCTTGTGGACGCCGTACAGGTAGAGCGCGCCGAGGACCACGATCACGCCGAGTAACACCGGTTCGAAGGTCCATGCCGTCAGCAACCGGAGCGCGGTCAACGGCTCGATCTGGTCGCCCGGGGCGGCGTGAAGGGGAAGCACGCTTCCACAGTAGGAACAGCCCGTCGGCGACATGCACGGGGGTGGTCGTAGCGCTGAACGCGAGGACCGACATAATGACCGCGTGGCCACTGCAACCGCGCTCCCAGCGTCTCGTGAACACGGTCATGCCGACCGTCCCAGCATGGTCAGTGTCGGCACGATCGTCTGGCTCTCGAGCGAACTGATGTTCTTCGCCGCCCTGTTCGCGGCGTACTTCACGATCCGGTCGGTGACGACCGCCGCCGCAGCTCCGGGAACGGACAACCTCTGGAAGCTCATGACCGAGCATCTGGACGTCCCGTTCGCCGCGGTGAACACGACGATCCTGGTGCTGTCGTCGGTCACCTGCCAGCTCGGTGTCTTCGCCGCCGAGCACGGGAAGGTCGGCCGGAACGGCTCGGCGCTGAACCCGCGGAACTGGGGCATGCGTGAGTGGTTCATCCTCACCTACCTGATGGGCGCGGTCTTCGTCGCCGGACAGGTGACGGAGTACACCGGGCTGGTGCAGGAGGGCCTGACGATCTCGTCGAACGCGTACGGATCGGTCTTCTACCTGGCCACCGGGTTCCACGCCCTGCACGTGACCGGCGGCCTCATCGCTTTCATGTTCGTCCTGGCCAGGACCTACATGGCTCGTAAGTTCACCCACGAACAGGCCGTCTCGGCGATCGTCGTGTCGTACTACTGGCACTTCGTCGACGTGGTCTGGATCGCCCTGTTCGCGACCATCTACCTGCTCAAATGAGTGAGAAGAGAAATCCCTTGTCACCGGCGCGCTTTCTCTCCGCGCGACGACGGCACCGGTCCGCCGGCCTCGTCGTGCTCCTGTTCGGCCTCCTGGCAGTGGGTTCGGCGTACGCCGCCTTCGCCCCTGACAACGCGGTGGCGGACAACTCGGCCCAGTCCCAGCAGATCGAGGAGGGCAAGAAGCTCTTCGCGGTCGGCTGCGCCAGCTGCCACGGCCTGAACGCCGAGGGCGGCACGAACGGCGCGGGCAAGTTCGCCGCTCCGTCGCTGATCGGCGTCGGTGCCGCGGCGGTCGACTTCCAGGTCGGTACCGGCCGGATGCCGGCGATGCAGCCGGGCGCGCAGATCCCGCGCAAGACCCCGGCGTACTCGCAGGAGGAGATCGAGGCCCTGGCCGCGTACGTCGCCTCGCTCGCCCCCGGCCCCGCGGTCCCGGCCTCGGAGTCGTACGACGTGAGCAAGGCCACCGACGAGCAGATCACCCGCGGTGGCGAGCTGTTCCGCACCAACTGCACGGCCTGCCACAACTTCGCCGGCCGCGGCGGTGCGCTGCCGAACGGCAAGTACGCGCCGTCGCTGATGGGCGTCAGTGAGAAGCACATCTACGAGGCCATGCTGACCGGCCCGCAGCAGATGCCGGTGTTCTCCGACCAGGTCATGCAGCCGCAGGACAAGCAGGACATCATCGCCTACCTGAAGGCGCTGCAGAACCAGAAGGACCCGGGTGGCTTCGGCCTCGGCCGACTCGGCCCGGTCTCCGAGGGCCTGTGGGGCTGGTTCGTCGGAATCGGCCTGCTGGTCGCCGTAGCCGTCTGGATCGGCGCCAAGGGCGTCAAGGCCAAGGGAGCGAAGGCCGAATGAGCGACGAGAAGAACCTTCCGGTCAAGGCGGAGGACGAGCACCACGGCACCGCCCTCGAGGTGGCGGAGCCGATCCCGGACCCGGGTCTGGAGCCGCACGAGCCGCGGATCACCGACATCGACCCGAAGGCCGCCGACCGCGTCGAGCGCCAGGTGTCGTCGATGTTCGGCCTCGCGACCGTGCTCGTGCTGGGCGCCTGCGTGGCGTACTTCGCGATCCCGCGGTACTCGATCCTCGAGTTCGGCCCGCTGTCCGGCAACGCGAACAACATGGTGATGGGCCTGTGCATCGGGCTCGCGCTGTTCCTGATCGGGGCCGGCGCGATCCAGTGGGCCAAGAAGCTGATGGTCGACGAGGAGATCGCCGAGGACCGGCACGCCGCGCACTCGTCGCCCGAGCAGATCGCCGAGATCACCGAGGCGTTCAAGCAGGGCGCCGCGGAGTCCGGGTTCGGCCGCCGCAAGATGATCCGGAACTCGCTGATCGGTGCCCTCGGCGCCCTCGGCCTGCCGGCCATCGTGCTGCTCCGCGACCTCGGCCCGCTGCCCGGCCGGTCGCTGTACAACACGATCTGGGCCAAGGGCATCCGGGTCGTCAACGACGTCACCGAGCGTCCGATCAAGCCGTCCGACCTGGTCGTCGGCCAGCTGGTCAACGCGGCGCCGGCGAACCTGGCCCCGATGCAGGAGTCGGACCCGGTCGGCTACCAGAACGCGAAGGCGAAGGCCGCGGTCATCGTGGTCCGGATCAAGCCCAGCGAGATCCGCACCAAGCCGGGCCGGGAGAACTGGGGCGTCGACGGGATCCTGTGCTACTCCAAGATCTGCACCCACGTCGGCTGCCCGATCTCGCTGTACGAGCAGACCACCCACCACGTGCTCTGCCCGTGCCACCAGTCGACCTTCGACCTCTCCGATGCTGCGAAGGTCGTCTTCGGCCCTGCTGCGCGGCCGCTGCCTCAGCTACCGTTGGCAGTGGACAGTGAGGGCTACCTGGTTGCGCAGAGCGGCTTCACCGAGCCGGTCGGCCCGAGCTTCTTCGAACGAGGGTGACAACAGTGTCAACAAACACAGAGTTCCCCGGACCGGTCAAGTGGATCGACGACCGCCTCGGTATCGCGAAGATCGGGAAGAAGAACCTCCGCAAGATCTTCCCGGACCACTGGTCGTTCATGCTGGGCGAGATCGCGCTCTACAGCTTCATCATCCTGATCCTGACCGGCACGTTCCTGACGTTCTGGTTCAAGCCCTCGATGGCCGAGGTCGAGTACCAGGGCTCGTACAGCCTGCTCAAGGGTCTGCACATGTCGGAGGCCTACGCCTCGACGCTGAACCTGAGCTTCGACGTCCGCGGCGGGCTGCTGATCCGGCAGATCCACCACTGGGCGGCGGTGCTGTTCATCGCGGCGATGATGGTGCACCTGCTCCGGATGTTCTTCACCGGTGCGTTCCGCAAGCCGCGTGAGCTGAACTGGCTGATCGGCTTCGGGATGCTGTTCCTCGGCATCATCGAGGGCTTCATCGGGTACGGCCTCCCCGACGACCTGCTGTCCGGTACCGGTCTGCGGATCACCAACGGCATGATCCAGGCGTCGCCGGTGGTCGGCACGTACATGAACTTCTTCATCTTCGGCGGTGAGTTCCCCGGCGGCGACTTCGTCTCCCGGTTCTTCATCGCGCACGTGCTGCTGATCCCTGGCATCATCCTGGGGCTCGTCACGGCGCACCTGTTCCTGGTCGTCTACCACAAGCACACGCAGTACGCCGGTCCCGGCCGGACGCAGAAGAACGTGGTCGGCTACCCGCTGTTCCCGGTGTACACGGCCAAGGCCGGCGGCTTCTTCTTCGTGGTCTTCGGCATCACCGCGCTGATGGGCGCCCTGATGCAGATCAACCCGGTGTGGCTGTACGGGCCGTACAACCCGGCGGAGGTGACCGCGGGCTCGCAGCCGGACTGGTACATGGGCTGGCTGGAGGGCTCGGTACGTATCTTCCCCGGGTTCGAGTCGCATTTCTGGGGCATCACGCTGAGCTGGAACCTGATCATCCCGGCGCTGATCGTGCCACCGGCGTTCGTCACGCTGGTCGCGCTGTATCCGTTCATCGAGGGGTGGATCTCCGGCGACAAACGGGAGCACCACCTGCTCGACCGACCGCGGGACGTGCCGACCCGGACCGGTGTCGGCGTCGCGTTCATCACCTTCTACGCGCTGCTGTGGATCGGTGGTGGTAACGACCTGATCGCCACCCACTTCGGCATCTCGCTGAACCACGTGACCTGGTTCCTCCGGTTCGCGGTGATCCTCGGCCCGATCCTGGCGTTCTGGGTGGCCCGCCGCTGGGCGATCTCGCTCCAGCGCGCGGATCAGGACCGGCTGCTGCACGGTCTGGAGACCGGCGTCATCGTCCGCTCCCCCGAGGGCAAGTACACCGAGAGGCACCAGCCGATCTCGACGTACGAGGCGTACTCGCTCACCGCACGGGACCGCCTCGTGCCGCACGAGCTCGGCCCGGACACCGACGACAACGGCGTCCGAGCCCCGCGCCGCGCGCTCAACAAGGCCCGCGCCGCACTGTCCCGGTTCTACTACGCCGACGCAGTGCAGAAGCCGACCACCCAGGAGCTCGACGAGGCGCGCGAGCACGCTCACGACGCCGACGAGATCCACGAGCTGTCGGAGACGGAGACCTACCGAGAGGTCACCAGCGACCGCTCCTGACGTGGTACCACGCAAAAGGCCCCGGCTTGCCGGGGCCTTTTCGTTTTATCCCAGGGCTTCGGAGACGGCGCCGAGGTAGTCCTTCACCAGGGTCTGCTGGCCTGTGTCCAGGGCCTGGGTGGTGCCGATCAACCGGTCCAGCAGCGGGCCGAAGAACTGCCAGCCGAGGTCCACTGCTCTGTCGGAAACCTGGAGCTGGGCGCTGCGGCCGTCTGTACGGCTCCTGAGGCGTTCTACCTGCCCGGCGGCCTCCAGACGGTGGATGACAGCCGTTGTCGCCTGAGAAGTCATCCCAAGCTGTTGGGCCAGCCAGCTGGGCGTCGCATCCACTCCGGCCCGCTCGGCATCCAGAAGCCGCACCAGAGCCCGTACGTCGGTCCCATGCAAACCGGTCGTCCGAGCGAAGTCCCCGATCGCCAGCTCCAGCTTGAGCGCAACGTCGCGCAGCCGGTGCACCAACTCCAGCGCAGCGGCCCGCTCGGGATCGGCCGGCATCACTCCTTCACGCATACCCTCAATTTACCTCACTCAGTGAGCTATTCTCGGCAACATGAGCTTCCACGACGCGTACGACGCTCTGCTCGAACGGTGGGGCGTACCGCTCGAACACCTCGACATCGCCGGCACCCACGTCATCGCCTGCGGCCCGTCCGACGCCCCGCCGGCCTTGCTGCTCGCCGGCCACGGCGCCACAGCTCCCGTGTGGTTCGCCGTCGCGCCCCGCCTCGCGGAGCGGTACCGCGTCTATGCCCCGGACCTCCCCGGCGACGCCGGCCTCAGCACAGCTCCCCCACCCCGCACCGTCGTCGACCTCATGACGTGGCTGTCCGGCGTCACGAAGGGCCTCGACGAGCCGCTGATGATCGGCCATTCGTACGGCGCCTGGATCGCGCTCACGTACGCACTCGAGGCACCTGTACGGAAGCTGGCCCTCCTCGACCCCACAGACTGCTTCACCGGCCTCAGACCCAGCTACGTGGCCCGAGCCCTCCCGATGCTGCTGCGCCCGTCAGAGGCCCGCTACAAGTCATTCATCCACTGGGAGACCCAGGGCCTCCCCGTAGACCCCACGTGGCTCCAGCTGGCCGCTCTAGGCTCTTGTCAGCCCACAGCACGCCCCGTCAAACCCCAACGCCCCAAGAGCTTCCAAAAGCTGCCTCAGACAGTCGTAGTAGTCGCCGACCGCACCAAGGCCCACGAACCACACCAACTGGCCCAGAGAGCCGCCTCCGCCGGCGCAGCCGTCGTACACCTCCCGACCGCAACCCACCACTCCCTCCCAGCCCTCCACGCCGAAGACCTGATCACTGCGTTGGGCATATGAAACGGCCCTGACACCGGGGTGGGTGCCAGGGCCGTTCAGAGACTGCTGGGTCAGGACAGGGCGGAACCGGCCTTGTAGGCGGCCCAGGTGGTGTTCCAGTCGGTCCAGCCGTTGCCGGGCTCCATGGTTCGGGTGGTGCCGGTCACGGTGACCGGGTCGCCGATCAGGGTCTGGTTGAAGTACCACTGGGCGTCCGCGAGGCTCATGCCGACGCAGCCGTGGCTGACGTTGACGCTGCCCTGGCTGCCGACCGACCACGGTGCGCCGTGCAGGAACTCACCGGAGCTGGTGACGCGCTGGGCCCACTTCACGTCCGGGATGTTGTAGTAGTTCGGGTCGCCGGGCTTGATGCCGACGGTGGCCGCGTCCATCCGCTTGGTCGTGAACTTCTCCATGATCACCTTGACGCCGCTGCGGGTGGTGAACCCGTCCTTGCCGGCGGTGATCGGGATGGTGCGGGCCAGCTTGCCGTTGATCGTGACCGTCATCACGTGCTTCTTCACGTCGACGTGGCTGACCACGGACCTGCCGATGGTGAACTGGATCGTCCGGCTGGCCGTGCCCCAGGTGTTGTTCCCGGCGTTGACACCCTGGGTGTCGACGTTGACGGTCACCTTCGTGCCGGTCGGCCAGTAGTTCTTCGGCCGGTAGTTGACCTGCTTGCTGTTCACCCAGTGCCAGGTGCCGTCGACCGGGACCGAGGTCTTCACCGAGAGCCGCTTCTCGACCGCGGCGCGGTCCTTGACCGGGTTGTTCCAGTAGATCTGGACCGGGTACGCGACGCCGACGGTGTCGTTGTTCAGCGGGGCGATCGAGGCCTTCAGGCTCCTGGAGGCCCGCAGCGTCCTGAAGTTCGAGCTGACCGGCACGGTGGCGCCGTCGGCGCCCTCGGCCGAGCCGTTCAGGGTGTACGTCGCGCCCGGCTTCAGCAGGTCGGCCGACGTCCACTGGGTCTTGTCGCCGTTGAAGTTGCCGGCGACCTCGTCACCGTCGTCGTCCTTCAGCGTGATGGCGGTGAGCTTGCCGCCCGTACTGGTGACCGTGACCGGCTTGTCCGGCTGCACCGACGTGGCGCCCTTGGCGGGCACGACAGCGATGCTCGCGGCCTGGTTGCTCCCCGACGGGGTGGTCGAGTCACCGGGCGTGCTCGAGGCGCCCGGGGTACTGCTCTGCGACGTGGAGGCGCCTGGCGTCGACTGACTGCCGTTGCCGTTCCCGTTGGCCTTCGTGTCGCTGCACGCCGTACCGGCCAGCAGCAGGACACACACGCCCGCCACGGCAAGGCCGTGCTTCCGCACCGAACCGCTCACCATTCCCCAGCTCTCCCCTGTTTAGTCAAACCGCGGTAAGGGTAACCTCCCGCAGCGACATTTCCCTGCATCGCGGTGTTGATCGGGTACCCGTTCGCACTAGACAAGACGCACGAAAACGCCGTCCGGTTCGTTCCCGGACAGCGTTTCTCGTACGAGTCTCAACTAGTGAGCGTGGTCCCCACGGTAGTACTCGAAGATGAAACCGCTCAGTGTGATGATGCCGATCCCGACCCCCGCGATGAACAGCCACCAGCCGAACACGATGCCGAGCACGACCACCGCCAGCGTCAGCCCGCACCACAGCGGCCACCACGAGTACGGCGGGAAGAAGCCGAGCTCACCGGCTCCCTCGACGATCTCCGCTTCCTTGCGGTCCTCCGGACGGGCGTCCATCCGGCGTGCGGTGACGCTCAGGTAGAAGGCCACCAGCAGCGACAGGAAGAACGTCATCACCAGTGCGGTGGTACCGGTGGGGTCCTCCGACATCAGCCAGTAGATCGGCGTGACGACGACCAGGAACACACTCAGGATCCCGAAGACCCAGGCCTCGACCTTCACGCCTCGTCCTTCCCGTCGGTCTCGGTACCGGACTCGTCGAGCCGCTCGGCCAGATGGCCGACCCGGCCCTGGTCCTCGCCCGCGTCCAGCAGGTTGTCCTTACCAGCCCCGTTCGCCGGGTACTCCGCCAGTGCGAGCTCGGCGTGGTGCAGGTCGAACGCCGGGGACTCCGAGCGGATCCGGGGCAGCTTCTCGAAGTTGTGCCGCGGCGGCGGGCAGCTCGTCGCCCACTCCAGCGACCGGCCCCAGCCCCACGGGTCGTCGACGCCGACCGGCTGCTTCTTGCGCGACTTGTAGATGTTGTAGAAGAACGGCAGCATCGACGCGCCCAGGATGAATGCGCCGACGCTGGAGACCTCGTTCAGCGTGGTGAAGCCTTCGTTCGGGCTGTAGTCGGCGTACCGCCGCGGCATGCCCTCGACACCCAGCCAGTGCTGCACCAGGAACGTCGTGTGGAAGCCGATGAACAGCAGCCAGAAGTGCAGCTTGCCGAGCTTCTCGTCGAGCATCCGGCCGGTGAACTTCGGCCACCAGAAGTAGAACCCGGCGAACATCGCGAACACCACGGTCCCGAACACGACGTAGTGGAAGTGCGCGACCACGAAGTACGAGTCGGACAGCTGGTAGTCCAGCGCCGGCGAGGCCAGGATGACGCCGGTCAGACCGCCGAAGAGGAAGGTGGTCAGGAAGCCCACCGACCAGAGCATCGGCGTGTCGAACGACACCGAGCCGCCCCAGATCGTGCCGATCCAGTTGAAGAACTTCACCCCGGTCGGGACCGCGATCAGGAACGTCATGAACGAGAAGAACGGCAGGTTCACCGCGCCGGTCACGAACATGTGGTGCGCCCACACCGCCACCGAGAGGACCGCGATACCGAGCGTCGCGCTGACCAGGCCGATGTAGCCGAAGACCGGCTTGCGGCTGAAGACCGGCAGGATCTCGGTGACGATGCCGAAGAACGGCAGCGCGATGATGTACACCTCGGGATGGCCGAAGAACCAGAACAGGTGTTGCCAGAGTATTGGCCCACCGTTGGCCGCGTCGAAGACATGGGCCCCGAGTGTTCGATCCGCCTCCAGCACCAGCAGCGCCGCCGCCAGGATCGGGAACGCGATCAGCACCAGGATCGAGGTGACCAGGATGTTCCAGGTGAAGATCGGCATCCGGAACATCGTCATCCCGGGCGCGCGCATGGTGATGATCGTGGTGATGAAGTTGACCGCGCCCAGGATCGTGCCCAGACCCGCCATCCACAGACCCATGATCCACAGGTCGCCGCCGACGCCCGGCGAACGCACCGCGTTCGACAGCGGGGCGTAGGCGAACCAGCCGAAGTCGGCCGCGCCGCCCGGGGTGAAGAAGCCGCTGATCGTGATCAGGCCGCCGAACAGGAACAGCCAGTAGCTGAACATGTTCAGCCGCGGGAACGCGACGTCCGGGGCGCCGATCTGGATCGGCATGATCTCGTTCGCGAAGCCGACGAACAGCGGGGTCGCGAACAGCAGCAGCATGATCGTGCCGTGCATCGTGAAGAGCTGGTTGTAGACCTCTTCGTTCACGATCTGCAGGCCCGGCTTGGCCAGCTCGGCGCGGATCAGCAGCGCCATCACGCCGCCGATCAGGAAGAACGCGAACGACGTGATCAGGTACATGTGCCCGATCAGCTTGTGGTCGGTCGTGGTCAGGTACTTGACCAGCAGCTGGCCCTTGCTGCGCCGCCGCGGCAACACGGCGGTGCTACCGATGGCGCCGGTGCGCTCGGCGAACTCGGTCACTTCTGGCCCTCCCCTGAACCGGGAATGGTGGTGGCGTCGGCGCCACCGGTGGCGGCTCCGGTCTGGCCCTTGGCGGCCAGGTCCTTCAGATGTGCGTCGTACTCGTCACGGGAGACCACCTTGACGCTGAAGACCATGCGGCTGTGATAGAGCCCGCAGAGCTCCGCGCACTTGCCCTCGAAGGTGCCGATCTTCGTCGGGGTCAGCTCGAACTTGTTGGTCCGGCCGGGGATGACGTCGAGCTTGAAGTAGAACGACGGCACCCAGAAGGAGTGGATGACGTCCGGCGAGGTCAGGTCGAAGTGGACGGACTCGTTCACCGGCAGCCACAGCGTGGCCGGCCTGTCCATCGTGCCGGTCTCCCAGACGCCCTGCTGCCCGTCGACGGTGTCCTTGTAGTTGAAGGTCCACTGCCACTGCTGGCCCACCACGTTCACGGTGTGCTGCGGGCTGGCGTCCATCTTCGTGACCTGGTTGCCGTGCTCGACGGTGTAGAAGAAGAGCACGCCGATGATCGCGAACGGCGCCAAGGTGTAGAGCACCTCGAGCGGCAGGTTGTACCGCACCTGCCGGGGGGCGTCGTCATTGCGCTTGCGGTACCGCACGCTGACCCAGAGGATCAGGCCCCAGACCATCACGCCGACGATCAGGGCTGCGGTCCAGGCACCGATCCAGAGGCTGCGGATCGCCTCGGTCCGGTCCGATGCGCCCTCGGGCAGACCGAGTCGCTTCCACTGCTCAGTGGTCGCCGACGAACAACCGGTCAGCAGCGTGGTGCCGAGCACCACAGCCGCACCGACCAGCAGGCGTCGCTTCGCCGGACGTGTGGCGCCGGCAGAACTTGCCGGTCGCTCCTCCACTCCGGGCGTGCCGTTCGAACCCACGGGGCGCCTTTCCCTTCCCAAGTGAGACTGACGACCAAACACTACTGGACACCATTCGCGTCCCTGCGCATAGGTAGGGCTTAGCGTTTCCCGTGTGAGCGAGCGTGCGTATCTGGACGCGGCGTCGGCGGAGCCGTTGCACCCGGCAGCGCGCGAAATGTTGCTGTCGGCAGTGGATTCCGGATGGGCCGATCCGGTCCGGCTGCACCACGAAGGCCGGACCGCGAGGCTCCTGCTGGACAACGCCCGCGCGGTGCTCGCGGACGCGGTCGGCGTACGGCCGGACGAGCTGTACCTGACCACCTCCGGTACGGCGGCGATCCAGGCCGGTCTGACCGCCGTACGGTCCGCGCGCCGCCGCGTCGGGACCGCTGTCGTCCACACGGCCGTCGAGCACTCAGCGGTCCTGCACAGCGCCGGGTCCGACGGTGTCGAGGTCGCGGTGGACGTACGCGGCCGAGTGGATCGGGAGGCCTTCAAGGACGCGGTACGGCGACCCGGCGTGGCGGTGGCCGCTGTTCAGTCCGCCAACCACGAGGTCGGTACGAGGCAACCGATCGCAGCGATCGCCGAGGACTGTGGCGACGTACCGCTCTTCGTGGACGCGTCGGCGTCGGTGGGACACGACGTCGTACCGGACGGGTGGTCGGTGCTGGCGGCAAGTGCTCACAAGTGGGGCGGCCCGGCCGGGGTCGGGCTGCTGGCGGTTCGGAAGGGTACGCGGATCGCTCCCGCGTGGCCGATGGACGAGAGGGAGGACGGCCTGTCCCCCGGCTTCCCGAACGTGCCGAACGCACTGGCCGCGGCCGCAGCATTGCAGGCCCGGCTGGCGGAGGCCGAGGAGCTCGACAAACAGCACAGAGCCTGGATCGACGAGGTACGGCATCGTGTGGCCGAGGACATCCCCGACGTAGAGGTAGTAGGCGATCCGGACGACCGCCTGCCGCACATCCTCACGTTCTCGTGCCTGTACGTAGACGGTGAAGCTCTGGTGACCGCACTGGACGCGGAAGGCTTCGCCGTCTCCAGCGGCTCCGCCTGTACGTCCAGCACGCTGCGGCCGTCACACGTACTCGCAGCAATGGGTGTGCTGACTCACGGCAACGTCCGGCTCTCTCTGGCGCGTGACACGAAGCATGACGACGTACGCCGGTTCTGCGCCGTGCTGCCCGGGATCGTGCAGCGGATCCGGGCGGAGGTGGGGATGTGAACGTCGACCTCGACTGCACCGGCCTGCTCTGCCCACTCCCGGTGATCAAACTCGCCAAAACACTACCGACCGTCGCCATCGGCGACACAGTCACAGTCCTGGCCGACGACCCAGCAGCAGCCACAGACATCCCCGCCTGGTGCCGAATGCGCTCCCAGGACCTCGTGTCGGCAACCGAAAACCAGTACGTCGTCCGCCGAACCAAGTGAAACACCACCGAATGGATACCGTCGGGGGTGTGATCGACGCTGAGCGCATCGCTGTGCTGACTGGGGCGGGTATCTCTACTGCCTCGGGTATCCCTGACTTTCGGGGGCCTGAGGGGGTGTGGACGAAGAATCCGGCTGCGGAGGCGATGTTCGACATCGACGAGTACGTCGCCAGCCGGGAGGTTCGGGTGGCTACGTGGAAGCACCGGCTCGCCGTACCGGTCTGGACGGTCGAGCCGAACCCCGGCCACCTGGCCCTGGTCGAGCTGGAGCGGCAGGGCCGGCTGACCGGGCTGATCACCCAGAACGTCGACGGGCTGCACCAGAAAGCGGGTTCGTCACCAGAGCTGGTCCACGAGCTGCACGGCACGGTCTGGTACGTCGACTGTCTGCAGTGCGAGCGCCGGCTTCCCGTGGCTGACGTACTCCCCCGGCTGGAGTCCGGGGACGAAGACCCGGCCTGTGAGGTCTGCGGCGGCATTCTCAAGTCGGCCACGGTCTCCTTCGGTCAATCCCTCGACAGAGCCGTGCTGGACCGAGCCGTCGCCGCGACCGAGGCAGCAGACCTCTTCCTGGCCGTCGGCACCTCTCTGCAGGTCTATCCAGCCGCAGGTCTCTGCGACCTCGCGTTGAACTCAGGCAAGCCGCTGATCATTCTGAACGCGCAGCCAACACCGTACGACGAGCAGGCGACCACGGTGCTCCGTACGCCGATCGAGACCACGCTCCCGGACCTCGTGACCTTACCGTGATCTTCGAGGCCTCCTCACGGTAGAACCAGGGGGCTACCGTCCCCGGCATCAGATGGCGGGGAGGGGTGCGTGATGCGCGGGTTCAGGGGTTGGACGGCAGGATTCACCGCGGCCGCGGTGGTGGTACTCGGACTGGGCACACCGACCCAGGCCCCGGCAGCAGCCGCGGCGGAGCGGGTGGTCACACTCGCGGGCTCGCTGCAGAGCGAGCTGGGGTGTGCGGGTGACTGGGACCCGGCCTGCGACGCGACCAGTCTCGGTACGAGTGCGCCGTACACGAAGGTGTTCGACGTACCCGCCGGTTCGTACGAGTACAAGGTCACAGTCAACAAGAGCTGGGACGAGAACTACGGCGCCGGCGGCGTCCTGAACGGGCAGAACATCCCGCTGCGGATCGAAGGCCCGGCGAAGCTCGAGTTCAGCTACAACGACACCAGTCACCTCGTCACGGTGAAGCCGATCGACCTGGCCGGCCCGACGGTGACGCCGGCCGACAGGACGCTCGCGACACCAAGCCTGCGGCAGGGCCTCACGAAGGAACGCTTCTACTTCCTGATGGCGGACCGGTTCGCGAACGGAGACAAGTCGAACGACTCCGGCGGCCTCACCGGCGACCGGCTGCAGACAGGGCTGGACCCGACCGACAAGGGCTTCTACCACGGCGGCGACCTGGCCGGTGTGATCCAGAAGCTCGACTACATCAAGTCCCTCGGTACGACGGCCATCTGGCTGACGCCTTCGTTCAAGAACCGCCCCGTGCAGGGCTCCGGCGCGGACGTGAGCGCCGGGTACCACGGCTACTGGATCACCGACTTCACCCGGATCGACCCGCATCTGGGCACCAACGCGGACATGAAGCGGCTGATCGACCTCGCGCACCGCAAGGGCATGAAGGTCTTCTTCGACATCATCACCAACCACACCGCGGACGTCATCGACTACCAGTCCGGCAACCACAGCTACATCCCGAAGTCCACCTCGCCGTACAAGGATGCCCAGGGCAACGTCTTCGACGACAAGCAGTACGCCGCCGGGGACACGTTCCCGGCGCTGGACCCGAACACGTCGTTCCCGTACGTGCCGATCTTCGACTCCGCGGCCGACCAGACCGTGAAGGTGCCGGCCTGGCTCAACGACCCGACGCTGTACCACAACCGCGGCGACTCGACCTTCGCCGGTGAGAGCGCGGAGTACGGCGACTTCTCCGGCCTGGACGACCTGTTCACCGAGCAGCCGAAGGTCCGCGACGGGATGATCGACGTCTACAAGACCTGGGCCGAGTTCGGCATCGACGGGTTCCGGATCGACACCGTCAAGCACGTCAACCTCGAGTTCTGGCAGAAGTTCTCGCCGGCGATCCTGGCCGCGGCGCGCGGCGCGGGCGCGAAGAACTTCTTCATGTTCGGCGAGGTGTTCGACGCGAGCCCGCAGTTCATGTCGACGTACACGACCAAGGGCGACCTGCAGGCGACGCTCGACTTCGGCTTCCAGCAGAACGCGGTCGCCTATGCGAAGGGCGACCCGAGTACCAAGCTGCAGGACTTCTACGCGGACGACGACTACTACACCGACACGGACTCCAACGCGTACGAGCTGCCCACGTTCCTGGGTAACCACGACATGGGCCGCGTAGGTACGTTCTTGAAGCAGAGTGGTGCCTCTGGGCAGGACCTGCTCGCACGGGACGAGCTTGCGCACTCTCTGATGTACCTCACGCGCGGCCAGCCGGTTGTGTACTACGGCGACGAGCAGGGCTTCACAGGTCCTGGCGGCGACAAGGACGCGCGGCAGGACATGTTCGCGACCAAGACGGCCGAATACACGGACGACGAGGTTGTCGACGGCACGGGTACGACGACGATCGGCAGCAAGGACAGGTACGACGTCAACGCGCCCATGTACAAGCACATCGCGGCGATGGCGCAGCTGCGGGCGCAGTACCCTGCGCTGTCGGACGGGCGCCAGGTGAACAGGTACGCGTCCAACAACAACGGGCTGTACGCGTTCAGCCGGCTCGGTAGTGACAACGTCGAGTACCTGGTGGTGGCGAACAACTCCAAGACGGCTGCGTCCGCGACCGTACCGACGTACGGGCCGAACACGTGGCTCAAGCCGATCTACGGCGGCAGCAGGTCTGTGAAGACCGACCGTGAAGGCAGGGTCGTCGTCAGCCAGGGCCCTCTGTCCGTGACGGTGTACCAGGCCCAGACGAAGGTCCCGCCGCGCGCCAAGGCACCTAGCGTCTACATGAGCTCCCCTGAGCTCGGTGCGACGGTCGGCGGGCGTGCGGAGATCGCTGCTGCGGTTCCTGAGAACACACCGGCCACTGTGACGTTCGGCTACCGGCCCGTGGGTACGACGGCATGGCAGCGGCTGGGGTCCGACGACAACGCGCCGTACCGCGTGTACCAGGACGTCACCGGGCTTCCCAAGGGCACGCTGCTGGAGTACCGCGCAGTACTACGTGATGTGTCCGGCAACTACTCGGTCTCCGGCTCGTACGGCGTTGTTGGTGACGCTGCCGCACCGGGTGGTGGTGGCGGCTCCACCGGACCGGTCGTACAGCCGGCCAACGTGTCCGTGCCTGGTGACCACAACACCGAGATGGGCTGCGCAGCGGACTGGGCGCCGGACTGCGACCAGGCACAGCTGAAGCTGGACCCCAACGACAAGGTGTGGAAGGGCACGTACACCATCCCGGCCGGCGAGCACGCGTACAAGGCAGCCATCAACAAGACCTGGGACGTGAACTACGGAGCCGGTGGCGTGCAGAACGGCGCCAACATCTCCTACACCGCACCGACCGGACCAGTCACCTTCTACTACGAGCACGGGCGGCACTACGTCACGTCCAGTGCGCAGGGACCGATCATCACCGCGCCGGGCTCGTACCAGAAGGCACTGGGCTGCTCGGCGGACTGGGACCCGGCCTGCATGCGACCCTGGTTGACCGACGAGGACGGAGACGGGACCTACACCTGGTCCACCAGTGAGCTGAAGGCGGGCAACTATGAGGCGAAGGTCGCGCACAACCTGTCCTGGGACGAGAGCTACCCGGCGCAGAACGTGCCGGTCGTGGTACCGAGTGACGGCCTGGTCGTCACATTCTCGTACGTGCTCGCGACCCACCAGTTCACGGTGACCACCTCCAAGCCCGGCGCACACCCGGATCTCAGCCAGGCGAAGGCGTACTGGCTCAACCGGGACACGCTCGCCGTACCGGCCGTCGACCACCCGGAGCGGTACCGCTGGCGGCTGCACTGGTCCGACACCGGTTCGCTGAAGGTGGACGCCGACGACATCGGCGGCTCGTCGACAGCACTGCGCTACGACCCGACAGAGGTCAAGCCGGGCTACACCACGCTGCGGCTCGACTATGCAGACGTGGAAAAGATCTTGAAGGGCCAGCTCGGCCTGGCGCAGTACGACGACACCGGACGGCTGCTGGACGCCACAGGCGTACAGATCCCAGGCGTGCTCGACGATGTGTATAGCAGCGCAGTCAATCGCTCCTATGGCGTCACCTGGCAAGCCGGCAAACCCACCTTCACGGTGTGGGCCCCCACGGCGCAGGACGTCCGCCTACTGGTCGGCGCAGGTGCTGTGGCGATGCACCGCAACTCAGACGGATCCTGGGAGGTCACCGGGCCCCGCTCTTGGAAGGACGCTTCGTACCGCTTCGAGGTCACGGTCTACGCGCCCAGTACTGGAAAGGTCGAGAAGAACGTCGTCACTGACCCGTACTCGGTTGCGTTGACGACTGACTCGACCTACTCGGTTGCAGCAGACCTGAGCGACCCCGCGGGCAAGCCGGCGTTGTGGAAGGACACCGCCTCGCCGAAGCTCACCCGTGGTGTCGACTCGACGATCTACGAGCTGCACGTACGGGACTTCTCGATCAACGACAGCACAGTGCCGGCAGCGCACCGCGGTACCTACCTGGCGTTTGCCGACAACGGCAACGGCACGAAGCACCTTCGCTCCCTGGCAGCCGCTGGCCTCAACACGGTGCACTTACTACCTACCTTCGACATCGCTTCGATCCCAGAGACCAACCAGCAGGCACCTGCGTGCGACCTGAAGTCCTTGCCGGCCGACTCCGACCAACAACAGGCCTGTGTCACCGCCGTAGCAGCCAAGGACGGCTTCAACTGGGGTTACGACCCGTACCACTGGCTGGCACCGGAGGGGTCGTACGCAACGCAGAAGGACGGCCTGCCACGGGTAGCCGAGTTCCGCACGATGGTCGGCGCACTGCACAAGTCCGGCCTGCGCGTGGTGCTGGATCAGGTCTACAACCACACCCCGGCCGCGGGCGAGGCACCGACGTCGGTGCTCGACCAGATCGTGCCGGGGTACTACCAGCGGCTGGACGCGACCGGCAAGGTCGAGAACTCCACCTGCTGCAGCAACATCGCCACCGAACACCTGATGGCCGAGAAGATCATGGTCGACGGCACGGTGAGCTGGGCGCGCAACTACCACGTGGACGGCTTCCGGTACGACCTGATGGGCCACCACAGCAAGGCGAACATGCTGAAGGTCCGCGCCGCGCTGGACCAGCTGACGTTGGCGAAGGACGGCGTGGACGGCAAGTCGATCTACCTGTACGGCGAGGGCTGGAACTTCGGCGAGGTCGCGGACGACGCACTGTTCGTCCAGGCGCGGCAGGGCAACCTCGGCGGCACCGGCATCGGCACGTTCTCGGACCGCTTGCGCGACGCGGTCCGCGGCGGCGGGCCGTTCGACGACGACCCGCGGATCCAGGGCTTCGGCTCCGGCGAGGCGAGCGACCCGAACGGGGCCGCGGTGAACGGTACGCCGGCCGACCGCGCGAAGCGGCTCGCCCACGACACCGACCTGGTCCAGCTCGGCCTGGCCGGGAACCTGCGGTCGTTCACGTTCAAGTCGGTCTCCTCGGGTACGGACGTCCGCGGTGACCAGGTCGACTACAACGGAACGCCGGCCGGGTACGCCGACCAGCCGGACGAGGTGGTGACGTACGTCGATGCCCACGACAACGAAACGTTGTGGGACACCCTGACGTACAAGCTGCCGTCGGACCTGCCGATGCCGGACCGGATCCGGATGAACACGTTGTCGCTGGCAACGACCGCGCTGGCGCAGACGCCGTCGTTCTGGCACGCCGGCGCGGACCTGCTGCGGAGCAAGTCGCTGGACCGGAACTCGTACAACTCCGGCGACTGGTTCAACACGCTGGACTGGACCGGCACGGACAACGGCTTCGGCCACGGCCTGCCGCCGAAGACCGACAACGAGGCCAAGTGGCCGTTCATGAAGCCGCTGCTCGCCGACCCGGCGTTGAAGCCGTCCGCGGCCGATGTGACCACGGCGTCCGCGGCCGCTGCCGACCTGCTCAAGCTGCGGTTCTCCACTCCCCTGTTCCGGCTGGGGACCGCGGCGCTGATCAACCAGAAGCTCACGTTCCCGGTGAGTGGTACGACGCCTGGCGTGATCACGATGCGGATCGACGACACCGTCGGTGCTGATGTCGACCCGGCGCTGAAGGGGGTGCTGGTGGTGTTCAACTCCACCAACGCCGCTGTCACGCAGCACGTGCCGGGGCTGGCGGGCGCCAACCTCACGCTGTCGCCGGTACAGGCAGCTGGTTCGGACCCGGTGGTCAAGCAGACGACCTGGACGGCCGGCACCGGTACGGCAACGGTCCCGGCGCGGACAGTCGCCGTACTGGTCCAGCATTAGAGCGCACGGAGGGATAGCGTGCTGGGGGTGACCAGACTTCCACGGAGTACACCAGAGGCCCAGGGCCTGTCCGCCGCCGCGCTCGACAGTTTCGTCGGAGCGCTCGACGGCGGGCAGCCGGAGATCCAGACAGTCATGGTGGTGCGGCACGGACACGTGGTGCTGGAGGACGCGTGGGCGCCGTACCGGTTCGACGATCGGCACCTGTTGTTCTCGGTGTCGAAGAGTTTCACCTCGACGGCCGTCGGGCTCGCGGTCGACGCAGGATTGTTGACAATCGACGATCCGGTGATCTCGTTCTTCACCGCGGACGTGTTGCCGGAGACGATCAGCGACAACCTGGCCGCGATGAAGGTCCGGCACCTGCTGACGATGACGACCGGCCACTCGAAGGACACCGTCGAGGCGCTCAGCCGCGACCGCCGGATGGTGAAGGTCTTCCTCGGCCTCGACGTCGAGCACGAGCCCGGCAGCCTGTTCGTGTACAACAGCGGCGCGACGTACATGTTGTCGGCAATCCTGCAGCGACTCACCGGCGAGAACCTGCTCGACTACCTGCGGCCGCGGCTGTTCGAGCCGCTCGGCGCGACCGAGGCGACCTGGCAGGTGTCGAAGGAAGGCATCACGGTCGGCGGCTGGGGGCTCAGCCTCAACACCGAGTCGCTGGCCTGCTTCGGGCAGCTCCTGCTGCAGCACGGCGAGTGGAACGGCACACGGCTCGTACCGGCCGAGTGGTACGAGGCCGCCACCTCGAAGCAGGTCCCCAACGACAATGAGGAGAACCCGGACTGGAAGCAGGGCTACGGCTACCAGTTCTGGCGCGGCCGGCACAACACGTACCGCGCCGACGGTGCGTTCGGGCAGTTCATCGTGGTGTTCCCGGAGTACGACACGGTACTCGTCACCACGAGCGCGACCGGAGACATGCAAGCGATCCTGAACACCGCGTGGGAGTACCTGCTGCCGGCACTCGAGGGCAAGGACGTGCCCGAGGCACCGCGGCCGGCGCAGCTCGAGCTGCCACCACCCGGCGGCGCGACACCCGAGCCGGGTGACGGGCAGACGTACCGTTTCGCGGGGCGGAACGCGGCAGGTCTGACCGCGGTTCGGCTGGACCCGGACGGCACCGGCACGTTCACGTTCGAGGACCCGCGAGGTGGGACGCACGATCTGGTCTGCGCACCCGGTTCCTGGCGCGAGCAGACGGCGCAGGGCACCGTTGCGGACGCCGGCCCCGACAGCGGTGAGCGGATCCTGACCAGCGCGTACGGCGACGGCGACGCGTTCGTCGCGACGTTCCGCTGGGTCGAGACGCCGTTCGTCGCGACGCTCAGCTGCCGCGTCGACAACGGCCGGATGACCGTCGACGGAAAGCTCAACGTGTCGTTCGGGCCGACCGAGTTCACCGAGGTTTCGGAGCAGATGTCACAAAGCTGAGCCGCCACGTGTCCTCCGGGTCGTAATCAGAGACGACGGAGGACGAGATGAAGGTCTTGGTGGCAGGCGCGACCGGCGGACTGGGCCGGTCGCTGGTACCGCAGCTGGTCGCGGCCGGACATGAGGTGACCGGGATGATCCGGTCCGAGTCCGGCGCGGCCGGCGTCCGCGCATTCGGTGCGGACGTCGTACTCGCCGACGGTCTGGACGCGGACGCGGTCCGCGCCGCGGTGGAGTCGGTCCGCCCGGAGGTCGTCGTCCATCAGATGACGGCGCTCAAGGGCGGCATCGACTTCAAGCACTTCGACGACAGCTTCGCGCTGACGAACAAGCTGCGGACGGTCGGTGTCGACAATCTGATTGTCGCCGCACAGGCTGCCGGCGTACGGCGGTTCGTCGTCCAGTCGTACGCCGGCTGGAACCTGCAGCACGGTGGACCGCCGACCCGGACCGAGGCCGACCCGCTCGACTCGGACCCGGTGCCCGCGCAGCGGCAGACGATGGCCGCCATCAAGCACCTGGAGTCCGCGGTACTGAACGCCGACGGCCTCGAAGGGATCGTGCTGCGGTACGCGAACTTCTACGGGCCGACCGCCGACCTCGGCAAGGGCGGGTCGATGGTGGAGCTGATCCAGAAGCGCCGGCTGCCGGTCATCGGCGACGGTACGGGCGTCTGGTCGTTCATCCACTACGACGACGCGGCCGCGGCCACGGTGAAGGCAGTGGAGAGCGACGTCACCGGCGTCTTCCAGATCGCCGACGACGACCCGGCCGAGGCGGCCGTCTGGCTGCCCGAGTTCGCCCGGATCCTCGGCGCGAAACCACCCCGGCACATCCCGTCCTGGCTGGGCCGCCTGGCCGTCGGCGACGTAGGCGTGGCCGCGTTCACCGAGATCCGCGGGGCCGACAACACCCTCGCCAAGAAGACCTTCGGCTGGCAGCCGCACTACGCCTCCTGGCGCGAGGGTTTCAGCCAGGGGCTGTGAAGCCGGAACGGTGAGAGGTTTTCTTTACTTCTGCGTTACCGGCGATGACGCCCGCCGAAATCGGCGGGTCCTGAACTGAAATGGACCCGCCGCAACGGCGGGGCGCCCCTAGGGTTCCGCTGCCGGCCTGGCCGGCAGGACTGGTCCGAGAGGGGAGGCGGGACCGTCGGCGTCGTCGCGACGGTGTCGTTCCACGGCGGGACAAAAGCCCGGGAGGCCTTGAAAGGCCCCGGGCTGCTGTGCGCATTCCCGGGCCGATCCAGCGGAGGCCGGAATGCCAGGATCAACTGCAGCATCCCCCGAAACACTGACCACGGATCAACTGGGCGCGCGAGATCTCGGCCACTTCGGCTACGCCCAGCAACTCTCGCGCCGGGTCGGCAGCTACGCGTCGTTCGCGGCCGGATTCTCGTTCGTCTCCATCCTCACCACCGTGTTCCAGCTGTTCGGGCTGGGCTTCGGCTTCGGCGGTACGGCGTTCTTCTGGACCTGGCCGGCCGTCCTCGCCGGGCAGTTGACGGTGGCGTTGTGCTTCGCCGAACTCGCCGCGCGGTACCCGTTGTCGGGCGCGATCTACCAGTGGGCAAGGCGGCTCGGCGGCGCCGTCGCCGGCTGGTTCGCCGGCTGGACGATGGTGATCGCGCAGATCATCACGCTGGCGACGGCCGCCATCGCGCTGCAGGTCGTCCTGCCCGCGGTGTGGCCCGGCTTCCAACTGGTCGGCACCGACTCCGCCCTGGCGTCCAAGGACGGCGCCGCGAACGCTGTTCTCCTCGGCTGCATACTGCTCGCCGCGACGACCCTGCTGAACGCGACCAGTGTGCGGATCACCGCGTTGGTCAACTCGGTCGGCGTGACGTGTGAGCTGATCGGGGTCGTGCTGATCGTCATATTGTTGACAGGCAAGGCCGAGCGCGGACCGTCCGTCGTCCTGCACACGACGAACCTCGACGCCTCGACCGGGTATGTCGTACCGCTGCTGATCTCGGCGTTGATGGCGGCGTACGTACTGGTCGGATTCGACAGCGCCGGCGAGTTGTCGGAGGAGACGCACAAGCCGCGCGCGACGACGCCTCGTACGATCGTGCGTGCGGTCGTCGCCTCCGGGATCGGCGGCGCGTTCCTGATCGTCGCGGCGCTGATGGCCGCGCCGTCGCTGACCGACGGCAATCTGGCGACTCAGGGTCTGCCGTACGTGCTGACGAGCCGACTGGGCACCACCACCGGCAAGCTGCTGCTCCTCGACGTCGCGCTCGCCGTTTGCGTGTGCACGCTCGCGATCCAGACCGCGGCTGCTCGGATGATCTTTTCGATGGCACGCGACAACGTGCTGCCGGGATCACGACAGCTGCGGAAGGTGTCCACGCGAACCGGAACACCGGTGGCAGCGACAGTCGTACCCGGTGTGCTGGCCGGGGTCTGCCTGGTCGTGAACGTCGGCAACGCCGGCCTCTTCCTCGGCCTCGCCAGCGTCTGCATCATGCTGCTGTACGTCGCGTACCTGATGGTCACGACGCCCTTGCTGGTACGACGGCTGTCCGGCCGCGGGCTGCCGGCCGGCACCGACGAGAACGGGCGCCCGCTGTTCTCGCTCGGCCGCTTCGGGCCGCTCGTCAATATCGTTGCCGTCGGCTACGGACTCGCGATGGCGGTGAACCTCGGCTGGCCACGCGCCGCGGTGTACGACCCGGCCGGTGCCGGCTGGTACCTGCACTACCTTCCGCTGATCACGCTCGCCGTCGTCGCTGCCGGTGGTGCGATCGCGTTCCTCGGCCAGCGCACGGCGTACTACGCCTCGATCGGCCTGCCCGCCGAGGTCGGCACCCCGGCCGTCGAGCCGGAAGGAGCGAGCGCGTGACCCCGGCCCACGCGCACGACATTCCACCGGCGGCGGCGTGGTCCGCGCCGGTTCGCGCGGGACGCACCGTCCGGCTGACGGCTTTGGGCGACGACGCGAACGCATCGGTGCTGCTCGTCGGCGCCGACCGGCTCGATCGTCTGAACGTCCCCGACACGTTGAAGGCGCAGATGTCGGCGCGGATCAAGCCCGGCATGGTGCTCATGTCGGACCGCGGCCTGGCACTTGCGACCGTACTGGATTCCACGCTGGACTGGCACGACTGCCTGACCGGCGCACTCCCCGACCGGTTGCTCCTGCTCGAGCTGATGAAGCACGGGCTCGGCGAGGCTGATCTGCACGGCTGCATCAACTTCTTCAGCAAGGTCGCGGTCGCCGACGATGGGGCCCTTGCCTTCGTGCCGGGGCACGCACACGCGGGTGACTCGGCAACGCTTCGGGCCGATCAGGATCTGCTGATCTTCATCTCGACCGCCCCGCACGCATTGTCGGACCTGCCCGGCGCGGGGGTGGCCGTACACATCGAAACACCCGAGCACACGGAGAATCCCGTGGATCCCGAGCTGCGAGAGGAAGCGCACCGCGCACTACGACTGACCCGGGAGCTGATCGCGTGACGGCCACCGCGACCACCGGCACCGCAACCACCGTCGCACTCGATGCGGTAATCGAGGCGGGCGACGGCGCCCTCGTGACCGTGCCCGCCGGTGGACGGTTGCGGATCGTCGACCTGCACGGCAACCAGGCCGTAGACACGTTGTTCTACGACGCCCACGACATCGGCAACCGGTACTCCGCCTTCGACACGATCCGCGAACAGCGGGCCGTCTTCCTGACCACCGGATCGCGGCTGCTGTCGACCAGGCTCGACGAGCTCGCGGTGATCACCGACGACACCTGCGGCCGGCACGACACCGTCGGTGGTGCGTGCTCGCAGGAGAGCAATGTCATCCGGTACGGCGAGTTCACGCGGCATCAGCACGCCTGCCGGCAGACGTTCCTGCGGTACGGCGCGGAAGCTGGCATCGGGCAGCGTCAACTCACCCACAACGTCAACTTCTTCATGAACGTACCGGTGACCCCGGACGGCGGCCTGACCTTCGAGGACGGGCTGTCCGCGCCCGGGAAGTACGTCGAACTGACCGCGAGCCGCGACCTGTTCGTCCTGATCAGCAATTGTCCGCAGGTCAACAATCCTTGCAACGGCTGGAACCCGACGCCCATCCAGCTGCTGGGCAGGTGGTGAGGATGGCGGCAACCGTCACCGTTGTTGCCCCGGGCACCCAAACGACCGTGCAGGATCTGGCCGGCCGGCCGGGACTGTGGGACGTCGGAGTACCGCCGTCCGGTGCGGCCGACGAATTGACGTTCGCGCTCGTGAACGCCGCGGTCGGCAATCCGGACACCGCGGCCGGGCTGGAGTGTGTCCTCACCGGGCCGGTGCTCACCTGCGACGAGGACCGGCTGATCTGTGTCGGCGGGGCTGTCAACAATGCGACTGTCGACAATTGGCGGCTCCGGCCGGGGCTGGTCGTCCGATGGCCGGCCGGCACCGTACTGGACGTCGGTCCGATCGACGGCCCGGGGATGCGCGGGTACGTGGCGATCCAGGGCGGCCTCGAGGTGCCGCGCGTCCTCGGCAGCCGCTCCACGTTCGTCCTCGGCGGCTTCGGCGGCCACGAAGGCAAGCCGCTCGCGACCGGCGGACGGCTTCGCCTCGGCCGGCGGGAGAACCTCCTGACCCCACTGTCCGTCGAGCTTCCCGTGATGTCGGACTCCTGGCAGGTCCGGGTGATTCCTGGACCGCACGGGGCGCCGGAGCACCTCACGCTCGAAGGGGCCGAGGCCTTCTTTGCCAACAAGTGGATTGTCGACCATCGATCGGACCGCACCGGCGTCAGGCTGATCGGGCCGGCGCCCGGCTGGTCCCGCACCGACGGCGGCGAGGCGGGTCTGCATCCGTCGAACGTGCACGACTCGGCCTACCCGGTCGGCGGCATCATGCTGTCCGGTGACACCCCGGTCGTGGTCGGGAAGGACGGCCCGTCGCTCGGTGGCTTCGTCGTACCCGCGGTGGTCATCGAGGCAGACCGGTGGATGCTCGGCCAGTTGCGCCCCGGAGACTCGGTGCAACTCGTACCGGTGACGCCCGAGGTCGCGTCCGAGGCGATCCGGTCCCGCCGCCGCTGGCTGACCGATCTCCGGCAGGAACCCGTACCGGTCGCTGTCTCGGCCGGTACGCCGGACCGTCCGAAGGCCCTGCACCGCGGCGACCGGTCGGCAACGGCACCGGCGTACACGATCAGATGCGCGGGCGAGCGGCACCTCCTCGTCGAGGCGGGACCGGCCGAGCTCGACCTCGCGGTCCGGGTCTGGATCCACCTGCTGGCGCAGGCGTTGCGGGACGACCGGCCGGCCGGCGTCACGGAGATCGTCGAAGGAGTGCGTTCGCTGCTCGTCGCGGTCGACTCGGCTCGCATCGGGCTGACCGAACTCGCGGAGCGGCTCGCATTTCTGGCCGCGGGCCTGGACGATCCCGAGACGGTCGTGCTGCCGGCCCGCGAGGTCGTACTGCCGATCGCGTTCGACCATCCGGAGGCGCACGAGGCGATGCGCCGCTACGCCACGTCGGTCCGGCCGGACGCGCCGTGGTGCCCGGACAACGTCGAGTTCATCCGGCGCGTCAACGATCTCGCCGAACGCGACGAGGTCTTCGACATCGTGCAGGCCGCGACGTACCTGGTGGTCGGCCTCGGCGACGTGTATCTCGGTGCACCCGTCGCCGTACCGGTCGATCCGCGGCATCGGCTCGTCACCACGAAGTACAACCCGGCGCGGACCTGGACACCGCAGAACGCCGTCGGGATCGGTGGGATCTATCTGTGCGTGTACGGGATGGAAGGCCCCGGCGGGTACCAGCTGGTCGGGCGCACCGTCCCGGTCTGGCGCTTGTCCCCCGCCGACGAGCAACCTTGGTTGCTGAGGCAGTTCGACCTGATCAGATTCACTCCGGTGAGTGCGGAGCAACTCGCGCACGAGCGGGCCGAGATCGCTGCCGGGCGCGCGGACCTGAAGACCGCGCCCGCAACGTTCTCGCTCGCCGACGTACGCCGGATCGAGCAGGAGGCACCGATGGAGATATCGACCGTACGGGCCCGCCGCCGCGCCGCGTTCGAGGCCGAGCGGGCGAGGTGGGGCGCATGAACAACGAGTGGATCACGCGGGTCGAGCCGGTCGTGCCGCTGCCCGGGCCGTTGCACGGCCTGACGATGGCGCTCAAGGACAACATCGATCTCGCGGGTGTGCCGACGACGGCAGGTGACCCGCGGAACTCGTTGCCCGCGGCACGCAACGCGTTCGTCGTCGACCGGTTGATCGCGGCCGGTGCCGTACCGCTGGGCAAGGCGAACCTGGACCAGTACGCGACCGGCCTGGTCGGCACGCGGTCGCCGTACGGGCCCTGTCACTCCCTCTTCTCGGAGCGGCACGTGTCGGGCGGCTCGAGTTCGGGCAGCGCTGTCGCGGTGGCGAGTGGGCAGGTCGACTTCGCGCTCGGGACCGACACGGCCGGGAGCGGCCGGGTACCGGCGGCGTTCAACCGGCTGGTCGGTATCAAGCCGAGCCGTGGGCTCGTGTCGGCGCGTGGCGTCGTACCGGCCTGCCGGTCGCTGGACTGCGTGACCGTGATGGCGCGCACCGTCGCAACCGCGCGGGCGGCGTACGAGGTGATGGTTGCCTACGACCCCGACGATGCGTGGTCGCGCCGGGCCGCCGACCTGCCGCGGCGTCGGCCTGGCCGCGCGGAGAGTCCTGTCATCGGCGTTCCGGATCAGGCACTCGACCTGGATCCCTTGCACGACAGGGCCTGGCAGGCAACGCTCGACGAGGCCCATCGCCTGGGCGAGGTCGTCAAAGTGGACGTGCGGCCGCTGCTCGAGGCCGCCGACCTGCTGTACTCCGGACCTTGGCTGGCCGAACGCTGGCTGGCGTTCGGCGACAAGCTCGACGACGACCCGGCCGTCGACCCGACCGTGCGGACGATCGTGCGTGGTGGCGAGGCACTCACCGCCGCGGCAGCGTTCGCGGGCTTCGACAAGCTCGCGACACTGGCCCGCGCGAGTGAGTACGTGTGGACGCAGGTCGATGCGCTGCTTCTGCCGGTGACGCCCGGGCATCCGACGTTGGCCGAGGTAGCGGCCGATCCGATCGGCGTGAACAACCGGCTGGGCCGGTTCACCAACATGGTCAACCTGCTCGACCTGTGCGCGGTTGCCTTCCCGGGTACGGATCGGGCCGACGGTCTTCCGTTCGGGATCCAGTTGCTCGCGCCGGCCGGCCACGACCACGAGCTGATCTCGTTGGCGGCCCTGTGGTGCGGTGAGTCCGTGCCGCCGGGTGCTCCGGACGACGAGATCCTGCTGGCGGTCGCCGGCGCTCATCTCTCCGGTCAGCCACTCAACGATCAACTGGTACGGCGCGGCGGCCGGCTCGCGTACACCGCCCGCACCGCGACGTCGTACCGGATGTATCTCGTCGACGGCCCACGTCCCGGGTTGACCCGGACGCTGAGCGCCGCCGACGGTCCGGGGATCGAGGTCGAGGTGTGGAGCATGCCTGGCGCCGAACTCGGTGGGTTCGCGTCGACCGTCGACCCGCCGCTGGCAATCGGTCCCCTCGAACTGTCGGACGGCCGGCAGGTGCTCGGTTTCCTGTGTACGGCGGACGCCGCGGACCCAGCCCGCGACATCACCCCCTCCGGGAGTTGGCGCGCGTACCTGACCGGACGCTGAGCCCGAGGCGGGCGTACCCGGCCGGGGTCGATGCCGAGGCGGGTGTACCTGGCCGGGCGCTGAACCCGGCGCGGGCGTACCCGGCCAGGCGCTGAGTCCGAGGCGGGCGCATCCGGCCGGGGTCGAGGCCGTGAACACCTCCTAGGGACTGGCGATAGGCAATTACCTATCGCCAGTCCCCATTTCCTGTCTCCACCTCCGGCTCTGGGCAAGTTGTGGCGCTCTAAGGTGGGTGAGCATGAGCCTGACGCCCGCTGAACAACAGGTACTGGACCGGATCGACGAAGAGCTGGTGGTCCGGATCACCCAGGATCTGCTCCGCGCCCCCGGTCAGAACCCGCCGGGCGAGGAAGCCGCCACGGTCGCCACTCTCGCGGCGGCAGCGCGCGAACTCGCCCTCGACGTGGCAACGGTTCCCGTCGAACCGGGCCGCGACAACGTGACAGTGACTCTT
The DNA here is from genome assembly GCF_055580825.1 of Kribbella sp. NPDC031520. Taxonomy (NCBI): domain Bacteria; kingdom Bacillati; phylum Actinomycetota; class Actinomycetes; order Propionibacteriales; family Kribbellaceae; genus Kribbella; species Kribbella sp. NPDC031520. The sequence continues at coordinate 1,255,970 of NZ_JBVIKS010000002.1, forward strand.
GCCGGCGGCAACAACCCTGGCCTGTTGTTCCTCGGTCACACCGATGTCGTGCCGGTCGGTGACGGGTGGACGCTCGATCCGTACGGCGGGGCGGTCCGGGACGGGCAGATCTACGGGCGCGGCGCCTCCGACATGAAGGGCGGCCTGGCTGCCGCGCTGGCCGCCCTCGCAGCGCTCCGCGGTACGGCGTTGAGCGGGCCGGTGGAACTGGCCGCCGTGGTCGACGAGGAGGAGACCGGCAAGGGCATTCGCGCGTACATCGAATCCGTGCAGCGCCCGCCTGTGGATAACTCGAGTCCGAGCAGCTCGCCCACGGATAGACTTGAAGCGGAAAGGACAGGGGCGCAACAGCAGTACGTCGGGTGCATCACCGCCGAGCCAACGGATTTGCAGACGATTGTCGCTGCGCGGGGCGACTCGTACTTGCAGGTTGCGGTGCACGGGCGGGCCTCGCATGCGGGGAACCCGGACGGTGGCGCGAACGCGATCTACGGCGCGGCAGCCGTCGTCGCCGAGATCGAACGCCTGCACGCCGAGCTCGCCAAGGCACCGCATCCCCTGCTCGGCCCCGCGACCTGGAGTGTCGGCCAGATCAACGGGGGTACCGGCGGCTCGATCGTCCCGGCCGAATGTGTAGTGGTCGCCGACCGCCGGCTCCTTCCGGGCGAGTCCCCCACCGACGTACTCGCCGACCTAGGTCGCCGCGTTGCCGCGCTCCGGTTGGAGGATCGTGGACTGACCGTCGAGCTCTCGATGCCGATGGAGATGCCCGCGTTCGAGACGCCCGAGGATGACGAGCTCGTCCGCGTGACCGAGGCCGCGCGGTTCGACGCCGGCGGTCCGCCGATGCCGCTCGCGGGGTGGACGGCCGCATGCGACGGCGGGTATGTCGCGCGCGATCTCGGCGTACCGGTCGTCGTCCTCGGCCCCGGGTCGGTGACCACGCAGGCGCATCGCGCCGACGAGTCGGTCGCGATCGCGGAGCTCGTGACGGCGGCGCGCGCGTACGCGTTGATCGCACTGCGGCTGCTGGGCCCGGCGAAGTGAGTCGGCCGGCTCTGCACTCGGGGTCGGATCGCCGGGTCCTGCATTCGGGTTCGGTGCTGGACGTCCAGTCGGGTGAGGTGCGGGCTGCGGACGTTCTCCTTGTTGACAATCGGATTGTCGACGTAGGGATCGGGCTGGACGGGGAGGAAGGCGTCGACTGCACCGGGACGTTGCTGGTGCCCGGGTTCATCGACTGCCACACGCATGTGGCCTTCGGACCGCCCGGTATGGACGCGCTGCGGCTGCCGCGGTCGGCTCGGGTGTTGTCGGCGGTACCGGCGTTGCGGACAGTGCTGCGGCTCGGGGTGACGACGGTACGAGATGCGTGGGGCGCTGACGCCGGCGTACGGCTCGCGATCGAGAACGGGTGGATCGAGGGGCCCGAGCTGTTGCTGAGCCTGCGGCAGGTCGGTACGACGGGCGCGATCGGGGACGTGTGGGCGCTGCGGACCGGGCCGCTCGAGTTCTACGGGGATCCGTCGCTGCCGGATCCGATCTTCGACGGGGCCGATGCCGGGCGGGCCGTCGTACGGCGGATGGTGCGGGCGGGCGCGGACTGGATCAAGGTGACGGCGACCGGGTCGATGGCGCTCGGGACCGGCGTGCACGATCTCCAGCTGACATTCGACGAGCTGGCTGCGGTGGTCGACGAGGCCCAGCGGCGTGGTGGGCGGCGCGTGATGGTGCACGCGCACGGGGCGCGGGCGGCCGAGCTCGCGGCACGTGCGGGTGCGGCGAGTGTCGAACATGGGACGTACCTGGACGAGCCGCGGTTGCTGCGATGGCGGAGGCCGGTACCTGGTACGTGCCGACGTTGTCGGTGACTCAGTCGGATCCGGAGCATGCGCCGGAAGGGGCGGCCGAGGCGCATCGGGTGTCGATGCGGCTGGCGATCGACGCCGGGGTCCGGATCGCGATGGGGACCGACAATCCCGTGCGGCCACATTCGGAGGCGTTGTGGGAGCTGAGGCATCTGGCGGCGGCCGGGCTCGGTGACGCAGGGGCGTTTCGGGCGGCGACGATCGACGCGGCGCGGCTGCTGGGGCTGGCGGACGACCGCGGGGAGATCGCGGCCGGCAAGCGCGCTGATCTGGTCGTGCTGGAAGGCGTTGGGCTGGACTGCGCGGCCCTGGAGGATCGGGTCCGGCGGGTGTTTCACAACGGGGTCGAGGTCGGGGGTTGACCCTGACACAGTGTCAGACCGTAGACCTGGCGCATGTTCACAGCTGGAGAGGTTGCAGAGCGGATTCGGACAGGTCGGACGACGTCGAGGGCAGTCACCGAGGAGCTGCTTGCCCGGATCGCGGCTGACACGACGGTCAACGCGGTCGTCGAGGTAGGTCGCGAGCACGCACTGGAGGCAGCAGACCGCGCCGACGAAGCACGCACGGGCGGCGGGCCGCTCGGGGTGTTGCACGGGGTGCCGATGACGGTGAAGGACTGTTTCAACGTTGCCGGCCTGCACACGACCTGGGGGAATCCAGCGTTCGCAGGGTACGTCGCCGACGACGACGCGATCATCGCGGAACGGTTGCAGCGCGCCGGGGCGAATATTGTCGGCAAAACGAATGTCCACACGATGCTCGCCGACTTCGGACAAACGTCGAACGAGCTCTACGGCCGGACCAACAACCCGGCCGACGTGACCCGGACCCCAGGCGGCTCGTCCGGTGGAGCCGCGGCAGCACTCGCTGCGGGGCTCACCTACCTCGAGTACGGATCCGACCTGGTCGGATCGATTCGGCTCCCGGCCGCCTACTGCGGGGTCTACGGGCTGAAGCCCACCAACGGACTCGTCCCGCAACGAGGCTTCCAGGTCCCCGGTACGCCGTACCTTCCGAGCGAACTGCCCAGCTTGTCGACAATCGGACCACTCGCCCGCTCGGCCGCGGATCTGCGGATCGCACTCCGCGCAACCGCCGGACCCGAGGCCCCGTACTCGTACACCCTCCGCCCACCGAGGCACCAGCATCTGAAGGACTATCGCGTCGGCGTCGTCACAGACCACCCGGCCGCTCCGGTCACCGGCGAGGTCGGCGCTGCGCTGTCCGACACGATCGATCGGCTGGCGAGCAGCGGCGCGAAGATTGTCGACAGTTGGCCGGACGGTGTCGAACCGAACGAACAGGCCGAGGAGTTCGGGCGTCAGGTCGAACTGTTCTTCGCGCTCTACGGCGGCGAACCGACCTCGTTGACCGTCGACCAACTGCTCACCACCGAACGGAACCGCCTGGCAGCCCGGGCGAAGTGGCAGCAGTACTTCGAAGACATCGACGTGTTCCTGTGCCCGACGAGTTTCACCGTCGCGTTCCCGCACGGCTCGACGACCATCGACGGACGGCCGTACGAGGCGCAGGTGTTCTGGATCTCCCACGCCTCGCTCACCGGCCACCCTGCGCTCAGCATGCCGATCGGCCGAACGGCGACCGGACTGCCGACAGCTGCTCAGGTCATCGGCCCCTGGCACGAGGACGACACGGCCATCACGTTCGCCGAACTCCTGCGGCAAGGAAGCTGATTGCCGGCCGACGAGTTCCGCCCAGCCGCAGGGCGACACGCTCGCTGTTCACATGAGGATTGTTGACAAACTACTGGTTGACTGGCTGGCATGTTCGCGATCGGTGAGTTCGCCCGCCACGGCCGGGTGTCGATTCGGATGCTGCGGCACTACGACGCGATCGGCCTGCTGCGTCCGGCGTACGTCGATCCCGCGACCGGGTACCGCAGCTACACCGCGGCCCAGCTCGCCGACCTGAACCGGATCGTCGCACTGAAGGACCTCGGCTTCTCCCTCGACCAGGTCAACAAGATGACTGTCGACAATCTGACGCCGGCCGAACTCCGCGCGATGCTCACCCTGCGGCGCGCGCAACTGGAGGATGCCGTTGCCGAGAGCAACGCGCGGCTCACCCAGGTCGAGGCCCGGCTGCGCGGTCTGGAAGCCGACATCCCGGCCGCGGACATCATCGTCAAGGAACTGCCCGCAGTACGGCTCGTCGGGCTGACCGCGACCGCCGCGAGCTTCACGCCCGACGACATCACGCCCGTCGTACACCCGCTCTGCGCGGAACTCGGCCGACGCCTGCCGGACTCGGACGTACGACCGGCCGGCCGCCTGACCTGCCTGTACGAACAGGACAGTGACGAGGTCGTCGTACGAGCGACCGTACCGGCGGCGGTCGATGCCGGAGGCAACCTCAACAGTCTGGAAATCTTCGACCTGCCGGCCATGCAGGCGGCGACCCTGGTGCATCGTGGCCCGATCGACGAGGTCCTCCCGTCCTGGCAGGCACTCGCGCGCTGGCTCGACGACAACAGCCGTCGCGCCGCGGAACCGGCCCGCGAGCTCTACCTCGACACGCCGGAAGACCCGTCAGGTTGGGTCACCGAGCTACAGCAGCCGTTCACAACCGATTGAACGAGAGCGTCTCCCCGCGCGCCCCGCCCATCCACAGGTCCTGGCACGCCGCCGCGAACTCGTCGAGGTTCTCGGTCACCGCGCCGAACACGTTGCCCGGGACCCAGCCTTGATCGCCGTTGATCAGCAGGTTGTTGCGTCCGTAGAACACCGCCAGGTCGACGATCGCACCCATCGTCCCGGTTCCGGTGCTGTTCTCGTAGCCGTACGCCGGGTTCCCGAGATCGTCGGAGTCGAACGAGAACCAGCACAGGTCCCCAGGGATCGGCGTGACCGTCGTGTTCTCCTTCCCCGGATCGGGCGCGAAACCGGGCAGCAGCGTGTAGATCTCGTTCCGCGCGTACTTCCCGTGGAACACCGGCGCCGACAGCGGCAACGCGTCCCACACCGCCGCGCAGGTCCGTGGCGCGACGTCGTCGAGGAGCTTCGCGACGCAGGTCACGCCGCGCTTGTCCAGGCTGACGGTGATGTGCTTCATCGTGCCTCCAAGGTCGGGGTACGGCGATGCCAGTCGGTCGCGGCCTGGTAGGCCTGACCGACCCGCAACGTCAGATTGTCGGCATGCCGATTGCAGACAATCTGCAATCCGACCGGCAGATCGGCCGAGGTGAACCCGCACGGCACGCTCAGCGCCGGCTGCTGGGTGAGGTTGAACGGATAGGTGTACGGCGTCCAGTCGGTCCAGTCCGGCGACGCCGAGCCGTCCGGTACGTCCTGCCCGACCGGGAACGCCGTGATCGGCAGCGTCGGCGTGACGAGAACCTCGTACTGCTCGTGGAACCGCCCCATCAGCGTCCCGAGCTCCATCCGGACCGCGGTCGCGTCGAGGAAGTCCGAGGCCGAGTACGCCGCGCCGAGCTCGGCGACCCGTCGCAGTCCCGGGTCGACGCGATCGTCAACGGTATAAGCGGAAAGTACCTTCGCGGCGCCGGACCACCACAGCACGTTGAACGCGTCGATCGGATCGCTGAAGCCCGGATCGACCTCGGTCACCTCGGCGCCGAGGCCGGCCAGCACGTCGACCGCGCCGCGCACCAGAGCCTCGACCTCAGGATCATTGTCAACAAAACCAAGATCGGGCGAGAAGGCGATCCGCAGGCCGGCAATCCCGTCGTCCAAGCCGTCCAGGAACGACCGTGCCGGCGTCGGCATCGCGGACCAGTCCCGCGGGTCGTAACCGGTCACGATGTCCAGCAGCGCCGCCGCGTCGCGCACGGTCCGGGTCATCGGCCCCGCGTGCGACAAGGTCCCGAAGGCGCTCGGTGGGAACAGCGGGATCAGCCCGTACGTCGGTTTGAGCGCGACCGTGCCGGTGAACGCCGCCGGGATCCGGACCGAGCCGCCGCCATCGGTGCCGAGCGACCACACGCCCATCCCGAGCCCGACCGCCGTCGCGGAGCCGCCGCTCGAACCGCCCGAGGTCTTCGTCGGATCCCACGGGTTGCCGGTCGCGCCGTACGAGAAGGAGTCGGTGACGCCCTTCCACGAGTACTCCGGCGTCGTCGTCTTGCCGAGGATCACCGCGCCGGTCTCACGCAGCCGGGCGACCGCCGGGGCGTCCTCGTCCCACGGCCCGGCCGCGTCGATCATCGTGCTGCCGCGCAGGGTCGGCCAGCCCTTCGTCCACAGCGCGTCCTTGATCGATGTCGGTACGCCGTCACCGGGTCCGAGTGGCTTGCCGGCGTGCCAGCGGGCTTCCGACTCCTTCGCCGCGGCGATCGCGCCTTCCGCGTCGACCAGCACGAACGCGTTGACCTGATCGTCGTACCGCTCGATCGCGTCGAGCGCGGCCTGGGTCGCCTCGACCGGGGACAGCGCGCCGGTCCGGTAGCCCTCGATCAACTCGGTTGCTTCAGTCATCGATCTCCTGTCGGAATGTAGCCGAGCTTCTTGTCGACAACGTTCAGCAACGGCTCGCCGGCCAGCCAGCGGCGCGCATTGCCGGCGAACTGGGCCGCGAGGGTGTCACGCCAACCGATCACGTCGCCGGACATGTGCGCGGTGATCGTCACGTTCTGCGCGGTCCAGAGCGGGTGTTCCGGCGGCAGCGGTTCACGGTCGAAGACGTCCAGCGTGGCCGCGATCCGTCCGGTCGCCAGCGCGTCGAGCAGTGCAATTTCGTCGACAATCGGACCACGGGCAACATTGATCAGGTGCGTCCCCGGCCGCATCGCAGCGAGTACGCCGGCGTCGACGAGACCGCGGGTCGCCGCGGTCAACGGCGCCGCGAGTACGAGGTGATCCGCCCAGCCCACCTCAGCCGGAAGATTGCTGCTGGCAACGATCTCGCCGAAGTCCGGGTCGTCCCCTCGCGCGACCCGGCCGGCCCCCCGCACCCGCAACCCGGCCGCGCGCAACAGCCGGGCGGTCTCTCGCCCGATCGCCCCGGTCCCGAGGACCAGCGCCGTCGTGCCCAGGACGCTCCGGGTCTCGCGGTGCTGCCATCGCTGCTCGCGCTGCAGTCCGTAACTGCGCCGGCTGTCCTTCGCATGTGCGATCACCGCACCGAGCACGTACTCCGCGATCGGGCGGTCGAACACCCCGTGCGCGTTGGTCACCACGACCGCCGAGTCGCGCAGTTCGTCGAAGAGCAACGTGTCGACCCCTGCTGCGGTCACGTGGATCCACTCGAGTGATCCGGCGTCTGCCCACACGTCCCGAACCGCGGTCGAGAAGAAGTCCCAGAGCAGCAGCGCCCGCGCTCCCCGAACCGCCGCGCTCAGTCCGTCCGCGGCGCAGTACCGGAAGTCGATCGGCAGGCCGGCCAGGCCCGGCGGACGGTCCGTCGCCTGCTCACAGAGCACCGCGACAGCGGGCTTCCCGGCGGCGGCTGGCACGGTTCGAGGCTAGGAACTTGCTGGTAGGATTGTCAACAATCTACTCATAGCCGCACACTGGCTCGATGAGCACGCGTCCCCACACGCACCCGCTGCCGGCCGCGGTGCCTCCCCTGTTGCAGACCGGCATCGGCGTCGTCGCACCGTACGACTTCGCGCTCGACCGCGAACTCTGGCGCTGGGTCCCCGACGACGTCACGCTGCACGTCACCCGGACGCCGTACGCGCCGATGGCAGCGACCGTCGAGATGGCCGTGCACATCTCGGATCCGGAACTGATCGCGCGCACCACGTACAACGTGCTCGCGGTCGCCCCGCTCGCGGTCGCGTACGCGTGCACGTTCGGCAGCTTCGTCGGCGGGACGGCCGGTGAACTCGCGCTTGTGGATGCAATGGTCGGCGCGGGCGCCCCGGCCGCGGTGACCACGAGCGGCGCGCTGCTGCTCGCACTCCGGCGGCTCGGGATCAACCGGATCGCGACCGTCACGCCGTACACGAACGACCTGACCGCCGGGCTGACCGCGTTCCTCGCTCAGGCCGGCATCGAGGTGGTGGCGACAGCCGGGCTCGGACTGATCGCGCAGATCTGGGCGGTTCCGTACGAGACGACCGTCGAACTCGTCCGTAGTGTCGACAGCGAACGCGCCGAGGCGATCTTCGTCAGCTGCACGAACCTGCCGACGTACGACGTGATCGCCGGGCTGGAGGCGACGCTCGGCAAGCCGGTGCTGACCGCGAACCAGGTGACGATGTGGGCGGTCCTCGAGCTTGCCGGCCGGACCGGGATCGGACCGGGGCAGCAACTGCTCGTGTGACAAGGAGCTGACAAGAAAGCTGACAAGAGGATTGTGGACAATCCGCCGAACGGAAGGGGTGACCAAAGGTGTCCGACCTGCTCGAGCAGGCGGTCGAGCCGGACGAGTACGCCGGGCGGCTGGCCCGCGTCCGCACCGTCCTGGCCGAGCGCGGCCTCGGCGCACTGGTGGTCAGTGATCCCGCGAACCTCTTCTACCTGACCGGGTACGACGCCTGGTCGTTCTACACACCGCAGTGTCTGCTCGTTCCGGCCGACGGCGAGGTGCACCTGTTCGCGCGGGCGATGGACGCGGCCGGCGCGTCGTACACGTGCAACCTGCGCACCGAGCAGATCCACGGTTACCCCGAGCAGCTGGTACACCGGCCCGACGTCCATCCGTACGACTGGATCGCGAGCGTCTGCCACGACCTGGTGCCGGCCGGTGCCGACGTCGCGGTCGAGGCCGACGCGCACTACTTCACGCCGCGCGGTTACCTTGCCCTCAGCAACGGGTTGCCCGGCCGCCGGCTGGTCGACTCGGCCGAGCTGGTGAACTGGGTCCGGCTGGTCAAGTCCGAGCACGAACTGCGCCAGCTGCGGGTCGCCGGCTCGATCGCCGAGCAGGCGATGCGGATCGCGCTCGACCAGCTCCGGCCCGGCCGCCGACAGTGCGACCTCGTCGCCGAGATCCTCGCCGCGCAGGCCACCGGTACGCCCGAGCACGGCGGCGACTATCCCGCGATCGTCCCCATGCTGCCGACCGGCCGTGCCGCCGGTACTCCGCACCTGACCTGGACCGACCGCCCGTTCGTCGCCGGTGAGGCGACCACGATCGAACTGGCCGGCGTGTTCGGCCGGTACCACGCGCCGCTCGCCCGGACCGTGATGCTCGGCGACCCGCCGCGGCGGCTGCGCACTACCGCGAAGATCGTTGCCGATGGTATGCGTGCCGCATTGTCAACAATCCGGCCAGGCGTCACCGGTGGCGCGGTGCATGCAGCGTTCAACGACGTCATCTCCGCGCACGGCCTGGTGAAGGAATCGCGGATCGGGTACTCGATCGGTATCGGGTACCCGCCGGACTGGGGTGAACGCACCGTCAGCCTGCGTCGCGAGGAGACCACCGTCCTGACCGCGGGCATGGCGTTCCACGTCATCCTCGGGATGTGGATGGACGGCTGGGGTTACGAGCTGTCCGAGCCCGTGGTGGTCACCGCGGACGGAGTGGAACGACTGACCGGTCTGTCCCACGAACTGACGATCAGGAGGTAATCGCCTTGTCAGCACTCCCGTACGCCGCACGCGCCACCGGTCTGGTGGGCTCGGTGATCGACTCGAGTACGTCGCTGCTGCACAAGCAGACCCACGACATCGTCCGTTTCGCGATGGGATCACCCGCGGCCGAGGCCGTACCGTCGCAGATTCTGTCCGCGATCGCGGCCGACGAGCTGAGCCGCCCGGACGCCTACGACTACGCCGCCACCGAGGGCGATCCGCCGCTGCACGCGGCGGTGCTGGAGATGCTGCGCGGTACCAGCGACGAGACGACCGCGGACCGGCTGACGATCACGGCCGGCGGCATGCAGGGCCTCGACCTGTTCTGCAAGATCTTCGTCGACCCGGGGGATCTGGTCGTCGTCGAGTCGCCGACGTACACGAACGGCAGCGCGACCGCGCTCTCGTACGGCGCCGAGCTCTTGGAGGTACCGGTCGACGACGATGGGATGATTGTCGACAATCTACCGGGCCTGCTCGACGGGCGCCGGCCGAAGGCGATCTACACGATCCCGACGTTCCAGAACCCTTCGGGCGCGACGCTTTCGCTGGTACGACGGCAACGCCTGCTGGAGCTGGCCCGGTCGTGGGGCTCGATGGTGATCGACGACGATCCGTACGGGCTGCTCCGGTTCGCCGGTGACCCGCTGCCGACGTTGCGGGAGCTGGGTGCGGGCGATCCGCTGGTGTTCTCCGTGCGGACGTTCTCGAAGATCGTCGCGCCGGGGCTCCGGGTCGGTTGGGTGGATGCGGATCCGGAGCTGCAGCAGCTGTTGATCAATGCGAAGCAGGCGATGGACACATGTACGAACCTGCCGGCGCAGCGGCTGCTTGCCGGGTTCCTGCGCGGCGGTCATCTCGAGGAGCACCTGGTCGCGCAGCGAGCGGAGTACAAGCGACGCAAGGAAGCCATGCACGCGGCGCTGACCGAGCACTTCGGCGACATCGCGCGGTGGACCGATCCGGAGGGCGGGTTCTTCTTGTGGATCACGCTGGAGAACGGCGTCGACACCGAGGAACTGTTCGAGGTCGCGCTGGCTGAAGGTGTCGCGTTCATCCCTGGCACGGCCTTCTCCCCCAGCGGCCGGTTCTCGGACGCGTTCCGCGTCTGCTTCGCGTCCACCACTCCCGACCGCATCCACGAAGGTATCGCCCGCCTCCGCCGAGCGACAGACAAGCTAGCGGGCTAGTCCCTGGGCGAGTAGGTGGGCCAGGTGGTGTGCGGTCCGGGGGGTGCCTTGGGCGATCTGGGTGCGGCAGCTGAAACCGTCGGCCAGGACGGTTGTTGTCTCGGGCAACGAGCGTACGGCGGGCAGCAGGCTGCGCTCGCCGACCGCCTTGGAGATGTCGTAGTGGTCGCGCTCGAAGCCGAAGTTACCGGCCAGGCCGCAGCATCCAGGCGCTGCGAGTTCAGTGTCGATGCCGGCGGCCGCCATCAGCTTGCGATCGGCGTCGAAGCCGAGGACGGCGTGCTGGTGGCAGTGCGGTTGGACGAACGCCGCTCCCCCGGCCTGCGGTGGTTCCCAGCCGGACTCGAGGAGCAGCTCCGAGAACGTCCGCGTGTTCGCTGCCAACAATGCGACAAGCGGATTGTCGACAATCAGCGCAGGCGCGTCGTGGCGGAGAGCCGCCGTACAACTGGGTTCGAGCCCGACAATCGGTGTGCCCGCCTCCAGATGTGGCGCCAGGGTCGCGAGTGAGCGGCTGAGGACGCGGCGGGCGGTCGTCAGTTGACCGGTCGAGATCCAGGTGAGGCCGCAGCAGACCGGCTTGTCCGGGAGTACGACCTCGAATCCCGCGGCCTCCAGCACAGCAACCGCATCGCGCCCGATGTCCGGCGCGAGGTAGTTGGTGAAGGTATCCGGCCACAACACAACCCGCGAGCCACCACCAGCTGATCGACCCCGACTCTTGAACCAAGCAGTGAAGCTCTGCGCGGCGAAAGCCGGGACGTCCCGTTCAGCAGCGATGCCACCGAGTCGCTTCGTCAAGGACAGCCCGGCAAACCGGTTCGCAACCTTCGGCGCCCGGGACGCGAGCCGCGACCACAGCGGCAGCCAACCCATCGACCAGTGCGACAACGGCCGCGCCCACGGACGACGCGCGTAGTGGTGGTGGGTGAACTCGGCCTTGTACGTCGCCACGTCCACGTTGACCGGGCAGTCGGAAAGGCACCCCTTGCAGGACAGGCACAGGTCGAGGCCGTCGCGTACCTCGGTCGATCGCCAGCCGTCCGTGATCAGGTCGCCCTGCAACATCTCCCAGAGCAGGTGCGCCCGCCCGCGGGTCGAATGCTGTTCTTCCCGGGTCACCTGATAGCTCGGGCACATCACGCTGCCCGACGTCTGCCGGCACTTGCCGATCCCGACGCAGCGCCGTTGCGCCTGCGCGAAGTCGTGCCCGTCGTCCGGATAGTCGAAGATTGTCAACAATCGACGATCCTTCGCCGGACCGTCGTGGCGGATCGCGGCGTCGAGCGGCGGCGGGCCGACGATCATCCCCGGGTTCATCACGCCGCCCGGATCCCAGATCCGCTTCAGCTCACCGAACAGGGCGACGCCGTCCGCGCCGTACATCTTCGCGAGCAGTTCACCGCGTGCCCGCCCGTCGCCGTGCTCGCCGGACACCGATCCGCCGAGCCCGACGACGAGGTCCGCGGCCTGCTCGACGAACTCTCGGTACGTCGCGATCCCCCGAGGACTGAGCAGATCGAAGTCGATCCGCATGTGCATGCAGCCCTCACCGAAATGCCCGTACGACGCACCCGACAATCCGTGCCGCCCGAGCAGTTCGTCGAGTCCGCGCAGATAGGCACCGAGACGTTCGGGCGGTACGGCAGCATCCTCCCAGCCGCCCCACGCCTCGGCCCCGTCCGCGCGCCGGGTCGCGAGGCCCGCGGCGTCAGTACGGCACCGCCACAACACGGCCTGCGCCCGAGGGTCGGTCACCAGCGAGGCGGTCGCGCCCGAGTCGCGCAACTCCGACAGCATTGCCTCCGCTCGGGCGGCTGCGACCCCCGCGTCGTCGCCGCCCAGCTCGACCAGCAGCCAGGCTTTCCCATCAGGGAGACCGGCGTGGACCGCGGCATCGCGGACCTCCGTCGGCAGCCGGTCGACAAGTTCGTCGTTGATCGATTCCATCGTCAGCGGCGCGTGCCGCAGTACGACCGGAACGCAGTCCGCCGAGGTGATCGAGTCGGCGAACCCGAGGACACAGAGAACCCTTGCCTTGGGCAACTCAACCAGCCGGACGGTCGCCCGCAGCGTCGCCGCCAGTCCGCCTTCGCTTCCGGACAGCAGGCCAGCCACGTTGTAGCCGTCGAGCAGCCGGTGCAGCGCGTACCCGGAGATCTGCCGGGTGAACTGCCCGAACCGCCGCCGGATGAGCAACTCGTGCCGGTCCGCGAACGCCTGGAGCGCCCGGTGCAGTTCTCCTCCGAAGCCAGGACGCACTGCCATGACCGCACGGTCACCGGCCGAGCCGACAGTCAGCCGTGTCCCATTGCCAACAATCAGATCGAGCGATTGCAGATTGTCTGCAGTAGTACCCCAGGCGACTGAGTGGGCGCCGCAGGCGTTGTTCGCGATCATCCCGCCGAGCGTCGCCCGGCTCGCCGACGACGGGTCGGCACCGAACGCGAGCCCGTGCGGTTTCGCCGCCGCCAGCAGGTCGGTCAGTACGACACCCGGCTCGACCACTGCGGTACGCGCGACCGGGTCGAGGTCGAGGATCCGGTTCACGTGCCGCGATGCGTCGATCACCACGCCACCGGTCCGTACGCTGCCGATCGCGTTGCCCGCCATCGACGTACCGCCACCGCGCACCACCACCGGCGCTCCGGCCGCGGCGGTCAGCGCGACGGCCGCCGCCAGGTCGTCGGCGTCGGCCGGTACGACGACCAGATCGGGTACGGCGCGATAGTTGGAGCCGTCCGCGGCGTACAAAGCGCGGGTCCCGCGATCGTCGCCGACGGTGCCCCGGAGTTCGTGACGGAGCGTGCCGAGCAGCCGCCGAACGTCGTACGCCGAGTTATCCACAGGGCCGTGCGCAGCAGGTCCAGTCGCCGGGCGCTCTGGGGTTAGCATTGTCGACAATCTACCTATTCGGCGCATTTCAAGCCAGGAGGTCCGATGGTCACGGTGGGGCTGCTCTATCCCGGACACAGCGCCGAGGACGATTATCCCGCGCTCGAGGCGAGGCTGAACGGCGAGGTCAGGTTGCCGGTCGTCATCACCTCGGTGGGCGAGGACGCGCACCGGGTGGACGCGCTCCTCGACCTCGGCCGGGCGGAGCGGCTTGCCGAGGGCGCAGTGCAGCTGAAGCAGGCGCAACCGGACTCGGTGATGTGGGCGTGTACGTCGGGCAGCTTCGTGTTCGGCCGGGAGGGTGCGAACATCCAGGCGGGCGGGGTCGCGCAGGCGGTCGGCGTACCGGCGTCGTCCACGTCGATCGCGTTCGTGGACGCGTGCAAGTCGCTGGACATCTACCGGGTCGCGGTCGCCGCGTCGTACCCGGAGGACGTCGCGCAGCACTTCGTCCGGTTCCTCGCCGCGGCCGGCATCGAGGTCGTGTCGATGGGCAGCAACGGGATCGTCACCGCGGCCGAGGTCGGTACGCTGACCGCCGACCAGGTGATCGACATGGTGAAGGCCGCCGACCACCCGGACGCCGAGGCGGTCCTGGTCCCGGACACCGCGATGCACACGCTCGCGATCATCGAGGAGCTGGAGCTCGCGACCGGCAAGACCGTACTGACCGCCAACCAGGTGACCGTGTGGAAGGGGCTCGAGCTGGTCGGGCCGGTCCCGTCGTTGCCGGACCTCGGGACGTTGTTCTCGACAGGGGAGATCGAGTAGTGACCGGTTACATCGAGCCGCTCGCGCAGCAGTCGACGCCGAGCATCATCGCCGACAAACTGCGCAGGGCGATCGGCAGCGGGGAACTGAAGCCCGGCGCCCAGCTCAACGAGGCGGCGCTCGCCCGCCAGCTCGGCGTCAGCCGCGGACCGCTGCGCGAAGGTATGTCGCGACTGACCCAGGAGGGTCTGCTGGTCTCGATCCGCAACCGCGGACTGTTCGTGATCGACATGACGCCCGCCGAGATCCGCGACATGTACTTCACCCGCGAAGCGATCGAGTGGGCCGCCGCGTACCTGATCCTCCGCGACGGCGACTTCGAGACGGTCGGGCTGCAGCTGCACGGGATCGTCGAGAAGATGAAAGCCGCCGGCAACGACTCGGCCGCGGTCGGCGAACTCGACATCGCGTTCCACGAGCTGCTCGTACGATCGTCCGGCAGCAAGCGCCTGCTGCGGATGCACCAGACGTCCATCATCGAGACCCGGATGTGCATCCACGCCCTGGAGAAGACGTACGCCACCGAGGACAAGCGCATCCTCGAGCACCACCAGCTCGCCTCGGCGATCCGCAGGGGCGAGGTCGAACGCACCGAAGTACTCCTGTCCGACCACATGGACGACGCCGTCCAGCGCCTCACCAAACAGGCCTCCGGCCGCTGACCCCCCAGGCCGTCGGCCGCTGACCCGCTGGACGAGTCCGGCGACCGCGACCCGGTCGACACCGCGGAGCAGGCGGTCTACGAGATCAGCTGTTCACTGCGATGCCGATGTACTTGGTCTCGAGGAATTCGTCGATCCCGACGGATCCGCCCTCGCGGCCGAGGCCGGACTGTTTGACACCGCCGAACGGGGCGGCCGGGTTCGACACGATGCCCTGGTTGAGTCCGACCATGCCGGTCTCGATCGACTCGGCGACGCGGAGCGCGCGGCGTAGGTCGTTCGTGAAGACGTACGCGACCAGCCCGTACTCCGTGTCGTTGGCCGCCCGCACCACCTCGTCCTCGGTCTCGAACGGGGTCAGCGGTGCGACCGGACCGAAGATCTCCTGGTCCGCCATCGCCGCCTCCCGGGGTACGCCGGTCAGCACTGTCGGCGGATAGAAGTACCCGTTGCCCGCGGCAACCTCTCCCCCGGTGAGCACGGTCGCGCCGCGGTCGACCGCGTCAGCGACCAGCGACCGTACCTTCTCCAACCCGGCCGCGTCGATCAGCGGACCGACGTCCACTCCCGCCTCGGTCCCGCGGCCGACCGTCAGCGCACCCATCCGCTCCGCGAGCCGCCGACCGAACTCGTCGATCACCGAATTGTGGACAAACAGACGATTCGCCGCCGTGCAGGCCTCGCCCATGTTCCGCATCTTCGCCGCGACCGCCCCGGTCACCGCCTCGTCCAGGTCGGCGTCCTCGAACACGATGAACGGCGCGTTCCCGCCGAGCTCGAGCGACGTCCGCAGTACCTTCTCCGCGCACTGCTCCAGCAGGATCCGCCCGACCCGGGTCGACCCGGTGAACGACAGCTTCCGCGCCAGCCCCGAGCGGATCAGCGGCTCCATCACGCCGCCCGCATCCATCGCGGTGACACAGTTGACGACCCCGGCCGGTACACCGGCCTCGGCCAGGATCTCCATCAACGCGAGCATCGACAGCGGCGTCTGATGCGCCGGCTTGATGACACTGGTACAGCCCGCGGCGAGCGCCGGCCCGAGCTTGCGGGTGCCCATCGCCATCGGGAAGTTCCACGGCGTGATCAGCAGGCACGGACCCACCGGCTGCTTGGTGATCAGGAACCGCGCGTTGCCGGCCGGCGCGGTCTGGTACCCGCCGTCGATCCGCAGCGCCTCGGAGGAGAAGTGCCGGAAGAACTCGGCCGCGTACGCGATCTCGCCGCGCGCCTCGGCCAGCGGCTTGCCCATCTCCAGCGTCATCAGCAACGCCAGCTCGTCGGCCCGCTCCATCAACAGCCGGTACGCCGTCATCAGCAGGTCGGACCGGTCACGCGGCGACGTTCGCGCGAAGTCCGCCTGCGCCGCAACCGCCGCGTCGAGCGCGGCACGACCGTCGGCCGGTGATGCGTCGGCGACCGCGCAGAGCACCTCGCCGGTGGACGGATCTACGACGTCGAACGTCGCGCCGCCGGCGGCATCGGTCCACTTGCCGTCGACGAACAACCGCTTCTCGACCGCCTGGACCACGCTGGACTCGTCCATCTGCACCCCTTCACCGGCCTCAACTGCTGAGATACGCTGATTGTCAACAATCCTACAGTCTAGGAGAGAAGAGGGAAGTCCCGTGGCCGAGCTCTCGCAGATCCTCAAACAGGCAACCGGCGTGGTGGCGGCCCGTGGCCAGGGCGTCCAGTTGTTCGACGAGGACGACCGCCGGTACCTGGACTTCACCGCCGGCATCGGCGTCACGTCGACCGGGCACTGCCATCCACGGGTGGTCGCCGCCGCGCAGGAGCAGGTCGGCCGGATCATCCACGCGCAGTACACGACCGTCATGCACCGGCCGCTGCTGACGTTGGTCGACCGGCTCGGCGAGGTACTCCCCCGGCACCTCGACCGGCTGTTCTTCGCGAACTCGGGCAGTGAGGCGATCGAGGCGGCCCTGCGGCTGACCCGGCAGGCCACCGGACGGCCGAACGTGATCGTGTTCCACGGCGGCTTCCACGGCCGGACCGTCGCGGCCGCGTCGATGACGACGTCCGGCACCAAGTTCCGCTCGGGCTTCAGTCCGCTGATGGCCGGCGTCCACGTGTCGCCGTTCCCGGACCCGGGCCACTTCGGCTGGCCGGTCGAGCAGGCGACGGACTTCGCACTCAGCCAGCTGGACTACGTACTGCAGACGTTGAGCACGCCGGCCGACACCGCGGCGTTCTTCGTCGAGCCGGTGCTCGGCGAAGGCGGTTATGTCCCCGCCAACGAACGGTTCTTCGCCGGCCTGCGCGAACGCGCCGACGCCCACGGGATCCTGCTGGTCGTTGACGAAGTACAGACCGGCTTCGGGCGGACCGGCAAGTTCTGGGGCGGTGACCACTTCGGTTCGCGTCCCGACGTGCTCGTGACCGCGAAGGGTCTCGCCTCGGGCTTCCCGCTGTCCGCGATCGCGGCGTCGTCGGAGTTGATGGAGAAGGCCTGGCCCGGTTCGCAGGGCGGTACGTACGGCGCCAACGCGGTCGCCTGCGCCGCCGCGCTGGCCACTCTCGACGTGATCGAGGACGAGGGCCTGGTGCAGAACTCGGCCGATCGCGGTGCTCAGCTGAAGCAGGCGCTGCAACTGGTCGCAGACAAGTACGAGCAGATTGTCGACGTTCGCGGCCTCGGACTGATGATCGGCAACGAGTTCCGGGACGCGGACGGAAAGCCCGACGCCGCGACCGCGGCCGCCGTACAGCAGGAAGCCGCGCGGCGCGGACTGTTGCTGCTCACCTGTGGCGCTTGGGGCCAGGTCGTGCGGTTCATCCCGGCGCTGGTCGTCTCCCCCGACGAGATCGACGAAGCCGCCGGGCTCTGGTCGGACGCGGTCTCCGCCGTTCTCGGCTGACCGCACCCCGCTCGAGAAGCACCCGGCCCGCCTTTCCGGAAACTAATTCGCTCTCTGCGGCGAATTGTTTCCGGAAAGGCGGGCCGGGTTGCCGTCAGGCCTTGGCGGGCGCCGGCTCGAGTGCCACTGGCGGCGGGGCGTCCTCGGTCCCCGGGATCTCGGTGCCGTTGATCGGGCAGCGCGACGTCTCCGGGACCTTGGCCAGCGCGAGCGCGCCGATCAGACAGGCCGCCATCATGTAGTACGCCGGGACGAGCGAGTCGCCGGTCTTCGCGGTCAGCCAGTCGTTGACCGCGGGCGCCGTACCGCCGAACAGCGAGGTCGACACGTTGTACGCGATCGCGAATCCGGCGTACCGGACGTGTGTCGGGAACATCGCCGGGAAGGTCGCGGAGATGGTCGCGAGCTGCGGCACGTACAGCAGGCCGAGCACCGCGAAGCCGACGATCGCACCGGCCAGGTTCGTCCCCATCAGCAGGAACATCGGTACGCCGAACACGAACAGCCCGGCCAACGATGCCCACCACAACGGTTTCCGCCCGAGCCGGTCCGACGCGCGGCCGGCGAACGGGACGAACACCATCATTGTCAACATTCCTATGATCGGCACGATCAGCGACTGGTCCGAACTCAGGCCGATCTCCTTCTCCAGGTACGTCGGCATGTACGTCAGCAGCGTGTAGTTCACGACGTTCAGTGCGATCACCATGCCGCCCAGGCGCAGGATCGGCGCCCAGTACCCGGACAGCAGGTCCTTGAACTGGGTCGCGGTCTCCTCCTCCTTCTGGCCCTTCGCCTCGAGTTCGCGGAAGACCGGCGTGTCCTCGAGCCGGGACCGCAGGTAGACGCCGACCAGGCCGAGCGGCGCGGCGACCAGGAACGGCAGCCGCCAGCCCCACGCGTGCATCTGCTCGTCACCGAGGACGAGCGAGAAGCCCAGCATCAGCAGCGCTCCGAGCGAGAACCCGGACAGCGTGCCGAACTCCAGGAAGCTGCCGAGGAACCCGCGCTTGCGGCTCGGCGCGTACTCGGCCATGAAGGTCGCGGCACCGCCGTACTCGCCGCCGGTCGAGAAGCCCTGGATCATCCGCAGCAGCACCAGCAGGACCGGCGCCCAGTACCCGATCGTGTGGAACGAGGGGACCAGACCCGCGCACAGGGTGGCGCCCGACATCATCAGGATCGTGATCGCCAGCACGTGTTTGCGGCCGAGCCGGTCGCCGAGCGGACCCCAGACCAGACCGCCGAGCGGACGGACCAGGAACGAGACGGCGAACGTCATCAGCGCCAGCAGGGTCTGGCTCTGGGTGTCGCCGGGGAAGATCGCGGCCGAGATGTACGTCACGCCGTACGCGTAGATGCCGTAGTCGAACCATTCCGTGGCGTTTCCGATCGCCGACGCGGCGATCGCCTTCTTCAGAACTCCGGGCGGTTGCTCCTGTTCGGTCGGGCTCACGGGCGGACTCGGCGGGCCGTCCTGGGGCCGCGGCTGCGGGCTCGCTGGCGGCCGGCTCGCCGGCGGCTGGCTCTCGGCGTCCACGATTTCCTCCTGTCGTCTTACGGCCTCACCCGGGTGCCCCGCCCGCCATATTCCACACGTCCACGTCAGGTCGTAGTTTTGTTGACAATCCGAAGATTAACCATGTGCATTCGTGAACCACAAGCAATCGGAGAGAGTTGGATCAGGCCCGGCCGGCGAGCGCGGCGAGACCCGCGGTGATGACCGTGATGCCGAACTCGAAGCGCTCGTCGCCACTGGCGCCGGCCGTCAACGGGCCCGCGAGCGCCACCACCAGCGGGAACCGGTCGACCGGTTGCTCCGCGAGGAAGGTGCGCAAGCCGCTCACGAAGGCTTCGACGTCCTCCGGCGTCCAGTTCGTCGCACTCTGAACCGTTTCCTCGAAGGCGACGGCCGTGACGTAGAGCGGAATCAGGTCGACCGCCCAGGCCGCGGCCTGGTCCGGAAGGTTGCCGGCCTTCAGCAACGCCAGCATCCGCTCGGTGGTCTGTAGCGCCCGCTCCCCCAGCGGCACCGTGCCGATCGCGGCCCGCGCCACCCCCGGATTGGCCCGCATCGCCCGCAGCATCTCGCGCATCAGCGCCTTGAGCTGCTCCTGCCAGCGCGCGGCGTCCACCGGTTCGTCGAACACCATCTGTGCGTTGGCCCGCTCGACCAGGAGCTGATCGAGCTCGCGCTTGTTCGCCACGT
Source organism: Kribbella sp. NPDC031520 (assembly GCF_055580825.1). Taxonomy (NCBI): domain Bacteria; kingdom Bacillati; phylum Actinomycetota; class Actinomycetes; order Propionibacteriales; family Kribbellaceae; genus Kribbella; species Kribbella sp. NPDC031520. Next base: position 1,275,952 of record NZ_JBVIKS010000002.1, read on the forward strand.
GGGCGTACAGCGACGCGGGCCCGGTCCGGAGCTCCTGCGCGATCTTGCGCATCGAGACTCCTTCGTACCCCTCCTTGCGGAGGACCTCCATCGCGGCGTCGACGATCCGCTCGCGGGTGAGCGGCGCCTTGCGCTCGCGAACGGGCTTGGCGGGGGGAATCGGCTGCCACGGGGATTGACTCATGCGATCACTGTAGCGAACACCGTACTTGACGCGAACACTGTTCGCGTGTAGAACAGTGTTCGTCAACGAACACCGTTCGAAAACTCCTCCTGGAGGCCAATTATGAGCACCACACTCGAGAACTCACCACAAACCACGACCACCCCACGCGGTACGCCGTACCGCTGGCGCTGGCTCGTCCTCGTGACGATCCTGATCGCCGAGATCATGGACCTGGTCGACGCGACCATCGTCAACATCGCGGCGCCGTCGATCCGGGCCGACCTCGGCGGCTCGGAGTCGGCGATGCAGTGGATGCTGGCCGGCTACACGCTGGCGTTCGCGATCGGCCTGATCACCTTCGGCCGGCTCGGCGACCTGGTCGGCCGCCGGCGGCTGTTCGTGATCGGCGCCCTCGGGTTCACGGTCGCGTCCGGGCTCTGCGGCCTGGCCACCAGCCCCGAACTGCTGATCGGCAGCCGGGTCGCGCAGGGCCTGCTCGGCGCGGTGATGATCCCGCAGGGCTTCGCGATCGCGAAATCCGTCTTCCCGCCGGACGAACTCGGCAGGGCGTTCGGCATGTTCGGCCCGGTGATGGGGCTGTCCGCGGTCGCCGGGCCGATCCTGGCCGGCGTACTGATCGACGCCAACTGGTTCGGCGCCGGCTGGCGGACCATCTTCTTCATCAACGTCCCGATCGGCATCGCCGCCCTGGTCGGTGCGCTGCGCTTCATGCCCGAGGTCAAGACACCGGGCGCCACCCGGCTCGACACGATCGGCGTGCTGCTGGTCAGCGCGGCCTCCGGCCTGCTGATCTACCCGCTCGTGCAGGGCCGCGAGCTCGGCTGGCCATTGTGGACAATCCTCATGTTGACAAGCTCGGTGATCGTCTTCGCCTTGTTCGGCTGGCGGGAGCGCCGGTCCGGCAACCCGGTCATCGACCCGTCACTGTTCCGCAACCGCGGCTATGTCGCCGGCCTCGCCGTGATCACCACGTTCTTCCTCGCGATGAACGGCTTCATGATGGTCTTCAACCTGTTCACCCAGCTCGGTCTGCACTACAGCCCGTTGAAGGCCGGCCTCGCGATGGTGCCGTTCTCGCTCGGGATCGCGATCGGCGCACCGCTGTCGGCCGGGCTCCTCGCCCCGAAGCTCGGCCGCACGGCGCTGCAGCTCGGCGTCGCGGTGATGACGCTCGCGATGACCGGCGTCTGGTTCACCCTGCACTCGTACGGCGACGCGACCACGATCTGGAACCTGGTCCCCGCGACCCTGGCCACCGGGATCGGCGCCGGGATGGTGTTCGCGCCGCTGTTCGACATCATCCTGGCGTCCGTCGACGACCAGGCCGCGGGGTCGGCGTCCGGCGTACTGACCGCCATGCAGCAGTACGGCGGAGCGATCGGCGTCGCCGTGATCGGCACGATCTTCTTCCAGCTGCTGCCGGCCCACTCGTTCCTGGGCGCCACCAAGACCTCGGTCCTGGTCGCGATCGGGTTGTTCGTCGTCAGCCTCGCGGTGACGTACTTCCTCCCGAAGCGGGCCCGGGAGGAGAGCGTCAGTCACGGCTGACGAACCCCTCCTTCACCAACCAGTCCATGGCGACGTCGGCGGGCTCGCGCCCCTCGACGTCGACCTGGGCGTTCAGGTCGATCAGTACCGGGTCCGTGAGCTTGTCCGACACCGGCTGGAACAGATCCCGTAGCTGCGGGTACTTGTCCAGCACCTTCTTGCTGAACACCGGCGCGACGTTGTACGCCGGGAAGTACTTCTTGTCGTCCTGCAGTACGACCAGGTCGAGCGACTTGATCCGCCCGTCGGTCGTGTAGATCTCCCCGAACCGGCAGTCACCGTGACTCGTCGCGGCGTACACCGCGCCGGTGTCCAGCGTCCGGATGTTGTTCCGCGGTACGCCGGAACCGATCGGGATCCCGTAGTGCTTGAGCATCGGCTCGAACCCGTCGTTGCGGTTCGCGAACTCCGACTCGACGCAGAACGTCCGCTCCTTGACCGGCAACGACCGGACCTGCGACAGCTTCGTGATGTGCAGCCGATCGGACTCCTTGCGGGTCATCGCGAAGCCGTAGCTGTTGTTCATCGGCGCCGGCTTCAGCCAGATCAGCCCGTACTTCGCCGCGTCCTCCTTGGCCACCGCCTCGTACTGCTGCTGCTTGTCCGGGATCCCGGTGTCGTGGCCGAGGTACGAGATCCACGCCGTACCGGTGTACTCCCAGGCCATCTGGATCTGGTCCTGGATCATCGCCTGCCGGGACGTGTCGCTGCCCGGCATGTTGGTCAGGTCGTGGACGTTCGCGCCGGCCGAGCGCATCAGGATCGCCGCGATCTTGCCGAGGATCAGCTGCTCCTGGAAGCTCTTCGATCCCACGCCGATCGTCAGCCCGTCAAGGCTCTTCACCGAACGCAACGGACCCTGCAGCGCACCGATCGGCACGAAGCCGCCGCTGGTACCGAGCCCGCAGCCGGACAGTACTAGAAGGAGCGCGGTCGCTGCCGCTATCAGCCGCTTCATCCGAGCCCTCTCGGTCGGGTCACTTCTTCGAGTACGCGGCCCGCCCAGTCGATCAGCAGCGCGAGCGCGCCGACGAGGATCGCGCCGCTGATCAGTACCGGGTACCGCAGCAGGCGGATGCCGGTGGTGATCAGGCTGCCCAGTCCCCCGGCGTCGATGAACGTCGCGAGGGTCGCCGTACCGACCAGCAGCACCAGCGCGGTCCGGATGCCGGCCATGATCACCGGTACCGCGAGCGGGAGTTCGATCCGGCCGAGGACGGCGAGACTCGACATGCCCATGCCCCGACCGGCTTCGACGAGCGTGCTGTCGACACCTTGCAGGCCGACGATCGTGTTCCGCAGGACCGGCAGGATCGCGTGCAGGCAGAGTGCGACGATCGCGGTCCAGAAGCCGAAGCCGAGCCAGATCGCGAGCAGCACGATCAGGCCGATCACCGGCGCGGCCTGGCCGGCGTTCGCCACCGCGACCGCGACCGGTGCCGCCCTCCGGGATCGCGGGCGGGTCAGCATGATGCCCAGCGGTACGGCGACGACCAGCACGATGATCGTCGCGACCGCGGTCAGTTCCAGGTGTTCGATTGTCAACTGTCCGACGAGCTTCCACTCGAGCTGGCGCTGCTCGATCGAGTCGAGCGCGGCCCGCGACCGCCAGATCGCCCACGCTCCGATGACGATCGCGACGACCAGCGGCTGCCCGACGAGCATCGCCCACGACGGCCGCCGCGCCCGGCCCGTCGCCAGGCCGGCCGCGGTCTCCTTCGCGTCAGCCCGGTTCTCCGGACGCTCCGGATGCTGCAGGTCAGGTCCGGGGTCCACGACGGTCACAGCGCGACCTCGTCGGATTGTTGACCATCCTCTTGTTGACCGTTCTCTGGTTGGCCGTTGCTCTCCTGGATGCGGGCGAGCACGGCCTGGAAGTCGACGACCCCGAGGTACTCGTCGCGGCGCCCGGTGACGACCGCGCTGCCGTGGCTCGACATCAGCATCGTGTCGAGCGCGTCGTTCAGCGTCGCGCGCCGGTCGATCGTCACCAGGTCGGTGTCCTCGTGCGGCGCCGGCACATTGTCGACGTCTGACAGATCGGTGGTCCACATCCAGTCGACCGGGCGGCGCCGGCGGTCGAGGACGACGACCGAGTCGTCACCCGCCTGTGTCGCGGCCCGCAGTACGACAGGTGCCGGATCGCCGATCTCCGCGATCGTCGGCTGGTTCAGCTCGATCTCGCTGACCCGGCTCAGGGTCAGCTGCTTGAGTGCGGCGCCCGCACCGACGAAGTCCGCGACGAACCGGTTCGCCGGGTTCGCCAGGATCGCCTCCGGGGTGTCGTACTGGGCGATGTTCGCGCCCTCGGTCAGGATCAGGATCCGGTCGCCGAGCTTCACCGCCTCGTCGAAGTCGTGGGTAACGCAAACGATCGTCTTGCGCAGCTCCTCCTGGATGCTGAGCAGTTCGTCCTGCAGCCGCTGCCGGGTGATCGGGTCGACCGCGCCGAACGGCTCGTCCATCAGGATCACCGGCGGGTCGGCGGCCAGACCGCGGGCCACCCCGACCCGCTGCTGCTGCCCGCCGGACAGCTCCCGCGGGTAGCGGTTGCGGTACCGGGCCGGGTCGAGGCCGACGAGTTCGAGCAGCTCGTCGACGCGTTCGGCCGTACGGCGTTTGTCCCAGCCGAGCAGCCCGGGGACCAGCGCGATGTTCTGCGTCACGGTCATGTGCGGGAACAGGCTGCCGCCCTGGATCACGTACCCGATCCGCCGCCGCAGGTCGTCGTCGTCCTGCCTGCCGATGTCCTCGCCGCCGATCCGGATGCTGCCGGACGTCGGCTCGATCAGCCGGTTGATCATCTTCAGCGAGGTGGTCTTGCCGCAGCCCGACGGGCCGACGAACATCACGATCTCGCCGGCCGGGATGTGCAGGGACAGGCCGTCGACGGCTGCTTTCTTCTGGCCCGGGTACCGCTTCACGACATCGGTCAACTCGATGCCGACGCCGCTGACGTCGGGTTCGGATTCAGGCACGGATACCCCTCGAGGTGGTCAGGCGGCCGACGAGCAGCAGCATGGCGTCCAGGATCAGAGCGAGCAGGACGACGCCGATCGTGCCGACCAGCGCCGAGTTGAGAGCGTTCTTGCCACCGATCTGGGTCAGGCCGGTGAAGATGAAGCTGCCCAGGCCGGGCCCGAGCACGTACGCCGCGATGGCCGCGATCCCCATCGACATCTGGGCCGAGACCCGGACGCCGGCCAGGATCACCGGCCAGGCCAGCGGGATCTCGATCCGGAGCAGGGTCCGGATCGCGCCCATCCCCATCCCGCGCGCCGACTCGATCAGCGTCGCGTCGACACCGGCCAGACCGACGACGGCGTTCCGCAGGATCGGCAGGCAGGCGTAGAAGGTGACCGCGACGACGGAGGTCGCCGTACCGATGCCGGCCAGCGGGATCATCAGCCCGAGCAGGGCGAACGACGGAATGGTCAGACCGACGGCGCTGAGGCCGCCGGCCAGGGCCGCGATGCGCGGGTTGCGGTGCACGACGACTGCCAGGCCGACCGCGATCACGGTCGCCAGCAGCACGCACTGGATGACCAGGCTCAGGTGCTGGTAGCTCTGATAGAGCAATTGCGAGTGACGCTCAGTTATGTAGTCCCACACGCGGGCACAGGTACCCAACAAGCGTTCGCTTACACATCGGCACGGTCGCTACCTAAGTCCGCACAGGCCAAAGCCCCTGGTCACCGCGACGGTGACCAGGGGCTTCGGGGTGACTCAGTTGAACGAGTCGCCGCAGGCGCAGGAGCCGGTGGCGTTCGGGTTGTCGATCGTGAAGCCCTGCTTCTCGATGGTGTCGACGAAGTCGATCGAGGCACCCTTCAGGTACGGCGCGCTCATCCGGTCGGTGACGACACTCACACCGCCGAAGTCGGCCACCACGTCGCCGTCGAGCTGACGCTCGTCGAAGAACAGCTGGTACCGCAGCCCGGAGCACCCGCCCGGCTGAACGGCGACCCGCAGCGCGAGGTCGTCGCGGCCTTCCTGGTCGAGCAGCGCCTTCACCTTGGCGGCGGCCCCGTCGGTGAGGAGAACACCAGTGGCAACGGCCTGCTCGGTCTGCGCTTCAGTCATCCCTGACTCCAGTCATCTACTCAAGTGCCTACGCACGAACTCCGTCGGCACGGAAGTCTCTTGTCAACACAGGACAACAGACGCCGTCCCGCGCTCATTCCCATGGTCGCACACCAATTTCACAGATCAACCATCCTGGTCGGAGGCTGATCACCGCGCCCGGGTGCGATCGTGACGTACGGTCAGCGCGCCCACGTCCGGGCGACCCGCTCCGCCACTGCGGCCAGCGAGCCGTGCGGATCGGCGAACGCCTGCTCCTCGCCCACCGCGTCCACCAGCGCGTACGCCGACTCGACGCCCATCGACCGCATCTCGCGGGACCCGATCAGGACCTTTCCGGCGAGTACGACGCACGGCCGCATCGCGTCGTTGGCGACCTTCGCGACACCGGCGATCACCTTGCCGTCGCGGGACTGGAAGTCGAACGCGCCCTCGCCGCTGATCACCAGGTCGACCTGGGACGCCTTCTGCTTCAGTCCGGTCAGCTCGGCGACCAGGTCGATACCGGACACCCGCTCCGCGCCGAGGAGCAGCAGCGCGTACCCGAGACCGCCCGCGGCGCCAGCGCCCTTCTGGTCCGCGGTCTTCCGGTCGGCGAGCTCGGCGAAGTGCGTCAGCCAGCCGTCGACCTCGGGCTTCCGCTCGTCGCTGATGCCCTTCTGGGATCCGAACACGTTGGTGGCGCCGCGCAGGCCGAGCATCGGGTTCTCGACGTCGCTCGCTGCCACGAACTCGATTCCCTGGACGCGCTCGCGGGCGGCCGTCAGGTCCACCGAGGTCAGTGCGGCGAGGCCGGCGGCACCGGCGTCCAGCCGACCCGATTCGGCGGTTGCGCCGAGCGCGGCGAGCAACCCGGCGCCGGCGTCGTTCGTACCCGAGCCGCCGAGTCCCAGGATGATCCGCTTCGCGCCCGCGTCCACGGCCGCCGTGATCAACTGGCCGACGCCGTACGTCGACGCGTCCTCGGGACGCCGGCTCTTCGGCTCCACCAGGTGCAAGCCGCACGCCTGCGCGGTCTCGACGTACGCCGTCTCCCCGGCCAGCAGCACCGTCGCAGGCGTCTCCTCACCGAGCGGGCCGTGGACCGTGACGGACAAGAGTTTCCCGTCGACGACCGCGGACAGTACGTCGATGAACCCGGGTCCACCGTCGGCCATCGGCGCGACCAGCACCTGAGCCTCCGGATCGCGCCGCCGCCACCCCTCCTCGATCGCCGCCGCGGCCTCCACAGCCGTCAACGTCCCCGCGAACTTGTCCGGCGCAATCAGAATCCGCATACGCACATCCTCTCGTACGCCGCCCACCCGCCGAACGCGCGTCCACTCCGCTGGTCCTGATCCACCTCGTGTCGTTGGGCCGCCGACGCGGTTAGATCGGTGGCATGAAGACGATCCTGTTCGCGCTGCGCGTGAGTGACCTGGAGCGTTCGCTCGCCTTCTACACGGCGGTCGGCTACCGGACCCTGTCGACGATCCCGCTCGACGGCGGCGCGACGTTGGTGTGGCTCCGGCTCCCCGCCGAGTCCTCGGTCTCGCTCGAGCTCGTTCACCGTCCGGCCGACGGACCGGTCGCGGCCGGCGGCTTCGAACATCTCGCGATCGAGGTCGACTCGCTGAGCGAGACCATCGCCCGCCTCACCGCCGCCGGCCTGAACCTCACCGAACCCGAACTGCCCGGCGGACCGGAAGGACCGCGCACGTGCTGGCTCGCCGACCCGGACGGCTACCGGATCGAGCTGGTGGAATGGCCTCCGTCCGGCGCGCCGGCCTTCGACTGATCGGCCCGGTTCAGAACACTCCTCCGCCGGCGGCGAGGTTCTGGCCGGTGATCCAGCGCGCCGCGTCGGAGGCGAGGTAACCGACGACCTCGGCGACCTCAGCCGGTTCGCCCACCCTGCCGAGCGCCGACATCGACGCCGCCACGGCCCGATCGCGGTCGGGCAGCAGGTCCGTGTCGGTGAAGCCAGGCGACACCACGTTCACCGTGACCCTTCGCGGTCCCAGTTCCCTGGACAGTACGCGGCTGAACTGCTCGACGGCGCCCTTGCTGCCCAGGTAGAGCGACGTCTCGGTGAACCACATCTTGGTGCCACCGGTCGAGATCGTGATGATCCGGCCGCCTTCGCGGACTCTTCGCGCAGCCTCCTGCAGTGCGAAGAACGTCCCCTTCGCGTTCGCTCCGAAGACCAGGTCGTAGTCCTCCTCGGTACAGTCGACGAGCGGCTTGACGACTGCCACCGCGGCGTTGGAGACGACGATGTCGAGCGAACCCAGCGCATTCTCTGCCTGCTCGAACAGGCCACGTACGCCGGGAACGCTGGCCAGATCGGCATGGAACGCGGACACGGTCCGACCCGCCTTCGTCAGCTCGCCGACGACCGTCGTCGCGGCGTCCTCGTTGTTGACGTAGCTGAACGCGACCACGGCGCCGGCGGCCGCCAGGCGCTCCACCACCGCGCGCCCGATGCCGCGCGATCCGCCGATCACGAGCGCGTTCTTGCCGTCGAGTTCGTTGCCCATGTCTCTCCTCACATGGCCGGATTCCTCGGCCCCCAGGGTGCACCGGACGTCATCAAGGCCCGGTTCGGTCGCTGCGAGTAGTCTCACCGATCCATGGGGCCGTCGATCGAACTGCGACAGCCAACTTTGACAGGCGGAGGGATAACCGCTATCTATTAGCTAACCGTTAGGGGGTCTGTCCGGTGCAGGACGCGGTACTGGCGATGCTCGCGAAGGAGCCGTCGCACGGATATCACCTGCGGGCGCGGCTGCGGCAGAGTCTCGGCCCGCTCGGCGACGCGATGAATCCCGGGCAGATCTACGTGACCCTCGCGCGGCTCGAGAAGGCTGGTCTGATTGTCTGCAATCCGGCCGAACACGCAGACCGCAAGGTGTACGAGCTCACCGCGACCGGACAGCAACGGGTCGGGGCCTGGCTCAGCGACGTCGGCGCGAAGCTCGACCTGCCGGAGTTCCACCTGAAGCTGGTCGTCGCCGCGGCCGCCCGGCTCGCCGACCCGGTACAGCTCGTCGCCGCGCAACGCCGCGAACTGCTGCGGAGCCTGCGGGAGGCGCAACACGCGGTACTTGCCGAACCGGCCGGCTCGACCGCCGCCGTCCTGCTCGAAGGCGTCGTACTGCGGTTGCAAGCCGATCTGCGCTGGCTGGACGTCTGCGAGCGCGCCTGGTCCAACGAATCCGAGGACGCATGAACGAGAGTGCCCTGGTTCAGGTCCGTGGTCTGACGAAGGAGCACGGTTCCGGCGCGAGCTGGGTCCGCGCGGTCGACCAACTGGACCTCGACATCCCCGAGGGACAGACGCTGGCGGTGATGGGCCCGAGCGGGTGCGGCAAGTCCACCTTGCTGCACCTGCTGGGCGGGCTGGAACGCCCCACGGCCGGAGAGGTCCGGGTGGCAGACCGTCGTACCGACACGCTCAGCGAGCGTGCGCTGGCGCGGCTCCGGCGCCGCTCGATCGGGTTCGTGTTCCAGGCCTTCCACCTGGTCGATGAGCTGACCGCGGCGGAAAACGTCGAGCTACCCGCGTTGCTCGCCGGTCGCTCACCGCGTGCGGCCCGGCGGCGCGCGGCGGAACTGCTCGACCGCGTCGGGCTGGACGACCGGGCCCGGCACCTGCCCTCCGAACTGTCCGGTGGTCAGCAGCAGCGGGTCGCGATCGCTCGCGCCCTCGCCAACGAACCACGGGTCGTACTCGCCGACGAGCCGACCGGCAATCTCGACACCGCGGCGACTCACGACGTACTGCGCATCTTCGCGGAACTGCGCACCGCCGGGCAGACGCTCGTGATCGTCACGCACGACGAACGGGTGGCGGCCACCGCGGACCGACTGATCTCGATGCGCGACGGGATGTTCGTCGACGACACCCAGCTGACCACGGCCGGCTCCGGACGGCTGAGCGGTTTGATCGGGCTGGACGGCTGAGGTGGGGTACGTCGTTCTCGTCGTACGTCTGGTGCTGGCCGACGTACGACGGCACAAGGCGCATGCCGCGATGCTCGTACTCGCGGTGACGGCGGCCGTCGCGACCCTCGATCTCGGGCTGTCGTTGCAGGGCGCGAGCGAGTCGCTCTACCGGCAGACCCGAGCCGCGACCGGAGGTCCGGACATCGTCGCGCTCTCGGGAGACACCGGGCCGGCGGTGACGGCGGCCCTGGCGTCGCTTGCCGACAATCCGGATGTCAACGATCACAACGGGCCGTACAAATTGGTGTACGCCGATCTGACCGCCCACGGCGCATCGTCCGGCGTCGTGGTGCAAGGGGCGAGTCGTACGCCGGGCGCCGTGAGCCGTCCGCTGCTCACCGCCGGCGAGTGGATCCGGCCCGGCGGCGCGGTCCTCGAACGCGGGCTCGCGACCGCGCTCCACGTACGGGTCGGCGACCGGGTCACCGTGGCCGGCCGCTCGTATCCGGTACTCGGCATCGCCGTGACCGCAGCGACCGCGATCTACCCGTGGGCCGCCGGGATCGGACCGCTCGGTGGGCCGAGTGACGCGACCGGTCTGGTGTGGATGACCGCGGCGGACGCCCGGACCGTGGCAGGCCGGGATCTGCCGGTGACGACGGCGATAGACCTCCGATTACGCGATCCCAACGCGACGAAGGCGTTCATCGCTGCACATCATGTAGACACCGCGCGGGTGACCATGCACTCGTGGCAATTCTTTGCTCAGCAGGACGCGGTGATCCTGCGTGGCACGCAGCCGATCCTCGTCATCGGCGGGTGGCTGCTCGGATTCCTCGCCGTCACTGGGATCGCTGCGCTGGCGACCGGACGCGCTGTCGAACAGACCCGGCGCGCGGGATTGCTGAAGGCGGTTGGTGCTACGCCCGCGTTGATCGGTGCTGTGTTGTTGACGGAGTTCCTGGCCTCGGCGTTGGTCGCCGATGGGCTCGGGCTGGTGGTGGCCCGTCTGCTCGAGCCGGCCATTGCGAATCCGACCGCAAGCCGGATCGGCGATGTCGTCGGGCCTGATGGGCGCACGCTTGTCGCTACAGCTGTCCTCGCGCTCGCCGTCGCGGTCCTGACTACATTGCTGCCGACCGTTCGCGCCATGCGCACTGCGACGGTGGCGGCGCTCACGAGCCGGGCGCAGCAGCCTCGTCACCGGCCCTGGTTGACTGCGCTGTCGGCCTTCCTGCCAACACCTCTTCTACTGGGGATCCGGCTGACCGTGCGTCGGCCCGGTCGCGCCGTACTGCACGCGTGCTCGACCGCTGCGACGCTGATCGGGATCACTGCGTTGCTGATGGGCTCTGTGCAACCTGTCAGGGGGTACGGGCCTGGGCCGTCGGCGTTGCCGAACATCCGGGAGGTGCAGAACCATCGGCTGCTGTTGGCGGTGACCGTTCTACTCGTCGCGCTGGCTCTGGTGAACACCGCCGCGATCACATGGATGCTGGCGATGGAGGCGCGGGTCAGCATGGCCGTCACGCAGGCGCTCGGGGCGACGCCTGGTCAGGTGTCGGCGGGGTTGTCGCTGGCGCAACTGCTGCCTGCGGTGCCTGGGGCGGTTGCCGGGGTGTACGTCGGCATCGCGCTGTTCGGGTTCTTCCACGCCGGCGGGCTGATGATGCCACCGTCGTGGCGGTTCGTCGCGGCGGCACTCGCGACGCTCGCGGTCACGACCGCGTTGACCGCAGTACCCGCACGACTCGCGGCCCGCCGGCCGATCGCACGCACGCTCAGTGCCGAGACGAGCTGACGACGGGGGCTCAGCGACGGAACAGCCGGCGGAGGACGAGGGCCAGTACTGCGCCGATCAGGTACGGCGCCGCGCGCTTGGCGAGCATTGGGAGCACCGTGCCGGCCAGGTCGAGGGCCACGGCCTCCGTCTCAGCCGATTCCTCGTACGACCTCACGCCTGCCGCCGGCGAGGCGGCCGGTTGCTCGGAGGTTGCCGCTGCCGCGGCGGGTTGTTCGCCGGTGGCAGACGGTGCGGCAGCTGGTTCCTCCGCGCCCGCAGCTCCGGCCGCGGGCTCGTTGAGTCTGGTTTTGAGGCAAGTAGTGAATTGCTCCAGGAGTTTGTCGGAGACCTCCTGGATCAGGCCGCGGCCGAACTGGGCGGGGCGACCGGTGATGGTGAGGTCGGTGTCTACGGTGACCTCGGTGGTGTTGCCGGACGTGCCGGTGAGGCGGGTGGTGACGCGGGCGGTCGCCGTACCGTTGCCGCGCCGGTCCTTGCCCTTGGCCTCGATCACGGCCGCATGGGTGGACTCGTCACGTTCGAGGAAGGTGCCGGTGCCGGAGTACTGCAGCGACACCGGCCCGAGCTTCACCTTGCACGTCCCGGTGAAGTCGTCGCCCTCGTACGACGTCAGGGTGGCGCCGGGGAAACAAGGCACCACCCGTTCGAGGTCGTTGAACGCGGCCCACGTCTCCTTCACCGGGGCCGGTACGACGAACTTGTGCTCCAGCTTCACGCCGTACCTGCCGCTGCTAACACCGCGCGCCGGGTCAGGACTGTCGCGAGGTGCCGGCGGTAGTCCGCGTCACCGTTGCCGTCGGACACCGGCGACGTACCGTCCGCGGCCCGCGCCGCCGCTTCCCGTACGGCGTCGGCGGTCGCGGGCTGCCCCACCAGGGCCGCCTCGACCGCCGTCGCCCGCACCGGGGTGGAGCCCATGTTCCCGAGCCCGACCCGCGCCTCCGCGATCCGGTTACCGTCCAGGCGTACCGCCGCCGCGACCGAGACGATCGACCAGGCCTGCGCGACCCGGCTGAACTTCTCGTAGTGCGCTCCCCACCCGGTGTACTTCGGTACCCGTACCTCGACGAGCAACTCGTCCTCGCCCAGCGCGGTGGTGAACACGCCCTGGAAGAACTCCGACGCCGGGACCGTCCGAGCACCGTCCGCACCCGCGATCACGAACGACGCGTCCAGCGCGACCGCGACGGCCGGCAGGTCCGCCGCCGGATCCGCGTGCGCCAGCGAACCGCCGAACGTGCCGCGATGCCGGATCTGCGGATCCCCGACCGTTGCCGTGGCCAACGAAATCAGCTTGGCGTGTTCGAGCACCAGCGGATCGGACTGGACCGTGCTGTGCGGCGTCATCGCACCGATCACCAGCGCGTCCCCGTCGTCGCGGATCCCGCGCAGATTGTCGATCTTCCTAATGTCGACAATCGTCTCGGGCGCGGCCAGCCGCAGCCGCAACGCCGGCATCAGGCTCTGCCCGCCCGCGAGTACCTTCGCGTCGGAGTGCTCACGCAGCAGCCCCAACGCCTCGTCGACCGTCGTCGGTGCGAAGTAGTCGAACGCCGCCGGAATCATGACTGGGCCTCCTTCTCCTGGGCGCCTTCCTGGATCGCTTTCCAGACCCGGTACGGCGTGCACGGCATCTGCACGTCCGTGACGCCCATCGGCCGGAGAGCGTCGACAATCGCATTGACGACAGCCGGCGTCGACGCGATCGTGCCCGCCTCTCCGACGCCCTTCACGCCGAGCTGGTTCGTGGTCGACGGCGTCTCGGTCCGCGCCGTCTCGAACGCCGGCAGATCAGGTGCCGCAGGCAACGTGTACTGGTCGAACGACCCGGTCACGAGCGTCCCGGAATCGTCGTGCACCGCCTCCTCGTAGAGCGCCTGCGCGATGCCCTGCGCGAGTCCGCCGTGTACCTGGCCTTCGACGATCATCGGGTTCACCACCACGCCGATGTCGTCCACGCAGACGTACGACCGTAGCTTCGTCGCGCCGGTCTCGGTGTCGACCTCGACCGCACACAGATGCGTACCGTGCGGGAACGAGAAGTCCTGCGGATCCAGCGTCGCGTCCGCGTCCAGCGACCCGTCACCGGCGCCCTCCAGTTTGTGTCCTTGGAAGACCGCGAACGCCAGCTCCGCCATCGTCATCCCGGCATCCGTACCGCGGACCCCGTACCGCCCGGCGGAGAACTCCAGGTCGTCCTCGTTCGCCTCCAGCAGCTGCGCCGCGATCGGCTTCGCCTTCTCGATCACCTTGTCGGCGGCCGCCAGTACCGCCATCCCACCGACCGCGAGCGAGCGCGATCCGTACGTGTCCAGCCCGCGGACGGCGACCTGCGTGTCACCGTGCAGTACTTCGACATCCTCGAACGCCACGCCCAGCCGGTCCGCGACCAGCTGACTCCAGGCGGTCTCATGTCCCTGCCCGTGCGGACTCGTCCCGGTCACCACCTCGACCTTCCCGGTCGGCAGCACCCGGATCGCCGCCTGCTCCCAACCACCACCGACGTACCCCATCGAACCGAGCCAGCGCGACGGCGCCAGGCCGCACATCTCGGTGAACGTCGACACGCCGATGCCGAGCTGCACCGGATCACCGGCGTCCCGGCGCTCGGCCTGCTCCTTGCGCAGGTCGTCGTACCGGAAGAGCTCGCGGGCCTTCGCGGTCGCGGCCTCGTAGTTGCCGGAGTCGTACCGCAGCCCGGAGACCGTCGAGAACGGGAACTCCTCGTGCTTGATCCAGTTCCGTTCGCGGATCTCGAGTGCGTCGACGCCGACCCGCGCGGCCAGCTCGTCCATCAGGCGTTCGATCGCGTACGTCGCCTCGGGCCGGCCGGCGCCGCGGTACGCGTCGGTCCACGTCTTGTTGGTGAAGACGTTCGTGATGCCGAGGTGGTACGCCGGGAACTTGTAGATGCCGTTGTACATGAACGCGCCGAGCAGCGGGATCGCCGACGTGACCAGACCGAGGTACGCACCCATGTCGGCGATCAGCTCGACCTTCAGCCCGGTGACCGTGCCGTCGGCGTTCGCGGCGAGCGTGAGCTGCTGCCACTGGTCGCGCCCGTGGTGTGCGGCCATCAACGACTCGGACCTGGTTTCGCAGTATTTACAGGGCTTTCCGGTACGGCGGGCCGCGATCACCGTGAGCACTTCCTCCGGGGTGAACTGCAGCTTGCCGCCGAAACCGCCGCCGACGTCCGGCGCGATCACCCGGATCTTGGTCTCCGGGATGCCGAGCACGAGCGCGATGAAGATCTTCACGAAATGCGGTACCTGCGTCGACGACCAGACCGTCATCTGCTCGGTCGTAGGATCGACGACAATCGAACGAGGTTCCATGAACGCCGGGATCAGCCGCTGCTGGCGGTACTCCCGCTCGATCACGATGCCGCCGTCGCGGGCGGCCGCGATCGCCGCCTCGACGTCGCCGCCGGTACCGGACTCGGCCGAGTCGTACGACCAGACCGCGGACACGTTCGTCCCGAGATCCGGATGCGCGAGTACTTCGTCGCGGGCCGCGGCCTTCAGTTCGAGGGCCGGTGTGAGTTCCTCGTAGTCGACGTCGACCAGGTCGGCGGCGTCGTTCGCCTCGGCCACCGAGCGGGCGATCACCATCGCGACGATCTCGCCGGCGAACGCGACCCGGTCGACCGCCATCGACGGGTGCGGCGGTGCCTTCTGGTCGGGTACGACGGCCCACGCGTTCGGCAGTGCGCCCTGCTCCTCGGCGATGTCGGCGCCGGTGATCACCGCCACGACACCCGGCGCCTCCTTCGCGGCGGAGGTGTCGATCGACGTGATCCGCGCGTGCGCGAACGGGCTCCGTACCATCGCGAGGTGCTGCATGCCGGGCAGCACGATGTTGTCGGTCCAGCGGGTCCGCCCGGTGATCAGCCGAGCGTCCTCTTTGCGTAGGCGGGCCTTGCCGACCTCGGCGGTGGGACGTGCTTCTGTAGTAGTCACCGCACACCTCCGGCCCCACCCGGCGCCGCACCCGGCCCACCGGCCGCGGTCGCTGCGTAGGCGCGTACTGCCTTGACGATGTTCTGGTAGCCGGTGCAACGGCACAGGTTGCCTTCGAGTCCGAGCCGGATGGCCTCATCGTCGGCATTCGGATTGTCGACAATCAGATCGATGGATTGCATGATCATCCCCGGTGTGCAGAAGCCGCACTGCAGGGCGTGGTTCTCGTGGAAGGCCTGCTGCATCGGATGCAACTGGCCGTCGGTAGCGAGTCCCTCGATCGTGGTGATCTCGTGGCCGTCGGCCTGTACCGCGAGCATCGCGCAGGACTTCACGCTCCGGCCGTCCAGGTGGACCGTGCAGGCGCCGCAGTTGCTGGTGTCGCAACCCACCACGGTGCCCGTCTTCCCCAGTTGCTCGCGCAGATAATGCACCAGCAGCGTGCGCGGCTCCACGTCGTCCGTGAAGCTGCTTCCGTCGACCTTGACCGTGATCCGGGTCATCGCCCCGCCTCCAGATGTCAGCTACCGCCGTACTTTCGATCCTGCTCCTGTTGTGTTCCCGCCCACAAGGCGCTGAGCCCCACCACACCCGCTCAGTGGTGGATCGGTCCCGCGGCCGCGGAAAGTCGTTGCCCGGCGCCACCCCAGCGCTGGGCGATGATCTCGGCGGCGATGCTCACCGCGGTCTCCTCCGGGGTTCGTGCGCCGAGGTCGAGGCCGATCGGGCTCGACAGCCGCGCGACCTCGGCCTCGCTCAAACCCGCCTCCCGCAAGCGTTTCAGCCGGTCGTCGTGGGTGCGCCGCGAGCCCATCGCGCCGATGTACGCGACCTGCGGCAGCCGCAGCGCGACCTCCAGCAGCGGTACGTCGAACTTCGGGTCGTGGGTCAGAACGCAGATCACCGTCCGGTCGTCGATCCGGCCGGCCGCGGCCTCACCGGACAGGTAGCGGTGCGGCCAGTCGACAATCACCTCGTCGGCGAAGGGGAAACGGGACGCCGTCGCGAACACCGCCCGCGCATCGCATACCGTCACTCGATAGCCGAGGAACGAGCCGAGTCGCGCAACCGCAGCTGCGAAGTCGATCGCGCCGAACACCAGCAAACGCGGCACGGGCGCGTACGACGACACGAAAACGCGCATCCCTTCACCACGGCGCTGTCCGTCCGGCCCGTACTCCAGCGTCTCGGTCCGGCCGTTCGCCAGCAGCCCTCGCGCATCGTCGACAATCGCATCGTCCGCACGTTCGGAGCCGACACTGCCCGCCTGCCCCTCGGGCCTGACGATCACGCGCCGTCCGATCCACTCCTGGTCCGGGTGCGCCACGACCGTCGCCACCGCGACCGGACGGCCTTCGGCGATGTCGGCCGCGACCTCCCCCAGCTCTGGGAACGTCGTCCGGTCGACCTTCTCCACGAAGACGTCGAGGATCCCACCGCACGTCAGCCCGACCGCGAACGCGGACTCGTCGCTGACGCCGTACCGCTGCAGCACCGGCTCGCCGGACTCGAGGATCTCCTCGCCGAGTTGGTAGACCGCGCCCTCGACGCAACCGCCCGACACGCTGCCGACCGCCTCCAGCCCGGGACCCACCAGCATCACCGCACCGGGTGGCCGCGGCGCCGACTGGAACGTCGCGACAACGGTGCCGACGGCAACGGATTCGCCGGCTTCCCACCAGGTCAGCAACCGGTCGAGCACGTCACGCATCGGCGACCACCTCCAGAAGTTCCGCGAAGCTGGCCAGGCTGTGCCCGGCGACGAGATCGTCCAGGTACGGAAGTACGGCGACGATCCCGGACTGCACCGGTTCGTACCCGCGCTTGCCGCGATGCGGGTTCAGCCAGACGACGCGGTGCGCCAGGCCGGCGAGGCGCTGCAGCTGCGCGCCGAGGAGTGCGGCGTCGCCGCGTTCCCAGCCGTCGCTGCACACGACGACGACCGCGCGTCGCGCCGTACCGCGTTGGCCCCAACGGTCCAGGAACACCTTCAGTACCTCGCCCAGGCGGGTGCCGCCCGACCAGTCCGGTACGACGTCCCCGGCCGCGCGCAGGGCGAGCTCCGGATCGCGGTGCCGCAGCGCCGGGGTCACCCGGGTGAGCCGCGTGCCGATTGTGAACACTTCGATTGTCGACAATCCTTGCTGGACCATCGTGTGCGCGAGCCGCAGCAGGCTGTCGGCGTACGGGCGCATCGAGCCGGAGACGTCGATCAGTACGACGACGCGCCGGGGGCGGACGCCACGGCGGCGGTAGTGCACGCGGGCCGGTTCGCCGACCTGACGGAGCTGGGCGCGGAGCGTGCGGCGCGGATCGATCTCGCCGCGGTGCGCGGGGCGCCGACGGTTGGCGCGACGGAGGGGCGCGCGCGGGTGCAGGGTGCCAAAGAGCCGGGACAGTTCGGCGCGGTCGATTGCAGACAATCCTGCGACGTCGCGGTGGCGGAGGACTTCCGTCGTACTCGCGGAGACGTTGAGGGTGCGGTCGCCCTCGGTGCCGTCGGTTCCGTCGTCGTCGGAGGAGTCGAGGGCGGCTTGGACGGAGGTTTGTGGGGTACGGCTCTGGACGACGCCGCGGGCGCGGTCGCCGGTGAACCACGCCGCGAAGACCTCGTCGTACCGAGCGGTGTCGTCAGGACCGCTGCAGAGCGCGGCGCGTCCCGCCCAGTAGACGTCCGCGGTCAACGTGGCGTCGAGCGACGCAACTGCTTGCAGAAAGAGCTGCACCCGGTCAGCAGTCACCGCAAGACCAGCATGCCGCAGCGCACTGCCAAACCCAGCCAACGCCAGATCCACAGCCGGCCCGGAGCGCGCGGACCCGGGACGAGAGGGCGCGGGAGTGGGAGTCATGTGCGGTCAGCTCGCCAGGAGGCGGTCTAGGGATTCGCGGACTCGGTCGGTGTCCTCGCGGTACTTGAGTACGGCGCCGAGGGTTGCGGCGGCGGTCTCCACGTCGAGGACGTCGGTGCCGAGTGCGTCGAGGGCGCGGGCCCAGTCGAGGGTCTCGGCGACGCCGGGTGGTTTGAGCAGGTCGAGGTCGCGCATCCGCTGGACGGAGCGGGTGACCTGTTCGGCGAGGCGGGCGGAGACCTCAGGTAGGCGGGTACGGACGATCTCGATCTCGCGGGCCAGGCCGGGATGGTCGATCCAGTGGTACAGGCAGCGGCGCTTGAGCGCGTCGTGCACCTCGCGGGTGCGGTTGGAGGTCAGTACGACGATCGGCGGTACGTTCGCGGCGACCGTACCGAGTTCGGGGATCGTCACCTCGTACGTCGACAGGACCTCGAGCAGGAACGCCTCGAACTCGTCGTCGGCGCGGTCGATCTCGTCGACCAGGAGTACGGCGGGGCTCTCGCGTAGGGCACGCAGTACCGGACGGGACAGCAGGAACCGCTCGTCGAACAGGCTCTTCTCGACCTCCTCGACGGCCGCGTCCGAGCTGGTCGCCTCGACGGTGCGCAGGTGCAGGATCTGGCGCGGGAAGTCCCAGTCGTACAGCGCCTGCGACGCGTCGATGCCTTCGTAGCACTGCAACCGGATCAGCTCGATGTCGAGCGCCTCGGCGATCGCCGCCGCCAGCGAGGTCTTGCCGGTACCGGGTTCACCCTCCAGCAGGAGTGGACGATGCAGGGCGAGCGCGAGATATCCGACCGTGGCCAAGCCCTCTCCGGCAAGGTATCCGGTCGCCCTCAGACGCTCGGCCAGCTCAGCCGCCGAGCCGACGGCATTCACTCCTTCAGCATTCACCTACTTCGCGACGTTGCCAACCCTGCCCCGGCGGGCCGATCGCCTTTCCGGAAACTATCCGGCGCCTGGCGACGAGAATGTTCCGGAAACCTCAGCGGTGCCCCGGCGGAAGCGAGTCAGCGGTGTCCACGTCCGTACCGTCGGCCACGTCGGCGCACTCGACCAGGTCGGCGCCGTGGGCACGCAAGTACGCCCGCGCACCTTCGTCGCCCCGCGCCGACGAGATCACCCCGTCCCAGTGCTCCCGCCCGATCACCACAGGATGTCCTGGCGCCCCTTCGTACGTCGCCCGCACCAGTGCCTGCGCACCGACGCCCCCCATCACCCGCTCCACGGCAGCCACCGTCAGCCCCGGCACATCCACCGTGACCACAACAACCGCGATTGGAGAGCCGGACGAGGCGTGGGAACGTAAGTGGGTCAGGCCCGCGCGGAGGGAGGCTCCCATGCCCTCCGGCCAGTCTGTTGCCTCGACTACCTCGACCGGCTCGGCGGTCAATGAAGCTCGGACTGTTTCGGCGGCGGCGCCTACTACGACGACAACTGGGTCGCAGCCGGCGGCAGTGAGGAGGCGGGCGGTGCGGACTACCCAGGGGGTGCCGGTCGGGTCGCGGATCAGGGCTTTCGGGGTACCCATGCGGCGGCCGGCGCCTGCCGCCAGGACCAAGCCTGCGACGGCGGCGTCCGGAGTACCGCGCTTCTTCACATCGGCAGCGTACTGATTTCACAGTCTGGGCAGTGACGTCCACCGCGCGGTGGACCGCGACACGCGTGGCACGATGTCTGACGTGACGACGATCGCAGACGGCTCGAAGTCCCTTCCGTTGCTGTTCCTCGGGCAGAACACCGACCCGCATTCGGAGCGCGGGGTCGAGTGCCCGGGTGCGCTCCCGCCGGCGTCCGACCCGGATCTGGTGGAGCGGGCGCTGAAGGCGAAGGCGGCTCTTGGTGACCAGGTGTTCGTGCTCGGGCACCACTACCAGCGCGACGAGGTGATCCAGTTCGCCGACGTCACCGGTGACTCGTTCAAGCTGGCCCGGGACGCGGCGGCCCGCCCGGACGCGCCGTACATCGTGTTCTGCGGCGTGCACTTCATGGCGGAGTCGGCCGACATCCTCACCAACGACCAGCAGACCGTGATCCTCCCGGACCTCGCGGCCGGGTGCTCGATGGCGGACATGGCCCGCATCCAGCAGGTCGAGGCGGCCTGGGACGCGCTCGCCGACGCGGGCGTCGCGGACGTCACCGTACCAGTCACGTACATGAACTCGAGCGCCGACATCAAGGCGTTCTGCGGCCGCCACGGTGGTGTCGTGTGTACGTCGAGCAACGCCGAGACCGCGCTGAACTGGGCGTTCGAGCAGGGCGAGAAGGTGCTGTTCCTCCCGGACCAGCACCTCGGCCGCAACACTGCCGTACTGCAGCTGGGCATGTCTCTCGACGACTGCGTGGTGTACGACCCGCACAAGCCTGGCGGCGGCCTTACGAAGGAGCAGCTGGCCGCGGCGAAGATGATCCTGTGGCGAGGCCACTGCTCGGTACACGGCCGGTTCACTGCCGAATCGGTCGACGACGTCCGTTCCCGCGTACCGGGCGTGAACGTGATCGTGCACCCCGAGTGCCGCCACGAGGTCGTCACGAAGGCCGACCAGGTGGGCTCCACGGAGTACATCATCAACGCCCTGGAAACGGCCGAGCCTGGTACGTCGTGGGCCGTCGGCACCGAGCTCAACCTGGTGCAGCGGCTCGCGAAGCAGCACACCGACAAGAACATCGTGTTCCTCGACAAGACGGTCTGCTACTGCGCCACGATGAACCGGATCGACCTCCCGCACTTCGTCTGGGCCCTCGAGAACCTGGTCGCCGGCCACGTCGTCAACCCGATCAAGGTCGACCCCGACACCGAGCACTACGCCAAGGTCGCCCTCAACCAAATGCTCGCCCTACCAGGCAAGACCGCAACCGACTGATCAGAGCGTCAGTCGGCAGTGACGCGTGCTGGGGTGTACCACTCGGCGAGTAGGTCCGGGAGGCGGTCGGGGCCCCAGCGGTCGACGGGGGTGATACGGCCGGTCAGGGTGGACAGGCCGCGGGCGAGTTCGCCGACGACGTCGCCGCGCCAGGGGACAGTGACGCCTTCGCCGGGGCCGACGATGACGGCAGGCCCGCCGCGGTCCACGCAGACGACCGGGCAGCCGGAGGCGAGGGCCTCGGTGACAGCCCAGCCGGCGGCCTCACGGAACGCGGGGGCGAGCAGGGCGTCCGCGCGGAACATCGCGGCCAGCACCTCCTCGCGCGGCAGCGCACCCATGAACTCGACCCGGTCGCGGACCCCCAACTGCCACGCGAGGCTCTCGGCGCGTCCCCAGTCGGGTCCGTCGCCGATGATGCGGAGCTCCCAATCGGACGCCTCCGGCCGGGCCAGTGCGCTGATCGCCAGCAGCACGCCCTTCCACGGGATCAGCCGACCGACGAACAGCGCCGTCTTCACCTTGGCGTTGAACGGCTCATAGGGCCCGGACGCAGTGAAGCGCCGGATCGCGACGTTCGGCTGGACGACGATCTGCCGCGCGTACGGCGCGAACGCCTCCGCGACATCGTTGTTCTGGGCAACCATCAGGTCCGCGGTCTGCGCCATCCGGCGGCCGGTCACGCGGCGCCGTACGCCGGTGTACACCCGCCGTACCAGCTCCCCCACCACGCCGCGCGGGCCGAGCCAGTGCGCCATCGACAGCGGCGCCGTCGTCGACCCGCCGACCGGGCCCCAGATCACCTTCGCGGACGACGGCTCGACCACGCCGGCGCCCATCCAGTCGACCGCGAACGTCAGGTGGTGGATCACGTCGAACGAATGCAACGCGTGCAGTTCCCGGGCCGTACGGCGGGCCAGCCCCTGCCACAGCGGGTAGTACCAGTACACGTCCGAAGGCCGGCGCCGGAGCCGGAGAATCCACCGCGGCAGCTCCAGCGGTACGACGGTCAGCCCGGGCACCGGCCGGGCCGCGAGCTCCTCGTGGATCTCGTGCACGAACTTGCCCCGGGTCAGCAGCCACACATCGTGGTCGCGCGCCGCGGCCTTCGCCCACGCCCACCCCGCGCCCGGCTCGGACCCGCCCGTCGGCCGGCAGGCGTACGCGCTCAGCAGCACCTTGGGGCGCACCCGAGGACCCTGCGCCGTCGGATCCTCGTACGCGCCCTCAGGCCGGCCAGGCATCAGCTCATCCCCTCCAGAAGCCTGCGCAGATCGGTGCTCGAGGTGGAGGCGGTGTACGGGAAGTAGTGCACCTGTGCGCCGACCTCACCCAGCAGCCGTTCCAGTCTGGTCCCCTTTTCGGTTCCCTTCCAGTCGTCCCCCTTGAAGAGGACGTCGTACCGCAGTTGCTGCCACATCTCGAACTTGTCGCTGGACCAGTCGCTGACCACCTCGTCGACCAGGTCGAGCGCTCGAATGACGTCCATCCGCTCCTGGTGCGGTACGACCGGCGGGCGGCCCTTGATCCGGGCCACGACGTCGTCCTCGACGACGCCGGCGATCAGGTGGTCGCAGTGCTCGCGGGCGCGGCGGAGGATGTTCAGGTGGCCGATGTGGAACATGTCGTACACCCCCGGGGCGTAGCCGACGACCGTCATGCCCGCACCCCCAGGACTGACATCTCGCGGTACCACTTCCCGACCGCGGCGACCAGGAAGAGCAGGTTCAGTACGAGCAGGGCGCCGTACAGCACGACGAAGACCGACGGGGCACCGAAGGCGAGGAAGACCAGGCAGAGTACGCCGTAGTCGGTCGGTGCGATGAGCAACGACTTGACCACGGAATCCCCACGCTCGTTGGGTTTCGCGGCCGCGCCGTGCCGCCGGCGCAGCTGGTCGATCAGGATCAGCCCGAAGAACAGCACCGACGACATGCAGACGTAGGCGAGCGGGACGAGCAGCACGAGGTGGTTGCCGAAGGCATCGAAGCGGTAGAACGAGATCAGTACGGCGCTGTGCAGCAGCACGATCTTCACCGCGTCGATCATGTGGTCCAGCCACTCCCCCAGCGGCGAGCCGCCGCCGCGCAGCCGCGCGAGCTGGCCGTCGGCGGAGTCCAGGCCGTACCCGAGGACGAGCAGCGCGGTGACCAGCAGCGCGACGCCGAGGGACGGGCGTACGGTTGCCACCAGCACGATCCCGACGAGCGAGCAGAACCCGGACGCCAGGCTGACCTGGTTCGGCGTCCGCCCGGCGAGGAACGCCGCGGCCGCGAACACCCGGCCGATCCGGCGGTTCACGAACCGCGAGTACGCCGGAGTACCGGCAGAGGGCTTCTGCGCCTGGGAGAGCCGCGCGACGGTGTCCCTCAGCGCGCTCATGCGACCGACACGCTCATGCGACCGAGCTGCGTGACTGCCGCTGGTCGATCGCGGCGCGCAGGATCGGGCTGCGGGAGGCCCGCCCGGCCGGCAGGACCGTGATCAGCCCGGCCGGGACCCCGGCCAGCTCGTCCACGCTCAGCACGCCGTCCGCGCCGCTGGCAGCGAACACGGTCTGCACGCCCAGTACGCCGGTCAGCCAGTCGGGCCGTACGTCGTCGACGGCAACGACCTCGTCGACGCAGCGCAGATGCTCGACGATCTGCGCCCGCTCGAGCAGCGGTACGAACGGCCGTCCGCCCCACGCGTCCAGCGCCCACTCATCGGACAGGACCGCCACCACCAGCCGGTCACAGAACTGGCGCGCGCGCTGGAGCACGTCGATGTGCCCGACGTGGAACAGGTCGAAGACCCCGGCGACGCATCCCGTGCGCGGCAAACTGCTTTCCCCCAACACGAACTCCTGCACTTCCTCTTGCCCGGCGCTGCCCCCTGCGCCTGGCGCGACTTTATACCCGGCGGGCACGACCCGCCCCGCGTCCCGTGAGCGACCGGCCGCGGGCGGCGTGCCGGGCGATCGCATCGGTGTAGATCCTTTCCGTGGCCACCAGGTCACGCTCCGGAGTGAAGCGTTCCAGGTAGACCGTACGGGCTCGTTCGCCGCAGGCTATCGAAGTGACGGGATCAGCCACCAACCCGATCGCCTTCCGCAGCGATTCCGGATCGCCGGGCTCGGTCAGCGCCCCGGTCTCCCCGTCGTCGACGAGCTCCGCCAGCGCTCCGAGCCGGGATGCGACCACCGGTACGCCGTGCGCGAAGGCCTCCACAACCACGAGTCCGAAGGTCTCATACGAACGGGCCGGTACGACGGCGACGCGCGCGGATCGGAGAACATCCATTCCGGCCGCCCAAGGTAGTTGACCGAGCACCTGAATCGACAGGTCTTTTCGAGCCCGTTCCTCGGCCGCCGCACGCAACGGGCCGTCGCCGACGACAACCAGCCGGCCGAGCAAGGAATCCCATGCCTGCAAGAGATCCGCGAACCCCTTGTCCTCGCTCAATCGCCCGAGAAACACCACCGCGTCCCCGGCGCCGGTCCTCGTTGCGCCTTCGTGCGGTACGGCGTGCGGCTTCACCACGAACCGGTCCGCGTCGAAGCCTGCCGTCACGTACCGGTCGCGGACGAAGCCTGACGGTACGACGAACGTGTCGACGTACCGCTGCCACGTGTGGAAGGTGTTGTGCACGCCGATGCTCGTCGCCAACGGCAACGTCTGCGCGCGCGACTCGCGGTAGCAACCGTGCCGCACCGCCGCGACCGGCAGCTTGCCGATGCAGGACTCGCACGGCCGGCCGTCGCGCTGCAGGACCGCGTTCGCGCACAGCAGGCGGAAGTTGTGCAGCGTCGCGACGACGGGGAGGTTCAGGCGGGACGCCGCGCGCAGTACGGAGGCGCTGAACAACGGGAAGGTGTTGTGTACGTGCACCACATCGGGCCGTTGCGCTTGCAATAGCTGCGTTAAATCGCGTTCCGCCGAAAATGACCAGACGGAGCGAAACGGTAACAGCGCGCGATCTTTTCGGTTCAGATTCGCGATGTCGTCGCTGTTTCGGGCGTACAGGTCGACGTCA
The DNA here is from genome assembly GCF_055580825.1 of Kribbella sp. NPDC031520. Taxonomy (NCBI): domain Bacteria; kingdom Bacillati; phylum Actinomycetota; class Actinomycetes; order Propionibacteriales; family Kribbellaceae; genus Kribbella; species Kribbella sp. NPDC031520. Next base: position 1,301,193 of record NZ_JBVIKS010000002.1, read on the forward strand.
TGTCCTGAGTTACGCAACAAATCAATCGTTTGTGCGACAACCGTGTTCTCACCGCTGGGTTGACCGGTCCGGTAACGGTTGTGCAACATGGCGACCCGCATGGCACTACCTTAAGTCCTGTACTGATCGCATTTGGCTACACCTGGTCTCTCGCCTGTTCCCAGGAGAAGTGCATTGAGGAAGTTGTGGTCGGCGGCGCTGGTTGCCGGAGCGCTGACCGTCGTCGCGGTCGCGGTACCCGTGATCGCCAACGAGAACAAGGCAACGACGGCGGCGAAGTTCCAGGAGTCGGAGCAGGCTGCGGGACGGGTGCTGCCCTCGCACCGGCCGGGCAAGGCGTCTCCGACGGCGGCTCCGCGCCCAACCGAGCCGTCCGCGACCACTGGTACACCGTCGACGAAGCCGCGGCCGACGCGAAAGCCTGGGGCGACGACCACACCGACGACCGGCGCGACGAAGCCGGTCGGGCCTGAGCTTCCGAAGCCGCCGGCGGTCGACTCCGGCGAGGCCGGCCCGGCGGTCGCCGGACCGTGCAGCGGCGTGGTGATCAAGCCGGGCCAGGACGCCGCCGCGATCGTCAGCTCCAAGCCGGCCGGTACGACGTTCTGCTTCGCCGCCGGTGTCCACCGGATCAGCTCGACGATCCGCCCGAAGGCCAACCAGGTCCTCGCGAGCGCGCAGCGCGCCGTACTGACCGGATCCGTTCCGCTGAGCGGCTGGGCCCGCTCGGGGTCGGCGTGGGTGGCCCGCGGGGCGCTGCCGGCGGCGTACGGCAAGAGTGGTGAGTGCGAGGACAACAAGGCGAACATCTGCTACCTGCGGGAGCAGTTGTTCCTGGACGGTACGCATCTGACGCGGGTGGCGAGTGTGTCGGCGGTTCGAGCCGGCACGTTCTACGCCGACTACGCGGCGAACGCGATCTACCTCGGCAGCAACCCGGCCGGGCACGACGTCGAGATGTCGAAGACCGCGACGGCGATCGAGTCGAACGCCGGTGGCGTGGTCGTTCGCGGGTTGACGATCGAGCACTTCGCCAGCGCGCCGCAGGCCGGGGCGCTCGTGTCCGGGCCGGGCTGGAAGGTGACCGCGAACGACGTCTCGTGGAACCACGCGGTCGGCGTGATGCTCGTCGATGCCGACAAGACGATTGTCGACAAGAACCTGATCCACCACAACGGACAGCTCGGCCTCGGGCAGTACAGCTCGGCCGCGGCCGCCGTCACCCGGAACGTGATCAGCTCGAACAACACCGACGGGTTCTGGATCGCCGACTGGGAGTCCGGCGGGATCAAGTCCACCCGCTCGTCCGGGACCGTGAGCGGCAACCTGATCAGGTCGAACAAGGGCGTCGGGATGTGGGCCGACGTCGCCGACGACGGCCGGGTGATCTCCGACAATCAGATTGTCAACAATGCTGCGGACGGCATCCGGTACGAGATCAGCCGGAACGGCACCATCGAGGGGAACACCGTGACCGGCAACGGGTTCGGCACCGGGCGCGGATCGGGTACGTCGCTGTGGGACGGCGGCGGGATCAACGTCAACACGTCGACCGGCGTCACGATCAAGGGCAACCGGGTCTCGGGCAACGTCAACGGCGTCACGATCCAGTCGCGCACCCGTGGCAGCGGGCCGTGGGGCACGTACCTGCTGCGCGACATCCAGGTCAGCGGGAACGTCATCGAGATGACCGGCGGTACGGAGGCGACCGGCATGGTCCAGAACTCCGGCGCCGAGGTACCGGCCGGGGAGGTCGTGTTCACTGGCAACAAGTACGTACTCGACAGCCTCGGCACCCAGCGGTTCGCCCGGTTCGGCACAAAGCTGACCGCCGCCGGCTGGCGCGAAGCCGGCCTCGACAAAGTCGGCAGCTTCCTAGCGAACTGAGCCCCGCTCGTCGCCCACCCGCTCGTCGCCCGGCGGGGGCTTTCGCTTGCCTTTCGCAACATAATTGTGCGCTACGTATTGCCACGACTACGTGACGTAGGGGTAACCTGCGAAGCGAAGCCGCGCCATGGGGGGTGCGCTCAGGGCTACCTGTGCCACCGGAGGCTCCGCTATGAAACGAGCATTTCTGGCAGTAGTTGTCGTCGGCACCAGTCTGGTTGCCGTCGGCCCGCTACCCGCGAGCAGCACACCGCTCCGCACCAACCAGCCGCCCAGCGAGTCACAGCCCACGAGCGCGACACCGGGCGACGCGTGGGAGGGTGTCGGGGGGTTGCCCGAGGGTGAGCAGGGCGTGGCGACGCCGCCGCGGGATGGGTCGTTTCGGACCGGGCCTGTGCTTGCGCCGGCGTGTACTGGGGTCACGATCGGCACCACCGACGACGCGGCTGCGATCGTCGACCAGGCGCCCGCGGGTACGACGTTCTGCTTCACCGCCGGCCTGCACCGGATCAGCGAGCCGATCCACCCGAAGGCGAACCAGGTCCTGGCCAGCGACCGCGGCGCCGTCCTCACCGGCTCCGTCCGCCTGACCCGCTGGTCCCCGTCGAACACCACGTCAAACACCAGGTCGAGTGCCGGGATGAACCGCGCGTGGGTGACCACCGGGGTGCTACCGGCCGCGTACCCGCAGACCGGGCAGTGCGAGGACAACCAGGCGAACACCTGCTACCTCCGCGAGCAGGTGTTCCGCGACGGCAGGCACCTGACCCGGGTGGCATCCCGCGACAAGGTTGCCCCAGGCACCTTCTACGCCGACTACGCGGCGAACGCGGTCTACCTCGGCGATGCGCCGTACGGGCACGCGATCGAGATGTCCAGTACGCCGACCGCGATCGAGCCGGGCGGGAACAACGTGATCGTCCGCGGGTTGACGATCGAACACTTCGCCACTCCCCCGCAGGGCGGCGCGATCGTCCTCGGGCTGGGCTGGCACGTGTACGCGAACGACATCCGCTGGAACCACGCCGTCGGCGCGATGCTCATCAACGCCGACGGTGCCGCACTCGAGCAGAACCGGATCCACGACAACGGTCAGCTCGGCGTCGGGCAGTACAGCACGCTGAAAGCCACGATCAGCGCGAACGAGGTCAGCGGCAACAACACCGACGGCTTCTGGATCGCGGACTGGGAGTCCGGCGGGATCAAGACCACCTGGTCGAGCGGTGGTTCGGTGTGCGGCAACCTGATCGAGGACAACCGCGGCATCGGGTTGTGGAGCGACGCGTACGACGACAGCCGGACGTTTGCCAACAATCAGATTGTCGACAATGCGGCGGACGGGATCCGGTACGAGATCGGCCGCAACGGCGTGATCGAGGACAACGTGGTCAGCGGCAACGGCTTCGGTACCGGACGCGGATCGGGTACCTCGCTGTGGGACGGCGGCGGGATCAATGTGAACACGTCGTCCAACGTGCAGGTCCGCGACAACGTCGTGGCGAACAACGTGAACGGGATCGCGATCCAGTCCCGTACTCGCGGCTCCGGACCGTGGGGAACGAACGTGCTCCGCGACATCGTTGTCTCCGGCAACCAGGTGACGATGCGCGGCGGTACCGCGGCGACCGGCATGGTGCAGAACTCCGGCGCCGCGATCCCGGCCGGCGAGGTCACGCTGAACGGCAACACCTACGTACTGGACAGCCTGAGCGCCCAACGGTTCCAGAAGGCAGGCCAGTGGTACACCGCCAAACAGTGGCAAACCACCGGCCAGGACACCACCAGCTTCTTCACCCTCGGCAAAGCAGTCCTGGACGCCACCGGCATCCTCACCGTCCTCCCCACCACCAACTGACCCAGTAGCCGTCAGCCGAGGTCAGCGGTCGGCAGCTCGACAGGTAGTGCACCGACGAGACAGTGTACGCGCGGACGAGCTCACGCTCAGGTGTCCTACCCACCGGTGGACACCTCCTGTCGAGCTGCAGATCGCCCGCCCCGAAACACCGTCTGTCAGTGGGTGAGGCCGGTGACGTGGTTGATGAGGAGCTCGCGGAAGACGGTGGAGTCGTGGAGGTCGGGGGGGAAGATTGTGTCTACTGCCAGTAGGGCGTCGACCAGTTTGGTGGGGTCGGTGATGTTGGCTACTGCGGTTTGCAGGCGGGGGGCCTGGGGGTCGTCGAGGTCTGGGGTGCGGAGGACGTAGACCATCCAGGCGGCGACGGCGAGGGAGATCAGGTGTGGTTCGGCGCCGGCGGCGAGGCGGTCGCGGACGGTGCCGAGCATGCGGACGGGGAGTTTGACCGAGCCGTCCATGGCGACCTGGCGGGTACGGTGCTTGAGGGCCGGGTTCTCGAAGCGTTCGAGGACGGTCTCGCCGTACGCCGCTAGGTCGAGGCCGTCGGGTGGGGTCAGGGTCGGGATGACGTCCTCGGTCATCAGCCGGCGCGCGAGACCGCCAAGTTCCTCGTCGCGGACCGCCTCGGCGATCGTCTCGTACCCGCGCAGCGCGCCGAGGTACGCGAGCATCGAGTGGGTGGCGTTGAGCATCCGCAGCTTGGCCTGTTCCCACGGCGCCACGTCCGACGTGAGCACCGCCCCGCCGCGCTCCCACGCGGGACGGCCCCCGGCGAACTCGTCCTCGATCACCCATTGCAGGAACGGCTCCGCGACCACCACGGCCTCGTCCCGTACGCCGAGCATCCGCGCGGCCTCGTCGCGGTCGGCGTCGGTCGTCGCCGGGACGATCCGGTCGACCATGCTCGCCGGGAAACGCGTCCCCTCGAACGCCGGCGGCACCTTGCCGAGCGCCTCGAAGTAGTCGGTCACCAGCTTGCGCAGGAACGGGCCGTTGGCGACCAGATTGTCGCAAGAGAGGATTGTCAACGATTCGTCCCGGCGGGCGATCGCGGCGGCCAGTTGACCGACGACGGTGCGCGGCGGCCGGCCGGTCAGGTCGGCCTGGATCTCCGGGTCGTCGAGGTTGAGTCCGTCGCCCGCGGCCCGGTACCCCTTCTCGGTCACGGTCAGCGTCACCACCGACACCGCCGGGTCGGCGATCCGCGCGACCACCGCCTCCGGGTCCTCAGGTGCGGTGAGTACGTCGCGGATGCTGCCGATCACCTGGATCGACGGGTCGCCGAGCCCGCGTTCGAGGACGGAGTACAGGCCGTCCTGGGGTGCGAGCTGGTCGCGGACGGTGGTGGAGCGCTGGCTCACCCCGGCGATCCCCCACCGGGTCTCGCCGGTCGCGACCACCGCGCGTTCGGTGACGACGGCCTGATGGGCCCGGTGGAACGCGCCGATCCCGAGGTGCACGATCCCGACCGACAACGCCTTCGGGTCGACCGCGAGGGCGACGGGCAGATTGGTGAGACTCAGCCTGGTCAAGCTTTGGTTCCCTTCTGTGGTGCCGGTCCGGTCGAGTCCCGGACGATCAGTTCCCCGTGCAGGTTCCCGTGTGCTCCACGTGCGGCCTCCGGGTCCTCGAGCATCGCCAGCAGCAGTTCGACTGCGAGCCGGCCGGCCTCCTGCTTCGGCAGCCGGACCGTGGTCAGCGCCGGCCGGGCCATCCGCGACATCGCGATGTCGTCGACCCCGACCACGCTGAGGTCGCCGGGCACCGAGATGCCGCGGCTGTGCAGCCGGGCGAGCAGGCCGATCGCGACCAGGTCGTTGTACGCGACCACCGCCGTCGCGCCGGTCGCGACCACCTGGTCCGCGGCCGCCATTCCGCCTTCGTAGGTCGGGGCGAAGTTGCCAACCGGTGCGAGCTGGGCGCCGAGCGTCTCGACGGCGTTCCGGAGCCCGACGCCGCGGTGCTGGGTGGACCAGGACGAGGCCGGTCCGCCGACCCAAGCGATCCGGTAGTGGCCGAGGGCAACCAGATGGGCCACGGCCTGGCGCATGCCGTCCTCGTTGTCGTAGTTGATCCCCGGCAGGCCCTCGGCCGCGCGGTTGACGAGTACGACGGTGGTGTCCTGCGCGATGGCGGCGAGCTCGGCGTCACTGGCGCGGGGCGAACACAGGACGACGCCGTCGACCTGCTTGGACAAGGCCCGGACCAGGCCGGCCTCGGCGGCCGCGTCCTCGTCGGTGTCCGCGACGAAGACCGCGAGGTCGTGGCGGCGGGCGCGCGCCTGTACGCCTTTCGTGAGGCTGGCGAAGAACGGGTTGGCCAGATCCGGTACGACGAGTCCGATGGTCCCGGTCCGGCCGGTGATCAGACCGCGGGCGGCGCGGTTCGGCGCGTACCCGAGCTGCTCGACCGCCGCGGCCACACGAGCCCGAGTAGCGGCGTTCACCATCTCAGGCAGCGAGAGCGCCCGCGACACGGTGGACGGCGAAACGCCGGCCAACCGCGCCACATCCCGGATCGTCGCTGCCACACCCACCTCCACAGCCGCCGGCCCTGCCGGTGCCGGGCAAGGCGTGGGCGGGGGTTGGTCGTGCACCACTCTGCAATCGGTTGCGGTTTGTGTCAAGAACCCGTCTATTGTGCCAACAGTGCCTGCCTGCAATCCTTTGCAGTGCCGTTTCAGAACCGCTCATCGGAGGACAGATGCCGAAGGCTTTGCAGCCCCATCCGGACCGTGCCCTGCCGGCCGGTCCGGCCCGTGACGTCGCGCGCCGGATCCACGCCTCGACGAAGGACCTGCCGCTGCTCTGCCTGCACGGGCACGTCGACATCGGGCTGTTCGCCACCGACGCGCCGTTCGGCAACCCGGCCGAACTGCTGGTCGTCCCGGACCACTACGTGACCCGGATGCTGGTCTCCCAGGGCGTCTCCCCTGACAAGCTCGGCCTCCCTCGCCGGGACGGCAAGCAGTCCGCGGAGCCGCGGGAGATCTGGCGGGAGTTCTGCGCCAACTGGCACCTGTTCCTCGGTACGCCGAGCCGGTACTGGCTGGAGCACGAGTTCGCCGAGGTCCTCGGCCTGGACGTGCACCCGTCCGCGGAGGCCGCCGACGAGTTGTACGACCGGATCATGGCGCGGATCGCGGAGCCGGAATTCCGCCCGCGCGCGCTGCTCGACCGGTTCAACATCGAGCTGATCTCCACCACGGACGCGGCCACCGACGACCTCGCGCAGCACGCGAGCCTCGACAAGGACCTGCCCGGCCGCGTGATCCCGACGTTCCGCCCGGATGCCGTGGTCCATGTCGACCGGGACGGCTGGCCCGGCCTGATCGCGCAGCTCGGCAAGCTCGCCGACGTCGACACCACGACGTACGAGGGATTCCTGCAGGCGCTCCGGCGGCGCCGGCAAGACTTCATCGCCAAGGGTGCGCGCGCCACCGATCACGGTCACCTGAGCGCCGCCGCGACACCGCTCACCGACGCCGAGGCGGCCCGGATCTACGCCGGCGCGCTCAAGGGCGATGTGACGGCGGACGACGCCGCAGCGTTCGCGGGAAACATGTTGTTCCAGTTCGCGGTGATGTCGGCCGAGGACGGACTGGTCATGCAGCTGCACCCCGGCGTACTGCGGGACCACGACCCGGCGATCTTCACGACGTATGGCCCGGACCAGGGCCACGACATCCCGGTGCCGACCGAGTTCACCCGGTCGTTGCGCCCGCTGCTCGAGCGGTTCGGCCACGCCGAGGGGTTCCGGCTGGTGCTGTTCACCGTGGACGAGACGGTTTACAGCAGGGAGCTCGCGCCGCTCGCCGGTGTCTACCCGGCCGTACGGCTCGGGGCGCCGTGGTGGTTCCTGGACAGCCCGGACGGCATGCGCCGCTTCCGCGAACTCGTCACCGAGACGGCCGGTTTCTACAACATGTCAGGCTTCGTCGACGACACCCGCGCGTACCTGTCGATCCCCGCGCGGCACGACCTGGCCCGCCGAATCGACGCCGGCCACCTGGCGAACCTCGTCGTACAGCACCGCCTGGACGAGGACGACGCGCTGCGGGTCGCGAAGGCGCTCGCGTACGACCTCGCGAAGGACACGTACCTCTCGAGCAGGTAGTCTCACGCAATCTTCTGGAAGGGATTGCGATGAGGCGTGGGGCCGTCGCGGCTGCTGGTGCCGCGGTGTTGTTGGTGTCCGGCTGTTCGTCGGACTCGGGTAAGCCACCCGAACCCACGCCGGTTGTGACCGTCACCGTCCCGACCGCTCCCCCGGCCGCCGCTTCCGCCGTACTCGGACCGACCGGCCCGGGTACGGCGAAACCCTGCGCGGGTACGTTGATCCCGGTCGGTGCGGACCCGCAGCCGGTCATCGACGCCGCCGCCGAGGGCACGACGTTCTGCTTCGCGAAGGGCGTGCATCGGCTGACCCGCGCTGTTCGACCGAAGACAGGTGACACGCTCGGCGGACAGCCTGGCGCGGTGCTGAGTGGGGCCGTCAGGTTGACCGGCTGGAAGCGCACCGGCACGAGCTGGTCGGTGCAGGGTGTGTTGCCGGCGGCGTACGACCTCAAAGGTCAGTGCGAGGACAACAAGACGAACCCCTGCCAGCGAGGCGAGCAGGTCTTCGTCGACGGCAAGCACCTGACCCGCGTGATGAGCCTCGCCCAGCTGAAGCCCGGCACCTTCTACGGCGACTACACGACCAACACCGTGTACGTGGCCGACGACCCGACCGGGCACGTGGCAGAGCTGTCCCGTACGCAGACCGCGATCGACAAGTCCGCCGACAACGTGACGGTGACCGGACTGACGATCGAGCACTTCGCCAGCCGCCCGCAGGCCGGTGCGCTGCAGGCCGGTCCCGGCTGGAAGGTGACGTCGAACGAGGTCCGCTGGAACCACGCCGTCGGCATCATGGTGATCGAGGGCGACAGCGCCGAGGTCACCCGCAACACGGTCGCCGACAACGGCCAGCTCGGCATCGGCCAGTACAAGGCGAAAGACGTCCGGATCAGCGCGAACCTGGTCACCCGCAACAACACCGACGGATTCTGGATCGCGGACTGGGAGTCCGGCGGGATCAAGTCCACCCGGTCGTCCGGTGAGGTGAGCGGCAACGACATCGTCGCGAACCGGGGCGTCGGGATGTGGAGCGACATCGCCGAGTACGACCGCCGTATCACCGGGAACCGGATCCGGGACAACGCCGCGGACGGCATCCGGTACGAGATCAGCTACGCCGGCGTGATCGACCAGAACGTTGTCGAGCACAACGGTTTCGGTACCGGCCGCGGTTCCGGCGGCACGCTCTGGGACGGCGGCGGCATCAACGTCAACACGTCGGCCGGCGTCCAGGTCCGGGGCAACCTGATCAAGGACAACCGGAACGCACTGTCGATCCAGTCGCGCACGCGTGGCGAGGGGCCGCGCGGTACGTACGTCCTGCGTGATGTGCTTGTCGAGGGCAACCTGTTCGTGATGACCGGCCCGACCGCGTCGCTCGGCGTGGTCGAGAACAAGAAGTCACCGGCGCAGCCCGGTGCGATCACCTTCCGCCGGAACAGTTACCAAGGTGCTGACAAGTTCGCGTACCACGGCAAGACGCTGACGTGGTCGCAGTGGCAGCAGTCCGGTTTCGACCAGGACTCAGTCAGCAGCTAGCGCACGTCTTCGATGTCTTAGACGGTCGGCGTCGCAGATCGCCGCGGCGACCAGGAGGTGCACGGTCATCGAGGACAGGTCGGACAGGCCACTCTCGTTCAGTGAAGCGGCCGTCACGTACCCGAGCAGCAGCGCGCCGCAGGCCTTGACGTACGGCGTGGGCGCGCGAAGCACCGACACCCACGCGAGGATCAGTGCGAGCGCGACGATCGCGACCGCCAGCAGCCCGGTCTCCCAGTAGAGCCCGAGCCAGCTGTTGTCGATCGCCATCACGTCGACGTCGCCCTCGCCGCGGGTCAGCAGGACCCGTTTGTTGCCGAGGCCGTGGCCGATGATCGCGGTCTGCGTCGACACCTTCTCGTCGACGACCGCCTGCCAGCTCGTCGTCCGGCCGCTCAACGAGGCGATCTGCCGCGTGCCTTGGCCGCGCAGCAGCCAGGTGTGCAACGAACCGATCGTCAGGAACGCGAGCCCGAGCAGCCCCGGTACGACGAGGCAGGCGATCCGGCCGAGCCACGTCTTCCGGGTGATGATCAGCGCGATCACCAGCCCGAACGCGACCGCCGCGGCCGACGTCCGGGTCCGGCTGGCCGCGATCAGCACGCCGCCGAGGCCGATCAACGCGAACGCGGGCAGCGCCGACAGCTTGCGGCAGAGCAGTCCGATCAGCGCGAGCCCGAGCAGGATCGCGCCGACCTCGCCGACCCGCGGCGGCAACATCGGGATGATGACGCCTTGCAACCGGGAGCCGGTGCCGAGCGAGCGGAGCGGCCGCCACGCCTGCGACGGCGCGTACGCGAGACTCAGTACGACGGTTGCCCCGAGCAACAGGTGGGCCCACAGATGCGCGCGGACCAGCCGCTCCGGGACCGAAACCAGCGGCCGCCACAGCAGGAAGACGAACAGCAGCCCGATCAGGAACCGGGCCAGCCGGGTCAGCGGTCCCATCGGCTCGGCGAGCAGGAACGCGGTCGCGCAGGCGAACAGGACGTACATGACGTAGAGCCAGCTGGCCGGATTCACCCGGGTCCGGAACCCGGGCTTCGTCGCCGCGACCGCGACCAGGAAGACCGCCCCGAGCAGCACGCCTTTCGCCATGCTGTTCGTGGACCCCGTCGTACCCTGCGGAGCCGCGACCCGCGACGACCACGGCTGGACGCCGAGAACGAACAGGCACCACAACATCAACCAGAACCAGGCCGGCCGCTCCTCCGTGTTCTCGACCGTGCCCGGGACGGGTGGTGCCAGAGTCCCGACAGACACAGACATCAGTCCAGCGGCTTGTAGTTCAGCGGGATGCCGAGCGTCTCGTCCTGCGAGGCCGTACCGATCAGCACGACACCGAGTACCGGGGCGCCGGCGAACTGCAGTGCGCCGGTCAGCCGCGCGACGTCCATCTCCTTGTCGAGGCCGACCTGGACGACCAGCACCGACGCGTCGACCGCGGCGGCGAGCGGGCTGATCCCGTGCCGACCGACCGAGGCCGGTCCGTGGATGACCACCGAGTACCCCGGGGGCAGGTCCGCGACGATGCCTGGGACCAGCGACGGGCCGACCGCCTCGGCCGTCTCCTCGTGGTTCAGGCCGGGCGGCAGGACGTACAGGTCCGCGACCGTACCGGGCCGGAACAGCTTGCGGGCACGGATGGCGCGGGTCGCGGCCGGCTCGTTGACCAGGTCGGTGAGCCCTTCGTGGCCGGTGAGGTGCGGGAGGACCGGCGTACCTTCGATGTCGGCCAGGACCAGCAGGGTCTCGCGGCCGTCGCGGGCGTTCGCCTCAGCCATCGCCAGGGCGATGCCCGCCGAGTTCGGGGTCGGGGACGCCGACACGACCAGCAGCGCGCCGGGGCTGCCGCCCGCGATCGCGCGCGGGTTCAGCTCGCGGCGGGCCAGCGCACCGCTCGCCTCGGCGCCGAGGGCGGTGATCTCGTACTGCGGCAGCTCCGGGGCGGACCGCTGCCAGAACCGGCGGCGATGCCCCTCGGAGGCCGCCATCACCGGGGCGCTGGCGGCCCGCGCCGCCTGGTCGCGGGTCAGGATGTACGGCGTCAGGTGCGACCGGAGCAGGGCGAGACCGAAACCGAGCACCAGGCCGAGGATGCCGCCGACGAGGATGTCGCGGGCAACGATCGGCGACGAGGTGGCCGTGTCGGTCGTGGCCGGAGTCACGAGCTCGCTGCCGGCGCCGACGGTGGACAGTGCCTTCAGCATCGCGGCTGCGTCGTCCGCGGCCTGCCGGGCCTCGGTCGCCAGCGTCACTCGCTGGTCCCGCAGGGCCGCCGCTGTCTGGTTGTCGCCCCGGCCGACCGCCTCGTCGATCTGGCTGGCCAGACCGCGCGACTGCAGCGTCGCGGTCTTGGACCGGCCCTGCGCCTGCTCGGCCAGGTTGGTGAGCAGCGCCTTGGCCTCGTTGTTGCGCTGCATCAGGTAGATCGTGGCGATCGCGTTCGCCCGGTCGACCGCTTTCTGGGCGGTCGGGCCGTCGGTGGTGACCAGGTACGCGTTGTCGGTGACCGCCTTCACGCGGGTCACCGCGGCCAGGTCCTGGATGGTCTGGTCGTTGTTCGGCATGCCGAGCGACTTCACCACGGCGGCCAGCAGCGTCGGGCTGGCCATCACCCGGGCCTGGGTCTCGGCGGGCAGGTCCATACCGAGCGGGCCGGTCTTGTCCGCGCCGGTGGACAGCTTCCCGACCAGCGCGGGCGGTACGGCCGGGCCGATCACCAGCTGGCTGGACGCCGTCCAGCGGATGGTCTGGGAGAGCGCGAACACCGAGGCGCCGAGCAGTCCGAGCAGTACGCAGCCCAGGATGAGCCACTTCTGCCGCAACAGTGACTGAGCGGTCTCCCGCCAGACCACAGTGCCCGGTTCCATGTAATACCTCGCTCCGCTCGGTGCCGGCCACCCAGGATATCCACAGGTCCGGGCGGCCCGCGTACACGATCACGTCTCGGTGCCTTACTCTCTGTCCTGGGGGAGCTTCAACTGAAGAAACTGGGGTACGGCGCCGTGAGACAGCGCCGGATTGTGTCCTAGGGGGGACATTGACGAAACGACGGCTGTTCACGCGGCTGGGGATCGCCGGGACGTTACTGGCAATCGCAGGAACGCTGCTCATCGCGCCGCCGGCGCAGAGCGTGGAAGCATCGCTCGCGGCAACCAGCAGCTCGACCTGGCAGACCAACGCCAGCGTCCAGGGCCTGGCGGTTGCCGACGGCAAGGCGTACGCCGGGGGCCGCTTCACCAGCGTCCGCCCGCCGGGCGCCGCCGCCGGGACGGGCGAGGTCGGCCAGGCATACCTGGCCGCCTTCGACCAGACCACCGGTGCGCTGGTCACCGCGTTCAACCCGGTGCTGAACGGCCAGGTCTACGCGGTCGCCGCCTCGGCGGACGGCTCCCGGATCTTCGTCGGCGGCGACTTCACCACGGTCAACGGCCAGACCCGGAACCGGATCGCCGCCTTCGACACGGCCACCGGCGCCCTTGTGGCGGACTGGAAGCCCTCGGTGTCGTACCGGGTGAAGACCATCGCCGTCTCCGGCACGACGGTGTACTTCGGCGGCTCGTTCGGCCTGGTGAACAACGTGACCCGCAACCGGCTCGCCGCGGTGACCACCGACACCGGCACGCTGCTGCCGTGGGCGCCGGACGTGAACGGCGACGTGTACGCGGTGGACGCCGCCGACGACGCCTCGAAGGTGTACGCCGGCGGCCAGTTCAGTACGGTCAACGGCACCAACCAGAACACCGTGACCAGCCTCGACCCGGTGACCGGCGCGGTACTGCCCTTCCCCGGCGCCTCCGCAGTACCGCTGCCGAACGGGTCCTGCACGACCCGGGTGAAGACGATCGACGCCAGCGGCGACACGGTGTACTTCGGGAACGGCGGCGACGGCGGCGGGTGCTTCGACGGCACCTGGGCGGTCGACATCGCGACCAACACGCTCAAGTGGAAGAACCAGTGCCTCGGCGCGACCGAGGCGGTCAAGGTCGTGAGCGGCTGGCTGTACAAGGGCTCGCACGCGCACGACTGCGCCAACCAAGGCGCCGGCGGCTTCCCGCAGGGCTTCGGGTACCACTTCCTGCTGTCGGAGAAGCTGACCGACGGCACGCTCGGCCCGTGGTTCCCGAACACCGACGCCGACCCGAACAGCGTCACGAACGTCGGCCCGCTGGCGTTCGCGACCGGCGGCAGCGACCTGTGGGCCGGCGGCGACTTCCTGCACGTCAACGGTGTCGCCCAACAGGGCCTGACCCACTTCACCAACGCGCTGCCCGGCGCGGCTCCGGCCAAGCCGGCCAAGCTGCTTCCGTACAGCGTCCAGCCGGGCGTCGTGCAGATCCACTTCCCGACTGTGGTGGACAACGACGACAGCACGCTGACGTACCGGCTGCTGAAGGGCTTCAGCAACGCCACGATCGCGACGTGGACCGCCCAGTCCACGCCGTGGAACCAGCCGTGGCTGAGCTACACCGACACGTCCTCGGCTCCGGGTGACGTGACGAACTACCGCGTCGAGGTCACCGACGGCAGTACGACGATCCGCGGCAACTACTCGGACCCGATCACGGTCGCCTCGACGGCGTCCACGGCGTACGACCAGCTCGTCAGCTCGGACGGTCCGCAGGCGTACTGGCGGCTCGGTGAGCCGGCCGGTACGACGACCTCGGTGGACTCCTCCGGGCAGAGCAACAACGGCGCCTTCACCGGTGTCACGCTCGGCAGCGCCGGTGCGATCGCGGGCAACACCGCGATGACCGCCAGCACGACCCAAGGCCGGATGGTCGGCGAGAAGGCGTACAGCATGCCGCAGCAGTTCACCGTCGAGGCCTGGGTCAAGCAGAGCGGGTTCGGCAACGGCGGCCGGATCATCGGCTTCGGCAACTCGAAGACCGGGAGCAGCGGTGGCGGCGGCGACCGGATGCTGTACATGCGGACGAACGGTTCGATCGTGTTCGGCGTCAACGACGGCGCGCAGCGGACGCTGACCAGCCCGTCGGGCAACAACGACGGCAACTGGCACCAGGTCGTCGGTACGTACGACAACGGCAGCATGAAGCTGTACGTCGACGGTGTGCTGAGCGGTAGCGCGCTCGTGGGTTCCGCGTCGGTGTACTACGGGTGGTGGCGCGTCGGCTATGACCTGGCGGGCACGTGGCCCGGCGCCGGAGCGACCCAGACCGGTATGGGAATCGACGAGGCGGCCGTGTACCCGTACGCGCTGTCCTCTCTGCAGGTGCAGTCTCACTACGCGGCCAGGTGAAAAGGCTTCTCTGGCACAAAGTCATAACGCGAACCGGGGGCCCGCTTCCAGTGGGCCCCCGGCAGCGCTAGTGTCCGACGCTGGCGCGTGATGAGGCACGCGCTGTGAGGCCCCGCCTGTGTTAGGACATAAATGAAGAAGTTAGTGCTGGCCCTTGTCACCGGTGCGGCCGTTCTGGCCGCGGCGCTGATCCCGTCGGGACCGCCTGTGCAGGCGGCGACCCCGGGATTCGCGACGGCGGTGTCAGCGATCAAGCAGCCGTCGTGGCAGACCAACAACAGCGTGAACGCGCTGGCGATCGCCGGGAACACGGTGTACGCGGGTGGTCTGTTCACCAGACTCCGCCAGCCGGGCAAGGCGTCCGGTCAGGCGCCGGAGACCCAGCGTTCGTACGTCGCCGCGTTCAACCGCACGACCGGAGCGCCGACCGCGTTCGCACCGGTACTGAACGGTCCGGTGTACGCGATCGCCACCAGCCCGGACGGCAAGTGGGTGGTGGTCGGCGGCGACTTCACGATGGTCAACGGGGTCCGGCGCAGCAAGATCGCGATGTTCTCGGTCGCCACCGGCAAGCTGGTCGCCGCCTGGGACCCGGTCGTCACGGCCCGGGTGAAGGCGCTGGCCATCTACGGCAACAGCGTGTTCATCGGCGGCGCGTTCGGCAAGATCGACGGCGCGGTCCGCAACCGGCTCGGCGCGGTCCGGCTGATCCAGGGCGACCTGCTGCCGTGGAACCCGAACGCCAACGACGACGTGTACGCGATCGACGTGTCCGACAACGGCACCCGGGTGTTCGTCGGCGGTCCGTTCAGCACGATCAACGGCAAGGACCACTACTCGCTGGCGATGCTGAACAACACCTCCGGCGCGGCGTTCACGTTCCCGGCCGCCGCGGCGATCCCGAAGCCGACCGCGACCTGCACGACCCGGGTCAAGGACATCGACACCCTCGGCGACAACGTGTACGTGTCCAACGGCGGTGACGGTTCCGGCTGCTACGACGGCGTCCTCGCCGCCTCGGTCTCGACCGGCAAACTGCTCTGGCAGAACAAGTGCCTCGGCGCGACCGAAGCGATCAAGGCGATCGGCAACTGGCTGTACAAGGGCTCGCACGCGCACGACTGCAGCTCGACCCCGAACGGCTTCGGCAACGGCACCGGGACGCACTACCTGCTGGTCGAGAGCACGGTCAACGGCTACCTCGGGTCCTGGTTCCCGAACACCGACGCGAACCTGAAGAGCACCACGAAGGTCGGCCCGCTGGCGATGGCCGGTACCGACAGCGACCTGTGGGTCGGCGGCGACTTCCTGCACGTCAACGGCCAGCTCCAGGTCGGCATCACCCGGTTCACGAACACCCCCGGCGGCGCGGCTCCGGCCGTACCGAAGGCGCCGACGCTGACCGCCACCTCGAGCGGCCGGGTGTACGTGACGTACGGCGACTCGTACGACCTGGACAACCTGACGCTGACGTACAACGTGTTCCGTGGCTCGCTGAACATCGGCTCGCAACGGCTGACGACGTACTTCTGGCAGCCCCGGAAGACGTACCAGGTCGTCGACCGCGGCCTCCAGCGCGGATCGACGTACACGTACCACGTCGAGGTGCACGACGGGCGGAACATCATGAAGGGCGCTTCCGCCAGCATCAAGATCCCCTAGGCAGCAGCAGCGGCGCGGCGGTGGGCGGCGATCGCCCGGTGTGCCTCGTTCCACCACAGCAGCAAGGTGGCGAACGAGGCGCCGGCCAGCCCCCACGCCGCGCCCTTCGGGCCCCACAGGTACGCGCCGGTGATCCCGCAGGTGATCAGTACGACCGACGAGATCAGGCGTACGCGCAGGCCGCGGGTGGCGGCCGTCAGCGCGCGGAGAATGGCGAAGGCGCCCGCGTTCGAGGCGCCGAGGGCCTGCAGCAGGATGACCGGGACCAGTACGGCGTGCGCCTGGTTCCAGACGCCCGGGCCGAGCAGTTCGCGGCCGACGACGGCCGGTAGCAGCAGGAAGACCGCGCCCCAGGCCAGCGCGCCGGCGCCGATGCCGAACGAGATCGCCAGGCCGGCCAGCCACAGGCGGCGGTACGAGTGCTTCAGCGCCCGCGACGCCTCGGGGACCGAGATCATCCGGATCCCCTGGTTCAGCACGTTGACCGGGCCGAGCAGGACCTGGGCGCCGCGGATGCCCGCGGTCGCGACCAGCCCGGCGGCGGCCGTGATACCGAGCATGTAGACCTGGATGGTGCCGGAGACCGCGAGCATCTCCCCGACGTACTTCGGGCTGAGGTCCCAGTTCCGCTTCACCCACTCGCGGATCAGTTGCCGGCGCGGCGCGACGCCCGCCTGGAAACGGCCGGCGATCGCGGCGATCACCGCCCCGAGACCCCAGGCGAACGTCAGTGTGAAAGCCGAGGTGGTCCTGGTCAGGTAGAGGCCGCCGAAGATCGCGAGCATCGCCAGTAGCCAGATCAGGTCGTTGATGAAGGCTTTCTGGCCCTCGCCTACTACGAAGAAGGCCCAGCGCCAGGCGTCCTGCAGCAGGAGGCCTGGCATGGTCAGGGCGAAGGCGAGCAGCACGCCCTTCGACGGAACGCCTGGGAATGCCGCGATCGCGAGGCCGACCAGCATCGCCAGGAGGCCACAGAAGATCGCGGTGGCCGTACTGGCTCGTACGGCTCGTTGCCATTCCGGCGTGCGGGTGCCGGAGTGGCGGACGGCCAGCGGCTCTGTGGAGACGGCCCGGGAGACGTTGAGGGCGATGGTGTAGCCGCCGAAGGCGAGGGCGTAGACGCCGAAGTCCGCGACGGTACTCGAGCGGGCGACGACCACGCCGACGGCGAGGTTGCTCAGGCTGGACAACGCCTGGTCGGCCAAACCCCAGGAGGCGCGGCCAGCCGGTCCGGCCAGCCGACGCAACTTCGGCCGCCGGAACTTCACCGCCCCAACCTAATCTAGACGGGGCGCGGCGGCTGCCGGAGCACGCCCAGCAAGAACCGCGGGATGCCCAGCACGTACCGCTTCCAGAGCCGCCGCGGCTCCTTGTACAGGCGGTAGCTCCACTCGAGCCCGGCGCGCTGCATCCACCGCGGCGCTCGGTCCAGCCGGCCGGTGTGGAAGTCGAACGCCGCGCCGACGCCGATCAGGATCGTCGCGTTCAGCCGGTCGCGGTGGTCCGCCATCCAGCGCTCCTGCTTCGGCGCGCCGAGCCCGACCCAGACGATGTCCGGACGGGCCTCGTTCATCCGCGCGATCGTCGCCGCGTCCTCGGCCTCGGTCAGGGCCCGGTACGGCGGGCACTCGACGCCGACGACCTTCAACGCGGGATGCCGCTCCTGGAACCGCTGCCGCAGTTCCTCGGCCACGCCCTCGGCGCCGCCGTAGAAGTACTGCGTCCAGCCGCGCTCCGCCGCCTCGGCGAGCACCCGTTCGAGCAGGTCCGGGCCGGCGACCCGGTCCATCTGTTCGAACCCGGCCTTCTGGCCGGCCCAGACCAGCGGCATCCCGTCCGGAACCGTCAGGCCGGACGTGTTGTAGACCTCGGTCAGCCGCTCGTCGGCGCGCGCGTGCAGCAGCGCGTTCATGTCGGTGACACAGACAAGTTGCCGCTCGCCCCGCTCGATCCAGCCGGCGAAGGTACCGACCGTGTGGTCGAGGTTCGTCACACTGACGTGGATACCGAGTACGTCGACTCGCTCGGTGGTGGCGGTGGTGGACTCGGCGCGGAGCTCGGTCATCGGTCCTCCCCCTTCACAGCAGCGAGGTCGGCGTCGACCATGATGCGGACCAGTTCGGGGACGTGCACCTGGGCCTTCCAGCCGAGCTCGGTGGCAGCTCTGGACGCGTCGCCGATCAGCGAGTCGACCTCGGTCGGACGTTCGTACCGCTGGTCGTGGTCGACGTACTGCTCCCAGTCCAGCCCGACGTGCTCGAACGCCAGCGAGACGAAGTCGCGGACGGAGTACGACGTACCGGTCGCGATCACGTAATCCGCGGGCGTGTTGTGCTGCAGCATCCGCCACATGCCCTCGACGTACTCCGGGGCGTATCCCCAGTCGCGGCACGCATCCAGGTTGCCCAGGTACAGCCGGTCCTGCCGGCCCGTCTTGATCGCCGCGACCGCGCGGGTGATCTTCCGGGTCACGAACGTCTCGCCGCGGCGCGGGGACTCGTGGTTGAACAGGATCCCGTTCACCGCGAACATGTCGTACGCCTCGCGGTAGTTGCGGGTCATCCAGTACCCGTAGAGCTTCGCGGCGCCGTACGGGGAACGCGGGTAGAACGGGGTGTCCTCGTTCTGCGGCGGAGGCGTCGCGCCGAACATCTCCGAGCTCGACGCCTGGTAGAACCGGCAGTCCAGCCCGATCATCCGGATCGCCTCGAGCAACCGCGTCGTCCCCATCCCGGTCGTGTCACCGGTGTACTCCGGCTCGTCGAAGCTCACCCGGACGTGCGACTGCGCGGCCAGGTGGTACACCTCGGCCGGCTGGATCGACGCCAGCAACGTCACGAGCCGCGAACCGTCGGTCAGGTCGCCGTAGTGCAGGAACAGCCGCTTGTCCTGGGCGTGCGGATCCTCGTACAGATGATCGATCCGCTTGGTGTTGAAGGTGCTGGCACGCCGGATCAGGCCGTGCACCTCGTACCCCTTGGACAGCAGCAGTTCGGCCAGGTACGAACCGTCCTGGCCGGTGATGCCGGTGATGAAGGCCTTTTTCATGATTGGTTCTCCACGTACCAGCGGTAGGTGGCGGCCACACCGTCTTCCAGCGAAACAGAGGGTTTCCAGCCGAGCGCGAGCAGCCGGCTCACGTCGAGCAGCTTGCGCGGGGTGCCGTCCGGCTTGGACAGGTCATTGCTCAGGGCACCGGTATAGCCGACGGTTCGGGCGACCAGCTCGGCCAGTTCGCGGATCGTCACGTCGGCGCCGACACCGACGTTGATCGGCTCCGGCTCGTCGTAGTGCTCCAGTAGGTGCAAGCAGGCATCCGCGAGGTCGTCGACATGCAGGAACTCACGCCTCGGCGTCCCACTCCCCCACAACACCACCTCGGGTGCATCGGCTTCACGCGCCTCATGGAAGCGGCGGATCAACGCCGGCAGCACGTGCGAGCTGGTCGGATCGAAGTTGTCGTTGGGCCCGTACAGGTTCGTCGGCATCGCGGAGATCCAGCGCAGGCCGTACTGCCGCCGGACGGCCTGGACCTGCATGATGCCGGCGATCTTCGCGATCGCGTACGCGTCGTTGGTCGGCTCCAGCTCACCGGTCAGCAGGCTCGACTCGCGGATCGGCTGCTCGGCGTACTTCGGGTAGATGCACGACGACCCGAGGAACAGCAGCCGCGGTGTGCGCACCTCGAGCGCGGCGTCCATCAGGTTCACCTGGATGCGCAGGTTGTCGCTGAGGAACTCGGTCGGGTGGTCCCGGTTCGCGAGAATGCCGCCGACCCGGGCCGCGGCGTCGATCACCACGGCCGGGCGGTGCTCCCGCAGGAACGCGAACGTGGCCGCCCGGTCCCGCAGGTCGAGCTCGGCCGACGACGCGCCGATCAGGTTGGTGTGGCCGGCCGCTTCCAGGCGGCGCCACAAGGCCGAGCCGACGAGGCCGCGATGGCCGGCCACGTACACCGGGGCATGGAGATCCATTCAGTACGCTCCCGCACCGTAGATCACCGCGCGTACGGTCTTCCAGAGAATCAGCAGGTCCAGCGTCATCGACCAGTTGTCGACGTACCGCAGGTCGAGGCGGACGGACTCGTCCCAGGACAGGTCGCTGCGGCCGCTGACCTGCCACAGGCCGGTCATGCCGGGCTTGACGAGCATCCGCCGCGAGTCGTCGGCGGCGTACAGCGCGACCTCCTCGGCCAGCGGCGGCCGCGGCCCGACCAGCGACATGTCGCCGCGCAGTACGTTGAACAGCTGCGGCAGCTCGTCGAGGGAGAACCGGCGGATCCACCGGCCGAGCGGCGTCATCCGCGGGTCGTTGCGCATCTTGAAGATCACGCCGTTGCCGTCGCTCAACGCGTACAGGTCGCTGAGCCGCTGCTCGGCGTCGACGTACATGCTGCGGAACTTCAGCATGGTGAACTCGACGCCGGCGCGGCCGACCCGCTGCTGCCGGAACAGCACCGGCCCGGCGCTGGTCAGCGTGACGGCGAGCGCCAGCCCGATCAGCACCGGCGACAGCAGCAGAATGATGCCGAGGGCAACCACACGGTCGAAAACGGCCTTCATCAGGTGCGGACCGCCGCTGACCGACGGCCGCTCCAGGTGCAGCAGGGACAGGCCGGCGACCGGGCGGATCGAGATCCGCGGACCGGCGACCTCGATGATGCCCGGCGAGACGATCAGCTCGACGCCGCGCTGCTCGAGCGCCCACGACAGCCGGCGCAACGACTGGCCGGCCAGCTCCGGGTCGGTCGCGATCGCAACCACCTCGACAGCGTGCCGATCGGCGGCGGCAAGGATGTCGGGCTCGTCCAGGGCCTCGACCTCACCGGACTCGCCGCGCGGCCGGCAGGTCGCCACCACCCGGTAGCCGTCGGTCGGGCGGCTCTCGAGGTGCTCACACAGCGTCGCGGCCGGGCCACTGCGCCCGACCACGAGAACCCTGTGCATACAGCGACCCCGGACCCGGTGCCGGTGCAGGTCCTTCCGCAATGCGTACCGCAGCAGCAGCGCGGCGATCACCATCACCGGAATCGCCAGCACCACGAACCCGCGGGCGATCTCGGCCTTGGTCACGTACGACGTCATCGCAACCGCGGCGGTCAGCCCGACGCCGGCGCGCAGCAGCGACCGGAACTCGTCCGGCCCGGCCCCGTAGAACCGCGAGTCGTACCCCTTGGAGAGCGCGACCACCGCGACCCAGGCCAGCGGCAGCAGGCTGCTCACCACGAGATAACTGGAACCGACGTGGTACCCGAAGCGGGTCAGCAGCGCGACCGAGACCCCGAGCATCGCGGCCAGCAGGTCTCCGCCGACCGCGGCCCACCGGTAGACCCCGACCCACCGCGGCTCGGTCGACCGCGAGGACAACGGAACGATCGCCGGAACCTCGTGCGGGACGACCCAGAGCGGCCGACGGCTGTCTACAGCGTCCGGCGCTTCTGCTCCGCTCACAGCGGCCCGTTCCCTCCTGCAACGACTCCGTCACTTACAGTGTCCGGCGCCGCGTGCAGAGTGTCCTTGTTAACCCGCGCGTCGTCGCCGAGTCACCGAAGATTACTACGCACGCAGGTCGCGAGCGACCACCGACCCGGATCCCTGGGGACAACCTTCGCGCCGGAGCCGGCACGTCGATGAAATGTCAGCAGAACAGCAGGTCCGGCCGGCTCACCAGGAGCCGGCCGGACCCATCTGCCGCAGCGTAGGTCGGGGTCGGTCGGGCTCAGCCGACCCCGACCTTCGGGGTGTCGAAGGACTCGACGACCTCGGCCGGGACGTGCTCCAGGTCGCTGACCCGGAGGTAGTCGCCCATCGTCGTACCGGTGCACTCCGAGTCGATGTTCGGCGCCGCCCGGCCGGCCAGCGCGTCACCGAGGTGCACCGTACGCAGATCGATGCTGAACCGGGTCCGCCCCGACGTGTTCGGCACGCTCGAGTGCAGCTGGGCCCCGGAGAACAGGATGATCCCGCCGGGCTTGCAGATCGGCCGGACCTGCGGCACCAGCTCCACCTCTTCCTCCGGCACCGGCTGGACCCGGGTGTCGGTGCCGATCTGGGAGGCGGCGATCTGCCGGCTGGTCGCGTTCCACTCGGCGTAGTTGTAGACGCGCGAGCTGTTCTTGACCGGCGTCTGCCAGTACCGCGGATGGAAGGCCAGCCCGTTGTCGTCGCTGATCTCGAAGATCGGCAGCCACCAGTTGAGCTGGACGTACGGCGCGGAGTACCAGGTGTCGCGGTGCGGGTGGAACGCGAACGCGATCCCGGTGGTCAGGTAGTCGTTCGACGTCGAGCTCCGCATCCGCGGTACGTCGAAGTACGTCTGGTCCCGGTCACAGCCGAAGTCGGCCAGCATCTCCTGGATCAGCCGCTTCGACTCCGGGTGGTGGATGAACCGCGGCTTGAGCTCGGCCAGCAGCGCGGCGTACTCCTCGACCGCCATGTCGAACTGCGCGGTCTCCGGGTCCAGCGGTGCGAACGCCTGCCGGGCCATTTCGCCGGCGAACTCGGTGAGTGCCAGCGTCGACGGGCGCGGCGAGTAGACGAACAGATCGCCGTCGTACAACTTCTTGCGGCGATCGTCGTCACTGACCGTCGCATCGAAATACACAGAATGCATCGGTAGGCCCCCCGGCCACTCGAGTTAGGACGGGCTTTCAGCAGCCCACTACCAGTAAATCCCCGTGGCGCCGGAAACGTTACACCTCACGCCGCGCCGAAAACCGGACGGTATCGAATTCGGACAGGCGGCTGCGGCAGCGCACATGCTAAATTACAGTTCAGCAACACTTTTCAAACAAATCGGAATAACTATGACCGCAATGTCTTCCGATACCCATTCCGACGACCTGGCGAGCGCGGTGAAGCCGGCGAAGGCACTTGACGGGCGCGCGGCGATCGTCACCGGCGCCAGCGGCGGTATCGGCCGGGCGATCGCCGTCGCACTCGCCGCCTGTGGAGCCGCGATCTGCGTGGTCGGCCGCGACGAACGCCGGCTTGCCGACACCGTCAGCGCCGTCGAGGCCCACGACCGGCCGACCGTCGCGCTGGCGTGCGATCTCACCGAAGCCGGCCGGATCGAGCAGCTCGCCGAACTCGCCGAGACCGCGCAAGGCGGGCTGCATGTGCTTGTCCACTCGGCCGGTATCTACCTGCGCGACGAGATCGGCGCAGCGAGCGTGGACGAGCTCGATGCCCAGTACCAGGTCAACGTCCGGATGCCGTACCGGCTCACCCAGGCGGTGCTGCCGATGCTCGTGCGTGACCGCGGCGACGTGGTGTTCGTCAACTCCACCCAGGGCCTGTCCGCCGGCGCAGGCGTCGGTCAGTACGCGGCGACCCACCATGCGATGCGGGCGGTCGCCGACAGCCTGCGGGCCGAGGTGAATCCCGACGGCGTCCGGGTCACGACCCTGCACGTGGGCAGGACGGCCACCGCTCTGCAGGAGCGGATCTTCGCCGCCGAGGGCCGTCCGTACACGCCGGAGGCGCTCATCCAGCCGGAGGACCTGGCCGAACTGGTGGTCGCCGCGGTGACACTGCCGAGGCGGGCGCAGCTCGCCACCCTGACCGTCTGGCCGACCCGGCCGCGCTGAGCGGCCTGAGCCGGCCGGAGAGCCGGCGACAAATCCGCTGGTGAATTCAGCTGGGAGCGGACGGGCCATTGCCGGCCGTATTCGGTTCGTCAACTCTGCGCAACCACGCTTCGCGCCAATAGGTGTGAATTGCCCGCGGGCAGAATCGGTGATACCTGCCCACACAGGTGACCTGATCGAGAATGACACAGTCGCGCAGGTGGATCATTCGGCCGGTGTGCTCCTCGATGATCTTGTCGACCGTCTTCAGAACCCGGGCCCGGCGTCCGCAGAACGGCAGCATCTCGCCGTCGAAGATGAGACCTCGATTCTTGCTGTTCGGGCCCAGCGCGGCCATGATCTCTTCCTTGCTCTTCACCTCGACCAGCTCGCCGGGCTGGAGCCGCAACGGCTCGGGTCTCGGGCCCGGACCGGTCCCCTTGTAGAACGGGTACGGGCGGCCGTCGGCGATGCGCAGCCGGCTTGGCAGCCGACGGCTCAACGCCTGGAACTTGTTGAAGAACAGGATGAGCAGGCCACGGATCACGAACAGCGCGCTGAAGTTGCCCGATCTCACGTCCTCGACGTACTGCCCCATCTCCAAGGCAGGTAGCGGGCTGGAAGCCCGCATGACCTCGGTAGCGGCGCAGCGATACAGCGTCGCGCCGTCGTCGTCGACTCCGGCGACAGTGTCGTCGGCCAGGGTCTGCTCGGTGGCGACCGGGTTCGCTCCGGCCTGCGGCGCTCGGAGCGGTACGCCTTCGGGCGTCTCCAACCACTCCTCCCGCCAGAACAGCAGGCAATCAGCCTGGCAACCGCCATGGGCACTTCCGTCGCAGCGGGCGCCGATGAGGTGCACCGTGTTCTCGAGCTTGCGCAGACCGGTCGAGGGCCTGTTGATGGTGTCGCACGTCTTGTGGGCGATCTTGTCCACCGGCAGTTCGCGGCCCGCGAACTCGAGCATTTCAGGCATGAACGGCTGCCCGTCCAGCCTTCCGTTCGCATCCAGAGTCGCCAGGATGTCCTCCCGGCTGCGGACCCGCACCCGGTCGCCTGGTCGCACGGCACCGGACGTGGTACCAACCGGCTGTGTCGTGGTCATGATGTGGTAGCTCCTCCCGCGGCCTTCAACGCCGCGTCGCCCTGTGTCTTCGGCCCGCCCGCCACGAACAGCGGATCGCCGTTTCGGTGGATCGCCCGGTGGAATCCGCTTCTGGCCAGATGGGAGACGAGAATCCGGTAGCAGGCCAGCCGGTCACCGCGGGAGAGCGGTGCCCGGGCGATCGCCTCGAGGTATCGCCACCCGTATTCGGCGACCAGTCGAGTGGTCGTCTGGCCGGCCCGCCGTGGGTCCAGATTGGTACAGAGCGCAGGGATGGTCGCTCTCCGGTCTCCGCGCTCGGGGTGATCCCGGCGGAAGAACAGGAGCTCGGGGACCTGGTGGAAGCGTCCACGGAACGCGAGCTCGGCGATCCACGGCCGGGCGCCGTGGTGATAGCTGTCCTTGGGCCGGATACTGCGCACGACCTGGGTTCTGATCACGCCGTACTCGTCGTCCGCGCCGTCGGTGACGACCAGGCTCCGGAAACGTTCCTTGGGGTCCGCCGAGCCGGTGGCCAGGGTGTAGTCGTACCGCCGGACGATCGTCCCGGTCTCGTCGATGATGGCCATGTCCGCATGGCTGAGCACCACGTCCGGGTGCGCGTCGAGGGCCTCGACACAACGAGCGAGCAGGTCGCGGCCGTACAGGTCGTCGTGGGACGCGAACTTGAAGTACTCGGCGCGGGCCTCGCTGATGACGAAGTTGTGGTTCGGGGTGGCGCCGATGTTGCGCGGCTGGCGGACGTACCGGATCCGCTCGTCCTGCGCGGCGTACCGGCGGCAGATCTCTTCGGTGTCGTCCGTCGAGGCGTTGTCGGAGATGATCAGCTCGAAGTCGGTGAAACTCTGCGCGAGCAACGCATCGAGCGACTCGCCGAGATAGCGCTGCCCGTTGTACACGGGAAGGCCGATGGTCAGCCTTGGGATGCCGGTCACGATGGTCTCGCTTTCATGGTGATGGAACCGGTACGGACGATGTGGGCGGGGTGGCCGGGTCGGCCGGGCCGGCTACTGTGGGGTCGGCCACCGCGTCCGCCTGCCGGCGATCACGCAGGCCGGCCCGGAACTGCCGCCACCAGACGGCACTGCCGAGCATGGTCGCCGCGGCGACTCCCCAGGCAGACCCGAGTGCGCCGTCCGCGACGCTGCCCCCGGCACCTCCGGCCAGGTAGAGGCAGGCGCAGATCAACGTGGCCCGCATGCTCCTGGGGGCTGCGGCCAGTCCTCGCAGGCCGGCAGCCGCGCCGTTCCAGAACGCGATCCCCACGAAGGCCAACGTGGTAGGAAGCATGAGCGCCTTGGCCGGCGCCCACAGCGATCCGATCAGCCGGGTCCCGAGCGCGTCGGGTACCAGGAACATGACCGTCAGCCCCCAGAGGGCGACGCCCACGGCCTGCACGATCGCCAGCGCCGCGCAGAAGACGACGAAGGCGCGGAGCGAGCGGCGCAGCATCCGTGCGGCTTCGGGAACGGCAACCATGCTCAGGCCCTGCACGACCGCGAGCCACGGCCCGAGCAGGACCTCGGCAGCCCGCACCGAGCCGACGGCCGACAAGCCCGCGAGCGCTCCTACGCTGACGAAGCGCAGCTGGGTCACCGTGCTCATGCTCAGGTTCTCGACGAGGTAGCGAGACCCGAGTGTGCGCTGCTGGGTGAGCCACATCCGGATCCCGGCAGGGCGCGGAACGACCCTGGCCTGGAGGATGCCCAGGAGTGCCGCGACGCAGCCGGCTCCTCCCCAAGCCGCCACGAACCAGGGCACCCCACCCTCGTGGCCGGCAAGAGCGATCAACGGGACGAGTGCCAGCCCCCAGACAAGGTCGTTGATGAACGACTTGCGTCCCTGTCCGGACGCGAAGAACGCGTACCTCCAACTGTCCTGCAGCAACAACCCGGGCAGCAGAACGCCGAGGACGACGAAGGCTGCCCCGAGGGTTCCTCCGAGTACGAGGCCCACCGCCGCGCAACCGGCACCGATGACGCATCCGACGGCGAGCGCGGTACCAGTGGAGTTGCGCACGGCACCACGCCAGGCATCGGCCGCGACGCCGCTGAACCGAACCACCAGTGGATCGGTGGCCAGGCCGCGCGAGACGTTCAGCGAGAAGCTGTAGGTCACGTAGGCCAGGCTGAAGATGCCGAACCCGCTGGGGCCGAGCGCTCGGGCCACCAGCAGGACGACCAGGAAGTTGGTCAGGCTGGACACCGCCTGGTCGGCGAGCCCCCAACCCAGTCGGTGGGTGGTTCCGTGCCGTCGCAGGACGCCCAGCTTCAGGCGGAAGTGTGCGTTCACCGCTGTCCCCTCAGGCCCAGATGTCTCGGTGCACGTTGAAGATCACGCGCGACCCGTGGGGATCGATGTTGATCGGAAACTCCTTCAGCCCGGGAACCGCGCGCCGAACGGCGGCCTGGTGCTCGACCGGGCAGCAGACCAGGACGAACCCGCCGCCGCCCGCCCCGGCGATCTTGGCGCCCGTCGCTCCGGCGGCGAGAGTGGCGTCGACTGCCTGGTCGAGTTCGGAACTGCTGACGCCACTGGCCAACTGGCGCTTGGCCTCCCAGCTCTTCCCCAGCGCCTGCCCGACCGCCTCGGTCTCGCCTCTGCGCAGGCCGTCGGCGGCCTCGCCGGCCAGCATCTTCAACAGATCCAGCTGCGCGAGGCGGTCGGCGACGTTGGCCGACTGCTCCTTGAGGATCGTGTCCGCGCTCCGCGTGATACCGGTGTAGAAGAGCATCAGCTCGGACTGGAAGGCGCGGCGCAGCTCCGGTTCCAACCGGATCGGGTCCACCACGACCCGGTCGCCCGGACCGAACCGCAGGTCGCAGATGCCGCCGTACGCCGCGGCGTACTGGTCCTGCTTGCCGATCGGCTTTCCACAGCGTTCGATCTCGATGGTGCAGGCGCGGTCGGCCAGCTCCTCGGCGGAGACCTGTACGCCCTGGTAGGCGAACAGGGCGTGCAGCAGGCCTACGGTCACCGACGAGGAGGATCCGAGGCCGGAACCGCTCGACGGGATGTCGGCCAGGGTCGTGATCTCGACACCACCCTTGATGCCGGCCATGTGCATGGCCTCCCGGACGAGGTCGTGCTGCACGTCGGCGACCCGGCTGACGATCTCCTTGCGGGAGTAGTTGATGTAGATGTCGTCGTCGAAGCGCTGCTTCACCACGACATACACGTACTTGTCGATCGCGGCGTTGAGCACCCGGCCGCCGTGCTCGCGGTAGTAGCCCGGCAGGTCGGTGCCTCCGCCGACGAGGCCGATGCGCAGCGGCGTCTGGGTGATGATCATCGCTCTGCTCCTCGTGGCCAGCGCCGGCGTGCCCGCTCGAGCGCTTCCGGGGTTCCGATGTCGAGGAAGAAGGCGTCTCCGACGTCCACGACCCGTGATCGGCCCACCAGCTGTGGCAGCAGGTGCCGGCCCACGTCGACGGGAGGATCTCCTTCGATGAGATCGAGCACCGCGGCGTCGAAGACGTACAGACCGGCGTTGGCCAGGTCGCTCCGTGGGTGCTCGGGCTTCTCGTCGAACCGGACGACCAGTCCGTCCTGGACCTCGACGATCCCGCACTGCTCGGGACGCGGTGCGTGGAACACGGCCATCGTGGCGAGTGACGGAGCTGCCCTGTGCGTGTCTCTGTGGGCGTCCACCAGCTGCCCGATGTCGAAGGTCGTCAGGTTGTCGGCATAGACCGCGAGGAAGTGCGACTCGCCGTCCACGAAGTCCCGGTTCGCGCGCAGCGTTCCAGCACTACCGAGCAGCTCGGGCTCGTGCACCACATGCACGAACGGCGGCCTGCCGGCCCGGGCCGCGACGTGCTCCTCGACCTTCTCGTGCAGGTGGTGCACGTTGACCAGTACGTCGTCGACGCCCGCCGCCGCGAGCGCATCGAGCCAGTGGTCCAGCATCGGACGTCCGCCGACCTCGACCAGGCACTTCGGAACCCGGTCGGTGAGTGGGCGCAGCCGCGTGCCCAGGCCGGCGGCCAGTACGAAGGCCTTCACGACTCCACCTTCCGGACGACTCCGAGCGCACGCATCTTGGCGTTCGCGTTCGCGAGGATCTCGTCGAGCCCCGGCAGTCCCTCGAGCCAGTCCGCGTACTCGGCGACCGAGTCGACCGGCGTACGCCGTGGCTTCCAGCCGAGCTCCTCCAGTGCCGCGAGGTCGGAGACGATATGGCGGGTGTCGCCGAAGCGGAACTCGCCACTGACCACGGGAGGCGCGTCCGAGCCGTACTGGCGCCGGACGACGTCCGCGAACTCCGTGGTCGTGTACGGCGTGCCGCCACCGACGTTGAACGCCCTGCCCGCGGCCCGCGGATCTTCCAGCGCGAGGAGGTTGGCATCCACGACGTCGTGGATGTTGACGTAGTCGCGGATGGCCTTGCCGTCCTCGTAGAGCACGGGCGCGCTACCGAGCAGGTAGTGGAGGTTGAAGATCCGGCACGCCCCGGAGTACGCGTTGTAGACCGACTGGCGAGCCCCCTGCACGATGCTGTAGCGCAGCGCGACCGTCGGGATGTCGTAGCGGCGCCCGAGGTTCAGCGCGACCATCTCCTCGCCGAACTTTGACATGCCGTAAGCGTTCTGCGGGTTGGACACGCTCTCCGGCGTACGTCGTAGCTCGAGCTCGCCGCCGCACTGCGGGCACGGGATCTCCCATTGGCCCTGGCGCAGCGCGGACTCGGGCCGCATGCCCGGCGTCTGGTCGCCGTCCTTCGGGCAGTGGTACAGGCCCTCACCCATCGCGGACTGCGAGGACGCCACCACCACGCGCTGGAGATCCAGGCCCTCGGCCACGGCGATCTCGAAGATCAGTGCCGTCGAGGTGACGTTGACGTCGGTGAACCTGGCGAAGTCGGTCAGGTAGTCCTGATAGGCGGCGAAGTGGAACACCGCATCACAACGCCGCAGCAGGTTTGCGAGCAGCTCGCGGTTGCGCACGTCACCGACGTACAGCTCGACCCCGGGAGTCAGGTACGACGGACGCCCGTCACGATGCACCGGTGCCGTGAGTGCGTCGAGCACCGTGACGTCGTGGCCCTCGGCAACCAACCGGTCGCAGGTGTGCGAGCCGATGAACCCGGCCCCGCCGGTCACCAGGATCCTCATGCCCGCACCCGCTCTCCGGCCCGATGGACCTCTCGGTAGACCTCGAGGGTCTGTTCCCCCGTACGCGCCCACGAGTACTCCGCCGCGCGGGCCAGGCCGAGCGGCCGCAGCGAGTCGCCTTCCGGACCACAGGCGCGAACCAACGCGTCCGCGAGCGAGTCCGGGTCCTCGGGGTCGGCCAGCAGTGCCGCATCGCCGGCCGTCTCGGCCATCGCGCTGCGGTCGGACGTCACGACCGGGCATCCGCACGCCATCGCCTCGAGGATCGGCAGCCCGAAGGTCTCGTTGAACGACGGGTAGGCGAAGGCCGCGGCGGCGCGGTAGAAGAGCACGGTCTCCTCGAGCCGTACGCCGCCCACCCACACCACGTCGTCGGCGATGCCCAGCTCCTCGGCCAACGCGTGCAGGCGCGCGACGTACTGGACGTCGCGGCCGTGGCCCACCACGGCCAACTGGTGACCGTCGAGGCGCGGCCGCGCCAGCGCGAACGCGCGCAACAGGCCGTCACAGTTCTTGTAGGGCCACAACGACGAGACGAAGAGCACGAACGGCCGCTCGACCCCGTACCGCTTGATCTCGGTCCGGGCCTCGTCGGTGTCACCGGGCCGGAACGTGGTGTGGTCGACGGCTTCCGGGATCAGGCGCAGCTTGGCCGGATCGACGTCCAGGTAGGTCTGCACCTCGGTACGCAGGCTCTCGGAATTGATGATGATCGCGTCCGCCACCTTGGCCGTGTGCGGGTAGCTGGTCCGCCGGTACGCCCGCACCAACGGGTTGATCGCCTCGGGCGCGGTGAACGCGTGCATGGTCTTGAAGTGCGCCACGATCGCCGGGGCCGGCCGCACCAGCGGGGCGATCAACGTGTTGAACACGTCGATCCGCGCGGCCCGGAGTCGCGGCGGGGCATAGAGCTGTTCGGTGAGCACGCGCAGCCGCTGCCGCTCGTTGGACCACGGAAAGGTGAGGAAGTGGACGCCCGGACCGTAGTTCCCGTGGTCCTTGCGGGATCGGGGGCTCACCATCAGGTGCAGTTCCTCACCCTCGTCGAGCCGGGCAGCCATCTCGGGGATCACGCGCGTCCAGAACCAGTGCGCACCCGAGGGGTTGTCCGGATCGTCGGTGAGCAGGTTGATCGCCACTCGCATCGGTTCAGAAGACATGCGCCGCAACCTCGGTCTCGGCCATCCGGGACTGACGCACGTACTGCGCCAGCAGGTGCATGCAGGCCTGGTGCGCGTCCTCGATGACCCCGTAGTTCCGGGTGTCGACGTGGATCGAGACCGTACTCAGGGAACGCGCCGGCTCGCCGTCGAAGCCCGTCAGCGCGATCGTCGACAGGCCGTTCGCGTTCGCCCACTCCAGAGCCCGGACGATGTTCGGCGACCGGCCCGACGACGAGATGGCGATCAGTACGTCGCCCGGGCGCGCCTGCGACTGCAGCTGGTACTCGAAGACGGCGTCGTACCCGATGTCGTTGGCGATCGCGCTGAAGATCTCCACGTTGGTGCTGAGGCTGAACACCCGGGTGTTGAGGTCGGTGCCGGTGCGGACGCCCTTCACGTGATCGCACTGCAGGTGGTTGGCGATCGACGCCGACCCGCCGTTCCCGCAGGCGAAAACGGCCGCGTCGCGGTTGTGGGCGGCCAGCAGGATCTCGGCGGCCCGGTCGAGCTGAACCAGATCGACGGTGGCGAACGCGCGGGACAGTTCGGAGACGTACTCGCCACCGTAGGCGTCGGCCCGGTCGAACCGATGCGCCGGGAACCTGCGCCGGCTGTTGCCGTTGGCACCGTTCGCGGCGTGTTGCCCGAGGATGAACTCGACCGCGCCGGCGAGATCCGGGTACGACGTCACGCCCGGCTCGGCCGTACCTGCTGGGCCGATGTGCACCGGGCATGCGCCGACAGACCTGGCGAGGCCGATGTCGGCGCTGCTGTCGCCCACCACCCAGGACGCCGAGAGGTCCAGGTCGAGCGACTCGGCCGCGGCCAGCGCCATCCCCGCGGCCGGCTTACGATCGGCGCTGGTGCGGGCGAAGGACTCGACGGTGCCGTCGGGGTGGTACGGGCAGAACAACCACAGATCGACGTGCGCGCCCTGCCGGGCCAGCTCGGCGATCATGTGCTTGTGCACCTGCTGGACGTCCTCGATCCCGTAGAAACCGCGGGCGACGCCGGCCTGGTTGGTGACCACCGCCACCGGGACGCCGGCCCGGTTGAGCTCGGCGATCGCCACGATCGAACCCGGGATGAACTCGACCCGGTCGACCGTTCCCACGTAACCGTGATCGACGATGATCGTGCCGTCCCGGTCGAGCAGAACTCCTGCCTTGCCCATGGTTACCGCCTCCCTACCGCGTCCGCGGCTGTGACGGGGTGTGGCTCCGGCAGCGGGACGACGTACGTGGCGCCCCAGCCGGCGCCGTCGGCCTCGAGCTGGGACATCACCTCGTCGACGATGTCCCAGGTCAGTACGAGGACGACGTCCGGCCGCGCAGCGCGCAGGTCGTCGACCGACCGGATCGGTACGCCGCTGCCCGGGATCCGGCGGCCGTGCTTGGCCGGTGACGCGTCGACGGTGAACGGCAACAGGTCAGGCCCCACCTTCGCCAGGTCGAGCAGCACAGGCGCCTTCGACGGCGCACCGTAGGCAGCGACGCTGCGGCCGTCCGCCTGGTAGCCGGCGAGCAGGTCGTGCAGCGCGGTCGCGGCGGCGACGGCGTGCTCGTGCAGGGTGGTCAGGCGCGTCTCGCCGTCGATGCCGGCCGCCGCCTCGCGGGCCAGCACGTCGCGGACCGAGTCGTCGGCGCCGATCCCCGCGGACTCGTGCCGCAGCATCACCTGCAGGCTGCCGCCGAACAGGTCGACCTCGCGGACCGAGACCACGACCAGTCCGTGGATCGCGGCCAGCCGGACCACCGCGCCAAGCGACAGGTACGACCAGTGGCCGTGCCGGATGGTGTCGAACTGGTTGCCCTCGACCAGCGGAAGCAGGTGGTGGAACTCCAGCACCAGCAGCCCGGACGGTGCCAGCCGGTCCGCGCGGAGACCGAGCATCTCGCCGACCGCCGGCTCGTGCGCGATGCCGTGCACGTCGACGACCAGGTCGGCGCGCTCGTCGCCCTCGGCAGTCCGGCAGCCGGCCGCGCGCAGGTGACCCAGCCACGAGCCGCCATGGTGGCTGGCGAACTCGTGTACGACCCGGCCGGCGATCTCCGGGTGGTCGCGCAGGATCTCCTTCACCGAGGTCTCGGCGTGCGCCAGGCTGGTCGCCGACTCGATCGCCCGTGGCGGCTCCGGCATCTGCGGCTCCACCGGACCCAGCTGGACCAGCGTGCAGGACCGGCACAGCCACAGCTCCAGCGGCCAGCGCGGGTCCTCGCCGGTGGTGTCCACCGGCGGGAAGTAGTCGGCGCACGGCTGCGCTCCGAGGTCGATCACGCGCGCGGTGTCCACCGACCCGCAGCCGCGGCAGTTGAGGCTCGCCACGTCGATACTCCTTCGGTGTTTCGCATGCTGGTGGGTCATCGGTTGATCCGTTCTGTGCGGGCACCGCGAATCAGCGCGAGCGCATCGGCGAGCGAACCCGCCTCGGCGTCCCGGCCCGAGCGCAGACTGACCGGCAACGGCCAGGCGATCGCGAGGTCCGGGTCGTCGTAGGCGATCGCGACATCCTCGGCCGGGTCGTGCCGGCGATCGATGCGGTACGACACATCGGCCGGCTCGGTGAGCGCCTGGAACCCGTGCGCACATCCCGCCGGAACGTAGAGCGTGCGCTGGCTGTCCCCGGTCAGGGCGAAGCTGGCCTGGTTCAAGAACGTCGGGGAGTCCGGCCTCAGGTCGACGATCACGTCCAGCACCTCGCCGTACGAGCAGCGCACAAGCTTTGCCTCACCCGCGCCGGAGCGCAGATGCATGCCCCGCAGCACACCCTTCGCCGAGCGTGACAGGCTGTCCTGGACGAAAGCGTCGGGGTCGATCCCGACCGAGCGCACCACATCGGCGTCGAAGGTGCGGGAGAAGAATCCGCGCTCGTCGACGTGCGGAACAGGCTCGAAAAGGTAGGCGCCGGCGATCGCCTCGACCGGTGTCGCCTTCATCGCCCGCCCCCGGAGCACGCGAGGATCACCACGTCAGAACCGCCTTCGCAGTCGTGTACGCCTCGGCGTACGGCGCCCGGCATTCCATCCCGCGCAACCGGGCCAGCCCGGCGAAGACCTCTTCGTCGAACCAGTCGTGCGGGACCTGGGACGGATACGCCTTGTGCAGCAGCGCGACCTTCTCCCGGAGCTGGTCCTCGGTGAGTTCGACGTACAGCCACGGCCGGCTGAGGTCGCCGTCCCACTTGGGGATCTCGTAGTGCAGCACCAGGTGGTTGCGCCACACCGTCGGCGCCAGCTCGGCGATCAGACGGTGGTCCTGGTGCGCGTCGGTCCGGCTCGGCGCCAGCACCAGGTCGGGGCGCCGGCTCCCCCCGGCCGTTGCCTCCAGCAACTCCTTGGTCTGGTTCCAGTACGCCGGCAGCCGCCCGTCCGGGAGCTCCGCCGACGTCACGGTCACCTCGCACTCGGGCAGGAACAGCTCGGCCGCCCGGCGCGCCTCCTCCAGGCGGGCCGGCGTACCGGTCGCGATCACGAACTCGGCCGACAGCTCCGGCACCGACTCGGCCAGCTTGAGCAGCGTGCCGCCGCAGCCGATCTCGATGTCGTCGGGATGGGCGCCCAAGGCAACCAGGTGGACCGGCCCGTCGATCAGGCCGAGCTGGAACGGCAGCATCAGCTCGCCACCACGTCTGCCGTCCGGGCGGCGTTGCGGGCCGAGTGGCTCCACAATGCCCACGGCTTCTTGCCGGAGCGGTACAGGTCCTCGAGCATGCTGCGCTCCTTGAGCGTGTCCATCGGCGCCCAGAACCCGTGGTGCGGGATCGCCTCCAGCCTGCCGATCGCGGCCAGCCGCGGGAACGCGTCCCCGACCAGGTCCTCGCCCTCGTGCAGGACGTCGAAGATCTCCTTCTTGAGGACGAAGTACCCGCCGTTGATCCAGACGTTCAGGTCGGTGGCCGAGCGCAGTCCGGTGACCCGCGAGTCGGCGCCGAACTCGACCACGTGGAAGGAGTCCTGCGGTGTCACCGCGAGCAGGCTCGCGGTGATGTCGCTGGTCATCACGTGGTCGACGATCTTGTCCATCGGCGCGTCGGTCAGTACGTCGCCGTAGTTGGCCAGGAACGCGTCGTCGTCCTCCAGGTACGGGCGGACCCGGCGCAGCCGCTCACCGATACTGGTGTCGATCCCGGTGTCGACGAAGGTGATCTTCCACTCGCTGATGTCGGACTCGAGCAGCTCGATCTGCTGCCCGCCCTTGGTCATCACGAAGTCGTTGGAGACGGTCTCCTCGTAGCGCAGGAAGTACTCCTTCACCGAGGCCCCGCCGAACCCCAGCGGCAGGATGAACTCGGTGTGACCGAAGTGCGCGTAGTACCGCATCACGTGCCACAGGACCGGCCGGTCGCCGATCGTCATCATCGGCTTCGGTGCGGAATCCACGCCGCTGCGCATCCGCAGCCCGTGCCCCCCACAGAAGATCACGACCTTCATCTCGGTACTTCCCTTCCCCCCGGAGGTTTTTCAGAGCCCAAACACGATTCAGAGCAGTTCGAGACGTGGGATCGGTACGACGAACTGCGCGCCCCACTCCCGTGCGTAGCCGAGCTGGTGGACGATCTCCGCGCGCAGGTTCCACGGCAGGATCACGATGTAGTCGGGGCGCGTCTCGGCCAGGCGCTCCGGGGCGAAGATCGGGATGTGCGTGCCCGGCAGGTACATGCCGTGCTTGTGCGGGCTGCGGTCGACCGTGTACGGCAGCAGGTCCTCGCGGATGCCGCAGTGGTTGAGCAGCGTGTTGCCCTTGCCAGGAGCGCCGTACCCGGCGACGAACTTGCCGTCGCGCTGCGCCTGGATCAGGAACTCGAGCAGGTCGGACTTGATCTTGAAGACCTCGGCGGCGAAACCCAGGTGGCCCTCGACCGTGTGCAGCCCGGCCTCCTCCTCGTCCTGCAGCACCTTGACGACGAGGTCCGACGGGTCGCCCGCGGTCTCGGCCGGGGTGCTGAACACCCGCAGCGAGCCGCCGTGGCTGGCGAGTTCCTGGACGTCGACCACCGTCAGGCCGGCCTTGGCCAGCGCCTCGGACGCGGTCCGCAGCGTCAGGTACTGGTAGTGCTCGTGGTAGATCGTGTCGTACTGGCGGTTCTCGATCAACCGGAGCAGATGCGGGAACTCCAGCGACACCAGGCCGTCGTCCTTCACCAGCGCCCGCAGGCCCTTCGCGAAGTCGACGATGTCCGGGACGTGCGCGAACACGTTGTTGCCGACGACAAGGTCCGCCTGGCCGTACCTGGCCGCGGCGTCCTTGCCGGTCGCCTCACTGAGGAAGTAGCTCTCCGTACGGATGCCCTTCTCGTTCGCGATCTTCGCGATGTTCGCGGCCGGCTCGATGCCGAGTACCGGGATGCCCAGGTTTGTTGCGTGCTGCAACAAGTAGCCGTCGTTGCTGGCGGCCTCCACGATCAGGCTGTTCCGGTCGAGCTTCAGCCGCTCCTGCATGTCGACGACGAACCGGCGCGCGTGCTCGACCCAGCTGGTCGAGTACGACGAGAAGTACAGGTAGTCGCTGAACACGTCGTCGGCCGCGACGTACGCCGGCAGCTGGACGAGCAGGCAGTTGTCACAGATCCGGACGTGCAGCGGGTAGAACGTCTCGCCGCTGTCGAGCTGGTCGGCGCGCAGGTAGCTCTCGCAGGGCGGCGACATGCCGAGGTCGACGAACGTCTGTGTCAGGGGCTCACCGCAGAGCCGGCAGGGGATCTGGTCGGCCATCAGTTCAGCTCCTTCGGTCCCGGGAACTGCGCGTCCGTCTGGCGGCGCAGGTTGCCGTCGACCAGGTTCGCGTTCAGCAGTTGCTGGATGCGGCGCAGGCGGACGAACTGCGCCGAGTTGAAGTCGTCGAGCGTGAGGCCGTGCCGCTGGTAGGCGTCGTACAGCTCGTCGACGCCCTTGCGGACCGACCACTGCAGCTTCAGGTCCGGGAACGTCTCGTAGAGCTTGCTGAAGTCGACCTTGTAGTTGCGCAGGTCCGGCCCGGCGCCGTCGGCGATCGAGAGCGTCGAGCCGGGGACGGCCGCGCGGACCATCTCGGCGATGTCGCGGACCTGGACGACGTCCTCGGGCCGGCCGACGTTGAACGCCTCGTCGTGGATCGTCTCCCGCGGCGACTCCAGGACCTGCAGGAACGCGCGGCTGATGTCCTCGATGTGCACGAGCGGCCGCCACGGGGTGCCGTCGCTCTCCAGCCGGACCTGTCCGGTGGTCAGCGCGATGGCGGTCAGATTGTTGACAACAATGTCCAGCCGCAGCCGGGTCGAGGCGCCGTACGCGGTCGCGTTCCGCAGGTACGTCGGGCTGAAGGTGTCGTCGGCGAGCTTCGACAGCTCCTGCTCGGCCAGCGCCTTCGTCTCGCCGTACGCCGTCACCGGGAACATCTCGGCGTCCTCACCGACCGCCTCCGACCCGGCCGCGCCGTACAGGCTGCACGAGGACGCGAACAGGAACCGCTCGATCCCGGCGTCCTTCGCCGCCCGGGCCAGGTTCAGCGTGCCGTCCAGGTTGACCGAGTACGTCGCCGCCTTGTCCAGGTTGCCGAGCGGATCGTTCGACAACGCGGCCAGACACACCACCGCGTCGTACCCGGCAAGTTCCCGGGCGGTCACGTCCCGTAGATCCCGCGGCACCCGATCCCCGATCGGCTCCGGCCCACCCAGCAGGTCGCACCCCTCGTACAACCCGGAGTCCAGCCCGGCCACCTGATGACCCGCACTCCGCAGGAACGGCACCATCACCGCCCCGATATAACCCCGATCCCCCGCCACCAGAACCTTCATCCCGATCCCCTCACACCGGCGCACATCCCGTCGCCCAATACAGATCCGCCGGAAGGCCCCCTGATACAGCCAATTTCCCCGCACCAACAGACGGCACCCACACCCCAACCCTCAGTCACCCACCGCTGACTGGCCGCGCCCGCGAATCCACCCTCGACCGAGACCGACTCGGTCAGCGTTCCTTCGACTTTGAGGTGCCGGTGCTGGGCGGTCGGTGGGGGTTCGCCTGTGGCGCGGCCGCCGGCTTCGGGGCGGTGCCGGCGGGAGGACTGTCGCGGAGAATCGCCGCCTGCCGCAGCAGGTCCCCGGGCACGGGAATCCGGTGCGGTGTGGTCTGCACGCCCTGCCGCTGCGGTCCGATCTCCGGGCGCCCTCCCCCGGTCAGCCCTTGCAGGTCCCGATCCGGTAGGCCGCGCTGCCGGCCCAGACGCTCGCCCGTGATTGCCGCCGGGTCGGCCGACCGGTGCGCGAACGCAACCACCTGCCGGTACGGCTTGGCGTCGGGGTCCGCGACCACCCGGCCCCCCTCGATCTTGGGCAGCGGATCGAACTCGCGATAGGTCAGCCGGTGCGACGGACCCATCGGCCGCTCGTCGAACACCGGCACCTTCAGCTCGGCGCAGTCTCTCAGGTCGTGCGACCGCGGACCGTAACCCAACTGCTTGCCTTGGTAGTTCGCCTCTTGCCCCTGCTGCAGGGCCTTCAGCCCGTTGATTACCGCCACGTACTCTTTGCCGGCGTCGCTGCTGGGATCGCGCTTGTACTCCGCGCTCAACTCGTTGATCTGTTGCCTGAGATCCTCATGGATCATCAGGTGATAGGTGGTCACCACTTCTCGGGATCAGCAGGCGGCTCGTACGGCGGGACGTCCAGGTCCCAGCCACCCTCGCGGGCCGCGTCCTCGAACGACACCCAGTCCTCCGGGCGGGCGTTTGCCAGGCGCTCGCGGGTGATGGCCTCCATCTTGCGGTCGGACTCGGCGTCTTCCTTCAGGCGCTCGTACTCGGCCCACTGCTCGAAAGTGATCACCACACCTTCGGGCCGGGGTTCGTCGCCGAAGAACACCGGCTCGGTCTCGCCGGTGCGGAACAGTTGCAGGATTCTGCCCAGGCTGCGGCCGACCGTGGCGGTGTCGATGATGTGCAGGGTGTCACCGTTCGGCAGCTTGAACTGGGCTTCCATGGTTACTCCGATGTCGGGAGGGCCGGACACGTTCCGTGTCCAGGATAGTTTCCGCGGGGAATTTCTCGGGGGAGATTTCCACAGGGGTGTATCAGCGTGGTGCGGTGGTTGCTCTCATGGGCGCTGGGGGTGTGGGGACGTCGGAACCGAGCCTGTGGGGGGCGTTATGAAAGTTGCCGTGTTCGGCTTGGGGTACGTGGGGTCGGTGACGGCGGCTTGTCTGGCTGCTGCCGGGCACGAGGTGTGGGGGGTGGATGTCGACACCGCCAAGGTGGAGCCGATCGTCGAGGGGCACAGTCCGGTGGTCGAACCGGGGCTGGACGAGCTCGTCGCGGCCGGGGCCACCTCCGGGCGGCTGCGGGCGACCACCGATCCGCGGCTGGCGCTCGAGCGGGCCGATGTCTCGCTGATCTGTGTCGGTACGCCGTCGACGCAGGCGGGCAGTACGGACCTCACCTACATCAAGCGCGCGGTACGGGACATCGCCGAGGCGGCGCAGGTCGTCGTACGGCCGGCGTCCGGGTTCCACAGCATCGTCGTGCGCAGCACGGTCCCACCGGGCACGGTGGACGAAGTCGTCGCCAAGGTGCTGGCCGAGGTACCGCCGCCGGAGGGACTCACCTTCGGTACGGCGATGTGCCCGGAGTTCCTGCGCGAGGGATCGGGGCTCGCGGACTTCTACGAGCCGCCGTTCGTCGTGGTCGGCACCCGCAACCCGAAAGTCGGTACCGCTCTGACCGACTTGTTCTCGTTCCTCGGCAAGGATGTGCAGCTTGTCGACGTCCGGACGGCCGAGGCGCTGAAGTACGCGTGCAACGCGTTCCACGCCACCAAGGTGTCGTTCGCGAACGAGATGGGCCGGATCTTCCGGCACTTCGCCGTGGACTCGCGCGAGGTGATGAAGATCTTCGTACAAGACACCAGCCTGAACATCTCGCCGTACTACCTCAAGCCCGGCTTCGCGTTCGGCGGCTCCTGCCTGCCGAAGGATCTCCGCAGCGTCCTGCACCTGGCCCGGATCAACGACACCGAACTCCCGCTGCTGTCCGGCGCGCTGGCCACCAACGAACGCAGTGTCCGCGACGTCGTCGACCGCGTGATCGCCGGCCCCGGCCGCGAGATCGCACTGCTCGGGCTGAGCTTCAAGCACGCCACCGACGACCTGCGCGAGAGCCCGAACGTCGAACTCGCCGAAAGGCTGATCGGCAAGGGCTACAACCTGCGCATCTACGACGCGATCGTCAACCCCACCCGGCTGGTCGGCGCCAACCTGCGCCACGTCCAGTCGAAGCTCCCGCACCTGCAGCGGGTACTGACCGACAACCCGCACACGGCCCTCGCCGGCGCCGACGTGGCGATCGTGTCGGCCACCGACAAGGCTGCGATCGGCGCGCTGCTGGAGACACCTCCGCCGCGGACCATCGACCTCAGCGGCCGGCTCGGCGCCGAGGTCGAGGAGCTGCCCGGGTACGAAGGAGTGGGCTGGTGACCGGTCCCCGGGTGCTGATCATCATCCAGAACCTCTGGGTGCCGTTCGACCGCCGCGTCTGGCTCGAGTGCCAGGCGCTGGTCGCGGCCGGGTACGACGTGACCGTCGTCTGCCCGAAGGGTCCGGGCGATCCGTCGTACGAGGTGATCGACGGCGTCACCGTGCACAAGTACAAGGCGTACGCGCCGGGCGGCAGCAAGGTCGGCTTCGTCTGGGAGTACGCGTACTCGTTCCTGATGACGCTGCGGCTGGTGTTCCGGGCCCGCAAGGCCGGCAAGTTCCGCGTGCTGCAGGCGTGCAACCCGCCGGACATCTTCTGGCCGATCGCGATGCTGCTGCGCCGGATCGACCATACGCGCTTCGTGTTCGACCACCACGATCTGTGCCCGGAGCTGTTCCAGTCCCGGTTCGGCGGTACGACGAGCCTGCCGTACAAGGGGCTGCGGTTCCTCGAACGGACGACGCACCGCCAGGCCGACCACGTGATCTCGACGAACGACTCG
The DNA here is from genome assembly GCF_055580825.1 of Kribbella sp. NPDC031520. Lineage (NCBI taxonomy): Bacteria > Bacillati > Actinomycetota > Actinomycetes > Propionibacteriales > Kribbellaceae > Kribbella > Kribbella sp. NPDC031520. Next base: position 1,342,412 of record NZ_JBVIKS010000002.1, read on the forward strand.
TACCGCCGGATCGCGATCACCCGCAGCGGCAAGGCGAACCACGACGTGACCGTGGTCCGCACCGGGCCGGACCCGGACAAACTGCTCCGCAGCGCACCGGACGAGGCCCTGCGCCGCGGTCACCGCTACCTGGTCACGTACATCGGCGTGATGGGTCCGCAGGACGGCGTCGACATCGTCGTCCGGGCCGCTGATCATATTGTCAACAATCTGCACCGGACCGACATCGCGTTCACGTTGATGGGCGGCGGCGACTCGTTCGACGACGTGGTCGCATTGCGGGACGAGCTGGGCCTCGGCGAGTACGTCGAGTTCACCGGCCGGGTGCCGGACGAGACCGTGCGCGCGGTGATGTCGACCGCGGACGCCGGCCTGTCCCCCGACCCGAAGAACCCGCTCAACGACGTGTCGACGATGAACAAGACCATGGAGTACATGGCGTTCGAGCTGCCGGTCGTGGCCTTCGACCTGGTGGAGACGAAGGTGTCCGCCGCCGACGCCGCGGTGTACGTCGAGCCGAACGACGTGGCGAAGTACGGCGACGCGATCGTCGAGCTGCTCGACGACGAGGTCCGCCGCCGCCGGATGGCGAAGCTCGGCCGCGAACGCGTCGAGCGGGTGCTGGCGTGGACGCACCAGCAGAAGGCGTACCTGCAGGTGTACGACGCGTTGACCGGTCACGTCAGCCACGTCGGCGACGTCACCGGCATGAAGACGGGATCCTGACGTGTGCGGCATCGCGGGCTGCTACCAGCAGCGCGACGGCTTCGCGCTGGCGGAGCTGATGAGCAACCGGATCGCGCATCGCGGTCCGGACGCGGACCGGCTGTACGCGTTCGACGAAGGTGACGTCCGGGCGTTCCTGGCGCATCGCCGGTTGTCGATCATCGACCTGTCGTCGGCCGCCGACCAGCCGTTCAGCAAGCAGGGTTTGACCATCTGCTACAACGGCGAGCTCTACAACTACAAGGAGCTGCGGGCCGAGCTGTCGAAGTCCGGCGTGCATTTCCGGACCGCGAGCGACACCGAGGTCGTACTGGAGGCCTGGCGGCGCTGGGGTCCGGACGCGCTCAAGCGGTTCCGCGGCATGTTCGCGTTCGCGATGCTCGACGAGGAGAGCGGCAGCCTGTACCTGGCCCGCGACCCGCTCGGCATCAAGCCGCTGTACTTCCTGCGCCGCGAGGGCGGCGTGATCTTCGCGTCCGAGCTGAAGGCGCTGGTCTCCGCGGTCGGCTCCGAGCTGCGCACCGAGCCCGGCGCGCTGATCGCGTCGATGCTCTACTACTGGCTGCCCGAGCAGCGCTGCGCGATCGACGGCGTCGAGAAGCTCCCGCCGGGTTCGTGGGCGGAGTTCCGGCCCGACGGCGGCAGCCGGCACGAGACGTACTGGCGGGTGACCGACGTCGCCACCGAGGCCGCGGCCGGTCCGCCTGCCGACCTGCGCACGATCATCGAGGAGTCGGTCGCCGCGCACCTGGTCGCCGACGTCCCGGTCTCCACGTTCCTCAGCGGCGGGCTGGATTCCAGCCTGGTGACCGTGCTGGCCAAGCGCATGGATCCGGGTGTCGACTCGTACACGATCACGTTCCGGGCGCAGGACCAGAAGCTCGAAGCGATGCCCGACGACGCGATCTACGCGCGCAAGGTGGCGCAGCAGTTCGGCATCGACCTGCACGAGATCGAGATCGCCCCGGACGTCGTCGAGCTGCTTCCGCGGATTGTTGACATTCTGGACGAGCCGATCGGCGACCCGGCCGCGATCAACACGCTGCTGATGTGCGACACCGCCCGCGATGCCGGCGTGAAGGTACTGCTGTCCGGGATGGGCGCGGACGAGTTGTTCGGCGGCTACCGCAAGCACCTTGCGTGCGTGATGGGAGCGCAGTACCAGCGGCTTCCCGGCGTACTCCGGAACGGTGTGATCGGGCCCGCCGTACGACGGCTCCCCGTGACTGTGAACGGCCGCGGCCTGCGGTACGCGCGGTGGGCCAAGCGATTCGAGACGTTCGCGAACCTGTCCGAGGAGACGGCGTTCCGGCGCAGCTACACGATGTACGACGGGGACCAGCTGGCCGGGCTGTTGAGCCCGGACCTGGAGCCGTACGTCGGGAAGCTGCTGTCCGAGCACGCGGACATCTACCACGACACCACGCTCGACGACCACGTCAACCGGATGTGCCTGGCGGACTCGCGGATGTTCCTCCCGGGATTGAACCTCACGTACACCGACCGCGCGAGCATGGCCGCGTCGACCGAGGTACGGACGCCGTTCGTGGACCCGGTCGTGGCGCGCGCGGCGTTCTCGATCCCTGGCAGCGAGAAGATCCACCGCCGGGTCAGCAAGCTCGCGCTGAAGAAGGCGGCCGAGGCGTGGTTGCCGAAGGAGATCATCTACCGGCCGAAGGCGTCGTTCAGCGCGCCGCTGCGAGCCTGGGTACGCAACGACCTGCGCGAGCTGGTCGACGACGTACTGCTGCGCGGTGAGCTGGTCGGGAGCGGGTTCCTGCGGCAGGGCGCCGTACAGAAGCTGGTCGACGACGAGCGGGCCGGGCGCGAGGACTACTCCAAGCAGATCTGGCAGTTGCTGACCCTCGAGACCTGGACCAGGCACATGCGGGACCTCGGTGTCACCATCACCTCTGGATGAAGGACGGCTATGAAGCAGGTTGCCCAGAACTACAAGTCCGGCGAGCTGGCGGTGCTCGACGTACCGCCGCCGGGCTGTGCGCCGGGTGGGGTGCTGGTGCGTTCGCTGTACTCGCTGATCTCCACCGGCACCGAGCTGATGAAGGTCGGCGAGGCGAAGCTGTCGCTGGTCGGCAAGGCGAAGGCGCGGCCGGACCAGGTCCGCAAGGTGCTCGACACCGTTGCGCAGCAGGGCGTCATGAGCACCTACAAGAAGGTGATGAACAAGCTCGACTCGTACACGCCGCTCGGGTACTCACTGTGTGGCGTGGTGGTCGAGGTCGGGGCCGGTGCCGAGGAGTTCAGCGTCGGCCAGATGGTCGCCGCGGCGGGGAACGAGTTCGCGCTGCACGCGGAGTACAACTGGGTGCCGGTGAACCTGTGCGTGCCGGTACCGGACGGAGTGCCGGCTGAGCAGGCCGCGTTCTCGACCGTCGGCGCGATCGCTATGCAGGGTGTACGGCAGGCCGAGGTACAGCTGGGCGACACCGCCGTCGTGATCGGGCTCGGGCTGGTCGGGCAACTCGTCGTACGACTGCTGGTCGCGGCCGGGGTGCGGGTGTTCGGGATCGACACAGTCGAGGACCGCTGCCGGATGGCGGAGAAGGCGGGCGCACTGGCCTGTGCTTCGCCGGATCAGATCGACGTACTCGAGCGGTCGTTGCTGCAGGCATCCAATGGGCTGGGCGCGGATCGCATTCTGCTGGCTGCCGGCGGGCATTCGAACGGACCGGTCGAGACGGCCGCCCGGCTGGCCCGGGATCGCGCGCGCGTCGTCGACATCGGCAAGACGAAGCTCGACCTGCCGTGGAACGCGTACTACGACAAGGAACTGGACGTCCGGTTCTCGCGGTCGTACGGTCCGGGACGGTACGACGACCGCTACGAACTGCAGGGCATCGACTACCCGGCCGGCTACGTCCGCTGGACCGAACGCCGCAACCTGGAATGCTTCGTCGACCTGATCGCCCGCGAACAGATCGACGTCGGCTCCCTGATCGCCAACACCTTCCCCATCGCCGACGCCACGGATGTTTACCAGAAGCTGAGCACAGGCGCGTATCCAGGCGTCGGCTTCCTCTTCGAATACCCGAAGGAAGAAACAGGCGAGCTCGACCAGCGACCGGTCGTAGGAGTCAGTCGTCGACAAGAGGCTGTTCCTACGGACGTTGTGCGGGTGGGGTTTGTTGGGGCGGGCAACTATGCGTCCAGCATGCTGTTGCCGCATCTGCAGAAGGATGAGCGTGCGGTGCTCGGGCGGGTTGCCACGAACAAGTCTTTGTCCGCGGCGAATGCTCAGCGGAGGTTCGGGTTCGAGGCGGTGTCGACCAACGCCGACGAGGTGCTGGGCGACGCGAGCCTCGACGCGTTGTTCGTGGTGACGCGACACAGTTCGCATGCCGAGCTGGCATGTCGCGCGTTGGAGACCGGGAAGGCCGTCTTCGTCGAGAAGCCGTTGGCGTTGACGGACGACGAGCTCGACCGGATCGTCGCCACGGTGGATGCCACCGGCAACGACCGGCTGATGGTCGGCTTCAACCGCCGGTTCGCGCCGCTGCTCACCGACCTCAAGGAACGCTTCGGCACCCCCGGCGGCAACAGCTCGGTCCGGTACCTCGTGAACGCCGGCAAGCTCGACTCCACCAGCTGGTACCTCGACGCCGGCAAGGAAGGTACCCGGTTCGCCGGCGAAGGCGGTCACTTCATCGACACGCTCACCTGGTGGCTGAACAGCCTCCCGACCGAGGTGTACGCCGTACCCGGCCCGGACACCGGCGACGTCCTCGTCACGCTCCGGTTCGCGAACGGCTCGGTCGGCACGATCGCGTACGTCGGCGGCGGCAACGCGCGCTTCCCGAAGGAGACGATCGACATCACCGGCGGCGGCCGCAACGCCCGGTTCGACAACTTCCAGAGCGCGTCCGTCTGGACCGGACGCAAACCGGCCACCCGCAAGGCCCGCAGCACCGACAAGGGCCAGCGCACCGAGCTCGAGCACTTCGTCGCCGCCGTCAAGTCCGGCGGCCCGATGCCGATCCCGTTCGAGCAACTGGTCGCCACCACCCGCGCCACCATCGCGGTTGACCGCAGCCTGGCTTCAGGCAAGCCGGAGAACGTGTGACCCGCCAGCCCTTGGGCTGGTACGTCCGCCGCCTGCGCCGGATGTCCCCCACAGAACTCATCCAGCGCACCAGCGATACCGGACGGCGTACTGCCTGGGCCTACCAGCAGGTCAGGCCCGGGCAGGACGCGAAGCTGAATCTTCCGCTCCGGAAGGAACGCACGTTCAGTACGACGCTAGACCCGCACACGGCCTGCGCCGTACCGGAGGACGCTCGCAAAGCTGTCATCAGGCAGGCCGAGGCAATCCTGGACGGCCACCTGGAAGTACTAGGTGCCGACCGTACCGATCTGAAGTCGCCGGACTGGTTCCGCGACCCGATCACGGGCCGTCGCTCGGACCCGGCGCAGTACGTCTTCAAGCTGAACCACCGCAACGAGCAGGCTGTCGGGAACATCAAGCAGGTGTGGGAGCTGTCCCGCCACCACCACCTGACTCAGCTGGCCGCCGCGTGGTTCCTGACGCACGACGACCGGTACGCCGAACGTGTTGCCGACCACCTCAACGACTGGTGGCGCTCCAACCCGTTCTTGTCCGGTGTGCACTGGGCGAGCGGTATCGAGGTCGGTCTGCGGCTGATCAGCTGGACGTGGATCCGCCGCCTGCTGAACGACTGGCCCGACGTCACCAGCCTGTTCGAGCACAACGAACTGGCGCTGCAGCAGCTCTACTGGCACCAGCGCTACCTGGCCGCGTTCCAGAGCCACGGCTCGTCCGCGAACAACCATGTGATCGCAGAAGCAGCGGGCCAGCTCGTAGGAGCCTCTGCGTTCCCCTGGTTCAACAAGAGCGACCGCTGGCGCGCTAACGCCGCAGCCCTGCTGGAGAAGGAACTGGACGCCAACACGTTCCCCTCCGGCGTGAACCGCGAGCTGGCCACGGACTACCACCGCTTCGTCTCAGAGCTCGGCCTGTACGCCGCACTGGAAGCGGACAACGCCGGCCACCCGCTCAGCCAGGACACGTGGTCCCTACTGACCCGCACGGTCGACGTAGCAGCAGCAATCGTCGACAGCCGTTTACGCCCACCACGACAAGGGGACGACGACGAGGGCATGGTCTTGGTACTGGACCCACCGGACGCGAGCACCTGGTCGGCGTACCTCTCTCTAGGCGCTGCTGTAGTCGGCAAGACGCCCTGGTGGCCTGACAGCCCCCGTACGGCGACGTCTGTCATCGTCGGCTCCCTGGTGAACGGCCGGCAACCGGACCGTCCTGCCGAACGACCAGGCCACTTCAGAGACGCCGGTCTGACGATTCTTCGCAGCAAGAACGTCTGGTGCCGGGCAGACGCAGGCCCGCACGGCTTCCTGTCGATCGCAGCCCACGCACACTCCGACGCACTCTCGCTAGAGGTACGCGTCGACGGCGTGGACGTGCTGGCCGACCCAGGCACGTACTGCTACCACGGCGAAGCGGAGTGGCGGAACTACTTCCGCTCCACGATCGCCCACAACACCGTGGAAGTAGCCCGTACCGAACAGTCCACCTGGGGCGGCCCGTTCCTCTGGCTCCGCGGCGCAACCGGCAAGGTTCTTCGCCATTCCCCGACGACCTGGGAAGCCGAACACGACGGCTACGCGCCCGTGACCCACCGACGTACGGCCGTACTCGAGGACGGCGTCCTCCGCGTGGAGGACCACCTGGACGCGACGGCCGACGTACGGATCGCGTGGCACCTGGGTCCCGAGGTAGAGGTCGACCTGGCGACAGGCCGCCTGGAGTGGCCGACCGGCTCAGCGAGCGTCGAGTTGCCCACGGACCTGACCTGGACGACGTACCACGGCAGCAACGATCCGTTGCTGGGCTGGTACTCCCCGCGATTCGGCCACAAGGTCCCCGCCACCACCCTGGTCGGCACCGGGGTGGTCGCCTCCGGGACGCCCGCGGTGAGCACGTTCCGATTCCGGTCATGACCGGACTTTCGGCTGTATCAGCCCGCCGTCATCGCCCTCTATTAGACGACCTGAATGTGACGTTCGACTGGAGGGGACTGTGAGCGCACAGCAGCTCGACGTCAAGAAGTCCTTGCGGGCGATCCGCAGACACCGCCTGATTGTCGCCGCCGCGGCACTGGTCGGCCTGCTCGGCGGGATCGCGTACGGACTCATTGTGCCGGCCATGCACACCGCGACCTCGCTCGTCGTACTGCCGCCGACGCCGGCCACGAACTCGACCTCGGACAAGGCCGCGGATGCGCAGAGCATCGAGACCCAGGTCTACATCGCGGAGAGCGAACCCGTGCTCAACAGCGCCGGCCAGAACCTGACGCCGCCGTTGTCGGCCATGAAGGTCCGCCAGCGGGTGAAGGTCACCGCTGTCACCGAGTACGTCCTCAAGATCGAGGCGAAGGGGACGACGGCGCAGCAGTCGATGCGACTGGCGAACGCGGTCGCCGAGGTCTATCTGGTCTTCGTCACCACCGACCAGAAGCTGCCCGGCGACCTGGGTAAGAAGACGGGGGCGCGGGTGCTGGAACAAGCGACAACCGCACAGGGCGGCAATCTGGCCGTCCATCTCGGGATCTTCGGTCTGCTCGGCGCGCTGGCAGGTGCCGCGGCCGGCTCGATCGGTGTCCTGGCCCGGGTCCGCGGCGATCGCCGGCTGCGCCTGCGGGACGAGATCGCCGACGCGGTCGCCCTGCCCGTACTGGCCTCGGTCGCGTCGTACCGGGCCACCGACGTGTCCGACTGGACGTATCTGCTCGACCAGTACTCGCCGACCGCGGTCGAGGCGTGGAGCCTGCGCAAGACGCTGCACCACCTCGGACTGGACGTCCGGGACGGCACACCGGTCTCGCTGACCGTGCTGTCGTTCACCGGCGACGACAGGGCGTTGCCGCTCGGGGCGCAACTGGCGGCGCTCGCCACCTCGATCGGCATCCCCACCTCGATCGTGATCGACACGCACCAGGAGCCGCCCGGTACGAGCGCACTGACGATTCACCTGGTCGTGGTCGACCGGGACGCGCCGCACCTGGCCGGCACCGAGCGCACCACGAACACGATCGTCGCGCTGTCGTCCGGCGTCGTGACGGCCGAGGAGCTGGCCCGGCTGGCCGTCGCCGCCGCGGCCGACGACCGCAACATCGACGGCGTGGTCGTCACCGATCCCGACCCGGCGGACCGCACCATCGGCCGGGTCTCGCAGTCCACGCGCCGCTCCAACTCGCGCCTGCCCACCCTCCTCACCGGTACGGCGAGGAGGACCAAATGAGCAACCAGCCCTACACCGAGCCGGTTTCCAAGGACCCGGCCTGGGCCGATGACGACGGCCTGTTCGACAGCGAGCGCTCGGCGTCGTTCCCGCCGGACTCACTCGTCACGTTCCGGTTCGTCCGCGACGCGATCCGCCGGCACCTGCGGATCTGGCTGGTCGTCGCGATCATCGGTCTGCTCGGTGGCCTGGCGTCGACCGTCGTCCTGCCCGCGCAGAGCTCGTCGATGACCCGGCTGCTGATCTCCCATCGCGACGGCGAGGACCCGCTGACCGCGATGGCGACGGACGTGAGCCTGGCGACCACCCGTACGGTCGCCCAGCGGGTGATCGACCTGCTCCAGCTGCCCGGCACCCAGGACGACCTGCTCAAGCGGTACACCGTCGTCGCCCCGACCGACCGGGTGCTCGAGATCACCGCCAAGGCCAAGACCAGCGACGATTCCACCAGGCTGGCGACGACCATCGCGCAGGTGTTCCTCGTGTTCCGCAGGGAGCAGGTCAACCTGCAGACTGCGCCGCTGAGCCGCGACCTGACCTCGGCGCAGAACAACCTGACGCTTGCCGAGCAGGCGGTCAGCGCGACCGGCGACGACCCCCTGGCCGATCCGCTGAAGAATCCGAACACCCCGGAGGGCGTCCGGCTGGTCGCCGCGCGCGAGCGGTTCTCGTACGTTCGCCAGCAACTGCTCGACCAGCAGGTCCAGAACGCGACGATGAACAGCAGCCGCATCCTCGACGTGGCCGCACCGGTGCACGTCTCGGCGAAGAAGACGATCGTGATCAGCGCCGCCACCGGCCTCATCGCGGGGCTCTTCCTCGGCCTCGGTTTCGTCGTCGTCCGGGCCCTGATCTCCGACCGGCTGTGGAAGCGGCAGGACATCGCCCATGCCCTGGGTGCCCGGGTCCGGCTGAGCACGGACCGGCCGCCGGGATGGCAGCTGCTCCCCTTCCCGCGCTTCTTCCGCGATGCGCAGCGCCGCAGTCCGGAGAACCAGCTCATCGTCCAGCATCTCGACCAGCGCATCTTCTGGGGCGATCGGCCGACGCCGGCGATCACCGTCGTCAGCATCGACGACGTCCGGACCTGTGCCCTGGCGGTGGCGTCGCTGGCGGTCTCGCTGGCCGAGGAGGGCAAGCACGTTCTGGTCGCCGACCTGACTGGCGGCAGCCTGGCGCGGATGCTGGGCGTCAAGGAAACCGGCACACACGAGTCGAAGTTCAGCGAATCGGGACGGCGCCTCGACGTACATCTCGCCGACCCGGCCGCCGGCCCGGCCGAAGGTGCCTACATCCGGATCGGCGACAGCGGCCGCCCGGCCGGCCGGGTGGACGTCGCGCTCGACGCGGCCTGGGAGGCCGCCGACATCGTGCTCAGCCTGGCCACCCTGACTCCGGCCGTCGGTGCGGATCACCTGGCCACCTGGGCGTCGCACGCCGCTGTCTTCGTGACCGCGGGAGAGTCGACCACCAGCAAGGTCCAGGCGACCGGCGAGATGCTGCGGCTGGCCGGGCTCGAGATCGACACCGCCGTGGTCCTCCACCCGGACCGCACCGACGAGAGCGTCGGCGTCGCCGAAGCCGAGTCCGGCCGGGCTCGGTCGGTCGACGTCGAGATGTTCGGCCGATGACCACGGCCGTCCCCCGGGTCGGCAGCCAGCTGACCTCGCGGCTCGGTACCCGGCCGACCAGGCGGGTGGTCGCGCCCGAGGTCAGACGGCGCCGCCGCGTCCAGCTGACCTGGACCCTGCTGGTGCTGAACGTGATGACGTTCTTCCCGGGCGCCCCGCATCTGCTGCCGATCCCGGGATCGGTCGGGAAGCTGATCGCCCAGGGGGCCCTGGTCGGCGCACTGACGATGGTGTTGACGGTGAACCGGCCGCTCCGGATCCGGCCGAGTGTCTACATCGCCCTGCTGCTGACGCTGGCGGTGGAAGGACTTATGGCCAGCGTCCGGGCGGAGTTCCTGTTAGGTGCCTTGTTCCGCGCGGGCCGGCTCTGCGGATTCGCTCTCGTACTGTGGCTGCTCACGCCGTGGTGGACCCGCCGCGACCTGCTGCTGGTACGTACACATCTGATGGTGTTGTGGGGCATCGTCGCGTCGGTCGTCGTCGGGTTGTTCGTCGCGCCTGGGCTGGCGATGACCGAGGGCCGGCTCGGCGGAGCCCTCTGGCCCATTCCACCGACCCAGGTCGGGCACTACTCCGCGGTGGCGATCGGTCTCACGGTCGTGCTGTGGATGGCCGGCCTGCTCAAGCGTTGGGTGGCCATCACGAGCGTGCTGGTGTCCGTCCCGGTTCTGCTGCTCACCCACACCCGGACCGCCCTGGTCGCGATGCTGGCCGGCGTGATGATCGCCGGGCTCAGCCTGTTCACCGCACGCTCGCGGGTACGTAAGACGTTCGCGATCGGTGTCCTCGTCTTCACCCTCGGCGCGCTCACCCTCGGCTCGGTGGTGGCGACCTGGCTGGCCCGCGGCCAGGACACCCAGCAACTGGGTGCGCTGACCGGACGGAAGCAGGTCTGGGACGCGATCCTCGCCCAGCCGCGCACGACCTTCGAGACCTTGTTCGGGTTCGGCCTGTCCAACAAGTCGTTCAACGGCCTGCCGATCGACAGCAACTGGCTCGGCACCTACTACGACGTCGGGCTCGTCGGCGTCGCGCTGACGGTCGTACTGGTGCTGTTCGTGCTGACCGCCGCGTGGTTCGTGCCGCAAGGCCCGCATCGGGCCCTCGCCCTGTTCCTGGTCGCCTACTGCCTGGTCGCCTCGTTCACCGAGAGCGGACTGAGCGAGGCGTCACCGTACCTGCTCGAGCTCACGCTGGCCGCGTCGCTCGTCTATCAAGCATCCACCCGTGAGGGTCCGAGATGAAGATCGGCGAGTCCTAGCGACACGAGGCGGGAACCCCCACCCCGCAAACGCGAGAGATCACCCCGGCCCCCGGATGAGGAAGACAGATGGAGCATCGCGTGTGGTACCGACGCAGACCCGTCGTGCTGGTCTGTGCGCTCGTCCTCGCCGCCGGCGCCACGGTCACGATCGTGCGCCTCGGCGACAAGGAGCACAACCATGCGTCGACGCCGCGCGGAGGGTCGGCCGCAACCGCGACAGCGTCGGCGCAGGCTCCGAAGACGCCGCCCGCCAAGGTATGCGGCAAGGCCGCGGTGCTCGCCGGTCCGGCCTCGCCGCCGGCCGGTGCCGTCACGGTGAGCACCACACAGCCCCTCTACGACCTGACCAGCACGCACCCCAAGGGGACGACCTTCTGGCTGGAGCCCGGCGTCCACGTTCTGGGCTCCGGCCTGTACAGCCAGGTGATTCCGAAGGACGGCAACACCTACATCGGCGCGCCCGGGGCGATCCTGGACGGCGCCCACGACAACCTCTACGCGTTCACGGGCTACGCGACCAACGTGACGGTGAAGAACCTCACCATCCAGAACTTCGGCAGCCGCGGCAGCAACAACGACGAGGGCGTGGTCAACCACGACTCGGCCGCGGGCTGGGTGATCGAGCACAACACGATCCAGGACAACGCGGGCGCCGGCGTGATGGTCGGCAGCCGGAACGTGCTGCGAGGCAACTGCCTGACGCAGAACGGCCAGTACGGCTTCAACTCGTACAACCCGCACAACGTCGCCGGCGTCGTCCTCGACGGGAACGAGGTCTCCGGCAACAACACCGACGACTGGGAGACCCTCCGGCGAGGATGCGGTTGCACCGGCGGTGGCAAGTTCTGGATGACCAGCAAGGCCGTCGTCAAGAACAACTGGGTCCACGACAACAAGGGCGCCGGCCTGTGGGTGGACACGAACAGCGTCGGGTTCCTGTTCGAGAACAACTACCTGTCCGACAACAGCGCCCAGGGCCTCATCTACGAAGCCAGCTACAACGCGCTGATCCGCGGCAACACGTTCGTCCACAACGGCTGGGAGACAGGCCCGAGGATCCAGGGCTTCCCGACCGGCGCGGTTTACGTGTCCGAGTCCGGTAGCGACAGCCGGGTGCCGGGGCCGTACAACCAGACGTTCGAGATCACCGGAAACGTGTTCACCGACAACTGGTCCGGCGTGATCCTGTGGGAGAACGCGGACCGTTTCGCCGGCTCGCCGGCCGGCACCAATACCCGTGTCAACACCTTGGTGAACCCCGTCGTCACGGCCCGCAGTTGCACCGAGTCGAACCTTCAGATCGAGCCGTACAAGGACGACTGCCGGTGGAAGACCAAGAACGTCCAGGTGCACGACAACCTGTTCTCGCTCGACCCGGACAAGATGGCCGGGAACTGCGGGGCCCTGTCCGGCTGCGGCTACAACGGCCTGTTCTCGAACTGGGGGACGTACCCGGCGTGGAAGAACTCGCCGTACCACGACGATGCGATCCAGGACTGGATCACGTTCAAGCAGGGCAATCGGTTCTACAGCAACACCTACGCGGGCCCCTGGCACTTCCTGATCCACGGCCAGGGGAACTCGGTGAACTGGGCGATGTGGCAGGGCGCTCCGTACGGCCAGGACAAGGACAGCGTGGTCAAGATCATCACACCGGGAGGTCGCTGATGGTGCGCGGATCCGGTGAGCTCGGCGCCGCCGGTCAGGTGGAGCAGGTCGCGGCGTTGGGCCGCGCGGCCTACCTCGACCACGACTGGGGCCTCGCGGTGCTGGATCTGGTGTTCGACAGCCTGATCGACACCGTCGACGGGGCGCTGCTTCCGGTACGCCGGCTCCGGTTCGCCGGGCACGACTGCACCGTCGAGGTCACGACCAGCGGTGACCGGCTGCTCACCGTCAACCTGAACGTCAGCCCGGACGGGCCGGTCATGGTCGAGTCACACATGCCCGGCGTACGCGGCCCGCTGGCGATCCTGTGGTCGCACGGCCGGACGATGACATGGATGCGCCCGCAACTGACCAGCTTCGTCGTGCGCTGGCCTGCTGCGGGCCATCGTCCCGTCCGTACCGCCTGGGTTCCGCTCTGAGGACCCCTCGCGCGGCAGTCAGCCGGCGAGGAGCACCCGGAGTTTGTCCAGGCACCGGCCGCGCATCGGGCCGATGCTGCCGACCGGCAGCCCGAGCGTCTCGGAGATCACGGCGTACGGCAGCGGCGGGTCGGCCATCAGCATGCCGAGCAGTTGCTGCCACCGCTCCGGGAGGCTTCGCAGCGCCCGGCGTACGTCGTCCGCCCGCTCCCCGGCGAGCAGGTCCGCGTCGAGAGCCGGCTGGTCCGCCGGCACCGCCTCGAACTCGGACGCCTCATAGGTGAGCACGACGCGCTTGCGGAACGCCAGTACCCGCAGGCATTCCCGGCGCGTGGTGACGACCAGCCAGGCGCCGACCCGCTCCGGGTCGACGCGGTTGATGTGCTCGAGCAGCCGCAGCCAGACCATCTGCGAGACGTCCGCGGCGTCGCTGTCGGTCAGCCGGAAGCTGCGGGTCACGGCCCAGACGAGCCGCGCATAGTGGTCGACCAACCGGCTCCAGGCCGCCTGGTCCCCGGCCGCGGCCTGGACCACCAGCGTCGCGGCTTCGGATCGGGTGGTGGCCGACCTCTCCATTACTACGGTCACGAATTCCCCCCTCGGGAATGCACAGCATCAGGTACTGCGAACCGCCTCAGTACGCGCCGTCGCTCCCCAGCACGGCGCGCGCGGTCTTCCACAGAATCAGCAGGTCCAGCGCGATCGACCAGTTGTCGGCGTACCGCAGGTCGAGCCGCATCGACTCCTCCCAGGTCAGGTCGCTGCGGCCACTGACCTGCCACAGGCCGGTCAGCCCCGGCTTCACGAGCATCCGGCGCGCGTCGTCGATCTGGTACTGCGCCACCTCGGCCGGCAGCGGCGGGCGCGGGCCGACCAGTGACATGTCCCCCCGGAGCACGTTCACCAGCTGCGGCAGCTCGTCGATCGAGAACCGGCGCAGGTACTTGCCGGCCTTCGTGATCCGCGGGTCGTCGCGGAGTTTGAACAGGATCCCGTTGCCCTCGTTCAGCGAGTGCAGCTCGGCCTTGCGTTCCTCGGCGTCGACCACCATCGTGCGGAACTTCAGCATCGTGAACTGCTCGCCGCCCCGACCGACCCGGGTCTGCTTGAACAGCACCGGACCACGGCTGGTGAGCTTGACCACGAGCGCCGTGACCAGCAGCAGCGGCGTCAGCGCCAGCAGCATCAGACAACCGACGACCCGGTCGAAGATGTTCTTCATCAGGTGCGGACCGCCGCTGACCGACGGCCGCTCCAGGTGCAGCAGCGACAGGCCGGCGACCGGACGGATCGAGATCCGCGGGCCGGCCACCTCGACGATGCCCGGCGACACGATCAGGTCGACGGCGCGCTGCTCCAGGGCCCAGGACAGCTTGCGCAGCGAGTGCCCTGCGAGCTCCGGGTCGGTGGCCACCGCGACGACCTCGACGTCGTACTGGTCGACCGCCGCCAGGATGTCCATCTCGGCACGGCCCAGCCGCTCCAGGCTGGTCTCGCTCAGCTCCTCCTCGAACGCGTCACCGCGCGGCAGGCAGCTGGCCACCACGACGTACCCGTCGGTCTTCCGCTCCTCCAGGTGCCGCCGCAGCGTGGTCACCTGATCGTTGCGGCCGACAACGAGTACCCGGCGCATGCAGCGGTTCAGGAAACGCCGCTTGGAGATCTGCCGGTGCAGCAGCCAGCGCGCGAACATCGCGGCCAGACAGGTCATCGGTACTGCGAGGACGACAAAGCCACGCGCAACCTGGCTCTTCGTCGCGTACGACGTCACGGCGACGACGGCGGTCAGCGCGACCGCGGCCCGGATGATCGAGCGGAACTCCTCCGGCCCGGTGCCGAAGTAACGGGTCTCGTAACCGCGCTCCAGCGCCACACAGACCAGCCAGGCGATCGGCAGCGCCGCGCCCAGCACAACGTAGCCGAGGTCGATCTGGGCCCCGAACCGCACCACGAGCGCCAGCGACACACCGAACAGCGCGGCCACCAGATCACCGGCGAGCGCGGCCCACCGGTACTTCGCGACCCAGCGCGCCTCGGTGAACCGCGCCGCCCGCGGCACGATCGCCGGAACCTCGTCCGGTACCACCCAGACCGGCCGGCGACGCTCCCCCGATGGCGCCGGCCGTAAGTCAGCCGGATCGGCCAACCCCTCCGACATGACGAATTCTGTCACGCACAGTCACCCCCCACAGGTGAACAGCGACGCCCGTGACCAACCCACTCCCCGTCACGGACCTCGTCCAACGCCGCCCCCACAACGACGTGAACCAGAGAGTACTACGTGGCCGCAGCGGAAAACAGCACCGGAGGAGAGAGTTTACCGGCGAGCAACCCGACTCCCAGGTTCCGTAATGCAAAGACCTCCGGGAACCCGTGTCCGGGTTCCCAGAGGTCTCAAACGACTACTTGAAGTGATCAGTCGCCGGGTCAGGGCACCGATCGGGAGTACGTCAGCCGGCGATCAGGCCGTCGCCGCTGATCAGCTCGCGCATCTCGGCGAGGGAGCTGTCCGACGGGGGCAGGATCGCGTCGGAGTCGTGCAGCTCGTCGTCCGGCACCTTCTCGCCGGAGCGGACGAAGTCCAGCAGGGCGGCGAAGGCGGTCTGGTAGGCCGCCTGGTCGCCGGACGACACGGCCTTCTCCAGGTCGCCGTCGACCGCGTTCAGCGCGTCGAGCTTGTCGTCGGCCAGTCGCCACTGACCCTCACCCATGATGCGAACGATCACCGAACATCTCCGTCCTGAGGTCGCGCCGGCTCCGCGACGGGTTGCGTCGCCGGCTGCTGCACTGGCTGGGCGGCCTGCTGGGTCTCACCCGAGAGCTCCTTCGGCGTACTGCCGCCGGACAGCTGGGCCTTCATCGCGGCCAGCTCGTTCTCCACGTCGGAGTTGGACGACATCCGGTCCAGCTCGAGGGTGATGTTGTCCTTGACCGTACCGCTGGCGTCGTCGAGCGCGCCGGAGGCCAGCAGCTCGTCGATCGCACCGGCCCGGGCCTGCATCTGCTGGGTCTTGTCCTCGGCCCGCTGGACCGCGAGACCGACGTCGCTCATCTCCTCGGAGATGCCGGAGAAGGCCTCGTTGATCCGGGTCTGCGCCTCGGCCGCGGTGTAGGTGGCCTTGATGGTCTCCTTGCGGGTCCGGAACGACTCGACCTTGGCCTGCAGCCGCTGGGAGGCGAGCGTCAGCTTCTCCTCCTCGCCCTGCAGCTGCGCGTGCTGAGTCTGCAGGTCGTCGATCTGGCCCTGCAGCCCCGACTTGCGGGTCAGGGCCTCCCGGGCCAGGTCCTCACGGCCCATCGAGAGCGCCTTCTGCGCCTGCTCCTGCAGCTTCGCCGACTGCGACTGCAGCTGGGAGGCCTGCAGCTCCACCCGCTTCCGGCTGGTGGCCACGTCGGCCACGCCGCGGCGGACCTTCTGGAGCAGCTCGAGCTGCTTCTGATACGAGTAGTCAAGGGTTTCGCGAGGATCCTCGGCCTTGTCCAGGGCGGAGTTCGCCTTGGCCTTGAAGATCGTCGACATCCGCTTGAAGATGCTCATCGATATCCGTACCCCTTCTGTGCCGGACTGACGACCCGGCGTGCGTGCCTTCCACCCTATGTCCCGCCGGGTCACCACACCATCGGGACAGGCCCCGATAAAGTAGTAGGAAGGTCCGGGGACCACCCCGAGTCGCGACCTGCCCTTGCGAATGAGGTTCTGACCCCGTGTTCCGTCGTACCAAGTCTGAGACAGCTACCACCGTACCTGCCGAGTCCCAGGGCAAGCCGGGCGGCAAGGGCCGGCCCACGCCGAGCCGCAAGGAAGCGGAGGCGGCCCGCAAGGCCACCTTCAAGAAGCCGCGCAACCGCAAGGAGGCCTCGGCGATCCGGCGGGACAAGATGCGCACCGAGCGGGCCAAGATGCAGCAGGCCATGCAGACCGGCGACGACCGGTACCTGCCGGCCGCCGACAAGGGCCCGGTCCGGCGGTTCGCCCGCGACTACGTCGACGCGCGGTACTCGGTGATGGAGTTCGCGCTGCCGATCCTGCTGGTGGTGTCGCTGGTCGGGGTGGTGTTCTCGCCGCAGTTCCCGTGGCTGGCCGGGATGGTGAACCTGCTGTTCCTGCTGATGATCCTGCTGATCGCGGCCGACTGGTTCCTGCTCACGCAGGGGCTGAAGAAGCAGATCGGGATCAAGTTCGGCAAGGACTCCGTCAAGGGCATCGGCTTCTACGCGGTCCGGCGGACCATGCAGATGCGCCGCTGGCGGCTGCCCAAGCCGATGGTGAAGCGCGGCGAGAAGCCGTCCTGAGCCAGGGCAAGTAGGGTCGGACCATGGACTTCCGCTATCTGGGCAACAGTGGTCTCAAGGTCAGCGAGATCTCGTACGGCAACTGGCTGACGCACGGCTCGCAGGTGGAGAACGACCAGGCCAAGGCCTGCGTGCGGGCGGCACTCGAGGCCGGCATCACGACGTTCGACACCGCGGACGTGTACGCCAACACCAAGGCCGAGTCGGTGCTCGGCGAGGCGCTGGCCGGCGAGCGCCGCGAGTCGCTGGAGATCTTCACCAAGGTGTACTGGCCGACCGGTCCCGGCGGACCGAACGACACCGGCCTGTCCCGTAAGCACATCCACGAGTCGATCAACGGCTCGCTGAGGCGGCTCGGCACCGACTACGTCGACCTGTACCAGGCGCACCGGTACGACACCGAGACGCCCCTCGAGGAGACGATGGAGGCCTTCGCCGACGTCGTCCGGCAGGGCAAGGCGCTGTACATCGGGGTCTCGGAGTGGACCGCGGAGCAGCTCCAGGAGGGCCACCGGCTGGCCCGCGAGCTGCGCATCCCGTTCGTCTCGAACCAGCCGCAGTACAGCATGCTCTGGCGGGTGATCGAGGGTGAGGTCGTCCCGACCTCCGAGGAGCTCGGGATCAGCCAGGTGGTGTTCTCGCCGATCGCGCAGGGCGTGCTCACCGGCAAGTACCTGCCCGGTCAGCAGCCGCCGGAGGGTTCCCGGGCCACCGACGCGACCGGGTCGAACTTCATCAAGCGGTTCCTCACCGACGACGTCCTGACCCGGGTCCAGGAGCTGAAGCCGCTCGCCCAGGAGGTCGATCTGTCGCTGTCACAGCTGGCGATCGCCTGGGTGCTGCAGAACCCGAACGTCGCCTCCGCGATCATCGGCGCCTCCCGGCCCGAGCAGGTCACCGAGAACGTCAAGGCCTCCGGTGTGAAGCTGGAAGAGGACCTGCTGAAGCGGATCGACGAGGTGCTCGGCCACGTCGTCGAGACCGACCCGGCGAAGACCGCGCAGAACTCCCCGCAGAAGCGGCCGAACTCATGAGCTGGAGCTGGCGGTTCGAGACCGCTACCGGCGCGCTGGTCGACCCGGGTGAGGTCGGCGGCGCGGACTTCTCTGCCCAGGGCGACGCGGAGAGCTGGCTGGGCGAGGTCTGGCGGGACCTGGCCGACCGTGGAGTCGGCCAGGTGTACCTGCTGGAGGACGGCCGTGAGGTGTACGGCCCGATGAGCCTCTCCGCAGCGGAGTAGAGTTCGGTCGAACCAAAGCCTGCGTCACAGGGAAGCCGGTCCGAGTCCGGCGCTGACCCGCAACCGTAGGTCACCAGTGTGGTGACAAGCCGGAACACTGTGACGCAGGCAGTCAGGCTCAGCTACCCGCCGTGGTCCGCGGGTGGAGCCCCTACCCTGCCGGTGCAGGCGGGACCTCCTCCACCGGGCTGCGGCCCGACCGAGGAACACACCATGACTGCACATCGCCGGACCGTACGACTGGTCCTCAGCCTGCTGGCGGGTCTCCTGCTCGCTGGGACCGTTGCCACCAGCGCCAGAGCCGAGGACGGCTACCGGTTCTGGAGCTACTACCAGTGGACGAACGGCCAGTGGGCCTTCTCGCAGAAGGGCGCCGACGCGTACGTACCGCCCGACGGGGCCGTGGAGGGCTGGCGGTTCGCGCTCGGCGGCGCGAAGCCGCGACTACCGCGGGCCGCGGGCGACTTCGACGCGATCTGCGGCAAGACCCCCGCGGAGACCGGCAAGAAGCGGGTGGCGCTGGTCGTCGACCCGGGTACGCCGGAGGACGCGGTCAGCGGTGACACCCCGGGCCAGGCCAGCGGGACCTGCGTGGTCACCGACCCGAAGTCGACCGGCGCGCAGGTCCTCGCCGCAACCGGCCCGGTGCGGATCGAGAAGGGCCTGACCTGCGGTATCGCCGGGTACCCGTCGAAGGGCTGCGGCGATCAGGTGAAGAACATCAAGGTCCCGGCTACCGACGCCCCCGTGACCTTGCAGATCAAGGCTCCCGTGGGCTCGACGGCGGCACCTGCTCCCGCCACCTCGGACAACAGCAGTGGTACGCCGTGGACGGGCATCATCATCGCCGTCGTCGTAGTCGTACTGCTGGCCGGTGGCGGCTTCTTCCTGAGCCGTCGGCGTACCTCCTCGAAATAGAGCCAAGTAGATGCGCGCCGTACACCACCTCACACTCCCCCGGGCACTCCACCCGGGGGCCTGGTGGTTGTGGGCGCTCTGCATGGCCGTTGCGGCCAGCAGGACGCGGAACCCGGTCCTGCTGGTCCTCATCCTCGCTGTCACCGGTTTCGTCGTCGCAGCACGCCGCAGCGACGCACCGTGGGCGCACAGCTTCACTGCGTTCCTGAAGCTCGGTCTGCTCGTCATCGGGATCCGCGTGGTCCTGCAGGCGCTGCTCTCGACCCGCTCACAGGGCAACACAGTGCTGTTCACCCTGCCGCAGATCCCGTTGCCTGACTGGGCTGCCGGCGTCAAGCTGGGCGGCCAGGTGACCGCTGAGGCCTTGCTGACCGCTCTCTACGACGGTGGCCAGCTGGCGGTCATGCTGTGCTGCGTCGGTGCGGCCAACGCGCTGGCCAGCCCACGGCGGCTCCTGAAGTCGTTGCCAGGGGCCCTGTACGAGATGGGCGTCGCCTGCGTCGTGGCGCTGACCTTCGCGCCACAGCTGGTCATGGACGGCCGCCGTATCCGGGCCGCCCGTCGCCTGCGCGGCCGTACTCGCGCCGGCTTCCGTACGACGGCTATGCCGGTTCTTGAAGGCGCACTGGACAGGTCGGTGGAGCTGGCCGCTGCAATGGACTCCCGCGGGTACGGGCGTACGGCGCACGCTCCTCGTAGTCAGCGTCGGCTCACGGCGTTGTGCGTACTCCTTGGCCTGTTAGGGATTCTGCTCGGCGTCTACGCGTTGCTGACCGATTCCATGGCGTTCCCGCTCGCGGCCGGCGCGTTGGCGGTCGGCGTACTGCTGGCAGTCGCTGCGATGGCCGTTGGACGCCAGCGTGTCAGCAGGACGCGCTACCGGCCCGATCCGTGGGCCCTGCCCGAATGGCTCGTGGTAGCGGCCGGTGCGGTCGCGGCCGGTGCCATGGTGACCGCAGCGATCCGTGGCGTGAACGGTGTGTTGCTGGCCGGTCCGTTGGTCGTCCCACCGGTACCGGTACTGCCAGTTGCCGGCGTACTGATCGGCCTGTTGCCCGCGTTGACCGCGCCACCGCTCAGGAAGGGCGCCGCATGATCGAGTTCGACCGGGTGACGGTGACGTACGACGGTGCGCGCGAGCCGGCCCTGCGCGAGGTGAGCTTCACCGTGCCGGAGGGTGAGCTCGCGCTCGTGATCGGGCGCACCGGCTCCGGCAAGTCGACGTTGCTCCGGGCAATCAACGGGCTGGTACCGCACTTCACCGGCGGCACGCTGGCCGGACGGGTGCTGGTGGCCGGACGGGACACCCGGGCGTACCGGCCGCGGGATCTTGCCGACGTGGTCGGGATGGTCGGACAGGACCCGATGGCCGGGTTCGTCACCGACACGGTCGAGGACGAGCTCGCGTACAGCATGGAGTCGCTCGGGGTGGCACCGGACGTGATGCGCCGGCGCGTCGAGGAGACCCTCGACCTGCTCGGGCTGGCCGACGTACGTGACCGGGCGCTGACGTCGCTGTCGGGCGGTCAGCGGCAGCGGACCGCTATCGGTGCGGCGTTGACGTCGCACCCCGCCGTACTCGTACTGGACGAGCCCACGTCGGCGCTGGATCCACAGGCGGCCGAGGAAGTCCTGGCCGCGCTACAGCGGCTCGTACACGATCTGGGCGTCACGGTGGTGATGGCCGAGCACCGGCTCGAGCGTGTGATCCAGTACGCCGACCGGGTGGTCGAGGTACCGGGTGGGGCCGCTGCTGTGTCGACCGGGCTGCCTGCTGAGCGCATGGTGACGGCACCGGTCGCGCCGCCTGTCGTGGAGCTGGGACGGCTGGCTGGGTGGTCGCCGCTCCCCCTGTCCGTACGGGACGCCCGACGCGCCGCGGCAACCCTGCGATCCCAGCTCGGCACTCCTCCCTCACGTGGTGCAGGACCGCTCGGTGCGGAGCTTGCCCAGTGCAAGGACCTGGTGGTGACGTACGGCACCGTCACCGCACTCCGCGGCGTTTCCGTCAGCATCAAGGCAGGCGAGGTGGTCGCGCTGATGGGCCGTAACGGCGCCGGCAAGTCGACACTGCTCAACGCACTGGTCGGCATCGTGCCGGTCCGCTCCGGTACGGCGGTTGCCGCTGGGACGGATCCGCGTCGTACCAAGCCGAAGCAGCTCGTTAAGGCGGTCGGACTGGTGCCGCAGGAGCCTGCTGACCTGTTGTACGCCGCCACTGTCGCCGACGAGTGCTCCAGTGCCGATTCGGACTTCAAGGTGCCCGCGGGTAGCTGCCGGGCCTTGCTGGAGCGGCTGGCACCCGACGTGGCGCTGGACGTGCATCCGCGGGACCTGTCCGAGGGACAGCGGCTGTGCCTGGCACTGGCCGTCGTACTGTGCGGAGCCCCGCCCTTGCTGTTGCTGGACGAGCCAACGCGTGGACTGGACTACGGCGCCAAGCGGCGGCTGGTGGCGATCCTGCGCGAGCTGGCCGCGGCCGGCCACGCGGTGGTGCTGTCGACGCATGACGTCGAGATGGTGGCCGAGGTCGCCACCCGCGTGATGGTGCTCGCCGACGGCGAACTGGTCAGCGACGGCCCGACCGCCGAGGTGATCGCCGGCTCGCCGGCCTTCGCGCCCCAGGTCGCGAAGATCCTGGCACCGCTGCCGTTCCTCACGGTCGGAGAAGTCGCCGAAGCTCTGGACCGCGCCTCATGAACTTGATCCGGCTGAAGCCCCGCAGCACGGTCGCGTTACTCGTCGCCTCGCTCGTGGGTGTTCTCGCCTTCGCGTGGCCGCTGTTCTTCCAGACCGCGCAAGCCGGCGAGTCGGCGATCGGCCACACCACCGACGCCCCCTGGCTCTTCGTGCTCCTGCTCCCGCTGCTGGTGGCCGTCGTACTCGCCGAGCTGTCCGAGTCCGGCATCGACGCCAAGGTCATCTCGCTCGTCGGCATGCTCGCCGCGGTCGGCGCGGCCCTGCGCGCGTTGGGTCCCGGTACGGCGGGACTGGAGCCCGGGTTCTTCCTGCTGGTGCTCGCCGGGCGCGCGTTCGGCGCCGGGTTCGGGTTCGTCCTCGGGGCGGTGTCGCTGCTCGGCGGGGCGTTGATCAGCGGCGGGGTCGGGCCGTGGATGCCGTTCCAGATGTTCGCGTGCGCGTGGGTCGGGTGCCTGGCCGGACTGCTGCCGCGGGCCGGCGGGCGGCTCGAGTTGCTGCTGCTGGCGGCGTACTCGCTGGTGTCGGGGGTGCTGTACGGGGTGATCATGAACCTGTGGTTCTGGCCGTACGCGACGTTCGGGAGCGACTTCTCGTTCGTGCCGGGTGACTCGCTGGCGGAGAACCTGCACCGGTACTTCCTGTTCGTGGTCGCGACCTCGCTGGGGTGGGACATCCCGCGCGGGATTCTCTGCGCGGTGCTGGTGCTGGCGCTCGGGAGGCCGATCCTGAACGCGTTCCGGCGGACCGCACGCAAGGCGGCGTTCGAGGCGCCGGTCGTCTTCGAGCCCAGGAGTGCAATTGACTGACCGTACGTTGGTACTGGGCGGTGCCCGCTCCGGCAAGTCGATCGCAGCCGAGCGGCTGCTGGCCGACGTACCGGACGTTGTGTACGTCGCCACGGGCGGAAACGACTCTGGAGATGCCGAATGGGCCTCACGAGTCGCGAAACACCAGGCCCGCCGCCCCGCGTCCTGGGGCCTGACCGAAACCATCGACCTCGTCCCCCTGCTCGAATCCGACGGCCCACCCCTCCTGATCGACTGCCTCACGCTCTGGCTCTCCCGCACCATGGACGCCCTGGAGGTGTGGACCGACCTGAGCCGCGCCGATCTGGTCGAGCAGGAGATCACCCTCCTAGCCGAGGCCTGGTCGTCCACCCCGCGCCGCGTTGTTGCCGTCAGCAACGACGTGGGCTCCGGGATCGTCCCCGCCGACCCCGGCACGCGCCTGTTCCGTGACCTGATGGGCCGCCTCAACACCACCGTCTCCCTGGCCTCCACCCAGGTCCTGTGGACGATCGCCGGCCGAACCCTCCCGCTCACATGAACGGCTGGGGTGACGGTTTCCGGCTGGCGTTCGGCACCCTCACCATGCTGCCTGCCGGGGTGCCTCGGCGGGTCGACCAGGCTGTTGGCGGGCGTGCGATGGTGTTGGCGCCTTTGGCCGGTGTGGTGGTCGGTGGGGTCGCGGCTGCAGTGGTCGCGTTGGCTCAGCTGGTGCGGCCGGATGCTGACTTGCTGGCGGCTGTGCTCGGGGTGCTGGTCGTGGCGGGACTGTCGGGTGGGTTGCATCTCGACGGGCTGGCGGACTTCGCGGACGCGCTCGGCAGCAGGCGGGACCGCGAGACGATGTTGCGGATCATGAAGCAGAGTGACATCGGGCCGTTCGGGGTGGTGTCGATCGTCGGTGTGCTGCTGGTTGACGTTGCAGCGCTGACCGCCTGCGTACAGGCCGGCTTCGGCTGGCAAGCGGTCCTGATCGGCACCGTCGCCAGCCGACTCACCCTCCCCTGGTCCTGCCGTACGACGGTTCCTGCCGCCCGCCCCGACGGCCTCGGCACCGTGGTCGCCGCCACCGTCCGCCCCGCCACCGCTACCCTCACGACAGCCCTCGTCCTCGCAGCAACCACAACCCTCACGGTCCTCACCGAGCAACGCACCTGGAGCCTTCTGTGCGGCGCAGCCGCCGCCGTACTGCTCTCCGTCGCCGCCGCCTTCATCACCAGCCGCACAGCAACCAGGAAGCTCGGCGGAACCACCGGTGACGTCCTCGGCGCAACCGTCGAGCTGGCTCTCCCAGTAGCCCTCCTGACGCTCGCCCTGACCGTGTGAGCGCTCACCTCCACCACCCCGTCACCGCAGTGGTCTACTGTCGCCGGTGGAACGATCAAGTGGGGTAGTAACTGCGAGGGTGCGGATGATGTTTGTGGCTCACGACGAGTGGGCGGCCGGATACGCCCCGCGATCCGTTATCTTTATGTAATGAACGCAACTCGCCCGGCGCCGGGCTCGCAGGCTTCGCTGCGCGAAGCCAACCGTGCGCGCGTTCTCGGGGTCGTCCGCCAGCACGGCCCGCTCACCCAGGTCGAGATCGCCGCCGCGTCCGGCCTCTCCGCGGCGACCGTGTCGAACATGGTCAAGGAGCTCGACCAGGCCGGCATGGTCGGCCTGTCCCGGAGCATCCGCAACGGCCGCCGCGCCGTCCTCGTGTCACTCGCCTCCGGTGGCGGCCTGCTGGCCGGCGTCGCGTTCGGCGAGCGCGACGTCCGGGTCGCGGTCGCGAACGGATCCCGCGAGATCCTCGCCCAGCAACTGATGCCGCTGCAGGCCGACCACGTCGCCGACGAGGGGATGGAGCGCGCCGCCCGCCTGCTCGCGGACCTGGCCGAGACCGTCAGCTCCGGCGTCGAGGACATCTCCGCGGTCGGCTTCGGCCTGCCGATGCCGGTCGACGCGATCAGCGGCGAGGCCGGGTCGGACGCCGTACTGCCCGGCTGGCGCGGCGTCAACGTCACCGAGGCGATGTCGGCGTACCTGCGCGCCCCGGTCGCGCTCGACAACACCGCGAACCTGGCCGCACTCGGCGAACTCCGGGCCGGCGCGCTGCGGGGCGTCCGGAACGGCTGCTACCTGAAGTTCTCGTACGGCGTCGGCGCGGGCATCGTGATCGACGGCGAGGTGTTCCGCGGCTCGACCGGCACGGCAGGCGAGATCGGGCACGTCACGATCGACGAGAACGGCCCGATCTGCCGGTGCGGCAACCGCGGCTGCCTGGACACGTTCGTCGGCTCGCGGGCGCTGATCAACAGCCTGGCCGCGTCACACGGACCGCTGCGGCTGAAGGACATCGTCACCCGCGCGCTGGCCGGCGACACCGGCTGCCGCCGGGTGATCGAGGACGCCGGCCGCCGGGTCGGCGTCGCCGTGGCCGGGGTGGTGAACCTGCTGAACCCGGAGGCGATCGTGGTCGGCGGCCTGATGGCCGAGGCGGGCGAACTCATCCTCGGCCCGCTCCGTGAGGCGCTCGACCGGTGCGCGATCCCGAGCGCCGCCGCGAGCGTCGAACTGCGCCCCGCCGAACTCGGCGACGAGGCCGACATCGTCGGCGCGATCCACCGCGCGTCGGTGCTGAGTCACACCAATATCTCCATTTCTTGAATTCAAGTCTTGACGACAAGATCGCGGGGAGCTTGACTGCGGGCAGGCCAATCGGGGCCTGCCTCGTCAAGGAGCCGCCATATGTCCGTCCCCGTTACCCGTCTCGTCGGTCTCGGCCTCGCCGTGTCGGCCCTCGCCGTCTCGCTGGTGGCCTGTGGCTCGAACGACTCCGGCAGCGGCTCAGGCAGCGCGAAGAAGATCGCGCTGTTGCTGCCCGAGTCCAAGACCACCCGGTACGAGGCGCTCGACCGTCCGCTGTTCACCGAGGCGCTGAAGGCCGCCTGCGCGACGTGCGAGCTGATCTACAGCAACGCCGACCAGGACGCGTCGAAGCAGCAACAGCAGGCCGAGGCCGCACTGACCCAGGGCGCGAACGTCCTGGTCCTCGACCCGGTCGACGGTAAGGCCGCCGCCGCGATCGCCGCCTCCGCGAAGGGGCAGAACGTACCGGTGGTCGCGTACGACCGGTTCATCGAGAACGCCAACTACTACGTGTCGTTCGAGAACGAGGCGGTCGGCAAGCTGCAGGCGCAGACGCTGGTCGACACCCTCAAGGCGGCCGGCAAGACGTCCGGCAACATCGCGATGATCAACGGCTCCCCGACCGACCCGAACGCCGCCGACTTCAAGAAGGGCGCGCACAGCGTGCTCGACTCGAGCGGGTTCAAGATCGCCGCCGAGTTCGACACCCCGGACTGGAGCCCGGACAAGGCACAGGCCTGGATGGAAGGCCAGCTGAGCGCGATCAAGAACGGCCTGGTCGGCGTGTACGCCGCCAACGACGGCACCGCGGGTGGAGCGATCGCGGCGCTCAAGGGCGGCGGCGTCAAGCCGCTCCCGCCGGTCACCGGCCAGGACTCGGAGCTCGCCGCGATCCAGCGGATCGTGTCCGGCGACCAGGCGATGACGATCTACAAGGCGGTCAAGCCGCAGGCCGAGGCCGCCGCCAAGGGTGCGGTCGCGCTGGCAGGAGGCGGCAAGCCCGAGTCCACCACCGACAAGAACGGCGTCCCGTCGACGATCCTCGCCCCGGTCGCGGTGACCAAGACGAACATCAAGGACACCGTGGTCAAGGACAACATCTACAAGATCTCGGACATCTGTACGGCAGCCTTCGCAGCAGCCTGTGCCGCAGCAGGCCTATCCAGCAACTGATGTCGTCGGCATCATGGCCTGAAATAAGCCCCAGGAGGCTGATCTTGTGACTGTGACCCCGGGTACCCCGGCTACCCCGGCTCCTCCCGACGTCGGTGCCGGTACGGTGCTGACGCTGCAAGGGATCTCCAAGCGGTTCGGCGCCGTCCAGGCCCTGAAGAACATCGAACTGGACGTCCGGGCCGGCGAGGTCCTTGCGCTGGTCGGCGACAACGGCGCCGGCAAGTCCACCCTGGTGAAGACCATCGCCGGCGTCTACACGGCCGACGACGGGACGATGGTCTTCGACGGCCGGCCGGTCCGGGTCGGCAGCCCGGCCGAGGCGCAGCAGCTCGGGATCGCCACCGTGTTCCAGGACCTGGCGCTGTGCGACAACCTCGACGTGGTCGCGAACCTGTACCTCGGCCGCGAGCTGCGGACCGGCGGCGTACTGGACGAGGTCGAGATGGAACGCCAGTCCTGGGAACTGCTCCGGCAGCTGTCCGCGAAGATCCCGTCCGTCCGGATCCCGGTCGCCAGCCTGTCCGGCGGCCAGCGGCAGACCGTCGCGATCGCCCGCAGCCTGCTCGGCAAACCCAAGGTCGTGATGCTGGACGAACCGACCGCGGCCCTCGGCGTCGCTCAGACCGCCGAGGTCCTGAACCTGGTCGAGCGGCTGCGCGAACGCGGGCTGGCCGTGGTCCTGATCAGCCACAACATGGCCGACGTGATGGCGGTCGCCGACCGGGTCGCGGTCCTGCGGCTCGGCCGGAACAACGGCGTCTTCGTGGTCAGCGAGACCAGGACGCAGGACATCATCGCCGCCATCACCGGCGCGGTCGACAACGCGGTGTCCGAGCGCGCCGCGCGCCGGAACTCAGAGGAGCCATCATGACCCTGCAGGACTCGGCCCAGCTCCCCGCGGATCTGCAGGACGAGCGGCTGATCGCGAGCCGCGGACTCAGCGGCGCGGTCGGGGCGTTCAGTTCCCGGCTGCGCTCCGGCGACCTCGGTTCGGTCCCGGTGGTGATCGGGCTGATCATCATCTGGGCGGTCTTCCAGGTCGCGAACGGCTCGTTCCTGTCCAGCCGCAACCTGGTCAACCTCACCCTGCAGACCACCTCGGTCGGAGTGATTGCCCTCGGCATCGTTCTGGTCCTGTTGCTGGGTGAGATCGACCTGTCGGTCGGTTCGGTCAGCGGCTTCGCGGGGGCGGTCGTCGGTGTCACGTTCGTCAAGCAAGGCTGGCCGGTGGTGCTGTCGCTGCTGATCGGTGTCGCGCTGGGCATCGCGGTCGGACTGTTCTACGGCCTGCTCTACACGCGGTTCGGCGTACCGAGCTTCGTGATCACGCTCGCCGGACTGCTCGGTTTCCTCGGGTTGCAGCTGCTCGTACTCGGCAAGGACGGCACGATCAACCTGCCGTACGACTCCCCGCTGGTCGGGTTCGCAACCCGCAGCTACCTCTCCCCCGCGATCGCCTACGCACTGGTCGCGCTCGTCGTCGTGGTCTACACGCTGACCCGGCTGCGGGGCCGGAGCGCCCGCGCCGCGGCCGGGCTGTCCGCGGCGCCGGCGTCGTTCATCGCGGTGAAGGCGGCAGGTCTCGCGGTCGTCCTGCTGATCCCGGTCCTGGTGCTGAACGGCGACCGCGGCGTCTCGTCGATGTTCCTGCTGTTCCTCGTCCTCGTCGTCGTCACGGATCTCGCCGTCCGGCGGACCCGCTGGGGCCGCTCGGTCTTCGCCGTCGGCGGCAACGTCGAGGCGGCCCGCCGGGCCGGTATCAACGTCCGGATGATCTACCTGTCGGTGTTCGCGGCCTGTACGACGTTCGCCGCGATCGGTGGCATCCTGGCCGCCGCCCGGCTGGTCGCGGTCAGCCAGTCGAGCGGCGGTACGGACACCAACCTGAACGCGATCGCGTCCGCCGTCATCGGCGGTACCAGCCTGTTCGGCGGCCGCGGTTCGGCGTACTCCGCCCTGCTCGGCGCGCTCGTGATCACGTCGATCTCCAACGGGCTCGCACTCCTGAGCCTCGATTCGAACGTCCGCTACATCGTTACCGCCGGCGTCCTGCTGATCGCCGTCACGATCGACTCCCTGAGCCGCCGAAGCCGCCAGGCCCACGGCCGCGCGTAGGAAGGACCTTTCCAGCTGGATGATGTGCGCCATGGCAGGTACCAGGCGCATCAGGACTGTGGAGACCGGAGCGGGCCAGTCGGTCACCACGTTGGAGCTGTTCTTCGATCTGGTGTTCGTGTTCGCGCTGACCCAGATCACCGAGCTGATGGCGCACGACCTCAGCTGGCACGGTGTCGTCCGGGGCGCGTTCCTGCTCGGTCTGCTCTGGTGGAGCTGGGCGGCGTACTCGTGGGTCTGCAACATCGCCAAGGCGGACGAGGGCGCCGTACGAACCGTGCTGCTGGCGGCCATGGCCGCGATGTTCGTGATCGCGCTGGCGATCCCGGAGGCGTTCGACGACCTGCCCGGCGGCCTGCCTGGGCCGGTCGTCATCGCGCTCGCGTACTTCGTCCTCCGCGCGATGCACCTGGTCCTGCTGTGGCTGATCGCGGAGGGCGACCAGGTACTGCGCCGGACGGTCGCGCTCTTCGCCATCGGCAAGGTCGGCGCGACCGCCCTGCTGCTGGTCGCCTCCCAGTACCAAGGGATCACCCAGACACTGCTCTGGGCAGGGGCCCTGGCCGCGGACTACGTCTCCACGTATCTCGTCGACGCCCGCGGCTGGCGGTTCAACTCCCCCGCACACTGGGCGGAGCGGCACGGCCTGATCATCATCATCGCGCTCGGTGAGTCGATCGTGGAGATCGGCGTCGGGGTGACCGACCTGCCGATCTCCTGGCCGATCCTGGTCGCGTCGCTGCTCGGCCTCGCAGTGTGCGCCGAGCTGTGGTGGATCTACTTCGGTTCCGCCGTGCACTACGGCGAGCGAGCCCTGGCCGCCGAGCCGGCCGCGACCCGCCCGTGGTTGGCCCGCGACGCCTACACCTTCCTGCACGTCCCGATGGTCGCCGGCATCGTCCTGCTCGCCGTCGGCCTCAAGAAGGTTCTCGAGTACGTCGGTGACGCCGAGCATCACCACCTCGACCAGCCCCTGCACGGCATCGGGCTGTTCGCGCTGTACTTCGGCGCAGTGCTCTACCTGGCCGGACTCGTCGGTTTCAAGCGCCGCACGGTGCACCGCTGGAGTGTGCCCCGGCTCGTCACAGCCGCCCTGCTGGTGGTCGCCGTACCACTGGTGCACGGACTACCGGCGCTCGCGCAACTCGCCGTAGTGGCCGTGGCTCTGACCGCGCTGGTCAGCGTCGAAACCCGAGTAAAAACACACACATGAGAAAGCCCCCGTCGTCGTTGACGGGAGCTTTCTCAGTGGGTCACGCGGTGGCGGCGGTCAGGTCGACCTTCGGCTCCGCGAAGTGGCAGGCGGCCGTGTGGCCTTCGCCCGACTGCGGCTTGATCTCCAGCAACGGCTCCTGGGTCGCGCAGATGTCCTCCGCCTTCCAGCACCGGGTCCGGAACCGGCAGCCGCTCGGCGGGTCGATCGGCGAAGGTACGTCGCCGACCAGCCGGATCCGCTCCTTCGGCGGGACGCCGCGGATCGTGCCGAGGTCCGGCGCCGCGGACAGCAGCGCCTGGGTGTACGGGTGCTGCGGCGCGTTGTAGATCTGGTCCCGGCTGCCCTGCTCGACGATCTTGCCGAGGTACATCACCGCGACCTCGTCACAGAAGTGCCGGACCACGCCGAGGTCGTGCGCGATGAACACGAACGCGATGCCGAGCTCCTTGCGCAGGTCCTCGAGCAGGTTCATCACCTGGGCCTGGATCGACACGTCCAGCGCGGACACCGGCTCGTCGGCGATGATCACCTCGGGTTCCACCGCGAGCGCCCGGGCGATGCCGATGCGCTGCCGCTGACCGCCGGAGAACTCGTTCGGGTACCGGTTGTGGTGCTCCGGGTTCAGGCCGACCCGCTCGAGCAGTTCCTGGACGCGGGCGAGTTCCTTGCCCTTCTTGACCAGGTTGTGCACCCGCAGCGGCGTACTGATGATGTTGCTGACCGTCTGCCGCGGGTTCAGCGAGCTGTACGGATCCTGGAACACGATCTGCAGCTGCCGGCGGAACGGGCGCAGGTCCCGCTCCTTCAGCCTCGCGATGTCGGTGCCCTTGAAGAGGATCTGGCCGGACGTCGGGGTCAGCAGCCGGGTGATCATCCGGCCGGTGGTCGACTTGCCACAGCCGGACTCGCCGACCAGACCGAGGCTGGCGCCGGCCTTCAGGTCGAAGCTGACGCCGTCGACGGCCTGTACGACCTTCCTGGTCCGGCCGAGTCCGGCCGCTTCCTTGATCGGGAAGTGCATCTTCAGGTCGCGGACCTGCAGCAGGGTCTCGCCCTTGGCGGCCGGCTTCTCGACCGCGTCGACGGGACGGATTGCGTCGCTCATGTTGTCTCCTCAGTCCCCTCGTCAGCCCAGTCTCGGCGCGACCTCGGTCTCGTACACCGAGACCTTGTCGTGCAGGTGACAACGGGACAGGTGCGCACCGGCGCCGTCCACCGGCAGCAGTTCCGGCAGTTGCGTCGTACAGAGCTCGCCGCTCACGCGGTCCTTGTACGGGCAGCGTGGGTTGAACGAGCAGCCGTCCGGCAGGCTCAGCAGGCTCGGCGGCAGGCCCTTGATCGGGCGCAGCCGGTCGTTCGCGGCGGAGACGGTCGGGATCGACTCGAGCAGACCCCAGGTGTACGGCATCCGCGGGTTCGCCAGCACGTCCTCGGCGGTGCCGTACTCGACGCAGCGCCCGGCGTACATCACCAGGACGTCGTCGGCCATCTCGGCGACCACACCGAGGTCGTGGGTGATCAGCACGATCGCGGAGCCGAACTCCTTCTGCAGGTTGTTCAGCAGGTCCAGGATCTGCGCCTGCACGGTGACGTCGAGAGCGGTGGTCGGCTCGTCGGCGATCACCAGCTTCGGGTCGTTGATCAGGCTCATCGCGATCATCGCGCGCTGCCGCATACCGCCGGAGAACTCGTGCGGGTACTGCGCGAACCGGCGCGCCGGGTTCGGGATGCCGACCAGGTCGAGCATCTCCAGCGCACGCTTCTTCGCGGCGTCCTTGGAGACCTTGTGGTGCACCCGGTACGCCTCGGTCAACTGGTTGCCGATCGTGTACAGCGGGTGCAGCGACGACTGCGGGTCCTGGAAGACCATCGACACCGCGTCGCCGCGGATCTTCATCAGCTCGTGCTCGCTCAGGCCGACGATCTCGTCGCCGCCGAGCCGGATCGACCCGGTGATCCGGGTCCGCTTGCGGTCGTGCAGGCCCATCACGGCCATGCTCGACACCGACTTGCCGGAACCGGACTCGCCGACGATCGCCAGCGTCCGGCCGAGCGGGACCGAGTAGCTCAGCCCGTTCACCGCGCTGACCAGGCCGTCGGCGGTCGGGAATTTCACCGCCAGGTCATCGACCACGAGGTACGGGGTCTCGCCGCTCGGGTTGGCCTCCCGCGACCGGCGCTCACGGGTCGCGATCGACGGGCCACGCTTGGCGTCGGCCGTGGTCACCGGCTCGGAGCCCGCCTGGCCGGCCGCGGTGTCGGACATGGTGTCCTTTCGCTCTACTGGGTCGGACATGCTCACGAAAGCCTCACCCGCGGGTCGACCAGGCTGTAGACGACGTCGACAACCAGGTTGGCAGCCACCAGGAACACCGAGGCCACCAGCACTGTCGCCATGATCACCGGCAGGTCGTAGTTGTTCAAGCTCTCCAGGACCAGGTTGCCCAGTCCCGGCAGGTCGAAGATCCGCTCGGTGAAGATCGCGCCCGCCAGCATGCCGGCGACGTCGAGACCGAAGATCGTGATCACCGGGATCAGACCGGCCCGCAGCGCGTGCTTGTAGGTCACCTTGCGGTCCGAAAGACCCTTGGCCCGCGCGGTCCGGATGAAGTCCTCACTGAGTGTCTCGACCATGGAGCCACGGGAGTACCGCACGTACTGCGTCGTGTTGACCAGTCCGAGGACCAGCCAGGGCGTGATCAGCCCGGCGATCCACTTCCCCGGACTGTCGAAGGGGGACGTCCAGCCGCCGCGCGGCAGAATCGTGTAGAAGATCGTGAGGTACAGCGCGATCATCAGCGCGATGATGTAGTACGGGATCGAGCTGATGATCAGTGACGTGGTGACCAGGGCCCGGTCGCCGGTCGTGCCTCTTCGTTTGGCCGCCATCGACCCGATCGTGACGCCGACGCTGAGCATGATGACCGCGGCACCGGCGACCAGTGAGATCGTGACAGGTAGCCGCTGGCCGAGCATCTGCAGCACCGGGCGGTCGTTCTTGAAGGAGTAACCGAGGCAGGGCGCTCTGCACTCCCGCTCGACGCCTCCGGTCTTGAAGGTCCGGCCGACCGCGATGCCCTTCATGTAGTCGGCGAACTGCGCCACCTTCGGCTGGTCCAGGTTCAGGCTCTTCTTGATCTCCTCGTACCGCTCCTGAGGACAGTTGCGCTGCCCGCAGATCGCGCCCGCGGGGTCTGTCGGCGCAATGAAGAACAGCATGAACGTCGCGACCAGGGTCACCAGCACGACAGAGATGGCGCTCACGATGCGGCGCGCCAGGAAGTGCAACACGAGCTTCTCCTCACCGACCGCCGGAGGTGGCCGGACCGATTTCCGGCCCGGCCACCAACCCTGCGATCAGAACGGACGCCTCACGGCTGTCCGGTCACTGGTACGTGGATCGTACCGATCAGGACGGGTTCTTCAGGTACAGCGAGGTGAACTCGGGCATACCCTGTGTCGGGTCGTTGATCGCGTGGCCGATGTTGGTACCGACCAGGAACGCGGACCGCGACTGGTACTGCGGGAGAGCCGGGAGGTACTTCTCCATGATCTCCTGGTCCAGCTTGATCCAGGCCTTCTGCTTCACGGCCTCGTTCGGGTCCATCGCCGAGACCTTGTCGATCTCCGCGTCCAGGGCCTTGTCGCCGAGCTGGCCGACGCTGTTGCCCAGGGCGACCGCGTCGGACCGGAACAGTACCGGCGCCCACGACGAACCGCTCGGCCAGTCGGAGCACCAACCGGTCGGGGCCTTCAGCATGTTGACCGGCGCGTTCTGGTCACCGGTCAGGGTACGGATCTTGGCCTTCGGCACACCGATCGCCTTGACCTTGAAGCCCGCCGCGGTCAGTGCCTGCTCGCGAACCTGGCTGCGCTGGGTGGCGATCTTGTCGTCGTTCGAGTAGTACCAGGAGAGCGTGAAGCCGACGGCGTTGGCGTCCTGCAGCATCTGCTTGGCCTTGGCCGGGTCACCGTTGCC
Source organism: Kribbella sp. NPDC031520 (assembly GCF_055580825.1). Classification (NCBI taxonomy): domain Bacteria; kingdom Bacillati; phylum Actinomycetota; class Actinomycetes; order Propionibacteriales; family Kribbellaceae; genus Kribbella; species Kribbella sp. NPDC031520. The sequence continues at coordinate 1,376,473 of NZ_JBVIKS010000002.1, forward strand.
CTTGCCGTTCAGGCCCGGAACCTCGTAGTTCTCCCAGCCCGGCACCGACGGCGACATGTACGTCGAGGTAGGCGGCTCGGCCATCGAGGTCCAGCCGGCGACCTTCCGCTCGGTGTCGTACGGGTACGCGGCCGCGATCGCCTTACGAACCGGCAGCGGGATCTTCCGGGTGTCCATCGGGACCATCCGGTTGCACGGCGTGTCGCCCGTGATCAGCTGGTCCTGCTTGTTCTGCTGCTGAACCTGCGGCACCAGCGTCGAGTCGATGTTGCTGTACGTCAGCGCGCTCGCGTCCGGACCGGTGCTGGCCAGGATCTGGTTCTGGATCTTCAGCGTGTCCAGGCCGAACTTGAAGTCGAACGCGTCGGCGTACTGGTGCCGGACCGCGTCGGTGGCCGGGTCCCAGTTCGGGTTCTTGACGAGCTTGAGCTCAGTACCCGGGTTGTAGGAGTCGACCATGTACGGACCGGTCGAGAGCGGCTTCTGCTCGTAGTTCTGCTTGGTGTCCTTCGCCTGCGGGATCGGCGTGAACATCGTGAACGCCGCGAAGAACGGCATGTCCGGGAACGGCTTCGCCAGGTGGATCACCAGCGTGCTGTCGTCCGGCGTCTCCACGCCCGAGTAGTTCTCACCACCGGCGGCGTACGGGCCCTTGTACTTGTCGCCGTCCTTGAAGTACTGGATCTGGTACGTCGGTCCGGCGTCGAAGATGTCGTGCGCGAAGGAGCGCTTGATCGAGTACGCGAAGTCGGCGGCGTGGACCGGCGTGCCGTCCGAGTACTTGATGCCCTTCTTCAGCTTGAACGTCCAGGTCAGCTTGTCCGCCGAGACCGTACCGAGGTCCTCGGCGAGGTCAGGCACCAGGACAGGCTTGTGGTCCGGTCCGTCGAGGCGGTACTGGGTCAGCGCCCGGGCGTACAGCTTCTCGATCTGGAAACCGTCGACGTAGTAGGTGTTGGTGGGGTCGAAGGTGTCCGGGGTCACGTCCGAGAGGATCGTGACGGTACCGCCCTTCTTGGCACCGTCGATGTCCGGCGCGGGGCCCTTGGCGGTCACGTCCGTCACCTTGACCTGGGTCGCGTTAGCGGAGCCGTTCTTGTCGCTCGAGCCATTGTTTCCCGAGGACGGGCTCCCACAGGCTGCGGCGGCCAGCATGACCGTCGCCGCGACCGCGGTGATCCGTTTCCACTGCATGGTCGGGTTTCTCCTTTTCTGCCGCTGGGGCAATCGCCGAACTACCGGCGAGTCTTGGGGTCGAAGGCGTCCCGAATCGAGTCGCCGAGGAGGGCCAGGGCGAGCACGAGGATCGTGATCCCGGCCACCGGAAGCCATAGGTACAACGGGTCGGCGCGGAACCAGTTCGTTGCGGTCGCGATCGTCTGGCCCCACGACGGCCGGGGCTCGATCAGGCCGACGCCGAGGTAGGACAGGCCGGCCTCCGCGGTCACGTACGCGGGCAGCGAGAGCGAGGCCGAGATGACGATCGGGGCGACCAGGTTGGGCAGCAGTTCCTTGGCCAGGATCCGCGGGGTGGTGACACCGATCGCCCGCGCGGCCAGCACGAACTCGCGTTCTCGCAGCGAGAGCACCTCGCCGCGGATGATCCGGGCCAGGCCGGCCCAACCGAAGAACGACAACACGAAGATCAGTACGTAGAACCTGATGTTCGCCTGTTCCGCGGACGTCAGGTTGAAGCTGCCGCCCTTCCACGACTCCACGATCGGTACCAGGGCGATCGCGAACAGCAGGTACGGCAGGCTGAGCACGAAGTCGATGAACCAGGAGATCACCCGGTCGACCCAGCCGCCGAGGAAGCCGGCCAGCAGGCCCATCAGGACGCCGACCGCCGTACCGATGATGGTGGCCACGGTCGCGATGATCAGCGACGGGCGGGCGCCGAACACCCAGCGGGCGAAGTTGTCCCGGCCGGTCTTCGGCTCGATGCCGAACCAGTGGTCGGGGCTGATGCCGATCGTCGGGAAGCCGTACTCGTCGATCTGGTCGGTGTGGAAGCTGCTGATGTCCTGGCCTTCGAGCTTCGCCAGCACCGGCGCCAGGATCGCGATCAAGATGAAGAACAGAACGATCCCCGCACAGATCACGGCGACCTTGTCCTTACGGAGCCGGTCGAACGCGATCCGGCCCGGGGACTTGCCGTGCGGAGTCGCGGCGCTCCGGACCGGCTCCGCCGATGCCGGGTGTTCTTCGACCCCTACGGTCGAGCCTGGCGACCCAATAGTCATTCGCACTCCGTCAGTTCGTCGGCCGGATTTCGGTCCGTTGATCCGGCACTCATCGGTGAATGGTGTGCCGAGCCTTTGCTTTCCGTTGGGGTGGCGTCAAATCCCCTTGACAGGGCGCTTTCCCCAACAACCGCGCGCTAGCCTGCCTGACACTGTGACACCAAACCAGCGGTGCCTGGCACCAGTGCACAAATCGTTACCGGAACGGGTACTGGAACGGAACATTTGCCCCAAATCGTCACTCTGGGCAGTCAAATCTTCGCAATCCGCGTCGGCACAGCACCGACAGTGGCCATTTTGTGCCAGGTTCTCACGGAATGTGACGAAATTTAGCCTTCAGCAACAGAGCGCTGCTAGCGCACGTGAACCGTCACGAAAGGCGGTTTCACGACGTCGAAGAGTTCCTGGCGGCCGCGGATGTCGACGGTCACCTGGTCGCCCTCTTTCACCGCCGCGTCCAGCAGAGCGAGGGCAATACCCTTCTTAAGGGTCGGGGAGAAAGTGCCGGACGTAACCTCGCCGACGGTGCTGCCTGACTGGTCGGCAACGGTCATGTGCGGGCGGGGAATGCCACGGCCAACGGCGCGGAGGCCGCGGAGGATCCGGGCCGGGCCGGCTTCCTTCTCGGCGCGGAGAGCCGCATCTCCCCAGAAGTGCTCCTTCTTCCAGCCGACGGCCCAGCCGGAACGGGCCTGGACGGGCGTGATCTCGGGCGAGATGTCCTGGCCGTGCAGCGGGTAGCCCATCTCGGTCCGCAGCGTGTCGCGGGCGCCGAGGCCGGCCGGGACGATCCCGTACTGCTCACCGGCCTTCAGCAACGCGTCGAACACCGGCACCGCGGCCGCGTTCGGTACGACGAGCTCGTAGCCGCGCTCGCCCGTGTAGCCGGTCCGGCAGACCACGACCGGCGTACCGCCGAAATCGGCCGTCGCGAAGGCCATGTAGTCGTGGCCGATCGGCAGACCGATGGCGGAGACCACCTCGTCGCTGTTCGCGCCCTGGACGGCGAGGATCGCGTAGTCGTCGTGGACGTTCGTGACCTCGACGCCTCCCGGCGCGTCCGCCTGCAGCAGGCGGACCACCTCGGCGGTGTTGGCCGCGTTCGGGATCAGGAACACGTCGTCGTCGGCGTGCAGGTACGCGATCAGGTCGTCGACCACTCCCCCGCGCTCGTTGCAGCACAGTGTGTACTGCGCCTGCCCGGGGGCGATCTTGCCGAGGTCGTTGGTCAGGCACGCGTTCACGTACGCCGCGGCGCCCGGGCCCTTGACGGTGGCCTTGCCGAGGTGGCTGACGTCGAAGACGCCGACCGACGTACGTACGGCGGTGTGCTCGGCCACGACGCCGCTGTACTCCAGGGGCATCTCCCAGCCGCCGAACTCGGCGAACTTCGCACCGAGGGCCTGGTGGCGTTCGTGCAACGGGGACTTCTTCAAATCGGTCGACTCGGTCATGGAGCGCAAACTACCGGACGCGTAGCATGCGGAGGCAGCTTGCACGTACCGTGACGACCGGCCATCTGAGTGCCTGGTCAAGGAGGACTGAGGATTTCGTGACCACCATCACCCTGAGCAAGTCCGATGCCGCCGGCGTCAAGACCGACGCCGTGGTCATCGGCGTGGTCAAACTCGGCGGCGGCGTCACCCTGCCGGCCGGCACCGAGTCGCTGAACGCCGCGTACGGCGGGAAGCTGGTGGAGGTGCTGTCCGGTCTGGGCGCCACCGGCAAGGCCGGCGAGGTGACCAAGGTGCCCGGTCCGAAACCTGGCAAGTCCCCGACGTTGATCGCTGTCGGACTCGGCCCGGCCCCCGACGGCTCGCTGAAGACCGAGGACCTGCGCGCGGCGGCCGGCACCGGGGTCCGTGCGGCCAAGACCTCGCAATCGGTCGCGTTCGCGTTGCCGACGCCGGATGCCGAGTGCGTCCGGGCAGTCGCCGAGGGCGCGTTGTTGGGTCGCTACGCCTTCACGGCGTACAAGTCCTCGGAGAGTTCCGACGTACCGGGCGACCTGACCGTGCTCACGGACCTGGCCCGGAACAAGGAAGCCAAGGCTGCGCTCGAGCGCGCCCAGGTGACCGCCGAGGCGGTCGCGCAGGTGCGTGACTGGGTCAACACCCCGCCGTCGGACCTGCACCCGGTCGAGTTCGCCGCCGACGCGGTGACGCTCGGCAAGGAGTACGGCGTCAAGGTCGAGGTGCTCGACGAGAAGGCGCTTGCCAAGGGTGGGTACGGCGGCATTCTGGGCGTCGGCCAGGGCTCGGCGAACCCGCCGCGGCTGGTCCGGCTGACGTACACGCCTCGTAAGCCCGTCACGCATCTCGCGTTCGTCGGCAAGGGCATCACGTTCGACTCCGGCGGCCTGTCGCTGAAGACGTCGACCGGGATGGTCAGCATGAAGTCCGACATGGCCGGTGCGGCCGCGGTGATCGGCGCGACGCTCGCGATCGCGCGGCTCGGTCTGCCGGTGCAGGTGACGACGTACGCCGCGATGGCCGAGAACATGCCGTCCGGTTCGGCCGCCCGCCCGTCCGACGTGCTGACGATGTACGGCGGCAAGACCGTGGAGGTACTGAACACCGACGCCGAGGGCCGGCTGGTGCTCGGCGACGCGCTGGTCCGGGCGTCCGAGGACGGGCCGGACCTGATCGTCGACGTGGCCACCCTGACCGGCGCCTGTGTCGTTGCCCTGGGCACCAAGGTGGCCGGTGCCTTCGGCAACACCGACGGCGCCCGCGACCGGGTCGTCGACGCGGCGCTCGCGGCCGGTGAGTCGATGTGGCCGTTGCCGATCCCGTCCGAGATGCTGGACAAGCTCAAGTCGCACTCGAAGGTCGCGGACCTGGCCAACATCACCGGCGAGCCGTGGGGCGGCGCGCTCGCCGCGGCCGCGTTCCTCGGCGACTTCGTTGCCGACGGCATCGACTGGGTGCACCTGGACGTGGCCGGACCGGCCTTCAACGACGGCTCCGCGTCGGGCTACACCCCGAACGGCGGTACCGGTTACGCCGTCCGCACCCTGATCGAACTGGCCGCGTCAGCCGGCTGAGTAGCGGATCTCCAGCATCACGCAGCCGGTCTCCGTCGTGTAGGGACCGTGTGGCATCCCCGGCGGCCGGCAGGCGTAGTCGCCGGGGCGGAACGTCTGCTGCAGGGTGAGATCGGTCAGCTCGCCCTCCAGCAGGTACACCTCTTCGACGTACTCGTGCCGGATGACCCCGTCGGTGGTCGTCGTCCCAGGCGCCCACCGCGCGAGCCTGGTCAGCATCCCGTCCGCGCCCTGGCTGAGGACGCGCTCCGAGATCCCATCGCCCGCGTCCATCCACTCGACCGAGCCCGCGGCGAAGAACTCCTTCTCGGCCTTCATCTTCTCGGCCGTCAGCGGCCGTTGTTCTTCATCCGCGCGTTGTACTCGCGCATGCGGGGCGGGTAGCCGACCACGGCCGCGTCGTACGACGGGACGCCGAGCCGGTTCGCGAAATCGTGCGCCCACTTCACCGACGGGACCCGGCGCCGGGTCCACTCACCGTCGATCGCCACCAGCAGCAAGGTGTAGTCGGTGACCGCCGTGCGCGGCTCGACGAACCCCTCCACGCCTTGACGGGTCTGGGCGAACTCCCGCAGGTGCGCCTGATCCGGGTTGTCCGACCGGCGCATCGTTCCGGCGTTCCGCCGGCGACCGAACCACTTCATGGGAGTAAGTGTCCACTATCTGTGCAAGTCGGTGCCGGGCTCCTGGATAACGGTTGCGGCCGGACGGTACGGGCGCGCCGGGACCGGCCCGGGGGTGGATCCGGCGCGGATCGGTGAAAGGATGACGCCGGGCCGGACCCGCGATCCGGGACCGGCTGCTTCGGACCAGACCCACGGAGGAACCTGTGACTGACACGACGTACGACCTGGTGATTCTCGGCGGCGGCAGCGGTGGGTACGCCGCCGGACTGCGCGCCGCGACGCTCGGCATGTCCGTGGCGCTGATCGAGAAGGACAAGGTCGGCGGGACCTGTCTGCACCGCGGCTGCATCCCGACCAAGGCGCTGCTGCACGCCGCCGAGGTCGCGGACTCGGCCCGCGAGGGTGAGCAGTTCGGCGTCCGGACGAGGCTCGAGGGCGTCGACATGGGCGGCGTGAACAAGTACAAGGACGGCGTCGTCGACCGGCTGTTCAAGGGTCTGCAGGGTCAGTTGAAGGCCCGTGGGATCACCGTGGTCGAAGGCGAAGGACGGTTGACGTCGGCGACGACCGTCCAGGTGGGCGACACGACGTACACCGGCCGCAACGTCATCCTTGCCTCCGGCTCCTACTCCAAGTCGCTGCCCGGGCTGGAGTTCGACGGCCACCGGGTGATCGCGAGCGAGCACGCGTTGACGCTGGACCGGGTTCCGGAGTCCGCGGTGATCCTCGGTGGCGGCGTGATCGGCGTCGAGTTCGCGTCCGCGTGGACCTCGTTCGGTACTCGCGTCACGATCGTCGAGGCGTTGCCGCGGCTGGTCCCGGCCGAGGACGCGGACTGCTCGAAGGCGCTCGAGCGGGCGTTCCGGAAGCGGAAGATCGCCTTCAAGACAGGTACGCCGTTCGAGTCCGTCTCGCTGACCGATTCCGGGGTGCAGGTGCGCGTCGCGGGTGGCGAGGTCATCGAGGCCGAGGTTCTGCTGGTCGCTGTCGGCCGGGGGCCGAACACCGCGGGTCTTGGCTATGAAGAGGTCGGCGTCGCGCTGGACCGCGGGTTCGTGACCGTCGACGCGACACTGCAGACCAGCGTCCCGGGGGTGTACGCGGTCGGCGACATCGTGCCGGGCCTGCAACTCGCGCACCGCGGCTTCCAGCAGGGCATCTTCGTCGCCGAGCACCTCGCCGGGCTCGCGCCGACGCCGATCGACGAGGCCGGTATCCCGCGGGTGACGTACTCCGAGCCCGAGGTCGCGTCGGTCGGACTGACCGAGGAGCAGGCGCGAGTGCAGTACGGCGACGTCGAGATCCTCAACTACAACCTGGGCGGCAACGGCAAGTCGCAGATCCTGAAGACCGCCGGATTCGTGAAGCTCGTCCGCGCCCGCGACGGCGCCGTCGTCGGGCTGCACCTGGTCGGCTCGCGCGTCGGCGAGCTGATCGGCGAGGCGCAGCTGATCTACAACTGGGAGGCGTACCCGGCCGACGTCGCGCCGCTCGTACACGCCCACCCAACCCAGAACGAGGCCCTCGGCGAGGCCCATCTCGCGCTGGCCGGGAAACCTTTGCACTTCCATGACTGACCCTGCTGGTTGGCCCCAGTAGGTTTGAGCTACCGGCGCGTGACGGGACGCCGTGACCCGGATCCCGTCCGCTCCGGCAGCACCGTAGGCTGACACTCGACCGATCAGACGAAGGAGCAACGACCGTCATGCCGACCTCTGTATCCCTGCCGGCCCTCGGGGAGAGCGTCACCGAAGGAACCGTCACCCGCTGGCTCAAGCAGGTCGGTGACACGGTTGCCGTTGACGAACCCCTGCTGGAGGTGTCGACCGACAAGGTGGACACCGAGATCCCGAGCCCCGTCGCCGGTACCCTGCTGGAGATCAAGGCCGCCGAGGACGAGACCGTCGAGGTCGGCGCCGAACTGGCCGTGATCGGCGACGCCGGCGAAGCCTCCGCACCCGTAGCCGAAGCCCCCGCCTCCGAGGCCGCTGCTCCGGCCGAGACGCCTGCTCCGGCCGCACCCGCTGCCGCGCCGACCGCCGCACCTGCTGCTGCCGAGCCCGCGCCTGCTGCCGCCGAGGCTCCTGCTCCCGCCGCCGCTCCGGCTGCCGCCCCAGCTCCCGCGGCCCAGGCTGCACCCGCCGCCCCGGCTGCCCCGCAGCCCTCCGCCGACGCTGCGGCCGCCGCCAACTCGACCCAGGCGGAGTCCCCGGCCGCTGAGGCGAACGCAGCCCAGACAGCATCCGGCACCTCCGTAACGCTGCCGGCCCTCGGCGAGAGCGTCACCGAAGGCACCGTCACCCGCTGGCTCAAGCAGGTCGGCGACGACGTAGCCGTCGACGAGCCGCTCCTCGAGGTATCGACCGACAAGGTCGACACCGAGATCCCGAGCCCCGTCGCCGGCAAGCTCCTCGAGATCAAGGTCGCCGAGGACGAAACCGTAGAGGTCGGCGCCGAACTAGCCGTAGTCGGCTCCGCCAATGCGGCCCCCGCCCCAGCACCCGCCGCCGCCCCCGCAGCCCCGGCCGCCGCTCAGGCCCCCGCGACTCAGGCTCCCGCAACTCAGGCCCCCGCCGCGGCCCAGGCTCCCGCCGCTGCCCCAGCCCCGGCCCCGGCGCCCGCTCCGGCCGCCGTGCCCGCTTCGGCCCCGGCTGCCGCACCTGCTCCGGCTCCCGCTCGGGCTGCCGCTCCGGCTCCGGCGGCTGCTCCCGCCGCCGCTCCGGCCGCACCGGCTGCTTCGCCGAACGGCGCCGCGTCCGACGGCCCGAACTACGTCACCCCGCTGGTACGCAAGCTCGCCGCGGAGCACGACGTCGACCTGAACGCCGTACAGGGCACCGGTGTCGGCGGACGGATCCGCAAGCAGGACGTCATCACCGCCGCCGAGGCCAAGAAGGCCGCCGCCGCCGCACCGGCTCCGGCCGCCGCCCCGGCGCCCGCCGCCGCGCAGGCCCCGACGATCAGCCCGCTGCGCGGTACCACCGAGAAGATGAGCCGGATCCGCAAGGCGATCGCGGCGCACATGGTGAACAGCCTGAAGGTCTCGGCCCAGCTGACCACCGTCGTCGAGGTCGACGTCACCGAGATCGCCAAGCTGCGGAACAAGAAGAAGGCCGAGTTCGAGGCCCGCGAGGGCGTCAAGCTGTCCTTCCTGCCGTTCTTCGCCCTCGCCGCGGTGGACGCGCTGAAGCAGTACCCGAAGCTCAACGCCTCGATCGACGAGGAGAAGGGCGAGATCACGTACCACGCCGCCGAGCACCTCGGCATCGCCGTGGACGTGGAGCGTGGCCTGATGGTCCCGGTCGTGCACAACGCCGGCGACCTGAACATCGCCGGCCTGGCGAAGAAGATCGCCGACCTGGCCGACCGCACCCGCAACAACAAGGTGCTGCCGGACGAGATGGCGGGCGGTACGTTCACGATCACCAACACCGGTAGCCGGGGCGCGCTGTTCGACACCCCGATCCTGAACCAGCCGCAGGTCGGCATGCTCGGGACCGGTGCCGTGGTGAAGCGCCCGGTCGTCATCACCCACCCGGAACTCGGTGAGACGATCGCGATCCGGCAGATGGTGTACCTGGCGCTGACCTACGACCACCGCCTGGTCGACGGCGCCGACGCGGCCCGGTACCTGACGGCCGTGAAGCAGCGCCTCGAAGAGGCCCAGTTCGACGTCTGATCCGATCGGCGTCCGATCCGATCGGCCAACGGCGCCGGTGCCTGTCTCCCCGCGGGACGGTCACCGGCGCCTTCGCTTTCCCGACAAGGAGCTGTGCGGATGAAGTACGTACTGGCCGGCGCATCCGGCTTCCTCGGCAGGGCGTTGTCCCGCGATCTCGTTGCCGACGGCCACCAAGTGTCGCGCCTGGTACGCCGGATGCCGTCGACTCCCGACGAGATCCGCTGGGACCCGGCGCGTGGCGACCTCGACCCGGCGGCGCTCGGCGATCCCGACGTACTCGTCAACCTGGCCGGCGCCAACATCGGCCGCCCGTGGACACCGACGTACCGCCTGACGATCCGCGAGAGCCGCATCGCCACCACGGCCACCCTCGCGGCCGCCGCGACGCAACTCGACCGCCGCCCGGTACTGATCACCCAGAGCGGCATCGGCGGATACGGCACGGATCTCGGCGACCGCATCCTCACCGAAGACTCCGAACTGGGCGACGGATTCCTGTCCGACGTCGTACGCCTGTGGGAGGGCGCACTCGAGCCCGCCCGCGCCGCAGGCAGCCGAGTAGCCGCACTCCGCACAGGCGTCGTACTGGACCGCGCTGCCCCCGCCTTCCAACTCCTCTCCCTCCCTTTCCGCCTGGGCCTGGGCGGACGTTTGGGCTCCGGCACGCAATACTTCCCAGTCGTCTCCCTGACCGACTGGACCCGAGCCGTTCGCCATGTAGCAGAGACCGACGCCGTCAGCGGCCCGGTAAACGTCACCCTTCCCACCCCGGCCACCAACACCGAATTCACCGAGGCCCTGGCCACCGCCCTCCACCGCCCGTCCGCGATCCCGGTCCCTGCGCCCCTGATGAAACTCACCCTGGGCGAGTTCGCCTGGGAACTACTCGGCAGCAAACGAGCCCTCCCAACCCGCCTCCAGTCCACCGGCTTCACCTTCCACCACCCCACCATCACCACCGCCCTCTCGGCCGCTCTCGCCGGTGTGAGACTTCCGTAGCCCGCCCGGCCTGCCTGCTGTTGACCCACTCGATCCGAAACCGCGTTGACAGCGGACGGCGCCGACCGTTCCGATGGGGCTCGTGAGTCCCCGCAAGGTCCACGCCGATCAGGCCGACATCGACACACCGCTCGTCCGCGAACTGGTGTCCGGCCAGTTCCCGCAGTGGGCCGCGCTGCCGCTGGAGCCGGTCGACTCCAGCGGATTGGTGAACGCGATCTACCGTCTCGGTTCCGACCTCTCCGTACGGCTGCCGCTCCGGCCCTCCGTCACCGACGAAGTCCGCCGGGAGCAGGCGAACTCGCGGCGCTCGCGCCGTTCCTGCCGGTGGCTATCCCCACTGTCGAGGCGATCGGCTCACCCACTGACGCGTTCCCGGGCGAGTGGTCCGTCCATCGCTGGCTCACCGGTTGGCACCCGTCCCCCGACGCGCTCGCCGACCCACGCGGTCTGGCGACGGACCTCGCGGAGTTCGTCGACGCCTTCCGGCGGATCGACCTGCCCGACCGACCGCCGGCGTATCCGGGCGAGCGCCGCACGCGCGCTCCGATGGTCGAGATGGACTCCTCGACGCGGAAGGCGATCGGCGAGCTTGACGGCCTGATCGACACCCGTGCAGCGCTGGCGTCCTGGGAGGAGTCGCTCGCGGCGCCGTACGACGGGCGAGAGGTGTGGGTGCACTCGGACCTGACGCCGAGCAACCTGCTCGTGTCGGCGGAGGGCCGCCTGACCGCGGTGCTCGACTTCGAGACCTGCGGTGTCGGCGATCCGGCGTGCGACCTGTTCCCCGTGTGGCACCTACTGCCCGCGAACGTCCGCGACGAGTTCCGTACGGCGCTGGACGTGGACGACGCGACATGGCTCCGCGGACGCGGGCGCGTACTGTCCCAGGCCCTGATCGTGTGGTCGTACCAAAGGATCACCAACCCGGCGATCGCGACGTACGCGCGGCACGTCATCGGCGAGGTGCTCGCAGCTTCTCGATGAGGTCCGCGGGGTCCTCGATCGTCTCCGGGCGGTCCATCTCTCTGAGCTGGCGATCGACGCGCCGACTCCCGTACCTCCCAGCCCGACAGACGTTCCACCAGCTTGGTCAGCGCGTGAGCCTGACCAAGCTCATCGAGCACACCTAACCGGTGCCCGCGCGACTTACCTCGGCAACGCCCGACCTCCCCGACAGCGCCCAAGACCAGCTGGAACGTCACCGATGTCCCGACACACCAACCGTCACCGATGTCTTGAACAGAACTGTCACCGATGTCCTGAGACATAGCCGCTCCCGCCGGTTGACTTGGATTTGATCGAACACATGTTCTAATATACACCACATGACAGCAACGGTGATCGACCCGGCTTCCGGCGCATCCAAACCCGGTGACCTCGATCTGCCGCCCGACGACCTGTTCGATGAGGATGTGTGGGATCCGGATCGGCATGAGGAGTTGCCGCCGATGTCGCGGGTCGATGCGTTGGAGTGGGAGTTGTGGGCCGGTGTCGAACAAGACGAGGCCGAACGGCAGATGCTGCGGCTGAAGGCGCCGGCCTGGGTGTTCCTGCCACCCGGCGCGGAACTGGCCGCGGCCCTGGAGTTGCTGCGCCCGCAGTGCGAGTCACCGATCGCGCTGATCGAGGCCATGAAGGCCGCCGCCCGGATGGAAGCCTGGGCCGCCGCGATCAAGACCGCCGCGATGGCCTCGTTCGCCCGGCAACGCAAAGCCCAACTCAGCGACATCCCGCGCCCCACCCAGCTCGACAACACCGGCCGCCCGATCGACCCCGAACGCTCCTGGACCGCCGAGATCGGCGCCGCGCTGCACCTGGCCGAACCCACCGCGTCCCGCCACCTCGACACCGCCCTGCACCTGACCGGCACCCTGACCGCCACCCACACCGCCCTGCGCTGCGGCGCCCTCACCTGGTCCAAAGCCCTGGCCATCTCCGAAGCCACCCGCGCCCTGCCGGCCGCCGCCGCCCACGCCGTCGAGACCCACGTGCTGCGCCGAGCCCCCGGCCAAACCCACAAAAACCTGGCCACCGCGCTCCGCCGCCAAGTCGCCAAACACACCACCCGCGACGACGCCGACCGGCACCGCGACGCCGTCGCCGACCGCACCTGCAAAATCGTCCCCCTGGCCGACGGCATGGCCGGCCTGTGGGTCGTCCACACCGCCGACAAAATCCAGCAAATGTGGATCGTCATCCAAGCCATGACCAACCTCACCAAACGCGGCACCCCAAACCCGGCCCCGGACTCGACCCAGAACTCCACCTCAGTCAGCGCACCGGGCAGTGAACCGGTCAGCGATCCCGGCAACGCATCCGGCATCCGCACCGGCCGCCCGAGCACCACCACTGACGGCCCCAGCAGACCCTTCCACGCCACCGGCACCGCCTCGCCCAGCACCGCTAAGACACACGCCGACACGCCCAGCACAGCCGAAGCACGCACCGACACGTGCAGCACCGACCACCCGGCCACCGCCCCCACAGGCGCACCCGCCAACCCCGACCCCACCAGCCCCGGCCCCGCCGCCACCGCGCACACCGCCGGCGCTGTCGACACGGCGCACATCACCGGCGCCGGCGCCACCGGCACTGGCGGTTCTGTCAGCACTGGCGGTTCTGTTGGCTCTGGCGCGCCCGCAGACGAACCGGGGACGACGGGAGCTGCCCAGCCGGCCGACCCGGCACGCGACCAGCGGATCGCGCCGCAGCGGCGGGCGGACGTGATGGCGGACCTGTTCGAGCACATGCTGCACAACGGACTGGACTGGCTCGGCCGCCGGCTGCCCGACCAGCACCGCAGACGACCACACATCGAGGTCCTCGTCCCGATCACCACCCTGCTCGGCATCGACGA
>NZ_JBVIKS010000003.1:0-1112836 GCF_055580825.1 Kribbella sp. NPDC031520
TTCACCATGCTCACCAAGTGCCCCATCACCCGGTCCTCCAACCGGAGCCGTACGTGCTCCTACCTCAGTGTTACTCCTTTTAGCGCATCTATGAAGGCTCTTGTGGCCGGCGGGTCTGGCGGATCTCCGTAAACGGCCAAGTGGATGTGGCGGACGATGGGGAGTTCGGTGGAGCGGACGCCGGGAGTGCGGTGGGCGCGGAGGGCCAGGCCGGGGATGGTGGTGACGCCGAGGCCGGCGCGGACGAGGGCCTGCTCGACGATCACATCGTCCGTGGTGAAGGCGATCCGCGGCGTGAACCCGGCGTCGGCGCAGTGCTGCAGCAGGTCGCGCCGGCAGTTCGGGCAGCCTGCGATCCAGTCGGAGTCCCGGTGGTCGGTCAGCGTCTCTCCGGTACGGCGGCTCAGCAGGTAGACCGGGTCGTCGCGCAAGTACGTGTAGCGGATGCCGTCGTCCGGCTGTTCCTCGCCGTACCGGAAGACGATCGCGAGGTCGAGCTCGCCGGCTCTCAGCTGCTGCACAGCGACCCGCGGGTGGACGTCGGTGAGTTCGAGCTCGAGGTCCGGGTGGTCGCGGCGGAGTTCGACGGCGGCGGGCGGGACGAGTTCGCTGAGCGCCGAGCTGAACGCGCCGACCCGGACCCGGCCGGACCGCAGGCCGACGAGCGCGGCGAGCTCGGCGTCGGCGGCGTCGACCCGGCCGACGATCTCCGCGGCGCGGCGGGCCAGCACCTCGCCCTCGGGGGTGAGGCGGATGCCGCGACCGGCCTTCCGGACCAGCTTCGCACCGGTCGCGACCTCCAGCCGGGCGAGGTGGTGGCTGACGGTGGGCTGGGTGTAGTGCAGCACCTCGGCAGCCGCGGTGACCGAACCGTGTGCGGCGACCGCGGCCAGCACCCGCAGCCGGACGAGATCAAGCATGTATCGATGGTATCTATATGTTTTGCGCCGGATTGGCATTGGACGCATGAATCCAGGTGGCGCACGCTGGTGGTCATGACCGGAACAGTGATTTGGCACATGACAATGTCGTTGGACGGCTTCATCGGCGACCGGGACGACGGGGTCGGATGGGGGTTCCTCGGCGACAGCGCCCCGTCGGAGCTGGCGGCCGAGGTCGTCGCGGGGTGCGGGGCGTTCCTGTGCGGCGGCCGGCTGGTCGAGGTGATGGGCGAGAACCGCCCGTACGGTGGTGCGTGGACGGGGCCGATCCTGATCTACACGCACAAGGACCCGGCATCCAACCCGGTGCCCGAGTTCACGTACGTGTCCGGCGACATCCGCGACGTGGTTGCAGACGGCGTGAAGGCAGCCGGCGCGAAAGACCTGGTGGTCACCGGTGGCGCCGTACCGCGGCTGGCTCTCGAAGCCGGGCTGGTCGACGAGATCGTCCTGCACATCGCACCTGTACTGCTGGGCGAAGGCACCCGCTTCTACGACAGTCCCGGGGTCTCGCCGACGACGCTCAAGGTACTCTCCTCCGAAGGCTTGAACTTCCGCTTCGCAGTCGTGAAGTAGTTAGGGCCTGGCGGAACCCAGGCGCTTGCTGCAGGCAACGAACCGGACAGCACCACAGCCGCGACCTGTCGACTGGGGAGAGGTTCTATGCGATTTGCTGTGATCGGCGCCGGAGCGATCGGCACTGTGCATGCACGGTTGATTCACGCGCTGGGTGAGGGAGCCGTCTTGGTCGCGGTGGTCGATCAGAATCTCGAACGGGGTGTGAAGCTCGCCGAGCAGTACGGTGCGAAGCCGTATGCGTCGGCGGCTGAGGCCCACGAGGCCGAGGAGATCGACGCGGTGGGGATCTGTTTGCCCAGTGCGCTACACGCAGACGCTGCGATCGAGGCGTTGCAGGCCGGCAAGCATGTCATCGTCGAGAAGCCCGTAGACATCACGCTCGAGGCCGCGGATCGGTTGATCGCGGCGCAGCGGGCTACCGGGCTAACCGTGTCGGTGGTCAGTCAGCGGCGATTCCAGCCGCCGGTGGCGCAAATCCGGGCGGCAATCGACGGTGGTGCGCTCGGGCGGGTGACCTCCGGGATCGCGGAGTCGGCGTTCTTCCGGCCGCAGTCGTACTACGACGGCGACGACTGGCGCGGAACACTCGCCGGCGACGGCGGTGGGGCGTTGATGAACCAGGGCATCCACGCGCTCGACCTGCTGGTCTGGATGCTCGGCCGGCCGGTGCAGGTGAGCGCGCAGACCGGCCGCCTCGCGCACGAAGGGATCGAGGTCGAGGACCTGGCCGGCGCGTCGATCGTCTTCGAGAGCGGAGCGATCGGGCTGATGCTGGCGAGTACGGCGGCCTACCCAGGTCGTCCGGTGCGGCTGACGATCCACGGAGACCAGGGGACGGCGGTCTTCGACGATGACGCGCTGGCGTACTTCGCGTCCGCGAACGGCGAGGCACCCGACGCACCCACCCTCGAAGGCCCGGACGACTGGGGCGCGGTCGAGTTGGCGCACCTCGCGCAGTACCGCGACTTCGTCGCCGCGGTCCGCGAAGGCCGCCCGCCCGCGATCACGCTGGAGTCCGGACGCCGTTCGCTGGCGACCGTCCTGGCCGTGTACGAGTCCGCCCGTACGGGACGTCCTGTCGACCTGGAGGACTGATGCGCATCGCTCTGGTCGGTACGGAGAACAGCCACGCCGACGAGATCGTCCGGCACCTCAACGTCGAGCAGCTCGCCGGCGACACCCGCGTCGTCACGCTGGTCGGCGCCGTCGACGAGCGGAACCAGAAGCTCGCCGCCGCGGGCGGGATCACCCGGATCGTCCCGACCGCGGTCGAGCTGCTCGGCGACGTCGACGCGCTGATCGTCATGAACCGCGACGGCGCGCTGCACCGCGAGTACGCCGTACCGTTCCTCGAGGCCGGCGTACCGGTGTGGGTGGACAAGCCACTGGCGGCGAGTACGGCTGACGCGCAGGCGATCCTGGACGCGGCGAAGCGAGGCGACGCGCCGGTGACGTCGTACTCCGCGGTGCGCTGGGTCGCGGACGCCGACGCGCTCGATGCCGCCCAAGTTGACGACCTGCAGGCGGTCACGGTCACCGGCCCGGCGGATCCGGACAGCGCGTACAGCGGCATCTTCTTCTACGGCATCCACGCCGCCGACCTCGCGCAGCGACTGGCCCCGGGTGAGCCCGGACCGGTCGAGGTGCAGCGGGTCGGATCGACGGTCGTCGTCCGGTATCGCTGCAACGGCGTCCTCGTCACGTTGCAGCTCGTGAAGCCGGCCGACGTCGGGCGGGTCCCGTTCCATGCCGCGCTCGTCGGGCGCACCGAGCTCGTGAGCAGCGACGTACG
The DNA here is from genome assembly GCF_055580825.1 of Kribbella sp. NPDC031520. NCBI lineage: Bacteria > Bacillati > Actinomycetota > Actinomycetes > Propionibacteriales > Kribbellaceae > Kribbella > Kribbella sp. NPDC031520. Next base: position 3,313 of record NZ_JBVIKS010000003.1, read on the forward strand.
GCTCGACTCGGAGTACGTCGTACCGGGCCTCAAGGTCTTTCTCCGAATGCTCGAGACCCGCGAGCAGCCGCTGGACGACGCCGCGATGCTCGCGCCGATCACCGTGCTGGAGCAGACTCACACGATCCTGCACCAAACCGTTCAGGAGGTATGAACAAGTACGAACGACGAGTCGCCGGAGCCGACTGGGAGAGCGTCACCGCCGAGGTGAACGACCTCGGCTGCGCCCTCTTGCCGCAACTGCTGACACCGAGCGAGGCGGCGACGATCGCCGGGATGTACGACGACGCACACCGCTTCCGGTCGACGATCGACATGGCCCGGCACCGCTTCGGCGAGGGCCAGTACAAGTACTTCGACGCCCCGTTCCCGGAGCCGATCGACGCGCTGCGCCACGCGCTCTACCCGCGGCTCCTGCCGATCGCGCGCGACTGGTACGCGAAGCTCGGCCGCGACGCCGAGTGGCCGGACACCCTCGACGACTGGCTCGACATCTGCCACCGGGCCGGACAGACCCGCCCGACCCCGATCCTGCTGCGGTACGGCGCCGGCGACTGGAACGCGCTGCACCGCGATCTGTACGGCGAGAAGGTGTTCCCGCTCCAGGTCGTCATCAACCTCAACGAGCCCGGTATCGACCACACCGGCGGCGAGTTCCTTCTGGTCGAGCAGCGCCCGCGCGCCCAGTCCCGCGGTACGTCGACCCTCGTGCCGCACGGCCACGGGCTCGTCTTCACCACCCGCGACCGCCCCGTCCGCCCCGTCCGCTCGGCCCGCGGTTGGTCGGCTGCCCCGGTCCGGCACGGTGTGTCCCCGATCCGCTCAGGTCGACGCCATACCCTCGGCCTGGTCTTCCACGACGCTACATAGAGCTGCAGATGTCCCACGCCGCCTGCTGAAGGAGTGCGGTGTCGACGCCCTTGACGGGTACGCCGATACCGACCGGATCCTCCTCGAACAGAGCGATCAGGAAGACGCAGGCGGCGAGGTAGCTGCCGGCCGGAGCCGGGTGACTGTTGTCGGCGTCGTGCAGCGCCGGCTCGTCATGGGTGGCGAGGAACTTCTCCCACACCATGCCGACCGGGATCAGCGTCGCTCCGAGCTCCAGCGCGGCCGCGCCGTACGCAGCGGTGAGCGCCTTCTGCGTCTCCGGAGCGTTGCGCCGCGCCCAGGTCTCGTACAGAACAGTTCGCAGGCCGGCCGCGGAGATCGCGGCGTCGAAGTCGCGGGCGCTTTCGCGGAAGCGGTCCGGGCTCTTGATCGGCAGCGTGCTCTGCTCCTGCAGTACGACGGTGTCGAAGCCGCCGCTCGCGATCGCCTCGAGCGCCTTGCCCGCATTCAGGTGCTGGCGGAGCGAGGCGCCGCCGGCGGAGATCAGCTTGTGCTCGATCTCGATGCCGCGCGCACCGGCCAGACCCTTGATCAACCCGGGCAGGTTGTTCCGCGACGTGAAGCTGTTACCGACGAAGAGGATCCGCACCCCACGGACGCTACTACTCATCTGACCAGCAAGGTATGGCGTTGCCGGCTGTCCGGATGTTGCCTACTCGAGGTCGCGTACGGCAATGAGCGCCGGCCCTGTGGTCGGCGCCCACCCGGAACCGGGTCAGAATTCGCCGGGAGTCAAGCCGAGGGTGTTGGCCGGGTCGGCCGGGTCCGGACCGACGACCTGGCCGACGTAGAGCTGCACCTGCGAGCGGAACCGCTCCACCGCGTCCCGGTTGCTCATGAACGCCTGAAACCCGGCCACATCGGTCTGGTGATACGTGGCCAGCGGCCGCAGCCCGGCCGGTGGGGCGACGTCCTTGCGCACCGACCAGGTCCACGGAGCGATCAGCTGTTGCTGGGCCGTCCGCGACGTCAGCCAGCTCAGGAACAGCTTCGCGGCGGCCTTGTGCGGAGCGTTCTTGAAGATCGCACCGTGCTGCACCCAGCTGTTGAACGGGTCGTTCGCCGGGAAGATCATGGTCGCGTTCGGCGTCGGATCGCCTGCCGTGCCGAGCGTCGCCAGGTAGTCCCCGGCCGCCACGGGTCCGGCCGAAAACGGCGTGCCGCGCACGAACGCGGGATTCTGTGCGACCAGGGAACGCAGCCAGGTCCAACCGTACTTGTCGACGGTCAGCTTGAAGTCGTAAAGGACGGCGTCGTCATCGTTCGGGTACGTGAAGATCAGCTTCTTCTTGAACTCCGGCTTCAGTAGATCGGCCGCGGTGAACGCCGACGGATCCGGCCCGGCCGCCTTGGTGTTCACCATGTCGGCGAGAGCGCCGTAGAACACGCCGGTCCAGTAGCCCTGCGAGTCCTTGGCGTTGTCGAAGACCTCGTCGGAGCCGATTGGCCGGTACTTCAGCAACTGGCCGGCGCGCTTCCAGCGGTCGAAGTCCTGCACAGTCTGCAGCACGGCCACGTCAGCCACCTGGTCGTGGGTGGCGATCTGGTTGTCGATCCGAGCGTCGTGGATCTTGCTCAGATCGGTCACCAGATGGATTTTGACGCCGGGGAACTGCGCGGCGAACGCCTTGGCGATGAAATCCCACTGTCCCGGTTTGTCGCCGCCCATGTAGACGGTCACTTCGCCGCCGTCGGCCTCAGCCTGGCGGTAGAGCGCCTGCAACTTGGCCTGCTCGCCCGACGCGCCGGCCGTTGCCTTCGTGCTCGCATCGGCGACGGCGTAGCTCGCGCTTGCCCCCACCGCCACGACGGCCGCCATCAGCGCGGTCCCGGCCTTCCTGGTGAACCTCATGACACCTCCCAAAAGTTTGAGCTTTCAAACGTTCGGGTCGACGGTAGCCCGATTTGTTTGAGAGTTCAAACCTTCGGCTATGCTGGTGTGGTGAGCGACACCCCCTGGCTCTCCGAGGAGGAGATGCGCGCCTGGCTGGCATACATCGACCTCTCGACGCTGCTGGGCGACTACCTGGAGCGGCAGCTGCAACGGGACGCCGGCCTGTCACACGCGACGTACAACCTGCTCAGCCGGTTGTCCGTGGCCCCCGACCGGTCACTGCGGATGAGCGACCTCGCCGAGCACCTGAAGGTCACCCGCAGCCGGCTCTCGCACGCACTGTCGGCGCTGGAAAAACGCGGCTGGGCGAGACGCACCGACGACCCGATGGACCAGCGCGGCCAACTCGCGGTGCTCACCGACGAAGGCTTCGCCGTCCTCACCGCTGCAGGCCCCGGTCACGTCGCGGCGGCGCGCCGGGCGATGTTCGACCACCTCACGCCTGACCAGGTCCGCCAGTTCGCAGAGATCGGCGAGGCCGTCATCAAGGGTCTCACCCATGAGGACGACTATCGGGCTGAGCTCCCTTGGCGGCGCAGATAGCGCGCACCGGGTGACGTACCTGCTGCCGGGCGACACGGTTCCGTTCGTCGAACTACGGTTGTGACCATGCGATTTTCTGTGAACATTCCGAACTTCGGGGACTTCGCCGACGCCCACGTCGTGGCCCGGGTGGCCAAGGCCGCCGAGGACGCCGGGTGGGACGGGCTGTTCTTCTGGGACCACGTCGTGCACAGCAAGGAGCACCGGCGCGGGCAGCCGTTCGGGGATCCGTGGATGCTGATGACCGCGGCCGCGCTGGCGACCTCGCGGATCAAGCTCGGTCCGCTGGTCACGCCGGTGGCACGGCGGCGGCCCGAGCAGCTCGCCCGGCAGGTCGCGACCCTCGACTCGCTCAGCGGCGGGCGGGTGATCTTCGGCGCCGGGCTGGGCGGCCCGATCGACGACGAGTTCGGCAGCTTCGGCGACGAGACGGATCCGCGCGTACTGGCCGAGAAGCTCGACGAGGGCCTCGACCTGATGGCCGCGTACTGGTCCGGCGAACGCGTGCACCACGACGGCAAGCACTACCACGCCGACGACGTTGAGTTGCTGCCGGCAACGGTTCAGCGTCCACGCCCGCCGGTGTGGATCGCCGGGTACTGGCCGCGCAAGGCCCCGATGCGCCGCGCCGCCCGCTGGGACGGTGCCGTACCACTGTTCGCCACCGCCAACCACGGCGAGGCACCCGCGGTCGAGGAGGTCCGCGACCTGATCACGTTCCTGAACGACCACCGCGCCAACCGGAGCACTCCGTACGACGTCATCGTCGGCGGAATCAGCCCCGCCAAGGACCCCCGCCCCCTCATCGAACCCCTGGCCGAAGCAGGCGCCACCTGGTGGGACGAACGCCAACTGATAACCGGCACCGACTTCTACCGCCTCGCCCCGGTCCTCCACCGCATCGAACAGGGACCACCGAAGCTCAGATAGCGAGCGGTATGCCTATTGGTATCCCTGGTTTGGGTAAGGACTGGTAAGCTGTTGGTATGTCTGAGATGACCTCCCTCAAGGTGCCGAAGCACGTGCGCGACACCGTCATGCGATCCGCGCGCGCCGAAGGGCTGACTGCTGCGGAGTTTCTGCAGCGGGTAACGGAGGAGCACGCCCGGCACCAGCGGTTCGCCGCCGTACGCCGTGCCTATGCGGACAGCGGCCGCGACAGCGACTACGAGGAATTGACCGCCGCATGGGACGAGGCAGGCGAGGACGGTCTGGCTGATGCGTGAACTGCGCCGCGGAGACGTGGTGTGGGTCGACTTCAACCCGACTCGTGGGCGCGAGCAGTTCGGTGAGCGGCCGGCCGTCATCGTCGCATCGAACGACTACTTGGACGCTGTCCCGGATCTCGCGATCGCCCTCCCGGTAACAACGAAGGATCGTGGCTGGCCCCATCACGTACGGCTCAGCGGCGCCGGTCTCAAGCTGCGCAAGGCCAGTTGGGCTCTCACCGAGCAGCCCCGCGCCATCAGCCGCGAACGAGTCAGCCGATCGGCGGGCCAGATCGACACGGGCTGCCTCGACGAGATCGACCAATGGCTCCGGGACTTTCTCGATCTCCACTGAGACCACCATCTCCGACAGGCGAGCTGTCTGTCGGCGTGTTCCGGTACGGAATCTAAGCTGCCCGTATGACCGACGAGCAGCCGTCCTGTTGTGCGCCCTCGCGGGGGGAGAGTGGGCCGGCGCCCGCGGTGCCTGTGGGGCGGGGGGAGCATGGGGTTGAGCAGGTTGTGCTTGGTGGTGGGGTGTTTGTTATGGGTAACAGCCTCGGGGACGAGAACGCTGGTGATGGTGAGACGCCGGTGCACGAGGTTGAGCTGGCGGGGTTCAGTATTGATGCGACCAGCGTGACCAATGCGGACTTCGCGCGGTTCGTGGACGCGACCGGGTACCGGACCGAGGCGGAGAACTTCGGGTACTCGGCGGTGTTCCACCTCGCGCTGGCGGCCGAGCCGGACGAGGTGATGGGGCCGGCGTCCGGTACGCCCTGGTGGGCCGGGGTTCGCGGTGCGGACTGGCGGCACCCGGGAGGTTCGCGTTCGGACCTGGACGGGCTCGAGGATCATCCCGTCGTCCACGTCAGCTGGAACGACGCGTCGGCGTACTGCCAGTGGGCCGGACGGCGGCTGCCGACCGAGGCCGAGTGGGAGTACGCGGCGCGTGGCGGCCTGGAGGGCAAGCGGTACCCGTGGGGCGACGAGCTGATCGGCGACGACGCTGAATGGCGGTGCAACATCTGGCAGGGCGAGTTCCCGCGGACGAACACTGAGGAGGACGGGTTCCTCACCACCGCGCCGGTGCGTACGTTCGAACCGAACGGATACGGCCTGTGGCAGATGGTCGGGAACATCTGGGAGTGGTGCGGCGACTGGTTCGGCCCGCGGTACTACAAGTTCTCCCCCGCCGCGAACCCGCCCGGACCGTCGCTCGGCGCGGCCCGGGTGATGCGCGGCGGCTCGTACCTCTGCCACGACTCGTACTGCAACCGCTACCGCAACGCCGCCCGCTCGTCCAACACGCCGGACTCGTCAATGGGCAACGCCGGCTTCCGCACTGTCGCTCTCTGACCTACCGGACAGGCCCGGCGTGCTCGCAGCCACCGCTGCGACGGCCGCGACACACAGCAAGGCGCCCGACGCCAAGGATGCGACCGGTGACGTCCACTGCGCGACCACACCGCCGCGGAGGTTGCCGAGGTCCGGACCGGCCTGACCGACGATCTGCTCGGCGGCACTGACTCGGCCGAGCAGCTCGGACGGCGTGTGCAGCTGGACGATCGTACTGCGGGACACGACGGCGACCGTGTCCGCTGCACCCGCGACCGCGAGGCAAACCAACGCCAGCCACGGCACCGGCGAGAACGCGAACAACAGCAGGGCGATCCCCCAGCCCGCCGACCCGCACAGCATCACCAGCCCGTGCCGCGGCAGCCGGGTGAACGATCCGGAGAACAGCGACGCGGCGACTCCCCCGACGGCGATCGCGGTCAGGAACAACCCCAGCGTCCGCGGGTTGTTGCCGAACCGCTCCGCGTTGATGACCGGGAAGAGGCTGATCGGCATCGACAACACCGTCGCGGCGAGGTCGGTGATCAGCGCGCCCCGGATCACCGGGGTCACGGCGATGAACTGCAGCCCGTCCCAGACCCCTCGTAGACCGGGCTTCGCGGTGGTCTCGATCTGCATCCGCGGCAGGCCGAGTACGCCGTACAGCGCCGCGAGGAAACTGAGGGCGTCGACGAGGTAGCAGACGCCGACACCCCACGCGCCGATGACCACGCCGCCCAGGGCGGGACCGAGCAGCATGGCGCCCTGGAACCCGATCCGGTTGAGCGCGATCCCGGCGGCCAACTGGTCCCGGGTGAGCAGCTTCGGGAGTACGGTCCGTGCCACCGGTCCGGCGGTCGCGCCGAACGATGCCTGTACGGCGATCAGCCCGAGCAGCACGCCGACCGGGACCCGGCCGAACAGCAACTGGCCCGCCATCACGGTCGCGACCAGCCACTGCCCGATCGTGGTGACCAGGTAGATCCGGCGGCGCTCCAACCGGTCGACGAGCGTACCCGCGAACAGGCCGAGCACGATCAGCGGCAACGCCTGCGCCAGGCCGACCGCACCGGTCCACGCCGGGCTGGACGTCTGGTCCCAGACCTGGAACATCACCGCGACGAACGTCAGCTGGCCGCCGAACCCGGACAGCACCTGCCCGGTCCACAACCGCCGGTACGTCCGGACCCGGAGCGGGCCGAGGTCGATGAGCGCGTTCTTCACTTCAGCTTCTCCGCGATCCGGTCGTGGAAGCTCTTCTGCGCAAGGGCTTCCTCGACATCGCGGACCACCTGGGACATCGGGTACGGCAGCTCGGCCTCGAGCTCGGCCAGCGCCGCCTCGGTCGCCCGCCACTCGGCGGCGAGCAGCTCGACGAGCTTCTTCGACTTCGCGGTCAGCGTGACCTGCTTGCTGCGCGCATCCGCCCCCGGGACCGTGCGGACCAGGCCGGCGGTGCGCATCGCGGACACCTTCTGGCTGAGGGCGGAGTGGGTCCGCCCGATCGCGCCGGCCAGCTCGGTGATCGTCATCGGGCCCTTGAGATGCAGCTGCAGCAGCTCACGGACGTACGCCGGCTTCAGGCCCTTGATCTCCCGGTCGGTGTAGATCCGGCCGATCTCGCCGTCCATCCGGGCCAGCAACTCGTGCAGCGGCCGCCACAAACTCTGCTCGGTGGGATCTTCCATACCGCGATCATAACAGTACTCATATAAGTGCTGTTACTTTTGCCGCCGGTGCGGTCCGGCTCCGGCGGGAGATCCAGGTTGCGGCCGCGGCGGCGGAGAGCAGGCTGATCACGGCGAGCGCGGCGAACCCGAACCGGGTGTCGGAGTGGCCGGTGACGATCGAGGCGATCAGCATCACGACGACGGTGGCCGCGAGGCCGTACCCGTTCGCGATCCCGAAGGCGTGCCCGACCCGGGACTCGTCGACCGACGTCATGAGCAGGGAACGGGTCGCGATGCGGGACTGGCCGAAGAGGAACGCGCCGAGCAGTACGAACCCCATCAGCTGGGGTACGCCGAAGAGTGGCTGCAGGATGAGGAGTGCGCTGCAGATGATGAACCCACCGACCGCGAGCCGCAGATCCCCGAACCGGTTCGCCGACCGCCGGTAGACAGCCGCAGCGAGCAAGAACCCGACCCCACCCAGGGCATCCGTAATCCCAAGCACGCCCGCCCCGCGATGCCACTCCCCGACGACAAGCACAGGCATCAACGCGTTGAAGACAGTCACCACCACAAGCCCCTGCCCGAACAACAACGCAAGCGGTGCAAGCGCAACCCCGGTTGCAGAGTGCGCGGCGGGCTTGGCGGGCACGGTTGCTGGGGGCAACTTGGCTGGGCGGCGGTTGGTTCCTACTGCGAACACGAAGGCGGCTGACAGGACGAAGGTGCAGGCGTTGAAGGTGAAGAGGGGTTGGGGACCGAAGTACTGGAGGGCGAGGCCGCCGGCGGCTGCGGAGAGGAGCATGCCGGACTGCAGGGCGATCTCGTAGTGGGCGTTGAAGGGGCGCAACTGGTCAGCGGGGACACGTTCGCGGATGAGGGCGGCGCTGGCGGGCGTGAACTGGGCGGCGATGACCGCGAGGGCGAAGTTGGTCGCGTAGACGATCGGCTGCTGGGGTGCGCCCAGGGCGAGACCGATCGGCAGGGCGAGCGCGACTGCCGCACTCAGTACGTCGCAGATCACCCACAGACGGCGCCGGTCGAAGCGGTCGGCGAGGCGGCCGAAGTACGGCGAGAGCACCGCCTGCGGGACCGCGACCGCGATGAACAGCCAGCCGACGTCGAGCATCGAGCCGTGCGCGCGGACCAGCAGCAACGCGGCGCCGAGGAGCTGGATGTTGTTGCCGAGAGAGGTGATGAAGGCTGCCGGAAGCAGCAACCGGGTTCGTGAAGTCACCTCCCCAGGGTGGCAGCAAAACCTGACAATCAATGGCAGCGATTAAGCCCGAACCTTATACGCTGAATGCATCAACTCTGCCCACAAGATTCATTGGACGGATCATCGTGGGGCTGGTTGGCTCGTGGGTATGGAGATGCGCACGTTGGGACGGTCAGGAATCGAGGTCAGCCCGGTCGGGTTCGGGTGCTGGGCGATCGGAGGCCCGTTCAGCAACCCGGCCGGTGAACCACTGGGTTGGGGTGAGGTGGACGACGACGAGTCGGTGCGGGCGATCCGCCGGGCGGTCGAGCTCGGGGTGACGTTCTTCGACACTGCCGATGTGTACGGCGCCGGGCACAGCGAACGAGTTCTCGGCAAGGCGCTCGAGGGCATTCGGGACGAGGTGGTGATCGCGACGAAGTGGGGCAACACGTTCGACGAGTCGACCCGAATCATGCACCACCAGGACAGCACCCCGGAGTACGTCCACAAAGCCGTCCGCGCCTCGCTCGAACGCCTCCGTACCGACTACCTCGACCTGTATCAGCTGCACTTCGACACCACCGACGAGATCGCGCTGCCGCTGCGGGAAGCCTGTGAGGAACTGGTCCGCGAGGGCCTGATCCGCGCCTACGCGTGGAGCACCGACACCGTGCACAGCGCCGAACTGTTTGCGCAGGGCAAGCACTGCGCCGCGGTCCAGCACGAGGCGAGCGTGCTGCACGACGCGCCGGAGTTCTTCGCGCTGTGCGAGCGCGAGGACCTGGCGAGCATCAACCGGACGCCGCTCGGGATGGGCATCCTCGGCCGCCGCGACGCGACCAAGCCCGCGACCGGCGCGGACATCCGTACGCTGCCGCCGTCGTGGCTGCTCTACTTCAGCGAAGGTGGCGTACCGGCGCCGGAGTGGTGGGAGAAGGTCGCCGCGATCCGCGACATCCTGGAATCGGACGGGCGGACGCTGGCGCAGGGTGCGCTCGGCTGGCTGTGGGCCCGAAGCCCGCGGACGGTGCCGATCCCCGGCTTCCGCACCGTGGCACAGGCGGAGGAGAACGCCGGCGCGATGGCCCACGGCCCGCTCAAGCCCGAACAGTTGACCGAGATCGCGACCCTGCTCGCGGACTGAGACCAAAGGCGCGGACCTCCAGCACTCATCAACCCACCGATCGCGGGCGGCCGCACGCTCAGCAGCCCCCTTCGGGACGAGGTTGATGAGTGCTGCGGGTCCGCCCCGGTCTTGCCACGATCGAGGTATATCGATATACCTACCGGCAACGAAACTGTGCGAGGTAGGTCGTGGTGTCAGTCGAGTGGTGTGGTGGTGCCGCGCTGGATCAGCCGGGCCGGTACGACCACTTCCTGCGGGTCGCCGGTCGGGCCGTCGGTGATCTGCGCGGTCAGCAGCGCCGTGATCCGGTCGGCCATCTCGTCGTGCCCGGGGTTGACCGTGGACAGCGACGGGACCAGGTACGCCGCCTCGTCGATGTCGTCGAACCCGACCACCTGGACGTCGTCCGGCACCCGCAGCCCGGCGTCGGCGAGCGCCCGCAGCGCACCCATCGCGACCACGTCGGTCAGCGCGAACACCGCATCGAACCTCGTACCCCGCTCGAGCAGCGACCGGATCGCGTCGTACCCGTCCTGCAGGCGGAAGCTGCTGCGGACGTTCAGCTCCGGGTCCACCGGGACGCCGGCGTCGGCGTGCCCCCGCGTATACCCCTCGGCGCGCAAGGCCGGCATGGTCGCCGTACCGGTGGGATCGCCGCCGAGCATCGCGATCCGTCGGGCGCCGGCCGCGAGCAGGTGCGCGGTCGCCTGGTAGGCGCCGTCGACGTTGTCCATCATCACGTGGTCGAACCGGGACGGCTGCGCCCGCTCACCGATCATCACCACTGGAGCGTCGGTGCGGAGCCGGCTCAGCTCGGCCGGGTCGGTGCCGACCACGCTCAGGATCAGGCCGTCGTACATCCGCAGCCGGGAGAACGCGACCGCGTCCAGCTCCCCCTCGCGGCTGGCGCCGGTGCGCTCCATCACGATCCGCAGCCCGTGCGCCTCGAACCGGTCCGCGAGCCGGCCGGCCAGCTGTGCGAAGTACGGGCGTTCCAGCTCGGGGACGGCGAGACCGACCACGCCGGTGCGCCCGGCGCGCAGGTGCCGGGCGGCCAGGTTGACTTGGTAGCCGAGGTCGCTGATCGCCGCGAGCACCCGTTCCCGGGTGGCCGCGCCGACCCGGGGCCGGCCGTTGATCACGTTCGACACGGTCATCGTGGACACCCCCGCGGACCGCGCCACATCCGCCATCGTCACCACACCGGACGGCTTCCCCATGCCGACAACTGTAAAGAACCAGGAGGGCTCAATGCCTGAAGCACGGATCGCGATCGACCTCGACGTGCCGGGACCGGCCATCAGCCGGCACCTGTACGGGCACTTCGCCGAGCATCTCGGCCAGTGCATCTACGGCGGGTTCTACGTCGGGGAGGACTCGCCGATCCCGAACCTCGGTGGCATCAGGCGCGACGTGGTCGAGGCCTTGCGCGCGCTGGACATCCCGAACCTGCGCTGGCCGGGCGGGTGTTTCGCCGACGAGTACCACTGGAAGGACGGCATCGGCCCGAAGGCGGACCGGCCGGCGATGGTGAACACGCACTGGGGCAACGTCGAGGAGAACAACCACTTCGGCACCCACGAGTTCATGGCGTTGTGCGAGCTGCTCGGCGCGGACCCGTACGTGAACGGGAACGTGGGCAGCGGAACCGTCCGGGAGATGAGCGAGTGGGTCGAGTACCTGACCCGCGAGGGTGACAGCCCGATGGTGCGGTTGCGCAAGGCGAACGGGAGGGACGAGCCGTGGAAGGTGCCGTTCTGGGGCATCGGCAACGAGGCGTGGGGCTGCGGCGGCAACCAGCGCGCCGAGGCGTACGCCGACCTCGCCCGGCAGTACGCGACGTTCCTGAAGGACCACGGCGGCAACAAGCTGTACCGGATCGCGGCCGGCGCGTCCGACGACGACCTGGCGTGGACAGAGGCGCTGCTGAAGGCGGTCAGCTGCCTGGGTTGCGGGCGGGACCCGAAGAACATCTTCCAGGCGATCTCGATCCACTACTACACGGTCGCCGGGACCTGGGATCACAAGGGCAGCGCGACCGACTTCGGCCTGGACGAGTACTACCGGACGATCCAGAAGGCCCAGGGCATCGAGCGGATCATCAAGGCGCACTCGGCGCTGATGGACGCGTACGACCCGGAGCGCAAGATCGGCCTGGTGCTGGACGAGTGGGGTACTTGGTGGGACGTCGAACCGGGGACCAACCCGGGCTTCCTGTACCAGCAGAACGCGATGCGGGACGCGCTGGTCGCGAGCGTGCACTTCGACGTGTTCCACCGGCACTCGGAGCGGCTCGTGATGGCGAACATCGCGCAGACGGTCAACGTACTGCAGGCGATGCTGCTGACCGACGACGAGGGAGGGCTGGTCCGGACCCCGACGTACCACGTGTTCGAGATGAACAAGGGGCATCACGACGCGGCCGCCCTGCCGGTGCACGTTCTTGATGGTCGTACCTACGATCTGGACGGTACCGCGATGGAGCTCGTGTCGGCGTCCGCGTCGGTGAAGGACGGCCGGGCGCTGGTGTCGTTGAGCAACCTCGATCCGTCGTCGGCGCTGGACGTCGTCCTGGATCTTCGGGGTGCGTCGTCGTGGGAGTCGTCCGGACGGTTGCTGACGGCATCGAAACCGCAGGCCTACAACACGGTCGGCGATCCGGACGCGGTGGCTCCGGTTCCGCTGGCGATCGAACCGGAGCCGCGCGGGTTGAAGGTGACGCTGCCGCCGCACTCGTTCGCGACGGTCAGCCTGGTTTTGTGACCTGGATCTGGAACTCGTGCACCCAGTTCTTCGGGTTGTCGGGGTCGAACTGCAGCGTGACCTCGCGCGCGTACCCCTGACTGCGGTAGCCGTTGTCCTCGATCCACCTGGCCAGCGTCTGCATGCTGCGATCGGCCTCCGTCATGTCGCCCTGATGGACGATGGTCGCAGCTTGCGGGAGCTCCGGTAGCTCCAGTGCATCCACGTCCGCCGTGATCTCGTCGTCCACGGGTACGGCGGCGTGGACCCGGACCGTGTCGTTCTCGGCGTCCTCGTAGTACGCGATCGGCGATCCAGACGGATGCACTCCGGCCGCGCCGAGCCGGTCGAACAACTGCCCGAACAGCGGCTGGATCACCGGGCCGACGTCCTCGCCGTCGTAGCTCGGCGCGATCGCGGACAGCTCCGCGACCCGGATCGGGGTGATGCGTTTCAGTACGACGTCGTCGGTAGGCATGTGACCTTCTCTCTCGATGAGCCGGAGCCTCGCCTCGACGCTGGTCAACTGGGCCGCGCTCCGCGCGAGGTCGTCCTCGAGCTGCGCCTGCCGCAGCCGGAGCATGCCTCGCAGCTCCTCCGCCGACAGCTTCACGTCGACGATCTCGCCGACCTGCTGCAGGCTGAAGCCGAGATCCTTCAGCGCGACGATCCGGTTCAGCCGGCTGAACTGGTCGGCCGAGTAGTACCGGTAGCCGGTCGCCTCGTCGACCACCGCCGGCCGGAGCAACCCGAGCGCGTCGTAGTGCCGCAACATCCGCGCAGACACCTGCCCGAAGGCGGCGAAGTCCCCAATGGTGAACATGCACCCACCTTCCGCCTTGACACAGTGTCAAGGTCAAGTGGGCTTCAGGAGTTGACCCGGGTACGGCGGCGGTCGCGGATCGCAGTGAAGGTGATCGCGGTGATGCCGAGGGCCAGACCGCCGACGCCGAAACCGGCCACCAGCGTGCCACGGCTGCTCAGCCGCGCATCGCACTGCATCGGCGTGATCCCCTCCCCCGGCCGGAACACCGAACCGCAGGCGTCACCACCGGCGCGTACCGGGCGAACACCGAGCACCACCCCGACGATCAGCAGCACCGCTCCCGCCACGCCGAGGATCCGGCTCAGCACCGGCCGCCCTCTCCGACGCCGCTCTCGGTGCCGTTCTTGGCGCTCCGCGGGCGCACGAGGACCGACCACGAGTGGTGGCTCAGCTCCCCCTTGCGCACGTTCACTCCCTGGCAGCTCATAAGATTTGATCAAATCTAACGCAGCTAGCTGCTTCCGCTGAAGCCCCGCACGACCGCTGTGCGGAATCTTCACTCTTTTCTAACGCATCCCGGCACGGACCGGTTCAGTCGTCGAGAACGGCGACCAGGGAGCCGCTCGCGCGGCCGTGGGCCAGGTCGGCGAGCGCCCGGTCCACGGCTCCGAACGGGACGACCGTCGTGTGCGGGACGACCGGCAGCCGCTCGATCAGGCGGAACAGTTCCTCGCCGTCGCGGCGGGTGTTGGAGGTGACGCTGCGCAGATCGCGCTCGTGGAACAGGTACCGCTCGTAGTTCAGTACCGGTACGTCGGACAGGTAGATACCGGCCACCGCAACCGTCCCACCGGGGCGCACCGCCTCGAGTGCGGGGAGGACCACTTCCCCCGCCGGCGCGAACACGATCGCCGAGTCGAGCGCGACCGGCGGACGATCCGCGGTCTCGCCCACGAACGCGGCGCCCAGCTCGCGCGCCAGCGCCCGGTTCCGCTCGCCTCGCGTCATCACGAACAACTCGGCGCCCTGAGCGGCGGCGAGCTGCGCCGTCAGGTGCGCACTGGACCCGAAGCCGTAGATCCCGAGCCGGCCGCCGGGCGGAAGGTTCGCGCGGAGCAAGGAGCGGTAGCCGATGATCCCCGCGCACAGGAACGGCGCGAGCTCCACCGCGCTCCGATCCGCCGGGAGCGCGTACGCGTACTCCTCCGGCACCACGGCGTACTCCGCGAACCCACCATCGGCATCCCAGCCCGTGTAGATCGACCGCGGACAGAGGTTCTCTGCCCCCCGTCGGCAGAACTCACAAACCCCACAAGTCCCCCGCAACCAGGCGATCCCCACCCGATCCCCCACCCCGAACCGCGCCCCACCCACCTCCGGATGATGGTCGACGCCCGCCGCCTCCCCGCCCCGGGCGATGACGGTGCCGACTGCTTGGTGCCCTGGGACAACACCCGGGCGTTTCGGGGTCAGGTCGCCCTCCGCCAGGTGCAGGTCCGTTCGGCAGATGCCGCAGGCTTCGACCTTGACCAGGAGTTCACCGGGTGCAGGTTCGGGGACGGTACGGCGTACCAACTGCAGCGGGCCGCTGTCGATAAGACCCGGTTGAGCGACGGCCCATACCTGCATCTCGTCCATGGCTCCATCATGCGACTCGCTGAAGAGCACGTTCGCGGCGAACTCAGCGCAGGATCGTGCTGAGCAGGCGCCGGGTGAGGCCGCCGTCGGCCAGGCCTAGTTCGACGAGGTCGTCGAAGACGAGTTGGTCGTTGGCGGCGGCGCGGATCCCGGCGTCGAGGATCCGGTCGGAGCGGCTGAGCTGTGCGACGAGCGCGGTGTCGCGGAGGTGGCGACGGAGCAGGCGGGACGTGCGGCGACGGTACGGCGTACCGGCGTCGGTGGATCCGGCTCGGAGGGCATCGGCGATCGAACGACCGGCGAGCAGGCCGGTCGCGACGGCGTAGTAGATGCCTTCGCCGGTCATCGGGTTGATCAGACCGGCCGCGTCGCCCGCGAGGAGTACGGGTCCGCGCTGCGGCCGCCAGGTCCGGCCGGCGAGCGGGAGGTGATGGCCCCACCACGATTCGCCGCCCTCGGTCGCGCCCGGGAGAAGAGTTTCCAAGTTCTCGAGGAGGTCGGCGCGGGTCGGGCGGGTGCCGGCGAGGAGTTCGCCGTACCCGACGTTGGACCAGCCGTCGCCACGGTCGAAGGACCAGGCGTACGACGGTTGCCGGCCGGGCCCGTACGCGATCACCTGGCTCGCGGCCCGGGCCGGCGGCGTGGGTGCGTACCCGCGGATCGCCAGCGCGACCGGGCCGGCTTTGACGCCGAGTTCCCGCCGTACGACGGAATGCGCACCGTCGGCGCCGACGACGAACCGCGCGTCCAGGTCGTCCACGTCGACGTACCCGCTGCGGATCGCCAGCCCGCGGACGCGCCGCCGGACGAACTGCGCGCCCGCCGCCCGCGCCGCCTCGACCAGCCGATGATCGAACACGGCCCGCGGCACCACCCAGGTCGGCCGCGCCAGCTGCCGATCCACGCCGACCACGCCCCGGGTCAGCGCGAACCGCTGTACCGGAGTCCAGTCGTCGAGGATCCCCTTGACACCCACACCGGCGAGCAGATCGAGCACGTGCGGTGCGATCCCGTCTCCACACGCCTTGTCCCGCGGGAACTCGTGCCGATCAACCATCAACACCGACAAACTGGGGTCCGCAGCCAACGCCCCGAGCGCAGCCGCCGTCCCAGCAGGCCCCGCCCCCACCACGATCAAGTCCCACACGTCCGCCAGTGTCCCAGCTCGAGGTGACAGCCGCTCACCTACCGCCCGTACGCCCGATCCGGCGGCTGCTCGGCCGCACCGCATGCAGGCCCCGGGCGGAGGTGGTCAGCGGGACTTGCCTTCGTTGCTGCCCCGGCTCCTGCCCGAGCCGAGCCGCCGCCGCAGGTCCTCGGTCGCCTCGACCTGCACCGGCCCATTCCCGTCATCGACAACGAACGGCTCGGTCGGATCCCCACGCCACCCATGGAGCGCCTCCAGCGCCGCCTTCTGCTCCTTCGTCAAGAACTCGTCGTCGCTCATCCCAACTCCGTTCCCTCGTCGGTTACTCGATGTTCACACCCATCCGGGTCAACCGACCGCTCGGCCACATTGCCCGAGCGGGGAGCGGGGGTCAGGTGCCGGGGCGGCGGCCGGGTTTGTGGGAGCGGCGGGGGGTTCGGCGGAGGCGGGGGGTGGACGGGGTGGGTGTGCCGGTGGAGGTGACGGGACGAGCTTCGTCCAGGTCGACGATCTTGGGTGGCGGGGGGACGAAGAGGGGGATGGTTTCTTCGTCCGGATCGGCTTCGGGAGCGAGGGCGGGTGGCGCGGGTGGCGGTGTCGGCTCGGCGCGCGCGGCTGCTTCTTTGCTGACCCGGGGGCGTGCGGCGGCGACCGCCGGGGCCGCGATGGGACTGCGGGGTTGGCGACGGGACGGGCGACGGCGTGGGAGGCGGGTGCTGAGCTCGATGCCCAGTGCATCGATCAGCTTGCGGCAGGCAACGATCGAGATCGCGACGGCGAACACGGTGCACGCCGCGAACAGAACCGACTGGCCGCCGGCTGTCCAGTTCGAAGGGTCGGTACGGGTCATCGCGGCGATCATCGCGACCACGATCGCGTTGGTGATGCCGAAGGCAACGGCCACACTGACGGTGCGGAGCAGTACGCGCCGCTCGAGGCCGACATCGTCAGCCGCGGCGACCAACCCGGCGATCAGCCCGGCCAGCACCGGCACCGTATAGACCAGCGCCAGCGTGAGTCCCGGGCTCGCGACCAGGTAGAACACGTCGAACACCAGCGCCGTACCGGTCAGCGCGGCCGCGAAACACACCACCATCGGCGGATAGGCACGAAGCACCGCGACCGCGTCCGCGGGCACGGTCTTGAACATCCGCAAGGCCAACAGCAACGACTCATCCCCTCGTCCACCCCCATTGTGCAGGTACCCAGCACCCTGAGTGAGATGCACCGACCAGCGAGTCGCCGCAACGGTCAGGCTAGGTTCGAGGGGTGGATGAAGAGGTGCGGGCGGCGGTCGACGGGGAGCTGCGGTTGTTGCTTCCTGAGGTTCGGGGGGATGCGGGGCAGGTCGACGTACTGCTCGATCCTGAGTTCGTGGAGGTCGGGGCATCGGGACGGCTGTGGGACCGGGCCGCGATCGTTGCCGCGTTGGCGTCCGGTGAGATCACCGACGCGGAGCCGATCGAGGCTCGCGAGGTCGCCGGGGTACGGCTTGCCGACGACCTCGTGCACGTTACCTATGTGTCGCAGCGTTCGGGCGGTACGGCGGTCCGCCGCAGCTCGATCTGGCGACGCACCGACGGAACCTGGCGGCTGTACTACCACCAGGGCACCCCAGCCACCGAGAACTAGCCGGGACGACAGGACGTATACGCCTGCTGCCGAGCGATCCATTGTGGTTCGCAGGCTGTCGGCCGCACGTAGCGGACGTATACGTCCTGTTCCGCTGTTCCGCTGTTCCGCTGCCGGCTCAGGCGGCGGCTTGTTCCGGCGCCAGCTTTTCGCGGAGGTCGTCGAGGATCCGGCGGAGGACCCGGGAGACCTGCATCTGGCTGACGCCGATGTCCTCGCCGATCTCGGACTGCGTCCAGCCCTCGACGAAGCGGAGCTGGAGGATGCGGCGGTCGCGGTCCCCGAGATCCGCGAGTACCGGCTCCAGCATCTCGACCGTTTCCAGCTGGTCGATGGTCGAGTCGTCGTCGTCGGCGACCACGTCGGCCAGCGTCAGCTCGGCGTCGGCCTCGGCGGGACGGTCGAGCGACAGCACGTTGAAGCAGCCCTTCGCCGCCAGTGCCTGCTCGACCTCGGCGACCTCGACCTCGAGGTGTTCGGCCAGTTCTGCCGGTGTCGGTTCGCGGTTCAGCTCCTGTTCCAGTTCGGGGAGCTTGTTCGCGATCGTGCCTTGCATCTCCTGCAGCCGGCGTGGGATCCGGACCGTCCAGGCGCAGTCCCGGAAGTACCGTTTGACCTCGCCCCGGATGGTCGGGATGGCGAACCCGATGAACGGGGTGTCGGCCTCCAGCCGGTAGTGGTGGGCCGCCTTCACCAGACCCAGGTAGGCGACCTGCTCCAGGTCGTCGGCCTCGGCGCCCCGGCCGCGGAAGCGGCGCGCGATGCCCTTGGCCATCTCCAGGTTCAGCTCGACGACCTGTTCGAGAAGTTCCTGCCGCTCTTGCTCGGTGGTGCTCGCCGCCCGGCGTTCCATCAGTTCCCGGGTGGCTGCTTCTCGGGCGGCCCGATCTGTCGGGGCGCCGTGCGGGGCCGAAGCCCGCTCGATGATGCTCGTGACCATTGGTATGACCTCGCGACTGTCTCGTCACGGCGTGGCACTTAGCTGAACCACGGTCATGCCTGCACGACAACATGTACCCCACCTCACCGGATCTCATGCACAAGCCGGTCCACGGTCCGGTAACCGTCACCGATCGCGACCGAATCGGGGATCGAAACGGGCGTTTGACCGCACGGCGATCACAAGAAGTAAGGGTGCGGACACAGGAGCCAAAAGTGTGTACGATGCAGATGCAAGGTCAAATGCACGTGCATCTGCAGCCGCATATGGAAGGTGCAGACAAATGACAGGGATCTACAACGGCATGCCGGGCGACTCGAACGGCGAGTTGAGCTGGAAGAAGAGCCAGCGCAGCGGCCCCCAGGGCAACTGCGTCGAGGTAGCCAAACTGCCGGACGGCGGTGTCGCGGTGCGCAACTCGCGCTTCGCCGGCGGACCGGCGCTGGTGTTCACGAAGGCCGAGATCGAGGCGTTCCTCGGTGGCGTCCAGGACGGCGAGTTCGACTACCTCGTCTGAGCATCGCAGAGCAGTTCACAGCAGTTGAAAGCAGTACGTAGTAGTACAGCACTAGGAACCACGAGCAAGGGCCCCTTCGCCAGGCGAGTGACGAAGGGGCCCTTTCTCGTGCCTCGAAGTCCGGCGCGCCACGCCGGCGTCCTACGGCCCGTCCGAGGGCAAATGGAAACGCCCGGGCCGACTCTCCGGCGAGAGTCGGCCCGGGCGTGCTCGAGGGGCGGGTTCGGACTACTGGACGGTGAGCGGCCAGAGCTGTTCGCTCGGAAGCTCCGAAGCCTTACCGGTGGCCGCATTGTCAACGGTGATTCGCAATCCGGTGAACTTCGGGGTCATCACCCGCTGGTACCGCGAGGCGCGGTCCGGCTCGGCGACGTACTCGGCGATCAGGTGGTCGCCCAGCCAGATCCGCACCATCTTCCGTCCTCCTGAGGGTCTGTCGGTGGTCATGGGGCCAGGCTCACGATCGGGTCGCCGTCGAGTTGGCGGACGCCGCGCAACCAGCCCTCGAAGGCCCAACGCTGTTGCTCGGGGCAACGCGCTACCAGGTCCTGGATCTCCCGCTCGGTGAGCTCCTCGGGCGCGCGGCCGCCGGCCATCGTGGCGGTCTGCTCCACAACCTCACTGTCGTCGTAGTTCATCGACTCGGGTTCCCCAACCAGTCAAGCCAACGGGGGGCCGTCGGCGCGCTCTGTAGGACCGGCCTGCCGGTTCACGCGATGTCACTTTTCGCGAGAGCCAGCTCACCTTCTGTGCATGAATCAATCATGGCGTCGGCACGCGGCGAATGCAAGCGCCCGATGCACGTGCATCCGCACGTTTTCCATTTCGAGACCACTTTGACCCTCTCTCCGCCTGAAACAGGCTGGATCGCGGCCGTCGAACGGTGTTCGCCACCGCACGGCCAACCTACTATGTACTGACAAATAGCCCTGATCGTGGCTCGGCTAGACTTACGCTCCGTGATCGCCGATCCGGATTCGCCGCCGTTTTGTAAGAACTTCGGCAGATCGGCGCCGCCCCGTGCGATGATGTGCACCTGCGGGTGAGGTTGATGAGGATCGCTGGGGCCGCTGGGAGGTGGGTGTGACCGAGTCGGGCGCGCAAAGCGGGCCGACCACGCTGCGGATCATTCTCGGAGGGCACCTTCGCCGGATGCGGGCGGCGGCCGGAATCAGCCGGTCGGACGCGGGGTGGGAGATCCGTTCGTCGGAGTCCAAGATCAGCCGGATGGAGCTGGGCCGCGTCGGCCTGAAGGAACGCGACGTCGCCGACCTCCTGAAGCTGTACGGCCTGGACGACGACGAGGAGCGCGAGCGGCTGCTGGCTCTCGCGCGTGAGGCGAACAACCCCGGCTGGTGGCACCGCTTCGGCGACGTGCTGCCGAGCTGGTTCCACTCGCACCTCGACCTCGAGGCGTCCGCGCAGCTGATCCGTATCTACGAGCTGCAGTTCGTCCCGGGTCTGCTCCAGACGAAGGAGTACATCCGCGCGGTGATCCAGCTCGGCCGCGGCATGATCCCGGCCGAGGAGGTCGAGCGCCGGATCAATCTCCGGGTCAACCGCCAGGAGGTGCTGTCCCGTGTGTCGGACCCGGTCCGGGTCTGGGCCGTCATCGACGAAGCCGCCTTGCGCCGCCCGATCGGCGGCACGAAAGTCATCGTCGACCAGCTGAACCACCTGATCGAGGTCTCGCACTGGCCGAACGTCACGCTCCAGGTGGTTCCGCTGTCGATCGGCGGCCACGCGGCGGCGGGCGGCTCGTTCAGCATCCTCCGTTTCCCGGAGTCGGACCTGCCCGACACGGTCTACATCGAGCATCTGACGAGTGCTCTGTACCTGGACAAACTCGAAGAACTCGACCAGTACACGGCGGCGATGGAATCCCTGTGCGTCGCGGCACCCCAGCCCAACAAGACCCGCGACATCCTGCTGGACATCCGCAAGGACTTCGAAGCCTGATTCCGGCTCGGCAGCGGGGGCGGGTACTCAGCTGTTGTCGGTTAGCCAGGTTATTAGGGGTTTGGTGGCTTGCCAGTCGGTGCGGATCTGGGTGAGGAGGGCGGGGGTGTGGATGACGGGGGCGAAGCCGTAGTCCTTGCCGACGGTTAGGGATTTGTGGCGGAGGAGGTCGATGCGGGGGTGGTCGGCGTCGTAGCCGCGGGGGGTGGTTTTGAGTTTGTCGCCGCCGATGGTCCAGCCGGATTTCGCCAGCTTGGCGAGGATCTTCACGAGTTGGTTGCCGCGGCGGTCGTCGTCGATGGCGGTGCGGACGCGGGCTAGGCGGTCCGCGGTGGCGTCGTAGAAGCCGGCGCCGACGCGGACGCCCGGCGCGGAGATCTGGACGTACCAGCCGGTGGCGGGGGCGACTGCGACGTACGCGCCCTGGTGGGTCTTGTACGGCGTCTTGTCCTTCGCGAAGCGGACGTCGCGGTACGGGCGGAAGAGCTTCGCCGGGCCGAACTCCTCCTCGAGCTCGGCGGTGAGGTCGGCCATCGGGACGCGGACCGACTCCTCGTAGACGTGCTTGTGGGCCGTCCAGAAGCTCTTGGTGTTGTCCATTTCGAGATCGTCGTAGAAGTCCAGCGCGGCCGCCGGAAAACCGGTAAAACTCATGCGGTAACGATAGTTCGCCCGGAAGATCGGACAGGACCCCCATATGCGCGCCATCCAGGTCACCGAGTTCGGCGGCCCCGAAGTACTCGTCCCGGCCGAGCTCGATCCGCCGGTCGCCGGACCTGATCAGCTGCTGGTCGAGGTGACCGCCGCAGGCGTGAACTTCGCCGACACGCACCGCACCGACGGGTCGTACCGCGGCGGCGTGACGCTCCCATTCGTACCGGGCGTCGAGATCGTCGGCCGTACGTCGAACGGCCGCCGGGTCCTCTCCCCCGTCTTCGAGACGGGAGGCGGGTACGCCGAGTACGCGGTGGCGCCGAAGCGCCGGGTGGTCGACGTACCCGAGGAGGTCTCCGACGGGCAGGCGCTCGCCCTGCTGATCCAGGGCCTGACGGCCTGGCACGTTCTGCGGAAGAGCGCCCGGATGGACTGCGGCGATTCCGTCCTGGTGAACGCGGCCGCGGGCGGGGTCGGCTCGCTCGCGATCCAGCTCGCGAAGCACTTCGGCGCCGGGCAGGTGATCGCGGCGGCGTCCACTCCGGCCAAACGCGAACTGGCCCTGGAGCTCGGCGCGGATGTTGCCGTGGACAACAACCTGGACGGGTACGTCGAGCGGGTCCGGGCGGCGGCCGGCGGCGGTGTCGACATCGTCCTGGATCCCACCGGTGGCGCGGCGACGCAGGCCGGGCTCGACTGTCTCAAAGACTTCGGCCGACTGGTCAACTACGGCAACGCCGGGCGCGAGGGGCGGCCGCCGATCGACCCGAGTGCGCTTGCCCAGCGCAACCTTTCGGTCGCCGGCTTCTGGCTCGTCCCGGCGATGGACCTCCCCGGCAAGTACGCCGAACCGCTGGCGGCGATGCTCGACCTGACCGCGCGCAAGCAACTCCACCCGCTGGTCGGCGCGGAGTACCCGCTGGAGGAGGCCCGGCGGTCACACGAGGACCTGCTCGCCCGCCGAACCACCGGCAAGCTGATCCTCAGACCTTGAAGAACTCGCGGATGTCGGCAGCCAGCACCTGAGGTTGTTCCAAGGCCGCGAAATGTCCGCCGTCCGGACGCGAGGTCCAGCGGACGATGTTGTCGGTGTGCTCGACCTTGTGCCGCAGCGGGATGAAGTTCTCGTGCGCGAAGTCGAGCAACGCGGTCGGCGTCCGGGACGGCTCCGCCGGCTGGCCCCAGTACGGCGCGTGTGCGCGCTCGTAGTAGATCGCGCCGGCCGATCCCGCGGTCCGGGTCAGCCAGTACAGCATCACGTTGGTGAGCAGCAGGTCCCGGTCGATCGGCGTGTCCGACCAGGTCGCGAACTTCTCCGCGATCCAGGCCAGCTGTGCGACAGGTGAGTCGGTCAGCGCGTACGCGAGGGTCTGCGGCCGCGTCGACTGCAGATCGGCGTACGCCTGCTGCTCCGACGCGAACGCCTGCTGCCGGCGCCACGAGGCCCAGGTCCGCTGCTGCTCCGCCGCGTCCAGTCCGGCGAGCTCGGAAGCCGTCGGCTCGGACGTCGCGCCGCCGCCAGGGATGAGATTGAGATGTACGCCGACCACGCGCTCCGGGTCGATCCGCCCGACCTCGCGGGAGATCGCGGCGCCCCAGTCCCCGCCCTGTACGCCGTACCGCTGGTACCCGAGCCGCGCCACCAGCTCGGTCCACGCGCGGGCCGTCCGCTTGAACTCCCAGCCGGCCTCCCGGGTCGGGCCGGACAACGTGAAGCCGGGGATGGTCGGCAGGATCAGGTGGAAGTCGCTCAGCAGCGGAACCAGGTCCGTGAACTCCACGATCGAGCCCGGCCAGCCGTGCGTGATCATCAGCGGGAGCGCATCCGGCGACGTCGACGGGATATGGGCGAAGTGCACCGTGGCGCCGTCGATCACGGTCGTGTACTGCGACCAGCTGTTCAGCCGCGCCTCGGCGGCCCGCCAGTCGTACTCGTTCCGCCAGTACGCGACCAGGTCCTGCAGGTACGCCAGCGGCACGCCGCGGGACCAGCCGGCGCCGGGTACCTCCGACGGCCAGCGCACCAGGTCCAGCCGGCGGCGCAGGTCGTCCAGGTCGCTCTCCGGCACGTCCAGCCGGAACGGTTCGATGGTCATCACCGAACCCTGACATGACCCCGGTAGGTCAGGCGACGACTTTTTCCTGGCCGCGGTCGTGCAGCACCTTCACCGCGACGGCGGCGATCAGGCAGAGGACGCCGGCGCTGATCACGATCGTGGTCAGCGTGCTGGCGCCGTTCAGAGCGTTGTCGCACGCCATCGGCGTGATCCCCGCGGCCGGCCGGAACGCCGAACCGCAGCTCGTGCCGCTCGCCGAGACCGTGCGGAACCCGAGCAGCGCGCCGGCCACCAGCAACACCACCCCGGCAGCGCCGAGCACCTTGTTCAGCGCGGTCACGAGGCACCACCTGGTGTTGGGCATGCCAACGGCTCGCACCTTGAGCCCCGTAGCACTTCGTTCACTCCTCTTCGTCGGACCACCCACGACCGACGGTACGGTCCGGCCCGCGATGATCCCCACCCGTGCAGCCGGTCAGCAACGATTCTTCACACAGTCCTTACTCAGAACATGACCGGCTGTGACGGTGATCTCAGATCAAATGGAAGTGACTCTCATCAGAGCCGCTCCTCCAGATGAACGGTGATCTCGTCGCCCGGCTGCTTGCCGATCAGGCTGCGCAGTGCGCCCTTGACCGGCAGCTTGTGGGTCCCGTCACCGAGAGCCATGAACGAACTCTCGAACGGGTGCCCGTCCATCGTGCCGCGAACCTTGACCAGGCCACGGGTCCCGAAGTACTCCGCCGAACCCTGCATCTGCACGTAGGTCCAGCCGCCCTTCGCGTCGCTCTTCTGCAGCGGTGCGGTGAACGTCTTGTCCAGCTTGCTCATGGTGAGCTCCTCTCTACACCCCATAGGTAGAGACCGCGGTCGGCGTTTCGACATCCCCGGCCAACCTATTCTGGACATCGTGGAGATGACGATCCGGCGGGCCGGGCGGGACGACGTACCGGCGGTGCTGGCGCTCCTGGACGGGGCGACCGAGTGGCTGGTCGCCCGGGGCCGGACCGATCAGTGGGGTACGGCGCCGCATTCGACGAGCCCGCGCCGGGTCGAGCAGATCGCCGGTTTCGCCGCCGACGGCGAGCTGTGGGTGGGGACCGCGGACAGCCGCGTGGTCGGGGCCCTGGCGGTCGGCGCCGCGCTGGATCACGTGCCGCCGGCAACCGAACCCGAGCTGTACGTACGCCTGCTCGTCACCGATCGCGCGTCCGCCGGGCAGAACCTCGGCGGGATCCTGCTCGACCACGCCCGCGAACTGGCCCGCGCCCAAGGCGTCCACCTGCTCCGGGTCGACTGCTTCGCAGGAGGTGACGGGGCCCTGGTCAGGTACTACGAGCGGCAAGGCTTCACGCGGGACGCCGCTTTCGCCGTACCGCGGGTCAATGGGCCGGACTGGCCGGGTCAGGTGCTTGCGCAGCGGCTGTGACGGACGACCGGTGTACGACACCGTGCGCGTCGCTGCAGTGCTCCTCGGCGCGGCCCGCCGAGGCGTGGTCGACCTGGAGCGTGGAGTGCGTCAACTGGTGGCGCTCGGCAAGTACTTGCTCGATCCGGATCCGGATCTGGTGACAGTCCAGGCCCTCGGCGACCAGGACGTGCGCGGACGCGGCCGGCTCGCCGGAGGTGATTTCCCAGACGTGCAGGTCGTGCACCTCGACGACGCCGTCGACCGCGCACAGTTCGGCGCCGAGCGCCTGCGGGTCGATCGCGGCCGGCGCCGCCTCGAGGAAGATCCGGCCCGATGCGCGGACCAGGCCGACACCGGCCTTCAGCATCAGGACGGCGACCACGAACGCGGCGATCGCGTCCGCCCGGGTGAAGCCGGTGAGCAGTACGACGAGACCGGCGATCGCGGTGGCGACGAACGCAAACAGGTCGTTGAGGATGTGCTGGAACGCGCCCTCGACGTTCAGGCTGGTGCGGTTCGCCTTGCTGATCAGCCAGGTGGCGAGCAGGTTCACGACGATGCCGGCGAGACCGGTGATCAGGACGAGCGCGCCCTTGACCTCGGGCGGGTGGATCAGCCGGTTGACGGCCTCGTACACGAAGTAGGCCGCGAGCAGCAGCAGCGTGATGCCGTTCGCCTGCGCGGAGAGGATCTCGACCCGCTTGAAGCCGTACGTGAACCCGCCGCGCGGGGGCTTCGCGGCGAGCCGGATCGCCAGCAGCGCAAGGGCGATCGCGATCGCGTCGGTGAGCATGTGCGCGGCGTCGGTGACCAGTGCGAGCGAACCGGCCGCGAGCCCGACGACCACCTCGGCGATCATGAACCCGACGATCAGCGCCAGCGCGCCGCTCAGGAGTTTGCGGTCGGCCACCGCGTTGACGGCGTGCCCGTGGCTGTGCCCGGCGCTCATGCGTGCGACCTTTCGGGATGGATGGCGTCGGTGTGCTCGGTGTGTGCGACGGCGAGGTCCAGCAGCATCCGTACGTGCGCGTCGTCGAGCCGGTAGAAGGCGTTCCGCCCGTCCCGCCGGACGGCGACCACACGATGCGCCCGCAGCAGCCGGAGCGCGTGCGACGTCGCGGACTCGCTCAGCCCGGTGATCGCGGCGAGATCGCAGACGCACAACTCGCCGTCCAGCAGCGCGACCAGCAGCTTCAACCGCCGCGGATCCCCAAGCAGCCCGAACACGTCGGCCGTGTCGACGATGTCGCCCTCGCCCGGCATCCTGGCATTGACGCTCGCCACCCGCTCCGGGTCCACCAGCCGTACGCTGCACGAGTCATGCTGCACATCTGCAGAACTCTTCATATATTCACGGTAGAGCATCACGCCCCGGACCACCAACAGCACGGTGCGTCAGGCGAGGCCCAGGCGGTAGGCGTAGGCGACGGCCTGGGCTCGGTCGCGGAGGTTGGCTTTGGCGAAGAGGTGGTTGATGTGGGTCTTGACCGTTGCTTCGCTGACTACCAGGTGGCGGGCGATCTCGGTGTTGGAGAGGCCTTCGGCGATCAGCCGGAGGACTTCCAGTTCCCGGGGAGTCAGGCCTGAGTCGGTGACTGCGACAGGTTTGGCAGTGGTGCCTTCGATCAGGCGGCGTTGGACGTCGGCGTCGAGGATGGACTGGCCGTTGGCGGCGGCTTCGAGGGCCCGGCCGATCGATTCGGCGTCCGCGTCCTTGGTGAGGAAGCCGCGGGCGCCGGCGCGCAAGGCGGACAGCACGGAGTCGTCGTCGCTGTACGTCGTCAGTACGACGACCTCGGTCCGCGGATGTTCCGTACGTACGAGCCGGGTCGCCTCGACACCGTCCATCGTCGGCATCCGCAGATCGACCAGCAGTACGTCGGGGTCGTGCTCCGCGACCAGCGCGACCGCCTCCTGGCCGTCCGACGCGGCCGCGACCACGTCGATCCCGGGCAGCAACTTCAGCAACGTGACCAGCCCGTCCCGTACCACTGTCTGGTCGTCCGCAACCACCACTCTCACACTCACGCTGGCACCTTCAGTTCGACCCGCCAGCCCGTCGATGTCGGGCCGGCCTCCAGTGATCCGCCGACCAGGTCGGCCCGTTCGCGCATCCCGAGCAGACCGTACCCGCCGGGCGCCGCCTTCTCCGGCAACTTCTCCTGCTGGTCGTCGACGGTCAGCACGACCACACGGCCGTACGACAACCGCACCCGCACCGGCGCACCCGGAGCATGCTTGCGAATGTTCGCCAGCGACTCCTGCAACGTCCGGTACAACGTACTCATCACCTCGGCGGACAGTTCACGCGACGAACCGTCCACCTCGAAGGAGGCGGCGGCCCCAGTCTCCAGCCGGTACGCCGTGACCAGATCGCCGAGCGCCCGTACGTCGGGAACCGCGTCCTCCCGCAGCGCCGCCACCGCCCGCCGCGCCTCGGCCAGTCCTTCCGCCGCCAGCCCCTGCGCCCGGGTCACCTGCTCGATCGCTTCCGGTGACGCGCCGTCGCGGACCAGCATCAGCCGCGCACCCTGCAGGCTCAGCGACAACCCGGCCAGGGAGTGCGCGAGTACGTCGTGCACGTCGCGGGCGATCCGCGCCCGCTCGGCCAGCGCCGCGGCCCGCTCGTGCTCCTCGATCGCGGCCTGCTTACGCGCCAGCGACACCTCGAGGTCCTCCAGCTGCTGCTCCCGCGACCGCCGGTTGACCGCCGCGAGCGTCAGCGCGACCACCCCGAACGCCGCCCCGAAGGCTCCCGGAACGGACCGCGTCGTCACGAACAGCGGCACACTCGCGCCGACGATGCTGATGGCAACGATGATCCACTCCAGCGGCTGCGCCCGGAAGTACCGGACCGCGGCGCGGGCGGCCCAGAACGGGATCACGATCATCGCGCTGGCCGGCAACGCGTACCAGAGCAGGCAGCCGGCGGCGGTGAACACCAGCAGCCCGTACCCGGCCCGCCCCGGCGGCGAGCCGTACTTCAGCCCGAACAGCGAAATGTTGCCGAGCACAACGATCACGCCGAGCACGACGACCGCCCAGTACGGCAGTCGCTGGACGCCGTGACCACGGGCCGCGACCAGCACCGAGAGGATCGTGATCACCCCGGGCACCGCCCGCAGCAGCAGGCCAGGCACGGAGGAATCCCGTACTTGGCCCGACAGCGTCCAACTCATGCTCACATCATGCCCGCTGGGTGGCGAGCGGTGCGTTCATCGCCAGCGACCGGCGGTAGACCATCGCGTTCTGCGCGCCGATCGTGAGGCCGATGGTCAGCGCGATCGAGGCCTGGCCGATCGGGCTGTGCGGCCAGAGCGCGGCGGCGGCGACCGACGTACCGATCCGCAGGCCGATGGTCAGCAGCCACAGTACGAGCGTCGCGGCGGTGCCCTTCTGGAACAGCCCCTGGTCGGTCGGGGTCAGCCGGACGCTGGCGCCGCGGGCGAAGCCGAGACCGATCAGCACGACCGCTTCGAGGGCGAGGAAGGCGAGTTCGCCCGTGGTCGCGGTGTGCGCAACCGACGACAGCGAGAGGACGCCGACCCCGAGCAGGATCGCGGGCATCACGAACAGCGACTTCTGCGTGACCAGGGAGCCGGTCACCTGCCGGCCGATCACCCGCACCAGCACCAGGACGCCAATCAGGATTCCGATAACGGCCGACATTTGCCTGTTCCTTCCGAGGAGTTTGGTTGTTGGTCCCAACCCTCCTCGGATCCGGCCTCCGGGACGTCAGCCCGGAGGTGAGACCCGGGTGGATACCGGGCCTCAACCCCAAGGTTGACTCAGGCCAGCGAGACCAGGTCCAGGTAGTCGTCGGACCAGAGGTCCTCGGTGGCGTCCGGGAGGATCAACACCCGGTCCGGGCGGAGCGACTCGATGGCGCCCTCGTCGTGGGTGACCATCACGATCGCCCCCGGGTAGCTGCCGACCGCCCCGAGGACCTCGTCCCGCGAGGCCGGGTCGAGGTTGTTCGTCGGCTCGTCCAGCAGCAGTACGTTCGCGCTCGAGTGGACCAGCCCGGCCAGCGCCAGGCGGGTCTTCTCGCCGCCGGACAGCACCCCGGCCGGCTTGTCCACGTCGTCGCCACTGAACAGGAACGACCCGAGCACGTTCCGGACCTCGCCGTCGGTCAGACCGGGCGCGACCGCGGCCAGGTTCTGCCGTACGGTCCCGGCCAGGTCGAGCGTGTCGTGCTCCTGGGCGAAGTACCCGAGCCGCAGACCGTGACCAGGTACGACCCGGCCGGCGTCCGGCTGTTCCCGCCCGGCGAGGAGCCGGAGCAGCGTGGTCTTGCCGGCGCCGTTCAGCCCGAGGATGACGACCCGGCTGCCGCGGTCGACGGTCAGGTCGACGCCGTTCAGCACCTGCAGAGCGCCGTACGACTTCTTCAGGCCGACCGCGGACAGCGGGGTACGACCGGACGGGGCCGGTGCCGGGAGGCGGATCTTCGCGACCCGGGACGCCCGCCGTACCGGCTCGAGGCCGGACAGCAGCTTGTCCGCGCGCCGGGCCATGTTCCGTGCAGCCACGGCCGTCGACGCACCGGCCTGCATCTTCGCCGCCTGGGCGTGCAGGACCGCGGCCTTGCGTTCGGCGACGGCACGCTCGCGCTGCCGGCGGCGCTCGTCCAGCTCCAGCTGTTCCTGGTACTTCGTCCAGCCGGTGTTGTGCAGGTCGATCGTCAGCCGCTGCGGGTCGAGGTGGAAGACCCGGTTGACCGTTGCCTTGAGCAACTCGCGGTCGTGGCTGATGACGATCAGGCCGCCGGGGTACGACAGCAGGAACTGCCGCAGCCACAGCACCGAGTCGGCGTCCAGGTGGTTGGTCGGCTCGTCGAGCAGCAACGTGTCGTGCTCCGCGAACAGGATCCGGGCCAGCTCGACCCGGCGGCGCTGCCCACCGGACAGCTCCCCGATCGGCTGCTCCAACGCCCGGTTCGGCAGCCCGACACCGGCCGCGAGCCGCGCCGCCTCCGCCTCGGCCGCGTACCCGCCGCCTGCCTGGAACGCCGCCTCGGCGCGGGTGTACGCCGCCATCGCGCGATCCTGTGCTGAGCCGGTGGCCGTACTCATCGCGGTCTCCGCCGCGCGCAACCGCCGTACGGCGTCGTCGAGGCCGCGGGCGGACAGGACGCGGTCGGTGACCGTGATCGCGGGATCCGCCGCGCGCGGGTCCTGCGGCAGGTACCCGATCGAACCGGTGACGGCGATCTGCCCGGCGGCCGGACGGGCCTCACCGGCCAGGGTCTTCAGCAGCGTGGTCTTGCCGGCGCCATTGCGGCCGACGAGCCCGACGCGGTCGCCCGCACCGACGGTGAACGAGATGTCTGCCAGCAGCAGCTGGGCGGCGACGCGAATATCAACACCGCGAACGGTGATCATGATGGTTACTCTCCGTGAATACTAGTGGACGCACTTCACCTGTGGGGATGAGTGCGCCGGCTAGACACAGAGGCAAGTAGCCATGCGCCAACGGTAACCGGGCAGGCCAACAGCCGTCAGCTGGTTTTTGCCGGCAGCTCGATCACGAACCGCGCGCCGCCGCCCGGGCGCTCGGTGACATGGATGGTGCCGTGGTGCCACTGGACGTGCCGGGCGACGATCGCGAGGCCGAGTCCGACCCCGCGGCCGCGGCCGGAGGTCTCGCCGCGGCCGAAGCGCTCGAAGATCCGGGTCCGGTCCTCGACCGCGATACCGGGGCCGGCGTCGTCGACGGTGATCACCACGCCGAGGCCGCCGGTCCGGACGCCGACGCCCTTGCAGCCTCCGGCATGGTCCTCGGCGTTCTCCACGAGGTTCGCGACCACGCGCTCGAGCCGCCGCTTGTCGGCGTGCAGGGTGAGGCCCTCGGCCTCGTGCTCGACCTCGGTCACCTCCCGCCCGGCGGCCGCGTCGGCCGCGGCCCGGACGAGGTCGGCGATCCGGACTATCTCCCGGCTGCCCCGGTCACCGCCGTCGTCGCGGGAGATCTCCAGCAGGTCGATCACCAGCCGCCGGAACCGGTCCAGGTCGTCGCCGAGCAGCTCGACCGGCTCGCGGACCGCGGCCGGCAACTCGTCGCGGTGGTTCTGGATCAGCTGCATCGAGTTCAGCATCGTCATCAGCGGCGTCCGCAGTTCGTGGCTGACGTCGCCGGCGAACCGCGCGTCCGCGGCGACCCGGCGTTCCAGGTCCGCGGCCGTCTGGTTGAACGACCGCGCGAGGCGGCCGAGGTCCTTGTCGTTCTCGGCCTGCAGCCGGGCGTCGAGCTTGCCCCGGGCAACGGCATCCGCGACGCCGGCCAGCTCGGCGAGCGGCCGGAGCGCGACCGTACTGGCCAGCCGGCCGACCGCGAGACCGATCAGCGTGGTCGCGATCGCCGCCGCGATCAGCGTGTACTTCAACGTCTGCAGCGTCTCGTCCAGCGCGGCCAGCGGATGCCATTCGAAGAACGCGTCACCCTTGACCCCCATCGGTACAGCGACCGCGAGCACCGGCTGTCCGCCGACCTGGATCCGGCGCTGCGACGGCGTACCGGCGACCGCCGCCTGGATCATGTCCGGCGGCAGGTCCGAGGGCTGCCCGGTCATCGCGTACCAGTGGTCGTCCAGGTAGAGCATCGAGGCCGCGGCGTCCGTGGACGGCAAGCTGTCGAGGACCGGCATCGGGGTCACGCCGTCCTGCAGCGTAGGCGTCGGGCACTCCACGCTTTCCCGGGCCGGCCGGCACGGTTTCGGTGGGCCGTACAGCCCGAAGCGGAGCGCGGCCGCGTTGTCCTCGGTGACGAACTTCGCGGACTCCTCGCGCTGTTCGGTCAGGTACTGCGAGACCACGCCCCAGGTCACCATCGCCAGCAGGGCCGACAGTCCGAGCGCCAGCAGGCCGTACGCCAGCATCACCCGGCCCCTGAGGGTGACTCGTCCCAGCAAGGTCAGCTCACCAGTCGATAGCCCAGGCCGCGGGCGGTGACGAGGTGCTTCGGGCTGGCCGGGTCGCGTTCGATCTTCAGCCGCAGCCGGCGGACGTGCACGTCGACGATCCGGCTGTCGCCGAAGTACCCGTAGCCCCAGACCTTCGAGAGCAGCTGCTCGCGGCTGAGTACCTTGCCCTCGGCGCCGGCCAGTTCGGCGAGCAGTTTGAACTCGGTCCGGGTCAGCGGCAGCACCTCGCCGTCCCGGGTCACCTCGGCGCCCGGCAGGTCGATCCGCAGGTCGCCGATCTCGAACAGCTCGGCCTGCCGGGAGTTGCCGGGCTCGACCCGGCGCAGCAGCGCCCGGATCCGGGCCGACAGCTCCTTGGCGACGAGCGGTTTCGTCACGTAGTCGTCGGCGCCGGCCTCCAGACCGGCGACCACGTCGTGGCTGTCGGCGCGGGCGGTCACCATGATCACCGGTACGTCACTGGAGCGGCGGATCTCCCGGCAGACCGTGAAACCGTCCCGGTCCGGCAGCATCAGGTCCAGCAGCACCACGTCCGGCGGCTCCCGGCGCAGGGCGGCGAGGGCGTCGTACCCGTTGGCCGCCTCGGCGACCTCGTACCCCTCGTCCTCGAGCGCAAGCCGCAGTACCCGCCGGATCCGCGGTTCGTCGTCGACCAGCAACAGGCTGTGTGCCACAGACACAGTGTCGCTCACCCGCGCCAGAACCGTCGGTAACGGTTGTCATGAATCCGACATCATCAAGCGGGAGCCCGGTGACATCTGTTTGACGGTTCCGTGACCCCAGGTTCCGGCCGCGCCCGGAAGTCCTAGCTTCGGCCGTACCGAGTCCGAGGAGGACCAATGGCCAGAAGACGGCTGGCGGCAGTATCCCTTGCCGCCGTGGCGAGCATCGCGCTCGCGGCTTGCAGCAATGGCGGGAACACACCGTCCGGATCGAGTACGGCCGGCACCCCGGTCACCGGCGGCACCCTGAACATGCTCGGGACCGGCGATGTCGACTACATGGATCCCAACGTCAGCTACTACTCCATCGGCTACCTGAACCTGCGGATGTGGAGCCGCCAGCTGTTCACGTACCCGGCCGATCCCGGGAGCGACAACACCAAGCCGGTCGCCGACCTGGCTGTGGACACGCCGACGGCCGCCAACGGCGGGCTGAGCGCCGACGGGAAGGTCTACACGATCAAGATCCGTCCGGGCGCGAAGTGGGACACCACCCCGGCCCGGCAGGTGACCGCGGCCGACATGGTCCGCGGCGTGAAGCGGACCTGCAACCCGGTCCAGCCGTTCGGCGGTATCCCGGACTTCGCGACCCTGATCGACGGGTACAAGGCGTACTGCGACGGCTTCGCGAAGGCACCGAAGACGGTCGCCGGGATCAAGGAGTACATCGACAAGACGCCGCTGCCGGGCGTGGTCGCCAAGGACGACACGACGGTCGAGTTCCACCTCACCCAGCCGGCCACGTACTTCGTCGACATGCTGACCCTGCCGGCCTTCTCGCCGGCGCCGGTCGAGTCGCTCAACTACCTGCCGGCCAGCACCGAGATCGGCAACCACTTCCCGTCCGACGGCCCGTACAAGGTCGATTCCTGGGTACCGACGAAGTCGATCACGTACTCCCGCAACCCGGCCTGGGACGCCGCCTCCGACCCGGTCCGCAAGGCGTACGTGGACAAGATCGTGGTGAACGAGACGGTCAGCCAGGACTCGATCCAGCAGCAGTTGCAGACCGGGACCCCGGCCGCCGACATGGAGTTCGACCAGGGCCCGCCGCCGTCGCAGCTGCCGGCGCTGATCGCCAAGAAGGACCCGAAGCTCAACCTCGGCCTGACCGCGTCCAGCAACCCGTACGTCATCTTCAACACCGTGTCGCCGAACAACAACAAGGCGCTCGCGAACGTGAAGGTGCGGCAGGCGCTCAGCTACGCGATCAACCGCGACCACATCCTGCAGGTGCTCGGTGGCCCGACCATCAACCCACCGCTGACGCAGGTCCTGCCGGACAACATCGTCGGCTCCAAGAAGAACGACCCGTACCCGTACAACGTCGACAAGGCCAAGCAGTTGCTGGCCGAGGCGGGCTTCCCGCACCTGACGCTGAAGTTCCTGTACCGGAACGCCTCCGAGGGCAGCAGCAAGGCCTTCCAGACGGTCCAGCAGGACCTGTCGAAGGCCGGGGTCACGGTCACCGGCGTACCGTCGCCGAACGCGGACTTCTACGTGAAGTACCTCCAGGTACCGAGCGTCGCGCGCCGTGGTGTCTGGGACGTGTCGCTGGCCGGCTGGGGCGCCGACTGGTACGGCAACGCGGCCCTGTCGTTCTTCAACCCGCTGTTCTCCGGCGAGCCGTCGTACCCGCCGATCGGCAGCAACTTCGGTCTGTACAACAGCCCGGCCACCAACGCCCTGATCACCCAGGCTGCCACTGCGCCCACCCAGGACCAGGCGGCCGCTCTGTGGGCCAAGGCCGACGCGCAGGTGATGACCGATGCGCCGTTCTTCCCGCTCACCAACCCGAAGAACCCGAACTACCACGCGGCGCAGGTGCACAACGCGGTCTACGTACCGGCGATGCAGAACTTCGACCCGACCAACGTATGGATCGACAAGAACAAGCAGGGCTGACCTCATGGCACTGCTGGAGGTAAGGGACCTCAAGGTCTCCTTCGACACCCCGGACGGCACCGTCCGTGCCGTCCGGGGGTTGTCGTACGACGTGGAAGCCGGCCAGACGCTCGCGGTGGTGGGCGAGTCCGGGTCCGGCAAGAGCGTCTCCACCCAGACCATCACCGGCCTCACCCGCGGCGCGAAGGTGTCCGGTACGGCGTTCTTCGACGGCACCGACCTGATCACCGCGGACGAACGGACGCTCCGCGGGTTGCGCGGCGCGCGGATCGGGATGATCTTCCAGGACCCGCTGTCCAGCCTGCATCCGCACTACCGGATCGGCTGGCAGATCGTCGAGATGATCCGCGCGCACGACCAGGAGATCAGCAAGCAAGGGGCGCGGAAGCGGGCCGCCGAACTGCTCACGCTGGTCGGCATCCCGCGGGCGGCGGAGCGGATCGACGACTACCCGCACCAGTTCTCCGGCGGGATGCGGCAACGGGTGATGATCGCGATGGCGATGGCGCTGGACCCGGCGCTGCTGATCGCGGACGAGCCCACCACCGCGCTCGACGTGACCGTGCAGGCCCAGGTGCTGAACGTGATGCGCCGCCTGCAGCAGCAGTTCGGCACCGCGATCATCCTGATCACCCACGACCTCGGAGTGGTGGCCGAGATGGCCGACGAGGTGGTGGTGATGTACGCCGGCGCGGTGATGGAACGCGCGCCGCGCCGGGACATCTTCTACCGCAACCACCATCCGTACACCCAGGGTTTGCTGGCCTCGCTGCCCGCGCGCAGCGGCGACCGGCTGACCCCGATCCCGGGGACTCCGCCCAGCCTGATCAACCTGCCCAAGGGCTGCCCGTTCGCGACCCGGTGCCCGCACGTGTTCGAGAAGTGCTCGGAAACCCCGCCGCTGCTGAACGTCGGCGGCGATCCGCACCATCAGTCCGCCTGCTGGCTTCCCCACAACGTGAACGAGGCGGTCGCATCATGAATGAGCGAAGCGAATTCATCAAACAACACAGCACGCTTGGAGCCTCATCCGCGCCCGGAGCGAAGCGAGGACGTGGATGAGTACCGAAGTACTGCTGAAGGTCGATGACGTCCGGAAGGAGTTCCCGACCCAGTCGAAGGAGGTGGTGCAGGCCGTCGCCGGTGTCTCGCTGGAGGTGCACAAGGGCGAGACCCTCGGGCTGGTCGGCGAGACCGGCTGCGGGAAGTCCACGCTGGCACGCTGTATGGCTCATCTGTACGACGTGACGTCAGGCTCGGTGTGGTTCGAGGGCAAGGACATCACGAAGCTTTCCCGCAAGGCGATGC
This sequence comes from Kribbella sp. NPDC031520, assembly GCF_055580825.1. NCBI lineage: Bacteria > Bacillati > Actinomycetota > Actinomycetes > Propionibacteriales > Kribbellaceae > Kribbella > Kribbella sp. NPDC031520. The sequence continues at coordinate 39,507 of NZ_JBVIKS010000003.1, forward strand.
GGCCGTTGCGCCGCGACGTCCAGGTGATCTTCCAGGACCCGTACGGCTCGCTGAACCCGCGCCGCCGGGTCGGCTCGATCATCGGCGACCCGTTCGCCATCCACAACATTGCCTCCGGCAACGAGCGGAAGAAGAAGGTGCAGGAACTGATGGAGCTGGTCGGGCTGAACCCCGAGCACTACAACAGGTTCCCGGCCGAGTTCTCCGGTGGCCAGCGGCAACGGATCGGGGTGGCCCGGGCACTGGCGCTGCGGCCGAAGCTGGTGATCTGCGACGAGCCGGTGTCGGCGCTGGACGTGTCGATCCAGGCGCAGATCATCAACCTGCTCGCGGATCTGCAGCAGGAGCTGAACCTGACGTACGTCTTCATCACGCACGACCTGTCCGTGGTCCGGCACGTCAGCGACCGGATCGCGGTGATGTACCTGGGCAAGATCGTCGAGCTGGCGCCGACCGACGAGCTGTTCGGGATGACCCGGCATCCGTACACGCGGGCGTTGCTGTCCGCGCTGCCGGTGGCCGACCCGGACACCGCCGACAGCCGCGAACAGATCATCCTCGGTGGCGACATCCCGGCCGCGACGAACCCGCCGGAGGGGTGCCGGTTCCACACCCGGTGCCCGAAGGCGCGGCTCGACTGTGCGGCAGAAGTACCACCGCTGGAACCGGTGCTGGACGACAGACCTGAGCACCGAACCGCGTGTTTCTACCCGTTGACGGTGGGCGAGGATCTGTCTACCGCAGTACCTGACTTGAAGGCATCATGACGACTGCCATCGAGCTTGTCGACGTAGTCGACGAACCCAAGGTCATCGAGGGTCGGAGTCCGTTCTCGCTCGCGATGCGGCGGCTGCGCAGGGACAAGGTGGCGATGATCTCGCTCGTCGTGATCCTGCTGATCGTGCTGATGGCGCTCCTGGCGCCGCTGTTCGCGTCCGTCACCGGGCATCCGCCGAACGAGCAGTACCGCGACATCGGGCTCACCCCGGACGGGTTGCCGCGCGGGCCGAACGGCACGTTCTGGCTCGGCACCGACGACCTAGGCCGCGACATCCTGGTCCGGATCGCGTACGGCGCCCGCATCTCACTGCTGGTCGGCGTGATCGCGACGGCCATCACGGTCGCGGTCGGCGTCGTGCTGGGTCTCGCCGCGGGGTTCCTCGGCGGGATCGTCGACACGATCCTGGCGCGGCTGATCGACGTCGTACTGTCGGTGCCGTTCCTGCTGGTCGCGATCGCGCTGGTGTCCGTGACCGGCCCGAGCCTGACTGTGACGGTGCTGGTGATCGGCTTCTTCAGCTGGGCGTCGGTGGCCCGGATCGTCCGCGGCCAGGTGCTGTCGATCCGCGAGCGCGAGTACGTCGAGGCGGCCCGTTCGCTCGGAGCGGGCGACGGCCGGATCATGTACGTCGACGTTCTGCCGAACGTGATCGCACCGGTGATCGTCTACACCACGTTGCTGATCCCGGTCGTGATCGTCACGCAGGCGACGTTGTCGTTCCTCGGGCTCGGTCTGCCGCCACCAACCGCCGACTGGGGCGGGATGATCAGCGAGTCGCAGAACTACTACACGACCGCGTGGTGGTTCATCCTGTTCCCGGGTCTGGCGCTGCTGATCACGACGCTCGCCTTCAACCTGTTCGGTGACGGGGTCCGGGACGCCTTCGACCCCCGCGCGGATCGGACCTGATCATGGGGATGTTCCTGGTACGACGGATCGGCCACGGGCTGCTCGTGCTGTGGCTGATCAGCGTCGCGGTGTTCGCGCTGTTCTTCGTTGCGCCGAGCAACGTCGCGCAGACGCTGGCGGGTCGGCAAGGTACGCCGGAGACGATCGCGTTGATCAAGCACCGGCTCGGCCTCGACCTGCCGGTGTGGAAGCAGTACCTGCATTTCCTCGGCAACGCGGTGAGGGGGAACCTCGGGTACGACTACTACCACCAGGTGCCGGTGACAACGATCATCGGGCAGGCGTTGCCGATCACGGTCTCGCTGGCGTTCGGCGCAGCCGTTCTGTGGTTGCTGCTGGGCGTCTTCAACGGGGTCGTCTCGGCGACCCATCCGCGATCGCTCGCGGACCGTGGGCTGACGTTGTTCTCACTGTTCTTCTACTCGTTCCCGTCGTTCCTGCTCGGCCTGCTGCTGCTGTACTTCCTCTACTTCCGGCTCACGCTGGGCGGCTTCAGCTGGTTCCCGGCCGGCGGGTACGCGCCGTTGACCGGTGGCGTCGGTCCCTGGGTGCAGCACCTGGTACTGCCCTGGGTCGCGCTCGCTTTGTTGCTGGCGGCAACCTATACCCGGTTGACCCGGGGTTCGATGCTGGACGTGCTCGGTGAGGACTACATCCGGACCGCCCGGTCGAAGGGGATCCGCGAGAGCCGGGTGATCTACGTACACGGTCTGCGCAGTGCGCTGACGCCAGTCGTGACGCAGTTCGGTATCGACCTCGGCCAGCTGATCGGCGGGGTGGTGGTGACCGAGACCGTGTTCAGCCTGCCGGGCCTGGGGCAGACCGCGGTCGTCGCGATCAACCAGCAGGACCTGCCGGTGATCATCGGCATCGTACTGTTCGCCTCCGCCGCGGTGGTCGTCTCCAACATCCTCGTCGACATCGCCTACGCCGTACTCGACCCACGCGTGCGGCTGCACTGAGGGTCGGTACCGAACGACAGGAGGTGTGCCGTCCATTTGGCTCGCTCGAGCGGGGCAATACGGATTGGCCGACCACACCTCCTGTCGTTCGGTACGTTGTGCTCATGATTGCCGTCTACGGTGCGGGTGGGATCGGCTGCTACGTCGGCGGCCGGCTGGCAGCTACGGGTACGCCGGTGACGTTCATCGGCCGGCCGCGGATGGCGGCCGAGGTGGCGGCGCACGGGCTGCGGCTGACCGACTATCTCGGTGCCGACCTGCGCGTCGACGACGTACGGTTCGAGACCACTCCCGCCGCGGCCGCCGACGCGGATCTCGTGCTGGTGACGGTGAAGTCCGCGGCAACACCGGTCGCGGCGGACGAGCTGGCGGCGGTGCTCAAGCCGGGAGCCGTCGTGGTGAGTTTCCAGAACGGCGTGCGGAACGGCGACGTGCTCCGCGAACGGCTGACCGAGCAGGTCGTGGTGACCGGGATGGTCCCGTTCAACGTACTCAACCGGGGCGGCGGTGCGTTCCACCAGGGCACCGCGGGCAAGCTCGACGTACAACGGGATCCCGCGCTTGCACCGTACGTCGACGCCTTCGAGCGGGCCGGGCTGCCGCTGACCCAGCACGACGACATCCTGCCGGTGCAGTGGTCGAAGCTCCTGCTGAACCTGAACAACCCGATCAACGCGCTGTCCGACCTTCCGCTGCGGGACGAGCTCTCGCAACGCGCGTACCGGCGGTGCCTGGCGGAGGCACAGTCCGAGGCGTTGGGGTTGCTCGACGCGGCCGGAATCCGCCCGGCGCAGCTCCTCGCCGTACCGATGCACCGTTTTCCATCGGTACTGCGGCTGCCCGACTTCCTGTTCCGCCGCCTCGCGAGCAAGGTGCTGGCGGTCGACCCGCTCGCCCGGACCTCGATGTGGGAGGACCTGGAGGCGGGCCGGCCGACCGAGATCGACTATCTGAACGGCGAGGTCGTCCGGCTCGCAGCATCACTCGGCCGCACCGCACCGGTGAACTCGAGGCTGGTCGACCTGATCCGGGCGGCCGAGACCGACCGGCGGTCGTGGTCAGGACCCGAGCTGCTCCGGGAACTGCAGCGGTAGCTCCGCGCGGACGTTGACGCTCACCGTCCGGTACGTGAAGCCGAGGTGCTCGTTGAGCTGCCGCATGTTCTCGTTGCCCTCCTGGGTCCAGGTATAGATCTCGGTGATGCCGTGATCGGCCGCCCAGGCCATGCTCGTCCGCTTCAGCGTCGACGCCACTCCCTTGCCCCGCCAGTCCGGACGGACGGCGGTGTAGCCGACCTCGGCCCGCTCCGGGAAGTCGGTGTCGAGCCACAGCCCGGCGACACCGATCACCTCGTCGCCGACCACGGCCAGGAACATCGAGGCCGGATCGTTGATCCACTCCGTCGCCCACTCGTCCGGTGTCACGTGCATCGGCGAGGTGGTGTCGAGGTCGGGAAGCGTCGGGATCGCGACCTGCTCGTACGCCACGGCCCACAGCTCCGGGCGCTCCGCGACCGGTACGACGTCGTACTCAGGCGGAACGACCGGCCAGGGCTCGTCGGCGATCCGGCGTACCTGCTCCACCTGGCGGAGGAACTCGGTGAAGCCGAAGCGCTTCGCGAACGCGAGCGAACCGTCGTCGTCGATCGCGCAGCCGGCGATCGTGAAGCCCTGCTTCTCGGCGTGCTCGGCCAGCACCCGGAGCAGCGCGGTACCGACGCCCTGGCGGCGGGCCTCGGGACGGACGCGCGCGATCACCGACGCGCGGTCCTCCTCGTTCGAGCGGTCGGAGTTGCCGTGCGCGACGACCTCGCCGTCCAGCTCCGCGAGTACGAGAAGTCGCTGCGGCGTCTGGGACTTCCGGATCTCGGCGACGCTCGGCGCGCGCTCGTACGGCAGTACGGCGAGGCGCACCTGGCGCCAGGCCTCGTAGTCGGCGTCGGTCTCGACGGGCCTGATCCGGATCACTCGGTCATTAGGCGGTCCAACGGCTGGGCATGGCCACCGAATTTCGGATCATGAGACTCGTAATCTCGCAACCTGGATGCTGTGGCGCGGAGTCAGACCTGGGCGGCAGGTGGTAGGCGGCCCGGGTCCGCGATCGGCCAGTCGACAGGTTCGGCCGGGAGCTCGTCCAGTTGCAGGAGGCACCAGGGCGAGAGGTCTGGCTGGGTACGTACCTCGGCCCAGGTCACCCAGCGGTAGTCGGCGACCTCGGCCGGGTTCGGCGCCGGGTCGCCGGTCCACCGCACCCGGTAGACCGGGCAGAGCTCGTTCTCGACCGTGCCGCTCGGCATCTCCGCGCGGTACCGGAACTCGGGCAGCACCAGGTCGACCGAGTCCACGACGATGCCCAGTTCGTCGGCGAGCCGTCGCCGTACCGCGCGCTCGACCGGCTCGCCGGGTAGTGGATGCCCGCAGCAACTATTCGTCCAGACGCCCGGCCAGGTCGGCTTGCCGAACGCGCGCTGGGTGAGCAGCACCCGCCCGGCCGTGTCGACGACGTAGCTGGAGAACGCCAGGTGCAGCGGCGTCGCCGCGTGGTGGACCGTGGCCTTCGCCTCGGTCCCGATCGCACGCCCGCCGTCGTCCACCAGTACCACCCGCTCGTCGATCACACGGTCGAGCGTAATCGGTTCCTCATCGGTTCCGATGCCTGCTAGCCTCACGGTGTGACCAAGCACTGCGTGACCTATCGACCGGCTCTGGGTGGAGCCGGCCACTAGCAGTCGCTGTCCCCAGAGCCTCCGAGGCAGGAACCGATCCGGTTCCTGCCTCTTTCCGTTCGCCGGAGGCACTGGTGGTACCGGGTGCCTCGTTCTGAGAGGAAACCCATGAATGCTGTGATCGACCGGTTACGACGGACCACCGACCTGATCGTCGGTGCGGACGACCTGCGCGAGCGGCTTGAGTCCGGCCGGCCGCTGCGGATCAAGTACGGCGTCGACTGCACCGCGCCGGACCTGCACCTCGGGCACGCGGTCAACCTGTGGATGATGCGACAGCTGCAGGACCTCGGGCACCGGGTGGTGTTCCTGCTCGGCGACCTCACCACCCGCGTCGGCGACCCGACCGGGCGCTCCGAGACCCGCCCGGTTCTCTCCCCCGCGCAGATCGACGCGAACGCGGCGTCGTTCCTGGAGCAGGTCTCGCTGGTTCTGCGTACGGACCCGGACGTCTTCGAAGTACGGCGGAACTCCGAGTGGTACGACACGATGCCCGTGGCCGAGCTGTTGAACCTGTTCGCGCAGGTCACGCATGCGCAGCTGATCGCGCGGGACATGTTCCGGGACCGGGTCGCGGCCGGGCGGGAGATCGCCGTCCACGAACTCGTGTACCCGGTGCTGCAGGGATACGACAGCTTCGCGATGCAGAGCGATCTGACGATCGTCGGGTCGGACCAGCTGTTCAACGAGCAGCTGGGGCGGCACTTCCAGCAGCGGTTGGGTGCGCCGCCGCAGGCCGTGATCACGACCACGATCACGCCGGGGATCGACGGCCGGGCCAAGCAGTCGAAGTCGCTGAACAACTACATCGGGCTGACCGACAGCCCGCGGGACAAGTTCGGGAAGCTGATGAGCATCCCGGACTCGCTGGTGGAGCCGTATGCGCGGGTGTACACGGAGCTGCCGCTCGAGACGGTGGCGGCGCTCGCGGATGCCACCGGGCCGGCGGCGCGGGACGCCAAGCTGCGGCTCGCGGCGGCGGTCGTCACGCGGTACCACGGTGCGGGAACGGCGAAAGCGGAGCTGGATGCGTTTCGCCGTACGTTCACGGAGCGGGCGGAGCCGGCGGAGATGCCGGAGCTCGTGGCCGGGCAGGAACGCATGGCGGTGCTCGAGTTGCTGCGGATCGCACATCCGGACGCCAGCAACTCGGAGCTGCGACGGCTGCTGCGGCAAGGTGCGGTGTCGGTGGACGGCGTACGGGTCGAGGATCCGGCGGCTGTGGTGGAGCTGGGTGATGCGGTGGTACTGAAGTCGGGCGCGCGGACCTGGCACCGAGTGCGCCCTCGGTGTGACAGGGTTGAGCGGTGACGATCCTTATTACCGGTGCGACCGGAAACGCCGGCGGCGCAGTGGTGCAATCCCTGGCGGAACAAGGCATCCCGGGCCGGGCGCTGGTCCGGACCGCGACCGAACTACCGGCCGGGATCGAGCCGGTGCTCGGCGACCTCAATCGGCCGGAGACGTTCGCGGACGCACTACCCGGGGTCACCGGGATTTTCCTGCTGAGCGGTTACGACCGGCTGGACGAACTACTCGCGAACGCGGTCGGGGCCGGGGTGCGGAAGGTCGTCGTCCTGTCCAGCAGTTCGCTCGACGGCGAGCTGACCAACGCGGTCGCGGCGTATCACCACGCCACCGAGGAAGCGGTCAAGGCGTCGGGACTGGGGTGGACCTTCCTGCGGCCGAACTCGTTCATGTCGAACACGTTGCGCTGGCGGGACCAGTTGCGGGCCGGCGACGAGGTTCGCGTGCAGTTCCCCGACGTACCGGTGTCGACGATCCACCCGCGCGACATCGCGGACGTCGCGGTCCGGGCGCTGCAGGGCGCACACGATTCCGAAGTACTGCGCCTCACCGGGCCGGTCGCGTTGACGCCGGTCGAGCAGGTCGCGATCCTCGCGGAGGGCCTCGGCCGGACGCTCACGGCGTACCCGATGAGCCGCGCGGAGACGCACGCCGACCTGTACGCGTCGATGCCGGAGCCGTACGCCGCCGCGATCGAGTCGTTCTTCGGCGATGGCACCGTCGACGAGACCTCGGTGAACACGACCGTTGCCGATGTCACCGGCCACCCGCCCCGCACCCTGCAGACCTGGGCGCGGGAGAACAAGTCGCTGTTCGGCTAGGTCAACGACTGCAGGTATTCGGCGGTGGTGCAGGTGGTGCCGAACCGTGGGAAGACGTACGTCGTGGCGAAGGTGTGGGCGTCGACGTCGAGGCCGGTCATCGCGTCGGTGAGGAAGAACGTCTCGTAGCCGAGGTCGGACGCGGCGCGGCCGGTGGACTCGACGCCGAAGTTCGTCGCGATTCCGGCCAGGACGACGTTCGCGATGCCGCGGGACTGGAGTTCGGCGTCGAGCTCCGTCCGGCCGAAGGCGCCGATCGTCCGCTTGACGATCTCCAGGTCACCGGGTCGCGGCTCCGCGCCGGGCGCGAAGCCGCTGCCTTCGGGTTGGACGTCGACGCCCGGGCGTTCCACCCGGACGTTGACGACCAGGCCGCCCGCGGCGCGGGTCGCTTCGGCGCAGGCCACGGATCGTTCCAGTACGTCGGGACCGCTCGACGGAGCGGTCTCCAGCCCGACGATCCGGGACATCAGGTCGATCAGGACGAGCGCGGTACGGCGTCCTTCCAAAGGATTCACGGGGCGAGCCTAAGGTCCAGCAGGTCAACGCCGGCGAGGTAGCCGATTGCTGCCGGGTTCTTGCCGGTAACGGTCACAGTGAGCTGATGCGTTCCCGCGCTCAGCTGAACGGTGCCGAGGTCAACGTTCTGCGTACCGACGCCGGACGCCTGGTACCCGTCGAACGCGACCGGAGCACCACCGTCCACCTGCACGCCGAGCGTCCCGTAGTCCGCGGCCTTCGTCAGCACCGTGGACAACTGGTACGCACCGGTCGTCGGCACGCTGAACCCGAACACGGTCTTGTCGCCGGCTTTCGTACCGTGGATCCAAGCCTGCGCACCACCCGACCAACTGACCCCGCAACAGTTGCCCTGCGCATCCACAGCCACCGTCGACGACACTGGCGGCAGCATTCCCTCCCCCTCGATGCGCAACGTCCGCCCACTGGTCCCCTCCACCGCCGCGGACCGCGCCCCCTCGTGCCCAGCCAAATCCACGGCGGCCACCCGATACCGCCAGGTCTCCCCCAGCCCAAGGCCTCGGTGCAGGAAGCCGGGAAGCGGACTCGTTCCGACAAGTTGTTCAACCGCGCCGGTCTTCGCCCCGTACACGTTGTAATACGCAATCCCACTCTCATCAGGCACGTCCGCCCACGTCACGTTGATCGCGTTGTCGGCCCGCCCCGCGGCAGCTACGCCTGTCACGGCGCCTGGCGCGCGGCGGTCGACGTACGGCTTGGTGAGCGACTGGACGACGTACGACGAAGCTGTCCACGCCGGGCCGGTGGGCCTCAGCTCGATGTCCACGTGGTCGCGGCCCGCGGTGAGTGCGGCAGGCAGTTGGTAGTTGTCGTCGAGCCAGCGTTGGTGGGTGTTGCCGAGCGGTTGTAGCCAGGTGCCCGAATCCTTGCCGTTGACAACGACCTGTACTGATTGCCCAGAACTGTTCTGATCACTTGCGCGGCGTAGTGTGACGCCGTGGTTGGCTGGCTCGATGGTTACGCGGAAGCGGATCGGTTGCGTAGTCGAACGGACCTGGTCGGTGAGGGTGATGTCGTCGTGGTCGCCTTCGTAGACCGAGGTCAGGTCTGTTTGGGTGGCGTTGTCGGTGTAGTTGTGCTGCTCGCGACTTACTGCTGAGCCGACGTCGATGCGGTCCGTCTCCCGCGCACCGAAACCGGCGGCCGTGTAGAGAAACGCAGTCGAGCCGTAGATCGCCGGGTGGTCGTCCTGCTGGCCGTGTTCGATGCCGAAGTCGAGCTGGTTCTCGAACGCGACCGAGTCGGTGATGTGCAGCCGCCAGGCCCCGTCGCACTCGTTCGTGCAGAAGCCGGCGCGGACCTCATGTGCCGAGTTGCCGTGGAACGGTGTCGAGTACGTGCCGTTGTTGAAGTACCACCCGGACTCGTAGAAGTCCTCGGTCCCGGTCCCGTGGATCGCCGGCGTGCGCTCACCGTCGACGTACACCCGCTCGTCGCCCTCCAGGTATCCGCGGGTGTTGCCGTCGGCAAGCAGTCCCTCCATGGTCTGCGAGACGCCGACGAACTTGCCGCGCCCGGCCACGTCCGCGAGCGTCCAGTCACTGCCCTGCGTTGTCTCGCCGCGCTTCGAGATCGCGGTGAAGTACCCGATCTTCCCGGTCGCCAGCTCGGCCGCCTTGTTCGCGTCGGGCGCGGCCGTCACTTCCGCCAGGCCGTTGAGCGGGTACGTCGTCGGGTTGACGAGCGTCACCGTTGCGCGGGCGGCGTACGGCATCGGCCACCACGACGAGTACCAGCCGTCGGGGTCCATCGCGAAGAACAGCGAGCGGACCGGGTCCTCACCGAGGCCCGAGCCGAAGAACTCGCCGAGCGGCGCGTCGACGCGCTTCTGTCCGTCGATCGTCACCTGGACGCGGACCCCGGAAAGCAACGTGTCGGACGGCTTGACCCGGGCGGCGTCCGCGTCGGTCGCGGCGTACGTCATCGCGTGCTCGCCGCTCCAGTTCTGCTTGCTGATCGAGTACCCGTGGGCTTGCTCGTCGGCGACGTGGTTCGGTCCGACGTCCAGCGTGTCCGTACGCCCGGCCTGAGAGTCGACCCAGTACGCGAACTCGTTGATGTCCAGGTCGGACGAGACGAACTGGTTGGTGATCGTGATCTGCGACTTGCCCGCGGTCAGCGCGGCCGGCAGATCGACGGACTGGTCGTACCACTGCGCGCCCTGCGCCTTGAGCGGCGCCCATTCACCGGCCGGTGCGCCGTCGACGAGGATCTTCGCGCGCTGGTTGCCGATCCGCAGGTCCATGCGCCGGGTCAGCTTCACGCCCGTGTTCGCGGGGTCGATCTTCATCGTGAACGAGCTGCCTCCGAGGAACGCGCGGCCGTCGTCGGTGACGCTCTTCAGGTCCAGGCCGACGATGCCAGGCAGCTTCAAGCGGAGCGCGCTCAGCTCACCGGGTCCGCGGGTATCGGCGAGAGTGATTTGTTTGCCGGGGGCAAGGTTCAGTGCGGTGGACGTCGTACGGGCTCCTGGCTGCGGTGGCTTCGGGTCCTTGATGCCGGCGGCCTTCAGCATCTCGAGGACGTCCTCGGCCTTGTCGGCCGGGTCGAACGTGCGTACGCCGTTCGCGTCCGGGAACTGGCGGTAGTCGACGTGGTAGAAGAGCGGGTTGTTCTGGGTCGTGATCCGCATCGAGGAGCAGTACGGCATCGGAACGCGGAGGTACACGCCGCCACTGGACTGGACCGCGTTCGCGACCAGCGGGTAGCTGAACGGCGCACCGAGCTTGCCGTCGACGATGTCCTGCAGCGAGCCCTTCAGGACCTGCTTGCCGTCGAGCTCGACCGTGATCGTGCCGGTCTTCGCCACGTTGCCCTCGTCCCGGGTGAACCAGATCGAGGCGATCTCCCCCGGGCCGCTGTCCTCGGCGATCACGCAGCCCGCGTCGGTCGTCCGGAGACAGGAATAGGTGCCCTCGAAGCCGTCGTTGTTGGTGCCGTCGCGGCCGAAGCTGGAGAACTGCTTGGTGCGGATCCCGGTCTGCAGCTCGGGCAACCGGTCCAGGTTCCGGTACACCTCCCACCCGACTGGACCGTTGCCGGCCGGCTGGGCCGAGGCCGGCACCGAACCTGTCGACAAGAGGATTGTTGACAACACGAGAACGACGGCACGACGGAGCATGGGCGGTTCCTTCGTCCTGGGAAATCGATTTCTGAGATGGTAACCACCGATGTTTGCGGTTGAGAAGGCCTCAGGCAGACTGGACCCCGCCAACAACTTCAGACTTGCGGGAGATTCGATGAGCTCTGCCAAAGCCCAGATCGGCGTCACCGGACTAGCGGTGATGGGTCGCAACCTGGCCCGGAACCTCGCGCGCAACGGGTTCCGTGTCGCCCTGCACAACCGCTCGCAGGCGCGGACCGACTCGCTGGTGGCGGAGTTCGGCTCCGAGGGCGAGTTCGTCCCGTCCACCGACCTGGCCGGCTTCGTCGAGTCGCTGGAGCCGCCGCGCCGGGTGATCATCATGGTCAAGGCCGGCGCCCCGACCGACGCGGTCATCGACGAGTTGGTCCCGCTGCTGGACGAGGGCGACATCGTCGTCGACGCCGGCAACGCGCACTTCCTGGACACCCGGCGCCGCGAGGCCGCGCTGCGCGAGAAGGGGCTGCACTTCGTCGGCTCCGGCGTCTCCGGCGGCGAGGAGGGCGCGCTGAACGGCCCGAGCATCATGCCCGGCGGCTCCCCGGAGTCGTACGCGGCGCTCGAGCCGATGCTGACCAAGATCTCCGCGCACGTGAACGGTGAGCCGTGCTGCGTGCACGTCGGCCCGGACGGCGCCGGCCACTTCGTGAAGATGCTGCACAACGGCATCGAGTACGCCGACATGCAGCTGATCGCGGAGGCGTACGACCTGCTCCGGCACGTCCTCGGGCTCTCCCCGGCCGAGCTCGCCGACGTGTTCCGGGACTGGAACACCGGCGACCTGGAGTCGTTCCTGATCGAGATCACCGCCGAGGTGCTCAGCCAGACCGACCCGACGACGGGCGGCTCGTTCGTGGACGTGGTCCTGGACCAGGCCGAGCAGAAGGGCACCGGCCGCTGGACGGTGCAGTCCTCGCTCGACCTCGGCATCCCGGTCAGCGGCATGGCCGAGGCCGTCTTCGCGCGGTCGCTGTCCGGTGACGTCGTCCGCCGGGAAGCGGCCGCCGGCGTACTGGCCGGGCCCGGCGACGTGAAGGCGGATGTGGACCGGGACCAGTTCATCGACGACGTACGGCACGCGCTGTACTCGTCGAAGCTGGTCGCGTACGCGCAGGGCTTCGACGCGATCCGGGCCGCCAGCGACGAGTACGGCTGGAACATCGACCTCGGCGCGATGGCGAAGATCTGGCGCGGCGGGTGCATCATCCGGGCCCGGTTCCTGGACCGGATCAAGGAGGCGTACGACCGCAACCCGGAGCTGCCGTCGCTGCTCGTCGACGACTACTTCCGGGACGCGGTCGTCAGTGGCCAGGAGGCGTGGCGCCGGGTGGTCGCGACCGCGGCCACGGTTGGCGTACCGGCACCGGGATTCTCAGCGGCTCTCTCGTACTACGACGGCCTTCGGGCCGAGCGCCTGCCGGCCGCACTGATCCAGGGTCTGCGTGACCTGTTCGGTGCGCACACGTACAAGCGCGTCGACCGCGAGGGCAGCTATCACCTGGAGTGGTCGGGCGACCGTTCCGAGAGTGTCCAGTAGACAGCAACCGCAGCAACACACAGGAAGCCCGCGGCACCGCGGCCGGCCACGTTGAACCCGTGTTCGGCTGCGATCGTGCTGAGCAAGGCGGTGCCCAGTGAGGCGCCCACCTGTTGCGACGTCATCACCATGGCGCCGGCTACCGCACTGTCGGGGCCGGCGCCGAGGGTGGCGGTGCTGTTCGCAGTCACCAGCACCCAGCCGGCTCCAAGACCGACCAGCAGGAACACCGGCATCACGTGCAGCCAGTAGCTGCTGTCGTCCCGCAGGACACCGAGCAGTGCGAGCCCTGCGGCGATGGTGAGCAGCCCGGGAAAGATGAGAGCTCTGACGCTGGCCTTCGCGAGCAGCCGAGCCACAACACGTACGCCGACCATGAGGCCGACTGTGAACGGCAAGAAGCAGAGGCCTGTCCGGACGGGTGAGTAGTGGCGGACTGTCTGCAGGTAGAAGGTCAGGAAGAACAGCGCTGCGAAGATGCCGATCGCCAGGCTGAACACCGCCAGGTACGAGCCCCCGCGCTTGCGGTCCTTCAGCACCCGCAACGGAAGCAGCGGAGACGTCACACGAGCCTGTACTGCCAGGAACGCTGCCAGCAGCGCTACGCCGACTCCCAACGACGCGTACGTAACCGGTGCACCCCAGCCGTCCGACTCGGCCCGGGCGAACCCGAACACGACCGCCATCAGTCCCGCGGTCGCCAGCAAGGCGCCTAGTACGTCGACTCGCACGCCGACGGCACGTGCCACCGGGCGAACGGCGTACAGAATGCCTGCTGCTGCCAGCACGGCGAACGGGAGGTTCACGAACATGGACCATCGCCAGTCCAGGTACTGCGTGAGCACACCGCCGGCCAGCACACCCAGGCCCGATGAACCGCCCATCACCGCGCCGTAGATCCCGAACGCCTTACCCCGTTCCGCAGGCAACGGGAACGACGCCGCGAGCGTGGCCAGCACCGCAGGCGTCAGCAGCGCACCGAACACGCCCTGCAACCCCCGTCCCGCCAGCAGCATCCAGGGCCTGGTCGCGGCCCCACCAACCGCGGAAGCGATCGCGAAGCCGCTCAGCCCGATCAGCAGGGCCCGCCGCCGGCCGATCAGGTCGCTCATCCGCCCGCCGAGCAGCAGGAACCCGCCGTACCCCAGCGCGAACAGCGTGATCACCCACTGCCGCCCCGGATCCGACATCCCCAGGTCCGCCTGCATCGACGGCAACGCGATGTTCACGATCGTCAGATCGATCCCGACCATCAACTGCGCCGTCGCCACCGCCCCCAACGCCCACCACCGCCGCACATCCAGCTGCGGCTCAACTCCGGTCTGCATCATGGTCATCCTTAAGTGAACAGGTGTAGTGTTACGACTGTAAGGCAACGTGCGTTGCAATACAATGGGATTCATGGACGCTCGAACGACGCGGAACCGGAACCGGCGTGGGCAAGGTGAGCTGCTGCGACGGGAGATCATCGACGCGGCGTTGCGCATGCTGAACGAGCTCGGTGACGACGAGGCGCTCTCGCTGCGCGCGGTGGCCCGAGAGGTCGGGATCGCGGCCACGTCGGTGTACATCCACTTCGCCGACCGGGACGAGCTCGTGTACGCGGCCCTCGAGCAGAGCACCGTGGATCTGCTCCGCGATCTCGAACAGGCGGAGGACAGCGCGGGCGACAATCCCGTACGGCGGCTCCGCGCGCGGCTGCTGTTCCTCGGGAGTTGGACACGTGAGTACGCCGGCATCTACAAGGTGCTGCACGAGAGCACGCTGAACCGGCGGATGCAGCTGACCTTCAAGGAAGAACTATCGGTTCGCGCGATCGCGGCCGTGCAGGCCTGCATGGACGCGGGGCTCGCGCCGGCGGACGACGCGGCGGCGGTGGCTCTCGACATCCGTTCGGCGGTGCACGGTGCGGTGTCGATCCGGATCAACGAGCCGGAGGCGTCGCTGCCACCCCTGGAGGACCAGGTCGATCGCTTCCTGCAGAAGCTGGTTGGCGTATCGCTCGAACATATGTTCTAATAGCGGTCCAGCATCAGTCAGAAGGAGATCGCCGCAACGATGACTGTAGACACCCTTGCAGTAGAAGCGCCGTCCGGCCTCACCGACACTCCCGAGTCGGTCGAAACCACGCCCGCCCCCGAGGTCGCCGAGGCGCCGAAGCCGCGGAAGGCACCGGCGAAGAAGGCGGCCGGCAAGAAGACCAAGACCATCGAGCTCACGCTGACCGTCACCGGGACGGCCGACGGTGAGTGGCGCGCCGAGCTGAAGCAGGGCACGACGTACCTGGCTCGCGACCTGGCCGTCGCCGCGGCCGCGGTGTCGCGCGCCGCCAAAGAGCTGCACGAGGACCTGTCGACCCCGATCGACGAGGTGATCGAAGAGGCCCGCGCCCAGCAGGCCGCCAAGGTCGCCGCCCTCGAGGCCGAGCTCGACGCCGCCCGCAAGGCCCTCGCCGACCTGGACTGACCTCGAGCACCCGTCCGCAACCGTGTGAGGTGGTTGCGGACGGGTTCTGGAAACACAGGCTCTGGAAACTCAGTCGGGCTGGGTCTTGAGGACGATGCGGAGGTTGGCCTTGGGCTCTTCTCCTTGTCCCGCCCGCCCACGAGGTGTGACTGAAACGGCACGCCGAAGTGCTGGGCGGGGAACGGGGATTGCCCTTACCGTGGGTGACCTGCGGGATTTGGCCGCTCCGGGGTGAGAAGGGGTCAGATGAGCACTTTCGAGGACCTGGGTTCGCTGCTGCTGGTGCGGGGCGCCGACGAGATCGACCACGCGGGCGGCAGCCTGTACGTCCACCTGCACCGGGTCGCCAAGCGCCTCGGATCACTCGGTGCATCCAAGACCCTGATGCTGGCCGGGCTCGCGCACGCGGCGTACGGGACGGACGGCTTCCCGACGCACCTGTTCGACTGGCAGACCGAGCGCCCGGTGCTGGAATCGGTGATCGGCGCCGACGCCGAGGCGATCGTCTACCGGTACGGCGCCTGCGACCGGGAGACGACCTGGCGCGACCTCGCCGAGCACCACACCGTCACCGACCGCTTCACCGGTACGTCGGAGGAGCTCGGTACTGCCGACCTGCGCGACTTCGTCGACCTGACGATCGTCAACGAGCTCGACGTCCTCGACCACGATGCCAAGCGCGCCGTGAAGCTACGCCCGTTCCTGCAGGAACAACTCCCCCGCTGGCAGTCGCTCGCCTCCCCCGCCGTCCTCACCGAGGCGACCAGGATCGTGCAGCTGTAAGACTTGGCGCTGTGAAACGGTTCCTGTGGCGAGGGTTCGTGGGACTCCTCGGGCTCTGGCTGATCGTCACCGCAGCCTCCTTCGTCTACAACCTCGCCACGAACGCAACCGCTGCGCCACCACCGGGCCTCAAGTACGTCGACGCCGGCGGGATCAAGACCCGGTACGACGAGTGGGGTACGTCGGGCACCCCCGTCGTACTCGTCCACGGCGCGGCGGAGTCCGTCGACACGTGGTCGCGGCTGGTGCCGCTGCTCGCGAAGAACCATCGCGTGTACGCGTACGACATCACCGGCTACGGGTACTCCGAGCGCAAGGCGCCGTACACGATCGAGCATCTCGCGGCGCAGCTGCTTGGCTTCCTGGACGCGATGCACCTCGGCGGGCCCGGGCAGCCGCGGCCGATCCTGGTCGGGCACTCGCTCGGCGCCGGCGTCGCGGCCGAAGCCACACTCGAAGCGCCCGGCCGGATGGGCGGGATCGTGTTCCTCGACGGCGACGGGCTGCCGCTGCCGGGCGGGAAGGCGGGCCCGCCGAGCTGGCTGGTCATCCCGCCGTACCGGACATCGCTGTTCCGGCTGGTGCTCGACCAGGGCTGGCTGCTGAAGAAGATCTACAACAGCGTCTGCGCGCCCAGCTGCCCGCAGATGGACGTCGACGCGTGGACCCGGCCGTTCCGGCAACCGGGCGCCGAGAAGGCGATCTGGCAGATGACCGCGCACGGCATCCCCGCGGTCGCCTCGGATCGGCTGGCCAAGCTGAAGGACCTCGCACTGCCGAAGTCGGTGGTGTTCGGCGCCGACGACACGAACGGCGGCAACGCGACCGAGACCGCGACCCGGATCGGCGCGCCGGCGCCGACGCTGATCCCGAACGCGAACCACCTGACCCTGATCTCCAACCCGGCGGAGGTCGCGGCGGCGATCGACGCACTTCGCTGATCGCAGATTTCTGGAAATCCGGCCGGCGCCGACGCATGATCGGAGCATGGCCCGATACGAAGTGGTTGCGCGCGCGAAGCCGGATCGGCGACTGTCCAACGCCGACTACATCGACCTGGCCCTGCACTCCTGGGCGCTGGACAAGGGCATGCGGTTCCAGCGGATCGAGGACCTGCCGGACGGTTCGATCGCGATCGTCATGCAGCAGAACATGTCGCCGCGCAAGCACGACGCGGCCTGCGAGATGGCGAACCGCAGTCTCGCCCAGCTCGGTATCCCGTTCCGTCAGGTGCAGCAGATCGACCTGCACCGGCTGACCCGCAAGGGCGGCCGCGCGCTGGTCCGCTCCTGGGCGGGCCCGAACAACCCGCCCGGCCCCGGCACCGCCGGCGATCGCGAGCCGCGCCGCCCGAAGCCGACACCGCCGCACCTGCAGGAGTACCGCCCGCTTACAGAGTGAAGACCTCGAACCGCGCGCCGTACTTCGTGCCGAGCAGCGTGCCGGCCGGACGGGCGGCGCCTTCGAGGAACTCCTCCGGATCGAAGTCGGGCCAGTTCAGGCCATCGATGTAGGCCTTGTGCGCCTTCAACGACTGCACGCCCTTCTCGAAGGTGTCGGTCGTGTCCACACCGTGCTTCGAGTTCGGTGAGCCGGACGCCCACACCTGCCGTACGCCGGACCACTTGTCGCCCGCGTCCGGGAAGATCCACCGGTTCGCGGCATCCCGGACCGCGTCGAGGGTCCCGCGGCCGGTGTTGATGTGGTCGGCCTGGTTGAGCACGACGTCGCCGTCCCAGGTGTCGCGGAAGTTGTTGGTGATCACGATCTCCGGCTGGTGCCGGCGGATCGCGGCCGCGATCACGCGGCGCAGCGGTACGCCGTACTCGATCGTGCCGTCGGGCTGGCCGAGGAACTCGACCGCCGAGACGCCGACGATCCGCGAGGACTCGATCTGCTCGGCCTCGCGCAGCGGACCGCTCTCGGCCGGGTCGACGCCGTCGATGCCCGCCTCACCCGAGGTCAGCAGGCAGTAGACGACCTGCTTGCCCTGCCCGGTCCAGCGCGCGATCGCCGCCGCCGCACCGAACTCCAGGTCGTCGGGGTGGGCGACCACCGCGAGCGCCTTCTGCCAATCCTCGACAACCGGTTCAAGCTCCATGCCCGCAGGCTAGCGGCCGAAGACCTGGCGGGTGTAGGGGTTCTCGAAGGTGCGTTGCGGGTCGAGCCGGTCGCGGACCGCGAGGAAGTCGTCGAAGTGCGGGTACCGGGTGCGCAGGTCGCCGGCGGTCAGCGTGTGCAGCTTGCCCCAGTGCGGGCGGCCGGCGTAGTCGGCCACGATGTTCTCGAAGGCCCGGAAGTACTCCTCGTACGGCAGCCGGTGGTACTGGTGGACTGCGACGTACGCCGTCTCCCGGCCGGACGCGGTGGACAGCCAGATGTCGTCCGGCGCGGCCACCCGGACCTCGATCGGGAACGGGATCCGCGAACCGGACGCGTCGATCCACTCCCGCAGCCGGCGCACCACCTCCACCACGTGCTCCCGCGGTACGGCGTACTCCGACTCGCGGAACACCACGTTCCGCTCGGAACAGAACACCTTGTACGACGCGTCGACGTACTCGCGGGCCGACAACGCGCGCGACGCGAACTGGTTGATCCGCGGCACCAGCCCCGGCCGGCGTACCCCGAGCCGGTTGGTCAGCTCGAACACCTTGTTGGACAGCAACTCGTCGTCGATCCAGCCGCGCACCCGGCCGACCGGCGACGCGCCGACGCCAGCGCCGACCCGGTTGTTCCGCTTGGTCAGCGCGAGGTCCGTGTGCGGGAACCAGTAGAACTCGAAGTGGTCGTTGCCATCGGCAAGTTCGTCGAACCCGTCGAGGACGTCGGCCAGCGGCATCGGCATCTCCTGCGCCCGTAGCAGGAACGCCGGTACGGCCTGCAGGGTGATCGAGCTGATCACGCCGAGCGCACCGACCGAGACTCGGGACGCGGCGAACACGTCCGGGTTCTCCTCGGCGGAGCAGTGCAGCACCGAGCCGTCCGCGGTGACCAGGTCGAGCGCCACGATCTGGGTGGCCAGCCCGCCGAGCCGCGCGCCCGTCCCGTGGGTGCCGGTGGAGATCGCGCCGGCGATGGTCTGCTTGTCGATGTCGCCGAGGTTGGCCATCGCCAGGTCGAACGCCGCGAGGCCCGCGTTCAGCTTCCGGAGACTCGTGCCCGCGCCGGCCGTGACCCGGCCGGACTCGCGGTCCGCGTTGATGATCGAGGACAGGCCGTCCAGCTGGATCATCACCTCCTGCGGAACCGAGCAGCCGGTGAACGAGTGCCCGGAGCCGATCGCCTTGAGCTTCTTGCCCTGTTCGGCCGCGGCCTTCACCGTGGCGGCCAGCTCGTCGGCCGAGCCCGGCCGCACGGTGTCGATGCCGGTCGCCGATTCGGTACCGGCCCAGTTCCGCCAGGTGCTCATCCGAAGTTCTTCCCTTCACCCCGGTAGGTCGCAAGCTCACGGACGTCCTCGCCGTCGATCGCGTGGAGGACGTCGAACCGCTCCAGCATCTCGCCTGCCTTCGCGTACCGCATCCACACCCTGTCGCCGATTCGCAGCCGATCGGCCGATCGGCCTTGTACCGGAGTCTGCACCTCGCCGGCGCCTTCGGTGCCGAGCAGCTTCAGGCCGGACGGCGCGGTGGGCAACGGCAGGCGGGACTTCTTCGCGGGGCCGGACGCGACGTACCCGCCACCGAAAAGGGTGGCGATCCGCGGTGCGGGACGCCGTACGACGTCCAACGCGTACGCCATCGCGTGCTCGGGCTGGAAGATGTCGTACTTGTCGAAGAGGGTCGGGCCGTAGAGGCCGGAGCCCGCGGTGACCTCGGTGACGACCGGGTCGGCGCTGCTGATCTCGAGGCTGCCGGTCCCGCCGCTGTTCACGATCCGCAGCGGCGCGACCTGCTTGACCGCGTCGACGACCGCGCCGCGCCGGTCCGCGAGCTCGGCGGCCGACCGGCGTTTCACCCAGCGGACGGCCGGCGACGTGTCCGGCAGCCCGGCGATCTGCGCCTCGTAGAACATCACGCCGGTCAGCTCGAACGCGTCGTCGGCGGCGACGGTCCGGGCCAGCGTGGCGACGTCGGACGGGGTCCGTAGCGGAGAACGGCGGACGCCGAGATGCTGGCCGAAGACGCGCAGCGAGGCGTCGACGTCGAGACAGACCTGGATCCGGGCCGGACCGGTCGCCGCGGCCCGGATACCGGCAGCCTTGATGACGGCGAGGTGCTCCGGCGAGTCGATCATCAGCGTGATCCGGGACGCCGCCTCCGGGTCCCCGGACAGCTCGCGAAGCGCGGCCCGGTGCGTGGTCGGGTAGCCGAGCAGGATGTCGTCGACGCCGTTCCGGGCCAGCCAGAGCGCCTCCGGCAGCGCGTAGCTCATCACGCCGTGGAAACCGGGCCGCTCGAGCGCGGCGGCGATCAGCGGTCGGCAGCGGACCGACTTGGAGGCGATCCGGATCGGCGTACCGGCGGCGCGCCGGACCAGGTCGTCGGCGTTCCGGCGGAACGCGGCCAGGTCGATCACCGCGTACGGCGCGTCGAGCCGCGCGGTCAGTCGGGCATACCGGTCGAAGTCACCCATAACCGGAGTGTAGGTCACGAAATACTGAAAGGTAATACACATATTGCCCTGGGGTATCGGCACCAGGGCATCTGACGGGCGCGACCGGGGGTGCACCCGGGCGAGGCTGATCGCGAACCCACTCACGAAAGGTCTCCTCATGAACGTAAGCCGCCGCACCCTCCTCAAGACCACCGGTGCCGCCGCCCTGACCACTCCGTTCCTCGCCGGCGCCGCGGCCGCTACCCCGAAGCTCCCGTTCGGGCCGGTCCGGCAGATCGACGCTGGTGTTCTGAACGTCGGCTACGTCGAGCTCGGCCCGTCGCACGGCACACCGGTGCTGCTGCTGCACGGGTTCCCGTACGACATCCACAGTTACGAGCAGGTCGCTCCGCTGCTGGCCCGCCACGGCTACCGGGTCGTGGTGCCTTACTTCCGCGGCCACGGCAGTACTACGTTCCGCTCGGCCTCGACGCCCCGCAACGTGGACCAGGCGGCGTTCGCGCTCGACATCCTCGCGCTCATGGACGCCTTGAAGATCCAGCGCGCAGTACTGGCCGGCTACGACTGGGGCTCGCGGACGGCGGACATCATCGCGGCGCTGTGGCCGGAGCGGGTGCAGGCGCTCGTGTCGGTCACCGGATACCTGATCACCAACTTGGAGTTCAACAAGAAGCCGCTGCCGCCGGCGGCCGAGAACGCCTGGTGGTACCAGTACTACTTCGCGACCGAGCGCGGCGTGCAGGGACTGCACCAGTACAAGCGGGAGATCGGTGAGTTCATCTGGAAGTTCAACTCGCCGACGTGGAAGTACAGCGCGGCGACTTACGCCCGGACGGCGGCAGCGTTCGACAACCCGGACTACGAGGCGATCGTGATCGGCAACTACCGCTGGCGGCAGAGCCTGCTCCCGGCGGAACCGGAGTACGCCGAACTCGAGGCCAAGCTGCAGCAGGCGCCGAAGATCGCGGTGCCGACGATCACGATCGACGGCAAGTACGACCCGTTCACGCCGGCGGGCGACGGGTCGTCGTACCGGGACCACTTCGTCGGGCGGTATCAGCACCGGACGTTCGACGTCGGCCACAACGTCCCGCAGGAGGCACCACGGGAGTTCGCGCAGGCAGTGGTGGACGCTAGCCGATGACGGACTCCAGGGCTGCTGCGGCGGTGTGCGCCCAGTCGGACTGCTGGGTCGGGTGCGCTGAGGTGGTCGCGAGCAGAGCGACCGTTGCCGCTTTGAGCACGGACACCTCTACGTAGGACTCTGCTCCGCGGTACGAACGTACTGCGGTGGCTGCTGTGGTGGTCAACCAGAGCTGTTGGACAGACAGGTCGCCGCCTGTACCGCAGGCGGTCATGCGGGCTTGGTAGCCGGTGTAGTAGGCGTGGGCTTTGTCCGCGTCCTTGAAGCGGAGTAGCAGGGCTGTGGCGGGCAGAGCGTCTGCCGTGCGGTAGCTGCCGGTGAGGGCGTAGGCGGGGACCGGTAGGGAGCCTTTGACCGGTTGGCCGGAACAGCCGGACGGTAGGGCTTCGTACGAAGCCTGGTGGGGGTCGCGTCGACGGGTCCAGGTGTTGTTGCCGATGAAGCCGGCTTCGGCGCCACCTGGGTCGGTGTAGGTCTTCCAGCCCGCTCCTAGCTTCTCGGGAGCCGGGAGGTTGTGGAAGGTCAGCGGACCTGCGTTCGCCGGTGGTGGCGCGGTTGCCTGCTCTGGGACCTGGGGCGGCACAGCTGCATCCGTTGGTTCGTTGGTGGGCAGTGTGTTTGTCGGAACGGGCACAGTGCCGCTGACCGTGCTTGGGATGAGCTGGGTCGGCGTAGGCGTCGGTGTCGGTGTCGGCTGCTGAGCGGCGGGCGCGGAACTGCAGCCCGCCAACACGGCCCCGACCGCGCACGCAGCCAGGAGCGTTCTCACCTGGGCTCGAAGTGCTGGTAGTCGGGCTTGGCCCAGCCGGCGCCCCAGAAGTAGCCCTGGGCAATCAGAGCCTTGGTGGCGACACTGCTCGCGAACAGCATGCCCGGACGAACCAGAGAGCGGTTGCGGTACGCCAGCCCGTTGGACGGGTACCAGACGCCGTTCGCGGCCAGGTACGGGTTCTCGACGGTGTTGATGTCGATCGCCCACCCGTACGAGTGCGGAGACAACGAGTACGGGTCACCCGTGACCCGGCGGCAGTTGAACGCGGACGTGTTGTCGGCCGTCATGGACGTCACGTCGTTACCGCCGAACACGTCCACCCGGCGCATCTGCCGGATCGGGAACTTCGAGGCGAACGTCGAGGTCCAGACCGTGATCATCTTCGCCACCGCGGCGTCCCGGAGGATCAGCTCACCGCGGTGCACGCGGCCGTCGAAGCCCCAGTAGTTCAGCTGTAGGAGCCGCAGCGACGCGGGCGCCACCGGGCAGCCGGCCCGGTACGTGTTCGGCACCATTGCGGCCGACACCGCGTAGACCCTGGGATTGAGGGCGGCCTTGATCACGATCGTCGCGTTCGCGGAGTACTCCATCGCGGCCTGGGTGACGCCGCGGGTGACCACCCGGACCGTCCTCGTGACCGGCAGGTCGTCCGGGACCCGCAGCCGGAAGTTGCCTCCGGCATCCATTGTCGTGATGTTCACGAGTCCCCATTTGCCGCTGCCGAGGTACTGCTGGAGCGCGAGTTCCTTGCCCGGCTCGGCCGGCACCATCTTCCCGCTCACCGAGACCCCGGTGAGCGTCGCGTACCAGGCGGCCGGGGTGTTGAGCACGAGCTTGCGGTCCTGGATCGGCACGGTCCGGTAGTCGGAGATCGCCAGCGCGGTCTCGGCCTTGACCCCGATCATCGTGCGGAACGCCCAGGTGCCCGTGGACGGCGAGACGTAGCTGAACTTGTACGCGCCGTCCGCCGTGGTCCTGGTGGAGCCGCGGAGCGCCCAGGCGCCGGGGACACGCTGCCAGAGCGTGATGTACGAGCCCGTGATCGGCCGGCTGATCTTGCCGGTGAAGACGGTCGGCTTGTCCTCCCACGACGCGGCGGGCTGGTCGAGCGAGATCCCCCAGGCCGGTGTCGCAGGCGGCGTCGGAGTCGGTGTGGGCGCGGGCGTCACCGCCGCGGGAGTCTGCGTCGGAACAGGTGTTGGAGAAGGGGTCGGCGTGACCCCGGCCATCAGTACCGCTACCACCCCGAGCAGATGCAGCCGCATGTGCCCTCCCCTCCCTCGATGTCACCTACCCCTCTAAGAGGCGGTCACACCAGGAAGACGTCACACGCAGCCGCGAAGTTTTCTATTCCTGCAGGCGTTTCACCGCGGCGTCGACGCGCTCGTCGGTCGCGGTCAGCGCTACCCGCACGTTGCGCTCACCTGCCGCGCCGTAGAACGCTCCCGGGGCGACCAGGATCCCCAGGTCGGCCAGCGCGCCGACGGAACCGTACGCGTCGTACGACGGGTGCGACGCCCACAGGTACAACCCGCCGTTCGACAGGGTGATCTCCCAGCCCGCATCGGTCAGCGCGTCCCGCAACACCGCACGGCGACGCAGGTAACGCGCGCGCTGCTCCTCGACGTGTACGTCGTCCGCGAACGCGGCCGCCATCGCCGCCTGGATCGGGGACGGGACCATGAGGCCCGCGTGCTTGCGCACTGCCAGCAGCTCCGCGACGACGGTCTGGTCGCCCGCGACGAAGCCGCCGCGGTACCCGGCCAGGTTCGAGCGCTTGGACAGCGAGTGCACCGCCAGCAGGTTGTCGTGGCTCCCGCCGCACACGTCCGGGTGCAGCACGGACACCGGCTTCTCGTCCCAGCCGAACTCGGTGTAGCACTCATCGCTGACCAGGAGTACGTCGTTCGCCCGCGCCCACTCGACCGCACGGCGCACGTCGGCCACGGGGGTGATCTCGCCGGACGGGTTGCGTGGCGAGTTCAGGTAGGCGATCCGGACGGGACCGTCGTACGTCGTCGGGTCCGGCACCGGCACGCTGGTCGCCCGGGCGAGCGCCGCGCTGGCCTCGTACGTCGGGTAGGCGAGGTCCGGGATCAGGACCGTGTCGCCGGCGCCGACGCCGAGCAGCGTCGGCAGCATCATGATCAGCTCTTTGGTGCCGATCACGGGCAGTACGCCGGTCCTCGGGTCGACCCCGGTCACGCCGAGCCGCCGCTCCATCCAGTCGACCGCAGCCTGGCGCGCAGCCGGCGTACCGATAGTGGTCGGGTACGCCGGTGCGTTAGCGGCGTCGGCCAGCGCCTTCCTGACCAGCTCCGGCACCGGGTCGACCGGGCTGCCGACCGACAGGTCGACGATGCCGTCGGGATGCCCGGCCGCCTTCTCCTTGAACGGGGCGAGCTTGTCCCACGGGAAATCCGGCAACCGGCTGGAGGTCTCGAAGATCACCGGCCCATTCTCCCTCAGCAGGTGTCAGAGGTAGAGACCGGTCTGCCCGTCCTCGAGGCGGCCGGCGGCCACCGCGTGCAGGTCCCGCTCGCGGAGCAGGATGTAGTCGTCGCCGCGCACCTCGACCTCGGCACGGTCCTCCGGGTCGAACAGCACCCGGTCGTCGACCTCGACGGTCCGTACGTTGGCGCCGATCGCGACCACCTTCGCCCAGGCCAGCCGGCGGCCCATCTGCGCGGTGGCGGGGATCAGGATGCCGGCCGACGACTTGCGCTCGCCCTCCTGCTCGAGCGACACCAGGACCCGGTCGTGCAGCATCCGGATCGGGAGCTTGTCGTCGGACAGCCGCTTGCGTGGCGTCACCGGCGACCCACCAGCCGGCGGATCACCAGCAGTACGCCGACCACGCCCACGACCGCACCGGCGACTGCGACGATCTTCTGGGTACGCAGCTGACCGTCCTCGTCGAAGACCTGGGCCTTGGCCTGCTCGACCTGCCGCTCGATCACGTTCTTCGGGTTCGCTCGGTCGACCAGCTCGTCCACAGTGGAAGCCAGCCGCAACCGGGTGGCGGCGATGTCCGCCTCGATCTGCTCGGCGGTCCGAGCCTTCGTGTCCGACACTGTCGGCTCCCTTCCGTCGGCGGGGCATGCCCCGATCTGCCCCTGGTCCCCACCATCCTCGCAGGTCACCCCCGCAAGTCCACGACCACCTTGACGTCTTCCGGTTTCCGTACCAGCGCGGCCGGCCATTCGGACAGCGGAACGGTCCGGGTGATCAGCCGCTCCAGCCAGCCCCGGTCGGCCTTGACCAGCACGTCGACAGCGTCCGCGTAATGCCGCTTGCCCGCGTTGACCGTGCCAACCAGTGCAGCGTTGCGTACCACCAGCTGCCGCACCAGCGCGTCCAGCTGTACGTCGACAGTCGCCGGACCGGGCTGGATCCCTGCGAGACACATGACACCTGCGGGCGGCAGGAGCGACGCGCAGTCGAACACCAACTGCCCAACACCCGTTGCCTCGATCACCACATCCGGTACGACGTCCAGCTGGCACAGGTCCGTCAGGTAGGTCGCGCCGAGCTCCCGGACCAGCTCGGGCTTCGGCCCGTCGTCGACCCGGTCCAGCACATGTACGTCGTACCCGCGTTGCCGTGCGATCAGTGCGGCCAGCAGACCGATCGGACCGGCACCTGTGACGAGCACGTGCTGCGGGGAGTACCAGGAACGTGCACCGACGCGGTCCACCTGCTCCCACGCCTTCGTGAGGATGCTGGCCGGTTCCACGAGTACGCCGAGGTCTCCCAGGGCAGCCGGCACCGGTACGGCGAAGTACGGGTCGACCCGCCAGCGCTCAGCGCCGTACCCGTCCATCTCCGTGATCCCGCGCTCGGTGTACCGCCCGTTGCGGCAGAAGTCCCACTCGCCGCGGGCGCACGCAGGACAGGGCACCGGGTCGGGCCGTCGTACCACTCCGGCCACCAGGTCCCCGGTGGCGAAGCCCGAGCCCACGGGGGCTTCCAGTACGCGGCCGAGCGACTCGTGACCGATCACCAGCGTGCCGGAACCGGGACGGCCGCTGCCGAACACTCCCGAGACCAGCTCGAGGTCCGTCCCGCAGATGCCGGTCAGCAGGCCCTCCACGAGGATCGACCCGTCGGCAACCGGAGGCTCCGGGACGTCACCCACCACCGCCGAGTCGCCCTTGCCCGGCGTGATTGTCATGGCCCGCATCGGGTCAGGCTAACCGGGTCATGTCGACGGTCACCTCGATGGCCGTCGCAGCACCGCCCGAGTAGATGCCTTTCAGCGGCGACACGTCCGCGTAGTCGCGGCCGGTCGCCACCCACACGTGCCGGTGCCCGATCGGGAGGTCGTTGGTCGGGTCAAAGCCCCACCAGTCGCCGGTCCACGCCTCCACCCACGCATGGCTCTCGCCGACGACCGTCTCCCCCACTGCGGCGTCCGGCTTCGTGTGCAGGTAGCCGGAGACGTACCGGCTGGGGATACCGACTGCGCGCAGCATGGACAGCGTGAGGTGGGCGTAGTCCTGACAGACGCCCTCACCGGCCTGCCATGCGTCGACTGCGGACGAGTGCACGCCAGTGGTGCCACGTTGGTACTTGAGCTTGTCGTGGACCCACTTGGACACCGCCAGTACGGTCTCCTCCGGCGTACGGCCCTTGCGGAGCTCGCGGGCCACCGCGGAGAGCTCTCGGTGCTTCGGCACGTACGGGGTCCACTCGAGGTACTCGGCGTACGTGTCGAGGACCTCAGGAGCCTTGAGCTGCAGCCAGGTCACGGGGGCGGGTGGCTGCGTCTGGTCGGTCGTCTCGACCACAGAGGCCGCGATGACCTTCAACTCGGTGTGCGGGGTGTGCAGGTCGAAGGAGCTGACCTCCGTACCCCAGTAGTCCGTGTATTTGTAGGCACGGGCTGCGGGCACGGTCTCGAGCCGGGCCACCATCAGGTTCTGCCGGTTGTCGTGCCGCGGCGTCAGCCTGGCCTCGTTGTAGGACTGGGTGACCGGTGTCGCGTACCTGTAGCCCGTTGTGTGGACTACGCGCAGCCTCCACTTCACAGGTTCACCTCCGCGTTGTTCCACTCGATCCAGGGCACGGTGTGGAAGTACTGACGCGACACTGCCTCACCGACCTCGCGGACCATTGTCTGCAGCGCCTGTAGCCGGTCGGTGAGGTTCTCCAGCAGGTCAGCCGGTCGCAGGAACTCCAGGTCGCTCCTGGCCTTCCCCAGCAGACGTGCGGCCTCAGCGCTCGCACCGATGCGAGCAGACGGCCCGTGGTCGAGCTCTGCGAGGCAGGACTCGGCCTGCTGCAGTGCGTGGAAGACAGACCGTGGGAACAGCCTGTCGAGTAGGAGGAACTGCACGACACGCGAGGCGTCCAGTGCACCGCGGTACGTCCGCAGATACGTGTCGTGAGCACCTGCAGAACGCAGTACCGTCACCCAGCCCGGTGAGGTCGGCCGGTCACCGACCCGGGACATCAGCAGCCGGACGAGCATGTCCACGCGTTCCACAGACCGTCCCAGTACCAAGAACCGCCAGCCGTCGTCGCGGCTCATCGTGGAGTCCGCGAGGCCGGCGAACATCGCAGCCCGGTCCTCCACGAACGTGAAGAACTCGTGCGGCCCCACCCGGCGCGCGGCCCGCTGCCTTTCCGGTACGGCGTTCCACATGGCGTTGATGCACTGCCAGATCTCGCTCGACACCACCTCGCGCGCGACCCTGGTGTTCTCGCGCGCGCTGGCGATCGAGGACACGATCGACCCGGTCTCCGGTGACATCGCGACCAGCTCGGTCAGGCCCCAGACATCCAGCTCGCTGCCGTCGGGTGGAGTGATGCCGAGGACCGACAGCAGCCGGCGGCTGGCCGTGTCCGCGTCGACCGTGGCGTCCTCGAGCAGCTGGTGCACCGAGACGTCGAGGATTCGCGCGGTGTCGTCCGCACGTTCGACGTACCGGCCGATCCAGTACAGCGACTCGGCGTTGCGTGCGAGCATCGTCAGCACCTCCTCATCACTGTTGCTGCTGCTGTTGGGCGACGTTCAGTTCCGGTCCTTGCTCCGGCGTACTCTCCGACTTCACCGCGGGCGTACCCAGCCCCCGTCCCCGCAGCTCCGCGTCTTCGTCGGAGGCCCTGGGTGCCAGCACCCACGTGTCCTTGCTGCCACCGCCCTGGGACGAGTTGACGACCAAACTGCCTTCAGGAATCGCCACCCTGGTCAGGCCACCGGGCAGTACGAACACGTCCTCGCCGTCGTTCACCGCGAACGGCCGCAGGTCCACGTGCCGTGGCTGCAGCCGTTCACCGACCTTGGTCGGCACGGTGGACAGCTGTACGACGGGTTGGGCGATCCAGCCGCGCGGGTTGGCCCGGATACGGCGGCGCTGCGCCTGCAGCTCCTTGGGCGAGGCGTCCGGTCCGAAGACGATGCCGTACCCACCAGAGCCCTCTACCGGCTTCGTAACCAGCTCGTCGAGGCGGTCGAGTACCTCTGCATGTTCTGCGGGCAGCCAGCACCTGTAGGTGTCTACGTTCGGCAGGAGAGGTGTCTCGCCGAGGTAGTACTTCAAGATCTCGGGCAGGTACGTGTAGATCAGCTTGTCGTCGCCGACGCCGTTTCCGATCGCATTCGCGATCACTACGTTGCCTGCGCGTGCTGCGTTCACCAGACCGGCCACACCGAGCACGGAGTCCGGCTCGAAGTGCACCGGGTCCAGGAACTCGTCGTCGATGCGTCTGTAGATCACGTCGACCCGCTGATCGCCCTCAGTGGTCCGCAGGTAGATCACGTTGTTCCTGGCCAGCAGGTCACGTCCCTCGACGAGCTCCACGCCCATCTGGCGCGCCAGCAACGAGTGCTCGAAGTACGCCGAGTTGTAGACGCCAGGGGTCAGTACGACGACGTTCGGGTCGGTGGCACTCGCCGGAGCGGCCGCCCGGAGCGCCCGCAGCAGGTGGACGGCGTAGTCGCCGACCGCACGGACCCGGTGCTTCGCGAACAGGTCCGGGAACACCCGCGCCATCGTCCGGCGGTTCTCCATCACGTACGACACCCCGGACGGGCTCCGCAGGTTGTCCTCCAGCACCCGGAAGTCGCCCTGCTCGTCGCGGACCACGTCGATCCCGGCCACGTGGATGCGGACGCCGTTCGGCGGAGCGATGCCGGCCGCCTGCCGGTGGAAGTGCTCGCAGGAGGTGATCAGCCGCCGCGGCAGTACGCCGTCCGCCACGATCTGCTGCTCGCCGTAGATGTCCGCGAGGAAGGCCTCCAGCGCCCGGACCCGCTGGACGACGCCACGCTCCAGGCGGGACCACTCCGACGCCGTGATCACCCGCGGCACCAGGTCGAGCGGGAACGGCCGTTCCTCCCCGGACAGGCTGAACGTGATCCCCTGGTCCACCAGCGCCCGGTCCAGCGCCTCGGCCCGGGTGGTCAGATCGCCCGGCTGCAACGGCTGCAGCGAGTCGTGCAGCCGCTTGTACGCCGTACGGACCCCGTCGACCGGGTCGAACATCTCGTCGTACGCCCCCGCATGCGGGCGGCGCGGATCCAGATAGCCGTCGAAGAGCTGGCGGTAGCTCATCCACGTCCTCGCTTCGCTGCGGGCGCGGATGAGGCACGAAGGACGCTGTGTTGAACGATGAATTCGCTTCGCTCATTCATGGGCGCATCTTGCCCGTACGATTGCGGCAGTTCAATCGATTCGTGGAGGGTCCTTCATGTCCGATCGTCTGTCCGCCGGCGACACCGCACCCGACTTCACCCTGCCCGATGCCGACGGCAACGACGTGGCACTGGCCGGCCTGCGCGGCAAGAACGTGATCGTCTACTTCTACCCGGCCGCGATGACCCCGGGCTGCACCAAGCAGGCCTGCGACTTCCGCGACTCGCTCGACTCGCTGCAGGCCGCCGGGTACGCGGTCCTCGGCATCTCCCCCGACAAGCCGGCCAAGCTGGCGAAGTTCCGCGAGCGCGACGGCGTGACGTTCCCGCTGCTCAGCGACCCGGACAAGGAGGTGCTGCAGGCGTACGGCGCGTTCGGCGAGAAGACGATGTACGGCAAGAAGGTGACCGGCGTGATCCGGTCCACGTTCGTCGTCGACCCGGACGGGAAGATCGCGATCGCGCAGTACAACGTGAAGGCGACCGGCCACGTCGCCAAGCTGCGCCGCGACCTGGGCCTGTGAACCTGAGCTGTGAACCTGACGGTGTGAAAAGGCACCTCGTTCTGGGCGTTACCGGAGGGAAACCTTCGACCGTTTCATGAGGGTGGTCCATGGAACGGTCGTTTGAGCAAACTGGCACTGTGATTTGGGTCACACGAACATCTCACCGGACCGGAGCGGAGTCGGCACTCAGGGTGAGTTTTTAAGCGTTCCTGTGAAAGAGCCGTACTCAGGAGACGGTTCCGGTTCAGCGACGGGTGTGTCACGACCGTTCCGGGACTTCGCCGTGACGTGCGGAAACCGGGTAATCTGCGCGCGCAGTCAGCCTCTGGCAGCATCTTGGAGGGAGGGACCTGCCGCGATGGGAAAACATTCCTCTGCGGTGACGCGAAGTAACAACAACCGTCGCTCGGTGTACATCACCGCGGTCGGGATTCTGGTAGTCACGCTGGGCGCCGTGTTCGTGGTCCGTTCCTTCGGATCGCAGAACGGTGCCGACGGGTTCCTCGGCGGCGGCAAGGGCTGCTCCGACCCGGCGCAGATCAGCCTGTCCACCACTCCCGAGATGCAAGGCCCGCTCGAGGCAGCCGCCAAGTCACTGGCAGCCAAGGGCGGCAAGGACGGCAACCCCTGTTACCAGGTCACCATCAGTTCGGCACCGTCCGCGCAGGTCGCGCGGGACGTGGCGCACGGCAGCGACAACCGGCCCGACCTCTGGGTACCGGACTCCTCGCTGTGGGTCGCCCAGGCCGACGACGGGCAGAGTGTGCCGACCGTCGCGGTCGCCTCGGTCGCCACCTCACCGCTGGTCCTGGTCGGCCGCAACGCGAACTTCGGCGACACCTCCGCCTGGCTGCGCGTACTGGGCGCCACCGAACCGGCGCTGCTCGACCCGCTGAGCACCTCCCCGGGCGCGCTGACGCTGCTCGCGCTGCAGATGGAGCGGCAGAAGACCTCGGCGTCGGACAACCAGGTGTCGCAGGTCGTCGTACCGCTCGCGCAGCACCTCGGTTCGATGGCCAAGCCGTACACGGACGTCAACGCGCTCTTCGGCCGGGCGGACCAGGACGGCAGCAAGATGGTCGTACCGGCGTCCGAGCAGAGCTTCGTGAAGTACCAGGAGGCGCACCCGGAGGCGCAGCTCAGGGCGATCCAACCGGCCACCGGCACGCTGTTCCTGGACTACCCGATCGTCGTCACCGCGAAGTCGGACACCGATCAGGCGACGAACGTCGCGCAGGCGCTGGCCGCCGAACTGCTCAGCGACAGCGCGTCGCAGGCCCGTGACGACGCCGGCTTCCGCGACACCCAGCTCAGCCCGCTGAGCGCCGGCCGCGGCGTCGGTGACGTCACCCAGCTGACCAAGCCGACCAGCGAAGCCGTCAACACCACCCTGCAGAACTGGACCCGGCTGTCGCTGTCCGCGCACTCGCTGGCGGTCATCGACGTGTCCGGCTCGATGGCGGAGAAGGTCGGCACCAAGACCCGCTGGCAGCTCACCGTCGAGGCGGCCGCGAGCGGCCTGAAGCTGTTCCCGGACAGCGCCGAGCTCGGGCTGTGGACGTTCGCGACCAAGATCGGGACCGACGACGCCGACTACAAGCCGCTGGTGCCGATTGCGCCGCTGTCGGCGAACCAGCGCGCGAAGATCGTCGGCCAGCTCAGCGCCCAGCACCCGATCGTGGGCGGCGGCACCGGCCTGTACGACACCGCGATCGCCGCGATGCGGGCGGTCCGCAAGGAGTACAAGTCGGACGCGGTGAACACGATCCTGCTCTTCACCGACGGCAAGAACGACGACCCCGGCAGCCCGACCCTGGCCCAGACAGTCCAGGCTCTGCAGGCCCAGCAGGACCCGGCCCGCCCGGTCCGCATCATCGCCCTCGGCATCGGCCCGGACACGAACGCCGACGAACTCAGCACCCTGGCCCAGGCCACCGGCGGGCAGGCCTACGTCGCGAAGAACCCGACCGACCTGAAGAGCGTCTTCATCGACGCCCTCCAGAACCGCTGACCCAGGCGCCTCCCCTAGGATGTACTTCCTAGGGGAGGCACCGCCCTCCTCGGCCAGAGTGGTGGAACGGCAGACACACCGGCTTTAGGTGCCGGCGCCCCCGGGCGTGCGGGTTCAACTCCCGCCTCTGGCACAACGCGTTGCGTTCAGGCCGTCAGCTCGGCCAGCAATTTCTCTGTCCGGTCGCGGATTTCGTCGCGGACCTGGCGGACGACCTCGAGGGGCTGACCGGCGGGGTCGGTGAGTTTCCAGTCTTCGTACCGTTTGCCGGGGTAGAACGGGCAGGCGTCGCCGCAGCCCATCGTGATCACGACGTCGCTGGCCTGTACGTCGTCCGTCGACAGCAGGTGCGGTGTCGTGCCGGTGATGTCGATACCGACCTCGCGCATGGCTTCGACGGCGACGGGGTTGATCTGGTCGGCCGGTTCCGACCCTGCCGAACGGACCTCGACCCGGTCGCCGGCGAGCTGACGTAACCAGCCCGCGGCCATCTGGGAACGGCCGGCGTTGTGGATACAGACGAACAGAACACTGGGCTTGCTCACGACGACGCTCCCGCGGTGGTTTCGGTGTGTGGTGTGACGGCTTGGTCCGCGGCGCTGCCTGCGCCGGGGTAGAGGATCGTGACCAGGGCGGCGCCGACGATCGCGCCGACGAACTGGAAGACGACGAAGCCGGGGACGGAACCCGGCGCGATACCGGCGAAGGTGTCGCTGAACGCGCGGCCGACGGTGACGGCCGGGTTGGCGAACGAGGTGGACGAGGTGAACCAGTACGCCGCGCCGATGTATGCACCGACTGCCGGCGGCGCGATGGCGGCCCGGCCGGTCGCAGCGAGGCTGAAGACGAGCAGGACGAGTCCTGCGGTGGCGACGCTTTCGCCGAGGTAGAGGTGTTCGGCGGAGCGGTGGGTGGTCGACCAGGACACGGCGGTTTCGCCGTACATCAGGTTCGCCAGGACCGCCCCGGCGATGCCGCCGGCAAGTTGGGCCGGGAGGTAGGCGGCGAGCTCCCGTACGGCGAGGCCGGTACCGAGGCGCCGGCCGAGCCACCAGTCCGCCAGCGACACGACGGGATTGAAGTGGGCGCCGGAGATCGGGCCGAAGATCAGGATCAGTACGGCGAGCCCGAGCGCGGTGGCGAACGAGTTCTCCAGCAGTTGCAGGCCGACGTCACCGGGCGAGAGTTTCGCGGCGGCGATTCCCGAGCCGACCACTACCGTCACGAGCAGCCCGGTGCCGATCCCTTCGGCGAGCGCTTTGCGCCACGGGTTCATGCGCGGCTCGCTTCCGGGGAAAGGGCCGGGGCCAGCCGGTCGATCCGCTCGGTGATCTCGGAATAGGCAGCCTCGAACGCCGCGTCGGTGTCCACGGGCGCGGGGTCCGGGACGGACCAGTGCAGCCGGGGCCGCTGTTCGGTGAGCAGGTGTTCGGTGGGCAGGTGTTCGTGGGCGTTGTCGCAGACCGCGATGAGCAGGTCGTCGGTACGTACGACGTCACGCAGGTTCGCCGTACGCCAGCCCGACGGGTCGAGACCATGGCGGCGGGCAACCTTCGACGCGCGGGGGTGTACCCGTCCGGCGGGTTCGGTACCGGCCGAGACCGCGGGGACCTGGCTGCGGCGGGACCAGATCGCGGCGGCGAGCTGGGAGCGGGCGGAGTTCTGCGTACAGACGAACACCACCCGGTTGGCGGCGAGCAGCGCGGGCGTGGCGATCGATGCCAGGGCTTGGGGCTCGAGACGTACGTACGTACGTCGGCGGTCGCCCTCGGACCGGGTCCGGACGACGAGGCCGGCGTCTTCGAGGACCTTGAGGTGATGTGCGACCAGGTTGGTCGGCAGGCACAGCGCGGCGCCGAGCTCGCCGGGAGCGGCGTCGCCGGCGACCAGGGTGTCGATGATCGCGAGCCGTGCGGGGTCACCCAGGGCGGCGTGGATCCGGGCTCGCTCCGGCAGGGTAGATCGCTCAGTATTCATTGACTCAATAATCGTTGAGTCAATGCTTCTGGTCAAATGCGCGTCGAATCAGTTGAGAGAAGGCCGGCGACCCAGCGCAGCTTCTCGGGGACCGGCCAGTAGTAGACCCAGGTGCCGCGGCGCTCGCAGTCGACCAGGCCGGCCGCGCGGAGCACCTTCAGGTGATGGGAGATGGTCGGGCCGCTCACGTCGAACTGCGGCGTGAGGTCGCAGACGCAGATCTCGTCACCGGCCGAGGTGATCATCGAGAACAGCCGCAGCCGGATCGGATCGGCGAGCGCTTTGAACACCGCCGCACCCTCCGCGGCCCCGGCCTCGTCGAGCGCGGCGTCAGAGATCGGCGCGCAGCAGCCACCGGCGGCGACGGGGGTCAGCGTGATCTCTTGTTTCGACATGGATCTATCTTGACTCTTGTCTAATCAGCAGGCAAGCTGACTGTTGTTTCGATGATCTTCTAGACAGGGAGTTGGATCGTGGGCGAGCAGACAGCAGCGCCGATCGTCGTCATCGGCGGGGGCCCGATCGGCCTGGCGGCCGCCGCACACCTCGCAGAACGGGGGCTGGACTTCGCCGTACTCGAGTCCGGTCCGGGCGTCGCGGCGGCGATCGAGGAATGGCGGCACGTGAAGCTGTTCAGCCCGTGGCGCTACGACATCGACTCCGCGGCGCGCCGCCTGCTCGAACAGACCGGCTGGACCGAGCCCGACCTCGGCACGCTTCCGACCGGCGGCGATCTGATCGACGCCTATCTGGAGCCGCTCACCAAGACGCCCGAGCTGAACGACCGCATCCGCTACAACTCTGAGGTCGTCGCTGTGACGCGGGTCGGTTTCGACCGCCTCCGCACCGCCGGTCGGGAGAACGCGCCGTTCCTGATCCGGCTGGCTGACGGGACCGAGCTGCTGGCGGCCGCGGTGATCGACGCTTCCGGTACATGGCGGAAGCCCAACGTTCTCGGTGGTTCCGGCATCCCGGCCCGCGGCGAGGTCGGTACGGACGGTATCGCGCACGCGTTGCCCGACGTACTCGACGCGGACCGTGAGCGCTATGCGGGCCGACGTACGGCGGTCGTCGGCGCAGGCCACTCGGCCGCGACCACGCTGCTCGACCTCGGCCGGCTCGCCGACGAGGAGCCCGGTACGGGGATCGTGTGGGTGGTCCGCGGGACCGACCAAGCGCGCACGTACGGCGGCGGTGACGCCGACGAGCTCCCCGCCCGCGGCGCGCTGGGGTCGCGGTTGAAGAAGCTCGTCCAGTCCGGGCACGTCGAACTGGTCAGCTCGTTCCGCATCGAGTCCGTTGGTACGGCCAACGGCCGCGTCGTACTCACCTCCGGCGAACGAACCGTCGCCGCCGACACCGTGGTCAACTCCACCGGCTTCCGCCCCGACCACGGCATGGTCTCCGAACTTCGTCTCGACCTCGACCCGATCATGGGATCGACCCGCGCCCTCGCGCCGTTGATCGACCCGAACCAGCACTCCTGCGGCACCGTCCCACCGCACGGCGTCGACGAACTCGCACACCCCGAACCCGGCTACTACGCCATCGGCGCGAAGTCGTACGGCCGCGCGCCCACGTTCCTCCTCGCCACCGGCTACGAACAAGCCCGCTCCGTCACCGCCGCCCTGGCCGGCGACTGGGAGGCCGCCCGAGACGTCCAACTCGACCTCCCCGAAACCGGCGTCTGCTCCTCCAACCTCGCCTACGGCGACAGCGCAGACGAGTCCACCGGCTGCTGCGGTCCTGCGCCACAGACAGCCTCGGAACCAGCAGCCCGAGGCCTGTCCACCGGCCTCAACGGCGCCCTGCTGACCATCGTCGAAGCCAACACCCCCAAGGCATCCGGCTGCTGCGGCTGACGCACACACCCCACTCCGCGACCGACCACACCCCCGGCCGGTCGCGGAGCCATCCGACGTGCGGCGGAAGCAAGATGGTCACGCCGCCCCGCCGCAATCGCCAACACGATCAAACCCACCTGATCCCCTCGATCGCACCGCGCTCCGGAGCACCCGACCTTCAGCGATCACACCCTCCGAACCGGGGGGCATCGCGTCACCGCCTTTAACGGTCCTGACACGGTCAGCACGACAGTCGGCCCGGTGACCGCGGCTCCGGCCGATCCGGGAACGGTCTTCGTCGCGGTCGATTGCGACGTCCCGGCACTCACGGATGGTCAGCCGGTGTTGCCGGTCGCCGCCGAACCCTACGACCAGTCCGAGCGAGAAGGTGCCGATAGCAACGACCCACCGCGGAGGCGTCGTCGGCAGCACTTCCGGCCACGGGTACTTCGGACTGACCGAGCGCCTCACAGCCAGCCGCATCGCACCCAGGCCATGCACGTCCGAGCCCGACAACTTCCAGCCCCCGGCCGCCAAGGAAAGTCGAGCCCAGGCGATTTCTTCTTGTATGTAAGGGATCCGGGTGGATCACCGATTTGTACGTGACCATTCCGTGACCTACAATAGAACACATGTTCGATCCCGACCTGGACGACCTCGACACCACGGCGCTCCTCGCCGCGGCCGCCGACTACGCCCAGGACCAAGAACACGCCGCCGTCGGCCTCCTCCGCACCACCCTCGCCTTCGCCGACCGCAACGCCGTCATCGACCGCGACCACGACCCGCTGCCCGGCTACGAACGCCTCCAGGTCTACGGCGGCGACGGCTGCCCCGGCGTCGCCGAATTCGCCCCCATCGAACTCGGCGCCGTCCTCGCCATGTCCAGCGGCGCCGCCGCCTCCCTCCTCGGCGAAGCCCTCGCCCTCCGCCACCGCCTCCCCTTCACCTGGGCCGCCGTCCTCAACGGCACCGCCACCTCCTGGAAAGCCCGCAACATCGCCCGCGCCTGCCTCCCCCTGTCCCTCGAGGCCGCCGCCCTCGTCGACCACCGCGTCGCCGGCCTCGTCAACACCCTCACCCCAGGCGCCCTCAAGAAGATCGTCACCGCCGCGATCTGGCAAGCCGACCCCGAAAAGGCCCAAGCCAACGCCGAAGCCGCCGCCAAACAACGCGGCGTGTACGTCACCCAGTCCGACCCGAGTGACGACCACGGCACCAAACGCATCTGGGTCCGCGCCGCCACCGGCGACGTCATCCGCTTCGACGCCACCATCAGCGAACTCGCCCAGGCCTTGAAGCTCCTCGGCGACCCCGACCCGGTGGACCAACGCCGCGCCAAAGCCATCGGCTGGATCGCCGACCCCGAAGCCGCCCACAACCTCCTCGAAGCCGCCCGCTACCTCGCCCGCCACCACACGCACAGCCAAGACACCCACGGGCACCGAACCCACCCCGCACAACCCACCCCAACCCCCACCACCAACTCCACGCCCGCCAGTCGACCAGCACAGCCACCCAACCCAGCACAGCCCACCAACCCACCTCACGCGACCAGTCCCACGCACCCGACCCACCCAGCCGCCCCAACCGATCCAGCGCCCTGCGCTCACCCGTTTCCACCGGAGCGCACGCACCCAGCCGAGCCGGCATGCCCCGCGCACCAGACGCACCCTGCGGACGCGACCGACCTAGCCGACGTAGCGGTCCCGACAGACGCGACAGACGCTGCTGGTCTGGCGAGCGCGGCCGACCTGGGGGATCTGGAGAATGCGGCGGACCCTGCGGACCCGGCTAACCCTGCGGCGGGATCGGACTGCGCTGCGGTGGCCGAGGACGAGCCCACCGTTGATGACGAAGCTGCGGCGCCCGACTGTGCCATGCGGGACGAGGCCATGCGGAACGACGAGCCTGTGCTCGAGGACGAGCCCGTGACGTACGACGAGCCGGTGGCCTACGACGAGGCTGGGACCCACGACGAGGCTGGGACCTACGACGAGGCTGTAGCGTACGACGATGGCGCGGAGGATGACGCGACCAGCGGTGACGCCGACCGCGTCGGTGACATCGACAGGGTCGGCGGGCTGAACGAGGCAGCTGACGGCGAGGCGTTCACCCGGCTGGCGCTGGCCGACACGCTGAAGGCGCGCCTGGCCGCGATCAAACAGGATGCCTACAGCAACGGACTCGGCACAGGCACCGGACGGCGAG
Organism: Kribbella sp. NPDC031520; assembly: GCF_055580825.1. Lineage (NCBI taxonomy): Bacteria > Bacillati > Actinomycetota > Actinomycetes > Propionibacteriales > Kribbellaceae > Kribbella > Kribbella sp. NPDC031520. The sequence goes on from NZ_JBVIKS010000003.1 coordinate 78,145, forward strand.
CCCGGCACACCCTCTACGTGCACCTCACCGACAACACCCTCGCCACCGGCACCGGCGTACTCCGAGTCGAAGAACTCGGCCCACTCCTCGCCACCCAGTTGACCGAACTCCTCGGCCACGACCAAGTCGTCGTGAAGCCCGTGATCGATCTGCATGACCAGGTCAGCGTCCACTCCTACGAAATCCCGGATCGGATCCGGGAGCGTGTGCGGTTGCGGCATCCGGTCGACATGTTCCCGTACAGCGGCGCCGAAGCCACCATCTCCATGGACCAAGACCACATCACCCCGTACAACCACACCCAGCCGACACCAGCCGGCAGCACCTGCGAAGCCGAGCCAACCGAGCCAGCCGGTCGATCCGACAGCACCGGACCATCCGACTGCACCGGCGTGCCCGACGGCCGAGGATCGGCCGGACCCACTCGACCACCCGGTAGAGGTGGTCGACCCGATCGGACCGGACCGCCTGGAAAGACCGGGCAGACCGGTGTCGACAACCTCATACCGCAAGGCCGACTCCACCACCGCGCCAAAACCTTCGGCGGCTGGCACAACCGCCGCCTGCCCACCGGCGCCATCGAATGGACCAGCCCCCACGGATTCCGCTTCCACGTCGACCACAAAGGCACCCACCCGCAACCACACCGCCAAGCCAATGGCCGCAGACCTCGACCACGGCCCGAGTCGTGAAGCGCGGTAGGCGGAGACGCCGCGGCCGCCCAGAGCGCACGATGGAAACCGGTGCCGTTCCGGAAGCAACTTGAGCAGGCGGACAGCGCAACCAATCCCGCCGCGTCGCCCGCTCGGACCAGAGGTCGGCGGTAGCATCGAATCATGGCGCGACAGGTGGCTGTCCTGGGTTTCGTGGCGGCGATGATTGCTGTCGTGGTCGCCGTGGACGTCCTGTTCTTCAGGCATCAGTTCTGGCCGCGGTTGATTGTGAACGTCGGGATTGTCTTGGTGTTTCTGGCGATCTACCTCAGGTTTCTGAAGCGGGCTTGAGGCGTACGGCGCCTGCGCTGCCGTTGAGGGTTGTGGGGGTGCCGTCGGGGATTCTGGTGGTGGCTTGGGGGACGGCTACTACAGCTGGGATGGATTGTTCGCGGGCGACGATGGCGGCGTGGGAGAGGATGCCGCCTGACTCGGTGATGACGCCGGCGGCGATGGTCAGGAGTGGGGTCCAGGACGGGTCGGTGTACGGGCAGACGAGGATGTCGCCGGGCTGGACCTTCGCGAAGTCGGCGGGGCCGCGGACGATGCGGGCCGTGCCGGAGGCGAGCCCCTGGCTGGCGGGAGTGCCGGTGAAGCTGGCTCGGGAGGTGCCGGTGTCGGTGGCCGGAGAGCCGGTGTCGGTGGCCGGAGAGCCGGTGTCGGTGGCCGGGGAGCCGGTGCGGGTGGCCGGGGAGCCGGTACCCGTGGCCGGGGAGCCGGTACCCGTGGCCGGGGAGCCGGTGCGGGTGGCCGGGGAGCCGGTACCCGTGGCCGGGGAACCGGTGCCGGCGGCTGGGGTGCGTGTGGGCCCGGTGCGGGTGGGCGGGGAGCCTGTGCGGGTGGGCGGGGAGCCTGTGCGGGTGGGCGGGGAGCCTGTGCGGGTGGGCGGGAAGCCTGTGCGGGTGGGCGGGGAGCCTGTGCGGGTGGTGGTTTGTGGTGGGGGTGTGGTGGTTGGTGGGTTGGCTGTTATGGGGCGGGATTGGAGGAGCCAGATCTTGTCGGCGGCGATGGCCCATTCCATGTCCTGCGGGGTGCCGAAGATGGTGGCGGCTTGGTTGCCCAGGGCTGCCAGTTGGACGGCGGTCGCGGCGGTGAGAGTCGGCGTGCGGCGTTTGTCGGCGGGGACCTGGGTGAGGCCGGTGCGGGTCAGGGATGTGGATTTGTTGGCGATGGTGCTGGTGACGGTGTCGTCCACGACCTGGTAGCGGTCGGGGGTCTGGCGGCCTTCGACGACGGTTGGGCCTAGGCCCCAGGAGGATTCGATCAGGGTCGGGGCGCTGGGGTCGGTGGGTGTGAACATCACGCCGGATACGTCCGCGTCTACCTGCACCTGGACGATCACCGCCATCGACGGTTCCTCGTCGCCCTTGCGGTATGCCGTCGCGCGTGCGGACCACAGTGACGCCCGGCACGCATGTACGGCGTCCATCACCGCCTCGATCCCCCGTACGCCGAGAAAGCTGTCGTGCTGCCCCGCCGCCGAAGCCGCCAGGCCGTCCTCACCAGAACCCGACGACCGCACCGCAACCACCGGGTCCCCCGTACCCGTCAACCACCCCCGAAGCTCCTCCACCTCAGCCCAACTCAGCCGCGCACCCGCACGAGGGAACGGGACCACCACACCCCCAGGAACAGGCAGACCTGCCCGGAGCAGGACGGACAGCGCGGCGGCTTTGTTGCCGCACGTGGCAGGGGTGGCTGCCGCCAAAGGGATCAGCACGGAGCTCCTATCAACGATTCGTTGCCAACATAATGTTGACAACGTTTTGTTGATGATGCACGGTGGGCGGATGCGGCGCAAGGGCGATGGCGATCAGGAGCGGGCCGAGCGGGAGCGGGAGGCTCGAGAACAGCTGCTCGCGAAGGGAGCGAAGGACGTGGCGGCCCGGCCGTGGCGGCCTGCGCCGATTCCCTTGTCGGCGGTGGATTTCACGCAGTTCGCTGTGTGGCGGGCGGCCGAGTTGAGCGAGGAGGAGTTGCTGGCGGCGTTGACGTTGTTGCCGGCGGCACGGGCCGAGGTGGAGGAGGTCGAGGCAGGATTGTTGTTCGTGGCAAGGAGTTCGGGGCTGACCTGGGCAGAGATCGCGGACGCGATGGGGTTCAGTTCACCGCAGGCCTGTCAGCAGCGGTTCAACCGGTTGGCGGCGCGGCAGGACGGGGTGTCGTGATGTTGCTGGTGCTGCATGCCGTGCGGTTACTCGGGTTCGCCGATACACCGGCGGTTGCGAAGCGGTTCAACCAAAGCGTCGACGAGACCCAGCACGCGCTCGAGGACGCCGAGGCGCGCGGGTGGGCGACGTACAGCAGTTTCGCCGGCACAGCCGGGTGGTCGCTCACGGAGACTGGCCGCGCGGAGAACGAGCGGCTACTGAGGACCGAGCCAGGACGCGAGATCGTGCAGGAGGTGTACGACGAGTTCCTGCCGCTGAACGCCCTTCTGCAGCAGGCCTGCACCGACTGGCAGCTCAAGCCGACGGCCGGCGATCCGCTGGCCGCCAACGACCACGAGGATCCAGCCTGGGATGACGGCGTACTGCACGAGCTGAGAGCACTGGCCAAGGCGCTGGTCACGATCAACGCCAAACTGCCGCTCCCCCGGTTCAAGGGGTACGACGTACGGTTCTCAACCGCGCTACAGAACGGCTGGGTGGATCGGAGTGACGTGGACTCGTGTCACCGCGTCTGGTTCGAGCTGCACGAGGATCTGATCGCGACGCTCGGGATCAAGCGCTCCTAGTCGCATCCAGGTACGCCGCGCCGCGCGGTGAGATCCGGTAGCCGACCTCGAGGCTGTAGGTCAGCCCGAGGTTCTTCAGCTTCCGTACGTCGAGCTTGAACGGCGCGGTCTCCCGCCCGACCGACGCGGCCAGATCCGCGGCGCGTACAGCCGGCGTGGTCTCGATCAGGCGCAGGGTCTGCAGAGTCCAGGGGCCGTGGTTGCTGAGCTCGTCGAAGCGGTCGAGGCGTTCCTGCAGCTCGGCCAGCTCGGCCTCCGACAGCGACGTCTGCGTGGCCAGTTCGTCGCGCGGGTCCGGACCTTCGACCAGGTGGAAGCGGATCAGGAACGTCGGCAGCGACTCGTCGCCTCGCAGCCGCCGGCGTACGTCCCGGGCGTTCTGCCGGTCGGCCAGGGCCAGGTCGGCGTCGGTGTCGGCGATCAGGTCCGGGTTCACCTGACGGATACTGTCGATCTCGATCCGCCCGGCGTTCGTGCGGTACACGCGCCCCTCGACCACCCGTGGCTCGGCCCACCGCCGGTACGCGACGGTGATCTTCCCCGACGCGACCCCGTCGGTATCAGTACCAGCGAACAACATGACTAGCTCCCCAACGCCTTCGCGACGATCGGGGCGAGCTCGCGCAACGCCTTGCCCCGGTGGCTGATCGCGTCCTTCTCCTCGACCGACAGCTCGGCCGTCGTCCGGTCGTACCCTTCGGCCTGGAACAGTACGTCGTACCCGAACCCGCCGGTGCCTCGCAACGACCGGATCACCGACCCGCGCATCTCGCCGAGCACGATCTCGTCCGGCCCGTCCGGCCGGACGAACGCGACCGCCGCCACGAACGACGCCCCGCGCCGCTCGTCCGGCACATCCTCGAGCTGCCCGAGCAGCAAGAGGTTGTTCGCGTGGTTGTCCTTCGCCGGACCCGACCAGCGCGCCGACAGCACCCCGGGCATCCCGTTCAGCGCGTCGACGCAGATCCCGCTGTCGTCCGCGATCGACGGCAGCCCGGTCGCCTTCAGCGCCGCGTGCGCCTTCAGCAGCGCGTTCCCCTCGAACGTCGGCTCGGTCTCGGGCGGTTCGTCGTACGGCGGTACGTCGCCGAGCCCGAGCACCTCGATCCCGGGCACGATCGGCGTCAGGATCCGCCGCAGCTCCTCGAGCTTCTTCTTGTTGTTCGAGGCAAGCAGTACGCGAGTCACGCCAGCGCCTCCTGCTGGATCTTCGCGAGGTCCGCACATCCGGAAAGTCCGAGCTCCAGCAAGCTGTCCAGCTCGGCGCGGTCGAACGGCGCGCCCTCCGCCGTCCCTTGCACCTCGATGAACTTCCCGTCGCCCGTGATCACCAGGTTCATGTCGGTCTCGGCCCGGACGTCCTCCTCGTAGCAGAGGTCGAGCATCGGCGTACCGTCGATGATCCCCACCGACACCGCCGACACCGATCCGGTCAGCGGCTCGCTCTTCAGCAGCTTCCGCTCGCGCAGCCAGGACACCGCGTCGACGAGCGCGACGTACGCGCCGGTGATCGCCGCGGTCCGGGTGCCGCCGTCGGCCTGCAGCACGTCGCAGTCCAGCAGGATGGTGTTCTCGCCGAGCGCCTTGTAGTCGATCACGGCCCGCAGCGAACGGCCGATCAGCCGGGAGATCTCGTGGGTACGACCACCGATCTTGCCCTTCACCGACTCGCGGTCCGAGCGGGTGTTGGTGGCCCGCGGGAGCATCGCGTACTCGGCACTGACCCAGCCGAGGCCTGAGCCCTTGCGCCAGCGCGGCACACCCTCGGTCACACTCGCCGCGCACAGCACCCGGGTCCGCCCGAACTCGACCAGCACCGAGCCCTCGGCGTGGTCGAGCCACTTCCGGGTCACCTTCACCGGTCGGAGCTGGTCGGCATTACGTCCATCGATACGGGCCATGCACCAGACCCTATGCCTGGATGCGCCGGACCTCCGAATGGGACGACGGCGGGAGGGCGAGCGGGCTGCTCGGCGCGAACTGCGTGACCGCCATCCGGGCGGCCCACGGCAGCAGGTCGTGCGCGCGGCGGCCGACCCAGGGAACGCCCTCGCGAACCAGCCACACCGTGTCCGCCCATCTACTCGGCGGACGGGACGCGCAGTCCAGCTCCGGTGGTACGTCGATCGGGATCCCTCGAAGCGTCAACTCGTCGGCGAACGCGCGAGCCAGCCTGCGGTGCCCGCGCTCGCCGGGATGCAGCCGGTCGATGCTCCAGAAGTCCCGCCGGTACACCTCGGGGTAGTCGGCCATGTCCAGCCGGATCCCGCCGTACCGTGCGTGCAGGTCGTCGAACGCGACGTTGACCTGCTCGATCCGCTGCCACAGCGGCCGCCGTAACCAGCGCGGCAGGCCGAACACCTTGCCGTGATCGTGGAACCGGACGGTCAGCAGCAGCGCGCCCCGCGCGGTCAACTGCTCCGCGCAGAGTTGCAGCTGCTCGCGGATCCGGCCGGCGTCGAACGTTGACCGCAGGGTGTCGTTGACGCCTACGATCAAGGAGGCGATGTCGATCGGGCCGTCCGACACCGACACCGCGGAGGGTAGTTGCTCGGTCGCGACGATCGGCACGGTGGCGCCGCTGGTCGCGAAGTTGGAGAACGTCACACGGTGGGAGCTGGCCAGGGAGTCGGCGAGCAGCGAGGCCCAGCCCCGCCACCCCTCGCCCGGGCGCGCGCCGGCACCGGACAGGTCGGTCGTACTGCTGCCGTTCATCGGGTCCCCGACACCTACGGTGGTCGAGTCCCCCAGTGCCACGTAGTGGAGGCTCACATTCCGCCATGGTGACGGCACGGAGCGAGACGCCGATGTGCGGCGGGTGGCCGGTAACCCAATTCCAACTGGAGGATGGGTGATTGATTGCCAGAATTGCTCGGAGTTAGGCTGTTACAAACAACTATGTGCAGGAGTTGCCTGGTATGACTGATCTTCGGTTTGGCGTCGTGGGCCTCGGCGCCCGCAGCCGCATCGCGCAGTACGCGCACCGTCCCGGCGAGGGTTCCGAGGTCGTGGCGCTGGCCGACCCGTCCGCGCCGCAGCGGGACGCGGCCCTCGAGCTGTACCCGGAGGCGACCGCGTACGCCGACCACACCGAACTGCTCGACCAGAAGCTTGACGGCGTCTTCCTGACCACGCCGGACGACCTGCACGAGGACCCGGCAATCGACTTCCTCCAGGCCGGCATCAACGTCTTCGTGGAGAAGCCGCTGGCGATCACCACCGAGGGCTGCGACCGGGTGCTGCAGACGGCGTACGACTCCGGCTCGCGGCTGTACGTCGGCCACAACATGCGCCACATGCCCGTCGTACTGACGATGCGCAAGCTGATCCAGGACGGCGCGATCGGCGACGTGAAGGCGATCTGGTGCCGGCACTTCGTCGGCCACGGCGGCGACTTCTACTTCAAGGACTGGCACGCCGACCGTCGTCGTACCACCGGGCTGCTGCTGCAGAAGGGTGCCCATGACATCGACGTGATGCACTGGCTGGCCGGCGGGTACACGACCCGGGTGAACGCGATGGGCGCACTCACCCTGTACGGCGGCATCGCCGACCGGCAGGACCGCTCCGGCCAGCGGTTCAAGGATTTCGTGTCCAGCGACAACTGGCCGCCGCTGGAGCAGAAGGGCCTGGCGCCGGTGATGGACGTCGAGGACCTCTCGATGGCGAACCTGCTGCTCGACAACGGCGTCTTCCTGACCTACGAGCAGTGCCACTACACGCCGGACTACTGGCGCAACTACACGGTGATCGGAACGCACGGCCGGCTGGAGAACTTCGGCGACGGGCCGGGCGGCGTGGTGAAGGTGTGGAACAGCCGCCGCTCCGGGTACCGCGAGGACGCCGACCTGGTCGTCGAGATCGAGGGCGACACCGAGAACCACGGTGGCGCCGACCCGCACCTGGTGGCCGAGTTCGTGAACTTCGTCCGCGACGGTGGCGCGACGCTGACGTCCCCGATCGCTGCCCGGGCCGCGGTCGCGGCCGGTTACGCGGCGACCCAGTCACTGCGGGCGAACGGCGTGCCGCAGGACATCCCGGCGCTGGACCCGGCCCTGGTCGCGTACTTCGACAACGGGCAGACGCGCTGAGGGTGGTGCTACCCTCTTGGACGTGACCAGGTACGCCGCGATGCGAATGCTGAGCCCTCGATGCGGGAGGACTTCAGCGGCGTAGGCACGTGTGCTTGCAGCTAGAGGCCCCCGATGTCGGGGGCCTCTTCTTTTCCTGAGACCAGCTGCAAACCACCCTGGAGTGCCACATGATCACGTACATCACCGACTGTCACGACGGTAACGCCCGCGCCAGACTCAGTACCCGGATCGGCGCGCTGTTCGGCCAGGCGCCGACGATCGTCGCCGCCGACGGGCCCGATCCGGAGGCGTTCGCCGCGCTCACCCTGCTCGACTGCCTGCAGTCGCTGGACCTGCTCGGCGAGGACGGCCGTCCGACGATCACGCTGCTGAACATCGCACCCCGCGACGGCGTCTGGCCGAACGGCGTACCGTTCTGCTACTTCTGGTACGGCAAGCACCTGATAGCGAGCACCTTCAACGCCCGGGTGCTCTCCCTGGTACGACGTGAGCTCGGCATCCACCACGTCCACGTCACCGACATCCGCGAGGCGGTGACGGCCGCCGGGTTCGATCCGGCCGACGTCGAGAAGATCGCGGGTACGCAGTTCCGCAGCCTGTGGTACCTGCCGCTGCTGGCGAAATGGGTAGCCGACGGCCGAAAGGTCCCCGCTGTCGAGACCGCCGTACCGCACACGCCGGCCGGCGATCCGGTGGTGACCGTCGTCGACAACTTCGGCAACTGCAAACTCGACCGCCGCCTCGACCTGGTCCCCGGCACCGCACTGTCCGTTGCCCAGCGCAACAATGACGGCAGTACGACGGTCGTCGACGTGACGTGCTACCCGCACCTGACCGCCGTACCCCGCAACACCCCCGGCATCGTCCCCGGCAGCTCCGGCAACGGCTTCACCGAACTGGTCATCCGCGGCGGCTCAGCGGCCGAGACCTTCGGACTACAACCCGGCGACACCTTGCTGGAGGCGGTCGACGCTCAAGTGGCGTGAGGTCCCAACGGGAGGCCGGCGAGGTGGTCGAAGGCTTCGTCCATGGTCTTCAGGTAGACCGGGAGCGTCGAGTCGACCGCGAGGTGCTGGTAGGTCGCCATCACTACCCCGACGACCGCGCCGGCCCAGGCGCGGACGGCGAAGTCGTCGGGGGAACGGCCGGTGCGTTCGGCGGCCAGGCCGGCGAGCAGGTCGATGCCGGCGTACAGCTGGTCGAGCATGCGGACGCGGAGTTCCGGGGCGTTCATGACGAGTTTCTGGCGTTCGGACTCCAGCGCCCACTCGTCGTCGTCGAGCGCGCCGAGGCTCTGCCGGATCGCCGCGCGGAGCGCCTCGGTCGGGCTCAGTTCGGGCGGCTGGGCCCGGAACAGCTCGATCATCAGCGGATCGAGCCGGTCCAGGATGATCGTGTCCTCCTTGGTCGGGAAGTACCGGAAGAACGTGGCCGGCGAGATCTCGGCGGCGTCGGCGATCTCCTGGACCGTCGTCTCGGCGTACCCCTGGTCCCGGAACAGCCGCAGGGCGTGCTCCTGGATCGCGGCCCGGGTCTTGGCCTTCTTCCGCTCACGCAAACCGCTCATACCTTGATTGTGACGGCTTCCTGAGGGACGGCCGCGGTACGGCGTGGCAGGAACGTCAGCGCGAGCACGATCGACACGACCGCGAGGCCGCTGCACGCCCACAGCGTCACGTCCATGCCGTCGACGAACGCGGCCCGCGCGGACCGGGTCAGCTCGGGCGAACCGAGCGCGATCGCCGCGGACGCGCTGTCCCGCGCAGCATGCGCCGCCGCGGGCGGGAGACCGGTCACGTCGAGGTGACTGCGGTACGCCGCGTTCAGCACCGTACCGAGGATCGCCACCCCCAGCGTGCCGCCGACCTGGCGCAACGTCTGGATGAGCGCCGACCCCGAACCGCTCCGGTCGAGCGGCAGCGCCGCGAGTGCGAGCCCGTTCATCGGCGGCAACGTGAACCCGATGCTGACCCCGACCAGGCTGACCCAGATCGCGGTGAACCCGTACCCGTCACCGGCCTCCGTGAACGCCCCGAGCGCCAGCCCGGCGAGCATCAACCCGAACCCGATCACGACCGAGACCCGCGCCCCGGCCTTCTCGACCAGCCGCTCGGCGACCTTCGCGCCGACCAGCATCCCGCCGATGATCGGCAGCAACCGCAGCCCGGCCTGGAACGCGTCTACGCCCTGCACCGCCTGGAACAGTTGCGGCAGTACGAACAGCAGCCCCACCAGCGCGAACGACGCCAGCGTCGCGAGCACGGTACCCCAGGTGAACCCGGCCGACCGGAACAAGGACAGCTCGATCAACGGATCCGCCGTACGCCTCGCCCACGCCCAGAACGCGACCAGGAACAGCAGACCGCCCGCGATCCCGCCGAGCGCCCATGCCGAACCCCACCCGTGCTCGCCCGCCGCGATGAAGCCGTACGTCAGCGCGACCAGCCCGGCCGCGGTCAGCAGGATCCCGGGTACGTCGATCCGCCGCGACCGGTGACCGGCCGTCCTCGGGATCAGCAGGGCGACCGCGACCAGCCCGATCGCAACGAGTGGCAGGTTGATCAGGAACACCGAACCCCAGCGGTAGTGGTCGAGCAGCCACCCGCCGAGCACCGGTCCGAGCGGGATGCCGATCGAGTTCGCCATCAGCCAGATCGTCATCGCCCGCTGCCGTTCCTCGGGCGCGAACAGGATGTTCAGCAGCGACATCGACAGCGGGATCAGGAACGCCGACCCGATCCCGAGCGCCGCGCGCGCGGCGATCAACTGCCCCGGCGTCTGCGCGAACGCACACGCCGCCGACGCCAGCCCGAACACGACGAGCGCCCCGAGCATCAGCCGCTTCGGCCCGTACCGGTCCCCGAGCAGCCCGGCCGGCAACAGCAGCGACGCCAGCACCAGCGTGTACGCGTTCGCGAACCACTGCAGCTGACTCGTCGACGCCTTCAGATCGGTCGCCAGCGTCGGCAACGCGACATTCAGCACGGTCAGGTCCAGCCCGATCACGATCAGGCTGACCGACATCGCCCCCAGGGCCCACCACCGCCGCGGATCCAGCATGACAAACACCTTTCTGAGATCGCCTCTAATTTGAGAGTAGGTCTCAGAATCATCATCTGTCCAGTCTCAGCGCTCCGCGGCGAGACCTGCCAGCACATGCCCGAGGCTCCGCTCGAACAGCCGGTCGAACCGGTCGTCGGCGTGCGGGGTCTCGGCCTCGACCATGATCCGGCTCAGATGCGGGTAGTCCCCGCTCCCGATCACGCGCTCGCCGTACTGCGACTGCTTCGCCAGCCAGTCCGCCATCGCCTGGCCGGACTCGCGCTCGGCCAGCTCATCCAGGACATGACCGCGGACGAAGGTCAGCAACGTCGCCGCCTGCGCCAGCACCTCATCCGCGGAGAGCCCGGGCGCGTCGACAGCGGCGTACGTCGCCTCGAGCCAGGCAAGCATGTTCGGACCGAGGACGGGGCGGGTCGCGGGCAGGCGCACGAGCCAGGGATGCCGCAACGCCCGCGCCCGTTGGGCGTCGGCGAGGGCACGCAGATCGGCCTCCCAGTCACCGGTCGGGACGGGCGGCGGATGGTCGCCCATCGCCCGGTCGACCATCAGGTCGAACAGCTCGTCCTTGCCGTCGAGATAGCGGTACAGCGAGGTCGTACCGGTACCGAGCTCGGCGGCCACGCGCCGCATCGACACCGCCTCCAACCCGTCGGCGTCAGCGACCCGGACGGCGGCAGCGGCGATCTCGGCCCGGCTGTGGGCCGGCCGTGGTCCGCGGGCGGCGCGCTCCGGGCGGAGCCAGATCGGTGGTCTCTCCATACCGGGAGTTTACTGCGCACAGTGTTCGCAGTACGATTACTGCGAACAGTGTTCCCGGGTTTTGGGGAGGATCGGATGGAGATCGGATCGGTGGTGTCGGCCGACGGCACCGAGATCAGCTATCGCCGGGTCGGGCAGGGGCCGGCGGTGATCCTGGTGCACGGCTCGATGCTGGCCGCGCAGGACTTCACCGCGCTCGCCGAGGCGCTGGCGGGCGACTTCACCGTGTACGTGCCGAACCGCCGCGGGCGTGGGCGCAGCGGTCCGCACGGTCCGCGGTTCGGGATCGATCGCGAGGTCGAGGACCTGCAGGCGATGGTCAAGGAGACCGGCGCGACACGGGTGTTCGGGCTGAGCTCCGGCGCACTCATCACGCTGCGGACCGCACTCCGGACGCCGGCCGTCGAACGCATCGCGCTCTACGAGCCACCACTGTCCCTCGACGGCTCGGTCCCGGTCGGCTGGGCGTCGCGCTACCACCGCGAGATCGCCGCCGGCCGGACCGTCTCCGCGCTCGTCACAGTACTCAAGGGGCTCGGCGTGGATCCCGTCTTCGCCAGGGTCCCCCGGTTCGCGCTGGTGCCGCTGCTCAAGCTTGCACTGCGAATCCAGCGGCCGAAGGGCGACGACGTCCCGATCGCCGAGCTGGTCCCGACGATGGCCGCCGACCTGAAGCTGGTGGAGCAACTAGCGGGTACGACCAACGATTACGCCGCGGTCGGCGCCGACGTTCTACTGCTCGCCGGTGGCCGGAGCCCGGCGTATTTCGAGCGCGCCCTCGACGCGCTGTCCGCCGTACTCCCGAGGACGTCGCGGGAGACCTTCGAGAGGCTCGACCACTCCGGTCCGACCAACGACGGCGGCCCGGCGGAGGTCGCCCGGTCGCTACGAGAGTTCTTCGCCTGAACCTGACACCACGTCCCGCAGCAACTGCCGGACCATCGCGGGCTGCTCGAGCCACGGTGAGTGGCCGGCGGCCGGGATCAGGTGGAAGGTGTGGTTCGGGACGTGGTCGGCGAGGTCGCGGACGGCCGACCACGGGCGCGGATCGTCGGCGCCGTGGACGAACGCGACGGGCGCCTGGATCGTCGCCGCCCTGGCCTTCAGTTCGTCGTCGGTCGCGCCTCCGACTGCCCCGAGCGCGCGGTTCGCGGCGAAGTTGATCGGGAGGTCGACGGACGCGCTCGCGTACGCCCACTCCATCGCGCGCTCGCGGTCCGCGTAGTCGGTGAACCAGGACAGCACGCGGAACTCGATCTCCTCGTCCCAGGTCCGTGGCCGGCCGGACAGCTGCTCCAGCTGGGCGTCCTGCTCGGGGGTGATCCGCCGCGCGCGTTCCTCGTCGTACGCGGTCTGCCAGTCCCCGACTCCCACGCCGCCGACGTACACGACGCCGGCCAGGTGATCGCCGTACGACGCGGCGTACGCCATCGCCAGCGAGGCGCCGAACGAATGGCCGAGGACGATGATCCGCTCATGGCCGAAGTGCGCGCGGAGCTCGTCGATGTCCTGCGCCGACCGCTGCACGGACTGCAGCTCCGACGGGCCGGATCGTCCGCACCCGCGCTGGTCGAAGCGGTACACGACGGTCAGGTCGTCGAGCATCTCCGCGAGTCTGGCGTAGTCGTCCCAGAGCCCCGGTCCGCCGTGCAGGATCACGACCGGCGGCCGCTCCGTCGCCGTGCCGGACGACACGGTCCAGAGCCGGACGCCGTCAGATGTCGAAAACGGCATGAGGGGTCGCGATCTCGACGGGGCCGGGGTAGGTACGGCGGGCGTTCTCGGCCTGCGTCACGCGGTCGTACCACGGGGGCACGTGGGTGATCACAAGCCGCTTCACCCCGGCCTTCTTCGCGTGCTCGCCGGCATCGGCCGGGGTGAGGTGTAGGTCGACCGGGTTGTGCGGGTCGTTGTCCGGAAGGGCCGCCTCCGACAGCAGTACGTCGGCGCCGCGGGCGAGCTCGACGAGCGCGTCGTTCGGCCCGGTGTCGCCGGTGTAGACGAGCGACTTGTTGCCGTACTCGACGCGGATCGCGTACGCCGGGACCGGGTGGACCATCGGCGCGGTGCGGATCGTGAACGGCCCGACCTGCTGAACGTCCTGCCAGGCGTGGAACTCCAGCTCCTCCTCCATCCCCGGATCGAGCGGCAGGTCGTACGCCAGCGCCATCCGTTCGGCCGCACCGGGCGGGCCGAAGACGGGGATCCGCGGGATCGGGGAGCCGGGCGCGTAGCGCGCCGCGACGTACAGACCGCACAGGTCCATGCAGTGGTCAGGATGCAGGTGCGACAGGCCGACCGCCCCGATCTCCGGTACGGCCAGATGCCGTTGGAGTGAACCGAGCGCACCGCTGCCGAGGTCCAGCACCAGGTTGAACCCGTCGGCGGTGACCAGATAGCTCGAGGCGGCCGAGTCCGGCCCGGGAACGGACCCGGAGCAACCGATCACGGTGAGCTTCATACTTGAAACCCTACCGGCGCGTCATGCCGTGTGCAGGACCAATCGGGTTGCCACACAGGCTTTCGGGGCCTTTCCGGTGCCTTCGACAACGGCCCGTGCGACCTAGGTCACACGTCAGCGGACCCAGGCGAACTGGTCGACGTTCGCCAGCGCGGGGCCCAGAAAGCGGGAGCCGATCGCCGCGAACTCGGCCGGATTGCCGGTGGTGACGAAGCGGTGCTCCGGCGCCGGCAGATTGTCGGGGCGCAACAAGTTCGTCTTGGTGAGGACGGAGTACACGTCCTTCGCGCACTCTTCCGCACTGCTGACCAGCGTGACGCTGTCGCCCATCACGTACGAGATGACGCCGGTGAGCAACGGGTAGTGGGTACACCCAAGGATCAACGTGTCGACGCCGGCCTCGACCAGGGGATCCAGGTACTCATGGGCGGCCTCGAGCAGCTCCGGCCCCGACGTCACGCCCGACTCGACGAAGTCGACGAACTTCGGGCACGCCCGGGTGAACAGCTCCACCTGCGGCGCGGCGGCGAAACCGTCTTCGTAAGCAAGCGATTGAGCCGTCGCCTTCGTGCAGATCACGCCGACCCGCTGGTTCCGGGTCGCGGCGACGGCGCGGCGCGCGGCCGGCAGGATCACCTCGACGACCGGTACGTCGTACCGCTCGCGGGCGTCCCGCAGCATCGCGGCGCTCGCGGAGTTGCACGCGATCACCAGCATCTTCACGCCGGCGTCGACGAGATGGTCGAGGCACTCCAGCGCGTACTCACGGACCTCGGCGATCGGTTTCGGGCCGTACGGCTGCCGGGCGGTGTCGCCGAGATACAGGATCGGTTCGTGCGGCAACTGGTCGAGCACCGCGCGGGCGACGGTGAGTCCGCCGAAGCCAGAGTCGAAGATCCCCACCGGTGCGTCAGCCACAGCGAAATCTTATACGGGTCCGTTGCCGGGCAGATCCGAAGTGCAGCCTTACCTAACCGATGGCAACGACACGCCGAGGTTGTCCACATCTTTACGTTATGGAATTGCCTTTTCGCGTGATGCACGCCACTCTGGAGCGATGTTTGCTGGACCGCCCCTCGTGATGCCATGGATCTGATGCATCACCTCGCGGTGGCATTCGTTGCCACCCCCGCACCAACTCCGAAACCCACGGAGTCGAACAACGGCACAGCCGCAGCCATCGCGTCGTCCATCGGGCCGACCGGTCTGCTGCTGTTGCTGCTGATGGCGATCGTCGCTCTGTACGTCGTCTCGCTGGCGCTGCACCCGAATGCCAAGTGCAACAGGTGCAAGGGTGCCGGTCGGCACCACGGCAGCCTCTTCAGTTACGCCCAACGCCCCTGCAACAGCTGCAAGGGACGCGGCGTCCACCCACGGCTCGGCCGCCGAGTCCTGTTCAAGGAACCGTAAGTTGCCTCAAGCCCACAACTGACCTTCGAGGCGTTCTTCGGCTTCGTCGACGGTGCCTTCGTACGCGCCGGTGGACAGGTACTTCCAGCCGCCGTCCGCGACCACGAACGCGATGTCGGCCTGCTCGCCCTCACGCACGCACTTGGCCGCCTGGCCGAGCGCGGCGTGCAGGATCGCGCCGGTCGAGATGCCGGCGAAGATGCCCTCGTTGTCGAGCAGTTCGCGCACCCGCCGGACGGCGTCCCGCGGTCCGACGGAGAAGCGCGCGTCGATCAGCGTCTCGTCGTACAGCTCCGGGACGAAGCCCTCGTCGAGGTTGCGCAGACCGTAGACGAGCTCGCCGTACCGCGGCTCGGCGGCGACGATCTTCACGTCCGGCTTGTTCTCGCGGAAGAACCGGCCGGCGCCCATCAGCGTTCCGGTCGTACCGAGACCGGCGACGAAGTGCGTGACCGACGGCAGGTCGTCGAGGATCTCGCGCGCGGTGCCGTCGTAGTGGGCGAGCGCGTTCGACGGGTTGCCGTACTGGTAGAGCATCACCCAGTCCGGGTGGTCCTCCGCGACCTGCTTGGCGACCCGGACCGCTTCGTTGGACCCACCCGCGGCCGGGGACGAGATGATCTCGGCGCCCCACATCCGGAGGATCTGACGGCGCTCCTCGGAGGTGTTCTCCGGCATCACGCAAACCATCCGGTAGCCGCGCAGCTTGGCCGCCATCGCGAGCGAGATGCCGGTGTTGCCCGATGTCGGCTCGAGGATCGTGTTGCCCGGGCGCAACCGGCCGTCCTTCTCGGCGTCCAGCAGCATCCGCAGCGCCGCCCGGTCCTTGATCGAACCGGTCGGGTTGTGGTCCTCGAGCTTCGCCCAGAGCCGGACGTCGGCCGACGGCGACAGCTTGGGCAGCCCGACCAGCGGCGTACCGCCGACCGAGTCGAGCAGGCTGTCGAAACGCATCAGACCGCGCCGCCCGCCACCGCAGGCAGAACAACCACCACGTCGCCGTCCTTGACCTCGGTCTTCAGGCCGCCGGTGAAGCGGACGTCCTCGTCGTTCACGTAGACGTTCACGAACCGGCGCAGCTCCTCCGGGTCGCCCTCGACGATCCGCTCCTTGAGGCCCGGGTGGTTGCCGTTCACGTCGTCGATGAACGCGGCCAGGTCGGTGCCGTCGCCGGTGACCGCCTTCGCCCCGCCGGTGTAGGTGCGCAGGATCGTCGGCACGCGCAGCTCGATCGCCATTTCAGTCTTCTCCTTCAAAGGTTTCTGTATAGGAACCAACTACGCGTACTTCTTCTTCCGTGACCTCGCCGCCGACGATCCGGTACGACCGGAACTCGACCGGCCCGTCGTACGCCGGGTCGTCCGCGCCGTCCCGGGTCGACACCAGGACGTAGTGCGCGCCCGGCTCCTGGGCGAGGTTGATGTCGGTCCGCGACGGATACGCCTCGGTGGCGGTGTGCGAGTGGTAGATCACCACCGGCTCCTCGTCCCGCTCGTCCATCTCCTTGTAGAGCCGGAGCAGGTCACCGGAGTCGAACTCGTAGAACGTCGGCGACATGGCAGCGTTCAGCATCGGCACGAACCGGGTGGCCCGATCCGACCCTTCCGCCCCCGCCACGACCCCACACGCCTCATCCGGATGATCCTTCCGGGCATGCGCGACGATCGCGTCGTATGTCTCCCGCTCGATGACCAGCACGCCTCCACGGTACGGCGACCGCACGGGCCGCCCCGCCAACCACGGAGTCGGTCCAGAATGCGGACAGCGTGTTACCAGCGGTCGTGGATCTCCGGCTTGATCAGGTCGTCGTACGTCTGGCGGACCGCGTCGAGGCGGTCCGGGGTGAGCGGGGCGAGGGTGGCTGCGGAGATGTTGCCGGCGACCTGGGACGGGTTGCGGGCCCCGGGGATGACGACCGAGACGCCTGGCTGGTCGAGGATCCAGCGGAGCGCGAACTGGGCCATCGTGGCGCCGGCCGGGAGCCAGGGCATCAGGCGGCGGACCGCTTCCAGGCCGATGCCGAACGGGACGCCGGAGAAGGTCTCGCCGACGTCGAAGGCCTCGCCGTGGCGGTTGTAGGTGCGGTGGTCGTCGGGGCCGAACGTGGTGTGTTCGTCGTACTTGCCCGACAGCAGCCCGCTGGCCAGCGGTACCCGGGCGATGATGCCCACCCCGGCTGCCTGCGCGGCCGGGAGGACCTCGTCGAGCGGCTTCAGACGGAAGGCGTTCAGGATGATCTGGACCGTCGCCACGTTCGGGCGGGCGATCGCGGTCAGCGCCTCGGCGCAGGTCTCGACACTCACGCCGTACGCCGCGATCCGGCCCTCGTCCACGAGCGTGTCGAGGGCGTCGAAGACCGCGTCGTTCGAGTACACCGGCGTCGGCGGGCAGTGCAGTTGCACCAGGTCGATCGTGTCGACGCCGAGGTTCCGCCGGGAGCGGTCGTTCCAGGCGCGGAAGTTCTCCAAGGTGTAGGCCGAAGGGACCTGCTCGACCCGGCGCCCCATCTTGGTCGCCACGGTCAGACCTTCAACCGATTTGAGCACCTGGCCGACGAGCCGCTCGGACCGCCCGTCGCCGTACACGTCCGCGGTGTCGATGAACGTCACGCCGCCCTCGATCGCCGACCGCAGCACGGCCAGTGCGTCGCTCTCGTCGACCGAACCCCAGTCCGCCCCGAGCTGCCACGCCCCGAGCCCGACCACACCAACATCCCGCCCGGTCCGCCCGAGCCGCCGCGTCTCCATACGCGCCACCCTAGTGTCAGCGCATGTTGTGCAGCAGGGCGGACTGGAGGTAGCCGAGCCAGTCGTACAGGTCGTACGTCAGGCGCCGCGGGTCGTCCTCGTCGAGCTTCTCCCAGGTCGCGTAGTCGTCCTCGTCCTTGATGTCGAGGCGCGTCCCGATCGCCAGCCTCAGGTCGTTCAGCGCGCGCAACCAGGACAGCTGCTCGTCCGGTTCCAGCGCGATCTCGTCGGCGCCGGACTCCTCCAGCGCGGACAGCACCCGCTTCGCGTCGGTGACCTTTCCCTCGCGCAGCCCGCGCTCGGTGAACCGGCGGAACTCGGCCGACGCCAGGTCGTCCTGCTTGTACGCGTCCGGCAGCAGCCGCTGCAGTACGACGTCCTCGGGCGGCGAGGTCGGTCCGTCGTTGTCGCTGAGCATCGCCTCGAGCGGGTCCGCCGGTGCGGTCGTGCGCGGCGGCAGCCCGTCGTACAGCAGCTCGACCAGGTTCCGGAGCAGGTTCGCCAGGATGTCCGCCTCGTGCTCGGCGAAGCTGACGACCACGGTCTTACGGCGCTTGCGGAACCGCGTCACGACTTCTCGCAGGTGGCCCACAGGCCGTAGGAGTGCATCGCTTCCACGTCGCGTTCCATCGCTTCCCGGTTGCCGTTCGACACCGCCGACTTGCCTTCGGAGTGCACCTGCATCATCAGCTTCTCCGCCTTCTGCTTGGAGTAGCCGAAGTACGTCTGGAAGACGAACGTGACGTAGTCCATCAGGTTGACCGGATCGTTCCAGACGATCGTCACCCAGGGTGGGCTCAGCTCGATCGCCTCGTCGACCTCGGGGCTCTCCAGCTCGCTCGGTGCGGTGCTCACCTGTCCATTCTCTCCATCATCGGTTCCCGTCTCGCAATAGGCTGCCCTCGTGACCCATTCGACGGCACTTCTGACCGACCACTACGAGCTGACCATGCTGCAGGCCGCCCTGGCGGACGGCACGGCGGAGCGCCGCTCGGTGTTCGAGCTGTTCGCCCGCCGGCTGCCGGACGGCCGCCGGTACGGCGTGGTCGCCGGCGTCAACCGGCTGCTGGACGCGCTCGAGCAGTTCCGGTTCGACGAGCAGGCGATCGCCTTCCTGGCCGATCGCGGCATCGTCGACCAGGCTACCCGGGACTGGCTGGCCGGCTACCGGTTCAGCGGCGACATCGCCGGTTACGCCGACGGCGAGATTTTCTTCCCGGGTTCGCCGGTGCTGGTGGTGGAGTCGTCGTTCGCCGAGGCAGTACTCCTGGAAACCGTTTTCTTGTCGATCCTGAACCACGACTCCGCGGTCGCCTCGGCGGCGTCGAGGATGACCTGGTGGGCCGGTGGGCGGCCCTGTATCGAGATGGGCTCGCGGCGGACCCACGAGGAGGCCGCGGTCGCCTCGGCGCTGGCGGCGTACATCGCCGGCTTCGGCGCCACCTCGAACCTGGAGGCCTCGCGCCGGTACGGCATCCCGAGCACCGGTACGGCGGCGCACTCGTTCACGCTGCTGCACGACCGCGAGCAGGACGCGTTCCGCTCCCAGGTCGACGCGCTCGGGAAGGGTACGACGCTGCTCGTCGACACGTACGACGTCGCCGAGGCGGTCCGCGCCGCGATCGAGCTGACCGGCCCGGAGCTCGGCGCCGTACGGCTCGACTCCGGCGACCTGCCGTCGCTGGCCGGGCAGGTCCGCGAGCAGCTCGACTCGCTGGGCGCGACGAAGACCCGGATCATCGTGACCAGCGACCTGGACGAGTTCCAGATCGCCGCGCTCGCCCCCGCGCCGGTGGACGGCTACGGGGTCGGTACGTCGCTCGTCACCGGCTCGGGCTACCCGACCTGCGGGTTCGTGTACAAGCTGGTCGCCCGCGAGGACGCGAGCGGCGAGCTGGTGCCGGTGGCGAAGAAGAGCCCGGACAAGATCTCGATCGGCGGCCGGAAGTGGGCGCTGCGCCGCCGGTCCGCGGCCGGGGTCGCGGAGCTCGAGCTGATCGGCGTCGGCGAGCAGCCGGTCGACGACGGCGACGACCGCGTACTCCTGAAGCCGCTGGTCGAGTCCGGCAAGGTCATCGGCCGGACGACTCCCGCGGAGTCGCAGGCCCACCACCAGAAAGTCCGCGACGAACTCCCCCGCTACGCCAGCCAGCTCAGCCGCGGCGAGCCCGCGATCCCGACCGAGTACGTCGGCGACTACGACGCCCGCAACCCGTTCCGCCCGCGGAGCCACACATGACTGACGACTGGTCCCCGGACGCGCCCGCCGACGAGGCCGACGTACTGATCGCGCTGCGGTTCGCCGAACGGGCGGCGCGGAAGGCGGTCGCGGAGGAGCTGGCCGGGACCGAACTGCACACCGGCCAGGAGCTGGTGCTCGCGAAGCTGCTGCACCACGGATCGTTGCCGGTGGCAAGGCTCGCGAAGGTGCTCGACGTCGAGGTGCCGACCGCGACCAAGACCACGCAGCGGATGGAGGCCGCGGGTCTGGTCCGGCGGGTGAAGAGCGCGACCGACGCGCGGCAGGTCGGCATCGAGCTGACCGACCGCGGCGTCGAGCTCGCACACACCATCCAGGAGGTCTACGACCGGGCCGGCCGCCGCGCGCTCGCGAACCTGTCCCCCGAGGACCGCCGGATCGTCCGCAACCTGCTCTGGACGATCACCTCGACCCTCGAGGACGTCACCCAGCTATAACGGCAGGAACGTGTCGAGGTACTCGTTGCGGAACTTGCCGGCCGGGTCGTACTTCGCCGCGAGCGCGACGAAGTCCTTCACCTTCGGGTAGCGCTCCGCCAGGGTCGCGGCGTCGGCGGCGAACACCTTGCCCCAGTGCGGCCGTACGTCGAGATGCCCGAGTGCCTCCTCCAGCTCGGCGACGACCGGGCGGACCGCGGCCTCGTCCTGGATCCAGGTGAAGTGCAGGGCGACCGTGTCGCGGCCCTGGCTCGGGCTCAGCCACAGGTCGTCGGCGGCGATCGTCCGCACCTCCGACACCTGGATCACCGGCGCGAACCGCTTGCCCAGGGCACGCAGTACCTCGATCGCCTCGGCCGCCCGCTCGCGCGCCACGAAGTACTCCGACTGGAGCTCGTCGCCGTTGCTCGGAGTGAACTCGAGCCGGAAGTGCGGGAGCCGCTCGTTCCACGGGCCGGGCACGCCGCCCTGCTGGGTCGCGTAGCCGGCCGGCATCACCTTGATCGGATGCCGCGCACCGTCCGCGAGCCGCGCGCCCAGCCACTCCGGGTCGGGCTCGGTCAGCTCGCGGCGCTTGCGCCACACCATCACCTCCGGGTCGACCCAGTCGGTGAACGCGCTGACGCTGTACGCGCTGCTCATCACGGCCGCGAAGTCCGACTGCAGCCGATCCACCGGCAACGCGTCGTACACGACCTGGCTGATCTGGTACGACGGCTGTACGTCGAGCGTGAGGCTGACCGTGACCCCGAGCGCTCCGAGCGCGACGATCGACCCCGCGAAGTCCGCGTCGTCGCGGGTCAGCGTGACGAGCTCGCCGCCGGCGTTCACGAACGTGATCGCGTTGACCGCGTCCGCGAGCGGGCCGTTCGTGTCACCAGAACCGTGCGTACCGGTCGAGCACGCGCCGGCGACCGAGATGTGCGGCAGCGACCCGAGGTTGTGCAGCGCGAGACCCTGAGCCTGCAGCGCGGCGGTGATCTCGCCGTACCGCGTCCCAGCGGACACCGTCACGCCCCGCTCGCCGACCTCGATCACCTGCGGCAGTTCCTGCACGCTGACCAGCGTGCCGGTCGTGTCCGCGATCCGGTTGAAGGAATGCCCGGTGCCGAGCACCCGCACCTGCTCCGAGCGCGCGACCAGTTCCTGCAGCTCGCCGACCGTCCGCGGTCGCTGCAGTTCGCTCGCAAACTCGACGTTTCCGGCCCAGTTCGTCGTCATGCCCGCAGCCTCGCACACCGGCGCCGGATCGGCCTCCGGCCGTCCACGCACCGAGCCGGCTCGATCGGGTGCAGTACGTCTAGAGCATCAGTACGGCGGCTGTTACGCCGGCCAGGACGATCAGGATGCGGAGGTAGGTCGCGGGGAGGCGGCGGCCGACGTGGGCGCCGGCGTAGCCGCCGACGACGGAGCCCGCGGCCAGTAGCGCGGCCGCTTGGAGGTTCAGGTCGGCGACGACCAGGAAGATGATGCCGGCGACCAGGTTGGCGGCCAGCAGGGCCAGGGTCTTCAGGCCGTTGACCACCCGCAGCTCGAGGTCCATGCCGAGGCCGAGGACGGCCATCATCATCACGCCGGCGCCGGCGCCGAAGTAGCCGCCGTACACGCCGGTCAGCGTGGTGCCGAGGATTGTTGCCGGTGACATCGATCGGCGGAGGTCGTGGGGATGGCCGGCGCGGGAGCGGAGCCAGCGGGAGATCCACGGCTGGACGCCGACGGTCAGGCAGGTGAACAGGATCAGCCACGGCGCCGCGGACGCGAACACCCGCGACGGCAACGCCAGCAGCAGTGCGGCGCCGCCGACCGCTCCGACGGCACAGACCAGTACGACGATCACGACCTGCCGGCGCGGGACCTCACGCAGCTCGCGCCGGTACCCGAAGACACCACTGAGCGCACCCGGCAGCAGACCGAGCGTGTTGGAAGCGTTCGCGACCACCGGCGGAATCCCGAGCGCGATCAGCACCGGGAAACTCAGCAACGACGCGACCCCGACCGTCGACGTGAGGATCCCCGCACCGAGCCCAGCACCGACAACTGCCAACTGCTCGGGACCCGTCACCCGACGATTATCGCTACCGCACCTTCACCGTGGCCGCCGGGCCTTTCCGGACGTTGCGGCCGTCGCTGACCTCGACGCGGTACGACAGCGTCTGACCGCTGGTCAGTCCGGAGTCGGTGACCGAGGTGACGGCCGCCTTCGTCCAGGAGTTCGACGTACGGGACCACGTGCCGATCCGGGTGCTGCCGCGGTACACGACGTACGTGAGCTTCATGTTGTCGCGGTCGAGCACGGTCCTGAAGGCGATCGTCACCTTGTTCGACCGCGCGCTCGCGACCTTCGGCGCCGCGGGGCGGGCCGGCGCGGCACCACCCGGTACGTTCGTGAACCGGGTCAGCCCTTCCTGCGGTACGCCGTTCACCTGGGTGAAGTCGCCGCCGGCCCACAGGTCGTTGCCTCCGGTCGCGAACGCCAGCGGGCCGACCACCGTCGTACCGCCCGCGTCGGTGTTCGGGTTCCAGGGGCCGAGCTTGCCGGTGATCGCGCTGTAGACCAGCAGGTGGTGCGTACCGCTCCCGTCACGGAACTCGCCGTCCGCGCCGCAGTCGTGCGCGTGCGAGCCCTTGTACAACCAGTTGCCGACGGCAGCGATCGCCTCGGTCGCGCCCAGGCAGTTGCTCTTCCAGATCAGCTTCCCGGTCCTGGCGTCGGCGGCGAGCACACCGTCATAACAGCCGCGACCAGAGCCGGCGTTCGATGCGAACACCTTGTTTCCTTGGACTTCCAGGTCCTTCACCCGACTGTCGCAGTCCGAGCTCTGTTCCGGGATCGCGGCTGCAGCCGGCATCTCGAACGCCGCACCGGTCGTGCTGTTCAGCATCGCGAGCGCATGGGAGTCGCGGCCACCGATCTCGTTGAACCCGCCGCCGACGAAGACCCTGGTCCCGTCCCTGGACACCTCGATCGCGTGCACGTCGTCGTCCGCCTCCGGGTCCCACGGCAGCAGCGTCCCGGTACTCAGGCGGACCGCCGCGACGTTGCCGCGAGCAACCTTGTCGACGGCGCCGAACGAACCGCCGAGGTAGACCGTGCTGCCGGTCACCTTCAGCGCGGCGACCCGGTAGTTGACCACCGGATCCCACCCGGCCACGAGTTTGCCGGTGGCCACATCGAACATCGCGATCCGCGACCGCGGCACGCCGTCGACGACGGTGAAGTCACCACCGATCACCACCCACCGGCCGTTGGGCGACGTCGCGACGGCCCACACCGGCCCGTTGACCCTCGGCGCGAAGCGCGTCGGTACCCCGGTGGTCCGGTTGAGCACCGCGAAGTACTTCCGGGGGGCATCGTTCACGCCACGGGCCTTGCCCGGCGGACGGACCCGGGTGAACAGCCCGCCCACGAACACCAGGTTGCCCGCGACGGCGAGCGTGTTCACACTCGCGTTCGTCTGCCAGCTCGCCGACTGCACCGAGGACAACGCCGATCCGAACCCCCGCGGCTCGCTCCGCGCCACCCTCGCCGTCGCCGCCTGCACCCTCGGCCCGGCCGGAACCAGCGCGGCAGCAATCACAGCTCCGGCCGTGACCACCGCCAGAACGACCTTCTTCATGGCAAACCCCCCGCCGCCTTGGTAACTATGCGCCGTCACACGATAACTGTCAGCGCATACATTCCCACATCGGGGCTTGCCTTCGGTTTATTAGTCGGCTAAGTTCTTTGTGTAGCCGACTAACGATATACAGGAGGACGGGTCATGGACCTGGGTTTCAAGGACGCGGCGGTGCTGGTGACGGGTGGCTCGTCCGGGATCGGGCGGGCGACCGCGATCGCGTACGGGCGGGAGGGGGCGCGGGTGGCGATCACCTACAACTCCCGGAAGGACGCGGCCGAGGCGGTGCTGGAGGAGATCGAGGCCGCGGGCGGTTCGGCGTACGCCGTACCGATGGATCTCGGTGCACCGGAGACGATCGCCTCGGCGGTCGCGTCGGTGGTGTCGGAGTTCGGCGGGCTCGACGCGGTCGTGGCGAACGCGGTGAGCTGGGGGACGCTCGGATACGACGAACGACCCTCGAAGATCGAGGAGTCCCGGCCGGAGTGGTGGACCGGGATCATCCGGGCGAACCTCGAGGGGAACTTCCACCTGGTACAGCAGGTCGCCCCGGCGCTGCGGCGCTCCGAGCACGGGCGGCTCGTGCTGGTCTCGACGGACCTCGCGGAGCGCGGGATGACCGGGGCGTGGGCGTACAGCGCCGCGAAGGCGGGCCTGCACGGGCTGGCGGCGAGCCTGCAGCACGATCTGGGCGCGGACGGCGTGCTCGTGAACGTCGTACTGCCCGGAATCACGCTGGAGAACGGCGTACACCGGGTCATCCCGCAGCCGGCCCTGGAGCGGATCGCGGCCGGATTCACCGCGCGGCACCTCCCGGACGCATCCGAGCTCGCCGACGCGATCCTGTTCCTCACCTCGCCCCGCACGAAGGCGATCCAGGGGCAGCTCCTGCACGTCACAGGCGGCAACCTGATTCCCTCGTAATGCAGCGTGGACCGGCCCGGCGCTTGTACGGTGGGCTCAGGAGTACTCCCGCAAAGGAGCGTCGCGATGGCCCGGGCACTGATCGTGGTTGATGTGCAGAACGACTTCTGCGAAGGCGGCAGCCTGGCCGTCCCCGGCGGCGCCGACGTCGCGTTCCGGATCGGCGAGCTCCTGCACCAGTGGCACGAGGCGGAGCCGGACGACCGGCAGTACGCGTACGTCGTCGCCACCCGGGACCACCATGTCAACCCCGGCGACCACTTCTCGCGTACCCCCGACTTCGTGAACTCCTGGCCCCCGCACTGCGTCGCCGGTACCGACGGCGTCAGCTTCCACCCGAACCTCGACCCGCAGCCCTTCGACGCGATCTTCGACAAGGGCGAGTACGCCGCGGCGTACTCCGGCTTCGAAGGCAAGTCCCACGAAGGCGGCCACCCACTTGCCGACTGGCTCCGCGCCAAGGGGGTGACCGACGTGGACGTCTGCGGCATCGCGACCGACTACTGCGTCCGAGCCACCGCCCTCGACGCCCACAAAGAAGGCTTCGGGACCACCGTCCTCACCACTTTGACCGCCGGCGTAGCCGAGTCGTCCACCACCCAAGCCCTGACCGACCTCCAGGCTGCAGGCGTAACCCTCACCTGAAGGACTAGCTCGTCACGGTGATCGGGGTGCCGTTGGAGGTCAGGGTCCAGTCGACGGTGTGGAACGTCTTCGGGTCGACCGTGCCGGTGGCAGTGACGTAGTCGATCATCAGCTGGCGGATTTCCACCTGGCGGTTGTAGACGACCGGGGCCGTCTTCACGTGGGGGAAGTTGCCGCCGCCGGACTGGCGGTAGTTGTTGACGGCCACGACGAACTGCTGGTCGGCGGCGACCGGGGTGCCGTCGTACGCCAGGTCGGTGATGCGGGCGCCGGCCGGCTTGGCGAGGTCGATCTTGTAGGTCAGGGGCTTGGTGAGGCCGCCGACGATGTCGTAGTTGTAGTCCGGCGTACCGTTCGGCGCCGTCGGCGTCGGGGCGTTCGTGAGCTGGTCGGACGTGAACGGCCCGGTGCCGGTGACCTGCTTGAAGTAGTACGCCGAGAACTCCAGGTACTCCTTGACCTGCGCGCCCGTCATCGTCACCCCGAGCAGCGTGTTGTCGTAGATGTAGAGCCCGGCGACGTCGCGGATCGAGACGTCACCGGCCGGGATCGCGGCCGCCCGGTTGAACGGGGCCGCGATCGCCAGCACCGGCAGCGACGCCTGCGCCGTACCCGCGAGCGCCTTCGAGACCGCGTCGGCCTGGATGAAGTTCACGAAGTCGAGCGCGGCTGTGTCCTCCCACGGCGCGGTCGCCGCGGACATCGCCTCGGTGCACGTACCGATCTTGGAGTTGACGTACGTGACGACCTTGTCATGGTCCTTCTGCAGCAGGTTCACCACGTCCGGGTCGGCGTCGACGGTGTTCGCGTTCAGCACCTGGCTGTGCCGGCCGACGACCGTCCACTGCCCGCGGACCTTCTGCAGGTCCAGGTCGAACAGCGACAGCCGCATGCCCCACTTCAACGGCTCGCTCAGCACGACCTGCTCGCCGCTCGTCTTGTTCGTGACGAGCCGCTCCGGGATCTCCAGGTGCGCGTGGCCGACCAGTACGGCGTCGATCCCCGGAACCGTCTCGGCCATCAGCACCGACGCGTTCTCCGGGTACGGCAGCGCGTCGCCGTACGACGACGACAGGTCCATACCCGAGTGCACGGACGCGATCACGATGTCGGCCCCGGCCGCGCGGACCTTCGGCACCCACTGCTGCGCGAGCTCGACGATGCCGCCGAACTTCAGCTTGTTCTCGACGTTCGCTTTGTCCCAGATCGCGATGCCCGGGTTGGTCAGGCCGAGGATGCCGACGGTGATCGGCTTCTCCCCCGGTACGTACACCTGCTTCAGCACGTACGGCGGGAACGCCGGCAGGCCGGTCGTCCAGTCCTGGGCGTTCGCGCCGAGCAGCGGGAACCGCAGCTGCTGCTGGAACTTGCGCAGGATGTCGAGCCCGTAGTTGAACTCGTGGTTGCCGAGCGCCGCGGCGTCGTACCCGATCCGGTTCATCGCGGCCGCCATCGGGTGCGTGTGACCGCCGGTGATGGGCTCGATCTTCGCGTAGTAGTACGACAGCGGGGTGCCCTGGATGGTGTCGCCCGCGTCGAGCAGCAGCGGCCGCGGCGCGTGCCGGTCCGCCGCGATCCGGTCGCGGACGGCGCTGACCAGGGTGGAGACCTTCGCCAGGCCGATGTCGTTGTGCGCGGAGTCGTCGTACTCGGCGTTCTTGAAGTAGTCCCAGTTGAACACGTTGCCGTGCAGGTCGGTCGTACCCATCACGGTCAATCGAACGGTCTTACCAGGCCCGCTGCCGGCGTACGCCGGAACCGCCTGGAAACCGGCCGCGGCGAGCGCCGCCGCACCGCCGATCACCGTCCGTCGTGTCATCCCGGTCTGCGCCGTCCGCTCACCACTGTCGGTCATCGCCCCGCCTCACAAGGTCTGCCCGCCGCCGGGATCTCCGGCACGAATGCACACGATAAGCGAGACCCGGTGAACAACTGCCCCCTGGCACGCGAGAGGATGCCCCGCATGACCAAGCCGCCCGGCAAACTCCTGCCGTTGGTCGCCGCCTTGCTTTGCGGTGCCGTCCTCGCCCAGACCGCCTCCCCGTCCTCTCCTTCCGTGACCTCGGCCGCGGCCGTCGTCTCGACCACGCCGCACCACGGACTTTTCAGTACGCCGATCACGTCGAAGCGTGGCCAACCGTCGTCCACGAAGGAATCCACTCCACCTCCGGTGCAGCCGAAGCCGCCGGCCGACGACTGGAACCTGACCGACAACGGGAAGGTCCTCTACCTGACGTTCGACGACGGCCCGCAGCACGAGTGGACACCGAAAGTTCTGCAGATCCTGCGCAAGCACAAGGCGCAGGCCACGTTCTTCGTCCTCGGGATGCAGGTCGCGCAGTACCCGGAGCTGCTCGCCGCCGAGCGCGCCGCCGGGCACCACGTCGGCAACCACACGTACGACCACAAGACGCTGAGCCTGCTACCGGAGGCGAAGGTCCGGCAGGAGATCGTGACCGGTGTCGCCTCGAAGTGCGTCCGCCCGCCGGGCGGTGGCACGAACGCCGAGGTCGAGGCGATCATCGCCGGGTATCACAAGCGGCAGGTGCTCTGGGACGTCGACACCAAGGACTGGGAGAAGCCCGGCACCGCCCACATCGAACACGCGATCCTGGCCGGCGCCCGCCCGGGCGCGATCATCCTGATGCACGACGGCGGCGGCAACCGGTCCCAGACCGTCGCCGCCCTCGACCAGGCGCTGACCATCCTCACCAAGCAGGGCTACACGTACCGCGCCCTGCCCTGTTAGCGCTGGACGCCGGCCTTGCCGTTGGAGAAGTGTTTGAGGGCCTCGTCGATGATGTGGACGGGCTGGTCGAGGGCCTTGACCAGGAACATGCCGGTGGGGCGGAGCAGGGGGTTGGGCTTGACGACGCTGCGGACCGCCGGCTGGTCGAGGCCGCGGACGCCGGCCGTGGTCGCGCTGACGCCCTGCTCCAGGGCGATGTCGAGCATGTACTGGCCGAGCAGCTTGTGCTGGGTGAAGCCGCGGACGGTCGGCCACGGCAGGACGACGGGGTACGCCGCTCCGTCGCACGCGAGCTCGAGGCCTTTCGCCGAGATCCGCATCGCGACCGGCGGGAGCTCGTTGGCGTCGTACCAGATCTGCCGCTCGGCCTGCACGCGGTAGACGAGCACCGTACTGAGCACCAGCGGGACCATCGCCACGATCAGCAGCAGCGCGAACGGCCACATCCCCGACCCCGGGAACGCGAACAGCGCGTAGACCGCGGCGGCGATCCCGAGCGCGCCGAGCGCGGCCGTCACCCAACCGCCGCGGCGCTCGACCGTCCGGACCACCTCGCGCCGGCGCAGCACCGCGTCACGGTCGATCCCGACCACCAACGGCTGCCCCGGATCACCTGGCGGCACCTGCACCTCCGGCGTGTCGTCTGCCGCGTCCAGCTCTGCGACCTGTGAAGTTGCGTCCCCGTCCTCACTCACCGGGAAAGAATCCCACAAACTAGCGGTCCTTGCGGCGGCCTGCCCAGGTCCAGGCGTAGACGCCGTCGTCGACGGCCTGGCCGCCCTCGCCGAGTTCGAGCGGGCGGAAGGTGTCGACCATGACCGCGAGTTCCTCGAAGCGTTCGGCGCCGAGGGAGGCCTCGATCGCGGACGGCTGCGGCCCGTGGGCGTACCCGCCGGGGTGCAGCGAGATCGAGCCGAGGCCGATCCCGGAGCCCTTCCGGGCCTCGTAGTCGCCGCCGCAGTAGAACATCACCTCGTCGGAGTCGACGTTCGAGTGGTAGTACGGCACCGGCACGGACAGCGGGTGGTAGTCGACCTTCCGCGGCACGAAGTTGCAGACGACGAAGTTGTACCCCTCGAACACCTGGTGCACCGGCGGCGGCTGGTGCACGCGTCCGGTGATCGGCTCGAAGTCGCTCACGTTGAACGTGTACGGGTACAGGCAGCCGTCCCAGCCGACCACGTCGAACGGGTGCGTCGCGTACGTCATCCGGGACCCGACGATGCCGCCGGCACCGTTCCCGCGGTGCTTCACCAGCACCTCGACGTCGGTGCCCTCCTCGACCAGCGGCTCGGTGGTGGGGTGCAGGTCGCGTTCGCAGTACGGCGAGTGCTCGAGGAACTGGCCGTACCGGGACAGGTAGCGCTTCGGCGGGGCGATGTGCGAGTTGCCCTCGATGCAGTACGCCGAGACGCCCTCCGGCCCCGGGATCCACCGGTGCGTGGTCGCGCGCGGGATGATCACGTAGTCGCCCTGGACCGCGTGCAGTACGCCGAACACGGTCTCGACGGTGGCCGTGCCCTTCTCGACGTACACGCACTCGTCACCGATGCCGTTGCGGTAGTACGGCGAGGGCTGCTCGGCGACGACGTACGAGATCCGGACGTCGCCGTTGCCGAGGACGAGTCTGCGGTCCTCGACGGGGTTCGACTTGGAGGTCTCGGTGAACAGGTCGTGGAGCTTCAGGTGGCGCGGCGTCAGCGGGTGGTTCGGGACGGTCGCTAGGTCGGGGAGCTCCCACACCTGGGAGTCGACGATCGCGGACGGTACGCCGGCGTGGTACAGCAACGAGGAGTCGGACGAGAAGCCCTCCTCGCCCATCAGCTCTTCGTAGTACAGCCCGCCGTCCGGTTTCCGGAACTGGGTGTGCCGCTTGGGTGGAACTTCCCCGACCTGCCGGTAGAACGCCATGCTGTCTGCTCCGTTGCCCGATAATCGAACGCCTGCGTCCGCTTACCGAAAGCATCCGTTAGGCTCTGGGTCATGTCAACCGTCCCTGCCCTGTTCCGGCACCTGGTCGACGACGCGTCGATGTTCCCCCCGGGCAACCTGCCGCTGCCCGAAGCGGTCGCCGCACACCAGGCCCACCTACAGTCTGCGTACGCCGACCTGGTCGGCCCGTTCGTGTGTACGGACGACAACCTGATGAAGGTCGCTGAAGCCGGCCGCACCGGCGGCGCACCGCTGCGAGTGTCGGTGGTGATCTCGGCTGGAGCGGGTGGGATCGAGCCGGTCGTGCGGTGGGGGGATCGGTCGGCGGATGTCGAGGTGACCGCGGTGGAGGTGCGGTTGCGGGACGAGGACGACCTGTCTCGGAACGCTCTGCGGGTCGTACGGGCTTGTGACGACTGCTTCGACGAGGAGATGGCGTACGTCGAGATCGGCCTGGACGGGGCGTGGGAGCGGGCGCTCGACGTGGTCGCCGACGCCGGGTACGCCGGCAAGCTCCGCACCGGCGGCGTCGACGCCGCGCTGTTCCCGTCCAGCGACCAGGTGGCCGCCTTCATCACGGCCTGCCTGGACCGTGAGGTCCCCTTCAAGTGCACCGCCGGCCTGCACAACGCCGTCCGGCACACCGCCCCGGACACCGGCTTCGAGCACCATGGCTTCCTCAACGTACTGCTCGCCACCCGAGCATCACTTGACGGAGCGAACGCGGACGAGCTGATCGAGCTACTGGAGAACCGCGACGGCGACGCACTGGCCGCGCGGGCGCGTGAGCTGACCGACGACCAGGCCGCGAGTACGCGCCGGTGGTTCACGTCCTTCGGCTCCTGCAGCATCGACGAGCCGCTTCACGACCTGAAATCACTGCAGTTGCTGGAGGACCTGTGAGCTGGATCGACATCCCGGACGGTTCGCCGTTCGGGCCGGACAACCTGCCGCTGGGCGTGTTCCGGTACGGCGACGAGGAGCCGCGGGTCGGCGCCGCGATCGGCGACCAGATCATCGACCTGGCACCGGTCGCGTCCGCGCAGATGCTGGACGGCGCGCAACTGTTCGCCGAACCGACCCTGAACGCCTTCCTCGCCCTCGGCCGTCCCGCCTGGCGCGCGACCCGGAACTGGCTGCTCGACCTGGTCCGCAACGCAGGAGACCGCGACACGGTCGAACCGCACCTGATCCCGCAGTCCGCGGTCACCATGCAACTGCCGTTCAAGGTCGCCGACTACGTCGACTTCTACGCCTCCGAACAGCACGCCACGAACCTCGGCCGGCTGTTCCGCCCCGACTCCGAACCGCTGCTGCCCAATTGGAAACACCTGCCGGTCGGATACCACGGCCGCGCCGGGACGATCGTTGCCAGCGGCACCGACATCGTCCGCCCGTCCGGCCAGCGCAAGGCCCCGGACGCGTCCGCGCCGACCTTCGGCCCGTCCCAGCGCCTCGACATCGAGGTCGAGCTCGGGTACGTCGTCGGTACGCCGTCGACGCTCGGAAAGCCTGTCTCCGTTGAGGAATTCGAGGACCACGTGTACGGCGTGGTGCTCGTCAACGACTGGTCCGCCCGCGACCTGCAGGCTTGGGAGTACGTCCCGCTGGGCCCGTTCCTCGGCAAGTCCTTCGCGACGTCCATCTCCCCGTGGGTGGTCTCGCTCGAAGCCCTCGCCGCGTCCGCCGTCCCCCTCGGCGTGCAGGACCCACCCGTCCTTCCGTACCTCCGCGGACAGCACCTCACGAACTACGACATCACGTTCGAAGTCAGGTTGAACGGCAACCTCGTCAGCTCCCCGCCGTACCGCGACATCTACTGGTCTCCTGCCCAGATGCTCGCCCACCTGACCGTCAACGGCGCCGCCGTCCGCACCGGCGACCTGTACGCCTCCGGCACCGTCAGCGGCGCCGAGAAGAACCAGCGCGGATCGTTCATCGAACTGACCTGGGGCGGCCGCGAACCACTGCTTGTCGACGGCAAAGAACATACCTTCCTCGAGGACGGCGACGAGATCACCATCACCGCCTGGGCAACCACCATCAACGGCAGCCCCCTCGGCCTCGGCGAGGTCACCGGGACGGTCCTGCCGGCGGTCACCTGAGGCTCGGACAGGATTCTTGCCTTGCGTCAATCTGTTCATTAGTGTTCGTTTCTCTTGACGCGCTTGCTGTTACGTGCGAACTTTCTGGGCATGAAACGTTCAGTGGGGTGTGGAGTACTGGCTGTGACGCTAGCTGCCGGTTTGCTGGGCGTGCCCACCGGGGCGCACGCGGCCGGCGACCTGACGTTGCGGTCGCCGGAGCTGACGGTCACCGTGGGAGCGGACTTCCCGCGGGTGATCAAGTACGCCGACAACGCGTCCGGCCAGAGTCTCGGCGGGCAGCCCGACGCGATCTCGACGGTCACGATCGACGGGGTCGCCCGGACCGCGCACCTCGTCGCGCCGGCGGCGATCACCGACACGAAGGCGTCGTACACGCTCGGCTTCGACGCGCTGCCCGGCGTCGAACTGGACACCAGCCTGAGCGTTACCGGCCGGGTGACGACGTTCGCGATCGACGCGGTCCGTGACAGCGAGACGAGCCGCGTACACACGATCGACATCCCGAACCAGGACCTGGTCTCGGTGTCGAGTACGGACGCCGGCGCGACCACCGCGTTCACGACCCTGGACCCGGACTCGACCCGGAACGCGGACAAGATCGCCCCGGTCACCGCGAGTACGCCGGGCGAGGCGTCGCCGACCGGTGCGGCGTACGCGTTCGTCAACACCAGCGGGCTGGCCGCGGGCATCGAGTCGAACTCGACGTACGACAAGCCGTCCGGCCAGTCCGTCGACGACGGCGCCCGGTTCTGGCACCAGGCCCGCAAGGGCAGCGACGGCAGTACCCGCGTCGGCGTCTGGAGCGGCCAGTGGACGTACCGCGCCGACACCTCGCCGTACACCGAACCGCTCCCCTGGGCGAAGGTCGTCGTCACCCCCGACGCGAACCAGGACAAGACCGTGGACTGGGAGGACGGCGCGGTCGCCTTCCGTTCGATCATGGTTGAGCCGAACGGCGGCGACCAGGTCAAGAACCGGGTGATAACCCACATCCCGTTCAACTTCGCCAGCCAGGCCACGCACCCGTTCCTCCGGACCCTCGACGACGTCAAGCGGATCTCGCTGTCCACCGACGGGCTCGGCCAGCTGGCGCTGCTGAAGGGCTACGCATCCGAGGGGCACGACTCGGGACACCCCGACTACGGCGGCAACTACAACCTCCGCGCGGGCGGCCTCACCGACCTGAACACCCTGCTCAAGCAGGGCAAGGCGTGGAACGCGGCGTTCGGCGTACATGTGAACGCGACCGAGTCGTACCCGGAGGCGAACGCGTTCAGTGAGGACCTCGTCGACAAGAACGCCAAGGGCTGGAACTGGCTGAACCAGAGCTACTACATCAAGCAGCGCCCTGATCTTGCCTCCGGCAACATCGTCAAGCGGTTCCAGCAACTGCGCGACGAGACGGACAAGAACCTGCAGGAGCTGTACATCGACGTGTACTACCAGTCCGGCTGGCTGGCCGACGGCCTGACCCGGCAGCTGTCCGCGCAGGGCTGGCAGATCGCGACCGAGTGGGCCGACAGGCATGAGCGTACGTCGCTCTGGTCGCACTGGGCCAACGACCTCGACTACGGCGGTCCGACCAACAAGGGGCTGAACTCGCAGATCATCCGGTTCGTCCGGAACCACGAGAAGGACGTGTGGAACAACGACCCGATCCTCGGCCAGTCGGCGATCGTCGAGTTCGAGGGATGGACCGGCGAGACCGACTGGAACTCCTTCTACACGAACATCTGGCAGCGCAACCTGCCGGCGAAGTTCCTGCAGCAGCAGAAGATCCTGGACTGGAACGCGGGCGACATCCAGTTCACCGGCGGGGTGCGCGGCGCGGTCGAGAACGGCAAGCGAGCCGTGTACGTCGGGAACGCGAAGGTCCTCGACGGCGACAAGTACCTGCTGCCGTGGAACGACAACAAGAAGCTCTACCACTACAACCCGGCCGGCGGACGTACGACGTGGCAGCTGCCGGCGGCCTTCGCCGGAGTACAGACGTTCACCGCCTACCAACTGAGCGATACCGGCAGGACCAAGCCAACCACCATCCGTGCGAACCACGGGTCCATCACGCTCGATGCGATTCCGGGCAAGCCTTACGTGATCTACCCGGTCGCCGCTCCGCAGCCGCCGGTGGTGAACTGGGGCGAAGGCACGCATCTGAAGGACCCTGGGTTCAACGCCGGAAACCTGCAGGCTTGGAACGCGACCGGTGGCGCTTCGATCGCGACACTCGAGAACGGGCAGCACGTGGCTCAGCTCGGGACGAAGGAGTCGTACCTCAGCCAGAAGCTCACCGGGCTGGTCGGCGGGCGTACCTACAGTGCGTCGGCTTGGGTCGAGGCGTACCGTCCGACGACGATCTCGGTCGACGGGGCGAAGAACGTCGTCACGCGGTCCACGGCCGAGAACATGGTTGCTGCTGATGACAAGCACGGAATGTACTACCAGCGAGTGCGAGTCCTCTTTACAGCAAAGGGAAGCACCGCGGACCTGGCAATCGGAGCGGCGGCGGGGGCCGGGCAGGTTCGAGTCGACGATGTGCGGGTGGTCGAGACGACCCCTGCCGGCGCTGCCGAGGACTTCGAGGATGTGGATCAGGGCTGGGGGCCGTTCCTCAAGGGAGATGCGGGTGGCGTGACCGATCCCCGGACCGTGCTCGCCAAGAAGCATGCGCCGTACACCCAGGCGGGGTGGAACGGGAAGCTCGTCGACGATGTGCTGGACGGGAACTGGTCGCTCAAGTCGCATGAGGAGAACGAGGGACTCGTCTACCGGACCGCGCCGTGGACGGTGAACTTCCAGCCAGGGCACAAGTACAAGGTCAGCTTCGACTACGAGAGTGGTCGCGGCGGACAGTACACCTGGGTCCAGGGCGTCGATCGCCCGAACTCGGTCGAGGTCAAGGCGACCCCGATCGGTGAGCAGCGGACGAAGGCGACGTTCGACCAGGAGTTCGTGGCCGGGTGTGGCGGCGACTACTGGGTCGGGCTACGGAAGCTGACCGACGGCGGCGACCAGACCGACTTCGTGATGGACAACTTCGCCGTCACCGATCTCGGTACGACGTCCGAGCCGGCCGACTGCACGTCCGTCGCGGTCAGCGGGCTGAACGGTCTGGTCTCCGGCGAGGCGAACAGCGTCACGACCACGTTCACCAACAACGACGTGGTTGCTGCCAGCAACATCACGCTCGGGTTGACCGCGCCCGACGGCTGGACCGTCACGGCAACCACTCCGGCGACGCACGCAACGGTCGCCGCAGGCGCCACCGCGACGACAACCTGGGACGTCACTCCCCCGGCCGGTACGCCGGAAGGGAAGTACGTGCTGACGGCAACGGGTGGTCAGGCAACGATCACGGCGGAGGCAACCGTACTGCCGCCGGGAATCGTTCCGCAGTCGCGGATCACGGTGGTGGACGTCGACAGCGAGGACGTCGCCACCGGTGGTGCGGCGACGATGGCCCTGGACGGAAACCCCAGCACTATCTGGCATTCCGCCTGGTCCGAGGTCAGTACGCCGGCCGGCTTCCCGCACTTCATGACGCTCGACCTCGGGTCGGCGTACCAGGTGAACGGTTTCAGCTACCTGCCCCGGCAGAGCGGGACGAACGGGATGTTCAAGGGGTACGAGCTCTACGTCAGCGCCGACGGCCAGGACTGGGGTACGCCGGTGGCGACGGGTGAGTTCCCGAACTCCACCGCCGTACAACGGCTGGACTTCACCGCGAAGCCCGGACGGTACGTGAAGTTCGTCGGGACCAGTTCGCTGAACGGCGCGGTCTTCGGATCGGCCGCGGAGTTCAACGTGTACGGAACCCACTAGCGGCAAAGCGGGGCCACCTCCCGCCCCCAGGGAAGTGGCGCCGCCGCGGGTATCACTTGACGTAGGTGATGGACACCGACGGGCTGGCGGTCTTCGCGGCGACGACGCGGAACTTGTTCACGCCGGCGCGGCCGCTGGCCACCCACACCGAGTAGGTGCCCTTGCTGGTCACCTTGGTGGTGGCCGGGAAGTTCACCCACTTGCCGTTCTGCAGCCGCTGCACCTGGACGACGGTGTTCTTCGCGATGCCGGTGGTCTTGCCGGTCAGCGGAACCTTGGCCCAGAGCGGGACGTAGGTGCCGGCGGACTTGATCGTGATCGACTTCGCGACGGCCGGCGTGGAGACGGCGGCCTGCTGCGTGGTGGCGGCGTCGGCCTGCAGCGCACCGGCGACCCCGAGGCCGGCAGCGGACAGGGCGACACCGGCGAAAGCGGCAGCGGTACGGCGAACGAACTGAGTACGCATGATCTGTGGTTTCCCCTCGTTTTGTTGGTGTTACGGAGGAGAAGACGCGACGCGCGCGGGAAAGGTTGTGTTACGACTCCGTCTCAGGTCCGGCGGGCAGCACGAGCCGCGCCAGCGCCCCACCACCAGGGGCTTCGCCGAAGGTGAGGTCGGCGCCGAGCACCTTCGCGTGACCGGCCGCGATGGTCAGGCCGAGACCGTGGCCGACGCCCCGCTCGGCCATCCCGGAGCGGAACCGGCGTGGGCCCTCGGCAATCAATTCCTCGGGATAACCGTTGCCGTGGTCAACTACCTCGACGGTACGGCCGCTGACTGTCACCTCGACCGGCGGCTTGCCGTGCCGCAGGCCGTTCACGATCAGGTTGGCCAGGATCCGCTCGATCCGCCGCGAGTCGGTCGACACCGTCTCGTCCTTCCCGTCCAGGTGGACGACGACGTCGTCGGGCGCGAGCCCCTGCTGCATCCGCAACCGCCCGACGGCCGACCCGACGAACGCGCCGAGCCCGACCAGCTCGAGGTCGGCCTGCTCGACGCCCGAGTCGAACCGGGCGATCTCCAGCAGGTCCTCGACCAGCCGCCGCAGTACCTTGGCCCGGTCCCGGACCAGCTCACTCGGACGCCCCGGCGGCAGCAGCTCTGCCGCCGTGGTCAGACCCGTGACCGGCGTCCGGAGATCGTGCGCGACGTCGGCGGTGAAACGACGTTCGGCCTCGAGCTGACCGCGCAGCGAACTGGCCATGGTGTCCAACGCGGTCGCCAGTGACTGCACCTCGTCCTTGCCCTTGCCAACGGCTTCCGCCGCGGACGCGTCCAGGTCACCGGCCGCGATCCGCCGGGCCGTACCGGCCACCGCGACGATCCGCTTCGACAGGCTGCCCGCGAGGATCACGCTGACCAGCGCGACCAGCGCCACCGTGCCGATCCCGCCGACGAACAGCGCCTGCTGCAACGCCTGCATCGAGTCGTCGGTGTTGTCGTAGTCCTGCTCGATCGACAGCACCTTGCCGTCCTTGACCGCGACCGCCGCCCACATCTTCGCGTGCGGCGACCCGGTCTTGAACGTCGCCCGCTTCCCGGACAGCACCGCGTCCCGGAGCTGCGGCGGCAGGTCCGGGTCGTCGAGCTTCGCCCCGAACACCGGTACGTCGTTGGTGTCGTAGCTCTGCGCCGCGAGCTGGATCCGCTCGTCCGCGAAGCTGCGCGTCCGGTCCAGCCGGGCCGACTGGGCCTGGGTGTAGACCGCGACGCACAGCACCAGGATCGCGAGCGACGAGACCAGCAGGAAGATGAGACCGAGCTTGCCGCGCAGTCCCATTCCCTAGGCCCTGAGTTTGTACCCGAAGCCGCGGACGGTTTCGATGCGGTCGGCACCGATCTTGGTCCGAAGCCGCTGCAGGTGGACGTCGACCAGCCGGCCGTCGCCGCCCCACTCGTAGTCCCAGACGCGCTGCAGCAGCGTCGACCGGCTGAGCACCACCCCGGGGTTGTTCGCGAACTCGATCAGCAGCTTGAGCTCGGTCGGCGTCAGTTGCACGGTCGCGCCACCGCGCCGCACCTCCAAGGCCTCCCGGTCCAGTTCGAGGTCGCCGAACGACTCCACACCGGACCCGGCCGCCGGTGCCGGACGCTCCGGATCGGAGACCGCGCGCCGCATCACCGCCCGCAGCCTGGCCACGAGCACCTGTGTGTCGAAGGGTTTGGTCACATAGTCGTCAGCGCCCGCTTCCAGGCCGAGTACGACGTCGAGGGCGTCTCCGCGCGCCGAGACCATCACGATCGGGACCGTGCTGGTCTCGCGGATCCGCCGGCACACCGAGATCCCGTCCAGGCCGGGCAGCATGATGTCCAGCATCACGACGTCCGGATGGATCTTCTCGAATCGCTCGATCGCTTCCAGGCCGTCTTCGGCCGTGGTCACGTCGTAGCCGTGCCGCTCGAGGGTCAACTGGGTCGCCTCACGGATCACCGCGTCGTCCTCGACCATGAGAATGCGCGCTGCCGGTTCTTCCGGTACCACCGAACTTCAGTCTCCCTACTGGTCCGTCGAGCTCACCTTGGTCATCTGCCGACCGTTCCAACGGTAGACCTCGACCCGGCGACCCGACGGGCAGCAGACCGGGTCGTTGATCGTGAAGATCTTCGACTCGACCACCAGCTCCCCCTGGGGGCTGGCGTTCACGGTCGGCTGCTCGACATCAAGGTTCCAGATCGGCCGCGGGCCCGAGGGCTCGACGGCGATCAGGAAGATACCGAAGACGAACTTCTCCAGAGTATGGATCAGGACGATCTGCTGAGGTGTACCGCTGTGCATTACATCAACGGTCTTACCCCTG
This sequence comes from Kribbella sp. NPDC031520, assembly GCF_055580825.1. Classification (NCBI taxonomy): domain Bacteria; kingdom Bacillati; phylum Actinomycetota; class Actinomycetes; order Propionibacteriales; family Kribbellaceae; genus Kribbella; species Kribbella sp. NPDC031520. The sequence goes on from NZ_JBVIKS010000003.1 coordinate 117,422, forward strand.
CTGAGGCAACGCGAAATCACCGTGCAATTCGAAAGCACTTTCCGGTCGTAGTCCGACAGCCGCTTGTCGGCGAGCAGCCGGGCCCGGACTTTGTACAGGTCAACGGGCTGAACCGGGGTCTGTTCGGGGCGTGGGGACACGGTTCCGGTGCCCACCGCAACGGACGGCGACGAGGTGTCCGGCGGCGGCGATTCGGGGCCTTCGACCCGCAGACCGCCGCCGTTCGCGCAGGCTCCCAGCACCGTTGTCGCGACCAGCGCCGCGACGGCAGGCAGTACGGTACGGCGCAACCGACCCATCGGGCGCCTCCTACCCTGCATCCGGTCCCCCCGCGAGTTCACTAGCTTCCTATGCTCCAGTCCCCACGTCACATTCGATGGCCGTGGACGTCCAATGGGCTCGGCAGTTCTGTTGCGGTTACGTCACAACCTCAATCGGCCACGATCTTGCCCGGGTTCAGCAGGTTCTTCGGGTCCAGCGCGGACTTGATCGCCCGGTGCACGTCCAGCGCGACCGGCCCGATCTCCTCGGCAAGCCAGGACCGTTTCAGGACGCCGACCCCGTGCTCGCCGGTGATCGTGCCGCCGAGCTCCAACCCGATCGCCATCACCTGCTCGAACGCCTGCTGCGCCCGCTCGGCCTGCACCGGGTCGGCCTGGTCGAACACCACCGTCGGGTGCATGTTCCCGTCGCCGGCGTGCCCGAGGACGCCGATCGTGATGTCCAGCTCCGCCGACAGCTGCTCGAGCCGGCCGATGAACTCCGCCAGCCGCGACCGCGGTACGGCGACGTCGTCGATCATCGTCGTACCGAGTTGTTCCAGCGCCGTCAGCGCGACCCGGCGGCCCTCGAGCAGCAGCTCACCCTCCGCGTCGTCCTCGGCCTCGATGCACTCCAGCGCGCCATGGTCCCGGCAGAGCTTGGCGACCGCGGCGACGTCGGCCGCACCCGCCTCGCCACCGGCGTCGGACTGCGCGATCAGCATGGCGCCCGCGTCCTCGGGCAGGTCCATTCGCTTGTACTTGTTGACCGCCTGGATCGTGGTCCGGTCCATGATCTCCAGCAGGCTGAGCGAGACGCCGCTGCGGATGATCTCCAGGATCGCGTTCCCGGCCTCGACGCCGGAGCCGAACAGCGCCGCCATCGTTCGCGGCTTGGCGGCCGCCGGGCGGAGCATCAGGGTCGCCTCGGTGATGATGCCGAGGGTGCCCTCGCTGCCGACGATCAGCTTGACCAGGTCGTACCCGGCGACACCCTTCACGGTCTTCCGGCCGGTACGCAGGACCCGGCCGTCGGCGAGTACGACCTCCAGGCCGAGCACGTAGTCCGTGGTCACGCCGTACTTCACGCAGCACAGGCCGCCCGAGTTCGTGGACAGGTTGCCGCCGATCGAGCAGAACTCCCAGCTGGACGGGTCCGGCGGGTAGAACAGGCCGTGCTCGGCGACCGCGCGGGACAGTACGGCGTTGTAGACACCCGGCTGGGTGACGACGTACCGGTCGACCGGCTCGATCGCCAGGATCCGGTCCATCTTCTCCAGCGAGATCACGATGCAGCCGTCCAGCGCGTTCGCGGCGCCGGACAGGCCGGAGCGCGCGCCCTGCGGGACGATCGGTACGCCGGCCGCGTTCGCGACCCGTACCGCCGCCTGGACGTGCGCGGTCTCCCGGGCCAGCACGACCGCCAGCGGCATCCCGGCCGGGCAGAACATCGCCCGGTCGTACCGGTAGCTCTCCATCCGGTCCGGATCGGTGACCAGCGCTTCGGGCGGCAGTACCTGACGCAGCTGCTCGACAACCTCACTCATGTTCCCGAGCCTAGTTACTACTGCGCGGTACCGCGCACCCCTGTCTCAGCGCGTTCGTCGGGTGGCGTTCTCGGAGATCTCCTCGTAGCCGCCGCCGTAGTTGTGGTACTCGCGGCCGACGGCGGTGAACGTGACGCTGCCGCTGGTCGCCTTCACCTTCGGTGTCCGGCAGCTGCGCTGGCCCTGGATCACCGAACCGTTGCCGCCGCTGCTGTCGCAGCTGAGCACACGGCCGTTGTTGTTGCCGCCGGACTGGACCAGGAAGGCGTTGGCCTTCGCGTTGGCGACCAACGGCGACGCCATGGTGATCTCGGCCCAGTACTGGTTGCAGTTGTCGCGGACGAGCCGGATCGTGCCCCAGCTGGGCGGCTGATGGTTGCGCAGCATCGGCGCGGAGGCGATGGATGTCGCGCCAGAGCAGTTGGCGGCCGTGGCCGCCCCGGCCGGGACCGCGGAGAAGGCGAACACGCCCACCCCGGCCAGGCCGGCAGTGCTGAGCAGAATGCCCAGTGTCTTCATGACGAAACCCTTCCTGAGCGCGCGCCCCGACGCACACTCAGGAAGGCACACTACGCGAACGGAGCCTGCCCCGACAGTCATTCCGGTAATCGGACGGCGACACGCCGTGTGCAGTTGCTTTTGGCAAGCTTTTGAACGTCAAACCCTGCTCGAACCCGGATCACAGGTTGCCGCGGCGCTCCTGTTCGCGCTCGATCGCCTCGAACAGCGCCTTGAAGTTGCCCTTGCCGAAGCCGAGCGAGCCGTGCCGCTCGATCAACTCGTAGAACACCGTCGGGCGGTCGCCGATCGGTGTGGTGAAGATCTGCAGCAGGTAGCCGTCCTCGTCCCGGTCGACCAGGATGCCGCGGGACTGCAACTCCTCGATCGGCACGCGGACGTTGCCGATCCGCGCCCGCAGCTCCGGGTCCTGGTAGTACGAGTCCGGGGTGTTCAGGAACTCGACGCCGTTCGCTCGCATGATGTCCACGGTGCGCAGGATGTCGTTGGTGGCCAGCGCGATGTGCTGCGCGCCGGCGCCGTCGTAGAACTCCAGGAACTCGTCGATCTGCGACTTCTTCTTCGCGATCGCCGGCTCGTTCAGCGGGAACTTCACCCGGTGGTTGCCGTTGGCGACGACCTTGCTCATCAGCGCCGAGTAGTCGGTGGCGATGTCGTCACCGATGAACTCCGCCATGTTCACGAAGCCCATCACCTTGTTGTAGAAGGCAACCCACTCGTCCATCTTGCCGAGCTCGACGTTGCCGACCACGTGGTCGACGGCCTGGAACAGCCGCTTCGGGTGGCCCTCCGGGCGGCGCACCTTGGTCTGCGCGGCGACGAAGCCGGGCAGGTACGGGCCGTCGTACCGGCTGCGGTCGATCAGCGTGTGGCGGGTGTCGCCGTACGCCGCGATCGCCGCGCGGCGGACCGTGCCGTGCTCGTCGGTGACGTCGTTCGGCTCCTCGAGGACGACCGCGCCGACCTTGCGGGCGTGCGCGATGCATTTGTCGACGTCCGGGACCTCGAGGGCGAGGTCGGCGACGCCGTCGCCGTGCCTGCGGTGGTGGTCGAGCAGCGTGCTCTTCGGGCTGACGCCGCCGGAGATGACGAAGCGGGCGGAGCCGGCCTTGAGGACGTACGACTTGGCGTCCTTGCTGCCGGTCTCAGGCCCGGCGTACGCGACCAGGTCCATGCCGAACGCGAGCTGGTACCACTTCGCGGTCTGGGTGGCGTTGCCGACCACGAACACCACCGCGTCCATCGCGGTGACCGGGAACGGGTCGGTGCTCTCGTCGTACGGCACCAGGCCGACGAGCTGCTTCAGCTGGTCGAGGTCGAGATCGGCGTCGAGCTCTGCAGGGGTGAGGTCGGTGCTGGTCATCGGGGTCCTCCCGGGTCGATGTGGTGTCACCGAGCCTTGCCGCTGGGAGGCAGGTTGCGCAACACTTCCTTGTTTGACCAGACAACCTGCACACTACTCTGACCACATCGGTAGGCTATTTGGTCAGTCTGACTATCCGTGGAGGATCGCATGTCCGTCGACGAGTTGGACGCACGGATCCTGAAGCTGTTCGCCGCCGAACCCCGCGTCGGCGTACTCGAGGCGTCCCGCCGCCTCGGCGTCGCCCGGGGAACCGTCCAGGCGCGGCTGGACCGGTTGCAGCGCGACGGCGTGGTACGCGGCTGGGGCCCGGACATCGACACCGCCGCGATCGGCTATCCCGTGACCGCCTTCGCCACCCTGCAGATCGAGCAGGGCTCCGGCCACACCACCGTCGCCGAGGCGCTGGCCCGCATCCCCGAGGTCCTCGAAGTCCACACCATCACCGGCGCCGAAGACCTCTGGTGCCGAATAGTCGCCCGCTCCAACGCAGACCTCCAACGCGTGATCGACCAGGTCGTCATCGTCCGAGGCATCCAACGAGCCTCGACGGTGATCGCGCTAGCAGAACAAATCCCCCACCGGGTACTCCCCCTGGTAGAAGCCGCCACCAAGAACTAGGCGAGGCGCTTGGCTACTTCTACTGCGGCTCGGGCTACTCGGGGGCCGACGAAGTCTCGGTCCAGTTTGCCTAGGACTACTACGCCTATTGAGGCTTCCACGCCTGGGACTCCTAGGACCGGGGACGAGACGCCTTGGGCGCCGGCTTGGAGTTCGCCGGAGGTTACTACGAAGGGGCGGCCGGCGGGGTCGGGTTTGCGGCGGCCGGCGAGGATGGCTTTGCCGGCGGCGCCTTGGTCGAGGGCGTGCCGGGAGCCCATCCGGTAGGAGACGTGGTAGTCGGTCCAGCTCGGTTCGACGACGGCGATCGCGAGCGCCTCCTCACCGTCGGCGACCGTGAGATGTGCGGTGGCGCCGGTGTCCTCGGCGAGGGAACGCAGTACGGGAAGAGCGGCGTCGCGCAAGGTCGGCTGCACGCGGCGGCTGTAGTGGAGCACGGCGAGACCGAGGCGGGCCCGGCCCTCACTGTCGCGGCGCACCAGGCGGTGCAGCTCGAGCGTGTTCACCAGCCGGTACACGACCGTCCGGCTGACTCCCAGCGCGGCGGCGAGCTCGGTGATCGAGAGCCCGTCCGGGGCATCCGCCAGCAACTCGAGGACGGTGAGTCCCCGGTCGAGCGTCTGCGAGGTCTCGGCTGGCACCCAGCAAGAGTATCCGCTATTCGTGCGCGGCCCGATGGGCCCGTATCTTGCTGCCGTGCGAAATTACTGGTCGCTGCTCCCCGCCGTCCTCGTGATCGTGGGTCTGATTCTGGTCTATGCCGTTCCGACCATCATCAACCCGCAGTGGACGAGCTCGATCATGGCGCTGTTCCGCACCGCCCCGCTGCCGGACGACCCGAGCCCGGAGGAGTCCCGCCGGGCGGCCGGCATGCTCGGCCCGCAGCAGCTGCGGTCCCGCCGGATGCTGGCGATCGCGATGGTGCTCGGCGCGATCGCGCTGATCGGCTTCAACATCTTCTCGCTGAACCGCGAGGCGGTCGGCTGCTACAAGGCGGCCCGCGCGTTCGGCGCCGAGGACGGCCCGGACACCAAGGACCCGTGCTACGAGATGATCTACGGCACGTTCCTCGGCGACGGCACCGGGTACGCGGACGAGAAGAACCCGCAGCCGGTGCAGTACTACCAGGTCGTGAAGGGCAAGAAGCCGAAGTACCTGCAGTGGATCCAGAACGCCCCGAAGTACGACGAAGCGGACCTGGTGATTGGCACCCTCGGCAAGTGCGCGTCGGACCTGCGCGTCGAGCAGGAGGACACCGAGATCAAGGTGTACATCGACAGCGACGTACCGTGCCCGCCGGACAGCAACGTCTCGATCACCTCGGTCAAGCTGAAGAAGCCACTCGGCGACCGCAAGCTGGTCACGGTCGGCGGCAAGGAGATGACCGCGATCAACCCGGACATGGACTCCTGGTTCACGGTCGTCAAGAAACTCGTGACCGGCGGTTGATCAGCTCAGCGCGCGGGTCTGGGAGTCGTAGACGCGGAACGGGCGGTTGCGGGCGAGCAGGATCAGCAGACCGGTGACGCAGACCGCGGCACCGCCGAGCAGCGCCACGGTCGGGGTGGTCAGCGAGGACGTCGTACCGACGACGAAGTCGCCAAGCCGTGGCCCGCCGGCCACCACCACGATGAACACGCCCTGCAGCCGCCCGCGCATCGCGTCCGGCGCCGCGGACTGCAGCACGGTGTTCCGGTACGCCGAACTCACCATGTCGGCCGCCCCGGACATCGCGAGCAGCGCGACGCCCAGCCAGATCGTCCGCGACAACCCGAACAGCCCGACGGCCGCCGCGTACGCCGTGATCGCGACCACGATCGCCACGCCCTGGCGGCGGACCCGGGTCACCCACCCGGAGAAGATCACCCCGATCAGCGCCCCGATCGCCGGCGCGGCCTGCAGTACGCCGACGGTCCGTACGCCGCCACCGAAGAACGCACCCGCCACCGCCGGGAACAGCGCCCGCGGCTGCGCGAACACCATCGCGAGGATGTCCGCGAGGAACGTCGCCAGCAACGCCGGCGCCGCGCGCAGGAACGTGAACCCTTCCAGTACGGACCGCAACCCGGCCCGCCGGACCGCCCCGGTCGGCGGCACCGCGGGCAGCCGGAACAGCGCGTACAGCGCGGCGGTGAACGTGACCACGTCGACCAGGTACGCCGCCGCGAACCCCTGCCAGGCGATCACCGCCGCACCGAGCAGCGGCCCCGCCGTGAAGCCCAGGTTGAACGCCGCCTGGCTGAGCGTGTTCGCGGCCGGCAGCAGTTCGGGCCGGATCAGCCGCGGGATGATCGCCGACCGGGCCGGGTTGTTCACCGCGAAGCACGCCGACTGACAGGCGACCACGCCGTACAGCACGCCGACCTGTCCCCAGTCGAGGTGCGACTGCAGGACCAGCACCATCGACAGCAGCCACAGCCCGCTCGACGAGACGAGCGAGAGCGTACGGCGGTCGATCGCGTCGGCCATCGCGCCGCCGTACAGCCCGAACACGATCAGCGGGACCAGCGAGCACAGCCCGACCAGGCCGACCGCGAAGGTCGAGTGGGTCAGCGCGTACACCTGGATCGAGACCGTCACCGCGGTCATCTGCTGGCCGAGCTGCGACACCGTCGACCCGATCCACAACCTGCGGAAGTCGGGGGACTCCCGCAGTGGCCGGATGTCGGTGAGCAGACGCACGCAGACAACTTATGCCACGTTGTAAGTTTCAGACCCTCGGGAAGAGTTCGTGCTCGAGCGGGGCGCCGACGGTGAGGCCGAGGCCGTCGGTGACGACGTGGGCGGAGCCGGTGTACGTCGCCTCCGCGTCGATGTAGATGTTCACGTGCGCGATCCGCGGGTCGTCGGTGAGGTTCGGGGTCGCGGAGTGCGCCAGGTACGCGTTGTGGAAGGTGCAGTCGCCGGCCTGTAGCGGGATCGTCAGGCGCTCCTCCCAGCGCAGGTCGGGCGCGGCGCGGAACATGTCGTCGCGGTCGGACAGGTCCTGGCTGCGCAGGTCCTGGTGGTTCTGCGAGCCGGGGATGAAGGTCATGCAGCCGCGCTCCACCGGTACGTCGACCAGCGCGATCCAGGCGGACAGTGACGCGCGGGAGCCGGCGTGCGGCCAGTACGGCGCGTCCTGGTGGAACTCGGTCGCTGCGCCGTTGTGCGGCGGCTTGATCAGCAACTGGTCGTGCCAGATCCGGACCGGTACACCGGCCAGCGCGGTCGCGGCGGCGGCCAGGCGCGGGTCGAGGGTGAGTTCCTTCAGTACGTCGTTGTGCCGCCAGACGTTGACGTACTGGTTGAAGATCTTCGACCCGCTGTAGTTGTCGTCGGCGCGTTCCGAGGCGGCCAGGGCAGCCTCGGCGAACCGGGCCGCCTCGTCGCGGCCGATGATGTTCCGGATCCGCACCACGCCGTCGCGGCGGTAGGCGGAAATGGTCTCGTCGTCGACCGTGACGGGCGCCGTAGGCTCGGTGGTGGTCATGCGGTGGCTCCTTGGATTCCGTCGTACTGGAAGGTGTTTCCAGCGTCGTGGGTCGATGCCGCCGGGGACAGGATGTGGTTGACCATGGCTTGACCGAAATTGACCTCCTTCTGGTGGGTGGTTCGTGCACAACGTGCTGAGCAGTGAGGTGTTCCCGGATCCGCGGCTGCCGGTGGCGGGTGAGCGGGTCGAGCTGGTTGCGGACGTTGCCGTGCACAGCCACGCGTTCTTCGAGATCGCTGTCGTTGTCGCTGGTCGGGGTACGCATGTGTCGGCGGCCGGCGAGGTGTTGCTCGAGCCGGACTCGGTGGTCGTGATCCGCCCGGGCGAGTGGCACGGGTACGTCGACTGCGACGGCTTGGTCGTCCGGAACGCCTATTTGGGACCGGATGTGTTCGGGTTGTTGTCGGGCGCATTGGTGCCAGGAGGTCCCAGCATCCAAGCGCCCGCGCACCCCGCCGTCCAGCACGCGATGCGCCTGCTGGAAGCCGACCTGGCCGAGCCGTGGACGCTCGAACAGCTCGGAGCACGCGTCAATCTCGCGCCCGGGTATCTGATCCGGCTCTTCGGCAAGTCCGTCGGGATGTCGCCGATGGCGTACCTGAACCGCATCCGCGCCGAGCGGGCCGCCGGCCTGCTGATCGAGACCGAGCTGCCGATCGCGACCATCGGCGCCGCAGTCGGCTGGCACGACCCGAGCCACGCGACGAGAAGATTCCGCTCAACATTCGGACTGAGTCCATCCCAGTACCGATCCGCTTTCAGACCGTAGGCCGGGACTGGCGGTCCAGCGCCGTAGCGAGCAGGTGCTCGGTGCGGTGCATCGGCGCGCGGGGGCGAAGGACTCGATGCGGAGCATCGTGGCCTTTGCACCCGTGCGGCGAGGTGCCGTGCCGAGTGCCGCGCAGTAGGCGATGGATCGCCAGTCCCGGCCTTGCGCAAAGATGTGGTCATGTCTGTGCAAACGCCTGATCCGAATCCCGGCTGGTTGTCCGAGTTCGCGCTCGCCGAGACCCGGTCCCGGGTTCCGATCCTGTACGTCGAGGCTGTCCCGGCCCGGGTCGACGGCCTCGGCCAGATCGAGCACATCGGGGTGCTGCTGCGGACCTCGGCCGCGACCGGCGAGATCATCCGCACCCTGGTCTCCGGGCGGGTGCTGCACAACGAGTCGATCCGCGACGCGCTGCAGCGCAACATCGAGAAGGACCTCGGCCCGGCGGCGTTCCCGCGGCTGCCGGCCACGCTGGTCCCGGTGACGGTCGCGGAGTACTTCCCGTTCCCCGGGATGACCCCGCTGCACGACCCGCGGCAGCACGCCGTCGCGCTGGTGTACGTCGTACCCGTCACCGGCGAGTGCAACCCGCGGCAGGACGCCCTGGAGCTCACCTGGCTGACCCCGGAGGAGGCCCTCGCACCGAGCCTCCTCAACGACCTCGAGGGCGGCCGCGGCCAGCTCCTCAAGCAGGCCCTCGCCTGGTCCGGCGCCATCGTCTGACGCCCCAGCGCGGAAGCGGTCAGGCGCGGCGCTGGGACGCCCAGTCGCGGATCAGTTCGATCCGCTCCTTCAGCTGGATCGACGACGCGTGTGCCGCGGCCGGACCGCCGAGCTTGCGGCGCAGGTCGTTGTGGATGACGCCGTGCGGCTGGCCCGTACGGTGGTGCCAGGCAGCGACCAGACCGTTGAGCTCGCGCCGGAGCAGCGAGATCTGCTCGTGCGTGGCCAGCTCGGTCGGCGTCGGATCCTCGCGATCGCCGGTCGACCGTTGCGACTTCTTCTGCGCCGCCAGCGACTTCTGCTGGCGCTTGTGCAGCAGCTCGCGGACCTGGTCCGGTTCCAGCAGGCCGGGCAGCCCGAGGAAGTCCAGCTCCTCGTCCGACGCGTTCTCGCCGCCGGTGCCGTAGTCGCCGCCGTCGAACACCACCCGGTCGAAGCTGGCGTCCGACCCGAGCGCCTCGAAGTTCCCCTCGAGCTCGTCGCTCGCACCCTCGGTCTGGTTGGCCTGCTTCAGCAGGTCGTCCTCGAGCGCGAAGATGTCGCTGTCGTCGTTGCTGTTCTTGCGGCCCAGGACGTGGTCGCGTTCGACCTCCATCTCGGCCGCGAACCCGAGCAGCCGGGTCACCGACGGCACGAACACCGACGCCGTCTCACCGCGCTTCCGGGCCCGGACGAACCGCCCGACGGCCTGCGCGAAGAACAGCGGCGTCGACGTCGGCGTCGCGTACACCCCGACCGCGAGCCGTGGGACGTCGACGCCTTCGGACACCATCCGGACGGCGACCATCCAGCGCGACTCGTCCGTAGAGAACTTCGCGATCTTCTTGCTCGCCGACTTCTCGTCGGACAGTACGACGGTCGGCGCCTCGCCGGTGAGCTCGCGGAGCGTCTTCGCGTACGCGCGGGCGGTGTTCTGATCGCCCGAGATGACCAGCGCGCCGGCGTCCGGCATGTGCCGCCGTACCTCGGTCAGCCGCTTGTCGGCGGCCGCGAGCACGGCGCCCATCCACTCACCGGCCGGGTCCAGCGCGGTCCGTAGCGCCTGCGCGGTGAGGTCCTTCGTCAACGGTTCGCCGAGCCGCGCGGCGACCTCGTCACCGGCCTTGGTCCGCCAGCGCATCTCACCCGAGTACGACATGAAGATGACCGGACGTACGACGTGGTCGCGGAGGGCGTGACCGTACCCGTAGGTGTAGTCCGCCTTGCTCCGGGCGACACCGTCGTGGCCCTCCTCGTACGTGACGAACGGGATCGGGTTGTCGTCGCTGCGGAACGGCGTACCGGTCAGGCAGAGCCGGCGCGCGGCAGGCTCGAACGCCTCGCGGACGCCCTCACCCCAGCTCAGCGCGTCGCCGCCGTGGTGCACCTCGTCGAGGATCACCAGAGTCTTGAACCGCTCGGTCCGGACCCGGAAGGCCAGCGGGTTCACCGCGACCCCGGCGTACGTCACCGCGACGCCCTGGTAGTCCTTGTTGGTCTTGCCGCGGCGCCCGGCGAACGCGGGGTCGATCGCGATCCCGGCCCGGTCCGCGGCCTCGGCCCACTGCACCTTGAGGTGCTCGGTCGGCGTGACCACGGTGATCCGCTCGATCTGCCGCCGGTGCAGCAACTCCGCGGCCACGGTCAGTGCGAAGGTGGTCTTGCCCGCGCCCGGCGTCGCGACCGCGAGAAAGTCCCGCGGGTTGGCGTCCAGGTACTGCTGGAGCGCCTCGGCCTGCCAGGCTCGCAGCTTGCTCGCGGTACCCCACGCCGCACGGTCCGGATAGGCCGGTGGCAGGACAGCAGGATTGGCCGGCACGTGCGAATCCACAGACAGCTACTCCCCCGAAGGTCGACAGTGTGCCGGGCAGGAAGGTTACCCGAGATCGGTTACGAGAGCAGATCCGCAGGCACCACCGTCACGTCGAACGGGCTGGTCAGGCGCGCCGGTTCGTCCCCGGTGACCTTCGCGACCTGCACATATGCCCGGGGGATCTTGGGGCTGTGGAAAAGTTCCGGGTCGGCTGGTGACACGTCCTACACTCGGGGGTATGAGTACTCAGCTGACCCCCGGCGCGGAGACGGTTGTCGACGAGCGGACCAAGCCGGCACCGGCCGAGCCCGGCGATCACGAGCGGTTCTCGCACTACGTGCCGAAGGACAAGCTGACCGAGGCGATGGTGATGGGCACGCCGGTGGTCGCGCTCTGCGGCAAGGTGTGGGTGCCGAGCCGCGACCCGCAGCGCTTCCCGGTCTGCCCGGAGTGCAAGGAGATCTGGGAGTCGCTCAACCCCGGTGACGAGGGCGGCGAGGAGTAGCCGGACAGGACCTCAGTTCTGGGTCGGGTCGTCCGGGTACGTCGACACGTAGGCCACCTGGTCGCTCTGGCGGCGGAGCACCCGTCGCCACAGCGTGTCCGGATCGTGCCCGAACACGTCCGCGGGCTCGGACTCCACGACGTACCACGCACCCTCGGCGATCTCGCCCTCCAGCTGGCCGCTGGACCAGCCCGCGTACCCGGCGAAGATCCGCATCCGGGTGATCGCGCCCTCGAGCAGCTCCGGCGGTACGTCGAGGTCGACCAGCCCGATCCGCCCGAAGCACTCCCGCCAGCCGGGCGGGTCGATGTCCGCGGCCACCTCGGCGACCGCGAGCGCGCTGTCGGTACCGACCGGGCCGCCCATGAACAGCACGCCCGGCTCGTCGACGGCCGACGACCAGTTCGGCAGCACCCGGTCCACGGACAGGTCCGCGGCGCGGTTGATCACCACCCCGAGCGCGCCGTCGTCGTCGTGGTCCAGCAGCAGGATCACGGACCGGCGGAACGGCGGCTCGTCGAGCAACGGGGTCGCCACCAGCAGCGAACCGGTCAGGGTCGAGACCGTCATACCTCCATCATGGCGTACGACGGGGCAGCCGCGAGCGCTTTACCGTCGCCAGCCACGCACCCAGCGCGACCCCGGCGAGGTCGGCGAGCGTGTCGAACGGGTCGCCGTCGCGCTGCGGCAGGAACCAGTGCTGCACGAGTTCGCTGACCACCGCGTTCGCGGCCAGGGCCCCGAGCAACCAGCGGCCCGGCAGGCCGACCTTCAGGCCGGTGAACGCGACCGCGCCGAACAGGAAGCAGTGCGCGACCTTGTCGATCTGCGGGATGCCCAGGTTCGGACCGGCCTCGCGCGGCGCGTAGACGCCGTACAGCTGCAGCGCCACCGCCGCGACGAAGGCGATCCGCCAGACCCAGATCCCGGCGCGGGACCGGGTTTCCGTCGTGATCGTCATGCAGCAGTCACAGGGCCGGGGCGTCGTCCGGGAAGCTCTCGTGCGCCGGCGCCTTGCCCCCGGCCGCGTCCCGGACCGCGTGCGCGACCCGGGTGTGCACCTCCGGGTGGAAGACGCTGGGCACGATGTAGTCCGCGTTCAGCTCGTCGTCGGTGACGACACCGGCCAGCGCCTTCGCGGCGGCCAGCTCCATGTCGATCGACACCTTCGACGACTGCGCGTCGAGCAGACCGCGGAAGACGCCCGGGAAGACCAGCACGTTGTTGATCTGGTTCGGGAAGTCGCTGCGCCCGGTCGCCACCACGGCCGCGTGCTCGTGCGCCGCGGCCGGGTCGACCTCCGGGTCGGGGTTGGCCAGCGCGAAGACGATCGCGTCCTTGTTCATCGTGGCGATGTCGGCGCCGTTCAGGATGTTCGGCGCGGAGACGCCGATGAACACGTCCGCCCCGCTCAGCGCACCCTTCAGGTCACCGCTGTACTTGGCCGCGTTGGTGTTCTCCGCGATCCAGCGCAGCTCCGGCGACAGCCCGTCACGTTCGGTGTGGATGACGCCCGCGATGTCGGCGACGATCGCGTCCTGCACGCCGGCCTTGAGCAGCAGTTTCAGGATCGCGGTACCGGCCGCGCCCGCGCCCGACAGCACCACCCGGATCTCACCGATGTCCTTGCCGACCACTCGCAGCGCGTTGAAGAGCGCCGCCAGCACGACGACCGCCGTACCGTGCTGGTCGTCGTGGAAGACCGGGATGTCCAGCTCCTCGCGCAGCCGGGCCTCGATCTCGAAGCAGCGCGGCGCGGAGATGTCCTCCAGGTTGATGCCGGCGAAGCCCGGTGCGATCGCCTTGACCACCTGGATGATCGCCTCGGTGTCCTGGGTGTCCAGGCACAGCGGCCAGGCGTCGATCCCGGCGAACCGTTTGAACAGTGCGGCCTTGCCCTCCATCACCGGCAGCGCGGCCTTCGGGCCGATGTTGCCGAGGCCGAGTACGGCGGAACCGTCGGTGACGACGGCGACGCTGTTGCGCTTGATCGTGAGCCGGCGGGCGTCGTCCGGGTTGGCCGCGATCGCCAGGCAGACCCGCGCGACACCCGGCGTGTAGATCATCGAGAGGTCGTCCCGGTTGCGGATCGGGTGCTTGGCCTCCATCGAGATCTTGCCGCCGAGGTGCATCAGGAAGGTCCGGTCCGAGACCCGGCCGATCTCGACGCCCGGCACGGCGCGCATCGCCTCGACCAGCCGCCCGGCGTGCTCGGTGTCGGCCGCGGCGCAGGTGACGTCGATCCGCAGCCGCTCGTGGCCGGACGCGGTCACGTCGAGCGCGGTGACCAGACCGCCGGCCTGCTCGACCGCGGTCGTCAGCTTGCTCACTGTCGAGCCACCCGCGGGCACCTCGAGGCGAACGGTGATGGAGTACGAAACACTCGGTAATGCAGTCACGCGGGTGATCCTCTCATGTCACTGGTAAAGCACCGAGGTTCCGTACGTAAAGTGCACGGGCACTCACCCCGTGGGGTTCTCCTCCGCGTAGATCTTGGCCGCGTTGGACGGGTCGATCAGCCGGGTCGGCAGCGTCTGGGTCTTCGGGATCGTGCCGCAGTCGATCAGGAGCTTCTTGGCGGCGGCGATCGCCTCCTTACCGTTGGTCGGGTAGGTGAAGGTCGCGGACAGCCGGCCCTGTTCGACCGCCTTGATACCGCCGGACGGGATCGGCAGCGCGTCGATGCCGGTGAACTTCATCTCCTTCTCACGGCCGACCGCCTTCGCGGCCAGGTACGCGCCCTCGGCCATCGGGTCGTTGTGCGAGAACACCACGTCGATCTTCGGGTTCGCCTTCAGCAGCGCGTCCATCTGCGACTGGCCCTTCTCCCGCAGCCAGTCACCGCTCGCCGACGCGATCACCTTGACCTTCGGGTTCTCCTTGATCCCCTCGACGAACCCTTCGTGCCGCTCGGCCTGCGGCGTGGCGCCGGCCAGTCCCTTCAGTTCGACCACGTTCCCGCCCTGCGGCAGCAGCTTCTCCGCGATGTACTTCCCGGCCTCGCGGCCGATCTGCACGTTGTCGCCGCCGATGAACCCGGTGTACGCGTCGCCCTCGACCTTCCGGTCCAGCACGATCACCGGGATGCCCTTGTCGTACGCCTTCTTCACCACCGCGGTCAGCGGCTTCGCCTCGTTCGGGCTGATGATCAGCAGGTCGATCTGCTGGGTGATGTAGTTCTCCACGTCCGCGACCTGCTTGGCGTTGTCCTGCGCCGCGTCGGCGAACTTCACGTCGAACTGCGGCACCTCCTTGGCCGCTGCCTTGATGTCGTCGTCCATCCGCTGCCGGTACGGCTCGGCGACGTTCGCCTGGCTCATCCCGATCGTGTACTTGCCGTCGGCACCCTTACAGGACTTCGTTGCCCCGGGCGACGAGCCCGCGGTTCGTTCGTTGGTGGTTCCACAGCCGGCCAGGACCAGGGCGGCGACCGCGGCAACTGCGAGCGGCAACTTCATGACAGACCTTTCGTCAGGAGGTGGGGCGGAGCCGTTGCAGCGCGGCGGCGGCAACGATCACCAGTCCCTTGATCAGGAGCTGGATGTTGGAGTCGATGTTGTTCAGGGCAAGGATGTTGTTCAGTACGCCGAGCAGCAGCGCGCCGGCCACCGTCCCGGCCACCGAACCGCGGCCGCCGGCCAGACTGGTACCGCCGATCACCACCGCGGCGATCGCGTCCAGCTCGTAGCCGATGCCGTCGTTCGGGCTGCCCTGGTTGAGCTGGACGGCGTGCACGATGCCGGCCAGCGACGCGAGCAGCCCGCAGATCGCGAACACCGCGACCTTCACCCGGACCACCGGTACGCCGGACAGCCGCGCGGCCTTCTCGTTGCCGCCGACGGCGTACAGGTGCCGGGAGAACGCACTGACCCGGAGGAAGACGACGGCGGCGGCCGCGACCACCGCGAAGATGATCACCGGGATCGGTACCAGCCCGCCGAAGGTGCGTTCGCCGAGCAGCGCGAACGATGCCGGCGCCTCGTTCGGACCGTTGCCGTACGCGATCGCGACGCCCTGCCCGCCGGACCAGATCCGGGCCAGGCCGCGCGCTATCTGCAGACCGGCCAGCGTGACGATGAAGGACTGGATCCCGATCATCGCGGTCGCGATCCCTTGCAGAGCACCGAACACCAGGCCGATCGCGAGCACGAGCACCACCGACGGCAGGAAGCCCCAGTCGTTCTCGACCATCAGGACTGCCGAACCGACCGCGGCCAGCCCGAGCACCGCGCCGACCGACAGGTCGATGCCGCCGATCAGGATCACGAACGTCATCCCGACCGCGATGATGCCGATCTCCGACACCGCGCGGACCACGTTCGCCAGGTTGTCCGCGCTGATGAACAGGATGTCGCCGTTCTTGCGCGGCGAGAAGATGATCGCCGCGACGAACACCGCGATCAGCCCGAACACGCTCTGGAACCGGAACAGCGTCGCGGCCACGCTGCGCTGCTCGGCCGGGGGCGCAGCCACCACCGGGGGGTCCTGTACGTCGGTCATCGCACTCCTCCGGCTTCGATGTGTCCCATCGCGGCGGCGAGCAGATCGCCCTCGCCCGAGTCCGCCGTACTGAACGACGCCACGTCCTTGCCGTCCCGCAGGACGACGACGCGGTCGCAGACCCCGACCAGTTCGGGGAGTTCGGACGAGGCGAGCAGTACGCCGATACCTTGCGCGGCGAGCTCTCCGAGCAGCCGGTAGATCTCGGCCTTGGCACCGACGTCCACGCCACGCGTCGGCTCGTCCAGGAGCAGGAGCTTGGGCTCGGTCAGGAGCATCCGGCCGAACACGACCTTCTGCTGGTTCCCGCCCGACAGCGTGCCGACCTCGTCCTGCAGCCGCCCGAACTTCAGCCGTAACCGGTCCGCCATCGACAGCGACGCGGTCCGTTCCAGCCGGCGCGCGACCACCCCGAGCCGGCCGTACGCCGGGAGACTCGAGACGACCGTGTTCGCGAGGATCGAGTGGAACAGCACGAGCCCGGACGCGCGCCGGTCCTCCGGGACAAAGCCGATGCCCTGGGCAAGCGCCTCGCGCGGGCCGCGCGGGTGGATCGGCTTGCCCTGCAGGAGGATCCGGCCGGACCGCGCGCCGCCGGGCGCGACGCCGTACAGGGTCTCGAGAAGTTCGGTACGGCCGGCGCCGAGCAGTCCTGCCAGTCCGACGATCTCGCCGGCGCGGACGGTCAATGAGATACCGTCCGGGTCGCGACGGCCGGAACGCCTGGCCTTCACGGCGAGGTTCTCGACGCGGAGCAGCTCGTCGCCCGTTTGGCTGTCAGGCGTGGTGAACATGGTCTGCACCGGGCGGCCGACCATCGCCTCGACGACTTCGGCGGTACTGAGTTCGCGCGGGTCGAAGCTGGTCACGATCCGGCCGTTGCGGAGGACTGTCGCGCGGTCGGCGATCTGGGCGATCTCCTCCATCCGGTGCGAGATGTAGACGATACCGACGCCGCGCTGGCGGAGTTCGCGGATCACGTCGAAGAGCCGTTCCACCTCGGACGTGGTGAGCGCGGAGGTCGGCTCGTCCATGATCAGCACCCGGGCGTCGAGCGAGATCGCCTTCGCGATCGTGACGAGCTGCTGCTCGCCGACGCGGAGATCGCCGACCGGGCGGCGCGGGTCGAGACTGACGCCGCCGCGATCGAGCAGGTCGCGCGCCGCACGTTCCATCCGGCGGCGGTCGACGGTGCGGTACGGCGTGCGGAGCTCGCGGCCGAGGAAGATGTTGTCCGCGACGGACAGGCCGGGGACCAGGTCGAGCTCCTGGTGGATCATCGCGATACCCGCGGACTGCGCGTCGGTCGGCCCGCCGAACCGGATCGGGCGGCCGTCGATCGCGATGCTGCCGTCGTAGTCCGTGACGTCGCCGGAGAGGATCTTCATCAGCGTGCTCTTGCCGGCCCCGTTCTCGCCGAGCAGCGCGTGCACCTCACCGGCCCCGAGCGCGAAGTCCACCTCGTGACACGCCCGCACCCCGCCGTACCGCTTCCCGATCCCACTCATCGTGACGAGGTTCGGCACCACAGCACCTCCACGATTCGGGCGAGTAATCGATTTCCCGGACGCTAGACCGGGTCGCTCGGGCCCGTCAACCCCTCACCAGGCCGGCCGACGGATCCGTGACCCAGCTTCAACGCAGACGGGAGCAAGCGGGAGCTGTTCGAGCTGGCTGGAAGGGTCGGCGGACCTCCAGCACTCAGCAACTCGTCCGCGCGACGCGCCGCGTCGCCCGCGTGAGCGTGAACTCCCGCGAGCGACGCCGCTTGGTGAGTGGTGGCGGTCCGCCCTACTCCTCGTCCAACCAGGCGCGGACGGCGTCGTTGTGCTCGCCCAGGCGTGGTGGTGGGAGGTTGGTTTCGCGGGCGCCGGCGTACGGGTTGTCGTCGAAGCGGAGCGGCGGGCCTGGAAGCTGGATCCGGCCCAACGTCGGGTGGTCGACGTCGATCAGCAGGCCCTGGGAGCGGGTCTGTTCCCAGTCGTACACCTGCTGGAAGTCGCGGACCTTGCCGGCCGGGATCCCCTTGGCCGCAAGGCGTTCCAGCCACATGTCGGCCGAGTCGGTGGCGAAGGCGGCTTCGATGGCGGCGGTCAGTTCGTCGCGGTGGGCGACGCGGGCCGGGTTCGTCGCGAAGCGTTCGTCGTCCGCGGAGAGGCCGACGATCGGGGCGAACAGGCGCCAGAGGCCTTCGCTGCCGACCGCTACCTGGACGATGTCGTCACGGGTGCGGTAGAGCCCGTACGGCGCGATCTGTGCGTGATGGTTGCCGACCCGCTCGGGCAACTCGTGCGCCACCGTCCACTTCGTACCGTGGAACGCGTGCACGCCGACGACCGACGCGAGCAGGCTGGTACGGACGACCCGCCCCTTCCCGGTGATCGACCGCTCGTGCAGGGCGGCCAGCGCACCGTAGGCGCCGTACATGCCGGCCAGCAGGTCCGAGATCGGGGCGCCGACCTTGGTCGGTTCGGTCTCGCCGGTGATGCTCATCAGACCACCCTCGCCCTGGGCGATCTGGTCGTAGCCGGCGCGGCCGCCCTCAGGCCCGTCGTGCCCGAACCCGGTGATCGACAGGATCACCAGGCCGGGGTTGAGCTCGTGCAGCCGCTCGTTCCCGAACCCGAGGCGGTCGAGCACGCCGGGCCGGAAGTTCTCGATCAGGACGTCGGCCTTCTGGACGAGCCTGGCCAGGAACTCCTTGCCGTCCGCAGACTTGAGGTCCGCGGTGACCGACTCCTTGTTCCGGTTCGCGGACAGGTAGTACGTCGACTCACCGTCGACGAACGGCGGTCCCCAGCCACGGCTGTCGTCGCCACCGTTAGGCGTCTCGACCTTGATCACCCGCGCCCCGAGGTCCCCCAGCATCATCGCCGCATGCGGCCCGGCGAGCGCACGGGTCAGGTCCACGACCACGACGTCCGAGAGAAGGTTCTGCACGAGGTCGAGCGTAGGCGAGTACGGCGAGTCGGGCCGTGACGCGACTCTCAGGCGGCGGCCTTGCGGGCGAGGGATGCCAGACGGTGGGTGACGTCGCGGGGGCGTTCCTGCATGAGCATGTGGCCGGCGCCGGGGTAGAACCAGAGGCGGGCGGTCGGGAGCTCGGCGGCGATCCGGTTCGCGTGCCGGGGCGGGAGGAGCCGGTCGCGGGTCCCGTGCATGATCTCCACCGGCAGCTGGTCGAGCACCTTCAACGCATGTCCCCGGTCGTGCTGCAGCATGGTCTCGAAGAACCCGCCGTACGACAGACCGGGCACGATCGCCAGATCCTCCATGAACAGGTCGACCTCAGCCGGGTCCACCTTCTTCCCGAACACCACCTGCTTCAAAGCAGGCCGCTGCAGGTTGGCGGCACGCCGCGCGGCTGCGGTGAGCCGCGACCGATGCTCCCGGGGGACACCGCCGGCGGCTGCTGCTCGGCGGGCGGCACGGCGGTCGACGCCCGCGCCGACCAGCCCGACTGCACGCGGCATGAGGCGGGCGGTCGCCCTGTCGAACCGTTCAGGCAGGCCGAGTGCCCCGGAGGTGAGGTGGCCCGAGGTGGTGCTGACCAGGGCGGCGGCGCGGATGCGGGGGCCGAAGAGGTCTGGGTACTGGTCGGCGGCGGCCATCAGGGTCATGCCGCCCATCGAGTGGCCGGCGTACACGACCGGGCCGTCGCCGACGACCTCGTCGAGGACCGTGACCAGGTCGTCAGCCAGCTGGTCCAACCGCGTCGAGCCGGCCGGCGCGGCATCCGAACGCCCGTGACCGCGGTGGTCGTACGTCACGACACGTACGGCGTCCCGCCCGAGGATCTGCGGCAACCCCTCGACCTGGTTGTGCCAGGACCGGGTCGAACACGTCCAGCCGTGCACCAGCAGCACCGTCACCGGCGCGTCGGCCGGCCCGGTCACCTCGACGTTCAGCCGCACGCCGTCAGGGGTGGTCACCCCGGAGCGTTCCAACTCGATCGTCACGCGATCTCCCGTTCCCTTTGTTCGGCGGTTCTGATGTCGACCGCCCGGAGACGTCCGCCGCGGGCGCCGCGCCCGACCAGCCAGGCGATCCCGAGCACCTCGAGCAGCCCGACCACGGCGAGCAGCCCGTACCCGGCGTTCCACATCCATCGTGGCACGTCCTCGCGCTCCTCCCGCCGCAGCACCTGCTGCTCGTTCACGAACCGGACCGTCTGCCCGTTCGACACCTGCACGGCAGGCTTCGCGATCTCGGCGTCCTCCGGCGCGTACACCCAGGCGGCGACCAGGTCCCGCTGCCCCTGGTGCAGCCGGATCATCGACTTCCGCTTCCCGTACATCGGCAACGCGTCCCGCGACCGGTAGGTGCCGTCAGCAACCTTCTCCATCGGGCCGTGCACCAGCCCGCCGCCCTGCCAGGCCAGCGCCTCGAACCAGCGCGCGCCGTTAGCGGCGTCCGCGGGCGTGAGCGAGATCGTGACGTACGCCGTCGGCTCGGCCCCCGTGGCCACCCGCTCCAACGACACGACCCCGGTCACGCCCGGATCCGCGGACCGCGGTACGCAGAAGAACACCGTCGCCGCGACCGCGACCAGCCCGGCGGCGCCGAGTTGATGCGTACGCCGGACCGCGACCGGCCGGATGTGCTTGATCCCGATCGCGCGCTCCTCGCCCGCGACCTCGGCGTACCGGGTGGCGAGCCAAGCGCCGACCAGACCGGCTCCGATGCCGACGATCACGCCGTACCCGATCGCGGACGGCAGCATCGACGACGGCCAGGCGATCGGCATCCAGACCTGGCTCCACGCGTACTCCGCGACCACGCCGACGGTGCCGATCAGCACGCCCGCGACCACACCGAGCCGGAAGCGGTTCTTGTTGCCGAGGGCAAACGCTGTCACATCGACCAGGAGCGCCTCGACGACCAGCAACGGGAAGTGCCCGACGATCTCGCCGAGCGGCTCGGCGACCACGAACGCGATCCCGCCGCGGATCAGCAGGTAGACGCCGAGGGCAACGAACGTGGACCCCGACCCGCGCCGCGCCCGCAGGATCGTGAACGCCATCGCCGCGCCGAACACGATCAGGATCGGCTGCAGGATCAGCGGGAACTGCGGTACGCCGTAGTTGAACTCGGTGCCGAACAGGTCCCAGGCGATCAGCAGCGCGCCGACCGACACCACCTCCTGGAAGAGCCGGCGCTTGTTCGGCCCGGCCAGTTGTTCGACCTCGGCGATCGCGAGCAGCCGGGCGAAGATCGAGAACACCACGCCGCCGATCATCAGCAGGTGGGTCGGGCCCCACAGCGTGACGTCCTCACCGAACAGCCGGTGCCAGACGTCGTCCAGCGGGAAGCCGACCAGCGCGAACATGCCGCAGACGGTGACGAGCGCCGCGCTGCACGGGATCCGCCAGCCCTTGGTGAGTTTGATCGCGCGCTCCGGGAGCGGCTCGCCGGCAAGGGCGATCGGCAGTACGCCGGACACGATCACGCCGAGGATGCCGAAGAAGATCGGGTAGTGCGCCGGTGTCCCGAACGGGCCGGTGTCGCGGCCGCGGTCGATGTGTACGGCGATGTCCCACCAGACCCCGAACGCGCAGGCGAGCAGCGAGACCGCGTGCAGGTACGGCGTCAGCGCGGCCCATCGGGGGACTCCGTCCAGTCTCCCGATGGTGTCCGCGAGCCTCCCTACCAGCGTGACGTGGCCGGTGCGCTCGCGCCACAGGAGTACGGCGAGTGCGACGAACATCAGCGAGACCACGCCGGTCACGATCGCGATCTGGTCGAAGGTCGCGGTACCGGTGGTCGCCAGGGGAACAGCCATCCGCGCGGACTCCTTCGGGACATAAGTCATGCGCCATGAAGTATGTTACATCCACTATGTAACGTGGAGTCTGGAAGACTGTCAAGGGTGGAAGCGGAGCTCACGGTTGACCAGCTGGCCGCCAAGGTCGGGATGACCGTCCGGAACGTGCGCGCGTACGCCGGGCGGGGCCTGATCGCGCCGCCGCGGCTGGTCGGCCGGACCGGGTACTACGGGCCTGATCACGTGGCCCGGCTGACGCTGGTCCGCGAGCTGCTCGACAAGGGCTACACGCTGGCGGCGGTCGAGCGGATGATGGCCGAGCTGCCCGACGGCGAGCTCGCGCTGGGCGTGTTCGAGACCCTGGTGAACCCGTGGACGCCCGCGGAACCGGAGGAGCTCGACGAACACCAGCTGGCCGCCCGGGCCGGCGTACCGCACGACCCGGCGGTGATCGAGCAGATCGTCGAGCTGGGCATCGCGGAACGGCTCGAGGACGGCCGGCTGCGGATCCCGAACCCCGACCTGCTCCGTACCGGGCTCGAGGTGATCAAGCTCGGCGTGCCGATGCAGGCGATCTTCGAGATGCTGCCGAAGCTGTTCGCGCAGGCCGACGCGGTCGCCAAGACGTACGTCGAACTGTTCCGCTCGACCGTCTGGCGGGACTTCACCAAGGCCGGGATGCCGGCCGACGGCTGGCCGGACATCCAGCGCACCCTCGAAGGCATCATCCCGCTGGCCGGCCAGGCGCTGGTCGCGGCGTTCCGCGAGGCGATGGCACGCGAGATCGAGCAGGTCGCCTACGAGGAACTCGGCCTCAACCCGAAGGAACTCCCCTCGACCGGCTGACGGTTCCACACCGTCGACGACCGTCGACCCCCGCCGTACCCTCAGGCGTCCCGGAGGTGGCGGTAGGGGGTAGTTCGGGTATCGGGTAGGTAATCCTCCGCATGTGTGAACCGGCCCTCATGCGAGAGCGTATAGCTACCAGAGCACGCCCAGGCAGGAGGAAGAGGATGCGCCAGATTCAGATCCGCCGGCGACCCAGTACCAGCACGACCCGCCGGCAGGGACAGAACCAGACCCTCGACCTCCGGACGCCGTCCGGCCGCAAACTTCCGTTCTGAAAGCAACGCTGATGAAGCTCCGACTCCACGTCCACCACGTCCGCACCGGCGGCTGGTGTGCCGACATCGACGACGACAACGACCGGCAGCCCGACGACCCGTACTGGTGCGTCGACGCGTGGCCGACCCTGGAGTCCGCTCTCACCGCCGGGTGCGCCGAACTCGCCCGGCTGGTCGCCGCCACCGACCTGCTGCGCCTCAGCGGCACGTACGAACCGGCTTTGGCCGCCTGAACCAACGGGGAATCAGAGGCCCGGGGAACCGCAGGGGGTTCTCCGGGCCTCATTTATTGGTCTGGTACTCCGAAGCGTCGAACCGGCGGGTCAGCTGCCGGAACCGGAACGTGAACGACGGCCAGAGCGTGGTGTTGCGGCCCTCGGAGTCGAGGTACCAACTCGTACAGCCGCCGCGGGTCCAGATCGTGTTCCGCATCGAGGACCGGACTCCGTCGACGAACGCGCGCTGCACGTCCCGCCGTACCTCGACCTGCTGGAAACCCTGCGCATCCATGGTCCGCAGCGCGTCGACGATGTACGCGATCTGCGACTCGATCATGAACACCATCGAGGTGTGCCCGAGCCCGGTGTTCGGGCCGATCAGCATGAAGAAGTTCGGGAAGCCGTTGATCGCCGTACCGAGGTGGGCTTCCATACCGCCGGCCCACGCCTGCCGCAATGAGACGCCGTCGCGGCCGTGCACCATGTCCATCACCGGCAGGTCGGTGACCTTGAAGCCGGTGCCGTAGATGATCGTGTCGACCTCGCGCTTCACGCCGTCGGTGGTGACGATGCCGGTCGGCGTGACCTCGGCGATCCCGTCGGTGACCACCTCGACGTTCGGACGTGCGAGCGCCGGGTAGTAGTCGTCGGAGATCAGCACGCGCTTGCAGCCGAGGGTGAAGTCCGGCGTCAGCTTGGCCCGCAGCAGCGGGTCGCGGACCTGGTGCGCGAGGTGCTTCTCGGCGACCTTCTGCGCCTGCTTCATGATCGCGGGCAGCTTCACGAACCCGAGCACCATCGACTCGCGGCTCCAGTAGATGCCGGCCCGGATCGCCTTCTGCGCAAGGGGGAACCGCCGGTAGATCGCCTTCTCGGCCGCGGAGATCTTCCGGTCCGGCCGCGGCATCACCCAAGGCGGCGTCCGCTGGAACAGCTGCAGTTCCTCGACCTCCGGCTGGATCGCCGGTACGAACTGGATCGCCGACGCGCCGGTACCGATCACGGCGACCTTGCGGCCACTGAGGTTCAGGTCGTGGTTCCAGCGGGCGGAATGGAAGACCTCGCCCTCGAAGTCCTCGATGCCGGGCAGCCTCGGGTACGACGGCTCGGCGAGCGGGCCCATCCCGGACAGCAGGACGTCCGCGGTGAACTCGCCCTGGCTGGTCGCGATCCGCCACTTGCCGTCCACCCAGTCGGCCGACTCGACGGCGTGTCCGAACCGGATGTGCGGGCGGACCCCGAAGTCGTCGGTCACCTTGCGCAGGTAGTCCTCGATCTCCGGCTGCGGCGAGAACGTCGAGGACCACTCCGGGTTCGGCGCGAACGAGAACGAGTACAGGTGCGAGGGTACGTCGCACCGACAGCCTGGGTAGGTGTTGTCGCGCCAGGTGCCGCCGACGTCGTCCGCACGCTCCAGGACGACGAAGTCGTCGTACCCGGCCTGCTTCAGCCGGACCGCCATCCCGATCCCCGCGAACCCGGTGCCGATCACCACGATCCGGTGCTGCTCGCTCATCTCGGCGCCTCCTCGGCCGTCGAACTTACTCGTAGTAAGTTACTCGGAGTCAGTTAAGGTGTGCAAGTGACGTCCACCACTGCGCCGAAGCGCCGCCGGGACCGGGCCGCCCGCGAGCGGGAGATCCTCGAGGCGGCCGAGCGGATCTTCGGGGAGCGCGGGTACCAGGGCACGTCGATGGACGACGTCGCGGCGCGGGTCGGGGTGTCGAAGCCGCTCATCTACCAGTACTACGGGTCGAAGGACGGGCTGTTCCTCGCCTGCTTGGCGCGGCTCCGGGGTCAGTTGCTGGAGACCGTCGCGGACGCGGTGATGGCGGCTCCCAGTGCGGAGGACGCGCTGTATGCGGGATTCCTGGCGTGGTTCAAGTTCCTCGACGAGCACCCGCAGGCGTGGTCGGTGCTGGTCGACGAGGGGATGCTGAGCGCGGGTCCTGCCGCCGAGGCGACGGACGAGGTACGCGCGGCGTTCATCGAACTGATCGCCACGATGGTCCGGATGAACGTCCCCACCGATCGCCCGGTGGACGACGACGAGATCCAGATCGTTGCCCAGAGCATCTCCGGCGCCACCGAACGACTGGCGATCTGGCGCACCCGCTCCGCCGATCCACCACCGCCCGAGAAGGTCGCCCGTACCCTCCAGGACCTGCTCTGGCAGGGCCTCCACACCCTCAAGACGACGTGATCCGGATCGAGTCGTACGCCGAATCCGACGTACCCGAATCTCTCCGCCACCAAGTCCATGCCCTACAGGACCAGGCCTGGCCCTCGTCCGAGCCCAGTGATCCGACCACCGTCGTCCATGATCCGAAGCTTCATCCGTTGTCGGTACTGCTGGTGGAGGACGGCGTGGTGCTGGCTGCGCTGGACATCCTCCGCAAGCCGCTGACCCACGCCGGCACCACCTTCCAGGCCGGCGGTCTCAGCACCGTGGTCACCCGCGCCGACCTCCGCGGCCGCGGCCACGGCCACCGCTTGGTCACCGCGGCCCGCACCGCGATGATCGACCAGGAACTCGACCTGGGCATCTTCACCTGCGACCGCCAGCTCCAGCCGTTCTACGAATCGGCCGGCTGGCAACACCTCCCCGGCACCGTCCTGATCGGCGGCACCCGCGAAGACCCGTTCCCCAGCGACCAACCCGGCTTCGACAAGGTCACCCTCGCCGCCTTCTTCACCCCACCCGCCCAACAAGCCGAGCCGTCCTTCCACCACACCCGGATCCCCTTGTACCCGGGCCACATCGACAAGCTCTGGTAACTAGAAGCCCGAAAGGATGTCGGCGACCGATTCCTGCCCGCTCGACAGGGTGTCGGCGCGCCGGTTCAGGTAGTACGGGATCGCGATGATCACCAGCGAAAGCGCCCACCCCCGGGCGCGCAACCAGGTCGCGTCGTCGACCTCGAGCGCCTCGCGGTACGCCGTCCGGGACTCGCCCTCGAACAACCACCAGGCCGCAAGCACGTCGCCCGCCGGGTCCGCGGCCCGCGCCGTACCGAAGTCGATCACGGCCGACAACTTGCCGTCGGCAACCAGTACGTTGCCGGACATCAGATCGCCGTGGATCCACCGCGGCGTACCGTCCCAGGTGCCGGCCGCGAGCGACTCCTCCCACGCGGCGGTCAGCCGGCCGGTGTCGAAGTACTCCTTCAACTGCTCGAGCGCCTCGCGGAACATCCCGTCCCGCGGCGCCAACGGCGTACCACGGCTGAACGGATCGTCATCCGGCACCGGCGCACCAGCGGTATCCGCCTCGCGCAACGTCTGCACGAACCCAGCCAGGTCCCGCGCCGCCTGCACCACGTCGACCGACCCAGACGAGAACGGGGCCCCGGGCAACCATCGGTAGACGCCCCAGGTGAAGGGATACGCACCGTCCGGCTGACCGAGCGCCAGCGGCTCCGGGATCGACAACGACACCTGCGGCGCCAGGCGCGGCATCCAGGTCAGGTCCATCTCGACCTGCCCCTGGGTGCGCTCCGTCCGCGGCAACCGAACCGCCAGGTCTTCGCCCACCCGGAACGTCACGTTGTCGGTCCCCGACTGCTCGACCACCCGCACCGGCAGCCCGCCGTACTGCGGGAACTGCGCCGCCAGCAACCGCTCCACCAACGCGGAGTCGATCGCGACCTCGTCATCATGCAACCTCGGTACGCCGCTCACGGCGCGACCCTCCACCAGGCAGGACGTGAGGTCAACTGATTTGGTTCAGAGGATGTCGCAGGGCTCCAGGGTCGGGCCGACCTAGGAGAATCGGCTGCGAAAATACTTGCGCTAGCTGACTGGAGCCACGATGCCGGACCTGCCGCTTCTGCCGCCGCTCGGACCCGATGTCGTCGAGGAGTTCACCCGTACGATCTACGGCCGTACGCCGGACGGCGGCAAGCTCCGCGACCTGGTGTTGCAGTCCCGCGAGGACGGTGTCCTCGACGGTGTCGCGGACCGGCTCCGGCATCGGGCCACCGTCGCGTGCCCGCTCGGCAACCTCGAGTTCGACACCCTGCTGCATCTCCCGTCCGGCGTCGGCGCTGCCCCGGTGGTGGTAATCCTGAACTTCGACGGCAACGACGAGACGCTCACAGGTTTCCCGTACCAGAAGATCGCCCGGGCCGGGTACGCCGTACTCACCGCCCAATACCAGCAGATCGAGCCGGACGACCCGAACCCGCCTGCGCCCGGCGTACGCAGGCTGTTCCCGGCGGAGACGTGGGGCGCCGTGGCCGCGTGGGCGTGGGGGCTGTCCCGGCTGCTGGACATCGCCGCGACCATCGACAGGATCGACTCCGCGAAGGCGATCGCGCTCGGGCACTCGCGGTTGGGCAAGGCCGCACTGTGGGCCGGCGTACAGGACGAACGCATCACGGTGACCGCGTCGAACGAGTCCGGCTGCTGCGGCGCGGCACTGTTCCGGCACCCGGGCGGCGAGGACATCGAGGCGATCACGCGGAGCTTCCCGCACTGGTTCGTCCCGTCGTTCGCGCAGTACGCGGGGAAGGAGGACGAGTTGCCCGTGGACCAGCACCAACTCCTCGCGAGCATCGCCCCGCGCCGTGTGTACGTCTGCAGCGCGGAGGACGACGCGTGGGCCGATCCGGACGGCGAACGCCTGGCCGTCGAGGCGGCCCGCCCCGCGTTCGGCCCGAACGGAATCGGCTACCACCTCCGCCCCGGCGGCCACGCCCTACTCGAAGAGGACTGGCTGAAGGTGCTCGCGTTCTGAATCCCTTGAAAACAAGGGGTTCTGGCTTTGAAAACTGTCGGAGGCGGTCTGTACTGTTGTGGGCATGGACGTTCTCGGTGGGCGGGCGGTGTTGGCGTTGGGCAACCACGAACTCCTGCCCGCCCTCGACGACGTCGACGCCGAGATCAACCGCCTGGAAGGGATCCGCCTCCAACTGGTCGCGCGGGTCGAGGAATCCGGGTCCGCCGAGGAGCTCGGCGCGCGCGATGCCGTTGATCTGTTGGCCTTCCGCCACCGCCGCGACCGGACCGACGTCTGGCGAGAAGTCCGCCTCGCCCGCGCGCTCCCGAAGTACGCCGCCGTCGCCGACGGAATCGCAGCCGGCGCAGTTCGCACCGCACAGGCCGCCGGCATCGTCGCCGAACTCGAACGCGTCCGCTCCCGGGTCCCGGTCGACGACCTCGACGTCGCCGAGACCCAACTGGTCGGTCTGGCCGCCCACCTCGCCCCCACCGACCTGCGCGCCGCCGCCAAACGAATCTGCAACCTGATCGACTCCGACGGCCCAGAACCCGAAGAACACAAGGCCTACGACCGCGAAACCCTCACCCTGACCACCGCCGAGAACGGCGTCAAGTTCAAAGGCTTCCTCGCCAACGAGAACGCCGAACTCCTGCGCGCGGTGGTCCACGCCGGCGCCCGCCCCCACAAAACCACCGACGGCGAACCCGACCCCCGCGCCCGCACCAAACGCCAGGCCGACGCCCTGACCGCCGCACTGTCCCACGGCACCAAGGCGAACATCACGGTGACGATAGACCTCGAGGACCTCAAGTCCTCCACCGCCAACGCCATCGGCCAAACGGTCTACACCGACGACCTCTCCGCCGCCACCATCCGCCGCCTCGCCTGCGACGCCGACATCATCCCCCTGGTCCTGGGATCCGACTCCGAACCTCTCGACGTCGGCCGCAGCGAACGCCTCGTCACCAAGCACATCCGCCAAGCCCTCATCGCCCGCGACCGAGGCTGCGTAATCTGCGGCGCCCCGCCGGTAATGTGCGACGCCCACCACCTAGTTCCCTGGCAGGACGGCGGCGCAACAGCGGTCTGGAACCTGGCCCTCGCCTGCCGCCGCCACCACGTAGACGTGCACAACGACCGCTGGACCATCACCATCACCAACGGCAAAGTCCACGTAGCCCGTCCCACCTGGGCCATCCCCCACCACTCCACCACCGAAGTACCGGACTGTGCCCCACGCCCACAAGTGGCCGACTGCGACCCGCTCGTCGCGGTCCGCCGATCGCTCGATCGCGCGGGGACGGCCGAGCTCCCCACCGACAACCGCACCCGGCCCGGCCGACCGACAGCCGTCCCCTGGCAAGGGACACCTGTGCCGGCCGTCGGGCCGTCGAGCCGCTGGAAGGCTGACGCCGCAACCCTGGCAGAGGCAGCCAGGTTCGCTGTCTGGGGCGACCCCAGCGAATCCGCGACCGGACCGCCGTCCTTCGTGACGATCTGACCCGCTAATCCGCGAACAGCTCGTGGATCGCTGCCTCCTGCTCGTCGGACAGATTCGACTGAATCAACTGCGCCCGCAGCCGCCCCCAGCGCCACTCCCGCCACCGGCCCCAAGAAGACGGTCCCGAACAGCAACCCCCAGAACATCCCGCCCACAGCCCCCACCCCCGTCAGATTCCGCACCTGCCGAGTCCGAGGCCGCCGCCCCTCCGGCTGCCAAGACACAGCAGCAGCATCGACAACCCGAATCACCCCGTCCTTGGCCAACCCCTCCAACGTCCCGATCGCCTGATTGGCCCCATCCCAACTCCCGAACTTCCAAACCGTCAAAGTCCCCATAACCCACTCCTCTCCCCCAACCCGTACTCCCCCACCCTCCCGCCACCACCCCAAAGACCTACCCACTTCCGTCGGGCCTTGGGCTGTCAGACTGGGCGGTCATGGACATCAAACATCGGATGATCGTCTTCGACGCTGTGGACATCGATGTGGAGAGTGCGTTCTGGGCTGCGTTCCTGGACGGCAAAGTCGAGAGCTGGGGCGACAGTTGGCGCGCCATCTGGGTCGACGGCGGGTGGGCGCTCGGTGTCCAGCTGGCTCCGAATCACGTAGCGCCGGACTGGCCCGATGGGACTCCCGAGCAGCAGATCCACCTCGACTTGTACTTCGAGGGCATCGAGGCTCACAACGCCGCCCACGAGCGGGCGCTCAGCCTGGGTGCTCGGCTGTTGCGGCCCGCCGAGGATCGCAGTGCTGCTCGCGGTGTCCAGGTCTACGCCGATCCGGCCGGGCACCCGTTCTGCCTGTGCTGGATACCCGTACCGAGCTGACCACCACACGGCCCCTGAGTTCAGCCCTGACGAGGGACCCTGGGATTGGGCTGACGGATGTCATGGGCGGGTTGTGACGGGTGGTCCAGGTCTGCGGGAGCGTGCTTCGGGATGCTCTTGGTATGACGACAACGACTGCGGTCAGCCTGCGGGGTGTGACCAAGAAGTATGCGGATGTGCAGGCCGTCGCCGGGGTGGATCTGGACATCCGGGCCGGTGAGGTAGTGGCGTTGCTGGGACCGAACGGGGCCGGGAAGTCGACCACGATCGAGATGCTGCTCGGGCTGGTGCGGCCGGACCAGGGGACGGTGCAGGTGTACGGGGGTACGCCGACCGACGCGATCACCAAGGGACAGGTCGGGGTGATGTTGCAGAGCGGCGGGATCATCGAGGACGCCAAGGTCGGCGAACTGATGAACCTGGTCGCCGGGCTGCACAAGGACCCGATGCCGGTCCAGGAGGCGCTCGAACGGGCGCACATCGCCGACCTCCGGGGCCGGACCATCAAGGCGCTGTCCGGCGGGCAGAAGCAGCGGGTGCGGTTCGCGATGGCGATCATCCCGCAGCCGGACCTGATCGTGCTGGACGAGCCGACGACCGGGATGGACGTCGAGTCCCGGCGTGACTTCTGGGCGTCGATGCACCAGGAGACGGCCCGCGGGCGGACCGTGCTGTTCGCCACCCATTACCTGGAGGAGGCGGACTCGTACGCCGACCGCGTCGTACTGATGCGCAACGGCAAGGTCGTTGCCGACGGCACCGCCGCGCAGATCAAGGCGAGCGTGTCCGGTCGTACGATCCGCGCCACCGTTCCGGGGGCCGACCTGGCTGCGCTGGCGGCGCTGCCCGGCGTACGGAACGTCGAGACCCGTGGCGAGGTGGTCCTGCTGCAGTGCGCGGACTCCGACAACACGCTGCGGTACCTGCTGGAGAACACCAGCGCCCACGACATCGAAGTGACGTCTGCCGACCTCGAGGACGCCGTCCTCGCCATCAGCTCGGCCCAAGAGGAGACCCTGGCATGAACCGCGACTACCTGATCTTCGACATCCGGCGGACCATGCGGAACCGCCGCGTGATGATCTTCTCGATCCTGATGCCGGTGGTGCTGTTCCTGATCTTCGGCCTGACGATCCCGAAGGAAGCCAATGAGGGCGGGATCTCCGCGATCGCGTACGTGATGGTCAGTATGGCGATGTTCGGCTCGATGTCGGCCGCGATGAGCAGCGGCGGCGTGATCGCCGCCGAGCGCGACGGCGGTTGGAACCGGACGCTCCGGCTGACGCCGTTGAAGCCGCAGGCGTACGTCGTCAACAAGGTCATCCTGAGCCTGCTGCTGGCGATCCCGCCGCTGCTCGTGGTGTTCCTGTTCGGGATGATTTTCGGCCACGTCCACCTGAGCGCCACGCAGTGGATCACGGTCGCGCTGGTGTCCTGGCTCGGCGCGCTGCCGTTCGCGGCGATCGGCCTGGTCATCGGGTACATCGCGAAGCCGGACAGCGTGCAGCCGATCACCGGTCTCAGCACGATGCTGATCGCGGCGTTCGGCGGGCTGTGGCTGCCGGTCGACCAGATGCCGTCGATCATGAAGCACATCGCGCAGCTGACGCCGGCGTACTGGACCGGGCAGACCTCGCGGAGTGCATTGACGCAGAGCGGGCTGGACACCCACGCGCTGCTGGTGGTGCTCGGCTGGACCGTCGTACTCGGCTTCATCGGCCTCCGCCGGTACCGCGCGGACACCGCCCGCGCCTGAACGAACGAGCGATACCGTGACCACCGTGAACACGAATCCGACAGTCCTGGACGGCGTGGCGGACCGGGTCGGCAGGGGGCCGGGCCGCTGGGCCTGGGTGGCCGGCGCGATTTGGCTGTTCTACCTGTCGCAGCCGCTGCAGAGCGTCGCCGAGCGCCAGCACGGCGTCGTCCGGGTGCTCGGATTCCTCACGGTGGCCCTGTTCGCGGCCAGCTACCTCGCGTTCTTCGGGCTGGTGCGCTGGAGCGCCGCGCACGGCCAGCTGGCGCCCTGGCAGCGGATCGGCTACCTGGGCCTGATGCTGGCCCTCTGTCTGCTGATGATCCCGACCGCCGGTCAGACCGCGCTCACCGGCCTCGTCTACATCGCGGCGTGCGGGATCATGCTGCTCGAGCTGCGGGCCGGGCTTGCGTTCGTACTGACCCTGCTGGCCGGCGCCGAGATCTCGATGCGCGTCGTACCAGGCTGGACCGACGACGGCAGCTACGGGTTCGCGATCTTCCTCGGCGCGCTCGCCGTACTCGGGATGCGGCGGGCGATCCAGCGCAGCATCGAGCTGGACGCGGCCCGCAAGGACATGGCGGAGCTGGCCGTCCAGGAGGAGCGGAACCGGTTCGCCCGGGACCTGCACGACATCCTCGGGCACTCGCTGACCGTCATCACGGTGAAGGCGGAGCTGGCCGGGAAGCTGATCGCGGCGAACCCGGACCGGGCCGCGGCGGAGGTCGCGGACGTCGAGAGTCTGGCGCGGGCGGCGTTGGCTGACGTACGGGCGGCGGTCGCGGGGTATCGGGAGCTGAGCCTCGCCGGGGAGCTGGTGTCGGCGCGGGCCGCGTTGCAGGCCGCCGAGATCAAGGCGGAGCTGCCGACCACGGTCGATGAGGTACCGGAGGAGAACCGGGAGTTGTTCGCCTGGGTGGTGCGGGAGGGCGTCACGAACGTCGTACGGCATTCCGGGGCGAAGCGCTGCACGATCAAGATCGCGGCCAATCAGATCGAGGTACTCGACGACGGGAAGGGGCCGACGCCGGGCGGGGGCGCGTCCGGCCACGGGCTGGTCGGGCTGCGGGAGCGGGCGAACCAGGCCGACGCCGGGGTGCAGATCGGGCAGGCACCCGGCGGCGGGTTCCGGCTGGCCGTCAAGGTCGGGCTGTGAGGATAGGGCTGTGAGCATTCGACTGTTGATCGCCGACGACCAGGCGCTGGTGCGTGGCGCACTGGCCGCCCTGCTTGATCTCGAGCCCGACCTGGATGTGGTGGCCGAGGTCGGCCGGGGCGACGAGGTGATCGACGCCGCGAAGAACTCCCAGCCGGACGTCGCCCTGCTCGACGTGGAGATGCCAGGTCTGGACGGTATCGAGGCCGCCGCCGCGCTGCGGACCGCCGTACCGGGGGTGCGCGTGCTGATGGTCACCACCTTCGGCCGCCCCGGGTACCTGCGCCGCGCGATGGAGGCGGGCGCCGCCGGCTTCGTCGTCAAGGACACGCCCGCGACCCAGCTCGCGGACGCGGTACGGCGAGTGCACCAAGGGCTGCGCGTGGTCGATCCGTCACTCGCCGCGGAGACGCTGGTCGCCGGTACGAGTCCGTTGACGGGCCGCGAGTCCGACGTACTGCGGGCCGCCCGGGACGGCGGTACCGTCGCCGACATCGCGAAGGAACTGCACCTGTCCGAAGGCACCGTCCGCAACCATCTCTCCGCCGCCATCGGCAAGACCGGCGCCCGCACCCGTGCCGAAGCCGCCCGCATCGCCCTCGACAACGGCTGGTTGTAGCCGGTCCCTACCACTAGGGTTTCCCTAGGGGAGGGGACTGACATGTCTGTGAGTGACTTCAGTGTCCGCGGGAGGTTGGCGGACACGGGTGAGGGGATCACGGCCGACGAGTTGCAGCTGGCGGCACGGAATCATGGGATGCCGTTGGAGGGGCTGCGGTACGACGTGACGCCGCCGGGGCTGCACTACGTTCTGGTGCACTACGACATTCCGGCGACGGCCGCGGGTGACTGGCGGCTCACGGTCGGCGGTTGCGTCGAGGAGCCGTTGTCGTTCGGGTTGACCGAGCTGCGGGCGATGGGCCGGCGGACGATCCGCGTCACGCTCGAATGCGCCGGCAACGGGCGTGCGACGCTGCAGCCGCGGCCGATCAGCCAGCCGTGGCTGTCGGAGGCGGTCGGTACGGCCGAATGGACCGGCGTGCCGCTCGCGGATCTGCTCCGGTCGGCCGGTCTGCGCGAGGACGCGGTCGATGTCGTGTTCACCGGCGCGGACCACGGGGTGGAGCGCGGGGTCGAGCAGGACTACCAGCGCGGGCTGTCCGTGGCGGAGGCGATCGACTCCGGCGCGATCGTGGCCTGGGAGATGAACGGTGCGCCGTTGCCGCCGCAGCACGGTTATCCGCTGCGGCTCGTCGTACCAGGGTGGTACGGCATGGCCAGCGTGAAGTGGTTGCGGTCGATCGAGGTGATCGACCACCCGTTCGACGGATACCAGAACGCGGTCGCGTACGTACTGCGGAAGACCCCGGACGACCCCGGCCGCCCGGTGACGCGGATCGAGCCGCGGGCGCTGCTGGTCCCGCCCGGCTTCCCGGACTTCATGAGCCGCCACCGGTTCGTTGCCGCGGGCACCGTTCCGCTGTTCGGCCGGGCCTGGTCCGGGTGGGCGCCGATCGAACGGGTCGAGGTGAGCACCGACGCCGGGGTGAACTGGCACGAGGCGAAACTGGATGCCCCCGGCAACGACGAGCTGGCCTGGCGGGCGTTCGCGTACGACTGGGAGGCGACGCCGGGCGAGCACGTGCTGACCGTCCGCGCGTACGACGCCGGCGGCCGCGAACAACCCGTCGAGGCCGAATGGAACCGCGGCGGCTTCTCCAACAACACCGCCCAGCGCATCACCGTCCTGGTCACCTAGGCGTGTCGTTCACCGGATCCCTCCGGCGGTCGTCACATCCTGTGAGTAGTACACGGTTCTCACTTCCAGGAGTGGTGCGGTGAACGACAACCATCTACACGCACGCGTCTTCAGAACGCTCGACGAGTGGTACGCCGACGTGGACGACGAACTGGACCCGCAGCCGGACAACCCCCTCTGGTACGGCTCCTACCCCACCCAGTCAGACGCCCTCCAAGCCGCCTGCGCCCGCCTGGCCGCCCTCGAACAGGCATCCTGACCAACTACCCGAACGCGATCGCGAGCCCGATGCCCAGTATCACCAGGCTCAGCACGATCCCGAACGGCCAGGCCCACCACGGCATCGACCAGTCGACCCGCGCGGCAACCACGTTTGATGGACACCGAGACCACCACCGCCTGCTGAACAGGCCCGTTCGCGACCAAGTGCTGGTTGTCCTGCCCGCTGAGGAATCCGAGCGGCACGATCGCCAGCGAACCCAACGCGATGGGTACACCGACCAGCACCCGGGCGGCCCGGACGAGCACCTCCAGCGGTGTCGGCCGCAGCCCTCGCCCCGTCCGGGACGCGCGCGCCTTCGCCAACGCACGTGACATCGCCCGGTCGCGCCGTGCCTGCGTTCGCTTGGTCGGCGCTTCCAGACGGTTCCACCAGGCGAACACTCCGTCAACGCCCGGTTGCATTGCCGCCGGCTTGATTATGAGCGTACGCTCATGAGCAGATGTTCATGAACAGATGCTCATAACGAGGAGAGGACGCATGACGGATATCGTGATACGAGGGTTGACCAAGAACTTCGGCTCGGTGCGGGCGGTACAGGAGCTGTCGTTCGACGTACCGGCCGGGCAGGTCAGCGGGTTCTTGGGGCCGAACGGGTCCGGGAAGACGACGACGCTGCGGATGGCGCTCGGGCTGGTGCGGCCAACGGCCGGCGAGGCGCTCATCGGCGGCCGCCGGTACGCCGAGCTGGAGCATCCGCGCCGGGAGGTCGGAGCGCAGCTCGAGGCGACCGGGTTCCATCCGGGCCGGCGCGGCCGCGACCACCTGCGAATCCTGGCGCGGGCCGCGGACGTGCCCACCGCCCGGGTCGACGAGGTTCTGGAGCTGGCCGGGCTCACCGACGCCGCCGGCCGGCGGGTGGGCGGCTATTCGCTCGGCATGCGGCAGCGCCTCGGGCTGGCTTCGGCACTGCTCGGCGATCCGGCCGTACTGATCCTCGACGAGCCGGCCAACGGGCTCGACCCGGCCGGGATCGCCTGGCTGCGAGACCTGCTCCGGCAGGAGGCCAAGGACGGCCGGGCGATCCTCGTCTCCAGTCATGTGCTGAGCGAGGTGGCGCAGGTCGTCGACCAGGTCGTGATCGTCAGCGAGGGACAGCTCCGGTACGCCGGACCACTCGACGGCCTCGGCGGGGACTCGCTGGAGACCGCCTTCCTCGACCTGACCGGGAGCAACCGATGAGAACCGAGTTCCTGAAGCTGCGGACCGTACGCAGCCCCCTGCTCCTGCTGGGCGCCGCCCAGCTCGTGGTGCTCGCCGGGGTGAGCGGGCTCTTCGTCAGCGGCGCGAGCCTGGACGACCCGGCAACGCAACTGCGCGCGATCGGCCACGCCGGCCTGGTCTCGATGTTCTCGATGGTGCTGGGCATTGTCGGTATCGCCGGCGAGTACCGCCACCGGACCGTCACCGACACCTACCTCGGTACGCCGCGACGCGGGCGGGTCGTCACGGCCAAGCTCGCCACCTACGCCGTCGCCGGAGCGGTCTTCGGTCTGGTCAGCTCGCTGGTGGCCGTCGCCGCGACCGCGATCTGGCTGGCTGCCAAGGGTGGTTCGCTCGACCTGTCCGACGGGGCCGTCTGGCGGACGCTGGCCGGCTGCGTGCTCTGGAACGCCTGCTTCGCCGCGATCGGCGTCGGCCTCGGTGCCCTGGTCCGCAACCTGGTCGCGGCGATCGCGATCGCGCTGGCCTGGCTCGCACTGGTCGAAGGCATCGTCGGTCAGCTGATCGGCAACCTGGACCGCTGGTTGCCGTTCAACAGCGGGCTGGCCCTCGAGCACGTACCGACTCCGGGCACCGATCTCCTTCCACAGTGGGGAGGAGGTGTCGTACTCGCGGCGTACGCACTGTTGTTCGCCGCACTCGCGGTGTCGACTACGGTTAGGCGCGATGTCTCCTAGACGTGCCAAGGCAGTGCGCAGCCGGGTCGGCGACGACCCGGCCACCGCGTTGCGCGAGCATCTGATCGACACCGCGGAGAAGCTGCTCGGCGAGCGCCAGGTCGCGGGCATCACGACCCGCGACATCGCCCGGGCAGCGGGCGTCTCCGACGGCGTCCTCTACAACTACTTCGCCGGCAAGAACGAACTCCTGGTCGCCGCACTGGTACGCCGCTACGCCGGGTCGGTCACGCGCTTCGAGGCCGACCTGCCGGCGCCGGGCACCGGGACTGTCGAGGAGAACCTCGTCGCGTACGCGCAGGCCGCGGTCGACCTGGTCGCCGAGACCCTGCCGACCGCGGCCGGCCTGATGTCCGAGCCGGCTCTGCTGCACGGTTTCGTCGAGGCGATCCACCAGCAACCGTACGGCCCGCAACGCATGCACCGCCCGATCGCGGAGTACCTCACCGGCGAGCAGCGGCTCGGCCGACTGAAGGAGTTCGACGTCGATCCCGCGATCCACCTGATCGTCGGCCCGGCCATCATGCTCGGCTTCTCCGCGATCATCGGCGGCCGACCCCACGCGGACCTCACCGCCGAACTCCCCGGCATCATCCACACCCTGCTCACCGGCCTGCAGGCCTGACAACTCCCCCCGGCCCGCCCGATCTGCACCTCGACAGGACGTATACGTCCACTGCGGCGCGACGCTCGCGCCGCTGAGCGTTGCGATCAGCCGATCGACGCGACACCTCCTGTCGAGCTGCAGAACTATTCAGGCGTGTTCGACGCGCTGCCGCCCACTCGGTAAGGCGTGATCACGCCCTCGTACATCAGGTGTGTCATCAGCCCCTGTGCGGCATGCGGGAGGTTGTGGCAGTGGTCCATCCAGAGGCCTGGGTTGTCGGCCACGAAGGCGATCTCGTACGTCTCCTTGTTGCCCACCTCCAAGGTGTCGGTCCACCAGGGTGAGCCGGTGGCGGCGACGCCGTTGCGGGAGAGGACGACCACGTGGTGGCCGTGCAGGTGCATGGGGTGGGCCTGGCCGCTGGTGTTGGAGATCTTCATCCGGACCACGTCGCCCTCGGCGACCATGAACATCGGCACGTCGGGGAACTTGTGGCCGTTGATCGTCCACCACAGACCGGGTTTGCCGTCCAGGAAGGCGGCGGAGCGGCCGATCCGGTACTCGAAGTTCCGGTTCGCCTTCGCCGGGTCGAACCCGAGCGGCCCAGGCGTTCCGTAGCTCAACAGGTCGACGGTGTTCGCGGGCAGGTCCCCGGACGGCGGGTCCGTGCCGGCGGGAGCGATCCCGAGCGACAACGACGACGTACCGGCCACCAAGCGCATCCCGCCCGGCGGTACGACGGCCTCCAGGTCGACGCGGCCGCCTGCCGGTAGCGCATACCCAGCAGTGACCGGAGTCGGGCCGTGTGCGTCGTTCCCGTCGACGGCAACCACCTTGTACGGCGTGCCGACCAGCCCCACCCGCAGGATCGCGTTGTCCGTGTTGATCACCCGTACGCGGGCCGTCCTACCAGCGGGCACGTCCACCCGCCCGCTCCCGGTCCGCCCGTTGATCGTGCGCCTGCCGTCGTACGTATGGATGGTCGCAACCAGGTCACCGGGCGCGGCCGGGGCGATCACGATCGGGCCGAACAGCCCGCCCTTCACCTCGTCGCTCGACACCTGGTGCGAGTGGTACCAGTACGTCCCGGCCTGCTCGGCCTTGAAGCGGTACACATGCTTCCCACCCACCGGTACGGCGTCCTGCGTCACCCCGGCGACACCGTCCTCGGCGTTCGGTACGTCCATGCCGTGCCAGTGCAGGGTCGCGCCGTCCTTCACGGACTCGTTCACGAACGTGACCTGGATCAGGTCGCCGACCTTCGCGCGGATCATCGGCCCGGGCGACGTCCCGTTCACCGTGAAGCCGTCGACGGTCTCGCCGGACGCCAGTTGGTACTTCTGCTTCCGCGCGATCAGCGTCACGTTCACGTCCGGCGTACCGGTCTTCGGGCCGGTAAGGTCCGCGACGCTCATACCGCCCATGTGGTCCATGTGCCCCATCGAGCTCGGCCCACCGCCGTAGTCGGCATACCCCATCTCGGCCGGGTTGTACGAGCCCGGAACAAGGCTGGTCACCCAGAGGTACGCCAGCGGTAGGAGCACCGCCAGCGTTACCCCTAGTGCGACCAGCCGACCCCACTTGCGCTTCTTGACCTCAGGCACTGGTCACAGATTCCTTCGGTACGGCGGCCCGCCTCGAGGCGACGGATGCGACGGCGGCGACCGCCAGACCGTTCAGACCGTGCAGTACTCCGAGGGCCGGCACCCCGAAGGACACCGTCGCGAGGACGAACTGCAGGGCGACCAGCAGGACCACGACGCCGGCCAGCGTCCGGCCCCGCGGGACATCGGTCATGAACGACGCGATCAGCAGTACCAGCGCGAGCAGGCCGATCACCATCCCGGCGATGCTGTGGTATGCCTCGCCGAAGTTGCTGTAGTCCGCCCCGATCGCCTTACCGTCGTTGGCGTCCTTGGCGATGATGAAGCCGGACAGTGCGATCGACGCGACCTGCAACGCGACGGCGATCGCGATCAGCATCCCGACGACGCGGTACACGTTTCTCATGCCCGGCGCTCCATCCGGCGCTTGCGGATCACGTACACCGCGGCCGCGATCAGCAAGATCGGCAGGACCGGCGGGTGCCCCGCGCCGAACACGCAGCCGATCGAGGCCAGTACGCCGAACACGCCCAGCATGATCAACAACGGCAACGGAACCCGCCCGACAAACCCACGCGCTGCCCACGCCGGACGGCCACCAAATCCACCCGGACCGCCAAATCCACCGCTGCCGGTGCCCGGCCCCGTGTTCCCAGCATTGCTGCTGGTGGAGCCTTCAGGCGCAGTCCACGCGGGCTTGCGCCAGCCCCACGGGCCGGCCCAGCCATCGCCTGCGTCGCCGCCGCCGGCGGCACTTGCCTGGTGGGGGCCGGGGAGGTCTGCGAACGGCTCGCGCAGGTCTGCCTCGGTCTTCGCCTTGAGGGCCTGCTCGACCCGCTCGGAGTGCTCCTCCGCGGTCAGCCTGCCGGCTTCGTAGTGTTCGCCGAGGCGCCTGACGGCGTCCTCGCGTTCGCGGTCGCCGATGCGGATCGGGCCGCCCGGCCTCTCCTCGTTCATGACTCTCCCTGGTGTTCGAATGGTTCTCCGATGCCACCAAGGTTGTCTTCGCCGACCCCCGATCCGCGTCGCCTCAGCGGCGACACCTGCGCTACCCCCGGAGGAGCACACTGCACCGCTCGACGCAGTACGGCGTACTCCCCCAGGCGTAGGCCGACCCAGGGTCAACCCTTAGCTGTTGACCGAGAGGATCTGGTTCACATCCTTGTTCGCCTTCGCCAGCGACGACGGATCCGCCTCGAACGACATCACCGCGTCCATCGCCGGTGTCATCACCGCGGTCACGTCCGCGGCGTTGGGGTTGGCCGGGTACGGGAACACGTTCCCGGCCTCGACCGGCTCCAAGAACGGCGTCACGTCCCAGCCGCTCTTCGCGAACGCGGCCTTCGCCGCCGGCATGCTCGCCGCCACCGCCGGGAACACCACGCCGGCCTTGGCGACGATGTCCTGCGCGGTCTGCGACCCGAGGAACTTCACCCAGGCCCACGACGCGTCGCGCCGCGTGGTCCCGGCCCAGATGGTGTCCGCGAGCCCGTTCATCATCGACATCCGCTTCCCGATCGGCCCGATCGGCAGCCGCGCCAGCTTCGTCTTGACCTGCTTCAGCGTGGCGTACGTGCCGAGCATCCACGACCCGTTCGGCGTGATCGCGTACTTCCCGGCGCCGAACGAGGTGGTCACGTCGACGCCGGACTTCGCCTGCGCGTACGTCGGCATCAGGCCCTTGGTGATCAGCCCACGCCACCACCCGATCGTGTCGGTGAACTTCGGGTCGCCGTAGAAGAACTTCGTCCCCCACGGCTCGCCCTCGGAGTACTTCCAGCCGTTGGTCGCGGCGTACCAGCTCCAGCTGGTCTGCCCGTCGCCACCACCGGCGTCGGCGTACCCGAGTCCGTAGACCTTCACGTTGCCCTTGTCGAACCCCGGCTGGTCGCCATGGCGCCCCTTGGAGTCGACGGTCAGCCGGCGGACGATCTGCTCGAACGTCCCGCCGTCCTGAGGGTTCCACGTCATCGAGTTGAGCTGGTCGGTACTGATCCCGGCGGCCTCGGTCAGCGCGTTGTTGTAGAAGTACACCTCGGTGTCCCAGTCCTTCGGCAACCCGTACCGCTTGCCGTCGGCACCGATCCACCGGTCCGCCAGGCCCTTCTGGTAGATGCCCAGGTCAACGTTGTCCCGGGTCACGTACTCGTCGATCGGCAGCACCTGTCCCTTGGCCGCGAACAGCGGGTACTTCGAGGAGTGCCCGGTGAACACGTCCGGCGCGGTGTCCGAGATGAACCCGGTGACGAGCTTCGACCAGTAGTCGTTCCAGCCGTACTGCTCGATCTTCACCGAGTACTGCGGATTCTGCTCGTGGAAAACCTTCGCGCACTCGGTGTACATCGGCAGCTGCGCGGAGTCCCACAGCCAGTAGATGATCTCGCCGTCGCCCCGGGCCGTGGCCCCGTTGTTGCACGCGGCAACCGTGGGTACGGCCAACGAGGCGAGTCCCGCCTTCAGCAGGGTCCTTCGTGACAGTGTTGAATTCATTTGGGTCATTTGATCCCCGAGAAGCCGATGGAGTTGGTGATCCGCTTGGCGAACGCCAGGAACAGGATGATCATCGGCAGCGCCGCGACCAGCGTCGCCGCCATCAGCCCGGCCCAGTCCGGGCCGCCCTGCGGTGTCTGCGAACGGAACACGCCCAACGCGACCGTCAGCACCCGGACGTTCTCCTGCTGCCCGACGAGCAGCGGCCAGAAGTAGTCGTTCCAGGAGTTGATGTAGGTCAGGATCGCCAGCGTCGCGATCGGCGCCGCGCTCATCGGGATCACCAGCCGGAAGAAGATCAGCCGGTGCCCGGCACCGTCGATCATCGCCGCCTCCTCCAGCTCCCGGCTGATGCCGAGGAAGAACTGGCGGAGGAAGAAGATCGCGAACGGCGTCATGAACGCGCCCGGCAGGATGATGCCGGCGAAGCTGTTCAGCAGCCCGAGGTTCTTGATCAGCACGAAGTTCGGCAGCGTCGTGAAGATTGGTGGCACCATCAACGCCGCCAGGAACAACGCGAACACCTTGTCCCGTCCGGGCCAGCGTAGCCGGGCGAACGCGTACGCCGCCATCGCACTGAAGAACACCTGGCAGCCGGTCGTGATGGTTGCCACCACCAACGAGTTCCGCAGGTACAGCCAGAAGTTCACGGCCGCACCGGAACCACCCTGTGCCTGTGCTTCCTCGATCGACGACAGCCCGAGCACCCGCTTGAACGCGCCGAGCGTGGTCTCCACCGGGAGCAACGAGTGCGGGTGGCCCGGAAGCTGCGTGTTGTCGGAGAACGCCGTACGCAACATCCAGTAGAACGGGAAGAGGGTGACGATCAGCAGGACGAACAACAGCACCCAGGCGACCGTACGGCCGACACTCACCTGACGCCTCATGCGAGATCACTCTCCCTGGCCCGCAGCAGCCGCAGTTGCACCAGCGAGACCACGGCGAGGATCGCGAACAGCACCAGCGCCATCGCGGACGCGTACCCGAAGTCGAACCGGGTGAACGCGCGCTCGTAGATGTAGTAGTAGATGACCCGCGTCGCGTTGATCGGGCCGCCCTGCGTCGTCACGGCGACCGTGTCGAAGATCTGGAACGACCCGATCATGGTGACCACCAGGACCATCACCAGAACGGGCCGCAGCAGCGGCAGCGTGATCCGCCAGAACGTCTTCCACTCGGTCGATCCGTCCACCTCGGCGGCCTCGTAGACGTACGACGGAATCGTCTGGAGTCCGGCGAACACCAGGAGCGCCGTGTACCCCATGTGCCGCCAGACGTTGATGCCGGCAACCGTCGGGATCGCCCAGTGCGAATCGCCGAAGAACGCCACCGGGTCGATCCCGAACCAGCTGAGGAACGTGTTCACGACACCGACCTGGACGTCGAGCATCCAGTACCAGACCAGCGCGACGACCACGTTCGCGACCAGGTACGGCGCCAGGATGATCGCCCGGACCGTGATCGACTTGGTCAGCCGGTACATCAGCATCGCGATACCGACCGCCAGTACGGTCTGCAGACCGATGTTGATCACGACGTACTCGACCGTGACGCCGAGCGCGTTCCAGAAGAAGCTGTCGTGGATCATCCGGTCGTAGTTGTCCAGCCCGTTGAACTTCGGCGCCGAGAGCAGGCTGT
Organism: Kribbella sp. NPDC031520; assembly: GCF_055580825.1. Taxonomy (NCBI): domain Bacteria; kingdom Bacillati; phylum Actinomycetota; class Actinomycetes; order Propionibacteriales; family Kribbellaceae; genus Kribbella; species Kribbella sp. NPDC031520. Next base: position 160,846 of record NZ_JBVIKS010000003.1, read on the forward strand.
ACTCGGTGAAGCTCAGGTAGGCGCCGCGAAGCGTCGGCCAGATGTAGAACACGACGAACCCCAGGGTCGCCGGCGCGATGAAGATCATCGCGACCTTGAGGTCTCCCAGGCTGCGCTTCTTCCTCGGCGGCGCCGCCTGTCCCCCGTGACTTCGTTCGGTTTCCGGTGGTGCGTTGGTTGTGGTCACGGGGGATCTCCTTCTGTTGTCTCGCGCTCGGGCGGGCTTACCCGAGCGCAGTCACGTCCAGCAAGATCGCGCTCTCCGGCCATTGCGCGGGCATGAGCACTCCGACCGAGGCGAGGGCGGCGCCGTTCAGTTCCACGCCTCCACCGTCGGCCGCCCACCCCACGGTCCGCGACTCGGGACCGGGTGTCGTGACCTTGCTGATGCGGTACGTCCGCTGTGGGTCGAGTCCGGGCAGGCGAACCCGGCCGACGGCGGACGTGACCGACTGCTTTGTCTGTACGACGCTGAACACGCCGCGCGACCCGTCCTGCGCCACCACGCCGTGGACGAGCACGTCGTCGGGACCACGGTCGGCGCGGACCACGCGACCGGTGTGCAGCAGCGGCCGCAGCTCCTTGTGCAGCGCGACCCAGCCCTTCAGCTCCGCGCGCTCCTCGGCGCTTGCCGAAGCGATGTCCCACTCGATGCCGAAGTGGCCGAACAGCGCGGTGATCGCGCGGAACGACAGCGTCTGGGTCCGGCCGGTGGTGTGCGCCCGCGGCGGGCCGACATGGCAGCCGATCAGCTCCGGCGGCAGCAGCAGCTGTGTGTACCGCTGGATCGTCTGCCGCTCGAGCGCGTCGTTGCTGTCGCTGCCCCAGATCCGGTCGGTGCGCTCCAGGATGCCGAGGTCGACCCGGGCGCCGCCGGACGAGCACGACTCGATCTCCAGGCCCGGGTGCCGGCGCTTCAGCTCGTCGATCAGCCGGTAGACGGCGGCGGTCTGCTCGTGGATGCCCGCCGTACCGGTGTGCTGGTTGCCGCCGTCAACGAAGTCCCGGTTGTGGTCCCACTTCAGGTACGCGATGTCGTACTCGTTCAGGATGCTGTCGAGCCGCTCGAGGATGTAGTCGTACGCCGCCGGGATGCCGAGGTTGAGGCCCTGCTGGTTGCGGGCCGTCGGCGGCATCCGGTCGCCGGCCGCGAGGATCCAGTCAGGGTGCTCGCGGGCGAGGTCCGAGTCCGGGTTCACCATCTCCGGCTCGACCCACAACCCGAACTGCAGCCCGAGGCCCAACACATGGTCGACCAACGGGTGCAGGCCCTTCGGCCAGATGCCTTCGTCGACGTACCAGTCGCCGAGGCCGGCGTGGTCGTCGCGACGCCCGCGGAACCAGCCGTCGTCGAGCACGAACCGCTCGGCGCCGACCTCGGCGGCCGCGTCCGCGAGCGCCTTCAGCTTGTCGATGTCGAGGTTGAAGTACACCGCTTCCCACGTGTTCAGTACGACGGGACGCTCGGTCTTCGGGTGCTGCGGGCGGGCCCGCAGGTAGTCGTGGAAACGGGTCGCGAGTTCGTCGAGGCCGACGCCGTACGATCCGTAGATCCACGGGGTGCTGTAGGTGCCGTCCGGCTCGATGCGGCCCTCGCCCGGGAGCAGCAGTTCACCGCCGCCGATCACGCCGTACCCGGTCATGCCGCGTTCGGCGTACGAACGGTGGTTGCCGCTCCACGCGGTGTGCACGCCCCACACCTCGCCGGTGCGGAAGCCGAAGCCCTCGGTGCCGGCCAGCAGCAGGAGCGTGGCGTCGGCGCCGGTACGGCCGCGGCGGTTGTCGCGGAGGTGGGCGCCCTGCGTGAACGCGTGCCGCTGCGGGTGGCGCTCGCCGATGTGGCGGCCGGTCATGTCGAGCAGCTCGGTCGCCTCGGTCGGTACGGGCAGCGCGAGGTAGAGGCCGTCGACGGTGTACGTCGACGTACCGGTGTTGGTCAGGTCGGCCTTGGCCTTGACCAGGCCGGAGTCGGTGAGCTCGATCGTGAGATTCAGCTCGAGCCCGGCGTCGGCGGCCTTGACCTGCACGGTGTTGCCGGTCTGCGCGGTGCTCGTCAGCCTGAAACTCGGGGAGAAGTCCTGGCCGTCACGGTGCCCGTTCAGCCCGGGCAGGCCGAACCAGCCGGCCGAGTACTCCGGAACGATCGCGACCGGGAGGTCCTCGTTCAGGCCAGTGCCGCTCTGCACTCCTCCGGCGCCGCGGCGCAGTTCCACCAGAGCGTCGCCGGTCAGCTCACCCAGATCCGCACCCCAGTGCAGCACGGACGGAATGCCCGGCCCGGAACAGTCCAGCACCAGACTGACGCCGGCCGCCCGCAGCTGCAGAATCTCTATGTTCGTCACTGTTGATTCACTCAGCTTTCTGATTGATTTCAGGACGAAACTATTTACCCCACCAGCCCCGATGTCAATGCTTCACGAAGTGAATTAAGTACCCTGACACGGCGGTGACAGGGCGCAAAGGTGTCAGCACTCTCGGTCTACCGGAAGTTGTTACCGGGAAGTATCTTGCCGATGGTGATCAAGCGGTCACCGAACTCCGGCGAGAGAGGCCTTCCGGTGACAAGTACCAGAAGTCGTCGAGTGTCCGCAGCAGTTCTCCTACTCTCCTTGACCGGGCTCGGCCTGGTCGCTCCTCCCGCGCACGCCGACGGGCCCGGATCCGGGACGCCGTACGTCGTGACCGTTGGGGACTCCTACATCTCGGGCGAGGCCGGCCGCTGGGCCGGGAGCTCGAACGACTCCGAGACACCGGCCGACGCGCTCGGTGCCACCGCCTACTACGACAACGCGAGCCACACCGCGGAGCAGATCCCGCGGTGCCATCGCAGCCAGTCCGCCGAGGTGTACATCGGCGGCGGCGTCGGCGGGCTGAACCTGGCCTGTTCGGGCGCCCGCACCACGACCGGCACCGGCGAGTACTTCAAGCCGGGCCTGGACTTCTACGACGACGGCGCCGGTCATCTCGGGCAGGCGAAGATGCTGCAGCAGTTCGCGGCGACCCACAACGTCAAGCAGGTGGTGGTCTCGATCGGCGGCAACGACTTCAACTTCGCGTCGATCGTCAGCCAATGCGTGCAGGACTTCCTGCTGTCGCCGTCGTGGAACCCGGACTACTGCAGGGACGACTCGTCCGTCGTCGCCAACTTCACCGCCACCAACATCGCCACCGTCCGCGACAAGATCGCGACCGCGTTCCAGAACCTGCGCACCGCGATGCGCAACGCCGGGTACGGCGACACCGCCTGGAACCTCGTCGTACAGACCTATCCGTCGCCGATCCCGTCGGCCACCGGGTTCCGGTACAGCCAGAGCGGCTACACCCGGCAGAGCACCGGCGGCTGCGGCTTCTGGAACGCCGACGCCGACTGGGCGAACGCCACCGCACTCGTCACGATCAACAACACGGTCCGGGACGCGATCGGCCAGTCCGGCCTGAGCAACACCCGCCTCCTCGAACTCCAGTCCGCCTTCAACGGCCGCCGCCTGTGCGAGAAGGGCGTCGGCCTGTACGAGGAAGTCGGCCTGAGCTCGTGGACGCAGCCAACCGCGGTCGACAGGACCGAGTGGATCAACCAGATCCGAACGGTCACGACCGCCGGCTCCGACTACTACATCCAGGAGTCCCTGCACCCGAACTACTGGGCTCAACTGGCCCTCCGCAACTGTGTCCGCCAGACCTACACCCAGAACCGCGGCGGCACCTGCACCATCACCGGCACCGGCCTCACCAACGGCGAACCCCGGATGACCCTGAACTGACAGACCCAGGATTCGTTGGACGGTCGCCCGGCAAACGGGCGACCGTCACCCACCGTCGGTCAGTCCACCTGCGCGTCGCTGCGCACTGCCGCGACCAGCGCCCGGGCTGCCCAGTGCTGCACGCGGAGAATCTCCGCGGAGTCGAGTCCGCAGATGTCCCGCAGCACGATCGTGGACTCGATGCCGATGACGACGGTGAGCGCGTGGGTCAACCGGTCGAGCTCGCCCTGGTCCAGCTCCTCCTGGAGCGGCCTCGAGGGCTTCTTCGCCGAACTCGGCGGCGGACTCGCCGCCGGAACGCCCACCCAGGAGTTGCGCGCCAAACTCAAAGGCCGCTTCGACTCGATCCCGGCCTGATACGCGGACCGGTCGCCACACCCCAGGTGGGGTGCGGCGACCGGTTCTGTTTTACAGATTTACAGAGGAGGTGTCAGCTCAGGTTGAGGCCTGTGTCGTCGATGACGAACGAGGTCTGCAGGGAGCTGTCTTCGGTGCCACTGAAGCTGATGGTCACCGTCTGACCGGCCAGCGACGAGACGTTGAACGACTTGAGCGAGTAGCCGCTCGCTGCGTTCAGGTTCGAGTACGTCGCGAGCGTGGTCGAGCCCGCCTTCACCGTGAGCTTGTCGTACTGCGTCGACGTCGTGGTCTCGGCAGTGTCGATGTGCAGGTAGAAGGAGAGCGTCGCCGAGCAGCCGGCCGGGATCGTCACCGACTGGCTCAGCGTGTCGGTGTGCGTCGTGCCGTAGCCGTCCATCCACGCCTTCCAGGTGCCGCTGTGCGCGGGCTGGGAGGCGGTGTTGTCGATGACGCCGGCCGTTGCCGTCCACGGTGCCGCCGTACCGGTCTCGAAGCCGGGGTTGCCGAGCTTCTGGCCGGAGCAGCTACCGCCACCACCGCTGACGGTGATCGTGAACTGCGCCGAACCCGAACCACCCGCGCTCGCCGTCGCCGTCGCGGTGACGTTGAACGTGCCGCTCGCGGTCGGCGTACCGGACACGGTGCCGGTCGACGAACCGATGGTGACACCGGCCGGCAGGCCGGTCGCGGACCAGGTGTACGGCGCGGTGCCGCCGGACGCGGTCAGCGTGAACGGCGTGAGCGCCACGTTGATCGTGCCCGTCTTGTTGCCCGGGTTGCTGACCGTGACGCCGCCGCTGGTGCTGCACGTCGGGTCACCGGTCTGCGCCGGTACGCTCACCGCGTCCCACGCCGCCTTGACGGTGTTGAACTCGGTGCAGCTGCCCGGGTACAGGTTCTTCGCAGCCGTCAGGGTCCAGGTGCGGTACTTCAGGTACGACGCGCTGCTGGTCTTCATCAGCATCGCGTTGTACATGATCTTGATGGCCTTCTGGATGCCCAGACCGGTCACCGACGAGCTGTTGCAGGTCGGTACGTTCGGCGAACCGCCGCTGCCCTGCGAGACCAGGACGAACCAGTGGTCGCCCGGACCGGCCGCGGCGTGCACCTCGGAGCCCGGGATCGAGCTCGAGTAGCAGTTCGGGTCGCCGACCTGCGACGGGTCGTACATGTTGCGGATCGGGCCGTTGCCGACCAGGTTGACCTCTTCACCGACGTAGAAGTCCGGCGGGTCGTACGCCGACGGCTGGTTGCTGTACCACTCGGTGGCCGCGCCGAACGTGTCGGCGACGAACTCCTGGGTGCCGTTGCCCGAGATACCACCCGGGGTGTGGTCGTCGATGCCGTGACCGAGCTCGTGGCCCACGACGTCCATCGAACCGATCCACTGGCCGGCATTGTTGTGACCGACCTGCACCTGCGAGCCGTCGTAGTACGCGTTCACGTCGGCCAGGCCGACGCGGATCGGCCAGCCACCCCCGTTGCCGTCGAACCCGTTGCGGCCGAGCCAGTCGGTCAGCATGTGCCGCTCGGTCTGCGCCGTGTACAGCGCGTCGACGCAGCCGGTCTCCCTGCTGGTCGCGTTGCCGTTGCCCCAGAGGTCGTCCGGACCGGAGAACGTGGTGTTGTTCGCCGCGTCCTGGCAGGACTGGTTGGTGGTGTTCGGGTCAGCCATCGTGTACGTGCTGCCGGAGTGCGTGGTGTCTAGGTGGACCGGGTTCGGGCCGCTGTAGGCCGCCGTACCGTCACCTGCCAGCACGTGTTCCTTGGTACCGAGTACCTTGCCGGTCCGCGCGTCGACGTACACCGACAGGCTCGACGGCTCCTTGCCGCTGCTGCCGCTGACGCGGGTCTGCCACGCCAGCTTCGGGGTGCCGTTCAGGGCGTAGACCGCGAGCGTCGGCGTGGTCGACGAGTCGACCCGCTTCAGCTGCTTGTTCGCGGTCTGCTGGGCTGCCGCGGCGGTCACCTTCGCGGCCGTCGACAGGTTCGGTACGGCGGTGGTCTGCGCGACCGAGGTGGACTTCACGGTCCCCTTGTTGTCGGTGACGACGACGAAGTCGCCGCCGATCACCGGGAGACCCTTGTACGAGCGCTCGTACGGGACGTACTGCAGACCGGATCGGTCCGAGATCACCGGCTTCGCGATGAACTTGTCGTCCTTCGAGGCGTGCAGGGCGCTCGGCCGGCCGGCGACCAGCGAGGACGCGGAGTCGGCGGCGTACACCTTCGACTGCGCAGCTGAGGGCCGGGGCGGTGCCGCACTCTGGGCCGCGGTGGCCGCACCGGCCGCCGAGGTACCGAGTCCGGCGAGTGCTGCCGCGGCGAGGCTGGTAACCCCTATGAAGACGGCAGGCTTGCGGGAACGCTGGAACAAGACCATTGGTAGTGGTCCCTTCACATGAATGGTGCTGGGCGGGTTGCGCGCAGGACCGGACTGCAGGCGGTGCACCACCTCCGCCTGGAACCTCCGGCCGCTTCATCCGGGATCTGCCTCCGGAAGACCCCTTTCCATCCAATCCCGATGAATCGCGCGGCGTGACACTATGTCCGGCACCCCGGCCGGGCAAGGCGCTGTCGTGCCGTTGGCACCTCGATGACAACTGACCGCGTTGTCATCGCTACAAAGCGCTGACAAACCTGGGAGCCGGCTGAGAATCATCACGGTCCGGTGAGTGGCTTGACGCGGACAGTACGGATGTGGCGCGGATGTTGCGCGGTCAGCGAACCACTGGTGGTCCGGGACAGGCCTGAATGGCAGAATCGCGCAGACGGGTCGGTCGCGGCGGGCTGCGAGGCCTCGCGCGGTGCGACGGATCGCGAACAGGACGACGCCGGCTGGGGTGTGAGTGGAAACCGAATGCGTGCTGTCGCTCGGCGACCAGCGCTGGACGCTGCCGCCCGGCACCGGCGACGACACCATCACTATCGGCCGCGCCTCGAACGCCGACATCCGCCTCCAGGCCGACGACCAGATCTCCCGCATCCACGCCCGCCTGACCCGCACCGCCGGCACCTGGACCCTGTACGACGAGTCCCGCAACGGCACCGGCCTCAACGGCCACCGCCTGACCGCCCCCACCCCTCTCACCCCCGGCGACCGAATCCACATCGGCCGCTCGATCCTCACCTTCCACCAATCCCCCACCCCCGACACCACACCCCCCACCTCCGACACCCCCGCCTCCTCACCCCCGCCCGCCGCGCCTCCGGCGGGACCACCGAGCGGCCGACCGGCGGACGCCGAGCAGGCGTACTCCCCGGAGTCAGCGGACCAGGCATACCCCCCGCAGCCCGCGGAGCAGGCGTACTCCCCGGAGCTCGCGCCGCATGCACCGGCGGCGGAGCTCCCTCACCCCGGCGGACCAGCTGGCCCGGTCGAGGCTGGTGGCCACGCCACACCCGCCGACTTTCCACCTCCACCAGCAACTGACCAGCACGGCGACTTCGTGCACCGCGCGACCGAGGAACCGCAGGCGACTGACTTCCCGCCGGAGGCGGGCGAGCCCGGGCGTGCTGTGGATGAGTACGCAAGCGGCGCCTCGGCATACGGGGATGGGGTTGAGGAGGCGGGCCTGCCGGCTGCGGGTGGGTTCGAGGTGGATCGGGGATGGGCTGCCTATCCGTCGGCGGACAACCCGGAGCCGGTGCGGTCGCCGTGGGAGATCTCGGCCCGGATCGACCGGTCCCAGCCGAACTGGAACGAGTCCGACGGCTGGCCCACGAGCCCGGAGCGCGACGGCAGCGAACCAGGTCCGCGCGGACGTACGGCAAGTCCAGAACCCATTGCGGCCGGTGCAGAGCGGCGCGGGATGCGGCTCCCCGAGCAGCGCCCGGATCGGGACACGCCGGACGACGCGGTCGGGACCGTACGGTTGCCGCGGGTGCTGATCGCGGCCGCCGGTGTGATCGTACTCGGGCTGATCGTCAACCTCGTCGTCACGTTCTTCAGCGACGGGCCCGGCAGCGCGCTGCGCTGGCTGGTCCCACCAGGTATCGCGCTCGTGGTCGCGATGGTGCTCGCCCTGCTCGACGCCGCCGCCCCCAAGGAACACCGGCCGGGCCGGTTCGACGTCTCGGTGATCATCGCGATCGCCGTCGTACTCGCCGGCGTCGGCGTCGGCGGGTTCGCGCTGACCGCGGGGACGGAGTACGTCGCCGGCTACCTGACCGGTAACGAGTCCGGCGCCGACCGCCTGGTGAAACCGGTCGCGAAACCCGGCACCGGCGTCACGATCACCGTCGAGAAGGTCACGTACACCAGCCATTTCACCCGCATCGAGGTGCTGGTCGCGAACGTCAGCAAGCAGGCGTTCACGATCCCGATCGACGGTACGACGTTCACCGCCGCGGACGGTACCGCGTTGCGCGCCGACACCGGCAAGAGTTCCTGGCCGGGCAAGATCCCGGCGGGCGGCAGCGAGCACGGCACGATCACGTTCAAGGGCCACCTGCCCGACAGCGCCGACCAGGCGGTGCTGACGTTCAAGTCCGGCAGCACCAGCTTCACCGTCCAGGGAATCCAGCTCACCCCCTAAAACATCGAAAATCGATGTATAGTCGGGTCCGTGAGTGAGCTGGACGTCGACCGCCTGACCACGGTCATCGAGGACTTCACCACGATCTTCATCCGGCTGCCCCCGGTCCGCCGGCTGAACTTCTCCACGCTGTCGGTCCTGCACACCCTCGACCGCAACGGTCCGCTCCGCCTCACCGCCCTGCTGCCGACCGAGCAGCTCAAGCAACCGGCCCTCACCAGCCTGGTTGCGAAGCTCGAGGACGACGGACTCGTCCAACGCCGCCCCGACCCGACCGACGGTCGCGCCAGCCTGCTCTCGCTGACCCCGGCCGGCCAGAAAATCGTCCACTCCCGGCACGCGAACCGGGTCGCGGAACTCGCCGCCCTCGTGGACCGGCTCACCCCCGACGAGCGCGCCGTACTCGCTGGCTCGATCGACGTCCTCCACCGCCTCACCGAACTCGCAGAGGAACCCCGATGACCCCGAGTCCGATTCCGAATCCGATTCCGAATCCGATTCCGAGTCCGATTTCAGTACCCGACGAAGTCCTCGACGACCTCCGCACCCGCCTGCGCGCGACGAAGTGGCCGCGCGACGCCGGCAACGACGACGGTTTCTACGGAGTACGCCGCACCCGCCTGCAGCCGCTCGTCGAGTACTGGGCCGACGGCTACGACTGGCGCGACGCCGAGCAGGCGATCAACAAGTACGACCACTACCGCGTCGACGTCGGCGACGTTCCCGTGCACTTCCTCCGCCGCGCGGGCGTCGGCCCGGATCCGGTCCCGCTGATCCTGAGCCACGGCTGGCCGTGGACGTTCTGGCACTGGTCGAAGGTGATCGACCGGCTCGCGGACCCGGCGTCGTACGGCGGTGACCCGGCCGACGCGTTCGATGTGATCGTGCCCTCGCTGCCGGGGTTCGGGTTCTCGACGCCGACTCGTCCGGACATGAATTTCTGGAAGATCGCCGACGTCTGGCACGAGCTGATGACGGGCGTCCTAGGGTTCGGGAAGTACGCCGCGGCCGGCTGCGACGTCGGCGCGCTGGTGACCGGACAGCTCGGCCACAAGTACGCCGCCGAGCTGTACGGGATCCACATCGGCTCGGCGCTGAAGCTCGACTTCTTCAACGGCGACCGCGGCTGGGACCTGAGCGGCGGCCGGCCGATCCCGGAGGGCCTGCCGCCGGAGATCCACGACGGGATCGTCCAGTTCGAACGCCGGTTCGCCGCGCATCTCGCGGCGCACGTACTGCACCCGACGACGCTCGGATACGGCCTGGCCGACTCGCCCGCCGGCATGCTGGCGTGGATCATGGAACGCTGGCTGAGCTGGTCGGAGAACGAGCCGTTCAGCGACGACGACCTGCTCACGCACGCGACGATCTTCTGGGCGGGCGACGCGATCGACACCTCGATCCGCACGTACGCGAACAACAACCGCTACCCGTGGACGCCGTCCCACGACCGGACGCCGGTGATCGAGGCCCCGACCGGCATCACGTTCGTCGGCTACGAGAACCCGCCCGGCGTCCGTACCCCGGAGGAACGCGTCCAGAACTTCCTCGCGAGCGACCGCGCCGCCTGGTACAACCACGTCAACATCACCGCGCACCCGAACGGCGGCCACTTCATTCCGTGGGAGGTCCCAACGGAATGGACCGACGACCTGCGGCGTACGTTCCGTCAGCTACGACGGAAGTAGTCGGCCGTCTGCGCATCCGCCGGCAGGTACGTCTCGACCGCGATCTCCTCGAGGGTGATGTCGAACGCCGTACCGAAGGTCGTGATCGCGCTCAGGAAGGTGAGGTCGACGCCGCGGTGGTGGAGCTGGATCGGGAGCGCGATCTCCGCCGGGTCCGGCGGCGTGCTGACGACCGGGCCGTGGGCAACCAGTTCGTCGTACAGCTGGTGCAGGAACGGGTCGCCGGTCGTCGCGGCCTGCCGGGCGAGCCGGGGCAGCAGGAAACCGCGTACCTGTTGCAGGTTGCGGATCCGCGACGCCAGCCCGTCCGGATGCAGGCCGAGCCGCATCAGGTTGACCGGTGCCTGGAGCAACTTCCGGTCGACGGTGGCGAGGAACGCGTTGAACGGGTCGTTGGCGAGCAGCAGGTTCCACCGCCGATCGACGGCCAGGGCCGGGTACGGCGCGTGCGCGCGGAGGAACTGCTCGAGCGCTGCACGGACCCGCGTCTGGTCGGGGTCGTCGAGCGGCGTCTGCCGGTACGCCGGCGCGTGACCGGCCGCGACCAGCAGCCGGTTCCGTTCCCGCAACGGTACGCCGAGCTGCTCGGCAAGGTGCAGCACCATAGCGGCACTCGGTATCGTCCGCCCGGTCTCGACGAAGCTGACGTGCCGCGACGACACGTCAGCCTGAATCGCCAGATCCAGCTGACTCAACTTCCGCCGCCGACGCCACTCGCGCAGCAGCTCACCCACCGGCCTGTCGCTCACACCCCCAGTATCCGGGGCCGCGCCATTACAGGTCATGTAATCGACGGCACCACCGCCGCGGCCGCATCGTCGTTCGCATGACCATCAAGCAGCTCACCCTGCACGCCTTCCAGGAATTTGCCAACGGCAACCTCGAACCGCTCCGCCCGCTCCTGCACGAGAACTTCGTCGAACACAGCCCCGGCAACCCGTCCGGCCGCGACGCGTTCATCGAGTTCATCGCCAGCGCCCCGGTCGCCGGCGCGAAGCTCGACCTGCTCCGGGCGATCGCCGACGACACCCACGTCGTCGTCCACTACCTGATGACCACGCCCGAATCCACGCAGGCCGTCGTCGACATCTGGCGGTTCGAGAACGACCGGATCGTGGAGCACTGGGACGTCGTACAGGTGTTAGTGATCGAGTGATCGGCGTTCGCCGCGGACCAGGTACTGGCGTACCTGGCGGGCGATCTCGTCCGGGGCGTTCTCGTCGGGGGCGTTGTGGTCGAGGCCGGGCAGGATGGTGTACTCCGCGTTCGGGATCAGTCCGGCCAGTCGCGGAAGTACACCGGTCAGGTACGCAGGCGTCTTCGCACCGCCGAGCAGCAGGGTCGGCGATGCGATGCCGGCGTACCGGCTGCCGTCGGAGTCGAGCCGCGCGATCTCGGCCAGCTCGTCGGGGGTGAGCGGCATCAGGTCCCGCTCCTCACGCCCGGACAGCAGCAGGAAGGAGGTTGCCCAGAGCAACGGAGTGGCCCGGAACGGCAACAGCTCCGTCTGCTTCAGGAACGTCGCCATCGCCGACACGAACCGGCGGTCCTCGACCTTGCGGCGGAACGCGTCCAGCCAGCCGAGGTCGAACGACCCCTCGAGGCTGACGCCCGGCTCGTACACGATCAGCGCGTCCAGCGGCTGCCGCAGGCCGACGTGCAACCCGATCAGCCCGCCGTAACTGTGCCCGAACAGCACCCGCGACCCGGTCCGCTCCAGCACCCCGAGCACGTCGTCGGCCTCGGCCTCGACGCTGTACAGGTCACCGCGCGGCAGACTCGCCCCACGCCCGCGGCGCTCGATCACATGCACGGTATGAGCGCCCGCCAGCTCCCGGGCCAGCGCCTCGTAGTGATGCGCCCGCCGATTGGTCCCCGGCACGACGACCACCCCCGGGCCGGCCCCGAAACTTTCGACCGCAACCCCACCCACCAGTTCAAGCTCGCCCACGGCGCCTCCCTCGTCCACAGCCCCCATGGTTGCCAACGTCACTGACACGGCTCTGTCTTCCCGCTGGCACGAGATCGCTACTGCGAACGGAGGGCGGCAGCCTGCTCCAGGTAGGCCTGGACCAGCGCGGCCCAGCGGGAGTCGTCCGTTGGCCGGTCGGTCAGGTAGGCGGCGAGGTTCTCGGCGTGGAGTTGCCAGCCGGCGCCGAAGTACTCGAGATTCTCGACCGGGAGGCCCCGGACCTCGATGGTCAGGACCGTTTGGGAGCCGTCGGCGGTCAGGGTGGCCTCGACGGTCTGCTCGAACGGCGCCGGGCCGTTACCGCGGGCGGCCGACTCGTCCGACTCGCGGCTGGTGTAGCGGAGGCGGTGCGGCGGTTCGCAGACGTCGACGCGGCAGATCCCTTCGAGGTCGGCGGATTCGAGGTACACCGTGAAGGCGCCGCCGAGGCGCAGATCTCCTTCGACTTTGCCGTACCACCGCGCGAGCCGTACCGGATCGGTCACCGCCGACCAGAGGTCCTCGATGCCGGTGTCGTACCGGTCCTCCAACCGCACGACACCCTTGCCGTCGGCCAAGCCCAGTCGCCCGAGGATGTTCATGTCCGCTTCCCCCTCGCAATCTCCGTATGAAGAGCATCCAGCCGCTGCTGCCACAAACTCCGGTACCGCCCGAGCCACTCGTCCAGCTCCGCCAATGGCTCCGACCGCAACGAGTACACCCGCCGCTGCGCCTCCTGCCGGCTCTCCACCAGACCGGCCTCCCGCAACACCCGCAGATGCCGCGAGACACCGGGCCGCGCGATCGGCAGCAGCTCGGCCAGCTCCCCCGCCGTCGCGGGCCGAACCGCCAAGGCCTCCACCAAAGTCCGGCGCCCGTCATCGGCCAACGCCCGCAACACAGCTTCCACAATGCTTATGTAACCATCATGGTACGTAACCGTCAAGGTACGCAGCACATCAACCTGAACGGCCGTACCCCTACGCCGTTCGGCGGTGCGGGACCGACGTACGGTGGACGGCATGCAGACGATCCTGATCACCGGGGCAACCGACGGACTGGGCCGCGAGCTGGCTGTGCGACTGGGGAGCGAGGGGGCGCGCGTACTCGTCCACGGGCGCTCCCGCGCTCGTGCCGAGGGGGTGCTAGCGGACATCGTCGCCGCCGGCGGGCCGAAGCCCGAGATCTTCCTCGCCGACCTGGCGGACCTGCACGAGGTCGACCGGCTGGCCGGCAGCATCACCGGCGAGCTCGACGTGATCGTCAACAACGCGGGCATTGGGGCCGGCAGTCCCGGCACCAGGCGCGAGGTGAGCGCCGACGGCATCGAATTGCGGTTCGCGGTCAACTACCTGGCCGGCTACCACCTGACCCGGCGGCTGCTACCGCAACTGGCACCGGCCGGTCGGGTCGTCAACGTGGCATCGGCCGGTCAGCAGCGGATCGACTTCGGCGATCCGATGATGGAACGTGGCTGGGACGGGTTCGGGGCGTACCAGCGCAGCAAGCTGGCGCAGATCATGTTCACCATCGACCTCGCCGCGGAACGCCCGGAGCTCACCGTGAATTCGTTGCACCCGGCAACGTTCATGAACACCACGATGGTGAACGAGAGCGGCGTCAACCCGATCAGCACCGTTGCCGAGGGCGCCGACGCCACGATCCGCCTGATCACCGCGCCGTCCCTGCCCACCGGCCGCTACTACAACGGCCTGCGCGAGGCCCGCGCGCACGAGCAGGCGTACGACGCCAACGCTCGCGCCCGCCTACGTGACCTCTCGGACACCCTCATCACCAACGCGATCGGCTGACCCCGTCAGGCCGCCGTGCTGCGCGCTTTGCGGTACACCACACTCGGACGCAACGGCCCTTCGGGCGCGGTCGGGTCGTCGAAGTCGTCCGCCGGGTCTCGTGTCATCCCGATCCGGCGCATCACTGCCTGGGAACGGAGGTTGGTCGCAGTCGTCACGGCCAGGATCTCGGCGAGTCCAAGGGTTTCGAAGCCGAAGTTCAGGCCGGCCAGCGCGGCCTCGGTGGCGTACCCCTTCCCCCAGGCCGAGCGGGCGAGCCTCCACCCGATCTCCACTCCCGTGAACGGCATCTCGTCGTCCACCGGATCCAGGCCCGCGAAACCGATGAACTCGCCGGTGGCCCGCAGTTCAACCGCCCACCAGCCGTAACCCCGCTGCTCGAACTCCTTCCGGAAACTCGCCACCGAGGCATCGCTCTGTTCCCGGGTGAGCAGATCACCCAGATGCTCCCGCACCTCAGGATCGGCGTTCATCGCCGCCCACGGCTCCAGGTCGGAGTCCCGCCATCCACGGAGTACCAAGCGATCGGTCAGCAGTTCGTTCACGCCGCCTACCCAACGTGAGGGCCGCTCCCGGGGCAATCCATTTTCCGGTACCGGATCCGGCGGGCGGCGAGGCCGTGCAGACCCCGCCGCCCGGTTCGGGCGCGATGCGATGGTCCCGGCATCGCGCCGAGCGGCCTGCTAGCTCGTCAGGTGGACCGGCGGAAGGCCGTCGCCGGTCAGCGTCAGATCGAACGCGGCCGACAGGATGACGACGTGCTGATTACCGGTGCACTGCAGTGTGGACAGCGGTGCGACGGTGAGCGACCCGGTCGTCTGCCCGTTGCGGACCGGGAACGTCCCGGTCGTGTTCACGTTGACCGTCTCGGACTTGGGCACTCCGTTCACGGGGTTGCCGCTCTTGGTGAAGCACTGCGACGTCGTCGTGACGGTGCCGGTGAGTGAGAAGTCGACCGAGGTCACGGTGTTTCCGAGACCGGCCGCCTTCCACGTGACGGTAAGGCTGTTGTCCTGCACGGTGGCCGTCGGGCCGGTGACGTAGTGCGGGCTGTCCGCCATCGCCGGAGACGCCGATACCAAGGCCACAGTCATAGCTGCGAAGAGTGAAGCCACGAAGGTGAGAAGCTTCGTGCGCATGATTGCCCCCTTGTACTGCGAGGTTGCTGCTCGTCCTGCCAGGGATGCCGGTCGACGCCGGTATCTCCTCCCCCAGGCACGCCAGCGGCTCAGGAGGCGGCGGAGCCGATCGCGCGCAGGACACGGCGGGCCACGTGCCCGGACATGGCCGTCCGACGCCGGAACCCGGTGTTCAGCCCGGCCACACTCGGTCACCGGAGGTACGCCCCACGCTCACATCCAGCCCCCAATCAGCCCGGATCACAGCACTCTACGCCCGGCTTTCCCGCTCGGAAACGGCGAACGCGGGTGCGACCTGCGGCAACCGCTTGCGCGCGCACGTCCCCCGCCTGCATCGGTCACATCCGCGGTCCCGGATCCGACCTGGAGGAGTAAGCCTGCAGAGTACGGAGCAAGGAGCGAGCGCGTGTTCGACATCACCGTCTGGATCGCCGAGGGGTTCCTCGCGTCCTTCTTCCTGGCGGCCGGTCTGCCCAAGATCGCCGGCCGGGGCATCGACCGCTGGGTCGGCTTCGACCAGGTGCCACGCCTGATGACCGTCGCGATCGGCCTCAGCGAGGTCGCGGCAGCCGTCGGTCTCGTCGTACCGCTGCTGGTCGGCACGATGGAATGGGCCACCCCGCTCGCCGGGCTGGGGATCGCGGTGATCTCGCTGATGGCGAGCGGCTTCCACATCCGCAGCCGGGAGTGGCTGCCCGCCGTCGAGACGGCACTGTGGGCTTGTCTCGGTGGCACGGTCGCCGCTGCCCGCTGGAGTCACTTCCGCAGCGGGCCGTCGATTCCCCGGGACGCGCTGGTACCGCTGCTGATGGTCCTGGTACCCGCCCTGATCGTCAATCTCGTTGTGCTTGCCAACGTCACAGCCCGGCCGAAGGCTGCCGCCGGATGACGCGGAGGCCGTGGGCGGAGCAGATGATGGAAGACCGAGCGGGAGGTGCCGAGATGGGCGACGAGCAGAACCTGTGGTTCGCCGAGCAGTTCGAGCGGCACCGGCCGCGGTTGCGCGCGGTCGCGTACCGGATGCTCGGCTCCCTCAGCGACGCGGACGACGCGCTCCAGGAGGCCTGGATCCGGACGACCCGCTCCGACAGCGCTGCGATCGAAAGCATCGACGGCTGGCTGGTCACGCTCGTCGGCCGGGTGTGCATCGACATGCTGCGCGCCCGGCGGGCACGGCCGGAGCAGCCGACCGGTACGTGGCTGCCCGAGCCTGTCGTCAGCGTCGACGGGAGCCTCGACCCGGAGCACGCCACGCTGGTGGCGGACTCCGTCGGGCTCGCCCTGCTCGTGGTCATGGAGAGCCTGGAGCCCGCGGAGCGCCTCGCGTTCGTCCTGCACGACATGTTCGGGGTCCCGTTCGACGAGATCGCGCCGATCGTGGACCGCTCGCCGGTGGCCGCGCGCCAGCTCGCCAGCCGGGCCCGGCGGCGGCTGCGCGGGACCTCGGCGGTGCCCGAT
Source organism: Kribbella sp. NPDC031520 (assembly GCF_055580825.1). Classification (NCBI taxonomy): domain Bacteria; kingdom Bacillati; phylum Actinomycetota; class Actinomycetes; order Propionibacteriales; family Kribbellaceae; genus Kribbella; species Kribbella sp. NPDC031520. The sequence goes on from NZ_JBVIKS010000003.1 coordinate 177,552, forward strand.
GCCGACGTACCGACGCAGCGCCGGGTCGTCGACGCATTCCTGACGGCAGCCAGGGCGGGCGATTTCGACGGCCTTCTCCAGGTACTCGACCCCGATGTCGTCTTCCGTGTCGACGCCGGGACCCGCCCGGGACTGGCTCCGGCCCTGCTCACGGGTGCCGCCGACGTCGCGGAGCACACTGCCGGGGTTGGGCCGCGCTTCGCAACCCTCTGCGAGCCCGCACTGGTCAACGGCGCGACGGGCATCATCGCCCGCGCCCGCTCAGGCGTGGTCGCGGTGGTCGGCATCACCGTCGTCGCCCACCGGATCACCGAGATCGACCTCGTCCTCGACCCGGACAAGCTGGCCGGCGTCACGATCAGCCAGTGAACACTCAAGAGCCGGGCGGTGCGAAGGGTGGTGGTCCGGTGATCGTGCAGCCCAGCGGGTCGAGCAGTTGTTGCAGCTTGGCGACTCCGTCGGGCGGCACCGGTCCGGGGACCGGCAGATCGCCGGTGAACGGCTGCGTGACGAGTACACCTGAGTCCCGGAAGAAGCTCTCGAAGCCCGACGGTGTGATCAAGGTGTAGTAGCGGGCGGACGCCGAGGCGACCCGGAAGGCGTGCGCGCGGCCGGGCGGCAGATAGATCAGCGAGCCGGCCTCGACCAGCGTGCTTCGGCCCTCGCTCCACGCCTCCAGGGCACCCTCGAGGACGATGAAGGTCTCCGCTTCGCGGCTGTGGACATGTCGGGGCGTCATCGCGCCGAGGGCGGCCCGTTCCTCCACCAGGGCGAACGCGCCGTCGGTGTCGCGCCCGTCGAGCACGATCCGGCACAACATGTCGACGTGGTTGTAGACGGGTGCGTCCTGCGGTGCGAGTACCGGGGATCCGAGTTGGCTCATACCGTCCAGCCTGGCGCCGGGTTCGCCGTACCGGCCATCCCCGGAACGGGGGATCCAGGTCCTACTCTGATAGCCGTGACCGCGATTCAGGGAACGGCGCTCGCCGACCGGCTCGGACGAGCTGTGTCCGCGATCGCGGCCGACGCCGACCCGGCGCACACCGCCGAACGGGTGCTCGACCAGATGCTGGCCGCCGTACCGGGCGCCGACGCCGGCGCGCTCGTGTTGATGCACCCGCAGACCGGCCTGTTCTGGACCGGAGCGGTGACCGAGCTACCGCCGGAAACGTGCCACCCGTTCTTCGGCGTGGAGCTCGCCGGCGGCGACGACAGCTTCCGCCGGATGGCAGCCACCCGCTCCGGGGCTCGGGCGTTGCGGCTGCGGGAGAGCAATCCCGGCATGCTGGAGACGGTCGTCGAGGCGTACGGTTTCACCGACGAGCTCCGGGCGGTGCTGCCGGACGGCCAGGTTGCCTGGGCTGGTGTGTCGCTGTGGCGGCGCAGCGGCGCCTTCACCGCCGACGACGAAGCACTCCTCGACGCGGTCGCCGGCAGAGCGGGCGCGGTACTGCGCCGTGCCGTCCTGGCCGATCTCCGTACGGGCGCCGCCGGCCATGGCGCCCGTGGCATGCTGGTCGTTGCCGACGGCAAGCTCATCGAGTTCAGTCTCGACGACGAGGTACTGCGCGCCGAGCTGGAGAACAGGCGGTCCGACCGGTATCGCCACATCGACCACCTGGTCGCGCTGGCCGCTGCAGCTCCGCGGTTCTCGACGGTCCTGCGCATCGCCGACGGACGCTGGCTCAGCGCCCACGGCATGGAACTCCCCGAGGGCCGTACCGCGGTGATTCTGACCTCGGCCACCCCCGCCGAGCTGCTCGGACCGCGGGTCGTCGGCGCCGGCCTCAGCACCCGCGAGATCGAGGTCACCCGCTTACTGTGCCGCGGCCTGTCCGACGCCGAGATCGCAGCCGAATTGTTCGTCTCCCCCCACACCGTCCACGACCACGTCCGCTCGATCCGCACCAAACTAGCCGTCCGCACCCGCGCCGCAGTAGTAGCCCGCATCTTCGACGACACCTACTTCGACACCTTCATAACCCACGCCACCATCCGCCACACCCCCTGACCGGAACACCACCTCGAGCTCGCTCCGCCGACCAGCCCGGCGTCTCCCGGCGACCCGACGTCATCGTCGTACGACGCACCGCCGGGCGCAGACAGCAGAACGCGCAGGTCAGCTGGGCTGGCCTGCGCGTTCTCAAGGGGTGGAGGTGGCGGGAATCGAACCCGCGTCCTTCGGCGTTGTTTCAAGACTTCTCCGGGCGCAGTCTGAATAGCGCTTTTCTCGGCCCCAGCGTTTGTACAGACATCTCGCTGACAGGCTCAGTCACTGTAAATGTCCCGTGCTAGCCCCGTGACCGGGCTAACAAAGCAAGCTCTCTAAATGAGGCCAGTGACCGGGGCGAGAGCATCCCCGGGCTGACCACCTCTTTAGTTGCTCAGGCCGTCAGGCGGCGAGAGCGAGGTCAGTGCGCTTAACGTTGGCACTTGTTGGTTTCCAGAGATCGTTAACGAGATAACCCTGGATCCTCGGCCCGCTTCCCTTGGAACATACGTCCAAAGTCGAAACCGTTCACCCCCTGTTGAGTTGTCAAACTCCCACCCAGTAGCTCGGTGGAAGATCCACACTATCAAGTCCAACCAACCTCCCGCACCCCACATTCCCCTCAGTCCGCCGGAGCGAGGGCTAAGATCGCGGCCGCGGCGGCGACCACGGCTCCGGCGAGGGCGATCACCCAGCCGGTGGTGGCGCGGAGCAGGAGGGCGCCGACGGCGGCGCCGGCGAGCATCGCGAGGATCGAGCCGAGGCGACGGTACGGACTGGCAGCCCGCCCGTTGCCGAGCACGCTGTCCGCGGCGAGACCGGTGAGCGTCAGGGTGAGCACGGTCGTCGTCATGTCCTTCGGCGCGACGTGCCGTACGGTCGCGTTCTGCAGCCCGAAGCAGGCCGCCAGCGCGAGGATCAGCAGGTACGACGTGGAGCCCGACTCCCGCAGTACGCCGACCCCGACCAGCAGACTGCACAACAGCAGCACCGCGGCCTGTGCGCCGAAGACGATCCCCAGCCAGCGCCGCGGCCGCGGCTCGAGGACCCGCGCCGCCCGGCCGCCGAGGAGCGATCCCAGGACGAATCCGAGTACGGCGACGACCGGCGGCCCGAGCCGGAACCCCGACCCGGGTGCGACCGCGAACCCGAGGAAGACCACGTTCCCGGTCATGTTCGCGACGAAGGTATGTCCGAGCTTCAGGTAGCTGACCGCGTCGATCAGCCCGGTCGCCGCGGTCAGCCCGAGGAACGCGCCGACCTCCCACCGCGCTCCTACTGGTACGCCCACCCCAGCAGGGTAGGGCCTACTTGATCAGGCGCAGCGTGAACGGGTAGCGGAACTTGCCGCCGGCCGCGGTGGCGAGGCCGCCGATCCCTGTCAGCAGGAACCACAGGATCCCGAGGATCGGGAACAGGAACCCGAGGAACCCGTGCGTGAACCCGGTCATCACCCCGAGCAGCGCGAACGCCCCGGCCGAGGTCAGCTGGAAGTTCAGCGCCTCGACGGCGTGCCGGCGTACGGCGGGGTTCTTCTGGCCGGCCGTCGCGACGACGAGCGCCGGGCCGACGAACGAGGTCGGGTACCCGAGCCAGTGCGCGATCGTACCCATCCCGCGGCCGTCGCCCTGGTAGGTCTGCAGCGGCGCCGGGCGGGTGAACGCGGCCGGCGCGAACGTCGGGACCGGGCGGGAGACGAGCCCGTCGAACGTGCTGTTCAACTCGGCCCGGGTCCGTGCCTTGAGCGCCTTGTCCAGACGGAGGTCGAACTCCATGTGGTCGAGGCGGCCGTCGGCGTACATCTCTTTGAGGATCTCGACGGCTCGATCCCGCTGCGCCGAGGTCACCAGCAACTCTGAAGTGGACATGTCTCCACTGTGCGCGCCCGAACTCCCTCACCCCATCGGGTTCAGCCCGGACCAACCCCTGACCCGACCCCAGTCGGTCAGCCTCGACGGCGGTCGGAGAGGGCTCTTTGGGCTTCTCGGTTGGCTTGGCGTTCGGCGAGGGCGTGGCGTTTGTCGTAGTCCTTCTTGCCTCGGCCGGTGGCCAGCTCGACCTTGGCGTAGCCGTCCTTGAAGTACAGGGACAGGGGGATCAGCGAGACGCCCTGTTGTTCGACGGCGCGGATGAGTTTCTGAACCTCGTCCTTGTGCAGCAACAGCTTCCGGGTACGGCGGGGTTCGTGGTTGGTCCACGTGCCGTGTTTGTACTCCGGAATGTGCATGCCCTGCAGCCACAGCTCGCCGCCGCGGACGGCCGCGAAGGCGTCGACGAGGGAGGCCCGGCCTTGGCGGAGGGACTTGACCTCGGTCCCGGTCAGCACCAGCCCGGCCTCCACCACGTCCTCGATGTGGTAGTCGTGTCGCGCCTTACGGTTCTGCGCGATCGGCTTCTCCCGGCCGGACTGTTTCACCATCCCTCCAGTATCGCAGGTAGCTCAGAGCCACCCCATCGGATTAACCACGTCGCCGTCCTTGTAGACCATGAAGTGCAGGTGGCACCCGGTCGAGTACCCGGTCGTACCGGACCACCCGACGATCTCGCCGCGCTTCACCCGTTCGCCAACATGCGCTTTGTACTTCGACAGGTGGTTGTAGACCGTCGTGATCGAGTGCCCGCCGATCACCCCGTGTGAGATGAACAGCCGGTTCCCGTAACCACCGTTGAAGTACTTGTCCGTCACGACCCCGTCGGCCGCGGCGCGGACCGGCGTACCGCAGGGTGCACGGAAGTCGGTGCCGTCGTGCAGCTTCCAGATGTGCAGGACCGGGTGGAAACGCATCCCGTACGGCGACGTGATGTAGCTGCTGACGGGATACGCCAGCCGCCCGTCACCGGTCGACGGCGGGTCGGGAATGTCGCGCGGCTGCCGGTGCTCCTTGCGTGCACGTGCCCGTTCGGCCGCCTCGGCAGCTGCCTTCCGGCGCGCCGCGGCCGCCTTCTCGGCCCGAGCCTGGGCGATCAGCATCTGCTGGACCCGGTTCCGCTCCTGCAGCAACGAGTTGTACTGCGCCAGCTCGCTGTTCTTCTCCTGCTCGGCCGCCTTGAACGCGGTCAGCTTGACCGCCGCGACCGCTGCCGCCTCCGCCCGGTCGGCCGCGACCTGCTTGGTCAGCTCGGTGACCTTCTGGACCGTCGCGGCGGCGTCGGCACGCGCTGTTTCGGCGTCCTTCTCCGCGGCAGCGAGCTTGACCTGCCTGCTGGCGAGCTGCGCCTGCGCGTTGTTCAGGTTGGTGATCGCGTTGCTCTGGATGCCGAACAGGTTCCGCTGCACCTGCATGCCGGTGGCGATGTCGGCCGGCGCGGCACCGCGCAACGCGATCGACAGCCCGACCAGGCTGTTCTGCTGCTGGTACGCCGATCGTACGGCGCGACCCGCGACGGCCCGCTTCTCCGCGATCAGCTGCTCACCGGCCGCGACGTCGGACGCCGCCGTACGCAACGCCGCCTCGGCCGCGACAAGCTTGCCCGCGGCAACCGCGTCGGCGGCCTTCGCGGCGGCGAGCTGCCCCTGCGCGGCGGCGTACCGGACCTGGACGGCCTGGTACTTCGTGACGGCTTGGTTGTACGCGGCAACGGACTTGCCGAGCTGGTCGGACGCGTCGTCGAGATCAGCCTTGGACTGGTTGATCTGCGAGTCGAGTTGCTTCTTCTTGGCGGCTGGGTCCGGCGGTCTCGCGTCCGCGGGAGCGGACGGGACCGCGGCGGCCAGGACGCCGGCGGACAGGGACAGGACAAGGCAACAAGCGGTAACCACGTTCTGCCGCCCCCGCGGTCTCGTAACCACAGGTCGACCCCTTGCTCTGGATGAACATGTGCGGTACTGGAGTGACTGCTGTTACTCCTGTTACTGCACGATAGGTCACCCGGGTCAGACTTTGAGGTATTTCCGCGTCGTCAGGAATGTCGGGACGACCGCCAGCACCAGGCCGACCACGACCATGATCAGTGTCGCCTGGAAGGTTTCGGTGGCACCCACCCACTGCCAGACCCGGAACGTCTCCTGGGCCCGGCGCATGACCATGAAGTACACGATCATCCACAGCGTGCCGCAGGCCAGTACGGCGCCGATGATGGCGGCCAGCACCGCTTCCAGCAGGAACGGCAGCTGGATGTAGAAGTTGGACGCACCCACCAGTCGCATGATGCCGATCTCACGCCGGCGCGCGTACGCCGCCAGCCGGATCGTGTTCGCGATCTGCATCAGCGCGGCGACCAGCAGCAGGCCTGCGCCGAAGTACGAGCCCACCTGCAGCCAGTTGAGCGCCTTGAAGAGTGGATCGAGGTACTGCCTGAGGTCCTGAACCGTGTCCACGCCCGGGAGGCCGGCGACCGCGCTGACCAGGTTCTGGTAGCGCTGCGGGTCCTTCAGCCGGATCCGGAACGACTCCTGCATCTGGTCCTGGGTGACCGTGCTGACGATCGGCGAGTCCTTGTACAGCTTCTTGAACGAGTCGAACGCCTCCGCCTTCGACTCGGTGAAGACGCCGTCCGGCGCGGTGTCCGGGTTCGACTCGATCACCTGCTGGATCCGGTTCTTCTGCTCCTGGGTCACCTCGGCGCCGGAGCAGCCGCGGCCGCCGGAGTCCTTGGTGCAGAGGAAGACCGAGATCTGGATCTTGTCGTACCAGTTCCCCTTCATCAGGTTGACCTGCTCGTGCGCGAGCAGCGCGCTGCCGAACAGCGACAGCGAGACCCAGATGGTGACGACGACCGCGATCGTCATCGAGAGGTTCCGCTTCAGACCGATGCCGAGGTCGGAGAGGATGTAGTTCAGGCGCATTTCGTCAGTCAGTCCCTGTGCTCGGCGGTCAGTGCTGGTAGCCGTAGACGCCGCGCGACTCGTCGCGGACGACGTGACCGTTCTCCAGCTCGATCACGCGTTTGCGCATCTGGTCGACGATCGACACGTCGTGGGTGGCCATCACGACCGTCGTACCGGTCCGGTTGATCCGGTCCAGCAGCTTCATGATGCCCACCGACGTACCGGGGTCGAGGTTTCCGGTCGGCTCGTCGGCGATCAGGATCATCGGCCGGTTCACGAATGCCCGGGCGATCGCGACCCGCTGCTGCTCACCGCCGGACAGTTCGTCCGGCATCCGGTCCTCCTTGCCGTCCAGACCGACCAGCTCGAGCACCTCGGGGACCGTCTTGCGGATGTGCTGGCGCGGCTTGCCGATCACCTGCAGCGCGAACGCCACGTTCTCCGCGACGGTCTTGTTCGGCAGCAGCCGGAAGTCCTGGAACACCGTGCCGATCTGGCGCCGCATCTGCGGGATCCGCCAGCTGGCCAGCCGGTTCAGGTCCTTGCCGGCCACCATGATGTGACCCTTGGACGTGCGGTGCTCACGCAGGACCAGACGAAGGAACGTCGACTTGCCGGACCCGGAGGTACCGACCAGGAAGACGAACTCGCCTTTCTCGATCTCGACGTTGACGTTCAGCAGAGCGGCCTTGGACTGGCCCTCGTACGTCTTGGAAACATTCTCGAAGCGGATCACGGGTTCATCCGGCCGTGGTCGGGAACAGGGAGCGACGCGAAGGTAACCACGAAGGGCACCGTACGCCACCGGAGCGGCCGGCGATCAGTCTAGGCGTTCCACGGCGTGCCGCCGACCAGACCTGCCGCTCCGTACGCCCCCGTCCGATACCCGGTGCGTTTGAAACGGATGCTCTACGCGTCGGAGAGACGGGCGATCGTTGCCGACGCACGGCGGACAATCGGGACCGGGCCCTCCGGGAGGACGTCGCCGACGAACGAGTAGTACCGGAGGATGTCCGGGTCGACATCGCCCGGGCGGTGCCGGCTGTGGTCGCGGACCCAGTCGATGATGTCGCCCCAGCCGGGTGCCGCGAGCGATCCGCCGAAGTGCTGCACGGACAGCCCGGCGCACAGGTTCCCGAACGCGAGCCGGTGCGCCAGCGGCCAGCCGCGGAGCGTGCCGAGTACGAGCGACGCGAGGAACACGTCACCCGCCCCGGTCGGGTCGTACGAGCGCACCGGCAGCGCCGGGACCTGCTCCTCCTCGCCGGTCGTCTGGTCGATCGCCAGTACGCCGTCCGCGCCGTTCGTCACCACCGCGAGCGGGACCCGCTCGGCGAGCTTGTGCAGCGCGGCCTTCGGCGTGTCGGTACGGGTGTACGCCATCGCCTCGCCGGCGTTCGGGGTGAACGCGTGGAAGCCGTCGAGTACGTCGAGTACGGCGGGTGACCACTCGTCCGTCGGGTCCCAGCCGACGTCGCCGAACAGCAGCGCGCCGGACTCCCGGGCCTCGACCGTCCAGCCGGGCAGCTCCTCCGCGACCGGCACGATCGCGGACCTGGTTATCAGCCCCGGGCCGACCAGCTTGCTCGGGTCACCCGGCGCCTCGTGCGCGTGGGTGACCATCGCGCGGTCGCGGTCGATCGACATCGACACCGTGACCGGGGAGTGCCAGTGGCCGATCCGGCGCGAGTGCGACAGGTCGACCCCCTCCTGGTCCGCGAGCGTCCGCCAGCAGAAGTCGGCGTACACGTCGTCACCGAACACGGCGGCCAGGCCGCTCTTCAGGCCGAGCCGCGCGGCCGCGATCGCGAAGTTCGCGACGCCACCGGGGCAGGACCCCATGCCTTCGGCGAAGATCTCGGTCCCGGTGATCGGGGCGGACTCGAGGCCGGTCATGACGATGTCGTAGAACACGGTCCCCTGTACGAAGACGTCGTACCCGTCCTGCTGGTCCGTCACGGTGACACTACTCCTTGTCATCCTGGTCTGTCGGTCGTAGGTGGAATGCTCCTTCGTAGCATCATCGACCGGTCAAGACCACGGAATTGGGAGGACGACGATGAGCACCGGGGTGTGTCCGTGATTCCGACCTGGATCTCCGTCGTCGGGGTCGTGATGACGGTGCTGTCACCGCTGCTCGCGCTCGGTGGGGTGGTACTGGGTTCGTACCTGACCCGGAAGTCGGACCGCGAGCTCGACACCTGGCGGCACCGCGAGGAGACGATGCGGATGGTCCGCTGGGCGGTCGAGCAGATCCTCGACGGCGACGACGCCGGTACCGATGCCGGGGTGGTCACGCTCCGTTCACTGATGCGGTCGGAGCTGTTACAGCCCGAGGACTACGACCTGGTCGCCGCGCTGACCGCTGCCGTAGCGATCGACCGCGTCGGAGCGGACGCGTACGCTGATATCGCGGAAGCTGACATCGACGTCGTCGAGGGAGACAGTGGCCATGGCTGAGAAGCGGACCGTCAAGGTCTCCCGCCAGGTGATCGAACTGGCCCGCCTCCACGTCGAAGCCGCCCGCCGGGCCGGCCGCAAACCCGACGAGGGCGTCGCCCGGATCGCCAACGCCCACCCCGACAACGGCAACGACACCGCGACCCCCGCCCCGGCCTGAGCCGTTCGTGCGCGAGAAATACCCGCGGCATCAGCCTTTCCGGTCGTAAGGTCGTTGTTCTGTGCGCGGGCTGTGGGACTGCGCTGAACGGAGGCGGCAGATGAGCGGGATGACGCGGCGGCGGTTGCTGGGGATCGGGGCCGGGCTCTCGGCGATGGCGGTGGCGGGGTGCGGGTCCAACAGCGGCCGGCCGTCGGGCGGAGGCAGCGGAGGCTCCAAGCCAACGCTGCAGCAGTGGTACCACCAGTACGGCGAAGCCGGTACGCAGCAGGCGGTCGAGCGGTACGCGAAGGCGTACCCGGACGCCACCGTGACGATCCAGTGGTCGCCCGGGGACTACGACAAGAAGGCGTCGACCGCGCTGCTGACCGATCAGGGCCCGGACGTGTTCGAGTACGGCAACGGTCCGACGATCGACATGATCAAGGGCAACCAGGTCGTCGAGCTGACCGACCTGCTCGGTGACGCGAAGTCCGACTTCAACCCGGCGCTGATCGAGCGGATGACGTACCAGGGCAAGCTGTACGGCGTACCGCAGGTCGTCGACATGCAGTTGCTCGTGTACCGCAAGAGCCTGTTGAGCGCTGCCGGCGTTCAACCGCCGCAGACGGTGGACGAGCTGCTCGAGGCAGCGAAGAAGCTGACCACCGACAAGGTCAAGGGGCTGTTCGTCGGCAACGACGGTGGCGTCGGGGTGCTCGGCGGACCGGCGTTGTGGTCCGCCGGACTCGACTACCTGACCGCGGACAACCAGTTCGGCTTCGACGACCCGGCGGCGTTCGAGTCGCTGCGCAAGCTGCGGGAGTTCTGGACGGCGAAGGTTCTGTTGCTGGGGGCACCGACCGACTGGTCCGACCCGGCCGCGTTCACCCAGGGCCTGACCGCGATGCAGCTCACCGGCCTGTGGACGCTGCCCGCGATCGAGAAGGCGCTGCCGGGCGACTACGGCGTACTCCCCTGGCCGAAGCTGAACGCCACGACGGGCAAGCCGAGCGTCCCGATCGGCGCGTACGGGTCCTGCGTGAACGCGAAGTCGAAGAACGTCGACGCGGCGAAGAAGTACGTCAAGTGGTTGTGGGTCGACCAGACCGACGATCAGCTCGACTTCGCGCAGTCGTACGGCTTCCACATCCCGGCCCGGAAAAGCCTGGTCGAGAAGGCGGACAAGCTGAAGTCCGGCCCTGCCGCGGACGCGGCCAGGCTGGCGACGGAGAACGGGCACGCCCAGACCCCGATCCTGTGGTCGCCGAAGGCCGGCTCGGCGTACTCCGACGCGCTGAACAAGATCATCCGCAGCGGCGCCGACCCGGCCACCGAGATCAAGACCGTCAAGTCGGTGACCGAGGCCGAGCTGAAGCGGATCACCGGATGACACTCGAACTGCAGCCGTTGACCGACGACGACCGTGAGCTGATCGAGCTGGCCCGCCGTACGGTCGACGCGAACACCGACGGCCCCGACGGCGTCCACACGATGGGCGCCGCGGTCCGCGGGATCGACGGCCGGATGTACGCCGGCATCAACCTGTACCACTTCACCGGCGGCCCCTGCGCCGAACTCGTCGCGCTCGGCCGAGCCCGCGCCGAAGGCGCCCGCGAACTCACCACAATCGTCGCCGTAGGCAACGAAAACCGCGGCGTCTGCGGACCGTGCGGTCGTGACCGGCAGGTCCTGCTCGACTACCACCCCGGGATCAGGGTCATCCTGCCCGGGCCGGACGGACCCGGCACGGTTCCGATCACCGACCTGCTCCCGGGCGCCTACCGCTGGTCGCCTGACCCAAGCTGATCTCACCCTCGCGGAACCACCAGGAGATCGCTTCGGCCGGGCGACGGAGCAGGACCAGCGTGAGGGCCTCCATGCCCGGGCGGGGCGGCGTACTCACACCAGCCTCTGCGACAGCATGAACGTGTTCCCGTCCGGGTCGTAGAACGTCGCGAGGCGGACCTCGTCGGCGATCTGCCGGGTCTCGCCGTCGAAACGTGTGTCCAGCGACTCCAGATGCGCGCGTGACTTGTCGATGTCGCGGACGCCGAACGTGACCACGACACCGCCGTCGGTCTTCGGATCCTCGACCTGGCCGAGCCCGATCGAGATGCCGGGCAACGGCGTACTCAACTCGGCCCAGCCCCAGGACTCCAGCCGATGCACGACCTCGAAGCCGAGCGCCTGCTCGTACCACTGCACGGCCCGGTCCAGGTCGGAAACGTCCAGCGCGCAGACCGCGCGCCCGTCGTACTCGATCCCACCCATAGTCCTGTTTTTATACTAAGCTTACTTTCGTGTCAACGCTTGCCCGCCTGGTCCATTTCCGCTGGGCCGTCCCGGTGCTGGCCGAGCTGCACCGCAGCCACGGCGGACGGTTCGTGAACCTCACGCACACACTCGGCGTGAGTCGCGAGTCGCTGCGCCGGACGCTGACGTTCCTGACCGAGAGCGGCCTGATCCAGCGCAATCCAGGCAAAGGGCACCCGCTGCGCCCGGAGTACCTGCTGACCGATCCACAGCTGGGCGCTGCTGCCGCCGTACTCACGGATCTCCTGGCGGACCTCGGCGTCACCGACGTCGGCCTGAAGAAGTGGTCGCTCCCAACGCTCACCCTGCTGGCCGGCGACCGGCGTTTCTCGGAGCTCCGGCGCGCCCTCCCGGACGTGACCCCGCGCGCCCTGACGCTGACGCTGAAAGACCTCGAATCAGCCGACCTGATCAGCCGAACCGTGACCGCCGACTACCCGCCGGCCACCGTTTACAGGGCGACAGCGTCGGGCCTGCGGTTGGCGCAGGCGGCCGAGCAGCTCGGAGCGCCCGGGTGAGTCGGTTGCCGTACCACAACGGGTCTGCGGTCAGGCGACCTTCCAGGTCCTGTCGCCAAGGGTTGCGACCAGATCCACGGTGCCGCCGAGGGCAGTGACATATGCACGGATGACGTCGATGCCAGAGATCTCGCCGCTCTCGATCTTCGAGATCCGGGCCTGCGAGACTTTCAGGAGGCTGGCGAGCTCGGTCTGCGTGAGACCTGCCGCCTTGCGCATCTCGGCGAGCTGGTGTCCGCGCGCATAAGCATCCAACCGCTCTCGAGCCGCGCGCTTGCTCTCGGCACGCTCCCCATCGCTCCGAGGATCGACGGCACGGCCCTTGGCCTTCACGTCCTTCCACTTCACGTAATCACTCATCGTCGCTTGCCTCCTTGAGCGCGATCAGATGTTCGGCAAATCGCTCGTCTGCCAGCGGAATCGCCGTCCGGTACCAGGTCTCCCACCGCCCGGACTTGTCCCCGGCCACCAGGACGATCGCCTCCCGGGCCGGATCGAACGCAAACAGCAGCCGGATCTCACTGCGCCCCGACGACGGGGGTCGCAGCTCTTTCATGTTCTGGAACCGACTGCCTTTCACCCGGTCGACCAACGGCCGCCCCGCTGTCGGTCCCTGGTCTGCCAGCTGATCGATCGCAGCCTCGATCAGAGTCTCCGGCTCACTCTCACAAATCGCCAGATACCAGGACTCGACTTCCCGATGATGGCTGATCTCCTATCCCACGACTCAAGTATAACCTATCTATCATATCCATGAACTTAGACAGCCGGGATGATGTCCTTGCCGTATGCGGTCAGGGTTTGTTCTTTGGCGTCGTGTTGGAGGTAGAGGGCGAACTGGTCTACGCCTAGGGACTTCAGGTCGGCCAGGCGGGTGAGGTGGTTCTCGATCGGGCCGAGGATGCAGAAGCGGTCGACGACCTCGTCGGGGACGAAGTCGGTGTGGGTGTTGCCGGCGCGGCCGTGTTCGGCGTAGTCGTAGCCCTTCCGGCCTTCGATGTAGTCGGTGAGTGCCTTCGGCACTGCGCCCGACGTCCCGTACCGCGCCACGATGTCCGCGACGTGGTTGCCGACCATGCCGCCGAACCAGCGGGTCTGTTCGCGCTGGTGGGCCAGGTCGTCCCCGACGTACGCCGGTGCCGCGACGCAGAACTTGATCGCCATCGGGTCACGTCCGGCCTGCTCGGCGGACCGCCGTACCGCGGTGATCATCCACTCGGCGATGTCCGGGTCGGCGAGCTGGAGGATGTACCCGTCGCCGACCTCGCCGGTTGCGGCGAGAGCTTTCGGACCGTACGCGGCCACCCACACGTCGAGTGCGCCGTTCTCGACCCAGGCGAACTTCAGCTGCTGACCGCGATAGGAAACGGTCTCGCCGCGGGCCAGCCCACGAACCACCTCGACGCACTGCTTCATTTCCTCGATCGTGCCGGGTTTGGCACCGAGCGTACGGAGCGCCGAGTCGCCGCGGCCGATCCCGCAGATCGTCCGGTTGCCGAACATCTCGTTCAGCGTGGCGAACTGGGACGCGATCACGGTCCAGTCCCGGGTCCCCGGGTTCGTCACCATCGGCCCGACGACCACCCGCTGCGTGGTCGCCAGGATCTGGCTGTAGATGACGAACGGCTCCTGCCACAGCAGGTGCGAGTCGAACGTCCACACGTAGCCGAACCCGGCGTCCTCCGCCTTCCGCGCCAGCTCCACGACCGTGGACGCGGGCGGATCACACTGGAACACCACACCGAAGTCCACGGCGTCTCCCCTTACATCAAGTACGACGACAGGCCTCGCCGCAGGAACTTCCCGCGGCCCTTCCGGCCCTGGTAGTTGCCGTCGGCCACGATCACCTCGCCGCGCGAGATCACCGTACCGACCCGGCCCTGGATCTCGACCCCTTCGTACGCCGAGTAGTCCATGTTCATGTGGTGCGTCTCGACGCCGATCCGGGTCGTACCGTTCGGGTCGTAGATCACCAGGTCCGCGTCGGAGCCGGGCTGCACGATGCCCTTCTGCGGGTACAGCCCGAACATCCGGGCCGGCGTGGTCGCGATCGTCTCGACCCAGCGCTCCAGCGACAGCTTACCGTCGACGACACCCTGGAAGATCAGGTCGACCCGGTGCTCGACGCCGCCGATCCCGTTCGGGATCTTGGAGAAGTCGCCGAGGCCGAGCTCCTTCTGGTCCTTCATGCAGAACGGGCAGTGGTCGGTCGACACGATCGCGAGATCGTTGTTCCGCAGGCCTTTCCACAGGTCCTTCGCGTGCGGCTCGTGTTTGCTCCGCAGCGGCGTCGAGCAGACCCACTTCGCACCCTCGAACCCGGGCGCGCCGAGCTGGTCCTCGAGCGTCAGATACAAGTACTGCGGGCAGGTCTCGGCGAACACGTTCCGACCGGCGTCGCGCGCCTCGGCGACCTTCGCGAGCGCCTCGCTCGCGGACAGGTGGACGATGTACAGCGGGCAGTCCCGCGCGACCTCGGCAAGCGCGATAGCCCGGTTGGTGGCCTCCGCCTCGAGCGCGGCCGGGCGGGTGATGCCGTGGTAGATCGGGTCGGTCTCGCCGCGTTCGATCGCCTGCTGGACGAGGACGTCGATCGCGATCCCGTTCTCGGCGTGCATCATGATCATCGCGCCGTTCTCCCGCGCGGTCTGCATCGCCCGGAGGATCTGCCCGTCGTCGGAGTAGAAGACGCCCGGGTAGGCCATGAACAGCTTGAAGCTGGTGATGCCCTCGTCCGCGACCAGCTGGTCCATCGCCTTCAGCGCGTCCGCGTCGACCCCGCCGAGGATCATGTGGAACGCGTAGTCGATGTGGCACTCGCCGTCCGCCTTCGCGTGCCAGGCAGCGAGCCCGTCCTGGACGACCTCGCCGGTCCGTTGGACGGCGAAGTCGATGATCGTCGTCGTACCGCCGTACGCCGCCGCGCGGGTGCCGGTGTCGAACGTGTCGCTGGCCGCCGTACCGCCGAACGGCAGCTGCATGTGCGTGTGCGCGTCGATCCCGCCCGGGATCACGTACTTGCCTGCGGCATCGATCACCTGGTCGGCGGTGATCGACGGCGTGAACGACGGGTCGAGCACCGCGACGATCTTCTCGCCCTCGACCAGCACGTCCGCGAGCCGGGTCCCGGTCGGTCCGACGACGGTTCCACCTCTGACGAGCAACGACATTCGGGGTCCCCTCTACGGTTTCGTCAGGTCTCCGTACGCGTCCGGGCGGCGGTCGCGGTAGAACTGCCAGCGGTCCCGGACCGTGTCCAGCAGGCCGAGGTCCAGGTCGCGGACGATCAGTTCCGGATCGTGGTCGTGCCCGACGTCGCCGACGAACTTCCCCTCCGGGTCGACGAAGTACGACGTACCGTAGAAGTCGTTGTCGCCGAACTCGGACTCGATGCCGACCCGGTTGATCGCGCCGATGAAGTACTCGTTCGCGACCGCACTCGCGGGTTGCTCGAGCTTCCAGAGGTACGCCGAGAGGCCGCGGCTGGTCGCCGACGGGTTGAACACGATCTTGGCGCCGGCCAGCCCGAGCGCGCGCCAGCCCTCCGGGAAGTGCCGGTCGTAGCAGATGTACACGCCGATCCGCCCGACCGCGGTGTCGAAGATCGGGTACCCGAGGTTGCCCGGGCGGAAGTAGAACTTCTCCCAGAACCCCTTCACCTGCGGGATGTGGTTCTTCCGGTACTTCCCCAGATAGGTGCCGTCAGCATCGATCACGGCGGCGGTGTTGTACAGCACGCCGGGTTGCTCCTGCTCGTACACCGGGAGCACCATCACCATCCCGAGCTCCTGCGCGAGCGCCGCGAACCGCTCGGTGGTGGGGCCTGGGACGGACTCGGCGTACTCGTAGTACTCGGCGTCCTGTTTCTGGCAGAAGTACGGCCCGTAGAACAACTCCTGGAAACAGATCACCCGCGCACCCTGGGCCGCGGCCTGCCGCGCGTAGTCCTCGTGCACCTTGATCATGGACTCCTTGTCACCCGTCCAAGAAGTCTGAACAAGCGCCGCCCTGACAACCTCCGCCACAAGAACCTCCCCGATAGCCGAGCCCCCATGCTCCATCCGCCGCACACCGCCCGTCAACGGATGCTGAGAACGCAGTCAGATCGTGAGGGTGCGTGGTTCGGCGGGAAGGACTCGGCCGCCTACGGCGGCGTGGGTTGGGGGGTGCCAGGTGGTTCGGAGGTGGGAGCCGGCGCCTTGGATCACCAGGAGATCTCTGCTGAGGCGGGCGGTGAGCTGGGTGACGGCGGAGCCGGTGGCCTCGTCTTCGCGGACGTTCATGGCGGGGGCGAAGGCTCTGGCGCGGATGGTGCCGGCGAGTTCGTCCTGCCAGGACCAAAGGAAGGTGTGGCCGGCGGTGTAGGTGGACGGGTCGGCGGCCAGGACCTCGGCGGGGGTCGGCAGTTCGCGCCAGTCCCAGTCGCTGCCCCAGGTCGTGTCGGCTCGGACGGCGAAGAGGTCGCCGGAGCGGGTGACCGGGATGGCGCCGGCGGGAACCTGCAGGGTGTCGACCGCGTGGCCGTTGGCGTGCAGCCAGGCGGCGGCGCCGACGGTCGGGTGGCCGGCGAAGGACATCTCGCCGGTGGCCGTGTAGATACGGAGCGTGCCGGTGGCGGCGTCGTCGACGTACACGGTCTCGCTGTAGCCGAGCGCTGCGGCGACGCGTTGGCGGTCCGGCTCGGCGACGAGGGAGCCGTCGACGATGCCCAGGGGGTTGCCGAATCGGCCGTCCGGGTCGGTGAAGACCCTGACGACCTCGACGTGGAGATCTGTCAACTAAAGAACGGCGATCGCGGCGACGACGGCGATCAGGATCACCGCTGCGCCGACGATGGCGAGGACTCGGCCGTTGAGCTTCGGTTCGGTCTTCGCCTCGGCCTGGCCCTCGTTGACGAAGGCGCGGAACATCTGGGTGCTCGCGCCCGGGTCCTGCTCGTTCTCCAGGTTCTGCGGGACGTTCTGGTCAGCCATGGCCCAAGACCCTACCTGCACCCCGGACCCCCACCACTCACCAAGGGTCCGGTTTTACCGACTGCTCACGCTCCGTCCACCGCCGGTGGCGGCGGTCAGCGGCCGTTGATGAGTGCTGCAGGTCCGTGTACCATTTGGTACATGCGCTTCGAACACTCCACCACGATCCAGGCCGCGCCCGAGCGGGTCTGGGAGGTCTTCAGCGATGTCGAGCGGTGGCCCGACTGGACCCCGACCGTCGAATCCGTCGAGCGGCTCGACCCGGGCCGGATCCACGTCGGCGCCCGCACCCGGATCCGCCAGCCCAAGCTCCCGGCGGCCGTCTGGGAGGTCACCGAACTCGAGGAAGGCGAGTACTTCGAGTGGGTCTCGAAGGCACCCGGCGTCAAGACCACCGGCGGCCACCGCGTCACCAGCACGCCGGAGGGCACGGTCGCAACGTCCACGATCGTCCACGAAGGCCCGCTCGCCTGGCTGGCCGGCCGGTTGTACGCCGGACTCACCAAGAGCTACATCGCCACCGAAGCAGCCAAGCTGAAGGAAATCAGTGAGTCGAGCAACACTGCTGGCTGACGCGGTCGAGCATTTCGCGAGGAACGGGATCGGCGACGCGAGCCTGCGCAGTATCGCGACCTCGATCGGTACCAGCCACCGGATGCTGATCTACCACTTCGGCTCGCGCGAGGGCCTGCTGGCCGAAGTGGTCCGTACCGTCGAGCAACAGCAACGCGACCTGCTCGAAGCCTTGTCGGACCTCCCGTTCGAGGAGCAGGCCGAGCAGTTCTGGCGCCGGGTGACCGAGGCAGCGCTCGTGTACGGCCCGCTGTTCTTCGAGCTGAGCGCGCACGCCATGCAGGACCTGCCGCACACCGAGTCGCTCAAGGCGGACCTGATCGACGTCTGGCTGCCGCCGTTGATCGACCTCTGTATCCGTGCCGGTCTCCCGGCCGACCAGGCACCGGCGTACGCGCGCCTGGGTCTGGCGGCCTCCCGCGGGCTGCTGTTCGACCTGCTGCTGACCGGCGATCAGGCCGGCGTCGACGAGGCGTCCGCGCTGCTCAACCGGCTGTTCACGCCTCCGGCTCGGTAGGCAGCTCGATCCGGCCGGCCACGATCGGCAGCCGCGATTCCCGCAGTACGGCGACGAACGCGAACGGCCGGTCGAACGTGACGTCGAGCCGCCGCTGCTGCCGGGTGACCATCGCGGCCCGCGTCATCGCCATCGCGGTGACAGCCGCCGCCTCGAACCCGGTCGCGAAAAACCGCGCGAGTACCCGCTGCTTGGCCTGATCGATCCGCAACGGCGTCGGGCTGAGCGCACTGAAATGCCCGCGCGCCCCCGGATCCGACGCGACGGTCGTCAATCCGAACAACTCGCGCAGCTGCAGCAGATCGTGCTCCACGTCGACGCTGAACGACGGCACCGACAACTTCACCTCCGGCCGCGACGAGGTCGTCTGCCCGATTCGCACCCCCGGCGCAACCTCCGCGCCGACCTCACCGTTCTCGATCAGCTCCGCCCCGGACGCACCGCCGCCAGGTTGAGCAGCAACGTCCAGCAGAGCCGCGAGTACGTCGTCCCGCGCCGTCTGCGGCTCACCGATCGCGAGGAGTACGTCGACGTCGGCGTCGCCGGCAACCGTGACGACGGTGAGCCAGGCCGCGGACGGATGCTCGTACCGGCGTACCGAATCGAGGTCGGCGTCGGAACGCTCCAGCCAGTGCCACGCACCAGCCCACGGGCCGTCGGGCACCCGCCGTACCTGCTCGGTGAACGGACGGACCCACTTCGTCCGCAGCAGGATCGCCGAGGCCAGAACGAACACGACCCCGGCGTCCAGATCGACCGGCATCGAACGGATCAGGTCGTCGGTGTGCTCAGCGGCCCAGGCGTCCAGCTTCGGCTTGTCGACGCTCGGGTTCCCGGTCAGCATCCCGACCAGCGGCGCCGGCATCACGCTGTCGAAGGTCTCCGCGAGCTTCAACTGCTCGTCCACCCACACGCCCAGCGCGGCCTGCAGGTCAGCGGACGCCTCGATCGCCTCGATCAGCCGCACTGCATCCGTCGCACCGGTCGAGGGATCCACGCCGGCCGCCGCGGCGAGCTCAGTACGCCCCGGCTCGTCCGCCCCAGTCGCGAGGAGCGCGAGCAACGGCCACACCCCGAGCCCGGCCACCACGGTGTTCTCCGCGGGCAACACCCGAGCCCAGCGGCTGGTCAGTTCGTTGACTGCGCGCACCACGTCGGCATCCATACCTCCACCCTGCCACGCCCGGACGCCCAGCTCACCGGGTTGGGGTGAACCCTCCCCAGACTGTGCTGGAACCGGCCGAGCTCTCTGCGTGGACGCGGTAGCTGTCGCGCGTGCCCTTGCGGATGCCGACGGCATGGTTGTACTGCCCGGCGAACTCGTGGTTCCCGGGCGGCACGGTGCGGCCCGGCTTGAGGTCCCAGCGGTAGAGCAGTACGCCGCCGGACTCCTGAACGGTGACGGTGAAGTCGTCGTTCGGCAGGGTCTGCCAGTTGCCGGTGTTCCGCACGTCGCCGGTCTGGGCGATGCGCAGTTCCACGGTGAGCGAGGTGAGCGGCTGGGTGGTCTTGAGGGTCAGGTCGCTTTGGGCCCAGTAGATGGTGCTGTGCGCGTTTATCGAGCCTTCCGACCACAGCGGCCCGTCCTGGATCCGGTTGCCGGCCGACGGACTCGGGTGCGACCTGCTCGGGGTGCTGGACGGGGTCGTACCGGTGGTGGTGCGGGGCGGTGGCGTCGGAGTGGACGTGATGGTCGGGGAGGTGACGGCGTGAGTGGGAGCTGCGTGAGTGGGGGCGGCCGGCGGAGCCGGAGATCCGCCGATGGCGGCAACAGCGGCGGCGAGACCACCGGTCGCCAGGGTGGCTGCGGCGATGACACCCACGATCGCTGCCCGGGGCCATGACCTCACGATCGACGGTATGCGACGCCGTACGGTGGGACCGGCTACGCCGCGTTCCACGCGCGCCAGGATCTTCGCGCGGTCGGGTTCGTGGGCCTCGGCGGCCTCCCGCAGCCGTCGGCTGAGCTCCTCGTTCACCGGTTCCTCCTTCCTGTCGCCAGTTCGCCGACCGCTTCCGCGCCGAGAATCCGTTCGAGCTCGGCCATCCCTTTCGAGGTCTGGCTCTTCACCGTACCGACCGATATGCCCAGCGCAGCGGCGGTGTCTTTCTCCGACAGGTCGAGCGCGTGGCGCAGGACCACGCACGCCCGCTTGCGGAACGGCAGCCGGGTGAGCGCGGCCCGTACGTCCAGCACACCCGCAACGTCCGGCCCGTCCACCTGTTCCGGACTACGGGACCAGAACAGCGCTACTCGCCGTCGTTCGCGGACCGCGCTCCGGATCCACTCCCGCGCCAGGTTGGCCACCACACCGCGGGCGTAGGCAGCCGGGTGTTGCGCCGCCCGCAACCGGTCCCACCGCTGCCACAGGGCGACCAGCGCATCGGCGGCGAGGTCGTCGGCCGCGTCCTGCTCGCCGGTCAGGAGATGGGCGAGGCGGGCGAGTTCGGCGTAGTGGCGTTCGAAGAAGTCGTGGAACTCCGCGGACGCGTCGTCGAGGAGCATCTCCCGCGGTTGCCCTCTCCCTGTGCGCGTTGACAATCGGTTCGAGCGTAGTGGTCAATGCCGGGCGAACTGGACCCGGGTCGGCTGCGCGACGTCCGGTTCGAGCGCGATCCCGCCGATGGTCAGTTGCTCGCCGTAGATGTCGGTGACTCTGATCTCCTTGCCGCATCCATTGCCGTCGGCGGCGAGGAAGTAGTTGTAGCCGGTGCGCGGCAGCTTTCGCCAGCCTTTGGCGGTCCGGACCTCGAGTATGGCCACCGGGTTGCGGTGGCCGATCACCTGGATGCCGCACCACCACTGACTGGACCCGGTCTTGTACCGGATGGAGATCGTGCGGGACGTGGCGGGACTCAGCAGCGTCCAGGTGATCGGAAGCCGGCCGACGGACAGGTCGGCGAGTTTCGCGAAGGCCTGTTGGCTGAGGTCGAGTTGCCCGGGTGCGCAGGGCCAGGGGCACTCGTTGACGATCCGCACCGTGATGGAGGCCCCGTTGGCGGCGCGGACCAGCACGTACGCCCCGCATGCCTTGGCCGACTCGTAGTCGGTTTCGTTCATCGCCGCGATCATCAGGTCGTCGGACGGGCCGTAGAGGCAAGCGCCGTTCCCGTCACCCGCGGCGTACGCGGTCGCGACGCCCTTGTAGCGAACGGCGGGCTTGATCCGTCCCGCCAAGGATCCTCCGGACGCCGTGCGCGTCGTCGTGGGCCGGGTGCTGGCAGCGGCGGGGGTCGGGGTGCCGCGGGGCGCGGGCGGTCGACTCGTGACCGGCCGCCCTGTCGGTGCGGTTGTGATCGGTCGCCGCGTCGGTGCGGTCGTGGCCGTTGGATGCGTCCTTGCGGTCGTGACCGGCGGCTGCGTCGGTGCGGTCGTGGTGTCGGCCGTCGCGGTCGGAGAGCCGGAATCGGCCGGGACGCCCGCCGAGGCGGCCGATACGTCGGCGGTACGCCTGAGGCCGGCGCTGCCCCCGGCAAGGAGGGCGGCGGCCAGGCAGACCACAACACCGACGGCGAGCAGCGTCAGCGTGATACCAACTGCCCGCCGGTGCTTGCGCGGCGGCTGCGCTGGGCCGTGCTTCGTTGTGCTCATGTCCATCCGTTCGGTAGATCGAGTCGACGTTCCACAGCCCAGTTGCCGCCGGCGGCGAAAAGGTTGCCGACATAGGCCCGCGCTGCCGCCGAACTGGGGCTGGTCGTCGTTGATCCGGACCCAGGTTCGCCCCTCAGTTGCCGCAGCTCCGCAGAAGGTTGCCGCCCTACTCACGCACCTAGTAGTTCACCCAGCCCGCGACCACCGGTACGCCTGTCGGCCGGTGCAGTGCGACGAAGCCGAACGGGCGGTCGAGGTTCACGTACAGCGCCTTTTCGTTGAAGACAGGGGCCGCACCCGCGGCCGTCGCCATCGCGGTCACCGCGGCGGCCTCGAACCCGGTCGCGGAGAACCGGGCCATCACCGCCTGCCGCGCTTGGTCGATCGCCAGCGGCTGCGGGCTCAGCCCCGGAAAGTGCCCCCGGCTCTTGTCGGACGCCGCCGTCAGCCCGAACACGTCCGGGTGCTGCAGCAGGTCGTGGTCCGCGTCGATCTCGAAGTACGGCAGCGAAAGGATCACCGCAGGCCGCATCGATTCGATCACCTCGACGCCGGGCGCGGACCGCTCCGCGGCGAGCACCTCGGCCCCAGGCATCCCCTCGTCCAACGAGAACGCCGCACTCAGCACGGCCGCCCGTCCGCCGTCGCCGACCACGAGCCGTACGTCGAACTCCCCGACTCCTCGCACCGTGACCACAGTCAACGGCCCCGCCGCCGTGTCATGGACTCGGAGGCTGTCCAGGTCGTCGTCGGTCCGGCTCAACCACCGCCCATCGCCCCGCGGGTACTCGTTGAACGGCAGCTCCCACTCGGTCTTCAACGCCAGCGCCGACGCCAGCACGAGCAGTACGTCAGGCGTCAGCTCGACCGGCATCCGCTGCAGCAGCCCGTCCGTACGCTCGACCACCCACGCGTCCAGCGCGGCTTGATCCGTCAACGTTCCAAGTACCTCGGGCGGCACGAACCGGTCGACACCCGGCTGTAGCGAGAGCTCCGGCCGCGTCCACAGCCCGAGCGCCATCCGCAGACCCGGCACCTCGAGCAGACCGCCGTACCGCTCGCCGGCTGCCGCGACCAGTTCGGTGTGGGCGGGCTCGTCCGCGACCTCGGCCAGCATCGCGAGCAACGGCTGTACGCCCAGCCCGGAGACGACCGTGCTGTCCTCGCCCGGCAGCGCGGCGATCCATCGTGCGGTCAGGCGACCGACCTGTTCAGCGTCCACTCACACATCGTCGCGCATCCACGTTCAATAGCCATGAAGCGAACAGTCGAGCCCAAGGTCCTGTACTTCGGTACGCCAGTCGTCCTGATCAGCTCGTTCAACCCCGACGGCAGTACGAACCTCGCCCCGATGTCCTCCGCCTGGTGGCTCGGGTACACCGCGATGCTCGGGATGGGGACCAGCGCGCAGACCGTGAAGAACCTCGCCGAACGGCCGGAGATCGTGCTGAACCTGGTCGATCCGGACATGGTCGCGGCGCTGGACCGGATCGCGCTGCTGACCGGGTCGGAGGAGATGTCCGAGTCGAAGCGAGCCCGCGGATACCGGTACGAGCCGGACAAGTTCGCGGCCGGCGGGCTGACCCGCGAGGCTTCGGAGAACGGTTTGGACGGGGTTGCGGAGAGCCCGATCAACCTGGAGGGGACGATCCAGGCGATCCACGAGATCGGCGGCCCCGACTCGCACCTGTGCTCGCTGGAGATGCGGGTCGAGCGGGTCCGGGTCCGCGAGGACCTGCTGATGAGCAACGAGCGCTACATCGACCCGCTGCGCTGGGATCCGCTGATCATGAAGTTCACCGAGTACTTCGCCGGCGGCGCCCCGGCGTACCCGTCCTCGCTCGCCCGCGGCTGGCAGATGCCACCGATGGCCGTGTCAGCCGGCTGAAACCAGTTCGCCGGACTCCGCCGCACGCGGGGTCCGGCGGCGGACGACGGTGCACGCCATCCCGCCGATCACCAGCACCGCCGCGATCGCCTGCTGCAGACCGACCGCCTCACCACGCAGTACCCAGGCCGCAGACATCCCGACCACCGGCACCAGCAGCGAGAACGGCGCGACCGTACTGGCGTCGTACTGACGCAACAGGTAACCCCAGACACCGAACCCGAACAGCGTGGCCGCGAACGCGAGGTACGCGATCGCTCCGACACCGCTCAACCGGATGTCGCGGACCGCGTCGACGTCGGCGTGCGGCCCGTCGGTGAGCAGCGAAAGCAATAGCAGCGGTACGACGGCCACCGCGCTGACCCACACCATGAAGCGCAGCGTGTCCGGCGGCTTGGCGTACCGGGTGATCGTGTTCGACACACCCCAGAACCCAGCTGCGACGATCACCAGCGCGAGCGCGCCGAGCGGCGCCGACAGGTGCTGGTCGAGGACGATCAGCACGATGCCGACGCACGCGATGACGATGCCGACGATCTGTGCCGGCCGCGGGCGCTCCCGCAGTACGGCGATCGCGAACAGGACCGTGAAGATCACCTGGCTCTGCAGGACCAGCGACGCCAGCCCGGCCGGTACGCCGTGGTCCATCGCGATGAACAACAGACCGAACTTCGCCACGCCGAGCGCGAGCCCGACACCGACGACGTACCGCCACGGGACGCGCGGTTTGCCGAGCACGAAGATCGCCGGAACGGCGGCGAAGAAGAACCGCAGCGCGGACAGCAGCAAGGGCGGGACGCCTTCCAGACCGACCTCGATGACGACGAAGTTGATGCCCCAGACAACGACGACGGCGAGGGCGAGGAGCAGGTCACGAGGCTTCATACGGACCAGTGTCGGCGGGAGTACACTTAAGGACCAGCACCGATTACTACCGCCTTCAGTGTAGGAGTGCTACATGATCGATCTCGGCCGCTTGCGCGCCCTGCACGCCGTCGCCCAATACGGATCGGTCAACCGCGCGGCCGAGGTGCTCGGGTACACGCCGTCCGCGGTGTCACAGCAATTGGCGAAGCTGGAGCGAGAGACGCGGACCACGCTGGTCGAGCGGCAGGGGCGCGGGATCGTGCTGACCGACGCGGCACGGCAGCTGGCGACCACAGCCGCCCGGATCCTCGAGCTGGTGGAGGATGCCGAGCTCACGCTGGAGGAGCAGCGCGGGCAGGCGATCGGCACGCTGAGCATCGCCGCGTTCCCGACCGCGGCGCGCGGGCTGCTGCCGCCGGCGCTCGCGCGACTGGTCGACGACCACCCCGGTCTCGACGTCCGGGTAGTGGAGACCGATCCGTTCGAGGCTGTGGCCGCGGTGAATCGTGGCGAGCTCGACATCGCGATCGTGCACGACTGGCACAACACCCCACTCGGCCTGCCGGACGGGTTGTCGCGGGCGAAGCTCGGCGTGGACCCGGCCGACGTACTCGTACCGGCTTCACATCGCCTGGCGGGCAAGGAGTTCGTCCGCGCGGAGGACCTGGTCGGCGAGCGCTGGATCTGTCAGCCGGCCGGGTCGATCTGCCACGAGTGGCTGATCCGGACGATGCGCCGCGCCGGCGTCGAGCCCGACGTCGCGTACTCGATCGCCGAGTACCAGACCCAGCTCGCGATGCTCGCGCGCGGCCTCGGCGTCGGCCTGCTCCCCCGCCTCGGCCGTGGACCGGTCCCGGACGGCGTGGTCGTCGTACCGCTCCAGCCCGCACCGAGCCGTCGCCTGTACGCCGTCTGGCGGACGACCACGTCCCGCCGGCCGGCAATCACCGTCACACTCGCCACCCTCAAGGCCGCCTGGCCGCAACGCGACACGGCTTAAGCCGGGGTCGCGACCGGTGCATCGACGATCCGCCGGAGCTTGTCCTCGGTCTCCTCGTCGAAGGCCGTGTAGACGGTCGCCCGGATCGGCCCGACCTGCGAGAGCCACAGGTTCACCGGGTCCATCCGGAGCAACCCGTAGCCGTCGATCTCCAGCGCCTTCGTCCGCGTGCTCGGTGCGGCCACGTCGTACCGCTGCCAGAGCTCGGCGAAGTACGGCGAGTTGCTGAGCAGGTCCTGGATCAGGTCCTGCCAGAGGACGTCGCCGACGTGTTCGCCGGAGGCGGAGCGGAACGCGGCGACCATGTGGTGCTTGGTCGCCTCGGCGTCGACGAAGTTGCACTTCCACGCGTCGGACACGAAGTGCAGCCAGAGCAGGTTCCGCTCCTCGTCCGGTACCTGCTCGAGGTCGAGGATCACCCGGCAGTACGGCTGGTTGAACGCGAGGATGTCGTACCGGGTGTTCAGCACGATGGCCGGGTACGGCGAGACGGCGTCGAGCGTCTTGAGTACGGACGGGGGCACGGCCGAGCACCCGCCCTGGGTCGGGCCGAAGTGCAGACCGGCCAACCGGAACAGGTGGTTCCGCTCTTGCCGGTCGAACCGCAGCGCCGCCGCGATCGCGTCCAGGACCTGTGCGGACACGTTGATGTCACGGCCCTGCTCGAGCCACGTGTACCAGGTGACACCGACGCCCGCGAGCAGCGCGACCTCCTCCCGGCGGAGTCCCGGCGTCCGCCGCCGGCCGCCGGGCGCGAAGCCCACCTCGTCCGGCCGGATGCGCTCGCGACGGCTACGCAGGAACAGCCCGAGCTCACGCCGCTGGGCCGTTGCCGTTGCCGTGGCCGTTGCAGTGGCCGTTGTGTCGGTGGCGGCTGTCATGCTTCCATCATGACCACTCGTCGAGCCGGGTGCCAGGTGCTGCGAGTAATAGGATAACCAGGCTCTCACCACCAGGCTCGCGGAGCGCTCAGGCTGGTCGCATGACAGACCAGCTCCATGCCACCACTCTCCCGGTCGCCGCCCGGTCGCGGGCCGCGTCGGGGCTGGGGCCGGTGGCCCTCACCAGCTTGCTCTTCGGCGCCCTGCTTCCGGCGCTGTCCTTCTTCATGATCAACGTCTCACTGCCGGCGATCGGGAAAGACCTTCGCGCGGACCCCGGTCAGCTACAGCTCGTGGTCGGCGGATACGGCATCGCCGTCGCCACGCTGCTCGTCGTCGGCGGCCGCCTCGGCGACAGCTTCGGGCGCCGCCGGATGTTCCTGATCGGTCTGGCGGGATTCACCGTGACGGCTCTGATCTGCGCGATCGCCCCGACGATCGGCGTACTGCTCGCGGCCCGGGTACTCCAGGGCGTCTCCGGTGCCGCCGTCACGCCGCAGGTGCTGGCATCGATCACCAGCCTGCTGACCGGCGAGCACCGGGCGCGTGCGATGGCGTGGTTCGGCGTCGCCAACGGTGTCGCGGCCGCGCTCGGTCAGATCCTCGGCGGGTTCCTGATCGAGGCGAACCTGTTCGGCCTCGGCTGGCGTGCGGTGTTCCTGATCTTCGTACCGGTCGGCATCATCGCGATCGTTGCCGCGCTCCGGGTGATCCCGGAGAGCAAGGCCGACCAGGCGAAGAGCATTGACTTCGTAGGCGCGGTCCTGCTCGCGATCCCGCTCGTCCTGCTCCTCCTGCCGCTCACCGAAGGCAGGACGCTCGGCTGGCCGCTCTGGACGTGGCTGAGCCTTGCGGCCGTCGTACCGGCGACTGTGGGTCTCGCACTGCACCAGCGCCGGGCCGAACGCTCCGGCGAACTCCCCCTCATCCCACCGTCGGTGCTGCGGCTGCGCGCGATGCGGATCGGTCTACTGCTGGCGGTCGCGTTCTTCGCGACGTTCGGCGGTTTCATGTTCTGCTTCGCACTCGCTACGCAGGGCGAGGCACACATGAGCCCGCTGGAGGGCGGCCTGAGCCTGCTACCGCTGGCGGTCGGGTTCTTGATCACGTCGATCTACGGACCGAAGTTGCAGCAACGGTACGGCGCGGGCCTCATCCTCCGCGGCTGGATCATCCAGGCAGTCGGCTACGCGCTGCTGGCCGTAGTAGCGCTGACTCTGTGGCCCCACGTCACCCCGGTCACGATCGGCGCCCCGCTCCTGATTGGCGGCATAGGCTCCGGCCTGGTCATGGTCCCGCTCATCGGAGTGGTAGTAAGCCAGGTCCCTCCAGCCCAAGCAGGTATGGGCAGCGGCATCCTCCTGACCACCCAGCAAACCTGCCTGGCCCTCGGCGCCGCCACAGTAGGTACGGCGTACCTGTCGATGGCGAGTAGTAGCTGGGGCCAGGGCGGCGCGCTGGCAGCGGTAGGGCTGGCCATCACGGCCATCTCCCTACTGATGACCCCGGTCACCCACCAGCTGCGCTCCAGTGGGAAGGGCGCGTAAGCGCCTGCGGAAGTCTGGTTGTCTGGTCGCCGCGCGCGGCGTTGACCTGGGACTGGGTGACGAACAGTGCACCCGTCAGGTCGGCGCCGCGCAGGTCTGCGTCTCTTAGGTCGGCGCCGATCAGGTCTGCTTGGCGGAGGTCGGCGTTGCGGAGGTCGGCGGCGATCAGGTAGGCGCCGCGGAGGTTGGCCTTGGAGAGCTCCGCTTGGGCCAGGCGGGCTCCGATCAGGTCGGCGCCGCGGCGTTCCTTCTTCTTCGGTTGCTTGCCGCGGACGGTCCGGCTGGTCTCCAGCAGGATCTCGTTGGCGGCGGCCCGCTCCGCGGCAACGTCGACGTCGGCGAGGTCCAGCGTACGGCTGACGCGTTCTACCCGGTCGATCGCCGGTTGCGCGTTCGCGTTGTATTCAAGGGCTTCCGTCAGGTACCAGAGCAGCTCGTGCAGCTGGCGCAGGATCGGAAGCGCGGCGAACATGTCCGGCCCACGCCTGGACAACTCCTGGCCGGCGCCGAAGCAGTCGTACACCGTGCAGCCCGGAAACCCCTTGGTAAGCAGCTGGCTGTGGATCGTGCAGCGGTGATCGTCACTCAGGTTCGGGCAGGGTTCACCGGCGGGCTTGTCGATCGCGAAGTCCGCCGACCTCGTGAAGGTCAGTACGACGCAGCAGAGGCCGAAGCAGTTACCACAGTCGGCGCTGAGCCTGCTTCGGGGGTCAGTTGTGCTCGGCAACCGTCTGGCCGGTCCGGCGCCAGCGGATGCCGGCCTCGATGAAGTCGTCGATCTCACCGTCGAAGACCCCGGAGGTGTTCCCGGACTCGTACTGCGTCCGCAGGTCCTTCACCATCTGGTACGGGTGCAGGACGTACGACCGCATCTGGTCACCCCACGAGCCCTGGACGTCACCACGCAGGGCGTCGATCTGGGCCCGCTCCTCGGCCTTCTTCAGCGCGAGCAGCTTCGCCTTCAGGATGACCATCGCGCTGGCCTTGTTCTGCAGCTGGGACTTCTCGTTCTGGCAGGAGACGACGGTGCCGGTCGGGAGGTGCGTGATCCGGACCGCGGAGTCGGTGGTGTTGACGCTCTGCCCACCCGGACCGGAGGACCGGTACACGTCGATCCGCAGCTCTTCTTCCGGTACGTCGATCTCGTCGGTCTGCTCGAGCACCGGCACCACCTCGACGGCGGCGAACGACGTCTGCCGGCGGCCCTGGTTGTCGAACGGCGAGATCCGCACCAGCCGGTGCGTCCCCGACTCGACCGACAGCGTGCCGTACGCGTACGGCGCCTTGACGCCGAACGTGGTCGACTTGAGCCCGGCCTCTTCGGCGTACGACGTGTCGTAGACCTCGGTCGGGTACCCGTGCCGCTCGGCGTACCGCAGGTACATCCGCTGCAGCATCTCGGCGAAGTCCGCCGCGTCCACACCGCCCGCGCCGGAACGGATCGTCACCAGCGCCTCACGCTCGTCGTACTCGCCGGACAGCAGCGTGCGGACCTCGAGCGACTGGATCGCCTTGGCGACCGAGCCGATCTCCTTCTCCGCCTCGGCCAGGCTGTCGGCGTCGTTCTCCTCGCGGCCCAGCTCGATCAGCGCGCCGAGGTCGTCGAGCCGGCCGCGCAGGCCACTGACCCGTTCGACGTCGGCCTGCAGGCTGGACAGTCGCGACGTCACCTTCTGCGCGTTCGCCTGGTCGTCCCAGAGGTCGGGCGCAGCGACCTGCTCGCCGAGGTCGTCGATCTCCTTGCGCAACGCGGGGAGATCGAGCACTTTCTCGATCGAGGTCATCGTCGCGTCGAGCTGTTTCAGCTCCGCGTCAAAATCCAGTCCAGCCACAACCAAGCAGCTTAGCTCAGCTGAGTCCGCGACGAAGAACGGCGAAGACCTCGGCGACTGCCCACTCCAGCTCTCGCTGCGCCTGGTCGAGCTCCGCGGGCGACGCTTTGTCCGGCAGAGCGGTCATCAATCTCTCCTCGAGCACCTTCTGCGCAGCGGCGTACAGAGCCGCGGTCAGGCGGTTCTTCAGGTGATCCGGGGAACGCTCGTCGAGCGCCTCGGTGAGCGATCTCTCCAGCTCCTCGGCGATCTGCCGCCGCCTGGCGAGCAGCGCCGGACTGCCCTCGATCGTCCGGGCGAACCGCTTCCAAGTGGCCAGATGGCCGACCTCCAGCCGCTCCCGCGTGTCCTGCAGGTACTGCGCCTCGAGTACGCCGACCGGCTCCGCGTCCGCCGGCGCCTCGCGGATCGCCCGCGCCGGCCCGGCCCACCACCCCTTCTCGTCGAAGAACAGATCCTCCTTCGCCGGGAAGTGGTTGAACACGGTCTGTACGGCGACATCCGCGGCCCGCGCCACCTCCGCGACCGTGACCGCGTCGAACCCGCGCTCGAGGAACAGCCCGGTGGCCACGTCCGAGATGGCCTGCCGCGTCTGCTGCTTCTTGCGTTCCCGCCGCCCTAACTCCATTGCGCTGACTGTACTCGATCTGCTTTACTGACTCCATTGTTGTAGTCACTACATCTTTGGAGCACATCAAATGACGATTCTCGTCACCGGCGGCCGCGGCGCCATCGCCCAGGCCGTCACCGCTTCGCTCGTCGAGGCCGGCCAGGACGTCCGCGTCGCCAGCCGCGAGCCCTCCGCCCTCCCGTCGGCCGTCGCGTACGACGCCGCCGACCCGGCACCCGCGCTGAGCGGAATCAGCCAGGTCTTCCTGTACTCCGACACGTCGACGGCGCCCGCCTTCGTGGCCGCGGCCGAGGCGGCCGGCGTGAAGCAGGTCGTCCTGCTCTCGTCGCTGTCCTCGCTCGGCGGCCCCGAGGACCCGCACGCGAAGACCGAGCAGGTGATCGCCGCCGGTTCGTACGCGACGACCCGGCTCCAGCCCGGCGCGTTCATGAGCAACGCGAAGTACTGGGCGTACCAGTTCCGCGCGACCGGTCAGATCCGGCTGCCGTACCTCGAGGCAGAGGAGGCACCGATCCACGGGCGCGACATCGCCGACGCGGCGGTCCGCGTCCTGCTCGACGGTCCCGGCAACGGCCACGACGGCCGCGGGTACCCGATGACCGGCCCGGAGTCGATGACCCGCCGGCACCAGATCGAACTGATCGCGTCGGTCACCGGCGTACCGATCGAGGCCGTCGAGCTCACCCCGGATCAGGCCCGCGCCGAGATGGGCATGCGCGACGAGGGCCAGCGCGAGACGCTGCTGGCCTACTGGGCCTCCCGTGTCGGTTCGCCCGCCCCCATCGAGCCCGGCGTGGAGCTCCTCACCGGCCACACGGCTCGTACGTTCACGACCTGGCTCGCCGACAACCCCGGTTTGTTCAACGGATAGGGACGATCGCGGCGGATTCGGACGCCACGTCGGCCGTACCGGGGAAGCCCGGCGGGCGGAACGGGAGCTGGGTGGTGGACGTGAGCCGTACGGTCACCGTCGTACCCTCGACGTCGACCGACCAGTCCAGGTTGTCGAATCTGTTGCTGGCGGCAACGTCGTCGAGGTAGTCCGCGGTCAGCCGGCGGGCCTGGTCCGGGTCGATCGCGGCGTTCCCGCCGGCGCCGGGCTGTGCGTAGACCGCGGCGAGCCCGTTCGCGGCCGCGAGGACGGCGCCGTCCGCGGTGGCGTCGAGGTCCCGGCGGACCAGGAACGCCTTGGAGATATCGGTGACCACGACCACCATCAGCAGGATGACGACGGTGAAGCCGATGATCAGAACGGTCATCTGGCCCTCTTCGCCACGCTCGCGACGGGTCATCCGTTGCCTTTGGCTTCGCGGTAGTCGCCGAACGCCTCGGTGTGCGACGCGCTGATCCGGATCGCGGGCGGTTCGCCGCCGAGGGCGTCCGGGATCAGCGGCAGCCGGACCTTGGTCTCGAGCGTGACCGTCACGGTCGAGCCGGGCTGCAGACAGGCCGGGTTGCAGCTGATCGTGAGCTCGTCGTCGCTGAGCTCCATGCCCTGGTCCTTCATCGCGAGCCGCGCGGCCGCGAGCGCGCGGGCCCGCGCCTCGTCCTCGGACACCCCGTCCGGGACGATCACGAACGCCCGCCCGGCGGCACGGGTCGCGGCGGTCGCGCCGTACGACGCCCGCTGCACGTCGAACACGCCGAGCATCATGTACACCAGCGGAACCATCAACAGGATCGCCAGCCAGGAGAACTCCACGACGGCACTGCCCCGCTCGTCCCGCCGCCGTCGTACCCACGCGGTCACTCGCCGGTCTCCTTGACCGCATGCCCCTGGACGGTGAACGCGATCCCGGGACCCCACAGCCCGAGCGGCGGCATATGCGCCTGTACGGACACCACGACGCCCGGCTGTCCGTCGATGTCGGTCTCTTCCGCCGACACCGAGTCGACGAGGTTGTCCGAGACCACGCCATGGATGAGCTCCTGGGTCCGGGCGGCACCGTCGGCCGGTGCCCGGTTGAGCACGGCCGCGTAGTGCGCGCCCTCGGACGCGGCAGCGGTCACAGTGTTGCGTACGTACAGGAACAGGCCGACCTGGAGGATGCCGAGGAACAGCGGCACCAGGATGGTCGACACCAGCACGAAGTCGACGACCGCCGCTCCCCGCTCGCCGCGGGTCCGGCCCATTACTTGTTGGTGACCGACGACAGCGCGTCGCTGAGCATCTTGGCGAGCTGGTCGCCGGCCAGCTTCCAGATCGCGACGACCAGGCCGGCCGTCATCACGGTGATCAATACCCAGCCGGGTACGTCGCCGCGCTCGGTCCGTGCCGGACGTGGCTTCAGCAGCAACGTCAGGAACAGCCTCGTCAGGTACAGGGACATGACCTCTCCTCAGTTCATCCGGCGATCAGCCGGATTCCGACAGCGCCCGGGTAGAAGGCGAACGCGATGGTCACCGGAAGGACCAGGAAGATCACCGGGACCATCATGGCGACCTCGCGGCGGGCACCGGACTCGATCAGCTCGCGGCGCCCGGCTTCCCGGATGTCACCGGCCTGCGCGCGCAGCACGTCGGCCAGGGGGGTGCCGCGCTCCAGCGCCACCGCCAGCCCATCCGCGAAGCGCGACAGCGCCAGCAACCCGGTCCGGTCCGCGAGCGCATCGAGCGCGCGGACCAGGGTTTCTCCTGCCCTGGTCTCCGCCAGGACACGTTTCAGTTCGTTCGCAAGCTCGCCGCGGGACGTCCGCGCGACCCGGTCAAGGGCCGCGGCCGGGCCTTCACCGGCGGCGACCGACAACGCCAGCAGCTCGGCAACGGTCGGCAGCTCCGCCAGCAGCCGCCGCTCACGCCGGCGTACCTGGGTGGTCAGGTACGTGTCGCGGCCGAGCACTGCGGTGATCCCGAGCACCAGGCAGAACACCAGCAGCGCCACCGGATCCCCGAGGCCGACCGCGACCGCGACGATCGAGATCACCAGCCCGGCACCGAACGCGATCGCGCCCCAGAGCAGCTGCTCGATCCGGAACTCCTCGACCGTCCGGTCCAGCCCGGCCCGCTGGAGTCTTCGGCGAATCGTGTTCGCACCGCCGAGGATCCGCTCCAGCCGCCGCGCCGCGGACCGCAGCGACGGGCCGAACAACCGCAGGATCGCGTAGAACGGCGACCGCGAGTCGACCACGCCGACGAACACGTCCGGCGCTCCGAGATCCCGCAGGTACGGCGAGATCCGCTCGTCCACGGTCGGCTTCCGCAGGAACGGCAGCCGCAGCACGACGAGCAACAGCCCGGCGCCGAGCACCGCGCCGAGGAAACCACCGAGCAGCATCGGGTTCATCGCAGCACCCGTTCGGGCTCGGGCAGCCGGCCGATCCGCAGCATCACCCGGTACGCGATCACGCAGACGACGGCGCCGGCCGCGATGATCGCCGCACCGACCGGCGAGTTGTACCGCTGGATGACGTCACCCTGGAACGACAGCAACAGCAGCACCAGCCACGGCGCCGCGACCGCGACCCGGGCGCCGTTCACCGACCACGACTGCCGGGACTCGAGCTCGGACCTGGTCCGCGCGTCGTCGCGCAAGAACGACGACAGCGACCGCAGCAACCGGCCGAGATCGCCGCCACCGACCTCGCGGGCGATCCGCAACGCCTCCACCACGCGGTCGCCGACCGGGTCGGCCAGCCGCGCCTTCAACCGGTCGAGCGACTCGGCGAACCGCCCGGTCGACGCGTAGTCCGCACCGAACCGCCGGAACGGATCCCGCAACGGCATCGGCCCGCGCTCACCCACCTGGGCCAGCGCCTCCGACAACGACAGGCCCGCCCGCACCGCCGACGCGATGTTGTCGACCACGTCCGGCCACAGTTCACGGAACTCGGACAGCCGCTTCCGCGCCCGCGACCGCACCAGCGCCACCGGCAACCAACCCGCCATCACGGCGAACACCAATGCCACCGGCAACGTCTTCGACACCACGAACATGACCAGGAACGCGATCAACGCCAGGATCACGCAGGCACCCAGGAACGCGCCCGGCGTCAGCCCTTCGATGCCCGCGCTGGCGAGCAGGTCGCGGCTCCGGCCACGCAACCGCCCGTCCGCGCCCGGCACCACCTCGGCCGGCGCCACGAACGCCGCGATGATCAGCAGCAGCCCGACACCGAAGAACAGCCCGATCAGCAGCCCCATCAGCCCGCCCCTCGTGGCAGCTCGGTCAGCAGCCCCGCCACGTTGTACCCGGCCTGCAGGAACCGCTCCGGGTGCGGCAGCTGCCCTTCGGCGCGCCGCAGGTAGCCGTCGTACGTCGAGAACAGCGTCTCGGTCTCGATCGCCTGCTCCTCGACCCGGCCGGTCACCGCGACGATCTCCCGGACCCGCCGGCGCCCGTCCGCCGCGACCCCCAGGTGGATGACGAGGTCGACGCAGCCGGCCACGGTCGGCAGCACGAACCGGGAGCCGATGTTCTCACCGGCGAGCAGCGGCAGCGTGCACATCTTGGTCAGCGCCTCGCGCGCCGAGTTGGCGTGGATCGTGCACATCCCGGGCAGGCCGCTGTTCAGCGCGAGCAGGAGATCGAGACACTCCTCGCCGCGGACCTCGCCGACGATCAACCGGGACGGCCGCATCCGCAGCGATTCCTTGACGAGGTCGCGCAGCCGCACCTCACCGGTGCCCTCGAGCCCGGCCTGGCGGGTCTGCATAGAGACCCAGTCGGGGATCGGCAGCTTGATCTCGAAGACCTCCTCGCAGCTGATCACCCGCTCGCTGCCGGGGATCGAACCGGCCAGCGCGTTCAGCATCGTGGTCTTGCCTGCCTGCGTGCCGCCGGAGACCAGCACATTGAGGCCGACGGCAACGGATGCCTCCAGGACGGCGGCCGCGTGCGGGGTCAGCGAACCGAGCTGGACCAGGTCGCTCAGCCGGGTCGCCCGGACGGTGAACTTGCGGATGTTGATCGCGGCGTACCGCTGGGTGATGCCGCCGAGGACGATGTGCACCCGGCTGCCGTCCGGCAGCCTGGCGTCGGTGAATGGCTGGGACACGTCGATCCGGCGGCCGGTGGTCTTCAGCATCCGCTCGACCAGGTCGCTGACCTCCTCCTCGGTCAGCACGGTCGTGGTCAGCTCGTGCCGGCCCTCCCGGGCGATGAAGACGCGACTTGGCTCGTTGATCCAGATCTCTTCGACGGTCGGGTCGTCCAGGAAGCGCTGCAGCGGCCCGAAGCCCGCGACCCGGTCGTGCACCTCACGGCTGACCGCCTCCAGGTCACCGATCGGCGGCACCACCCCGGACAGGCTGCGCTCGTCGTACTCCCGGACGACGGTGGCCACGATCGCGTTCACGGCGCCGGGGTCGCGGAGCGGGTCGATCCCCTCCCGGCGGACCACGTCGCGGACCTGGGCGTCGATCAGCTCGATGGCGCCGTTCCAACTCGAACGGTGCGCGTCGAGCCTGTCCGCAGTCATCGATCTCCCCGTGTGAATCCCATGCGGCGACCACTCTCGGTCACCATGCGGGTCATCCTTTCAACTCACACGGACCGGGCGCCACTCGTGTCCGTCGTCCCTGTGGATAACCGTGACACGCCAGTGGCTCACTCACCGTATCTACCAGCTCACGGCCAGGTCCAGAATTCTGCAGCTTGTTGCAATCCGGCCGGTTCTTAGCGGTGGACGAGCGTGTGCTCGAACGAGTACCTGCTTGCGCGGTACAGATGGGAGCCGTACTCAACAGGCTGCCCGTGGTCGTCGTACGTGATGCGGGTGGTCGCCAGCAGCGGCGAGCCCGGCTCTTCCGACAAGAGGTGTGCCTGCTCGACCGTTGCCGGTGTAGCGGAGATGGTCT
This sequence comes from Kribbella sp. NPDC031520, assembly GCF_055580825.1. Lineage (NCBI taxonomy): Bacteria > Bacillati > Actinomycetota > Actinomycetes > Propionibacteriales > Kribbellaceae > Kribbella > Kribbella sp. NPDC031520. The sequence continues at coordinate 213,840 of NZ_JBVIKS010000003.1, forward strand.
GGTGTGCGACCTTCAGCCGGACCCCTTCGGCCCGCAGCAGTTGGTAGAGCCCACGCTCGGCCAGTGTGGCCGGGTCTGTCTCCAGCATGTCGGGCGGCAGCCAGTTACGCATGAGGGCCAGTGGCTCGCCATCTGCTCGCCGGAGGCGTTCCAGCCTGAGTACACGGTCGCCCTGCTCGCACTGCAGCGCGGTAGCGACCTCTGCTGTCGCGGGAGAGATGCCGAACCGCAGCACTTCGGTCTCCGGCTTCCGGTGCGCCGCGGTGAGGTCGTCGTACAGGCTGGTCAGCTCAAGCGAACGGCGTACCTGTCCGGAGCTGCCGACCACCTGAGTGCCCACACCGCGCTTCCGAACCAGCAGGCCCTGGTCGACCAGCCTGGCGATCGCCTGGCGCACGGTCGGCCGGCTGAGCCCGTACGCCTCGGCCAGGTCCACCTCATTGCTCAGCCGGGACCCGACCGGCAGTTCGCCGCCCTGGATGGCCGCCTCCAGCTGCTGCGCCAGCTGCACATGCAACGGCGTACGGCTGTTCCGATCGACCTGGACCTGGACGGTACTCATGGGCTCATCCTGAAGGCTGTACCGGATTCCGTCGAGGCACCGTCGGGATTTGATCAGACCCGCCGTACCGGTGAACGTTCGATGAATCGCGTCCGGATCACGGGCAACCGCTGTCCCGCGGCACTGCCCGTCAGGCAGGATGGCACGTTCGCCGTCGGACGTGGGAGCTACCCTTACCGGCGGAACACGCCGCTTGGACGAACCGTACGGGCACCCCTGTGCGCCCGACCCTCGAAGGAGAAGGCATGGAACCGCTGCGGATCGGCATCCTCGGTGCCGCCCGGATCACCGGCCGGGCCGTCGTCGAGCCGGCCAAGCTGACCGGCGCCCGGCTGGTCGCCGTCGCCGCGCGCGACACCGACCGCGCCGAGGCCTTCGCCAGCGAACACGGGGTCGAACGGGTCCACGCGTCGTACCAGGCACTGATCGACGATCCCGAGGTCGAGGCGATCTACAACCCGCTGGCCAACGGGCTGCACGGTCCGTGGAACCTGCGGGCGCTTGCAGCCGGCAAGCACGTCCTCACGGAGAAGCCGTCGGCCAGCAACGCCGCCGAGGCGCTGCAGGTGCGGGACGCGGTCCACTCGTCCGGTCTGGTGTTCATGGAGGCCTTCCACTACGCGTACCACCCGGTGATGCGCCGGCTGCAGGAGCTGGTCGCCAAGGGCGAGCTGGGCGACCTACAGCACGTTGAGACGACCATGGTGATGCCGCCGCCGGCCGACGAGGACCCGCGCTGGTCACTGCCGCTGGCTGGTGGCGCGGTGATGGACGTCGGCTGCTACGCACTGCACGCACAGCGCATGTTCGGGCAGTACGCAGGTGGCGCGCCGAAGCTGCTCAGTGCGCGCGCTGGTGAGCGCAAGCGGCTGCCTGGAGTGGACGAGTGGCTCAACGCCGACCTGGAGTTCCCGAGCGGTGCGACCGGGACCGTGCGCACCAGCATGGCCGCGGAGAACCTCGAGTTCAGCCTGAAGGTCGTCGGCAGCCGTGGCGAGGCGTTCGCACCGTTCTACGTCCTCCCGCAGAACGACGACCGCGTGATCGTGACGACCAAGGAAGACACCTGGGTCGAGCACCTCGGCACGCGGACGTCGTACACGTACCAGCTGGAGGCGTTCGCCGGCGCGATCCGCAACGGCGCTCCGCTGCTCACCGACGCCGATGACGCCCTGGCCACCCTGCAACTCATCGACGAGTGCTACGTCGCCGCCGGCATGACGCCACGACCTACATCCGCCCTCTGAGCCGCGGCGCGTGCGAACGCCTGGACGAACGGGTGCGGCCTCGTGCCGTCGCCGGCCAGCTCCGGCTGGAACAGCGAGGCGAGATAGAACGGGTGATCGGGTAGCTCCGCAATGCGCGGATCGCCCTCGTCGTCATACCCGCTGAAGACCAGGCCGTGCTCGCGGAGCAAGTCAAGCCTGGTGGTGTCGAGGCCGTACGAGCAGTGGTAGCGCTCCATCGATCGCTCGACTCCCAGGAGCGCAGCCGCCCGGGTGCCTGGCGTCACGTGGATCGCGCCCTCATGACCGTCCAGGGAGCACGCGAGCGGAACGATGAGCAGGTCATCGGCGTCCGGGGTGCTCTCGCCGTGCTGGACCTCCGCCGCGCCGCAGACGTTACGGGCAAACTCGAGCATCGCGTGCTGGAACCCGGCACACGTGCCGAGGAACGGGATGCCGCGCTCGCGAGCGATCCGGATCGCGGTGATCGCGCCCGCCTCGCTGCGGTACGGGCTGCCGGGGAGGAGCCAGATGCCGTCGAAGCCTTCGAGGGCCTCGTCCACCTGTTCGGTCGGGATCCAGTAGGCGTCGAAGTCGAGGTTGTCGCGGTCACGCAAGCGGTCGAGGAGCCCGGGTACGCGGACGTGCGAGCGGACATGCGGCGAGCGATCACCGACGAGGGCGATGCGTCCGGAGTAGGCGTTCATGGCTCCATCCTGGGCGCACTGCCGGTATCAGCGCCAACGATGATCTCTGCACTGCCCATAAGCGATACTGATCCGCGTGGATCCTCATCTGCTGCGGACGTTCGTGACGGTCGCCGAGTGCGGCTCGTTCTCCGCCGCGGCCGAGCGCCTCGGCTACACCCAGTCAGCCGTCTCCCAGCACATCGCCGCCCTGGAGAACGACCTGGGTACGCCGCTACTCCGGCGCCGCCCTGTCGCCCCGACCCCGGCCGGCGAACGCCTCCTCGAACACGCGGCGCCCATCCTCCTGCGACTCGCCACCGCGCGAGCCGACGTACGCCGCACCCTCGCCCAACCACCGACCGCTCTCACCGTCGCAGCCACACCACTGTCCACCTCCGGCACCCCCGTCCGCGCCACCTCCGGCGCCACCGCCGGCACCCCCGCCGGCACTACCACCGTCGGCACGACCTTCGGCACCGCCGTGGGCGCCCCAGCCCAGCCCGGCGCCCTTGCCGTGGCGTTGCGTGAGGTGCGGCGGTCGCACCCCGGGACCGAGGTGACGCTGACTGTCTGTGGCCGGGACGAGGTGGTGGAGGGTGTGGCCGCCGGGACCTTCGCCGTCGGGCTGGTCGACGGGGTGGCCGCGCCGAGCGATCCACTCCGGCTCTCGGACGCCCTGCACCTGCGGACCACGCCGGTCGCCCACGACGACCTGATTGTTGCCGTCCCCAACGATCATCCGCTGGCCGGCCGGCGAAGCCTGGCCTTGCACGACCTCGCCGACGCCCGCTGGATCGACGCACCGGACCTAGCCGCGCCACTCCCCGTACTCCGCGCAACCACCGGCTCCGACGGTTTCCGCCCCGCCTTCACCTACGCCGGCACCGACCTCCACACCCTCCTCGCGCTGATCGCCGGCGGCCACGGCCTAGCCGTCCTGCCCAGCTCAGCCCAGGTTCAGACAGCCGTCCCCCTCACGAGCCCGCGCCTCGTCCACCGAACCGAACTCCTCCACGGCGACCTGTCGGAACCAGCTGCCCGTCTGCTCTCGAACCTCAAGTAGTTGCTCGAGCCCGCACGAGTAGTCATCGGACGGTCAAGCACCCCGACAGCCCCGCGCTCGGCAACTCCGCGGACTCAGTACGCCCTCTATTTCCGCGCCTGCTTGGTGGGCGGGATGATCGCGGTGTCGGCTGGCTTCGCCTTCGGCTGTTTGGGTTGCTTGGGTTTGCGGACTTCACGTCCGCCTTTGTTCTTCGACATGACGCACTCCCGGGGCTGATGTTCGCTGGCTTGGGCAGGGCCGACAGGCCCTTGGTACGCCGCGGTACTCCTCATGCCCCGGGGGTCGCTTTCGACGCTACACCTAGCTGCCCGTGCCCACTACCTCTGCTCGATGGAGTCAGTCGTGCGTCGGAAAGCCGAGGTTGATGCCGCCGTGGGAGGGGTCGAGCCAGCGGGAGGTGACCACCTTGCCGCGGGTGAAGAAGTGCACGCCTTCGGTGCCGTGGGCGTGGGTGTCGCCGAACAGCGAGTTCTTCCAGCCGCCGAAGGAGTAGTACGCCATCGGCACCGGGATCGGGACGTTGATCCCGACCATCCCGACCTCGACCTCGTTCTGGAACCGCCGCGCCGCACCACCGTCGTTCGTGAAGATCGCCGTCCCGTTCCCGTACGGGTTCGAGTTCACCAGGTCGAGCGCCGCGTCGTACGACGTCGTCCGCACCACGGACAGCACCGGCCCGAAGATCTCGTCGGTGTAGATCGACATCTCCGGCGTGACCTTGTCGAACAGCGTCGGACCGAGCCAGAACCCGTCGTCCGCGCCGTCGAAGTCACCCTCGCGTCCGTCGACGACCAGCTCCGCGCCGGCCTCGACCCCGGCCGCGACGTACCCGGCGACCTTGTCCCGGTGCGCACCGGTGACCAACGGACCCATGTCGCAGCCGCGGGTCCCGTCGCCGGTCCTGAGGGTCGCCATCCGCTCCTTGATCTTGCCGATCAGCTCGTCCGCGATCGGCTCGACCGCGACCAGCGCGGAGATCGCCATGCAACGCTCGCCGGCCGACCCGAACCCGGCGTTCACCGCCGCGTCCGCGGCCAGGTCGAGATCAGCGTCCGGCAGCACGATCATGTGGTTCTTCGCACCGCCGAGCGCCTGCACCCGCTTGCCGTTCTTCGTACCGTTCTCGTAGACATAGCGGGCGATCGGCGTCGACCCGACGAACGAGATCGACTTCACGTCCGGGTGCTCGAGCAGCCGGTCGACGGCCTCCTTGTCGCCGTGCACGACGTTCACCACGCCGTCCGGCAGGCCGGCCTCCTTCCACAGCTCGGCCATCGCGTTCGCCGCGGACGGGTCCTTCTCGGACGGCTTGATCACCACACTGTTGCCACAGGCAACCGCGATCGGGACGAACCACATCGGCACCATGGCTGGGAAGTTGAACGGCGAGATCACCGCGCAGACACCGAGCGGCTGGCGGATCGAGTACACGTCGATGTTCGTCGACACGCCCTCGCTGTACCCGCCCTTGAGCAGTTGCGGGATGCCGCAGGCGAACTCGATCACCTCGAGCCCGCGGGTCACCTCACCAAGCGCGTCGGAGAGCACCTTGCCGTGCTCGGCGGTGATCAGCGCAGCGATCCGGTCCTTGTTCCGGCTGACGAGCTCGCGGTACGCGAACAAGATCTGCGCACGCTTGGTCAGTGAGGTCTGCGCCCAGCCCTTCGATGCGTCGTGAGCGACCTTGACGACCTCGTCGACGGTCGCCGCCGACGCGAGGTCCAGCTCGCCGCTGACCTGGCCGGTCGCCGGGTTGTAGACGTTGCTGGTCCGCTCGGCGACCCCGGTCCACGGGCTGCCGCCGACGAGGTGGGTGATGCGCTTGCTGTCAGTACTCACGATGTTTCCTCACTACCAGGGTGTCTTTATCCGAGGACCTTGCTGCGGTCGGCCAGTGCCACGTCGACCGGTTTGCCGCTGCTCAACGACTCGAGCCCGGCCTCACAGACGGCCGCCGCGGCGTACCCGTCCCAGGCGCTCGGTCCGTCGATCTCACCGCGCACGGTGGCGTCGACCCAGCGCTGTACTTCGAGGTCGTACGCCTGCTCGAACCGGATCCGGAAGTCGGCCGGCATCGCGCCGCCCCAATGCCCGCCGGCGCGGGTGAACACGCCCGACCCGAGCCCGATCGTCGCGCTGCCCCGCTCGGCGACGGCTTCACAACGGACCTCGTACCCGACCTGGAAGTTCACGAACACCTCCACGTCGGCCATCGCGCCGCTCGCGAGCTCGAACACCGCCAGCTGCGGATCGAACGCGCCCTCGGCGACCAGGCTCGTCGGCTTCGGCGTGTACACGGTGACCCGGGTGATCTCCTCGCCGAACAGCCAGCGCGCGACGTCGACCTCGTGCACCATCGAGTCCTGGACGATCATCTCGCTCCGGAACGACGGTGGGACCGACTTGTTCCGGTGCACGTTGTGCAGCAGCAACGTCCGCCCGAGGTCACCCGAATCGAGCAGCTGCTTCAGGGCGAGGTACTCCGGATCGAAGCGGCGCATGAACCCGACCTGGATCAGCTGACGTCCGACCTTGTGCTCGGCCTCGACGACGCGCAGCGCCGAGGCCGCGTCCATCGTCAACGGCTTCTCGCACAGCACCGGCTTCCCGTGTTCCAGGCAGGCGAACAGCTGCTCGGCATGCGCGAACCCCGGCGACGCGAGGATCACCGCGTCGACGTCGTCGGCAGCGATCAGATCCAGCGGATCCTCGACCACCCGGATCCCGTCCGACAGCTGTTCCGCGAGCGCCTCCGCCCGGGCCTGGTCGGCGTCGGAGACCGCGACCAGTCGCGCTCCCGACGTCTTCCGTACGACGCGCTCGGCATGGTCGGCGCCCATCACCCCGACGCCGACGACGCCGACCCGCAACTCAGTCATCGTGCCTCCCGTCCGGTGGTCGCTCGACGACCACTCCAGGATCGATCTCCCGCAGCTCGTGGCTCAAGGCCTCCAGCTCGGAACCGCCCGCCATCTCGGTGGTCAGCTGCTCCAGCGTGATCTCGGACCGGTGGGTGTCCAGCGCCACCCGGCCGAGCTTCAGTACGACGAAGTGGTTGCCGACCAGGTACGCGTGGTGCGGGTTGTGGGTGATGAAGATGACCCCGATACCGGCGTCGCGGGCCTTCACGACGTACTTCAGCACCACGCCGGACTGGTTCACGCCGAGCGCCGCGGTCGGTTCGTCCAGGATCAGCACCTTGGCGCCGAAGTGGATCGCCCGCGCGATCGCGACACACTGCCGCTGACCGCCGGACAGCTTCCCGACCGGCTGCTCGAGGTCGGGGATCGAGATCCCCATCTTGGACAGCTCCTCCTGGGCGATCCGCTTCATCTTGGCCGCGTCGAGCTGCCGGAACGGCCCCTTGGTGATCTCGTTGCCGAGGAAGAAGTTCCGCCAGACCGACATCAGCGGCGCCAGCGCGAGGTCCTGGTAGACGGTCGCGATGCCACTGTCGAGCGACTCGCGCGGCGAGGAGAAGTGCCGCTCCTCGCCGTTCACCGACATCCGGCCGGAGGTGTAGTCGTGCAGGCCGGCGATGATCTTGATCAGCGTCGACTTGCCCGCACCGTTGTCGCCCAGCACACAGGTGATCTCGCCCTGCCGGACCGCCAGCGACACTCCGCGCAGCGCGTTGATGTTGCCGTAGCTCTTGCCTACGTCCTCGAGCAGCACGATCGGTGTGTTCGGGCTGGTGGTCGCGTCGTCCGCGAACGACTTCGTGGTGGTCATCGTGCCTCCGCCTTGCTCTTGACGACCAGGTTCACGATGGTTGCCAGCAGCAACATCGCACCGAGGAACGCCTTGAACCAGTCCGGGTTCCAGCCGGCGTACACGACACCGAGCTGGACCATGCCGAAGATCAGCGCACCGACCGCGCCGCCGACCACCGAACCGTAGCCGCCGGTCAGCAGGCAGCCGCCGACGACCGCGGCGATGATGTACAGGAACTCCTTGCCGACACCCTCGCCGGACTGCACGACGCCGTTGGAGTTGAACAGCAGCTGCATCCCGGTGAACCAGGCGAAGAACCCGACCGCCATGAACAGCCCGATCTTCACCTTCTTCACCGGTACGCCGACCGCCCGCGCGGCGGCCGCGTCCCCGCCGGCCGCGAAGATCCAGTTGCCGATCTGCGTCTTCAGCAGCACCCACGCGGCGATCGCCACGAACACGATCCACCAGACGATGATGATCTTGACCGTGATGCCGCCGAGTTTGAACTCCGACGCGAAGATCGCCTTCGCCGCGCCGAACCCGTCCATGTCGCTGATCGAGTTCGACGCGACGGCGCCGGAGGTGATCCGGGTGACCGCGATGTTCAGGCCCTGCAGGATGAAGAACGTACCCAGCGACACCAGGAAACTGGGCAGTCCGGTCCGCATCAGCAGCCAGCCGTTGAACGCACCGATCGCCAGCGAGAACACCAGCGCGACGAGGACGCCGACCCAGACGTTCAGGCTGAACTGGTACGAGAGGATTCCCGCGGTCAGGCCGGACGTCGTCACCGCGACCCCGGCCGAGAGGTCGAACTCGCCGCCGATCATCAGCAGCGAGACCGGCACCGCCATCACACCGATCAGCGCCGCCTGGTACAGGATCGTGCCGGTGTTGTCGATGTTGCGGAACGGCGGCGCTGCGATCAGGAAGAACACCAGGATCACGGCCGCGCCGACCAGCGACCCGATCTCCGGCCGGCTGAGCAACCGGGCACCGAGGGACCGGGCGGAGACGCGGTCGTCCGCCGCTGCGGGTGAGGTGATGGTCGATGCCATGGCGCTACCTCAGCGCGTTCCGGCTTCGGCGTACTTCTGGACCGCCGCGATATTCGACTTGTCGATGAACGCCGGCCCGGTCAGCGTCGGCTGGCCGCCGCCGATGGTGTCGCCGTTGTTCTTGTAGAGCCAGATCGCGTCGATCGCGAGGTAGCCCTGCAGGTACGGCTGCTGGTCGACGGCGAACTGCACGGTGCCGTCCTGGACCGCCTTCGCCATCTCCTTGCTCATGTCGAAGCTGCCGACCTTGGCCGACGAGCCCGCGTCCTTGACCGCCTGGACCGCGGTCAGCGCGATACCCGCGTTCAGCGCGACGACATAGTCGACCGACTTGTCCGCCTGCAGCTTCGAGGTCAGCGTCGCCTGCGTCCCGGGCTGGTCGGTGCCGTTGACGTTCACGTTCTCGACGTTGCCGAACTTGTCCTTGATGCCCTGGCAGCGGGCCTCCAGGCTGACGTTGCCCTGCTCGTGGATGACGCAGAGCACCTTCTTGGCGCCGAGTTGCTTCAGCTTGTCACCCGTCGCCTGGCCGGCGATCCGTTCGTCCTGCCCGAAGTAGCCGAGCGCGCCGGTGGTCTTCCACTGGTCCAGCCCGCCGTTCAGGATCGTTACGGGGATGCCGGCCGCGATCGCCTTCTTGACGTTCGGGATCACCGCGTCCGGCTTGTTCAGCGTGACCGCGATGCCGTCGACCTTGGAGTCGATCGCGGTCTGCACCAGGTTCGCCTGGGCGGCGCCGTCAGGATCGGCGGAGTACTGCAGCTCGATGTTGTCCTTCTTCGCGGCTGCCTCGGCGCCGCGCCGGACGATGTCCCAGAAGGTGTCGCCGGGACCCGAATGGGTGATCAGGGCAACCTTCATCCGCGGCGTGTCGGCGACGTTACCGCCGCTGCCGCCGGAGCTCTGCTCCTTCTGCTTGCCGCCGGAGGAGCTGCACGCGGCCAGTGCCGCGGCAAGTGCGACCGCCGCGACCGCGGCCACCGCCTTCTTCTGCCACCGAACCATGACTTGCTACCAGCCTTTCGGGTGTTCCGCGGCGATTTCCGCGGACTTGCTTGGGACCAGAGAGTTTCACACTCCCCTGGCCGTCATCGCGGTTCGCCACCCCCATGTGAGTTGAGATACGCGAGTGTGCGCTGCGCGATCGGCAGCGGTACGTCGGGCGGGCACGGATACATGTCCTGCTCGACGATCGCGAACACGTCGGCGTCCAGCCTGGCAAGCGCTTCCAGCACCGGCGGCAGCCCGGGTACGCCGTGCGGAGGCTCGCAGAACACGCCTCGGCGTACCGCCTCGTCGACGCTCAGGCCCTCCGCCTCGACCTCCGCGAGGACCTTCGGATCGACCTGCTTGAGGTGTACGTAGCCGATCCGCTCCGGGTACTTCCGGATCAGCTCGAGGTTGTCGCCGCCGCAGTAGCTGATGTGGCCGGTGTCCAGACAGAGGTTCACGTAGGCGCTGTCGGTCTCCTCGAGGAAGCGCTCGACCGTGTCCTGCGTGTCGACGTGCCCATCGGCATGCGGGTGGTACTGCGTCCGCAGCCCGAACTCCTCCGCGAGGCGACGTCCCAGCTCGGTCACCGCCTCGCCGTGTCTGGCCTGCCCTTCGCGGTCGAGCCGCTCCTCGACGATCTCGCCGTGATCGCCCCGCCACATGGACGGCATCACGACCAGGTGCTTCGCGCCCATCGCCGCCGTCAGCTCGGCCGTCTTCACGATGTCGCGCCAGGTCGGCTCCCACCCGTCGGAGCGGTGCAACTGCTCGAACGTCGTACCCGCCGTCATCGTCAGGCCGCGCCGGTCGAGCTCGTCCTTCAACCGGACAGGGTCCGTCGGAAGGTAGCCGTACGGCCCGAGCTCGATCCGGGTGTACCCGGCCGCAGCAGCCTCGTCGAGGAACCGCGTCCACGACGTCTGCTGCGGGTCGTCGGCGAACCAGACTCCCCACGAGTCGGGCGCCGTACCGAACTCGACCTTCGCCATCAGCTGTCCCCTTCGACCGGAGACAAGTACGGCCGCTGCGCCTTCTTGCTCTCCTCGTACGACGCGGCGGCGGCCTGCGTGCTCTGCAACTCCGACACCTCGCTCACCGGGACGTCCCACCACGAGTCGCTGTCCGGCCCACCGACCAGCGGATCCGTCGTCACGTGGATCGCGATCGGACCGGTCGCGGCCTTCGCGGTCCGGATCGCCTTCTCCAGGTCGGGTCGGCTGTGGACGTCGATCACCTCGACGCCGAAGCTGCGCACGTTCGCCGCCAGGTCGACCGGCAGGTAGTCGCCGTCCAGCCGGCCGTCGCCGGTGCGCTTGCGGTACGCCGTACCGAACCGCTGGGAGCCGAGCGACTCCGAGAGCGCGCCGATCGACGCGAAGCCGTGGTTCTGAACGAGGACCACGATGATCTTGAGGTTCTCCTGGACCGCGGTGGCCAGCTCGCTGGACATCATCAGGTACGACCCGTCGCCGACCATGACGAACACGTCCCGGTCCGGTGCGCCGAGCCGGACCCCGAGGCCGCCGGCGATCTCGTATCCCATGCAGGAGTAGCCATATTCGACGTGGTATCCCTTCGGGTCGCGTGCCCGCCACAGTTTGTGGAGGTCGCCCGGCATCGAACCGGCCGCACACACAACCACATCAGACGCCGCCGACAATTCGTTGACGGCACCGATCACCTCGCCCTGGGTGAGCAGTCCATCGGCCCCGCTCCGCTCAGGGGAGGGCCGGAAAACTGCGTCCACAGTTCCGTTCCAGGTCCTGGTGAGTTCCTGGGCCGTCGCGGTGTAATTGGCATCCACGGACCACTCGCCGAGTGCGGATCCCAACGAAACAAGGGCTTCCCGCGCATCGGCCACCACCGGGAGGCCGGCATGCTTACCACTGTCGAAGCGCGCGACGTTGATGTTCAGGAACCGCACGCCCGGGTTCTGGAACGCCGTCCGCGACGCCGTCGTGAAGTCGCTGTAGCGGGTGCCGATCCCGATCACCAGGTCGGCGTCGCGCGCCAGTGCGTTGGCTGCCGTGGTCCCGGTCGAACCCACCGCGCCCACCGACTGCGGGTGCTCCCAGCTCAGGGATCCCTTACCTGCTTGGGTTTCCGACACCGGGATGCCGGTGCGCTCGGCGAAGCTGCGCAACGCGTCCTCGGCGCCGGAGTAGTGCACGCCGCCGCCGGCCACGATCAACGGCCGCTCCGCGGACCGTAGGAGATCTACCGCCTTGTCGACAATTGATGCCTCCGGCAAAGGCCGTGCGACGTACCAGGCGCGCTCCGCGAAGAGCTCGTCCGGCCAGTCGTAGGCCTCGGCCTGGACGTCCTGCGGCAGGGCCAGCGTCACCGCGCCGGTCTCGACCGGATCCGTCAGCACCCGCATCGCGTTCATCAGTGCCGACGGCAACTGTTCGGGCCGCCAGACGCGGTCGAAGTACTTCGACACCGGGCGGAACGCGTCGTTGACCGAGACGTCACCGGCGCCGAAGTTCTCCAGTTCCTGCAGCACGGGTGTCGCCACCCGGGTCGCGAAGACGTCCGAAGGGAGGATCAGCACCGGCAGCCGGTTGATCGTGGCGAGTGCCGCACCGGTCACCATGTTGGTCGAGCCGGGACCGACGCTCGCCGTACAGGCATAGGTCTGCAGCCTGTCACGCGTACGGGCGAAGGCCGCCGCCGTGTGCACCATGGCCTGCTCGTTCCGGGCCAGGATGTACGGCAGCGCCTTCGGGTCCTGCAGCTCCGACTGCAGCAACGCCTGGCCGACCCCGGCCACGTTGCCGTGACCGAAGATGCCCAGGCACCCCGCGATCAACCGCTGCCGGACCCCGTCCCGCTCCGAGTACTGGACGCTCAGGAATCGCACCAGCGCCTGCGCGACCGTGAGACGCACCGTCATGACTCAGCTCCTTGTTCTCCGAAAGGCAGGCGCGGATCGATATGTTGGGAGTTCCACAACTCGCGGACCCAGGCGTGCTGCGGGTCGTCGGTGATCAGCCACTGACGTTCGCTGCCCGGACCGGCCATCACATTCAGGTAGTACATGTCGTAGCCAGGCGGCGCCATCGCCGGCCCGTGCCACCCGTGTGGGACCAGCACCACGTCACCGCTGTGCACCTCGGCGAGGACGTCGATCGGACGCTCCGGCGTACCGTAGACCCGCTGGTAGCCGATCGGATCGTTGCCCTTGACACCTTCCGGTACGTCGTCGGACAGCTGCAGCTCGAAGTAGTAGATCTCCTCGAGCTCACTCTCCTTCCCGGGACGATGCTCGTCGTGCTTGTGCGGCGGGTAGGACGACCAGTTCCCGGCCGGCGTGATCACCTCGCACGCGATGATCGAGTCCGCCTCGAGAACTCCTGGCGTGCCGAAGTTCCGGACCTGCCGGGACGCGACCCCGGCGCCCCGCAGCTCGGTCTCCACCTCGTTCGCGGCAATCCGCCGGAACGGGTGATCCGCGGCGGCCTTCGCATGCGGGAACGCGATTCGGGCACCACCGGCACTCACCACCGCGAAGGTCGAGTTCCGCGGTACATAGGCGAGGTCCGTCGCTCCGGCGAACACGTCCGTCCGGCCCCCGAGCGGGACGGACTCACCGTCCACGATCACCTCCGCCGAACCCTTCAACGGAAGGACGATGTACTCGCAGTCCCCGGTGTCGATCTCCACCGACTGCCCGGGCAGCAGCGTCCGGACCAGCAGGCCGCTGTGGTGCCATTGCGGCTCGCCGGGCCGTACCACCACGTCGTACCCGCCGGTGGCCGCCGTACCGGCCGGCCGAACCCATTCCGTCATCCCAACCGTCCTTCGTCAGAAGCCCCGAGCGTCCGGGGACCGGTCATCAGTTGCTGCCGTGCACCAGGGCGGCGGCGTGATCGACCGCCGCGGCCACATCACCGTCCGGCGGGAACAGCAATGCCCGTCCCACCACCAGTCCACGGACCGACGGCAGCTCGAGCGCCTTGCCCCACGACGCGTACGTCGCTTCCGGCGCCGCCGTCGGATCGCCACCGAGCAGCAACGTCGGGAGAGTCGTTGCCTCCATCACCCGTTCGAGCTCGTCGACCACCGGCAGCTTCAGCCACGTGTACGCGCTGGTCGCGCCGAGGCCGGAGGCGATCTGGATCGACTTGATCACCGAGTCGGGATCGAGCAGGTTCGTCACCCGCCCGTCCACGCCTCGCGCCGACCAGAACGGTTCGACCATCGCCATCAACTTGTGCTCGGCCAACCCGGTTACAGCCGCGGCGCTGCTCTCCAACGTCGCCACGGTCCCCGGATCGGCAAGATCGATCCGGGTCAGCATCTTCCCGCCGTCAAGCCGTCGCGCCGCGATCTCGTCCGCCGTCCGGTACGCCGTGAACCGATCGTCCAACTCGAACGCGGCCCCCTGCAGACCACCCCGGTTCATCGACCCGATGACGACCTTGCCCTCCAACGCACCCAGCAGCAGCAGATCCTCGAGCACATCAGGAGTAGCCAGCACACCGTCGACGCCCGGCCGCTGCAAGGCGACCACCAACCGGGCAACCAACTCCACCCGGCTCGCCATCGCCATCCGATCCCCGCGCACGCCGAGCGCGCCCCGAGCGGGATGATCCGCAGCCACGATCAACAGCCGCCCGTCGTCCCCGACCAACGCCCGGGTCCGCCGCCCCAACCACCCCTCAGCCACCCGCTCCGGGAACCGAACCCGAACCTCCGTCAACTCCCCCAACTGACTCCGAATGCCGTGCAACAACTCCCCACGCCCGCTCGCCCCCACACCATCCGCATTCCTACCGACCCCGACCTCATCGACGGCGGTAGCGCCCCCAGCGACACCGGCTCGCGCGTCCGCACCCACCCCGTCGACCGCGTCTACATCCGCACCGCCACCAACGGCCGTACCTACCGCACCGGCCGCCGCCGCACCGTCCGCCACATCAGCACCGTCACCCGGCCGGACAACCGTGCCAGCGTCCAAGCGCTCCGCCGTGTCATCGCCAGTGCCCTGTGTCAGGCCACCGGCCACCTGCTCCGCCGCAGTACCGTTCGACGACTCGGACTCCCGCAGTCCTGGCTCGTCTGCACCACCAACCGCGGGATAAACCTGGGTATCGGCAAACGCATCGCCACCGGCGTCCTCTCCCCCAGAACCCCACTCCGCGCGCTGATCATCCGCCTTCAAACCACCAGCCACTGCCCCCGCCAAACCGCCGACGAAGGCCCCAGCCGCAGCCGAAGCCACCTCACCCGTGACAGCTGCAGCCCCATCACCAGCCACAACCCCACCAGCTGCCGCACCGGACGTACCCGCACGACCAACCGACTCAGCCGCATCACCAACGCCCGAGGCGGACGAACTAGATCCGTCCGGACCACTCGCACCTACAACGCCCGCAGCATCCGCACGCACTCCGCCGCCAACCGGAGCTCCGTCACCCGCGACCTCTCCACCAGCCGCCATCTCTCGGTCAGGCGCGATATCCCCGCCAGCTGCGATGTCGCGGTCACCCGCGATCTCTCCGCCAGCCGGCGCCTGCCCCGCCGACAGCTCCTCCGACCGCACCTGCTCAGCCCGAGCCTGCTCGACGACAGGTCGCTCCACTCGCCGTTGCTCAGCTTCAGCCTGCTCCACCTGCAGAGGCTCGGCCTGCATCTGCCCGCCCCTAACCTGATCAGCCCAGGCCTCGTCCTCCTGGGCCGGCTCCCTCCGCACCTCCGCGACCGGCTCACTCCGCACCTGCGCGACCGGTGCCTGCTTGCCCCCGGCCTGCCCCGGCTCAACCTGCCCCGGCGCAGCCTGGCCCAGCTCGACCTGCTCGCGCCCGGCCTGCCCCGGCTCGGCCTGCTCTGACCTGGCCTGCCTTGACTCGGCTCCTCGTGGCTCGGCTTGCCCCAGCTCGGCCTGCTCGACCGCAGCCCGTTCTGCGAGAGTCTGCTCCGCGTGGCCCTGCTCCGCGTGGGCCTGCTCTGACCTGGCCTGCCCTGACTCAGCTCCTCGTGGCTCGGCTTGCCCCAGCTCGGCCTCCCGCAGATCGGCTCGCTCGACCGCAGCCCGTTCTGCGCGGTCCTGCTCGGCGCGCACCTGCTCCCCGTGGGCCTGCTCGGCGCGGGACTGCTCGGCGCGGGACTCCTGTGCGCGGGCTTGCTCTGTGTCGGGTGTCGGGTGGTCGGCTGGGTGTTGGGCGGACGGCTTACGGGGAGAGAGGGTTGCTTGTTGGGCTCCGCGGAGGGTCTGACCGGTCAGCTGGTGGCCGGGTGGGGCCTGAGGAGCGTCAGCGTTCTGCGCACCTGCGGGCTGCTCAGCCGGAAGGCTCAGGTTTGCGATCACAGTCGTCTGACCGTCGGCACCTGCAGACGGCGAGGTGGTCATGAGCACCGTCGCGTCATCAGGCCCGGATGCGTCGCTCCGACGGACTGCAACCGTCGGCTCGTTCGCCCCCAGGTTCACGTCGGTCGGATCCGCGATCACGGTGACGTCATCAGGCCCAGCCACGTCAGCTCGCCGCGCCGCAACCGTCGGCTCGTCTGCCGCAGGCACGTCAACTCGTTGCGATGCAGCTCCGTGGGCGTCGGCGCCAGGTGCGTCGCCTCGGTGAGCTGCGACGCGGGCATCGGGCCTGGGCACGTCCGTTTGGCGCGCTGCGACCGTCGGATCGTCGGGCGCAGGTACGTCGGATCGGTGTGTGGCGGTGCCGCGGGCGTCGGGTAGTGGCGCGGCCGGTCGGCGGGCGGCGAGGGTGGGATCGTTCGGGTTTGAGATGACGGTGACGTCGTCCGCGCCTGGTAGCTGGGCGGTTCCAGGGTGGCGGGCGAGCACGGTTGGGTCGTTCTGTTCGGCGTAGGTTGCTGCGCTCAGGTCGTGCGGGCGGTGCGCTAGCACCGTGGGGTCGTTCGGGGCCGAACTGCTGTCGGTGCTGTCGGTGTGGCGTTCGAATGCGGTGTTCGCACCGGTTGCACCAGTTGCGTCTGCTGTCCGGGCGGTCGGTTCACCGAGGCCGGCGGTTCGAGCGTCGTGGCCGGCGGGCGGCGCATCCGTCTGCTGCGGACGCCGCAGTACCACTGTCGGATCCGTCGGGCCGGCGGCGTGGGTCGGCGTGGAGGGGGCGTGGCGGTGCTGGGCCGAGACGGTCGGCGCGCTCGGGGCTGTACTGCGGGCCGCCGGATCGTTCGACGGCGTTTCGCGTGGTTCTGGGGCGTCCGGCGCGATAGCTCGATCGTCGTTCGAGGCCGTGCGACGTGTCGCCGGGTCGTTCGGCGCTGTGCCGAAGGCCGTGGGGTCGTTCGGCGTCCTGCCGCCGGCCGCTGGATTGCCCGGCACCGTACCGCGGGGGGTTGAATCGTTCGGCGTCCTGGCGCGGAGCATGCGGTCGTTCGGGGACGGGGAGTGGGCGGGTGGGGTGGTTGGGGACGGGGTTACCCACCAGGTGGCGGCTTGGGGGGCAGGGTCGTGCGGGGGGCGGGGGGTCGTTGCCGCGGGTGTGATGACGGTCGGCTCGTCGGGCGCGGGCCGGCGGGTGGCCTGGTCGGCCGGGTCGTTGGTGCCACGCGTGCGCGTGGTCCGGACGGTTGGGTCGTTCGGGAGGGACGTGCGCGGGACCTGGGTCGCCGGATCGTTGGGGCCGGACGGGCGCGGGACCTGGGCGGTCGGGTCGGTCGGGCCGGAGGTGTGTGGGGGCCGGGGGGTTGGGGCGTTCGGTTGAGGGGTGCGGGAGAACTGCTGGGTCGGGTCGTTGGGGCCGGGGGTTTGGATGGTGGCTTCCGGGTCCTCGGTGGGGCGGGGGCGGATGGGGAGGGGGCGGGCGTTCTCGGAGTACTGGTCTTCGTCGTGGGGGGTCATGCTTCGGCTCGCAGGTGGGAGAGGACTTCGGCGGTCGTGGGCATGGCGGTGGAGCATTCGAGGCGGGAGGCGACGATCGCGCCGGCGGTGTTCGCGAAGCGGATGATCTTCTCGAGCGGCCAGCCGGCCAGGAGGCCGTGGCAGAGGGCTCCGCCGAAGCCGTCGCCGGCGCCGAGGCCGTTGACCACCTCGACCGGGTACGGCGGTACTTCGACGCGCTCGTCACGGGTGCGGGCGAGGGTGCCGCGCGGGCCTTGTTTGACGACGGCGAGTTCGAGGCCGCGGTCGAGAAGCGCTTGGGCGGCTTTGTCCGGGTCGGTCTCGCCGACTGCGACCTCGCATTCCTCACGGTTGCCCACAGCAACAGTGCAGTGCTCCAGGGCGCGCAAGACCTGGTCGTGCGCCTCCGAAGGATCCGCCCAGAACATCGGCCGGTAGTCGAGGTCGAGCACGGTGAACGTTCCGTCGGCAGGCTTCCGTCCGCGGGCTTCCCAGGCGGCGAAGTGGGCGGAGCGGGACGGTTCGGCGGAGAGGCCGGTGACGGTGGACCAGTAGATGCGGGCGTCGCGGATCGCGGCGAGGTCCAGCTCCGACGCGTTGATGACGAGGTCGGGGGCCTTGGGGAAGCGGTAGAAGTACAGCGGGAAGTTGTCCGGCGGGAAGATCTCGCAGAACGTGATCGGCGTCGGCAGGCCGTCGACCGCGGTGACGAAGCGGTCGTCGACGCCCAGTTCGCCGAGGGTGCGGTGGATGAAGGTGCCGAACGGGTCGTTGCCGGTCCGGCTGATCACCGCCGACGCGCGGCCGTGCCGGGCCGCGGCGACGGCGACGTTGGTCGCGCTGCCGCCGAGGAACTTCCCGAACGAGGTGACATCCTCCAGGTGCGTGCCGAGCTGCAGCGGGTACAGGTCGACCCCGATCCGCCCGATCGTCAGTACGTCCAGCTGTACGTCGTCCACCATCAGACCTTCCCATCCCGCCGGTCCAGCGTCATCGAACCGTCGCGGCGATCTCGTGCAGCTGGGCGATACTCGCCCGTACGTCCGTCACCGGTCCCTCGCCGGTCGGCCGGTCCGGCAGGATCGTGTCCTGTTCGAGGACGTACCAGCCGTCGTACCCGGACTTCTCCAGCGTGCCGACGATCGTGGCGATGTCGATGTCGCCGGCCCCCAACGGGCGGTACATACCCTGGCGTACGGCGTCCGTGTACGTGACCTCGCCCGACTGCACTCGCGCGGCCCACGCGGCGTCGACGTCCTTCAGATGCGTATGCCGGATCCGCGCGGCGTTGCCGACCGCCAGCGCGACCGGGTCCACGCCGCCGATCAGCAGGTGACCGGTGTCCAGCGTCAGTCCGATCGACGACCCGTCCAGGACCCGCGCGACGTCGTCAGCGTTCTCGACCATCGTCCCGACGTGCGGATGGATCGTCGCCAGCACACCTCGCGCAGCTGCCAGCTCGGAGAGCTCGTCGAGGCGGCGAAGCAACGTACTCCAGCCGGAAGCGTCCAGCACGGGACGATCGTCGTACCCCTCGGAACCTGTCGCAGCGGCAAGCACTAACGTCCCTGCACCGGCCGCCACGAACCCTTCCAAAGCAGCCGCAACGTCGGCCGAAGGGTCGAACGACGGATCGTGCAGTACGACGGGAACGAACCCGCCGACCGCGCGCAGCCCGGCGTCCGCGAGCGTCTTCGCCTTGTCGGACGGGTCGTCGGGCAGGAACCCGTCCGGCCCGAACTCGGTCGCCGCCAGGCCGACCTCACGCATCTCGGCGAGTACGGTCTCGGCGTCGTACTGCCAACCCCAGCCCGGTACCTCGCACACGCCCCAGGAGATCGGGGCCCCGGCGATCCGGGCAGCAATTTCGGTCATAGCAAGAGCCCCTCAGAGCGTGACGATGCGGTTTTCGTGGCGGGACAGTTCGCAGGCGTCGGCGATCCGGAACGCGGCGAGCGCGTCGCGGACGCTGCACGGTACCTCGCGAGTACCGGCGGCGACCTCGGTGAAGGCGGTCAGCTCGGCGACGTACGCGGGCTGGAACCGGTCCATGAAGGTCATGTGCGGCGGACCTTCGGGAAACGTGACGCCGGGTTCGGCCGAACGCAGCGCGGTGTGTGAGTCGAGGCCGACTGCGAGCGAACCGAGGCTGCCGTGGAGCTCCATCCGTACGTCGTGACCGGCGCCGTTGTACCGGGTACCGCTGACCGCGACGAACGTGCTGTCGTCCAGGGTCAGCAACGCCGCAGCCGAGTCGACGTCGCCGTACTCGCCGAAGAAGGTCTCACCGCGGTTCGCGCCGGTCGCGTACACGCTGACCACCTCGCGGCCGGTGACGTACCGGACGATGTCGAAGTCGTGCACCGTGCAGTCGCGGAAGAAGCCGCCGCTCTGCGGGATGTACTCGTGGTGCGGCGGGAACGCGTCGTTGGTGTTCGCGCGGATGTGGTGCACGAACCCGAGCTCGCCCGACTGCACCGCGGCCCGCGCGGCCTGGTACCCGGCGTCGAAGCGGCGCTGGAAACCGATGTGGACCGGCACTGTCGACGCCTCGACCAGCGCAACCACCCGCTCGGTCTCGGCCAGGTCGAGCGCGACGGGCTTCTCACAGAACGTCGGTACGCCGGCCGCAAGCCCCGCCTCGATCAGCGACGCGTGCGCGGAAGTCGCCGCGGCGATCACGAACCCGTCCAGACCGGACGCGAGCAGCGCCGGTACGTCGGGGACCGACGACACGCCCAACTCCTTCGCGATCGCCTCGGCCCGGGCAGGGTCCGCGTCGGCGACGACCACCTGATCCACCGCCGGCAACCCCTTCAGCGTCGCGGCGTGGAACGCCCCGATCCGCCCGACCCCGACCAACCCGATCCGCATCCGCGCAGCCCTCTCTCGAGTCTCAGGCGCACCACATTGCCGAGTGGCGCGCCGGTTCGCCCGTCAGCTTTCCGGCCGCGCCCCGGGGTGTCAATACTTTGTTAACACATTCTCACGTCTGGACATGAGGAGGTAGCATCCGCCCATGACTGCCTTGCCGATCCAGCTCGATCGGAGCAGCCCGGTGCCGTTGTACCACCAGCTGGCCGAGCAGCTGACCGCTGCCATCACCGACGGCCGGCTGCGGCCGGGTGATCCGTTCGAGAACGAGATCGGCATGTCCGACCGGCTCAGCCTGTCCCGGCCGACCGTGCGGCGGGCGATCTCCGAGCTGGTCAACCAGGGCCTGCTGGTCCGCCGCCGTGGCATCGGTACGACGGTCGCGAACCAGATGGTGCACCGCAAGGCCGAGCTCACCAGCCTGTACGACGACCTCGCCCGCGAGGGGCGGACCCCGCGTACCGAAGTACTCGCGCTGGACTGCGCCGCGCAGGACGAACGCGCCGCCGCCGTACTCGAACTCCCGCCGAACACGCTGCTGGTGTCGATCGTGCGACTCCGGTACGCCGACGACCTGCCGCTCGCGATCATGCGGAACTGGTTGCCCCCGGCCCTCGGTGACCTCACCCTCGAACAACTCACGAACGAGGGCCTGTACGCCGTACTCCGCGCCCGCGGCATCCGCCCGACGGTGGCCCGACAGCGGATCGGCGCCCGCAACGCCACCGCCGAGGAACGCCGAACGCTGCACATGTCCAAGGCGGAGCCCCTGATCACCATGACCCGCTCCGCCTACGCCGCCGACGGAACGCCGGTCGAATACGGCAGCCACTGCTACCGAGCCGACCAGTACTCCGTCGACGTCGTCGTCTCCGAGCGTTAAGCCTGGTTGGCGATCAGGGTCCGGACCAGGCGGAGGCCGACCGAGAGCTGGGCCAGTTCGGGGCCTTCGGTCTCGACGATTTCCTCGAGCATGGAGGCCGCGCGGGACAGGGCGACGGCGTTCCGGTCCTGCCACGCGATGACGCGGTCCTCGGGTTCGGCGGAGGCGTCGGTGCCGGCCAGGACCTGGCGGGTCAGGCGGGCGTGGACCGAGTGCAGGTCGTCGCGGAGGGCGGCGCGGGCCATCGTCTGCCACCGGTCGGTGCGGGGCAGGCCGATGATCCGTTCCAGGAACCGGCCGAGCTGCAGCCGCTCCGCCAGCGCGAAGTGGACCTTGGCGACCTCGAGGATGTCGATGTCGTCACGGGAGGCGGTCTCGACGATCCCGAGCCCGGCGTACGCGGGCGGCAGGACGGCGATCCGGGTCGCGAAGTCCTCCGAAACCCCCTTCCGCACAAGGGCTTCCCGCCGCTGCTCGAACAGCGCGAGCTCCCGGCCACGCAGCACCTCGGGCAGTGCCGCGGTCAGCTTCGCGATCCCCGGTCCGAAGAACTCGATCAGCTCATCGATGTCCACCGGTGGCCGCCGGTTCGACACCAGCCAGCGGGTGGCGCGCTCGACCAGCGTACGGGTCTCCAGCCGCATCCCCGTCTGGGTCTCGGCGTCGACGACGTTGTCCAGCTCGGCGTTGCGCGCGAGCAGTTCCGGCTGCGCGAAGATCCGCGACGCCGCGAGATTCGCGCGGACCACGTCCTCCTCGGTGCCGCCGGTCTCCAGCGACAGCCGGTGGTACGCCGTGATCCCGGACGTGTTGACGAACTCGTTGACGACCTGCGTCGTGATGATCTCGCGGCGCAGCTGGTGGCTCTGGATCTGCTCGCCGAACCGCTCCTGGATCGCCTTCGGGAAGTAGCTGGCGAGTTTGTGCTTGAGGAACGGGTCGTCCGGCAGCGAGGTCTTGAGCAGCTCGGCTTCCATCACGATCTTGGTGTACGCGATCAGCACCGACAGCTCCGGCGACGTCAGCCCACGTCCCTCGGCCTTGCGCCGCTTGAATTCTGTGACGCTCGGCAGGAACTCCAGCTCACGGTCGAGCAGGCCCTGCCGCTCCAGCCGCCGGACCCAGTCCTGGTGGACGTGCAGGAGCGCCGACGCCTGCGCGGACGCGTTCGCCAGCGCGATGTTCTGCCGGTAGTTGCTCTTCAGGACGAGCGCGCCGACCTCGTCGGTCATCGACGCGATGATGTCGTTGCGCTGCTTCTCGGTCAGGTCGCCGTCCGCAACCACCTTGTCCAGCAGGATCTTGATGTTCACCTCGTGGTCGGAGGTGTCCACACCGGCGACGTTGTCGATGAAGTCGGTGTTGATCCGGCCGCCGGCCGCGGCGTACTCGATCCGGCCGAGCTGGGTGCAGCCGAGGTTGCCGCCCTCGCCGACCGACCGGGCGCGCAGCTCGGCGCCGTTCACCCGGATCGCGTCGTTCGCCTTGTCGCCGACGTCCGCGTTCGACTCGGCGGACGACTTCACGTACGTGCCGATGCCGCCGTTCCAGAACAAGTCGACCGGGGCCTTCAGGATCGCGTTCATCAGCTCGGCCGGCGTCAGCGTCACCGGGCTGCCCTCGATCCCGAGTACGTCGCGGACCTCCGGCGAGATCGGGATCGCCTTCTCGGTCCGCGGGTACACCCCACCGCCGGTGGAGATCAGCGACGCGTCGTAGTCCGCCCACGACGAGCGCGGCAGCTCGAACAGCCGTCGCCGTTCCGCGAACGAGGCGGCCGCGTCCGGCGCCGGGTCCAGGAAGATGTGCCGGTGGTCGAACGCCGCGACCAGCCGGATGTGCTCGGACAGCAGCATCCCGTTGCCGAACACGTCGCCGGACATGTCACCGACGCCGACAACCGTGAAGTCCTCGTTCTGGCAGTCGATACCCATCTCGCGGAAGTGCCGCTTGACCGACTCCCACGCGCCGCGCGCGGTGATCCCCATCGCCTTGTGGTCGTACCCGACCGAGCCGCCGGACGCGAACGCGTCGCCCAGCCAGAACCCGTACTCCTTCGCGACGCCGTTCGCGATGTCGGAGAACGTCGCCGTGCCCTTGTCGGCGGCAACGACCAGGTACGCGTCGTCGCCGTCGTACCGGACCACGTCGCGCGGCGGAACGATGTCACCGGCAACGATGTTGTCGGTGATGTCCAACAGCCCGGAAATGAACGTCTTGTACGACGAGATGCCCTCCGCGAGCCACGCGTCCCGGTCGACCGAAGGGTCCGGCAGCTGCTTGGCGTAGAACCCGCCCTTGGCGCCCACCGGCACGATCACCGAATTCTTCACCATCTGGGCCTTGACCAGACCGAGCACCTCGGTCCGGAAGTCCTCGCGCCGGTCCGACCAGCGCAGACCACCACGCGCGACCGCACCGAAGCGCAGGTGCACACCTTCGACCTGCGGCGAGTAGACGAAGATCTCGTACGCCGGCCGCGGCTGCGGCAGATCCGGGATCGCCTTCGGCTCCAGCTTGAGCGAGATGTACGAGCGCGGCTGCCCGTCCGGGCCCGGTTGGAAGTAGTTCGTCCGGAGCGTCGCCCTCATCACGGTCAGGTACGAACGCAGGATGCGGTCCTCGTCCAGGCTCTGCACCGTGTCCAGCGCGGCCAGGATCTCCTTCTCCAACTGGTCCGCACGCATGGTCCGGTCCGGGTCGTCGGCCGGGCCGCGCACCGGGTCGAAGCTGGTCTCGAACAGCTGCACCAGCAGGTTCGCGACGTCCACGTGGTTGAGGAACGTGTTGTGGATGTAGTCGCGGCTGAACGGCGTACCGCCCTGCCGGAGGTAGCACTGGTACGCGCGCAGGATGGACACCTGCCGCCAGCTGAGGCTGCCACGCAGTACGAGCGCGTTGAGCTTGTCGGACTCGGCCCGTCCTTCCCAGACAGCCTGGAACGTGTCCGAGAACAGCGTGCGCAACTCTTCGCGCTGCTCGGTGTCCTCAGGTGCACGTAGGCCGAAGTCGTAGATGTAGGACGTCGTGCCGTCGGCACAGCGGATCTCGTACGGGCGTTCGTCGACAACCTCCACGCCCATCGCGCTCAGGTGCGGCAGGACCTGCGAGAGCGACAACGCCGACCCGGTGCGGAACACCTTGAAGCGACGCTCGCCCTCCCACTCCTCGTCGATCGGGCTGTACAGCGACATGGCCAGCCCGTTGTCCGCCGGCAGCCCTTCGAGCACGTGGACGTCGTTGACCGCTACCCGCGCGTCGAAGTCCTCCTTGTACGCCTCCGGGAACGCGTTCGCGTACCGGCGGGCCAGCTTGGTCACCGCACCGTCGCCGCCCTGCGCGTGCAACGCCGCGGTGAAGTCGTCCGCCCACGCACGGGTAGCGTCGACCACCTGCTGCTCGAGCACGTCCGCGTCGTACTCACCGACTGTCTCGCCCTGCTTCATCCGTACGACGAAGTGCACGCGGGCCAGCACGGACTCCGTGACGTACGCGGCGTACGTAACGCTCTCAGCGCCGATGGCGTCCTTCAGGATCTGCTGCATCTTCAGCCGGACCGCAGTGGTGTAGCGGTCACGTGGCAGGTACACCAGGCAGGACAGGTACCGGTTGTAGACGTCACGGCGTACGAACAGCTTGACCGCGCGCCGCTCCTGGAGGTGCAGCACGGACTGCACGATGGGGAGCAGGTCCTCCACCGGCGCCTGCAGCAGCTCGTCACGGGGGTACGTCTCTAGCACGTCGAGCAGGCCCTTGCCGCTGTGGCTGTTCGGGTCGAAGCCGGTCATCCGGAACAGCTCCAGCGCCTTACGCCGCAGCACCGGCACCTGCATGACGCTCTCGGTGTACGCCGTCGACGACAGCAGGCCGATGAACCGGCACTCACGGACCGCTTCGCCGTTCTCGTCGAACTGCTTGATGCCGACGTAGTCCAGGTACGTCGAGCGGTGCACCGTGGAGCGCGAGTTCGCCTTGGTGAGGATCAGCAGCTTCCGCTCCTGCGCCTTCGCGCTCACCTCCGGCGGCAGCTTGCCGGAGCCCGGCTTCGGGTCCGGCCGGAGGATGCCCAGGCCCGTGCCCGGGCTGCCGCGCAGGATGCCCTGCTCGCCCTCCATGGTGAAGTCGTACTCGCGGTAGCCGAGGAAGGTGAAGTGCTCGTCGGCGAGCCACTCCAGGAGCTCGCGGGCCTCTTCCACCTCGCTCTCCGGCACCGGCAGGTCGGCGGCGTTCAGGCCGGCGGCGATCGTGACCGCCTTCTCGTGCATCTTCGGCCAGTCCTCGACGGCCTCGCGGACGTCGTTCAGGACCTTCTGCAGTTCCTGCTCGAGTGCGCGGTGCTCGGCGACGTCGGCGATCCGCTCGATCTCGAGGTGCATCCAGCTCTCGCGGACCAGGTCGTGCCCCTCCGCGCTGGTGGTGTCGTCCAACACCTCCTGGAGGGTGCCGGCGACGTCGCGGCGGACGACGAACTGCGGGTGGATCAGCAGCTGCAGCTCGAGGTTGCGCTCGGTGATCACCATCGACGCGCTGTCCACCAGGAACGGCATGTCGTCGACGACGATCTCGACCACGGTACGCCCGGCGGCGGACCAGCCGTTCTCCTCCGGGGTCGGGGTGAAGACGTGCACCTTCGCCGTGCCCTGCGGCCGGGACATGGCCGACTTGTACTGGTGCCGCGCGGCGCCGAGACAGTCGTTCGGCTGGCGCTCGGCGACGTCCTCGGCGGCGACGTGCCGGTAGTACTGCTCGAGGAAGGTCTTCAGCTTGACCGGGTCGACCAGCTTGTCGTGCCCATGGGTCCCCGTGGCCACCGCCTTGGCGATCACATCAGCCTTCAGAACGTCCAGCTTGCTCTGCATTCCCCACCGTCTCCACACGTGACGTCGGCGTCGATCCCGCCGGACCGCACCACATTGTGCGGTCACTCAGAGATTAGTCCACCTTTGTCACTGGTGTGGTCTCGGGACGGGCCTGTCATCGTTTGGTGAGGCGCAGTGCGAGGGCCGGGCAGGCGAGGACTGCGCGGCGTGCGTCCGGGAGCTCACCGGCGGTGATTTCGCGGCCCCGCAGGACCGGGAATCCCCACTCGTCGAGGACCACGTCCTCGGGCAACAGCCCTGCACACAAACCGTGTCCGTCGCACCGGGTCCAGTCGATCTCGAGCTTGCTCATCTCGTGCCCCCTAATACTCCGAGCACGGGCCGGCCGCACCCCTGGCCGTTCAGGTGACGACGTACGTCGTGGTCGAAAACCTCGAGGGCCGATGTGAGGAACCTCGCAACACCGTCCGGGTGCGCGCAGGCCCCGCGGCCCGGAACCAGGCCGAGATGCCGTTGAGCGTCGTACCAACCGTCCGGGTCGCCGACCGTCATCCGGGCGAAGTCGTCGACCAGGGACGCCAGTCCGAAGACGCACGGACCGCACTGGCCGGCGGACTGACCTCTCAGCCACTCGGCCACGCGAGTGACCTCTCCCAGCGGGCAGGTGTCGGAGCCGAGCGCCAGGATGATGCCCGCGGACACCTCCGGTCGCTGGAGCGTCACACCGTCCGTGTGAGGTAGCCAGCGGCCGTGGTAGCCGCCCAGTAGGACAGGACCCGGCTCTGCACCGGCGTACTGCAGGACTGTATCCAGTGGGACACCAGTCGGTGTCTCGATTACACCTGGCCGCTGTACGGCACCACCGAGCGTCAGTAGCTGTGTACCCGGCTCGCTGGTCAGCCCGGTGCTGCTGAAACCACGGGACCCCAGCCGTGCCAGTACGGCGAGCTGGGCGAACGTCTCCACGTTGGACAGGAACGTCGGCCGCCCGTGGTACCCCTTGCGCGTCGGCAGCACCCTGCGCCCCGGTGGTACGGCGGTACCGCCCTCCAGCACGCTCAACACCGCACGGGCCTCCCCTGCGACGAACCGGTTCGGCGTCTCACGTACCTCGATCGCCAGGCGGTCGTCACGCTCCACCAGCGCCTCCTGCAGCGACGTGGCCGCGGCCGGGTCGTGTACGGCGATCAGCACGTGCGGCGCTCGCAGTGCATGTGCCAGACCGACCGCACCGTCAAGAACGAGATGGGGTGACCGCGTAAGGAGGAGGCGGTCCTTGCGGCTCACGGGCTCGCTCTCGGAGCCGTTGACCACGACTGCTTCCACGCCACGTGCTGGCAGATCCTTGAGCTTCAAGGCGACGGGAAAGGCTGCGCCACCGCGTCCCCTGAGTCCTACGGCCTCACACAGCTGCAGGTAGTCGTCGCGGGTGAGCTCTGGCTGCGGACCGTGCGTCATGAGGTGCCGCTGGAAGTCCAGGCGGCCGTGGTCGAGTCCAGCGAGGACTCTCGCCTCACCGATCACCCTGGTCTCGTCGATGGTGATCACTGGGTCCTCCAGGCTCTTGTAGGCAATGCATTGAGGCGGTAAGCGCCCGCGGTCGCGACAGCGGCCAGGCAGCCGAGCGTGATGCCGAGCATCCACGGCGTACTGCGGTCCGTACCGGCCAGCAGTGCGTGTCCGATCGACAGCAGCCAGCCGAGCGACGCAGCGATGTGGAGCTTGCGCCAGTACTTCGTGAACTTCTCGGACGACGCCAGCCGCCCCCGGGCAGCTCCGACGACCGAGGCGAGTACCAGGCCGTACAGCGCAAGCGCACCGACGACCATGGCGAACGGCCGGTAGCCAGAAGCGAACGGCCACACAAGAACGACGGGACTGATACTCACGTAGCTGTCGGCGAACACGGCGACCAGGTGCGTCACCAGCAACACCAGACCGGTCGCAGCCGCCGAGCGATGCACGTACTGCAGCCAGAACCGCCGCTCGGCCGACTTCAGCCGCGGCATCACCATGCCGAGCACAGCGGACACCGTGAACATGACCATCGTGACCACGCCGGCCGCCCGAGCAAGGTACCAGAGCGTCATCAGGCGGCCTTGCTCGTTGTGGGCCAACCTGACAACTCGGTGATCTCACCGTCGGCGTCAATCAGCCGGGCCGGGTGACCCGCCAGCTTCAGCCGTCCCAGCGCGGCCTCCCCGGTCGCGACGAGCGCCGTACTGAAGGTGTTCGCCCGTACTGCGGTCGGCGCCCAGACGAACGTAGTCCGGTACGGGCCCTCCGCGGGACGACCGGTACGCGGGTCGATGACGTGGTGGCCGTACCCGGTCGGCGTCTGCCAACGCCGTACCGTGCGCGTCGAGGTGGTCAGACCGCCATGGGCCAGCGTGACGAGTACGCCAGGATCACCGGCGCGCTCTGCGACCGTGATGATCCAGGGCTCCTTCGGTGCACCCGCAGCGCGCAGGTCGCCTCCGATCTCGACCAGGACGGCACAGCCGTAGCGCTTGCTGAGCAGGTTGGCCGCGCGGTCCGCGGTCCACGCCTTCGCGGTCGCGCCGAGGTCGAGCGCGCAGTCCTTCGGTACACCGAGCAGCGCGAGCTTCCGGTTCAGCCGGACCTCCTGCCAGCCGGCAACCTGGACCTGGTTGCCGTACGGCTGCGGGAAACGTCGTCGTACGGTCTCGATGTCCGCGTCGTACCCCGCCGCGATCACAGCGGGACCGACCGTCGGGTCGACCGCGCCGCCGCTGACCTGGGCCGCGACCAGGCTGACGTCGACCAGGTCGACGAGCAGCCGCGACACCGGTACGAGCGCACCGGCGCGACTGTTGACGACCGACAGCTCGGAGTCCGGGCGGAACCGGCTCGCGGCCTTGTCGACCCGGTCCATCAGCGCCTTGAGTTCACCGCACGCCGCACCAAGTACGGCGGGGTCGTCGACGGTCAGCCGGACCGTACAACTCCACGCCGACCAGGTACGCGACGCGGTCATGATCCGTTGCTCCCACCCTGCGAACCGGAGGAGCCGGAGTCGGTCGACCCGAGACCGCTGCTCGAACTGCCGTTGCTGGATCCGCTGCCCGAGCTCGACGAGCTGCTGCCGTTGTCGTCGCCGGAGCCGCTGGTCGACGTCGTACTCGACGTACTGCTGCTCGAGTGCTTCGACGAGGCGACCGCGACCGAGACTCCGGTCGCGCCGACGCCGAGCATGGCAGTGGCTATCGCGGCGGCCGAGGCGCGGCGCAACCAGCGCGGACGGTTGGGCTGGGATTCATCTGTTCTGACCATGCCCCAAGCCTCGGCCGAGGCGCCTCAGCCGCACTCCAAGGGAAGCTCAAGCCACCGTCAAGTTCTCCTGAAAGGTCTCTGAGAGCAGTTCTCAGGAGCCGAGCGGGCAGTCGGTGTCACAGTGCTTGACGATCGTGTCGACGACCTCGTCCGCGGCCTCGCCGAGCATCGCGAACCGCTCCGGCCCGAACACGTCCACGAAGAACTCCCGGACCCGCGCCGCGTGCGCCGGCGCACACTCCTTGATCGCCGCGAGCCCCTCCTCAGTGATGACGACCTCCGGGTACCGCGACTCGCAGGCTTCCTTGCGGATCAGGCCGCGCTTCTCCATCCGGGTCAGATGGTGCGACAGCCGGCTCTTCTCCCACTGCGTCGACCGGCTCAGCTCGAACGCACGCATCCGGCCATGTTCCGATTCGGACAGGTTCACCAGGATCTCGAAGTCCGATTTGGACAGGCCGAAGTCCCGCTGGAGGTGCCGCTCCAGATGCGCCTCCAGCGTCCGCTGCATCAACAGGTAGCTGCGCCACGCCTTCTGCTCGTGATCGTCGAGCCACGGTCCTTTGCCCACGCTCTCCATCGTACAGGTTCAGGTTGACACATCAACCCGAGCGAGTAGGGTTGACACATCAACCTAACTCTTCATGGGGAGTGACCCGATATGAGCAAGAAGCTGATCGCCGTCGTCGGAGCGACCGGGGCACAGGGCGGCGCAGTGGTCCGCGCGATCCTCGCGGACCGGTCCGGCGAGTACGCCGTACGGGCGCTGACCCGGAACCCGGACTCCGCGAAGGCTCAGGAGCTCGCGGCGGCAGGTGCCGAGGTGGTGTCGGCGGACCTCGACGACGAGACGTCGGTCCGGGCCGCGTTCGAGGGTGCGTACGGCGCGTTCGTGGTGACGAACTACTGGGCGCCGCTCAGCCCGGAACAAGAGGCGGCACGGACGCGGGCCGAGATGGAACTGGAGCAGGCCGAGACGGCGGCGCGGGCCGCCCGGGACGCCGGCGTACAGCACCTGGTCTGGTCGACGCTCGAGGACACCCGCCCGGTCCTGGCGGGACGTGACGACGTACCGAGCCTGGACGACGGCCGGTACACCGTCCCGCACTTCGACGCGAAGGGCGAGGCGGACGAGCTGTTCATGAAGTACGGCGTACCGACGACGTTCCTGCGTACCACGTTCTACTTCGACGCGTTCCTCACCACGGCGCCGCCGACCCGCAACGCCGGCGGCAAGCTGGCGATCTCGTTCCCGATGGGCGACCGGCGGCTGTCCGGCATCGCCTCCGACGACATCGGCCGCACCGCGTTCGCCATCCTCAAGGACCCCGGCCTGATCGGCGAAACCGTCAGCATCGCCGGCGACCACCTCACCGGTGCCGAGTACGCCGAGACCCTGTCCAGGGCCCTCGGCGAGGAGGTCGTCTACCACGCGCCGACCGTGGCGGAGTACCGCGAGTACCCGTTCCCGATGGCCGTGGAAATGGGCAACATGTTCCAGTTCTACGCCGAGAACCACGACGAGTTCACCGGCAACCGCGACCTCACCAGGGTCCGGGAGCTGAACCCCGAGCTCGAGTCCTTCGCGACCTGGGTCGACAAGCACCGCGACGAACTCAAAGCCGCGCAGAGCTAGACAGATCCGGACCCTGCCGCACGCTCAGGCGGATCGACGGGCCGCCGGCCGCGGGGGTTCGAGTCCGAGCGAGGAAGCGGCGGCGAGCAAGGTCACCCGGGACGCGGTCACGTGTTCGACCAGCGTGAAGTTCTCGCCCTGGGGCCCTTGGACCAACGCGACCCGGCCGGCGGAGGTGTCCCGCGGCCCGGAGCGCACAACCGCGCCGAGCCGCAGCGCCAGCTCCACGGATCGATCGCAGTTCGGTACGGCGAAGTGCGGCTCCCAGGTCGACTTCACCGCTTCCGGAAGGTCGGTCTCGCACGGGCGGACCGAGGCGATCCGCGATCGCCCCACCGCCAGGACCGCCTCGTCCTCATCATTACGGCCGTACTCGAAGCCGAGGAGACCGCGATAGAAGTCCAGGGCGACCGGCAGCGCGCGGGTACTGAGTTCGGTCCAGCAGGCCAGACCGAACTCAACATCCTGGGGCAAAGCGGTCACAGCACCGGAACGCATCCCGAAGACGGCACCGACCGGGTCAGCCGCGATCGTCACCGCGCCGAGCGCACCGAGCGATCGATCGGTCTCGAGTACGTCGCCGCCGGCGGCACGGACGCTCGCGACCAGCGGTACGGCGCCTTGCACCGGGAAGACCGTGATCCAGTTGGAGCGGGTCGTCACGCCGTCCGGCTTCGTCCCGATCGCCGCGACCGGCTCTCCTGCGATCCACGCCGGGTGATACCCGTCCCCGACCGGATCGGCCGCGACGTGCCACCCGAACAGCTTCGAATAGAAGTCGGCAGCTTCCTCGGGATCGTCCACGTGACAAATCACCAGACATCCCTTGTCGGACCAGCGCTCACCCATACGTTCTCCCCGTTGACGTTGCACTCTTCAGTTAGCAAGAGACCGCTCACCGTAACCGATGACGCGAAGATCAGAAGTTTCCCGGATTTCGCGTCACGGTTCCTGTGTTCCGTTCTGGTTGAGGACAGGCGGTGCAGAGGGTCCCGACGTACGTAGTCGGGCGCCGCCTTCCTACCCAACCCAGCGGCGCGGTAGCGCCGGCCGCTGGGATGCCGGGGTCTTCGTACCTTGTGTGGTGTTGCGGCCCGAGGTCGTAGGCAGTCTTGCTGTGCAGGTTGCCGCAAACGTTCGCGTGCCCAGGACGCGGCTTCCGCTGAGTGCTTCCACTGTGCCGTCGATCGACGCCTGCGGTTGCCGTGGATAGCGCAGTGCGACCTCCACGGAGGTTGTCCGGTTGGCGCCGGCCGTCAGGTCACATGTCAGACGAACGTCCGCTGTCCGGCGGCACGGTCCGTCTTGTCCGTCGGCGGGCGAGGCGCCGGCCGGAAGAAGGAGTACGACACGCAGCGCCGATACTCCAGGCGCCGTCCGTACGACAAGGGCGACGTCAAAAAGCTGAGACGTACCACGCTGGGTCAGCGACGCACTGGCAAAGCTCACGGCAGGCGTCGACCGGACGGTCGGACGCGGCCGTTCGGTTGGACGCGCCTCGTCGGCCGGACGCGCTCGTTCGCTCGGATCGGCAGCTGGCGTCGCCGGGCTATCAGTCGGCCGCGCGGCTTTCGTACTGACCGTCGGGTGCACAGTTGGCGTCTGGGTGGAACGCGCACGGGGTGTCGGCGACGGGCCTTGTGGTGTCGGCGACCTGGTCGGCGTTGCCGGTACCGGGAACGAAGGATCCCGCGCCAAGGCCTCGGTCTGATCGCCGTATCCCGACGGGCTGACGAGCGCAGCCAGCACCACGGCTCCAATAATCCCGCTCAACCCCACCACGGCAACGGCGACCTTCACACCGCCGACGTTGGACTTCAATGCCTGCAGCACACGCCCGACGAGAGTCGCGGAGGTCGCCGCGGGCAGCTGAGCGGCGTACCCACCGACCACCAACGCCGGCAGCAGCAGAACACCGAGTCGCGAATTGACCTCGACCAGCTCTCGGTACGCGGCCTCGCAGCTCGCACAGGTCGGCAGATGCGCTTCGATCCGCGCGATCGCCCGCTTCGACGCCGTGCCCCGGACGTACGACGGGAGATCATCGGCGATGCTCCGGCAGACATCGTCGTCGAGCGCCACATGCTGACGCAGATACGCCTGCCGCAGCCCCTCCCGGGCACGCACTGCCAACGCGGACACAGCGTTCGCCGACAGCCCGAACTCCGGCGCGATCTCCGAAACCGCCCGCTGCTCGACGTCCACCAGCCACAACACCCGCTGCCAGCGCTCCGGCAACGACTGCAATGCAGCCACCGCCGAAGCACGATCGAACGCGTCGACAGCCGCATCCGTACTCTCGGCCGTTGAGTCCAACGCCTCCTCACTGTCCGTCAGGACGAGCTTGCTGTCCTGCCGCGACCTGCGGATCTGCAGATTCCTGATCGTGGTCAGCAGGTATGGACGCAGCACCGTGTCCGGACCTGCACCGCGCCGCAACTGCCCGAAGACCAGCACGAACCCCTCGGCGACCAGGTCCTCGCCGTCCGCGCCGGGCGACAGTCCCCTGGCGAACGCCGCAGCCGCGCTCCGGTGCCGCTCGAACAGCACGGCGAACGCCGCCACATCCCCGTCCCGGACCCGCGCGATCAACTCCGCGTCCGGCAGGCCACTGAAATCAGTGGACATCCTTCCCCGTCCTCCCGTGTCGCAGCCCCCGCGCTGCGTCCTGCGGACGCTAGCACGCACAGGGTCCCCGGAAAACCCAACAAGCAACCGATTTCTCACCCACAAGACAGCCGTCTCAGCTCCCGAGCATTTCCGGTGGTCGCGGCCAGCGCCACGCTGCCCGCATGGCGAAGACCTGAGTGCTGACCAGGGTGTTAGCGGTCACCGTGGTTGCGGTTGCGCACCTCCGCTAGCCCACTGCGCTCCGCTCACCCACGACACCTCCACTCGCCCGCTCCGACCTCGCCCGACTCGACCCACCCTCGGCTGGCACCGCTGCCGGCATCCCCGTATCCGACGCCAACATGCCACTTGCACGTACGGCAACCCCGCAGGGTCGCGGCATCCGACTGACCCCGAGACCGATCGCGTACGGCGCGCCGTACACATAGACGCGCCCCGAACCCGCCAACACCCAACCCCGACCTCCAACTTGCCCGCTTCGCCTCCGCTCGCCCAGTGCGCCTCCGCTCAACCTGTGCGCCTCCGCTCGCCCAGCGCGCCTCCGCTCGTCCGCTTCGGCCCCGCCCGACTCCACCAGTCCCCGACTGCTGACCGCTGCCGCAACCCCGCACCGTCGCCCACGTACCACCCGCGCAGGCGGCAACCCGCCGACTCCCGTCATTCGGCTGACCCCCGGTCGTAGATCGAGTTGCTCCCGGCAACCAATCCCCACGACCCACGGAACCTCTGCCACTCACGCCGGCCTATACCCACTTTCGACGCCGTCCGCATGTGATGTTTCCCCTTGTGGACAAGGCATTCCGCGTCCCCCGGCGATTTGGCGACCCGCGCCGCATGCCATAGAATCGAACACATGTTCGGAGAAGACCTGGATGCGCTCACGACCCGCGACCTGCTGGAACGGGCCGCCGGCTGCCGCACGCGAGCCAACCAGGCCGACGCCGACCTCCTCGAATGTGCCCAGCTCTACGCCGACCGCCACCACCCGACAACCCATGAACCCCGCTCCGCCCGCCGCGCCACCGACGGCCGCGAGCAAGCAGTCGTCCTCGGCGGCGACGGCTGCCCCGCCATCACCGAGTTCTGTATCGCGGAGTTCGCAACGGTCATCGGGGTATCTCCGGGAGTCGGCCGCGACCTCATCGGCGACGCCCTCGCCCTACGACACCGGTTCCCCCTGACCTGGTCCCGCATCCAGACCGGCGAAGCCACCCCCTGGAAAGCCCGCCAAATCGTCCGCGCCTGCACGAAGCTCGACCACGCCGCCGCCGAGTACGTCGACCACCGCACCGCCGCGATCATCGACACCATCTCCCCCTACCGCCTCGCCAAGATCATCCAGGCCGCCAAGATCTACGCCGACCCCGACCAAGCCCGCAAAGACGCCGCAGCCGCGGCCGACGAACGCGGCGTGTTCGTCGGCCGCGGCGACAAACACGGCAACAACACCATCTACATCAAAGCCCCCGCAGCCACGGTCAACCGCCACAACACCGCCATCACCGACATCGCCGAAGCCCTCAAAACCCTCGGCGACACCCGCCCCCTCCAACACCGCCGAGCCCAAGCCGTCGACGTCCTCTCCGACCCCACCTTCACCCAAGAACTCCTAGCCCAAGCCGCCCAGGCCGCCCATGCTGCTCAGAGCCACACGGCCAGCCGCCCCGCCCAGCCCCACCAGCACGACGACCCCAACCCCGGCCCCACCACCAGCACGGACACGGGTACCAGGTCCAGCCCTGACACGGGCTCCAGCACCGTCTCCAGCTCTGACATCGGCTCCAGCACCGGGTCCAGCACCGGGTCTAGCTCTGACATCGGCTCCAGCACCAGGTCCAGCACCGGGTCTAGCTCTGACATCGGCTCCTGCTCGGAGACGGGCGCCGGATCCAGCTCCGGGTCCAGTACGCGGTCCAGCACCGTCACAGGCACGGGGTCCAGCTCTGACATCGACTCCAGCACCGGCTCCAGGTCCGGGTCCAGCACCGTCACAGGCAGCAGGTACAGCACGAGCTCCGGCACCCGCGCCAGCTCCAGGACTGGAACAGACACCGGCACGAGCTGCGGCACCGCCTCAAGCTCCGCCACCATCCCCGAGAGCTCCTCCGCGTGCACGGCGTCGGGCACCGGCCGCAGCTCTGACACGTGCAGCGGCTGCAGTTCCAGCTGTGTACGCAGTTCCGACCCAGGCACCGGGGCCGCGTCGCAGACTGCGAGCGGCGGCGACACCGAGCAGCGCACCCACAACATCGCCAGCCCGCACAGCTCTGACAGCTCTGACAGCCCTGACAGCCCTGACAGCCCGCGCAGCCCCGACAGCTCGGACCGGTCGGACAGCTCCGATCCGACAGGTTCGCTCGACGCAGCTGACGTGTTCGAACCGCTAGGTCCTCCGGATGATCCGTGGCTGGAAGCCGCCGGGCCTGATGACCCCGATCCGCTGATTGATCCGTTCGACAGGCACGCATCAGCGCACGGCCGGCATTCCGACAGCGAACCCGACGAGGGTGCGCCGATGGACGCTGCCGCGCTCCGGGCGCTCAACGCCCGCCTCGCCCAGATCAAGCACGACGCCTACGCCAACCCGAGCGACCTCGGCAACCCCAACAACCAGGCTCGCCCGGCTGGGCCGGACGATCCAGGCAGCGAGGAGATGCCAACGCGTCGGTCCAGCGGACAGGTGCGCCCGGGCAAGACCGAGGTTGTCGTACACCTCACCGACCACACCCTCGCCACCGGCACCGGCGTGCTACGGGCGGAATCCATCGGCCCCCTCCTGGCCGCCCAGCTCAGCGAGCTGATCGGCCACGGGCCGTACGTCGTGAAGCCGGTCATCGACCTCAACGACGCCGTCAGCGTCAACGCCTACGAGATCCCGAACCGGATCCGGGAGCGGGTCAAGCTGATCCACCCGGTCGAGCTGTTCCCGTACGGCACACGCGAGACCACCAACACCATCGACCTCGACCACATCCAGCCCTACGACCCGCTCGGTCCACCCGGGCAGACCAGTACGACCAACCTCGCACCGTTGGGCCGCTTCGGCCACCGGGTGAAGACCCACGCCCGCGGATGGAAAGTCCACCGCATCGACGACAGGACACTCGAATGGACCACGCCGCACGGCTTCACCTTCCACGTCGACCCGACAGGCACCCATCGGGTGGACCAACGGGGCGACGACCCAGCCGAACGTCAGGTCAGGTAGGGGCGGCCGTTGGAGTCCCACCTCAGTACACCGGTGAAGACCGGGTGGATGTTGGAGTCCTTGACGCCGTTGTGGTTCGCGTCGACGTACGCGTGGAAGGCGATCCAGGTGGTACGGCCGACGTTGATGACGGCCGCGCCGCCGGGACCGCACAGCTTCGTCGACGCCGTCGTTATCAGGGTCTTGACGAGCGCGAACTTGCCGTCCCAGAAGGTGTTCGCGGACTACACGTCGGCGTTGTACGAGCAGTTGAGGCAGTCGCCGCGGGACGTGAACAGCCACACCTTGCCGCCGTGCGCGATCACCGACGGCCCTTGATCTTCGACGAGCTGACGATCTTCGCGATGCTGCTGCCGACGACAGAGCTCGGTCTGGGTGTCCACCTGGACACCGCGGATCTGGAAGCCGGAGGCGTTGCGGTAGTCGCTCGTGTAGATCAGGTACCGCTCGCCGCCCGGGCGTTAGATTGCAGGTCCACCCGAAGTTCGATCAGCTTCACTGCCCCGTCGGTGACGAAGAGACCAAGGCCGCCTGCATCCGCAATCGGGGCGGGGCGGAAGGTGAGGGCGACTTGGTTGTCGACGACTGCTTGGGCGGTTGGGCCGTCCAGGAGGACCTGCAGGGTGTGGCGGCCGGGTGGGAGGGGGCAAGGGCGTTCCAGGTCTACGGCGTGGGGTACGTCGCCGTGGATCTGCCACTGGGCCGGGCCGGTGCGTCCGCGGGGCCAGTGGTCGAGGACCAGGCGGTCGCGTTGGGGCTCCAGGCGGAGGATGGTCGCCTCCTCGCCGTCGGGGCTCGCGTGCAGGAGCAGCCCGAAGGACTGGGTGCCGGGAGCAACGTCGACGGTCAGCGTGATCAGGCACTCGGCCGGAACCGGGTCTCCGATCCAGGCGGCGTACCGGTCTCGGGCTCCCTCCCCCGGTACGTCAGCCGCGCCGTCGAGCGGCGACAGCTTCACGTCCGAGCCGTCGCCGTACGCCGCGACAATCTCCGCAGGCAATCCGAACTCCAGCGTTCCATCGACCGACTGGCGGGCTTCGAGTACGGCGAGATCGCCAGCCCACTGCCACGAATCCCCTTGTTTCGTAGGGATCCAGCCGACGAAGAAACGGCGGCCGCCATGCGCCACCGTCTTCGCGGCGTAGAACGCCCGCCCGTCGACGGTGTCACGCGACGGTGCGAGCCACGGGCCGTCCGGCCCGCGTGCGATCCGGTACCGCGCCTGGAAGGCGTCGCTGAACTCGGAGTAGACCAGGTACCACCAGTCGCCGAGCTGGAAGACATCCGGGCACTCCTGCGTGATGTACCGGTGCGGCTCCCACAGCGGAGGCGCGAGCTCCCACCGTTTCAGATCGGTGGACGTCAGCCGTGCGACCACACCACATCGGCGATCGGGCGCGTCGTCGTACCGCGCGGCCAGCACCATCTGCCAGGACTCGTCCGGCGCGGTTCGGTAGACGAACGGGTCGCGCCAGTCCTGCGGTACGAAACCGTTGGGTGCGCCAAAGGTGTCCTCGGGCACCTTCGTCCAGCGAGTCGGATCGCCGTCGCTCACCGCGTGGCAAACCACCTGATACGAACCAGAAGCGTCCCCGCGCCGTGGATTGTGCCCCGTGTAGAACAGGTGCAGGCGCGATCCGTCGGCCACCACGCTGCCGGTGTAGCAGTCGAAGTCGACGGCATCACGATCACCGGTCGGCAGTACGACACCGTGGTCGGTGTACTCCACGAAGTCCGTCGTCGACACCAACGCCCACGGCATCCCGCCCGGCCCCGCGGTCGGATCGTCCGGCCGCAGGTCCAGCAGGTAGAACAACCAGACGCGCCCGTGGTAGCTGAACGGAATCACGTCCCCGACAAACCCCGAGGCAGGCCGCCAGTGCATCACTTCCGCCGCACCCGCTTCGGTGGGTCGCCCACCGAGTCTCGTTCGATCAGTTCGCAGTCGACGATCACGCGGTCGGGAGCCTCCTCCGGCGGGGAGAGGACCAGCTCGCCGGCGCGACGGCCGAGCATGAGGTGTGGGAGGGCGGCGGTGGTGAGACCGGGGCGGACCTGGTCCGCAACGTCCGGCTGGTCGTCGAAGCCGACGATGCTGACGTCGCCGGGGCAGTCCAGCCCGAGCGCGTGCAACGCGAGCAACGCACCGATCGCCATCCGGTCGTTACCGCAGACCAGGGCGGTCGAACCGTGCTCGACCACCACCTCGGTCGCCAGGTCGTACCCGTTCCCGATCTGGTAGTTCCCGTACCGGTGCACAAGATCCGCCGGCCGCAACCCAGCGGCCCGCGCGGCGTCGTCGAACCCGCGCCGGCGCTCCTTGCACGCGTAGTCGTTCCGCATACCCCCGAGGAACGCCACCTCGCGATGCCCGCGCTCGAACACCGACGCCGCCGCCGCACGTCCCCCGGCGTACTCGTCGGCGAGCAGCACCGTGTCGGCGTGCCCCTCCTCCGGCCAGCAGTTGACGAAGATCGTCCGGATCCCGTCGAGCCGCGGGCTGCGGTGCAACGGCTGCGGGGCGAGAGACGCGTACACGATCGCGGCGACGCCCTGCGCGACCAGGCTCGCGACCGCGTCGTCGCCCTGACCCGGGTCGTCGGTGGTGTCCACGACCATGCAGACATAGCCGGCCGGCTGGACGACCTGTTGCAGGCCGAGCACGATCAGACCGGCGTACGGCTGGGAGACGATCCCGCTCGTCACCACGCCGATGGTGAACGACCGGTTCGACCGGAGCAGCTGGGCCGCGCGGTTCGGGACGAAGTCGAGCTCGGCCGCGGCCTGCAGCACCCGCCGCCTGGTCTCCTCGGCGACCGCGACGTCGCGGCGGTCGTTCAGTACGAACGAGACGGTCGGCTGCGACACCCCCGCGCGGCGAGCGACATCGGTCATCGTGACGCGTTTCGGCCCACCGGCCCGCTGTTTCGCCATCGGTCCCCCTTCACGCAAAGCGGCGTCGGCACCGCCGCTAATTAACTATCACAGATCCAGCCAATACGTATTGACCCCACCTTAGACCGCTGCTACCGTCCCGGGTCAATACGTATTGGGTGC
Organism: Kribbella sp. NPDC031520; assembly: GCF_055580825.1. NCBI lineage: Bacteria > Bacillati > Actinomycetota > Actinomycetes > Propionibacteriales > Kribbellaceae > Kribbella > Kribbella sp. NPDC031520. The sequence goes on from NZ_JBVIKS010000003.1 coordinate 253,376, forward strand.
AAGGAGGAAACCCCATGTCAGGTATTCATCCGCCCGCCGGATCGCTCGCCCGCCGTACCCTGCTGAAGGCCGGCGCCGGTGGCCTGAGCCTCGCCGCGCTGGCCGACCTGGCCGCCTGCGGCAAGGACAGCGGCGGCTCGTCGAAGTCGCTGAAGATGCTGTACTTCGGTGAGCAGGCACAGGCGACCCAGCTGCAGAACCGGTTGCAGCCGCAAATCGCCAAGCTGGACTCGACGATCAAGTTCGAGATCTCGGCGATCAACGGCACCGACTGGAACGACTTCCTGGCCAAGGTGCTGACCCAGATCGCGGCCGGTACGCCGCCGGACATCATCAGCGTCGCGACCGAGGGCCTGCAGCTGATGGCGTCCAAGGAGCTCGCGATCCCGCTCGACGACTACGTCACCAAGGACCTGTCGGCGCTGAAGGAGTACTTCGCCGACATCCACCCGGCGCTGATCGAGTCGATGATGTACCAGGGCCACCTGTGGGAGCTGCCGGACAGCTTCAACGCCGGCAACATGTTCTACAGCACCGAACTCTTCCAACGGGCCGGCGTCACACCGCCGACCGAGAGCTGGACGCTCGAGGACTTCGAGTCCGCGGCCACCAAGATCGCCAAGTTCAAGGGCATCAACGCCTTCGGCTGGGTGGTCCGGCTGTGGGGCAGTTGGACGTCGTTCATGTACGCGAACAACGCCAACCTGCTCGAGGAGGGCAAGTACGACGGCGGCGACTGGCTGTGGAACAAGGCGTACGCCGGTGACGCTGCCGCCGCCGGGCGGAAGGGCGGCTGGAAGTGGGGCGCGCCGACGGCGAACTCCGACGCGACGGTCGAGGCGCTGGACTACATGATCCAGCTGACCAAGAAGGGCCTCTCGCCGTCGCCCGACGTCGGCGGTGGCGGCACGCTGCAGGGCCTGTTCGCGTCGAACCGGATCGGGATGTCGATCGGCGGCGGGTTCTGGGCCGGCGGGCTGGCGAATGCCGGAATGAAGAACGGCAGCTTCGACGTGACGATGTTCCCGAAGTGGAAGAGCCAGCGGCACCTGTTCGGCGCCGGCGGGTACGCGATCTTCAAGTCGTCGAAGAAGAAGGATCTGGCCTGGGAGGTCCTCAAGCTGCTCGTCAAGCCGGACACCTTCGACCTGGTCTTCCCGGGCAATGTGACCACGCCCGGCCGCAAGTCCCTGGTGACGGCCGCGCGGTACTCCAAGACCGGGCCGAAGCACTGGTCGGTCTTCTACGACACGCTGACCAAGCACCCGGACACCGCGCCGATCCCGGCCCCGCCGTACTACAACGCGCTCGCGACCGCGCTGAACCAACGGACCACCCAGGCGATCTCGTCGGGTAACGCCAAGGCCGCCCTGGACGGGCTGCAGGCGGATCTCGAGAAGGCGGCGGGGGCGAGCTGATGTCCGCCGTCATCGCGGACGTACCGAAGACGGTGGTGAAGCAGCGAAGCCATCCGACCTCGCACGGTGAGGCGCGGTTCGGTTTCGCGATGATCGCTCTGTCGGTGCTGTTCGTCGCGGTCTTCACCGCGATCCCGATCCTCGCCTCGCTCGGCCTGTCGTTCTTCTCCTGGGACGTGATCTCGACCCCGGAGTACGTCGGGCTGAAGAACTACCAGCAGCTGTTCAACGACGGCCCGGTGCTGAAGTCGTTCGGCGTCACGCTCGGGATGGCGCTCGCGATCGTCGTACTGCAGCTGACCATCGGCCTCGCGCTCGCGGTGCTGGTCAACCAGCGCAAGCTGGTCTGGGTCCGGACGTTGTTCCGTACGGCGTTCTACCTGCCGCTGCTGGCGTCGACCGCGGCCGTGTCGATCTTCATGGGCTACCTGTTCGACTACAAGTTCGGCGTCGTGAACTACTACCTCGGGCTCCTCGGCATCCCGAACGTACCGTGGCTGACCAGCGGTTTCGGGGCGGCTTCGACCATCGTGCTGATCGCGGTCTGGCAGCAGGTCGGGTTCACGTTCGTATTGTTCGTGGCGTCGCTGATGTCCGTACCGACCGATGTCCTCGAGGCCGCGCAGATCGACGGCGCCGGACCGTTACGGACCCTGTTCCGGATCAAGATTCCGTTGATCAGCCCAACGATCCTGTTCGCCGCGGTCGTTGCCCTGATCAACGCCATGCAACTGTTCGACCAGCCGTACATCATGACCAAGGGCGGCCCGGGGTCGGCGACCACGACGGTGACGATCTCGATGTACCAGAAGGGCTTCCAGAACCTGCAGTTCGGGTACGGCTCGGCGATCGCGATCGTGCTGCTGGTGGCGATCCTGGTGATCACCGGGCTGCAGTTCCTCGCGGCACGAAAGCTGGTGTTCTACCAATGATCCACTCCACCACGGCCCTCGCCCGGATCGGCCGGTACCTCGGCGTCACGGTACTGGTGATCGCCGCGATGGTTGCCCTCGGCCCCTTGCTGTGGACCGTCACCACCTCGCTGCGGACGCCGGCCGAAGCGTTCACCAACCCGCCGCACTGGCTGCCGCTGCATCCGGACTTCTCCAACTACAGCGCGGTCTTCGACCGGATCCCGATCGGCCGGTTCTTCGTCAACAGCGTGCTCGTCACCGGGCTGATCGTGATCGGCCAGACGATCACCTGCACGCTGTCCGGGTACGCGTTCGCGATGGTCAGCTTCCCGGGGCGCTCGGTGATCTTCGGGATCTTCCTGGCCACCATGATGGTGCCGCTGCAAACGATCATCATCCCGGTGTTCGTGATCATCCGGTACCTCGGACTCTCCGACAGCCCGTTGTCGCTGGTGGTCTCCGCACTCGGCAGCGCGTTCGGCACGTTCCTGATGCGGCAGTACTTCATGCAGATGCCGCGCGAGCTCGGCGAGGCGGCCCGGATCGACGGCGCCGGGCACTTCCAGACGTTCCTGATGATCTACGCCAAGATGGCCGGTCCCGCGATCGCGACGCTCGCCATCCTGAACTTCTCCGGTTTCTGGGCGGAGTTCTACCGGCCGCTGATCTTCCTGCAGTCGCAGGACAACTTCACACTGCCGCTCGGTCTGGTCGGCCTGCAGGGCAACCTCGGCACCGGCTCGATCTCGATCGTGCTGGCCGGCGTCATCCTGGCGATCCTGCCGAGCGTGCTGCTGTTCATCTTCGCCCAGAGGTACTTCATCGCAGGCATCACGGCAGGAGCATCCCGTTGACCCAGGTTCAGGCCGAGACCCGTACGGCCGCCCACCTCCGCCCCGCGTTCCACATCCGGCCACCGCGCGGCTACCTGAACGACCCGAACGGCCCGATCGAACTCGGCGACGACGTCCACCTGTACTTCCAGTCGCGTACGGGGCTCGACATGGCGGTGCCCGTGGAATGGGGGCACGCCACGTCGACCGACTACGTGCGCTGGACGTTGCACCGGCCCGCGATGGCGCCTCAGCCGGGCGGGCCGGACGCCGACGGCTGCTGGTCCGGCAACACGGTCCTCGACCAGGGCCGGATCCGCGCGTTCTACTCGGGCTACATCGACGACCGCCCGTACCAGTCCGTACTGACGGCCGTGTCCGACGACGGCGGCGCGTCCTTCGGGCCGGCCCGGCAGGTGGTCCCGGATCCGATCGACCACGCGATCATGTTCCGCGATCCGTTCGTCTGGCAGGAGAACGGCTCGTGGTGGCTCGCCGTCGGCGCCGGGTACGCCGGCCGCGGCGCGAGCATCACGCTGTACCGGTCGGACGACCTCGAGACCTGGTCGTACGTCGGCCCGCTGGCGGAACTGCCTCGCGGTACCTCGAACGGCGAGGACACCGGCGCCGCGTGGGAATGCCCGCAATTGCTGACGATCGACAACCGGCGGATCGCCGTCGTCGCCTCCTGGTCGCCCGAAGGTGGTTCTGCGGAGGTGCTGTCGTTCGACGTCGACGTACCGCCCGCTCCGCAGCGGGTCGACCACGGGACGAACTTCTACGCGGCGTCGGCGATGCGGGACAGCCGGTTCGGCCCGCTGCTGTTCGGGTGGCTGACCGAGGGACGGGACCGGCCCGGGTGGACCGACGACTGGGCCGGGGTGATCTCGCTGCCGCGGGTGGTGTGGCTCGGGGACGACTCGTCGCTGCGGAGCGCGCCAGTTCCGACGGTCGACACGCTGCGCACCGGTCCCGGCGTACCGGCCGACGGCTGTACGACGGGCGCGCAGTGCGAGATCGCCGTACCAGAGGGATCTGGGCAGGTCGTCATCCACTTCGGCGAGCAGGAGCGGGTGGTGATCTCGCTGGACGCGGACACGCTGACGATCGACCGCACCGAGGCCAGCCTCGCACCGCACGCGCACCGCGACCGGATGCAGGTGACGAACGCGTTCGACCCGGAGTCCGGCCGGCCCGCGGCCCGGATCTTCCTCGACGGCTCGGTGCTCGAGGTGTTCACCAGCGCCGGCCGGGTTCTCAGTACCCGCGTCTACCCCACCACACCGCCCACCTGGCAGGTCGAAGCCCCACCCAACGCCCACTTCTGGACCCTCGACCACTGACAGGAGTCCTTCATGTTCCGTACGGCGCTGACCCTCGTCCTGGCCACGAGCCTGGCCACCGGTGCCTACCAAGAGCCCTACCGACCGCAGTTCCACTTCAGCCTTCCACACAGCTGGATGGGCGATCCGAACGGCCTCGTGTACGAGAACGGCGAGTACCACCTCTACAGCTACGGCACCTGGGAAGGTGCCGTCAGCAAGGATCTCGTGCACTGGCAGAACATCCCGGTCACCGGACCGCAGCGCGATGCCGGCAGCAACGCGTTCTTCTCCGGCAGCGCGGTCGTCGACACAGAGAACACTTCCGGGTTCGGGACATCGCAGAACCCGCCGATGGTCGCGATGTACACGAGCGTCCAGCAGAGCTCCGGTGTCCAGGTGCAATCGCTTGCCTACAGCACCGATCATGGCCGGAGCTGGACGCGGTACGGCGGTAACCCGGTGCTCGACCTCGGCTCGAAAGACTTCCGCGATCCCAAGGTGTTCTGGTACAAGGACAGCTGGCGGATGGTGATCACGCTGTCCGACCAGCACAAGGTGTCGATCTACAGCTCGCCCGACCTCAAGCAATGGACGCATCTGAGCGACTTCGGACCGTTCGGCTCCGTCAGCGGGGTGTGGGAGATGCCTGATCTGTTCCCGCTCCGCGTAGACGGCGGTCGCGTCAAGTGGGTGCTGTCGGTCAGCGTCGGCAGCACGGGCGTGCAGTACTTCGTCGGGAACTTCGACGGTACGACGTACACGCCGGACGGACCCGCCACCTACACCCCGCCGGCCGGCGTGCCGCTGGAGAACTTCGAGTCCGGGAGCTACGGCGACTGGACGACGACCGGCGATGCCTTCGGTACCGCGCCTGCGACGGGCACATTGCCGGATCAGCAGGACGTGACGGGGTTCGTCGGCACGCGTCTCGTGAACAGCTACAACGGTGGCGACCGGTCCACCGGAACGTTGAGCTCTCCGGTGTTCACGATCACCAAGCCGCACCTGAACTTCACGATCGGCGGCGGACAGCATCCGTACGTCGAGGGCGCGGCGCCCTTCGGCACGCTGCCACCCGGCGAGGTGTTCGCGGACTTCTCGGGTTCGACGTACGGCGACGGGTGGACCGCGAGCGGCTCGTTCACCGGAGCTGGGCCGTCTCCGTCGAGTCTGCCCAACCAGCTCGGCCCTCAGGTGCTCGACACCTTCACGCCGGACGGCGACGCCGGGACCGGGACAATCACTTCGCCGGTCTTCATGATCGATCGCCCGTACATCGACCTGCAGGTCGCGGGCGGTGACCACCCGTGGGGACAAGCGAATCCGACGGCGGTCAATCTGCTCGTCGACGGGCAAGTGGTCGCGACGGCCACCGGTCCGAACGCGCCGGACCTGACCTGGAACAACTGGGACGTCAGCAAGTACCACGGCAAGCAGGCACAACTCCAGATCGTCGACGACAACACCGGTGCGGCCGGCTGGGGTCACCTGATGGTGGGCGACATCCTGTTCGCGGACGCCCCGGCCAAGCCGTGGGACGTGCAGACAGGCGTCAACCTGGTCGTCGACGGCAAGGTCGTACGCTCCGCAACCGGGGCGAACAGCGAGGCGCTCGACTGGACCTCTTGGGATCTCCAGGACCTGATCGGCAAGCAGGCCCAGCTCGAGGTCGTCGACCACAGCAGCGGCGGCTGGGGCCACGTGCTCGCCGACGACTTCCGGCTGAGCGACGCGCCCGCACTGAGTACCAACGAGCGCGCGCACTGGCTGGACCACGGCAGCGACTTCTACGCCGCCAACACCTGGAACGGTACGGGCGGCAAGCGCGTCGGGATCGCGTGGATGAGCAACTGGGCGTACGCGGGTCAGACCCCGACCACCCCGTGGCAGGGCGCAACGACCTTCCCCCGCGACCTCACACTCCGCACCATCGACGGCACGGTCCAACTGGCCCAGCAACCCGTCCCCGCGATCACATCTCTGCGCGGGTCGGCTGTCCAGGTCAGAACGGCAACCAGCGGTACGAAGTCGCTCGGCCTCACCGGCGACACCCTCGAGATCCAGGCCACCCTGCGCCCCGGCACCGCCTCGCGCTTCGGCCTCAACGTCCGCACCGGCGGGACGCAGTACACCCAGATCGGCTACGACACCCACACGAAGAAGCTGTACGTCGACCGCACCCACTCCGGGGCGACCGACTTCAGCGCCGGCTTCCCCGACGTGAAGACCGCCCCGCTGCCCCTCACGAACGGCGAACTGACCCTCCGCATCCTGGTCGACCGCTCCTCGGTCGAGGTCTTCGCCGACCAAGGCCAAGTCACCCTCACCGACCAGATCTTCCCCGACCCCACCAGTCGCGGCGTAACCCTCTTCGCCGAAGACGGCACCACCTCAGCCGACGTGAAGGCTTGGCCCCTCAGGTCCAGCTGGAAATGACAAAACCGCCACCCTCGGCATGATGGCCGAGGGTGGCGGTTCAGTTACCGACTACTCGCCGACCAGCTGGTCGTAGTGCGTGGTGACGGAGACGTCGCTCACGCCGTTGAAGACCACGGGGATCTTGCCGTACGACGTGATCGCGGTCGCGGCGCCGTTCGCCTTGCTCATCGCGAACTGGTAGCCCGACTGGGTGTCGTGGTCGACAGCGACGACCAGCGAACCACCACGGGTGCCGCAGCTCTGGACGACCACGGACTCGTACGCGCCCCAGCCCGACGAACGGATCAGCTTCATGACCGGCTTCGCACCAGCGGCGACCGGGATGTGCGCAGTCCACAGCGCACCCGAGTTCGTGGTCATCAGCAGCGTGTCGTAGGTCGCGGTCTCGCTGATCACCGTCAGCGTCTTGAAGCCGCGGAAGCCGGCGATCGGGCCGAGCGCCCGGAAGCCGGTGCCGACGATCTGGTAGCGGTAGAGGCTACCGTTCGTGTTCAGACCGTACAGGTACGCGTGGCGCGGAGCGGCGATGCTGTAGTTCGACGTGGCGATCGCCTTGAAGCTGGTCCAGCCCGATCCGACCTTCTTGAAGGTAGGCGCCCAGATGTTGGTGTCGCCTCCGTCCCGCAGGTAGGTCGTGTGCCGGTAGAGGCTGCCGCCCTGCAGAAGCAGGCCGTAGTAGTAGACCTGGGTGCCGGCGGAGTTCACCGCGCCGTACCAGGTCGTGTCGGCGCGGCTGCCGACGAACTTGAACGGCGTGTCCTGCAAGGCCTGGACGTGCCGCCCAGGCATCGCCGCGGTCTCCTGCGACATGCCCGCGGCGGTCGGCGACATGACATCGCTGATGCACGGGTCGTCGCCGGCGGCCTTGAGCGTGTTCGGCGTCACGTTCTTGGCGAACGGGTGCTTCGGGTCGGCCTGGCTGGTGGCGGCGGCCGGGACAGATGCGGCCGCGGCCGAAATTAGGCCGATGGCGGCCACTGCGAGCGCAAAACGCTGCAACTTCATAGGATTCCCCTCCGGAAAAGATCTCATTGCCCCCGAGATCGCGCCGACTATAGCCGATGAGGCACTTAGGGCCGCGGGCGGACCGTTCGCTTCTCGATGCTCTTGCGGGCCGCCTGCTCTGCCGTCAGCGGCACGACGCGTTGGACGAACACACCTGGCAGATGGACGGCGTCGGGAGCGAGTTCGCCGACCTCGACGACCTGTTCGGCCTCGACGATCGTCAGCCGGCCGGCCATCGCGGCGACCGGGTTGAAGTTGCGAGCGGCCGCATGGAACACGCAGTTCCCGGCGCGATCCGCGACGGCCGCGCGAACCAGAGCGAGGTCGGTGACGATCGCCTCCTCCAGCACCATCTCGCGCCCTTGGATCGTCCGCACCTCCTTCGCCTGCGACGCGATCGCGACCGTGCCGTCGGGCGCGTACCGCCAGGGCAGTCCGCCCTCGGAGACGAGCGTGCCGACGCCGGTCGGGGTGAAGAACGCCCCGATCCCGGCCCCGCCCGCGCGCAGCCGTTCGGCGAGTGTGCCCTGGGGTGTCAGTTCGACCGTCAGTTCGCCCGCAAGGTACTGACGTGCGAACTCCTTGTTCTCCCCGACGTACGACGCGATCACCCGGCTGATCCGGCGACGTTCGAGGAGCAGTCCGAGACCGGCGCCGTCGACGCCGCAGTTGTTCGACACCACGGTGAGGTCGCGCGCGCCCTGTTCGAGCAGCGCCTCGATCAGGAACCACGGGATACCCGACAGCCCGAACCCGCCGACCGCGAGACTCGTCCCGTCCGGGACGTCCGCGACCGCGGCCTCGGCGGTGGCGACGACCTTGTCGATACTCACGATCCGTCCGGGGATTTCAGGGTCAGTTCTACTTCGTTGCGGTGCAGGGTGAGGGTACCGCCCGCGGCTTCGGCGCAGCGGCGGGCTATGTCCAGGCCCAGGCCGGTGGAGCCTCGGTCGGAACGGCCTCGTTCGCCGGCGCCCAGCGGGATGCCGGGGCCTTTGTCGGCCACGACGATGCGGACCAGGGTGCCGGTGCGGGTGAGGGTGATGCGAGCGGGAGTGCCGTCCGGCGTGTGGGCGACCACGTTTTCGACCAGGGCGTCGAGGGCGGCGCCGAGGTCTTCGGCGGCGGAACGGACGGGCGCCGGGGTCGTTGGCAGGTCCAACGCCAGCTCCCGGCCTTGGTCCTCGAACAGGGGTTCCCAGAAGGCGGCGCGCTGCCGGGTGACCTCGACGGCGTCGGAGTGCGGTACGCGGCCTTCTCGCTGCGGGCGACGGGCCGCGCTGATCACCGCGGTGAGGGTGCGTTCCAGCACGTTGACCTGGGTGTTCAGTTCCTCGGCGCTCTCCCGATCGGGCAGTGCCTCGACCTGCAGGCGCAGCGCGGTCAAGGGCGTCCGCAGCCGGTGCGAGAGGTCGGCGACGGCTTCGCGTTCGACGGCGATGACCTCGTCGATGCGGTCGGCGAGTCCGTTCAGGGCGGAGCCCACCTTGGCGACCTCGGCGGGGCCGGTGGTCGGGGCGCGGGCATTCATGTCGCCGCGGGCGAGGCGTTCGGCCGTACTCGCGGTTTCCTCGAGCGGTCGCGCGAGGCGGCGGGAGACGAGTTCGGCGCCGACGATGCTGAGCAGGAGTACGGCGAGGCTTCCGCCGACGAGGATCAGGAGCCGCGGGGTGAGTCCCGCGTACAGCTCGTCGGCGGTCAGGTAGAGGCAGACCGATGCGGTGCCGTTCGGCGTACCGACTCCGACGTCGACCGCGACGCCTCCGTTGAGATCGCGGTACTCGGCGTCGCCTACTTTGGGCGGTCCCTTCCGGTCACCGTCGCCGTCGTCGTCGCCGGCCGGCACGTACTTCGGCGTCGGTACTCCACCGGGCGGCGGATCGCCCAGCGTCGTACCGTCCGCCATCCGCACCGAGATCCGCCCGGGTGCATCGGTGAGCCCGTGGATGTACGCCGTGATGTCGTCGTTGCTGTGGTCCTTGTCGCCGACGTAGTACGCGACGGTCTCGGCCCGGTTGCGCGCCTTGTCCTTGGACTCGCCGGCTGTCGTACTGCGCAGCAGCAGAATGAGCGGTACGGCGAACGCCAGCACGACGAGGGTGGTCATGCCGACCGAGAGAAAAAGGATCCGTCGGCGCATTCGTCAGCCGTCCCCGTCAGGTATGGCGAGCTTGATGCCGACGCCGCGGACGCTGTGCACGAACCGCGGCTGGGCGGCCGTCTCGCCGAGCTTCCGTCGCAGCCACGACAGGTGTACGTCAACGGTGCGGTCACTGCCGCCCCAGGGCAGCCCCCAGACCTCCGCGAGCAGCTCCCGTTTGGTCACGACCGCCCCGGGCCGCCGCGACAACGCGAGCAGCAGATCGAACTCCTTGCGCGTCAGGTCCACCGGCGTACCGTCGACGGTCACCTCGCGGCTGCGCGGATCGATCCGCAGGCCGCCGACCTCCACGGTGAGCGATTCGCCGTGCTGTTCCTGCCCGAGCCGCCGCAGGACGGCGCGGATCCGGGCGTCCATCTGCGCCGCGCTGAACGGCTTGATCACGTAGTCGTCCGCGCCCGCGTCCAGCAGCCGTACGACGCTCGCGTCGTCGTCGCGCGCCGTCGCCACGATCACGGGTACGTCGCTGACGGCCCGCACCATTGCGAGCACGTCCCGCCCGTCCAGGTCCGGCAGTCCCAGGTCGAGCAGCAGCACCTCGGGTTTGTCCCGCGCGACCGCGGCGACCCCGTCGGCACCGGCCGCGACCGCCGAGACGACATGCCCGGCCGCCGTCAGGGACTTCCCCAACGACATCCGGATCGCATCGTCGTCCTCGATCAGCAGCACCCGCGCCATGCCTCAGAGCGTAACTGCCCCTTCGTCAAGGAACTCTCAAGCGACGATCAAGCGGACGTGCTGGAGGTCCGTGGCGGCTTCAGGCCGGTGGTGCGGAGTTCCAAACCGGCGAGCTGCGCTATCACCTCGGAGTCGCCGTCGCGCCAGGCGGTGACCGGGTCGTCGGAGATCTTCGCGAGTTTGTGCATCGGCTGGTTCGCCATCGCGCGGAGGGCGAACAGGTCGAGGTCGGCGGCGTTGTCGATGAACTTCTGCGCCGCCCGCGCCCGGCGCGCGAACCGGATCCGCCGCGGCAGCCAGATCAGTACGGCGAACAGCACCGGCAGCCCGATCGTCACGCCGGCGAGCACGAGCGCCAACTGGTCGACGGCGTGCACCTGGTCCCGCCCGGCCTGCGCGAGCTTGCCCGCCGCACCGGCCGCGCTGTCGATCGGCGACCGCAACTGGTCCCCGACCGCCGGTACCTTCCCGATCGGTTCGGACAGCCGCCGCAGGTCGCCGGCCAACCCGTCGCCGGCCTCGGCGGCTTTGCGTCCCGGCACACCGAGGGCCTCGACCATCCGGTGCACGAGCAGGCCGAGCTGCACACACAACCAGATCCAGCCGAGGAGCAACAGGTCCCCCAGAACCTGCCCGAACCGCTGCGTGCCGACATCGGAGTAGAGCTTCACGAAGCCTCCTCGAGGGGTCCGGCCCGCAGCCTAGCGAACGAGGCCACCCACCAGGGATGGCCCCGCAACGCTTTCCCGAAGAAAGTCAGGCCATCCGCGGCCGGATCGTCCGCGAGTCGATCGAGCTGACCGGCCGTCCGCCCGCGGTGTGCGTCACCGTGACCTCCAACGGGTGGTCCGCAACGATGTCCAGCACGCCGAGCAGGAGCAGCGGGCTCTTCGGCCCGATCGCCTCCTCGAGGCTGCAGCAGTCGTCCATGGTCGCCGTACCGGGCGCCAGTTCGAGCTTCGCGAACGGACGCGCCCGAACCGTACGCGGCTCCCGCCCGACCGGTTCGTCGTCGAGCACGAGCGGAGCGAAGTACTTGACGACGGTGACCGTGCAGGACGTCGGGTTGTAGATCGTGACGGCGGTCGCGTACTGCCCGTCGACGACCGTCCGGCACTTGTCGTCACCGCCCTTCTCGATGCCGCAGATCATCTCGACCGAGTGATGCCAGCGGCACGCAGGCACCGTCACGGTGACGGGTTTCGTCGCGACCACGACTCCGTCGGCAATCACGTCGAGCGTTCCGGTGAACGTCTGCTCGTCCTCTTCACAGTCGACGACCCCGGTCCAGGTCACGTCGAACGGCAGCGTGTGCGCGGTGTTCCCGGGCAGCGGCCCGTAGCTCGGCGGCGTGATCGAGGTGACGAACTGCGCGATCGATCCGGTCGGCTGCAGATGTACGTCGGCGATCGAGTGGACGGCGGCGTTGATGAGCGAGACCAGCGTGCTGACGATCTGGCTCGCGTTCACGCCGACCGTATGCGTACCACCAGGCGTGGCCGCGGTCATCCGGGTCGCCTGTCCGGCGCTTCCACCCACCGGGCACGGCGAATAGTCGGCCGACCCGATCGTCGGGTCACCGTCGAGCGCCCCCGCCGTACCGGTGTCCGTACTGACCGCGACGAGCGTGATCCCGGCCGCGACGAGTGCCGCGGTTGCCGTCGCCTCGGTGACGTCCGGTACTCCGGACAACGCCGAACACACCGGATCGTGCCCGGGCGCGTCCCCGAACCAGACCACGATCCGCTTGCTGCCGGTCCGCCAGCCGATGGCGGGGTCGGTTGCGACCTGTTGCAAGGCGAACAGCTGTCCCTCGGGAATGTCGGACCCGTCCGCCGCGGACCACGTACCGATGGCGGCGGTGACCGCGGCGACACCCGGCGTCGGCGCGAGCTGGTGCTGGAAGGCGTACGGGTTCAGACCCGTGCCGACCGGGAAGTCCTTGTAGTTCCCCGCACCCCACGCCAGGTCGAAGCCGGCGAACGCCGGATCGTTGACGATCGCGCCGATCCCGGCCTGGACCGCGCCGATGATCGAGACCATGCTGCCGGTCGTGTCGGCGAGCAGGTAGACGTCCGCCTTGGGTGGGATCCGCGACTCCGGAATCGTCACGGTGACGGTCTCGTCCTCGGTCACGCACTCCGGCAGGACCCACGTGTTCGTCGGCGGGTCGATCGTGACCGGGTCCGCGCCGAGTCCGGCGATCACGGTCGCTGGTGCTACCAACGCTGGTACGAACAGCTCCCGCCCGGCCAGCGCCTCGAGCCGCCGGCGCCGCTGAACCCCACCGGACTCGTCGACCGCGACCGACGCGGTCCGGTTCGGCTCGCCGCGTACGGCGCCGTGGAACAGCCGCACCTGTCCGCCGTCCGGCATCCGCCCGGACTCACCGGCCAGTACGTCGATCTCGCCCGTACCGAGCACCTCGGCCAGCGCGGCGCGGACAGCCTCGCCCGGCTCCGGCCCGATCCCCCCATCGGTACGGCCCTCATCTGTCGAACTCATCTGAATCTCCCCCTCCGAAGATGTGCCCCTACAAGGGCGGACTCCGGACGGGCGAGTTCTGATACCGGCTGTTCCGAAAAAGATTCAGAGGGTGCTGCGGAGGTTCCAGAGGAGGGGGTAGTAGCGCAGGTCGAGGCGGCTGCGCAGGTAGCTGGCGCCGGAGGAGCCGCCGGTGCCGGGTTTGGTGCCGATCATCCGCTCGACCATCACCACGTGCCGGGCGCGCCAGGCCGCGGCCAGTTCGTCGTGCTGGAGCAGAGCCTCGGCGAGTTCCCAGATCGCGGCGTACTGCGAGCGGTCGCCGGCCACCTTGCGCAGGGCGTTCCGGATCGCGTCCTCGGAGTCGGTGTCGAACCCGGCCTTCCGCAGCACTTCGAGGTACGCGTCCCAGAGTGTCGGCTCCTCCAGACGGCGGCGCAGGCGCTCCTGCTCGACCTCGGTGAGCCCGCGGAACCGGCGTACGAACGAAGGGTCCTTGGCGCCGGACAGGAACTCGATCTCGCGGAACTGCACCGACTGGAAGCCGGACGCCGGCGACAACCGGTGCCGGAACTCGCCGAAGTCCTGCGGGGTCATCGTCTCCAGGATGTCGACCTGCTGGGTGAGCACCCGCTCGATCGTGTGCACCCGGCGGAGCAGGTGCTCGGCGAGCCAGAGTTCGCCGTTCAGCATCGCGTCCCGGGAGGCTGTCAGCTCGTGCAGGCTCTGCTTGAACCACAGCTCGTAGACCTGGTGGATCGTGATGAACAGCAGCTCGTCGTGCGCCGGCGGGTCGGACTCCAGCCGCTGCTGGTCGAGCAGCTCCGCCAGCCGGAGATAGCTGCCGTACGTGAGCCGGCCGCCCTCCTCGCCGAAGTTCACGTCGACCCCGCCCCACTGCCCCGCAACCCCGTCACCAGCGCTCATGAGACGGAGACTAGCCGAGGTTTCCGTGACCGGTCAGTGATTCGTTCGTTGGAACTCTCGTACGCCGAGTCGAGGAGTTGCATGTCCGCCACGGTTGAAGCCCCGATCGTTCCCGGTCCTGTACAGGGGCCGACCCGGGAAGAGCCGCTGATCGAGGCGTTGCTGCTCGACGACTACCGGTCGCTGGTCCACCTCGCCTACCTGATCCTCCCGCCTGCGATCAGCCGGGCGAGGCGGGTGGCGGCCGCGCACGCCGTCGTCCAGAAGGCGCTGCCGCCGGGTCTCGACGTACCGCCGGGCGGCCGCAGAGAGTTCATGCGCCGCCGGGTCGTCGAGGAGGCAACCCGGCAGGCGGAGCGCCGGTCTTTGCCGGCGCGGCTCGGCAGCGTCCTCGCGCCTGCCGACGCGCTCGGCTTCGACCCCTGCAGCACCCGCCCCGACCGCACCGCCATCACCCGCCGCCGCACGCGCGGCCGCCGCGTCGCGATCGCCGCCACCCTCGTCGTCACCACCGCGATCCTCGCCGCCCTCCTCACGTTCTGATCTTGACGCGGCGAGGTCCCACGGGGCCACGAGGGAGGTGAACATGACCGCCCAGGCGACGATCTGCAACAAGTACTGCGACGCCCGCGACCCGGCGCTCGCCCCGAAGGACCGCACCCCGGTCTCCACCACGCTCTTCGGCCGTACGATCACCCTGCACTTCGACGACGACGACGCGATGGGCTGGGCCTCGATCGAGAACGGCAACCCCGGCGACGAGGTGTGGCTGGATCGCTCGATGGACGGCGGCCGCACCTGGTCGGACGGCAGCCGACTAGGCAACACCGCGATACCGATCGGCCAACGCGGCTGGCGAACGCTGATGTACAACGTCGACGACTGGAACAACCTCGGCGTCGGCGCACTCCGCGCGTGCGGCAAGGCCGGTGACCGCGCCGACATCGCCTGCACTCCGTGGGCTCGTACGACCTGGAACGCGTGGGACCGTCGTACGGCGGCTGCCACCGCGTTGATGCAGGACTACAACCTGTCCACCGGGCTCTTCGACACGACCGGCTGGTGGAACTCGGCGAACGCGCTCAACGCGTTGATCGACAACATCCGGGTCAGCGGGATGAACAGCTACCAGTACGCGATCGGCAAGACGTACGACCTGAACCTCAACCAGTTCGAGGGTCAGTTCCGCAACGACTACATCGACGACACCGGCTGGTGGGGACTCGCGTGGGTCGCGGCGTACGACCTGACCGGCGACGCGCGGTACCTGCAGACGGCGCGCCGACGCCGACCACATGGCCGCGTACTGGGACAGCACCTGCGGCGGCGGGGTGTGGTGGAGCGAGGCGAAGACGTACAAGAACGCGATCTCGAACTCGCTGTACATCCAGCTGAACGCGCAGCTGCACACGCGGTTCGCGGGCGACTCGACGTACCTGCAACGTGCGCAGGCCGGGTGGACGTGGTTCCAGCAGACCGGGATGATCAACGGCTCGAACCTGGTGAACGACGGCATCGACCTGTCCACCTGCAGGAACAACGGGCAGACCGCATGGACGTACAACCAGGGCGTGCTGATCGGCGCGCTCACCGAGTTGTCCAAGGCAACGAACGACTCGGCCTACCTGACCTCGGCCCGGACATTGGCGGACGCGTCGACGACCGCGGCGTCGCTGCACACCGCCGACGGCATTCTCCGCGAGCCGTGCGAGGACGGCGACTGCGGCGGCGACGGCCCGTCCTTCAAGGGCGCCCACGTCCGCGGCCTCGGCAAACTCAACGCGGCGCTGCCCGACCACCCGTACACGGCCTACCTGCAGAAGCAGGCCGATCGCGCGTACGCGACAGACCGGACCCCGATGGACCAGTACGGCCTGCACTGGTACGCCCCGCCCGACAAACTCGACGCGGCCCGCCAGCAATCGGCCGTCGATCTCCTCAACACGGTGTGAAGCGCCGGGTGACTGCCCGGTAATGCCATGATGACGGCATGGAGCTGAAGATGTCGGCGTCGTACGACGCCACCCCCGACGAAGTGTTCGCGATCGTGACCGACGCGGCCTTCCGTGAGCAGGCCTGCGAGAAGACCAAGGCGCTGTCGTACGACGTCAACGTCAGCACCTCCGGCGCCGACACCGTGGTCCGGGTCAGTCGGAAGATGGAGGCCGTCGACATCCCGGACATGGCCCGGAAGTTCGTCGGCGACACGCTGACCGTCGTACAGACCGAGACCTGGCACGCGCCCGCGCCGGACGGCTCGCGGACCGCCGACGTGTCCGGCGAGATCAGCAACACGCCGGTGACGTTGAAGGGCACCGCGCGGATCGCTGCGGACGGAGCTCAGACCGTCCAGGCGATCGACCTGGACGTGAAGGTCGCCGTACCGCTGATCGGCAAGAAGCTGGAGCCGGTCGTGGTGGACGCGATCCGCTCCGGCCTGCAGAAGGAGCACGACCTCGGCCACGAGTGGAGCGGCAAGTAGGCGAGACCGCCGTGTCGTTGCACTGACGTGAGCACCTCCGGTGGCAACCTGGGAAGAAGCGTTGCACCGGAGGTGACCCGTTCTGATGCGAAGTTCCCTGCGTAAGAGGCGCACTGACGTCGGCACAGACGTCGCGGGCGCAGAGCAGTACTGCGCTTTCTGCGCGACCGTGATGCCCTTCGAGCGCGTCGAGCCGTCGGACTACCTGCTGGACGAGCCGGACGAGTGGATCTGCATCAAGTGCGGTTCCGCGTTGCTCGTCGACCCGCCCTCCCAGGAACTCCACGAAACGGCGTAGCGAACGACTCTCAGCCCTGGTGCGGGTAGCGGTAGTCCGTGGGCGGGGTGAAGGTTTCCTTCATCGAACGTGGGGACGCCCAGCGGATCAGGTTCCACATCGAGCCGGCCTTGTCGTTGGTACCGGACGCGCGCGCACCGCCGAACGGCTGCTGCCCGACGACCGCACCGGTCGGCTTGTCGTTGACGTAGAAGTTGCCGGCCGCGAACCGCAGGTAGTCGGCCGCCTCCGCGATCGCGTGCCGGTCCTGGGCGATCACCGCGCCGGTCAGACCGTACGGCGCCGAGTGCTCCATGCCCTTCAGCACCGACGCGTAGTCCGCGTCGTCGTACACGTGCACGCCGAGGATCGGGCCGAAGTACTCGGTGCTGAAGATCTCGTCGGTGGGGTCGGCGGAGACCAGCAGCGTCGGCCGGACGAAGTACCCTTCGCTGTCGTCATAGGTGCCACCGGCAACAACCTCGATCGAGTCGGTCGCCTGCGCCCGGTCGAGCGCCGCCTTGTGCTTGGCGAACGCGCGGTCGTCGATCACCGCGCCGATGAAGTTCGACAGGTCGGTGACGTCGCCCATGGTCAGCGACTCGGTCTCGGCGAGCAAGTCGTCCTTCAGCGCGTTCCAGACCGACCGCGGCACATAGGCCCGCGACGCGGCCGAGCACTTCTGCCCTTGGTACTCGAACGCACCGCGCACCATCGCGGTCTTCAGCACCGCCGGATCCGCCGACGGGTGCGCCAGGATGAAGTCCTTGCCGCCGGTCTCGCCGACGAGCCGCGGATAGGTCTTGTACGAGGCGATGTTCGTCCCGACCGTGGCCCACAGGGACTGGAACGTCTTCGTGGAGCCGGTGAAGTGGATACCGGCGAGGTCCGGGTGGGTGAGTGCGGCCTTGGAGACGTCGATGCCGTCACCGGTGACCAGGTTGATCACCCCGGCCGGCAGCCCCGCAGCCTCGAACAGCCGCATCGTCCAGTGCGCCGCGAACTGCTGCGTCGGCGACGGCTTCCACACCACGGTGTTGCCCATCAGCGCGGGCGCGGTCGGCAGGTTGCCGGCGATCGCGGTGAAGTTGAACGGGGTGATCGCGTACACGAAGCCCTCGAGCGGCCGGTAGTCGACCCGGTTCCAGATGCCCGGGGACGAGATCGGCTGGTCGCTGACGATCTGCCGCGCGAACGCCACGTTGAACCGGAGGAAGTCGATCAGCTCGCAGGCCGCATCGATCTCGGCCTGCTGGATCGTCTTCGACTGGCCGAGCATGGTCGCCGCGTTCAGCGTGTCGCGCCACGGGCCGGCTAGCAGGTCGGCCGCCTTCAGGAAGATCGCGGCCCGGTCGTCGAACGACAGCGACCGCCACGCCGGAGCGGCCGCCAGCGCCGCGTCCACGGCGGCCCGGCCGTCCGCCTCGGTGGCGTTGCCGAGCGTGCCGAGCACAGCGGCGTGCTTGTGCGGCTGGACGACCTCGATCGGCGCGCCGCCACCCAGCTTCTGCTCGCCGCCGATCGTGCAGGTCAGGTCGATCGACCCGGCCGCGGTGAAGTCCTTGAGCTTCGCCTCCAGGCTCGCGCGCTCGGCCGAACCGGGCGCATAACCCTTGACGGGCTCGTTGGCGGGCGTCGGTACGGCGGTGACGGCATCCATGCGGCAGGACTCCTCGATCGTGTGGTGGACCGTACTGGGGTCACACCCGGTGCGGATGGCCTGGCGTGACACCAGCATGGTGCCACGCCAGCACCGTCGAGCACGAACGCAGCTGAATTACTTCCGCCACGGCATGTGCTGGAGGGCCCAGGTGTTCCCATCAGGGTCCGCGAACCAGGCGTAGAAGACGCCGCCGAGGTCCTCGGTCCCGCTGACCTCGACGCCGCGCCCGATCAGCTCCGCGCGGGCGGCCTCGATGTCCTTCACGACCAGGTGCAGGCCGCGCTGCGAACCAGGCTCCATCTGCAGCTGCGGTAGCCCGGTCGTCAGCGAGATCGAGCAGTACGAACCGGGCGGCGTGAGCTGCACGATCCGGACGCCGTCCGCGGGCGTGATGTCCACGTCGCAGACGAAACCGGCCTGGTCGGTGTAGAAGGCCTTCGCCCGGTCGACGTCCGCGACCGGGATCGGGATCAGCTCGAGCAGGTAGGCACCCGGCGTCACGAGGGCGTGCGCCGGGTCCACCGGGATCTCGGAGATGTCCGTCGGGATGTCGGTGCGTTCGGTCATGACGCCTTCTTCTTCGCGGCGGTCTTCTTGGCCGGAGCCTTCTTGGCGGCGGCCTTCTTCGCCGGCGTCTTCTTGGCCGGAGCCGCCTTCTTGGCAGCGGCCTTCTTCGCGGCAGCCGGTTCGCCACCGCCCGCACGGCGCGCCTTCGCGGCCTCGACCGAGGCCCGCAGCGCGGCCACCAGGTCGACGACCTCGGCGCCGTCGCCCGCCTCCTCCTCGTCGGACTCCGGCAGCGGCACGCCCTCGGCCTTCGCCTCGACGACCTTCTCCAGCGCCTCGCGGTATTCGTCGTGGTACTGGTCCGGGTCGAACTCGCCGCGCAGCGTGTCGATGTACGACGACGCCATCGCCTTCTCCTGGGACCGGATCTCCACGTCCTCGGGCGGCGCCGCGAACGACTTGTCGCGGATCTCGTCCGGCCAGAGCATCACCTGCAGCACCAGGACGTCGTCGACGGTCCGGAGCAGGCCGAGGCTCTCGCGGGACCGTAGCGCGACCTTGACCAGCGCGTACAGCTCGGAGCCGTCCAGGGCGTCCCGGAGCAGCACGTACGGCTTCGCGCCCGGACCACCGTCGGCGGCCAGGTAGTACGACTTGCCGAGGTACAGCGGGTCGACCTGGTCCGCCGGCACGAACTCGAGCACGTCGATGACCTTCTTGCTGGACAGCGGCAGGTCGGCGAAGTCGTCCGAGTCCAGCACCACCATCCGGCCGTCCGGCATCTCGTACCCCTTGCCGATGTCGGAGTACGGCACCTCTTCGCCGTCGATCGAGCAGATCCGCTTGTACCGGATCCGGCCCCCGTCGGCGACGTGTACCTGGCGGAACGAGATGTCCTTCTCCTCGGTCGCGGAGAACACCTTGATCGGGATCGTCACCATCCCGAACGAGATGGCCCCCTTCCAGATCGCCTGCATCGCCATCAGCTCCCTAAATGCCCTATGTACGCTGTCCGCCCCGCGGCCCCTCCGCCGCGAGCAGATCCGGGATCTCCTGTGTCGCGTACCACATCAGGTCTTCACCTTCGCACGAGTCGAGGGCGAAAACCGCGTCGTCGTCACCGTCCTGCGCCGCCTTCCAGAGGTCCGCGGCCTTGCCGATCACCGTGGTCGCCTGCGGGGCGTCCAGGTGCACCGACGCCACGGAGCGCCACGGGATCACCACGTGCAGCTCCAGCCGGGCGTCGCCCAGCTCGACGGACCCGCCCGCCGGCGGTACGGCGCTGACCTCTGCCGCGATCACCACCCGTCTCCGGGTGGTACCCGGATCCGCGGCGAGCAGTCCCACCGAGGCGCGGGCGGCCTGCGCCATCGCGGCGTACTCCAGCTCCTCGTCGTCGCCCTCGGCGTACCACTCCCGCAGCGCGGGCGTCACGGCGTACACCGTGAGCGGCGCCGGGCCGATCTCGCCGGCGTTGCACATCGCGCTCAGCAATCGGAGTGTGGATGGGACATACACCCTCATGAGCCCGCCTTCTTGGTCGTACTGCGAGGCTTCTTCCGGCCCCGGGAGGCCCGGTTCCGGCTGCCCTTGGTGGTGTCCAGCAACTCGTCCAGCGCATCGGTCACACATTGGCCGAAAACGGCGAGGTCCGGCATCGCGGTGCGGTCCGCGTTCAGACCGTAGTACACCTTCCCGTCGTACGACGTGACGCCGACGGACAGGCCCTGCCCGGGCATCAGCGGCACGACCGGGTACGACGCGAGCATCGGCGCACCCTGCGCGTACAGCGGGAACTGCGGACCCGGCACGTTCGTGATCACGACGTCGTCGATCGGCCGGACCGTGGTGGTCGCGACCCGCGCGGCGAGCGCGTGCAGCGTGGTCGGGGCGAACCCGGCGATACCGACCAGCGAGCGGGCACTGACCGCGCGGCCGGTGTCCTTGTGCACCTTGGTCTGGTACGAGATCTGGTGCAGCCGCATGACCGGGGAGTTCTCGCCGACCGGGAGGTTCACGCTGGAGGCGATCACCCGGGAGCCGAGCGAGGTCGGCTCCTCGTCCTCGTCGTCGCGGATGCTGACCGGGATCACCGCCCGGACGCTCCGGGTCGGCCCGACGCCCTCGCCGCGGGTCATCATCCAGGCCCGGAAGGCGCCCGCGACGACCGCGAGGATCACGTCGTTGACCGTGCCGCCGTGCGCGGCCCGGATGGTCCGGTAGTCCTCGAGGTCGGTCTGCACCGTGGTGAACCGGCGCTGACCGGACGTCTTCACGTGCAGCGAGCTCTCCTGCGCGTGCCGCTGCGCGACCAGCGAGCCGACCACGTCGCCGATCACCTCGCGGACCGAGCTGGAGCCGGTCAGGCTGGTCATCTCGGCGCGCGCCAGCTCCAGGACGGCGGTCGGGTTACGGGTGGCGTCCGCGAACACGCCCGCGAGCAGCTCCAGCGCGGACGGCGGGTGCTGGGGCTGCCAGGTGTCGGTGGGCGTCTCGTTCGGCTGGGCGGTGGCGTCCAGGACGACCTGGCCGATGTCGACCGTGCTGTTGCCGTCGACAAGCGCCTGGTGGGACTTCGCGATGATCGCGAACCGGTCCCCCTGCAGGCCCTCGACCAGGTACATCTCCCACAATGGGCGGGCCCGGTCGAGCCGCCGGGACATGATCCGGGCCACCAGCTCCAGCAGCTGCGCGTGCGTCCCCGGGCGGGGCAGCGCCGAGCGCCGGACGTGGAAGGTGATGTCGAACTCCTCGTCGTCCACCCAGACCGGGCCGGCGAACCGCCCCGGGATCTGCTGGACGCGCTGCCGGTACCGCGGGACGTACGCGATCCGGTCCCGGATCAGCGCCACCAGGCTCTCGTAGTCGAACCCCTCGTCGCCGTGCACCGGCGGCTCGAAGATGTCGACCGTCCCGACGTGCATCGGGGTGGCCGGCGACTCGGCCTTGAGAAAGGTGAGATCGAGCGCCGTCAGCCGGTCCGGCATCGTGGTCACCTTCCTCTCGTGGACAGGTTTCTCACCCTAGCGGGCAGCTCCGACAGTGTGCTGCAACACTTCCTCGTACGGGAACACTGAGCTATCCGTGTTCGTCAGGCAAGAGGGTGTGTGTCGCACCCGGTGATGTCATACGACTCCTTGAAAGGCCTCTGGACCGATGCGTTCGACGCTTACCCGCGGTGCCGCCACCGCTCTCCTGCCCACCCTCGGCATGCTGGTCCTGGCCGGCTGCGGTGGAGACGACAGCAGCGGCAGCAACACCCCCTCGCCGAGCGCCCCGGCCAGTACCCCGACGTCGACCCTGCCGACGAACACCCCGACCCCGGGCGCGCCGACCACCGCGTCGCCGTCGAACACCGCCGACGTGACCATCAACGTCACCGTTGCCAATGGCAAGGTCAGCCCGAGCGGCGCGACCATCAAGGTGCAGGCCGGCCAGACCGTCCTGGTCACTGCGACCAGCGACGCCGACGAGGAACTGCACATCCACGGGTACGACAAGGAGCTCGAGCTCAGCCCGGGCAAGCCCGCGTCGGTGACGTTCACGGCGAACATGAAGGGCACCTTCGAGGTCGAGACCCACAAGAGCGGCAAGCTGGTCGCCAAGCTCGTCGTCTCATGATGCTGCCGCTGCACGGGATCGGTGGCAGGCAGGACCTGCCGATCCCGTTCGGGCTGGCGGTCGGCGGCGCCGCGGTCGCGGTCGCGGTGTCGTTCGTCGTACTCGGCCTGGCCTGGCGGAATCCGAAGTACCGCGGCAACGCCTCCGGGAAACCGTTGCCTGCCGCAATCACCCGGACGGTGGACGCAGGCTGGTTCCGGTGGATCGTCCGGCTGCTCGGGCTGGCGATCTTCCTGTACGCGATGGTGTCGCTGATGTTCGGCGTCGACCGGCTGACCAATCCGATCTTCGGGTTCATCTACATCCTGGTCTGGGTCGGGCTGGTCCCGATCTCGCTGGTGTTCGGCCCCGTCTGGCGGACCCTCAACCCGCTCCGCACGCTGCACCTGCTGCTCTCGAAGCTGCTCCGCCAGCCGCCGTCGAGGGGCCTGCTGGAGCTGCCGCGCTGGGTGGGTCTCTGGCCGGCCGCGCTCGGCATCTTCGCGTTCACCTGGCTCGAACTCGTCGCCCCGGACCGCGCGACCATCCCGGTGCTGCAGGCCTGGATCGCGTTGTACGTCGTGATCCAGCTGTTCGGCGCGATCCTGTTCGGCGACCGGTGGTTCGCGCAGGGCGACCCGTTCGAGGTGTACGCGTCGTTGATGGCGCGCCTGTCGCCGTGGGGCCGGCGTACCGACGGTGCTCTCGTCGTACGACGCCCGCTGGAGAACCTCGACGGACTGCGCGCGCAACCCGGCCAGGTCGGGATGGTCGCCGCCCTACTCGGTTCGACAGCGTACGACGGGTTCTCGAACTCGTCGGCGTGGATCGGCTGGGCGCAGAACCAGAACGTCTCGATGTCCTGGCTCGGGACCGGCGCGCTGATCGTGTTCATCCTGTTCGTACTGGTCACGTACTCGGGCGCCACGGTCCTCGCGGGCCGCCTGTCCGACAGTTCACGGACATCACTACCGGGCCTGTTCGCGCACTCCGTCGTACCGATCGCCTTCGGGTACGTGGTCGCGCACTACCTGACGCTGTTCATCCTCGAGGGCCAGCGGACACTGATCTACCTGAGCGACCCGCTGAGCAACGGCGCCAACATCTTCGGCACCGGCCTGCTCGCCGTGAACACCGGCATCACCAACCACAGCACGATGATCGCCGTCATCCAGGTCCTCGCCGTCGTCTGCGGCCACCTCCTGGGCGTCATCTCCGCCCACGACCGGGCCGTGGCGCTCTTCCCCCGCGCCAGGGCCCTGGCCGGCCAGCTACCACTCCTGATCGTCATGGTCGGCTACACCTGCGCAGGGCTACTGCTGCTCTTCTCGTCCTGAGCTTTTCGACAGGCCGCGGCTGGTGATGATCAGCAGGATGAATGCGATCATGCCGACGATGAGGTGGGAGTTGCCGGGGATCGACTGCCAGAAAGTCCAGCTGAGTTCGCGGTCGTCGCGGTACGGGACCCACCAGATCGAGCGCAGTACGAACAGGCCGTAGAAGAGGACCCCGGTGACGACCGCCGGGTTCAGGCCCCAGACGCGGTTCACGCCGCGGATCAGGCTGACGCCGAGCGGGATGATCCACACCCAGTGGTGGCTCCACGAGATCGGCGACGCGTACAGCACGGCGAGCGCCATCACGGAGACAGCGGTCACCCGCTCGTCGGCGAGCCAGTACTTGCGGGCCAGCCACAGTACGGCCAGCCCGAACACGGCCGACAGTACGAACCAGGCCGGCTGCACCCAGCTCGCCTGGTCGCCGATCCGGTGCAGGAACCCGTTGAACGACTGGTTCCCGGTATACGCGATCCCGCCGACCCGGTTGGCGTCCAGGATCACGTCGGTCCAGTACCGCCAGGACTGGTGCGGGACGATCGCGAACCCGATCGCCATCGTTGCCAGCAGCCCCAGTACGGCGTTGCGCAACGCCCGCCACTGCTTCGTCACCACGAGCAGCGCGAGGAACGGCAGCGGCGTGAGCTTCACGCCGATCGTGACGCCGACCCAGAACCCGCGCAGCCGGGTGTCGTTCGGCCGGACCAGGTCCAGCAGGATCATTGCGGTCAGCAACAAGTTGATCTGGCCGAACTGGATGGTCTGCCAGACCGGCTCCAGCAGCAGCGACAGGATCGTCAGCGCGACCAGCACCGCGGTCCGCTTCCGCTGGGTCACGAACGACCAGAACGTCTTGGTCAGACTCGTCCGCCACAACGCGGTGATGCACAGCACCGAGAGGGTCGTCCACGCGACCAGCGCGACCGCCCACGGTACGGCGGCCAGCGGCACCATCGCGATCGCGGCGAACGGCGGGTACGTGAACGGCAGCCCGGAACCGCCGGGCAGCTTCGCGTCGTAGAGCGAGCCGCCGTGCAGCAGTACCGAGCCGCCCATCCGGTACACGCGCAGGTCGATCATGCCGCCGAAGAGGCTGCCGATCCACGCGCCGAGCGCGACGAGGACGGCACAACCGACGATCGCGATCAGTGCGCGGCGGCGGCCGGCCGGGCGGGCTGGGGAAGAGGCGGGGGTGGTCACGGTCACGTCAGGTCGGCTCCGAACAGTTCTTCCAGCGCTCGCCGGGTCTCGTCGTACTCGGTGTGAAGAATCGCGGTCATCCCGACCGCTCGGGCGCCGTCGACGTTGAGTTGCAGGTCGTCGACGAACACGCACTCGGCCGGTTCCAGGCCGAGCCGGCCGGCGGCCAGTTCGAAGATCTCCGGGTCGGGCTTGCGCAGCCCGACCTCACCGGAGATCACGATGTCGTCGAACATCCCGTCCCAGGTGTCGCGCGGGTAGGTGTTGCCCCAGGAGTTCGACAGCAGCGCGGTCCGGATCCCGTGATGCTTGACCCGGCGGACCAGGGCTGCCATCGCGGGCTGGTGCTCGAAGTGCGCGAACATCCGCTCGATCAGTCCCTCGGCGGGCACCGGCGTACCGTCGCGGCGGACCAGCACCGAGGCGAGTTTGCGCTCGAAGTCGGGGACCGCGAGCTGGCCGCGCTCGAGCGCGTGCACCGGGTTCAGCTCGGCGGTGACGTTCTCCGACGGCAGCCATTTCAGCACCGCTTCGAGGTACGAATCGAAGTCGAAGTCGTCCAGCTCCGCCCAGCGCCGCAGCGCCGGCTCGAGGCCCGAGGTGAGTACGCCGCCCCAGTCCACCAAGAGACCACGCACTTCGACCATGGCCGCAAGCCTACTCAGGACGCGGTCTTGCTCACCCTCCCCACCCTGGATCTCACGCGCTGTGCTCAGTGGTTGTAGTCGACGTCCACATCGCCCGAGGACGTCTTTGCGGTGATCGTCCGGTGCGCGTTCGGATCGGTCTTCACCTTCGCGGAGTAGTCGCCGGAGGACGTGTCGGCCTCGACCTTGTACGACTCGGCTCCGTCCGGGATCCCGATCGACACGTCACCCGAGCTCGACTTCGCGTCGATCGACTCGGGTGCGACGGTGAACTCCAGCTTGACGCTGCCGGAACTGCTGTGCGTCGACACCGACGTCGACTTCAGCCCGTCCGCATCCAGGTCACCCGAACTCGACCGCAGGTCCAGCGGGCCGCCGACTTCGTGCACCTGGACGTCGCCCGAACTGGTCTTCACGTTCAGACCCGCGTCGAGCCCGGACACCGTGATGTTTCCGCTGCTGCTCTCGACCGTCAGATTCATGTCCCGCGGGACGGTCAGCACGTAGTTCGTCTTGCAGCTGAAGGACAGGAGCCCGCAGCCGCCGCTGTCCAGTTCGAGCCGGTGTTCGGTCGGGAGGTACTTCTCCTCCGGATCCGAGCCGAACACGTTCCGCTCGAACCGCCGCTCGACTTTCACCTCGGTACCGTCGCCGGGCAGGACCTCGACCGTCGCGGACCCGCCCTTCACCACCAGGTTGGTGCCGTCCACCGGGTAGCTGCTCTGGTCGGACTTGGTTCCCGAGGTAAGGCCGGTCAGGGCCCAGTACACGCCGCCGAGGATCAGCGCGACGGAGATGGCGATCCCGTACCGGCGCTCGGGAGTCATCGAACCTCGCGGGCGGCTCTGGACGTCGGACATACCTCAACCTTGGCAGACGATCGCCGCTTTGTCGGTCGGGATATCCCCCGGATCGACCCTGAGGTTGGCCTAGGCCGGGACCGTGTGGAAAGCCTCGGCGACTTCGGCGGCGAGTTGCTGAAGGGCCTTGCGGAGCTTGCTCGACTTCGCGGCCTCGGCCAGGCTGCGCCCGTGCGCCATCGCGGTGTCGGTCGCATTCAGGTCGTACGGCAGGAGTACGGCGCGGTCGATGCCGGCGTACTGCCGCAGCGCCTCCATCGCCGCGTCCGCCGGCGAGCCGCCGAGTGCCCCCGAGCGGAGCCGGTTCACCACCACGCGGACGCCGACCGACGGTACGACGGCGCGCACCTCGTGCACCGCCCGGATCAGGCGGGTCAGGCCGACCGGGTCCGCCGTACCGACCACGATCACCTCGTCGGCCTCCTCGAGGGTGGCCACCGTCGCGCCATTGCGCCGCGGCGCCAGCGAGTCGAACGAGATCTCCTCGTCGGTCTCGATGCAGAAGCCGGCGTCGACGATCGTCAGCGGCGCCAGCGTACGGGCGGTCGCCCAGATCGACTCGATCGCCGCGGGCCGGAGCTCGGTCCACCGGTCGGCGCGGCTCAGGCCGGACAGCACCAGGAGGTGCGGGTTCACCTCGCGGGAGTGCCGGGCGAGCATCACGGTGTCGAGCGAACCGTTCGACGCCGAGCGTGCGGCGGCCGCCAGCCCGGAGGTCTCGTCGAGCATGCCGAGCATCTGCGCCACGGTCCCGCCGTACACGTCCGCGTCCGCGAGCAGGGTCGGCACGCGGCGCAGCGAGAGCTCGGTCGCGAGGTTGACGGCGACCGTCGACCGGCCGGGCGCGCCCGTCGGGCCCCAGACCGCGACCAGCCGGCCGGTGCCCTGCGGGAACGCGGGCGGCTTCGGGTTGGCGAGGTCCTCCGGAGTCAGCGGCACGAACCCGCCCGCGAAGTGCGAGCTGGCCACCGGCGGCCCCGACTCGACCGCGTCGGCGACCGCGCGACCGAGGTCCGCGGGGCTGACGTCGGCGGGCAGGATCCGCTCGATCCCCATCCGCGCCAGCCGGTCCTCGGCCCCGAACGGCGCACCGGTCTCCAGCGGGTCGACCAGGGCGAGTACGACAAGGCCGCGGGCGTGCAGCGCTGCGACGGCGTCCGACGACAGGCGAGCCAGCGCGTCGGCGATCAGGACGGCCCGGGCCTGCCCGCTGGCCGCCGCGGCCATCACGTCGGCGATGTCCACACAGCGCCGGACGACCCGGAGACCGCTCGCCTGCTCGGCCCGCCGTACAACGTCGGCCTCCCACGGGGCCCCGGTCACGGCGAGCAGAACTGGGATCGACATCAGCCGGCCTTCCGGACCAGGGTCGGCTCGCCGGCGTTGATCGCGGCGAGGGCTGCGCCCATCCGGTTCAGGTCGCTCTGCGAGAGGTCGACCGTCACCTGTCTGCGTGCGGAGCCGCCCGCGACACCCTTCACCGAGTCGACCTGCAGGACGCGGACGCCGGTCCACCACCGCGCCGCGGCCTGGCCGTCCTCCTTGGGCACGACCCAGACGTCGACGACGTCGCCGACCGCGATGTCGGAGGGCAGATGACCGGTGGCGATCGACAGCGGCAGCTCGGTGCGGTCCTTGTCGGACTTGGTGACGGCGGCGTCCTTCGGGACGAATTCACCCTGCCCGACCGTCCGGCCGACGATCAGGCCCTTCAGGTCGGCGTCGGCGGACAGGTACTTCGCCGAGTCGTTGCCGCTGGTGAACCGGACCCGGACCGTGGTCAGATCGTCGTCGGTCAGCGGGCTGCCCACCTGCAGCTCGTGCTTGGCCGCCCAGATCGTGGTCGTGTCGTCCGCGGACGAAAGCAGCTTCGCACCGGCCAGCGCGGTGACGGCGACCAGCAGCACGCCGAGCACCAGGCGGCCGTCCCGCCAGCGCGCCTTCCGGTTGCGCTGCGCCGGAGCGGTCGGCGCTCCGAACCCGCTCCGCACCTGTGTCTCGACCACGTACATCTCCCCAGTCGATGGATCGTCTGTCGGCGGACATTCTGCCTGGTCGCCGAGCTGGGCGTGAACGGTCATCCACAGGCAGTCATGGCCTGGGGACAAACTCGGCCGTCCAGCCGCCAACCGTGGCAAACTGAAGAAACCAGCCACTATCCGAAGGAGTCCGACGATGCCGGGTCCCCGTTTCCTCCAGCTCGCCGACGTCGCCGAGGTGCTGAACATCTCCGCGAACCAGGTGTACGCACTGGTCCGCCGCGGCGACATCCCGGCGGTCAAGATCGGCGGCCGCGGGCAGTGGCGGGTGGAGTCGTCGGAGCTGGAGAAGTACATCGAGCGGCTCTACACCGAGACCAAGCAATTCATCGACAACCACCCGTTCGGCGAAGAGGTCGAAGCCTCGGAGGACGCGCAGCTGTAGTACCGGCATCGCTCCGGCGGGCTGGCGCCGGGGCGATGTACTAGATGGGGCGCAGGCTGGTCAGCGGCGGCGGAGGGCGCGGAGGGCTTGGGTGGGGACCAGGCGGACGTTGTAGACCTCGCTGCGGCGGCGCGGCGCGTCCAGGGGGTGCTCGGCGATCTCGACGAAGTCGGCGCCGACGCGGTCGATGGTGCCGGTGACCGGACCGCCGCCGCTGCAGAAGAGCGTCACCGGTGAGCGGTCGCGGGCGATCCCGCGGAGCAGATGGGCCAGGCCGAGTTTGCCCTCGACGGCGCCGACGGCCGGCTCCGCCCACGGTCCCAGACGGTGTACGGCGACCAGCGCCCCGACCGGGATCAGCCACTCCTCGTAGTGCTCGGTCTCGATCAGCAGGCAGTCCTTCCCGACCCGGCTGAGCAGGCCGCGGACCGGGTCCGCGTCCATCACCTCGACGCGTACGACGGTGTCCACCGCGCCGCGCAGCCGGTCCAGCACGGTGATCTTCCCGACCTCGGCGCGGACCCGGTCCGCCACCTCGCCGTACAGATCACTCTCCTGGAGCGCCTCGAACTGCGACTCCAGGTCCGCGAACAACGCATCCCACCGCATGACTGTGAACCTACCGGTCGCGGGTGCTCACCCTGCGCAGCGGAAACCCACGCAGCGTGCGTTAAGGACTTGCAAAGGCGGCCTATTAGCGGTCTATAGTGATCAAGCCAAAGCAAACTAACGCAAACTCATAGGTCGGGAGCGAAGCGGGATGAACGCGATGATCCGGGCACTCAAAGGCACCCTCGCGGTCCTCGCGCTGGCAGGACTCGGCTGGCTCCTGCACTGGATGACCGCGGGCTCGATCAGCGGCCTCCGCACGTACGACCTGGACTCCCTGACCGTGCTAGCGGTCGGGACGATCGCGTGGATCGCCTACAGCTGGCTGGCGCTGGCCGTGGTGCTGACGGTCTTGGAGCAGGTCCCAGGCGTAGTCGGCGAACTCGCAGGCGCCGTTGCGGGCCGCATCACCACCAAGACCGCCCGCGCTCTACTCCGCTCCGGCCTTGGCGTAGCCGCAGTCACCCCGCTCACCATCACCGCAGCCCACGCCACACCCGACACCGCCCACGTCCGCCAAGCCGCCCCCCAGTCGACAACCCAACTCCCCGGCACCACCTACCGCTCCACCGAAGCACCCTCCCGCCTGAACATCGCCGGCCAGAAGGCAAGCGACTACCGCGCCACTGAGACCCCCTCCACCCTCGGAATCGCCGGCACCCTCCACCAGGACACGGGCGACTACCGCGCCACCGAAGCAGCCTCGACCCTCGACATCGGCAGCGACCACCACGCCGACGCCGCCTCCGGGATCGCCGGCACGCCCCACCAGAACGCCACCGACTACCGCACCACCGAGGCCGCCTCCACCCTCGGGATCGCCGGCACTCCCCACCAGGACGCGCGCGACTACCGCGCCACGGAGCCGCCCTCAACGCTCCAGATCGGCGGAACCTCCAGCGACGCACGTCGTACCAGCGCCGGCAACACCCCCCAGCACCGCACCACCGACAACTACCGCACCACCGAACCCGCCTCCACCCTCCCCATCGCCCAGTCCACCCCGGACCACCCCACCACTTCAGGCAAGCCGACGAGCGGTGAGCGCACGGGCTCCGGCAGGCCGGCCCACGGCGAGCGCACCAACTCCGGCAAGCCCGCCAGCGCTGAGCGCACAGGTTCCGGCAAGCCCGCCCACGACAAGCGCACGGGCTCCGGGAAGCCCGCCGCCCCCGACAGCACCTCCGACGAGCAGGCGAGCTCGGGCCGCCCAGCGGATTCCGCGCGTACGCCGTCCAGCAAGCCGACCGCCACGGAGCACAAGCCCACCGGGCGAATGCAGGTCGGCGTACCGGACCGCCCGACCGACGGAGCGCCCACCCGCTACACCGAGCTCCGCCCGAACGTCCCCGTGAGCATCGTCGTACGCGAAGGCGACTCCCTCTGGACCATCGCCGCCCGCGAACTAGGCCCCGCGGCAACCCCCGAAGCAATCACCGCCCGCTGGCACGACTGGTACTCCGCCAACCGTCACGTGATCGGGTCCAACCCCGACCTGATCCTCCCCGGGCAGGTACTGCGTACCCCGCCCACCCCCAACGGCGACCACCTCCCGCCAAACCACCAGGAGCAGTGAAATGACCCACCCCCAACCCCACACCCCGGACCTCGCCCCACCCACTGCTCCCCTGACCGCCGTACCCAACGCAACTCCCACCACCGTCGGCGCGACCACCCCCAGCGCACCCGTCCACCAATCCCGCACCACCCACCAACCAGCCCAAACCCCGGAGGCACCCATGGCCGTCACCCCGCTCCCCACCCCCGACGACCACACCGCCCCCACCCCAACCCCCGAGCCCAGGAAGACCCCAGACCTCGCCCTCGTCGCCAACCCCCAAGCCGACTCAGAGGACAAGCCCCAGCGCGACGACCAGGCCCGTGCCCAGGCCGACGCACTCACCGATCCCCGAAACGACACCCAGCCCAACCAAGCCTCCGAGCAGGCAGCGGCTGGCGCCGCAAGCCGTAGCACGCTGGCACTCACACAGACCAGCTCCGACGACGAGGCCCACAGCACCCCGCCGGTGCCCGCGCGGGCAGGTACACCGGACGCGGCGCGGCCCGGTCGGCTGGCATCCGTACCGACGGGAGCCGAGGCATTCACGCGGGGTGTTGGGGCGGCCAAGCCGGGTGGGATGTACGACGCAGTCACGCGACCACGCCTTGCAGCGGTACGGGACACCGACGAGTACGCCGTACCAGCCACCGCCCGCTACGCCAACGAACTCACCGAAGGCGCCCTGGCCCTCCGCCACCAAGCCATCATCCGCCTAGGCGTCGCCTCCACCCCCCGCGTCACCCTCCCCACCCCCGACGCCGCGAGCGCCCCGGAACCCGCCGACACCGAGACCACCGCCACCGCAGACAAGCCCGAGATCGAAGGCCCTACCGCACAGACGGCGTCCCCGGAGTCCTCCGAAGCAGATCGGGCCGACGACCCCCGGCACGCGACGGCACAGGCAGGTAAGCCGGCCGGTACCGCAAACACCCGCAAGCCGCATGCGGATGCAGGGCGGGCCGGTGGGTCGAAGTTGAGCGTGGTTCTTGACGAGGTCCGAGAGGCGCTGGTGGGCGCGGTGCCTGGGCGGTCTGACGAGGCTCAGGCACCGCGCAAGTCGACCGCGGGCGGCGCGACCACGGGCGGCGCGGACGTCGCGACCGTGGGCGGATCTGTCGCGCGTGTGGGCGGATCTGTTGCGGGGGTTGCTGGGGCTCGGTCTGTGGGTGGGGTTGGGCGGCGGGTGGTTCGGGAGGATCTGCCGGGGTTGCCGGATGCCCGGATGTGGGGTGGGCGGTTGGCTCAGGCGGTCAGTGAGGTGCTGGCGGGGGATCGACCGATCTCGCAGTTGGTGCGGTTCACGGACGACGCGGTGTTCCTGGAGCTGAACCGGCGGGTGCGGCTGCTCGGGTTGAACTCGACGGCCGGTAGTCGCGGTGCGAAGGAGAAGTGCACGCTTCGCTCGGTACGGGTGTTCATGCCGGACGCGTCGATCGCCGAGGTCGCCGCCCACGTCCGCCACGGCGACCGTTCCCGCGCCGTCGCCCTCCGCCTGGAGATCCGCCGCAACCGCTGGGTCTGCACCGCCCTCGAACTCGACTGATCACCAAGACCGCGCAACTCTTTCGCGGAGTTTGGCGTCTCAGATGACGCAAGGGGATTGTGCTGCTGTTGTCATCGGTTCGGGGGCGCGGCGGCGTACGGTGGCGGGATCGGACTCGGGGAAACGGGTATGTCTGTGAGCACAGCTGTCACACCGCTGGACGAGGGTGCGCCGGAAGCTTGGCGGGTCGCGGTGCACGAGTTGAGTGCGGCTGAGCGGGCGCGGGTGATGCCTGCGGTACGGCGGAAGCGGTGGAGTGAGCGGATCCGGCTCCTGTACCCGCTCGCGGTGCGGTACCACCGGGCCGTCAAGCGCATCGAGTGGATGCGGTCGAGTACGCCGTACGCCGTGACGCACGAGACCGGCGATCTGCCCGTGCGGATCAAGCGGCACAAGTCGTTGCTGTTGCGGCAGCTCGGGGAGACCGAGATGTGGATGCAGCACAACAAGGTGACGAACCTGAAACTCGCGTGTGCGCAGGTGGACGGGCTGTTGATCCGCCCGGGTGAGACGTTCTCGTTCAACAAGGTGGTCGGCAACGCGACCCGTCGCAAGGGGTACGCGAAGGGCATGCGGCTGTCGAACGGGCAGGCCAAGCCAGGGATCGGCGGCGGCATCTGCCAGCTCGCGAACCTGCTGCACTGGATGGTGCTGCATTCGCCGTTGACCGTGACGCAGCGGTCGACGCACAGCTTCGACCCGTTCCCGGACAACGGGCGGGTGCTGCCGTGGGGTGTCGGCTGCAGCATCGTCTACAACTACGTGGACCTGCAGTTCCGCAACGACACCGACCAGACGTTCCAGCTGCACGTGAGCGTCGGCGAGCGCTACCTGGAGGGCGAGATCCTGGCGGACGTGCCGGCCGAGTCGTCGTACCGGGTGTTCTCGAAGGGTGAGCGTTTCCTGCGCGTCGGCGCCGACTACTTCCGCCGGAACGAGATCTGGCGCACCGTGATCGACCGCCGCACGGGTACGCCCGTCCGCGACGAGCTGATCCGCGAAAACGTTGCCCTGGTCAAGTACCTCCCGGTCGACGTCCCGGTCGTCGACGTCGTCGTCCCGGCCTAAAGCAACGAGCAGCCGTACTTCTCGAAGAGCGCCGCCACATCGCCCGAGAACCCGCCGTGCAACTCGGCCAGCAGCGCCTGCGTGGTCGCGGACATGACGAGTACGTACCGGGCCGGCTCGTCGGACGGGTTGCCGAAGGTGTGCGGCACGCCGCGCGGTCCGACGATGCCGGAGCCGGCGGGTACGTCGTAGTTCTCGCGGTCGATGTTCAACCGGAGCGTCCCGGACAGCACGTACCACGCCTCGTCGTCGGTGTGGTGGACGTGCAGCGGCGCCTGCCACGCGACCTCGTCGGACGTACGCCCCGCGGCCTCCCACTCCGCGAGCACGAGGCCGGATCCCTCCGGCACGATCGTCCGCCCGAGCAGCGGTACACCGGTCAGATCGTCCCGTCGTGCCATCGTCATCTCCTCCGCAGCAAAACTGTCGGTACGGCGTTGCAGACTGGGGTTGTGACTGTAGCGGTTGAGCCGTACCGGGAGCGTGCTGCGCGCATCGCCGGGGCTGAGCTGTGGACGCGTACCGCTGAAGGTGGTGAGTTCCGGATCCTGCCCGACGGGTGCATGGACGTGCTGTTGATGGACGACGACCTGTACGTCGCCGGTCCGGACAGTCGCGCGTGGACGGGCAGCGCGCCGCGGGGGACGCGGTACGCCGGGATCCGGTTCGCGCCGGGTGCGGCGCCGGCGTTCCTCGGCGTACCGGCTCATGACCTGCTGAACGAACGCGTCCCGCTCGCCGAACTCTGGTCGCCGAACCGCAGCCGCCGCCTCCTCGACCGGATCAGATCTGCTCCCGACCGGGCCGACGCGCTGGACCTGGAAGTGGCAAGGCTCCTCGAAGAGCCGACGGACCGGCTGACAACGCACATCGTCAACAGCGTCCGCAGCGGCTTGCTCCGCGGCACCGCCGGCGTCTCCCGCCTGGCCGGCACAATCGGCCTCAGCGAGCGGCAGCTGCACCGCCGCTGCCTGGATGCGTTCGGCTACGGCCCGAAGATGCTCGACCGGGTCCTGTGGATGAATGTCGCCCTCGACCACGCCCGCACCGGCCTCCCCCTCGCCGACGTCGCCATGATCACCGGCTACGCCGACCAGGCCCACCTCACCCGCGACGTAAAGGCCCTCACCGGACTCCCACCCAAGATCCTGATCGGCTGAATCACTGCTTCTTACTCGAGCAGGACGGTGAAGCCGCCCGGCTGGACGAGCGGCTTGCCTTGGGCAACTAGTTGGCCGGAGGCGTTGTAGTTCCAGGCACGACTTCCGGCGACGGCCCGCGGGCGGGTGCCGACGTTGACCAGCAGGGTGGCGCCGCCGATCTGGAGGGTGCTGAGAAGTGGGAGGAGGAGCAGGGCGTCTATTTGAGCCGTGCCGGTCGCGGTGATGGTGGTCGCGTGGGCAGGGAGCGCATTGGGGAGCGTGAGGGGTAGGAGGGCGCCGGGTGCAGCGGAGATACCTTGCGGACCGCCTTGGAAGTCGAGCGGGCCGAGGCTCCAGGTGGTTCGGCTGACGGTCTCAAGCACATTGACGACCGGGAGGACGAGACGGGGCAGAGGCGCCGCCGGCACGGTCCAGGTGGCGGTGCCGTTGAGGAAGAGGTACGAGCCGTTGCTCCATTGGGATTCGCCGGTCCAGGCGGACGCCGGGGTGACGACCTCACCGCCGGTGGCGGTCTCTGCCTCGATGGTTCGGAGGCCGTTGTACGTCGGTGTGCCGGACAGGCGGGGGATGCCGGGGTTGGCGTCGAGGGCGAGCATCGAGAGCTGGCCGTGGATGGTGGACTCGGCGCCGGAGTTGCGGTTGATCGTGCCGTCGCCGGAGATGCCGTCGTACGTGCGGCCGGTGGTGGGGTCGTACATCGGTTGGCCGGCGCGGTTCGAGCCGAAGTACCAGGCCGCGGCGAAGGCAGCCAGGTGGTGCTGGCCGACGGCGACCAGAGCCTGCAGGCGGGCGTCGACGCCGTACGCGATCTGCGAGCGGTCGATCGGGACGGGGAGCCAGCCGTTGTCGGGGCCGCCCGAGGCGAGCAGGAGCGGGGTGAAGCCGACGGTGTCGCCGATCGCCGGCCCGAGGAGGTCCGGCCGGCCGAGGGCGGATGCGGCGGCGGCAAGTGCGGACGGCATCTGCGCGCCCCAAGCGTGCCAATCGGAGATCGACTCGGCCCATGGCATCAAGGCACGGAACGGCCACACCCGGGTCGAGCCCGCGCTCAGCTTCGCGATGCCCTCCGCGAAGCGAGCAAGAGCACGACGCGCGGCCGCCGACTCGCCGGCCCGTACGTAGGCCGCCAGCCCCAAGACCGCCTCGGAGGTGGCGTCCGCGCCGTTGACGATCAGCCAAGCGGGGAGGCGACGCCCGTCGACGAGGTTGTAGTCGCCGTACCGGACCAGCACCTGGCGTTCGAGCGCCGCAATCGCGAGCTCGAGCCGCTCGCGGAGGAAACTCGCGAAAACGCTGTCGGAATCTCGGAAAACGGCGTACCCCTCCCCCAACGCCCAGACCGTCCGCGCCAGCCAGTACGACGGTCCCGAGTCGGACGGATCCGGCAGCTCGACCGGTTCCGCGCTCGGGTTGAGCGTTCCGTCGGGCTGCATCCACAGAACGACGTTGCCGTTGGGCGACTGCAGAAACGTCAACGCCCGCAGGAGTCCCCGAGCCGCATCGAGTGACGCCGTACCGCGAAACTGCTTCCAGTGCCGCAGATACACGACGGCTGCCCGCGCGATGTCGTCCGCGTTGTACGCGCCCTGCCCGTAGGTGTTCGTCGCAGCATCGTACGTTCCGCCGCCGACCCGCTTGTACGATCCGTCGGCCTGGTGTTCGGCGTACGTCCAGAGCACACCGATCGGGCCGGAGCCGTACGTCGTGTGCCCGGGCGCCGCGGGCGGTACGACCGAAGCGCGCAGGAAGTCGAGGTGAGCGAGGTTGGACAGTGTGCGGGCGGCGCTCGCAGGTAGCGAGACGGTGGATACAGCAGCTACAGCGGCAGCTCCGCCGAGGACGGTGCGGCGGGTCGGTTTCATGGCGTCCGGTCCAATCTGGCGACGCCGATCGCGGCGTCGGCCATGCCGTAGAAGACGTAGTGGTGGCCGTCGATCTCCTCGATCGCGGTCGGGAAGACGACGTTTCCGACGATTCCGACCTTTTCCGCTTCGGTTTCCGGGACCATCAGCGGTTCCGCGGTCCGGGCGATCACCCGGGTGACGTCTTCCGGGTCGAGGATCAGCGCGCCGGCGGCGTAACACACCTTCTGGGTGGTGGGGTCGAAGCCTTCCGGCTGTTCGCCGGTGACGCCGTGGTGGATGACCAGCCAGCCCTCGGGCACCCGCAGCGGCGCGGGACCGGCACCGATCTTCAGCTCCTCGAACGGGTACTCCGGCATCGCGACCAGCCGGTGGTTCCGCAGGTGGACGAGGTTCCGCAGATCCTCCTCGACGGCCGCGACCGGAACGAACGACACCCAGATGCCGGGCCGGTCGTCGGTGATCCCGGCCGGCAGGTGCACGCCCTCGCCCTCCCGGAACCAGCCGAGGTCCCACATCGGCCGGTGCAGCATCGCGTACGACGGAACGCCGTCCGGACCGGGCACCGGCTCCGGGAAGAAGACGGTGTCCTTGTTCGGGAACAGGTTCAGGTCCGTGTCCAGGTCGGGCTGGTACTCGAAGTGCAGCGGGCCGAGCCGCCGCCACTCGCGCAGGTCCGACGAGACCGCGAGCGCGGGCTTCGGACCGAGCGGGCCGTACGCGACGTACGTCATCACGTGCAGCCCCAGCGACGGCACGTACGTCACCCGGGGATCCTCGACGCCCGCGTTGTTCTTGCCGCGCTCCCAGCCCTCGTCCGGTGCGAGCACGACCCCTTCCCTTCGGACCCCGGCCGGCACCCCGTCGTCGAGTACGACGGCGGCCAGCCCGACCCGGGATACGTTGCCAGAAGCAACAAGCCGCGGCAGCAGGTACAGCTGCCCGTCGGGGGTGTGCCCAGTGGCCGGGTTCAGTACGCCCTCCGCCTCGAGCTCGTTGCCCGGCTCGGCCGTCATCAGTACGCCGATGCGGGTCAGGGTGTAGGGAACAGTCACGAGAAACCCTTCTGGGATCAGCCTTTGACGCCGGACGACAGGTTCGTCGAGATGAACCGGCGCTGGAAGACGATGAACAAGGTCACGGCCGGTGCGGCCAGTACGCAGGCCCCGGCGAGTACGGCACCGAACGGGTTGGCCGCCCGCGCCGAGACGGTGGTCAGGTAGTTGGACAGCGAGACCGCGAGTGGCTGCAGGTCCTGCTGCTTGGTGATCAGGAACGGCCAGAGGAACTCGTTCCACGGCCCGATGAAGGTCAGCAGTACCGCGGTCAGCAGCGCCGGCCGGACGAGCGGTACGGCGACCCGCCAGAGGATGCTCAGCTCCGACGCCCCGTCGATCCGGGCCGCGTCGAACAACTCGGCCGGCAACTGCAGGAAGTACTGGCGGAAGACGAAGACCGCGGTGGAGTTGATCAGGAACGGCAGGATCATCCCGAGGTACGAGTCGGCCAACCCGTAGCTGCGCACGATCAGCACGTACAGCGGAATCGTCAGCAGCTGGAACGGTACGACCTGGATCAACAGCATCAGGTTGAACACCGCGCCGCGCCCGCGGAACTGCAACCGCGCCAGCGCGTAGCC
Source organism: Kribbella sp. NPDC031520 (assembly GCF_055580825.1). Taxonomy (NCBI): domain Bacteria; kingdom Bacillati; phylum Actinomycetota; class Actinomycetes; order Propionibacteriales; family Kribbellaceae; genus Kribbella; species Kribbella sp. NPDC031520. The sequence continues at coordinate 292,002 of NZ_JBVIKS010000003.1, forward strand.
CGCGAGGACGCCGAACACGAGCGTCCCGAGGATCACGCCGCCGGTGAAGATGCCGGAGTTGATCAAGGAGCGACCGAGGTGGATCGCCTTGTTGATCTCGGCGTAGTTGTGGAACGTCAGGTTCCCGGGTTTCGGAAACGCCCCGGAAACCGACGGGTCCGGTTCCGCCTGCAGCGAGCCGATCAGCATGTAGTAGAAGGGAAACAGGAACACGAAAGCACCGACCAGCAGCGCGGCGAACTTCAGCTTCACGACTCCTCCCTCCCGACGAACCGCCGTTCGAGCAGCGCCAGCAGGAGCACGCCGATCACCAGCAGGACCCCGATCGCCGCACCCACATCGGGATGCCCTTGCTCGATGCCGCGCTGATACATGATCAGAACTGGGGAGGCGGATGCTCCGTCCGGCCCACCCCCTCCGGTCAGCAGGTACGGCTCCGTGAACAAGTTCGCCCCGGTAACGGTCGCCACCAGCACCACCAACGTCGTCGCCGGCCGCACACCGGGAACCGTCACGTTGAGAAACGACTTCCAGCGTCCGGCGCCGTCCATCGACGCCGCCTCGTACAGGTCCTTCGAGACGTTCTGCAGCGCAGCCAGGTAGAGCAAGATGAAGAAGCCGAGCTGCTTCCACGTGACGTAGACGGCGACTGTCGGCATCGCCAGACCCGAGTTGACCAACCAGGACGGGTCGGGCGCGAGCGGCCCCAGAACCGAGTTGACCAAACCGTTGGAGTTGAACAGGAAGAGCCAGACCCCGACCACCGCGACGGACGCGGTCACGTACGGAACGTAGTACGAGACGCGGAAGAAGGTGCGCCAGCGGATCGCGGCGTTCAGGGCGTTGGCCAGCCCCAGCGACAGTACGACGGTCAGCGGTACGTTGATCACCAGGAAGATCAGCACGTTCCCGAACGCCCGCCGTACCGCGGGATCGGACAGCACCGTCGCATAGTTGGCGAACCCCACGAACGGTCGCTCCACCACCGCACCGGGCGCCGCGAAGAAGTAGTCGTGGAACGACATGTACACGGCGAACCCGAGCGGATACGCGAACACCGCGGCCAGGAACACGACGTACGGCGTGACGAACGCGGCCCCGACCGGATGTTCACCGAGGATGCGAAGCCTCCGCGTCATGACTGCTTGACGAGTTGATCGACCTTCTGCGCGGCGCCGTCCAGGGACGAGCCGACGTCCTGCTGGCCGAAGATCACGGACTTGGAGTAGGCGTCGCGGAAGGTCTGCCAGATCGTGATCGAGTTCGGGACGTTCGGGACCTCGACGGTCCGGGAGGCCTGGTCCGCGAACAGCTTGTAGTCGGGGTTCTTGGCGAAGTAGTCGGCGTAGGTCGACGCGACGTCCTTGCGCAGCGGCATCTGCCCGGTCGCGGCCAGGAACTTGCCGTCCTGCTCCTTGCTGGTGGCGAACTTCAGCACGTCGGCGGCAGTTCCGCGGTTCTTGCAGGCGGAGTACATCGCGACGTTCTTCGCGTCGGAGAACGTGTGAATCTCCGACGCGGGTTTGCCGGTCGACGTCGGCACCGGTACGACGCCCCAGTCGACCTTGCCCTTGTACGTCGCGATCGCCCACGGACCGACGACGGCCATCGCCGCGGTGCCGTCGACGAACGCGTCACCGGTGTACTTCTCCTGCGAGGCGAGCTTGTCGGCATACATCGTCCGCCAGAACTGAGCGACCTTCTTACCCTCGTCCGAGGCGAACGTAGCCTTGCCATCGGCAACCAGTTGCTTGCCGCCGGTCTCGGCCGCGTACAACGGGTAGAAATCGAACCAGGACTGGAAGAACTCGTTGCTCGGCGCCGGGTAGATCGCGAACTTCGCGGCCTTCGACGCGACGATCTTCCGCGACGCGGCCAGGAACTCGTCGTACGTCTGCAGCTTCGGATCCGGGATGCCTGCCTTCGCGAAGAGCTTCTTGTTGTAGAAGATCATCACCGGGTTCGACTTCCACGGGAGCTGGTAGTACTTCCCGTCCGGCGACTTGTACTGCTGCGCGACGTCCCCGGACCGCTCCTCGATGTACGACGCGTCCAGCGGGACCAGGCCGCCCTGCTTCTGGAACTGCGAGACCGATGCCGGCGAGGTGTTGAAGATCAGGCACGGCGCGTTGCCGGCCGTGATCGCGGCACCGATCACCTCCTCCGACGACTTGCCGGTCGGGATCTCCTGGGCCGTGATCTTCTGGTCCGCGTGCCCGGCGTTCCAGGCCGCGACCATCTGCTTGCCCCAGGCCACTTCCTCGGCGTTGTTCGAGTACCAGATCGTGATCGGCCCACGCGCCTTGGCCGCGGCGTCGGCGTCACCAGCGCCACCGCCACTCCCACACGCGACGAGCGAGCCGGCCAGAACGACGGCCAGCAGTCCAGCTTGCAACTTCATGGGTCCTCCTAAACAGGGGGTGCAGAGGTGGAGCGTCGTACGACGAGCTCCGCGGGCGGCAGTTCGACGTCGGGTACATCGGTGTCGCCGTCGACGACCCGGTTGAGAGTCCGCGCGGCCGCGACCCCGAACTGGAACGGGTCGGCGCGGACGGTGGTCAGCCCCGGGTGCACGTACTCGGCGAGCTCGCTGTCGTCGAAGCCGGCCACGCTGAGGTCGTCCGGTACGGTCAGACCGGCAGCCTGCGCGGCGCCCAGGCCGGCGATCGCCATCCGGTCGTTCGCGTAGACGACCGCGGTCGGCGGCTCCGGGAGCGCGAGCAGCCGCCGGGTCGCCTCGATCCCGCCGGCCGCGGTGAAGTCACCGGCCTCGACCGCCACCGGCGCGAGCCCGGCCGCGGCCAGGGTCTCGACGAACGCCGTGGAGCGAGCGGTCGCGTGGACGAACGCGGGCGGCCCGGCGACGTGCGCGATCCGGGTGTGCCCGAGTCCGAGCAGGTGCTCGACGACCGCGACGGTGCCCGGGCGGTCGTCGAGCGTGACGGCCGGGAACGGCGACTCGCCGTCCGGCCTGTTCAGCGTCACCGCCGGCAGTCCGAGCTCGACCAGCAGGTCGATCCGCGGGTCGTCGTGCCGCAGGTCGGACAGGAACACCCCGTCGACGCGCGCGTCCTGCGCGAGCCGCCGATATCCGTCGGCCTCCGAACCGTCGGCGACCACCTGCAGGACCAGCGCCTGGCCCTGCGTCGACAGCACACTCTCGACCCCGGCGATGAACGCCGGGAAGAACGGGTCCGACGACAGCACCGCCGGGTCACGGGTGATCACCAGGCCGAGCGCGAACGCCTTCGAGACCGACAGCGACCGCGCCCGGTTGCTCGGCCGCCAGCCGAGCTCGTCGGCGGCCGCGAGGATCTTGTCGACGGTCGCACTCGCCAGTCCGGGGCGGCCGTTGAGCGCGAACGAGACCGATCCCTTGGACACACCGGCCCGCCGGGCCACATCCGCGATCGTCGGTCGTTTCGTCACGTTCGTGCTCCTTTAAACCGGTTTAAACAGCATTCAAACCGGTTTAAACCGCAGGTGTCAAGAACTCAGGCTCTGCGCAGTACCGCAATCTGCGGGCGGTTCCGCGCACTCGTTTGCAGCCGATCGCTTGACGGCTGCGCGTGCGAATCGCTTAACTGGGCCGCAGTGACGCACCCAGCCGGTACCAGGCCGACGGCCTGAAGTCCGGTTTTCCGGCGCCAGGGTTGGTGAGACCCGAGGCGGGGTCGCGTCCCCGGGACCGATGGAGCAAATCGTGTCCAGACTCACCCGCCCCCTGCTGATAGCAGCCGCCCCCCGCCTGCCGGCGGCCGAGGGGGTCACCCGCGACCGGGAGGCCGTCGGGCTGGACTTCGCGGTTGCCGAGGAATGCGGGCAGTACGACGAATGTGCCGGCTATGTCGATGCCTTCGGCAACAACGTGATCGTGATCGAGTACACCGACAGCGGCCGCCGGAAGGCGTGTTCGCAGTACGGCGGCACGTTGTCGATCGTGCAGCGCGACGTGGACGTCTCCGTCCCGGGCGACTCCGGGTACGTCCGCAAGACCTGCTGAAACTCCTTTCCTGCTCCCCTTCTGGAGACCCTCATGTCTCAGCATGCTCGAAACCTGTCCCGTCGCAACGTCCTCCGGGCCGCTGCCGCTGCCGCCGCAGCCGGAACCTTGGCCGCCTGCGGCAAGAACGACGACGGCGCCGACGCGAACGGTGTGGTCACGCTCGATCTGTGGCACGGCCAGGTGGATCTCGGCAAGGCCGCGCTCGACTCGCTGATCGCCGCGTTCAACCAGAGCCACCCGAAGATCAAGGTGGTCGGCGGCGGTGGCGGCGTGACCGCGGACAGCATGCTGCAGAAGGTCACCGCGGGACTGGCGGCGGGGTCCTACCCGGACATCGCGTACATCTTCGGGTCGGACCTCGCCAGCCTGACGAAGAGCCCGAAGGTCGCCGATCTCACCGGGCAGCTGAAGATCGACGACTACTGGCCGGCCGCGAAGGACGCGGTCAGCGTGAAGGGCAAGGTCCGGGCCGCGCCGGCCCTGCTCGACTCGCTCTGCGTGGTCTACAACAAGAAGCTGTTCGCCGCGGCCGGAGTCGCCCCGCCGAAGGACGGCTGGACCTGGGACGACTTCGTCGCCACCTCGAAGCAGCTGACCAACCCGGCCAAGGGGATCTTCGGCACCGGCTGGCCCGGCGTCGGTGACGAGGACACGGTCTGGCGGATCTGGCCGATGATCTGGGACCTCGGCGGCGACGTGGTCAGCGGCGACGGCAAGAAGGTCGGCTTCGACTCGGTCGGAGCACAAGCCCTGGAAACGCTGGACAAGTTGCGGACCGACAAGTCGCTGTACGTCGACCCGAAGCCGGGCAGCGAGCAGCTGTACCAGGTGTTCCTCGGCGGCCGGATGGGAATGGTTGCCACCGGCCCCTGGCAGCTCCCGGGGCTGAAGGACAACGGCCTCGAGTACGGCGTCGTACCGCTGCCGTCCTACTCCGGGAAACCGATCACGATCTCCGGACCGGACACCTGGACGATCTTCGACAACGGCAAGGCCAAGGTGAAGGCGGCAACCGAGTTCGTCACCTGGCTGGCCGATCCGGCGCAGGACATCCAGTGGGACGTCAAGGGCGGCAGTCTCCCGATCACGAAGGCGACCGCCGACCTGCCGGCCTGGAAGAAGCATTCAGCGGAGACGAACGGGCTGGAAGTGTTCGTGAAGGCGCTCGACACCGCGAAGGTGCGGCCGACGATCACGACGTACCCGCAGATCTCGCAGCACGTCGGCGAGGCGATCACCTCTGTTCTGCTCGGGAAGCAGAGCCCGGCGGACGCGCTGAAGCAGGCCGTTGACCAGTGCAACCAGGTGCTGGCGGTGCCGAGCTGATGGCCAGCGTGGTCGGGACGTTCACCGTCGATCGGAGGAGCCAGGAGGCCAAGCGCCGGGTCCGCGGTGAGAGTGTGACCGGCTGGACGTTCGTGAGTCCGTCGGTGGTGATCATCCTCGGGCTCAGCGTCGTACCGGTGTTGTGGTCGTTGCTGCTGTCGTTCCAGGTCAACGACCTGGTGTCGCCGTCTCAGTGGGTCGGGCTGGCGAACTACAAGGCGCTGCTGAAGGATCCGGCGTTCGGGTCCGCGGTCGCGCACACGCTCGTCTACACGGCGCTCTACGTGCCGTTGAGCGTGGTCGCAGGGCTGGCGATCGCGATCGCGCTGGACCGGAAGATCGCGTTGATCGGGTTGTACCGGACGCTGGTGTTCGTACCGTTCGTGGTGTCGGCGGCGGCACAGGGCGTGTTGTTCTCGTTCGTGCTGGATCCCGAGTTCGGGGTGGCGAACAGCCTGCTGCACAAGGTCGGGCTGCCCGCGCAGGGGTTCTTCAGCGATCCGGGGCAGGCGCTGTACCTGCTGGTCGCGATCTCGTTGTGGAGCGGTACCGGGTTCTGCGTGATCGTCTACCTGGCGGGTCTGCAAGGGGTTTCGAGCGAACTGGTCGAGGCGGCGCGGATCGACGGCGCGGGACGGTGGGGAGTACTGCGGCACGTGACGCTGCCGGCGCTGACGCCGGTGACGGTGTTCCTGCTGCTGTTCCAGACCATCAACGCGTTACAGGTGTTCGACCTGGTGTTCGTCACCACGAAGGGCGGGCCGCTCGGGTCGACCACAGTCATCGTTTACTTCATCTGGGAGAAGGCGTTCAAGACCTTCACGGCCGGGTACAGCGCCGCGGCGGCGTACACGCTGGCGGTCGGGTTGCTCGTGGCCGGTGCGGCGCTGCAGATCTACCGGCGGCGGGTGGCCGCCCGATGAAGCGACTTCCCTTCAGTGGTTGGCATTTCGTCCTCGCACCGCTCGCGCTGCTGTTCGCGTTGCCGTTGGTGTGGTTGCTGGTCAGTTCCGTGATGAGCAATGCGGAGATCAACCGTTTTCCGCCCGCGTTGTGGCCGCACGGCATCAAGTTCGACGGATACAAGTACGTGCTCGGAAACGCACTGTTTCCGCGCTGGTTCCTGAATTCCTTCATCGTTTCGGCGGTTGCCGTGACCGCCAACCTGGTCCTCGGGTCGCTCGGCGGGTACGCGTTCGCGCGGATCCGGTTCGCCGGGTCGAAGGTCGTCCTCGGGCTGATGCTGGCCACGATGGTGATCCCGTTCCAGCTGACGATGATCCCGACGTTCCTGGTGATGAAGCAGCTCGGCCTGATCGACACGCTCGGCGCGCTGATCGTTCCGTCGCTGGTGACACCGCTCTCCGTGTTCCTGTTCCGGCAGTTCTTCGTCTCGCTGCCGCGCGAGCTCGAGGAAGCGGCCTGGATCGACGGCTGCGGGCGGTTGCGGATCCTGGTCTCGATCGTGCTGCCGCTGGCACGCCCGGCGTTGAGCACAGTCGCCGTACTGACGTTCCTCGCCACCTGGAACGACCTGACCTGGCCGTTGATCGCGATCAACAGCGACTCCACGTACACCCTCCAGCTGGGACTGACGACGTTCCAGGGACAGCACCACACCCAGTGGTCCGCCGTGATGGCCGGCAACGTCATCACGGTGCTGCCCGTCCTGCTGGGGTTCCTCCTGGCCCAGAAGGCGTTCATCCGCTCACTGGCCTCCACCGGACTCAAAGGCTGACAACACTGTGCACATGCCACGACTCCGTCGCGGCGGGTCATCGGGCTCGAACTCCCGGCCTTCCCTCGTCGCTCCAGTCGCTTCGCTCCCTCCACTCCTCAGTCCAGGCCGGGAGGCCCGATGACCAGGCTCGATCTGCTCGTGATCGGCGACGCGAACCCCGACGTGGTCGTCGGGCCCGTCGACCAGCCGACCCTCTTCGGCCAGCGGGAACGGCTCGTTCCCAGCGGCTCCCTCGTCCTCGGCGGCTCCGCCTCGATCATGGCCTGCGGCGCGGCCCGGCTCGGCCTGCGGGTCGCGTTCGCCGGGCGGGTCGGTGACGATCCGGCCGGCGACTTCGTCCGTACGTCGCTGGCCGACCGCGGCGTCGACGTCGACGCGCTGGTGGTCGATCCGTTGCTGCCGACGCCGCTCACCACGATCCTCACCTCGGGCGACGATCGTGCGATTCTGACGTCCCCGGGATGTCTGCCGAGTACTGCGGCCGAAGATGTGCCGCCGGCCATGTTGCGGTCGGTGAGGCATGTGCACGCGGGGTCGTTCTACCTGATGCCGCAGCTGGCGGCGGGTTTGGCGGGGATCTTCAAGGAGGCCAAGGACGCCAAGGCCACCACTTCGCTGGATCCGAACGACGACCCTTCCGGCAAGTGGGACCGGATGGTGCTCGATCCGGTCTTGCGGGCGACGGACTACTTCCTGCCCAACGCGGCCGAAGCGCTGGCGCTCACCGGTCACCACTCGGTCGAGGACGCCGCCGGCATCCTCGCCCGGCGCCTCGCTCGCCGCGGCACGATGGTCGTCGTCAAGAACGGCACAGCCGGAGCCCTCGCACACAACGGATCCAAGGTCATCACAGCGCCGGCGCTGAAGATGGACACGGTCGACGCCGTCGGCGCGGGTGACAGCTTCGACGCCGGGTGGGTCGCCGCCGTACTGAACGGATTCAAGCCGGACCGCGCGCTGGCGATAGCGGCTGCTTGCGGTTCGCTCTCCACCCGCGGCGCCGGCGGGACCGCGGCGCAACCGTCCTGGGACGAGGCCATCGGGAGTGTGACCGCATGACGACGATCGCTTTCATCGGAGCGGGAAGTGTGGTGTTCACCCAGGGGCTGTTGGCCGACCTGTTCGATCTCGAGCTGGGACGGTTGCAGATCCGGTTGCACGACATCGATCCCGAGCGGCTGGAAACGGCGGCCGCGGCCGCGTCGTACATCGCTCGGGAGCACAAGGTGACTCCCAGCATCACCACGCACCTGGAGCGTCGGGCCGCGCTCGACGGTGCGGACTTCGTGATCAACATCGTGCAGGTCGGGATGAACGCGGCCACGCACACCGACTTCGAGATCCCGGCCCGGTACGGCCTGCGGCAGACGATCGGGGACACGCTCGGTGTCGGCGGGGTGTTCCGCGCGCTCCGGACGTTCCCGGTACTGCGCGGGCTCGCGCAGGACATCGCCGAGGTCTGCCCGGACGCGTGGCTGCTGAACTACACGAACCCGATGGTGATGAACGTCTGGTACCTGAAGGAGCTCGGCGTACGGAACGTCGCCGGCCTCTGCCACTCGGTGTACTGGACGATGCAGGGCCTGTCCGAGCTGGTCGGCGTACCGTACGAGGACGTCACGTACCTGGCCGCCGGGGTCAACCACCAGTCGTGGGTACTGCGCTTCGAACGCGGCCGGGAGAACCTGTACGACCGGCTCGACGAGGCGATCGCGGCGGACCCGGAGCTGCTGCGGCGCGTCCGGGTGGACATGTACCGGCGGCTCGGGTTCTATCCGACGGAGACGAGCGAGCACTCGTCGGAGTACGTCCCGTGGTACCTGGGCCACGCGAGCGAGGTCGACCGCCTCCGGCTGCCGATCGGCGCCTACCTGGACATCGTCGCGGAGAACCTGGCGAGCTACGAACGTACGAGAAACGCCTTGAAAACAGGCGATTCCGTCGAGGTCGAACCCACGATGGAGTACGCCCCGCAAATCATCCACAGCATCACGACCAACACCCCGCGCACCGTCTACGCCAACGTCCCCAACACCGGCCTGATCCCCAACCTTCAGACCGGGGCCGTCGTCGAGGTTCCGTGTCTCGTGGACGGTTCGGGTATTCGACCCACGGCAGTCGGCGAACTCCCTGCGCAGTGTGCGGCGCTCAACCGCTCGTACCTGAACGTGGCCGAGCTCGCCGTACAAGCTGCCCTCACCGAAGACCCGCTGGCGATCCGCCAGGCGATCATGGTCGACCCGGCCACCGCCGGCGCCCTACCGGTCGAGCAGATCTGGGAACTCTGCGACGACCTGGTCATTGCTCACCGCAACTACTTGGACCCGTCGTTGAGGGCGATCCTCAAGTAGTCGCGGTACGCCGCGAACCCGGCAACCACCTCGGCCGCCGTCGGTTGCCCGGTGATCGCCCCGACGCCCTGGCCCGCGTAGATCGACGCGCGGGCCGGGTCGGCGGCACGAGTGCCGTCAACGTACTCGGCGTGACCGGCATCGTCCGACTTCAGCTCCTCCTCACGCCCTTCCCAGGCGTCGAAGTACGCGTTCCGCAGCGCCCGTCCGCCGAACTCGTTCGGCCAGCCGGCGCGGGAGGCGGCGTCGAACACAGTCCCGTACACGGTGTCGGTCTCGTCCGCCTCGATGATGCGCCGGCGTACCGGGTCCTTCGTCTGCGCCTCGACGCAGGTGAGGAACGCCGTACCGATCCATCCACCAACCGCACCCGCCGCCAGCACCGCCGCCAGACCGCGCGCACCCGAGATCCCACCGCCCGCCAGCACCGGCAGGTCCGTCAGCTCCAGAATCGCTTGCAGCAAGGGCAACGTGGCGACACTGTTCCGCCCGTGCCCGCCCGCTTCGGCGCCCCGGGCAACAATCATGTCGACGCCGGCATCCACTGCCACGCGGGCGTCGGCGACCGTACCGGCCTGGGTCGCGACGACGATCCCGGCTTCCTGGAGCGGACCGACGTACGGCGCATAGTCCCCGAAGCTGAGCGACACGAGGTCCGGCCTCAGCTCGAGCACCGCCTCCAGGTGCTCCGGGCGATCCGCCACCGACCACGCCATCAGCCCGATCCCCCACGGCTTCCCACCCGCCGCGGCGATCGCCCCCTCGGTCCGGATCCACTCGGCAGACACAGCCGACCCCGCCCCCAATATCCCCAACCCACCCGCAGCCGAGATGGCCGCAGTCAACCGCCCACCACTCACGTTCGCCATCGGCGCCCCCAGCACCGGCACGCTCAACCCGAACTTCTCCGTCAGCCACATATGAGCATCATCGCAACCTCGGCACACTCCTGCGCATCGAGCATCGGGAACGTGAATCCAGTCCGACGAGAGGAATGCCGAAGTGCGAGTACTGCGAAGTTGGTGTGCTCTGGCCGGAGCGCTGGCTGTGCTGCTGGTGGTGGTCACGCACACCGCGCTCACCCCGGCCACCGCCGAGCAGACCCCGCCCGCGCGGCCATCGGTCTGGCGCGCTGCCTGGCTGACGGCGATGCAGCAGCCGAACGCGAACCAGAACTGGTCCCGGCAGGGATTCACCGCCCAGTCCGTGCGGCAGGTGATCCGGCTCAACTCGGCGGGTTCCAAGCTACGGATCAGGATCAGCAACCAGTACGGCGTACAGCCTCTCGAGCTAACCGGTGCGACCGTTGCCAAGGCGGCACAGGGGGCAGCGGTGGTGCCCGGATCGGTCCGGCCGGTCCGCTTCGGCGACGCCGAGTCGGTCAGCGTTCCGGCCGGCGGTCAGGTCGTCGCCGACGCGATCACGCTGTCCGGGCTGAGCAGTGGAACCCAACTCGCCGTCACCTTGTACTTCGCCGGCGCGACCGGTCCGGCCACGTTCCACGAGTTCGGCGCGGCGGGAGCGTCGTACCGGGCGGCGGGCGACCAGCGCAGGCAGACCAGCGGAACGGCGTTCGGGGAGACCAGCGGGAGCTGGTACTTCCTGGCCGGCGTGGACCTGGCCCCGGCGGATGCCGGCTCGGTGGTCGCTTTCGGGGACTCGATCACGAACGGCTACACCACCCCGCCCGGAAGGCGGTACCCGGACCTGCTGGCCGCGCGCCTTGCCGCCGCCGGCCGCCCGACGGCGGTCCTGAACGCCGGACTCGGCGGCAACCGGCTGCTGACCGATTCAGCCTGCTACGGCGAGAACGGCCTGACCCGGTTCCACCGCGACGTGCTGGACCTGTCCGGCGTCCGGACGGCCGTCGTACTGATCGGTGTGAACGACCTCGGCTACCCCGAACTCCCACCGATGCCCTGCACGACCCCGAACCCGCCGATCACCGCCGAGCAGCTGATCGCCGGATACCGCACGCTGATCCGGGATGCCCACGCGCGTGGAATCCGCGTCGTCGGGGTGACCATCACACCGTTCGGCGGCGCGTCGGTCGACACCGCGCACAGCCGGCAGCTCCGGACGGCCGTCAACACGTGGATCGCGACGAGCGGCGAGTTCGACGCCGTCGCCGACTTCGCCACCGCACTGGCCGACCCGGCCGATCCGGTTCGGCTGGCACCGCAGTACGACAGCGGCGACCACCTGCACCCCACTGAGGCCGGCTACCGGGCCATGGCCGACGCCGTCGACCTCGCCGGCCTGTAAGCAAACGAAGGGCCGGTCCTCATGGACCGGCCCTTCGTCGAGGTGTGCTCAGAACTTGTAGACGTCCGACTGCGGGTCGCCGTGGCAGCGCTTGTACTTCTTGCCGGAGCCGCACGGGCAGGCCGCGTTCCGCGGGGTGCCGGCGTACTCGAGCTGGCCTCCCTCGACCGCGTCCTGGTGCATCGCGACCTCGTCGTCGCCGTCGATGGTGGGAGCGGAGTACGTCAGCCGCTGCGCGCGGGGCTCGTTCGTGAGGCCCTTCGCGCGGAGCCGCGGCGCGGGGCGCGGGGTGTCCTGCGGGCGGTCCTCGTCGTCGTCCGCCTTGCGGGCGAACTCGGCGACCGGGGCGCCCGGGGTCAGGATGTCCTCGATCCGGCGGCCGGCGAGGTTGTCCTCGTCGGCCAGCGCAGCCTCGGAGGCGAGCTCCATCTCGGCCCGCATCGCCTCGACGTCGACCTCGACGTTGAAGATGAAGCCGACCGACTCCTCCTTGATGGACTCCATCATCGCGGCGAACATGTCGTAGCCCTCGCGCTGGTACTCGACCAGCGGGTCGCGCTGCGCCATCGCGCGCAGGCCGATGCCCTCGCGCAGGTAGTCCATCTCGTACAGGTGCTCGCGCCACTTGCGGTCGAGGACGCTGAGTACGACGCGACGCTCCAGCTCGCGCATCGCCTCCTCGCCCAGCAGTTCCTCACGCGCTTCGTACGCCGCGGTCGCCTCTTCGAGGAAGCGCTCGACCAGGAAGTCCTGGGTCAGGCCGGCCTTCTCGCCGCCGGCCTCCTCGATCAGCTCTTCCTCGGTGAGCTCGGACTTGTACAGGGTCTTCATCGCGGTGAACAGCGCGTCCAGGTCCCAGTCCTCGGCGAAGCCGTCCGCGGTCGCGCCCTGCACGTACCCGGTAACGGTCTCCTCGAGCATGTCCTGCACCTGCTCGCGCAGGTCGGCGCCCTCGAGCACCCGGCGGCGCTCGTCGTACACGACGTGCCGCTGCCGGTTCATCACGTCGTCGTACTTGAGGATGTTCTTCCGGGTCTCGAAGTTCTGCGCCTCGACCTGGCCCTGCGCGGAGGCGATCGCCTTGGTGACGACCTTGTTCTCCAGCGGCTGGGTGTCGTCGTTGTTCCGCGACATCGCCCAGTCGACCATCTCGCGCTTGAACAGCCGCATCAGGTCGTCCTCGAGCGACAGGTAGAACCGGGACTTGCCCGGGTCGCCCTGACGGCCGGCACGACCGCGGAGCTGGTTGTCGATCCGGCGGGACTCGTGCCGCTCGGTGCCGAGGACGTACAGGCCGCCGAGCTCGCGGACCTCGGCCTGCTCCTCCTTGACCTGCTTCTCGAACCGCTCGAGCATCGCCGGGTACTCGGCCTCGTACTGCTCGATGTCCTCGGCCGGGTCGATGCCGCGGGCGCGCAGCTCCTTGTCGGCGAGGAACTCCGGGTTGCCGCCGAGGATGATGTCGGTACCACGACCGGCCATGTTGGTGGCCACCGTGACCGCACCCTTCCGGCCGGCCTCCGCGACGATCGCGGCCTCCCGCGCGTGCTGCTTCGCGTTCAGCACCTCGTGCTTGATGTTCTCCTTGAGCAGCTGCCGGGACAGCCGCTCGGACTTCTCCACCGAGGTCGTACCGACCAGGATCGGCTGACCGGTCGCGTGCACCTCGACGATGTCCTTGACCACCGCGTCGAACTTGGCGTCCTCGGTGCGGTAGATCAGGTCCCGCTCCTCGACCCGGATCATCGGCTTGTTGGTCGGGATCGGGACGACGCCGAGCTTGTAGACCTTGGAGAACTCGTTCGCCTCGGTCATCGCCGTACCGGTCATGCCGGCCAGCTTGTCGTAGAGGCGGAAGTAGTTCTGCAGCGTGATCGTCGCGAGGGTCTGGTACTCCTCCTTGATCTCGACGCCTTCCTTGGCCTCGATCGCCTGGTGCAGACCCTCGTTGTAGCGGCGGCCGTGCAGCGTCCGGCCGGTGTGCTCGTCGACGATCAGCACCTCGCCGCCGTCGACGACCACGTAGTCCTTGTCCCGGTGGAACAGGTCCTTGGCCTTCAGCGCGTTGTTCAGGTAGCTGATCAGCGGGGTGTTGGCCGACTCGTACAGGTTGTCGATGCCGAGCCGGTCCTCCACCTTCTCGATCCCGCGCTCGAGGATCGCGACCGTACGCTTCTTCTCGTCGACGTCGTAGTCGGCGACCCGGCGCTTGGTCTCGTCGATCTCGAGGTCGGTGACGCGCGGGTTCTTCCGCTTCAGCTCCGCCTCGTCGGCCAGCGTCCAGGCCTTCAGCGAGTTCGCGATCCGGGCCATCTCGACGTACCAGCGCTGGGAGTCCTCGGCCGGGCCGGAGATGATCAGCGGGGTCCGAGCCTCGTCGACCAGGATCGAATCCACCTCGTCCACGATCGCGTAGTTGTGCTCGCGCTGGACCAGGTCCTCGATGCTCTGCGCCATGTTGTCGCGCAGGTAGTCGAAGCCGAACTCGTTGTTGGTGCCGTACGTGATGTCCTTGGCGTAGGCGATCCGGCGCTCCACGGGCGACATCTCCGGCAGGATCACGCCGTAGTCGAGGCCGAGGAAGTGGTACACCCGGCCCATCCACTCGGCCTGGTACTTGGCCAGGTAGTCGTTCACCGTGACCACGTGCACGCCCTTGCCGGACAGCGCGTTCAGGTATGTCGGCAGGGTGCCGACCAGCGTTTTGCCCTCACCGGTCTTCATCTCGGCGATGTTGCCGAGGTGCAGCGCCGCACCACCCATGATCTGGACGTCGTAGTGCCGCTGGTGCAGGGTCCGCTTGGCCGCCTCCCGGACCACCGCGAAGGCCTCCGGGAGCAACTGGTCGAGGGACTCCCCGTTCTGGTGCCGCTCCTTGAACTCCGCGGTCTGGGCGCGCAGCTCTTCGTCGGTCATGTTGACGAAGTCGTCCTCGATGGAGTTGACCATCTTCGCGATGCCCTGCAGCTGGCGGAGGATCTTGCCCTCGCCGATCCGCAGGACCTTGTCGACAACCTTCATGGTGGGGAGTTCACTCCTTGCTGCTGAAGCCTGGGTACGGCCGAACGCCGACAGGGCACGACCGACCCCACGGGTCGGCGTGCGTCCCCCATCGTACGGGGCCGGGTGTGCCAAGCCACGCCCGCAGCGTGCCTCGAGCCTTACCGGACCCACGTGCGAGGGTGCCAGAAAGTTCCCCGTAAGTCCTCAGGAACCGCGCAGAGCGTCACTGAGCGCTGGCGAGAGGTCACCGCCGCCGGCCACGCGGACCTGGTCCAGCCCGAGCCAGCCGGCCAGCTGGACGAGCTCGGCGGCCAGCTCCTCGGCGGTCTCCACCGGCGCCTTCGGCTCGGCATGCGCCGACTGGACCAGCAGGACGCCACCCGGGCGGTCCGCCTTCAGGTCGACGCGGGCGACCAGCTTGTCGCCGAGCAGGAACGGGAGCACGTAGTACCCGTGGATGCGTTTCTCGGCCGGGACGTAGATCTCGATCCGGTACCTGAAGTCGAAGAGGACCTCGGTCCGGGTCCGCTCGAACACCAGCGAGTCGAACGGGCTGACCAGAGCCCGGGCGTTCACCCGGCGGGGCAGCCGGGCGTCCTTGTGCAGGTACGCCGGGCGCTTCCAGCCGTCGATCCGGACCGGGAGCAGCTCGCCGTCCTCGACCAGCTCGGCGATCGCCTGCAGGGTCGGCTCCGGCGCGGTCCGGAAGTAGTCCCGCAGGCACTGCGCGGTCGCCACGCCGTGCGCCCGCGCCGCGATCGACACCAGCCCGCGGTGCGCCTCGTCGAGCGTCGGCGTCGGCGTGTCGACCACCGCCCGCGGCAGCACCCGCTCGGGTACGTCGTACATGCGCTCGAACTGCTGGTTGCGGCGGGCCACCGTGATCTCGCCGGCGAAGAACAGGAACTCGAGCGCGCGCTTCACGTCCGACCAGTTCCAGCCCCAGTTGTTGCGCTCCCGCTCGACGTCGTCGTCGATCTCGCGGGCGGTCAGCGGGCCGTGGCTCTGCACGTCGGCGAGCACCTGCTTGAGCAGGTCCGGCCGCTCCTTGGCGATCGACCGCGGGCCGCCCCACGCCTCGGTGGTCGCGCGGGCCATCCGCCAGCGCATCAGCGGGTGGGTCTCGACCGGGATCAGCGACGCCTCGTGCGCCCAGTACTCCACCAGGCGGCGCGGGGACTTGCCGGCGGCCCGGTCCAGCAGGTCGCGCGGGTACGGCCCGAGGCGGGAGTAGAGCGGGAGGTACTGCGCGCGGCTGAGCACGTTCACCGAGTCGATCTGGATCAGCCCGATCCGGCCGAGCACCCGGGTGAGGGCGCGCAGGTCCGGTACGCCCTTCGGCCGCGGGTCGGCGAACCCTTGCGCCGCCAGAGCCACCCGCCGCGCCTGAGCCGTCGTCAGCACGTCTGCAACCATGCCGCGATTCTGCCGGACCGCACCGACATAACTTGCGAGTTACCGAAAGTGGGAGGTGCGCTACGGATGGTGTTCGGGAGAACCTGCCAGCAGGCCGTCCGCCCGTGCGGCCCCTATCACCCTGGAGTGAGGCATGACAGGAAACAAGCAGGTGGTCCGCGCTGCCCTCGCAGCCGGTGTCCTGACCGCGGCGTCCCTCGGCGCGGTGGCCGTGGCCGGCTCCGCGTCGGCCGCGCAGTCGCCCACCGGACCACCCACCACCCGGATCGTCGGCGGCACCGTCGCCCACACCGCGGACGCCCCCTGGGCGGTCGTGCTGAACAACAGCGGCTCCCCGTCGCCGAGCGGCCAGTGGTGCGGCTCCACGCTGGTCAAGGCGAACAAGATCGTCACAGCCGCGCACTGTGCCCAGGAGGCGGTGTCGACGTACACCGCGATCCAAGGTCGCGACGTCCTCACCCAGACCGATGGCAAGACGTCCAAGATCAGCAGCATCTGGGTGGACCCGGAGTACGGCAAGTCACCGGCGCACGACGTCGCCGTGCTGACGCTGGCGACACCGTTCGACGGCGTACCGACGCTGGCGCTGGAGACCGACAAGGCCGCGGACAAGGCGGGCGCGGCGTCGGTGGTGTACGGCTGGGGCTCCACCGAGGGCACCGGACCGGAGGACACCTTCCAGCAGGTCGACGTACCGGTACTCGGCGACGACTACTGCTCCAAGCAGTACGCGAGCCAGAGCTACAAGCCTGACGGCGAGATCTGCGCCGGGTACGAGCAGGGCGGCAAGGACTCGTGCCAGGGTGACTCGGGCGGCCCGCTGGTCCTGAACGGCCGGCTGTTCGGCGTCGTCTCCTGGGGCGTCGGCTGCGCGGACGCCGGCAACCCAGGCGTGTACGCGCAGGTCGCGACGTACGCCACCGAACTGCAGCAGCAGATCGGCAGCTGATCGCAACGAAAGGGCCGGGCGAAATGCCCGGCCCTTTCGCTTGTGCTCCTCCCGAGGTCTCAGACGGTCAGCCGGATCACGCCGTAGTCGTAACCACGGCGGCGGTACACCACGCTCGGCTGGTTCTCGTCGGCGTCCACGAACAGGTAGAAGTCGTGCCCGACCAGTTCCAGCTCGTAGAGCGCCTGGTCCAGGGTCATCGGCTTGGCGGAGTGCGTCTTCTCGCGCATCACCAGCGGACCGTCGCCGGTGACCGTGAGGGATCCGTACTTGTGCGTCGCCACCTCGTCCTCGGCGACTGGTTCCTCCATTACGGGTGTGCCGCCCTGCGGCTGCTTCGCGTTCACGTGCCGCAGGCCTTCCGGCGCGCGCTCACCGCGGTGCACCCGGCGCCGGTCGGCCGCCTTGCGGACCTGGGACCGGAGCCGGTCCAGGCAGACGTCGAACGCCGCCGCCTTGGTCTCCCCACACGCCTCTGCGCGGACCACCGGACCCTTGGTGTACATCGTGAGCTCGACACGCATCGCCCGATCGTGCTGTCGCGGGTTCTTCTCCTGGCTTACTTCCACTTCGCACCGCAGTACCCGGTGATCGACTTTCTCGATTCGCTCGAGTTTTTCCTCGACGTACTGCCGGAAGCGGTCACTGACCTCGCAGTGATGACCCTTGACAACGACGTCCACGGAAACCTCCATCGATCGGCGACTTCTTTTACGTGTTCGGACCCCCGTGCTCGTGCTGACGGGTCCCGAAACAAGAACACCCGCTGTCGAACCCGTCGAGTCCGGTGGCGAGGAATCCGGCTGATCCGGTCCTCCACCACTCCACTGCTCGACAAGCCCTAGCGGGTGTCATAGGCCAACGCTAGTCGGCTTCGGCGAAAACCGGTAGGGAAGTTCTCATGAACCAGACGCCCGGTGCCGTGCGGTGGCGGCCACGACGGCGCATCCGAGCACCCGGACTCCCGCCGATTCCAAGGCGCGGCAGGCCTCGCTGAGCGTGGAACCGGTGGTGATCACGTCGTCGACCAGCAGGACCGGCTGATCGATCAGCGTTTCAGCCCAGCGCGAACGCATCCCGAAAACCCCGTCCAGATTGGCGGTACGGCGTTCCGCGGACAGCCCGGCCTGGTCGTCGGGGCGCCCGACGACGCGCAGCGCCGGCGCGATCCGGGCGTCGATCCCCTGCCTGCGCAGCGATCTGACGGCAGCCTTCGTAACTCGCCGGAGCGGATCGTGGCCGCGCCGCCGGACCGTTGCCCGGGGCGACGGAACCGGGCACACCCAGGCCGCCCGCCGCTCCCCGAGCGCCACCCGAACGGCGTCCGCGAGCAGCCGGCCGAGTGGTCCGGCCAAGCTGTACCGGGCGTTCTCCTTGTGCGCCACGATCAGCCGGCGGAGCTCCCCGGCGTACGGCGCGGCGGCGGTCGGCGGGGCCAGCCCCGGCGGTCGCGGGTCCGGCCAGGCACGGAACGGAGTCGTCCGCGTCAGTAGCCGACGGCAACCACCACAGAGAGTGACACCGGGTCGCTCACACCCAGCGCACCTGCCGCCCAGCACCAGATCGACGAACCCGCCCCACATCGCCCAACCGTCCCCGAACCGGCACCCGGCGCGCAACCGGGTCGGCGGGAGCCTGTGGACAAGTCAGCCCGGGTACGTCGGGATGATCACGGGGTGGTTCTTCTCGCTGTCCATAGTGATCCAGGCGAGGTCCTTGCTGAGCCAGTGGATCTGGCCGTCGTCGTCCTGGATCACCGGGAGGGTGTCCTTGTTTGGGTTCGACGCGACCCGTTCCGGCGTGAAGTCCGGCGTCGAACCCGGCAGCAGCTGCAGGCTGGAGCCATCGGCGTTCACCGACCAGACCTGGTGCTTGGTGTTGCCGGGCGAGCCGCCCGCGCCGATCACGATGATGCCCTGCTTGCTCCAGGCGGCGTCGGAGATGTTGGTGAGCGGTAGCCGCAGCGGGCGGAACGCACTCAGCACCAGCTCCTTGCCGTTGTTCGTGGTCTGCACCGTCGCGGTCTCGACGTAGTTCTGCTTGCCGGCGGCGGACCTCATCACCAGCAGCACCCGAACGCCGTCCGGCGCCATCCGCAGCGCCACCGGGGTGTCGCCCTTGAAGTCGGTGGCGATCGATTCCAGGTCCGGTCCGTCACCGGCGCGCACCCGGAACCGGGGGTGGGCGCTGTCGGCCCGATCCAGCACCCAGAGGTTGCCTTGGTCGTCGTAGCTCGGCGGCAGCGTCTTACCGTCGACCTTGAAGGTCCCCTCCTTGTCGTCCTTACCTGTCGGGTCCAGCAGCCCGTAGACCACGTCGTGCCCGTCGAGAGTGACGACGGCCCCTGCGTCGCCTCTCGGGGTGACAGCGAACGACTGGGCCTTCTTGTTCGCCAGCGGGCCGTTGTTGACCGCCTGGGCCTCCACATTGGTGGAGCCGTCCAGGCCGACGATCCGCTGCGGCAGGTCGTTCATGAGCCCGTACAGCCGGGTCATGGACGACTCCGGAGCCTGTGGGTCGAACTGGCTGAAGTTGGCGAACGGCAGGACGTCCGGATCGTCCGGCAGCAGCGGTGCGCCGCCGACGGTGATCTTGGCCCGGAGGTTGAGCTGGTTGAGCGTCCAGACGATCTGTGCGGCCAGCAGCCGCCGGTCCGGGTCGCGGAGTGAGCCCGCGGTGTCGTTGAGCGCCACGGTGGCCACGCCGAGGTCGACCGGGACCGACACCTGCACCTCGGTGCCAGGAGGGGCTGCGGAGACCACACCGTTGCCCAGACGGCTCGTGGGGCCTTTCAGCAGCTCCTGGATGAGCTGTGTCGCCGCCTGGCCGGACGGCAGGGTCTGCGGCAGGTAGACCGGGTCCGGGACCAGCATGGTGCGGCCCTGGTTGAGGAAGTAGAGGTCGCGGGGAGCCAGCTTCAGGTCGACCTGGTTGCTGCCCAGGAACGCACCCGTCGGCGCCGAGTCGACGCGCAGCTGGTCGTTGACCTTCTTGAGCTTGAAGAAGAAGTCGGCCTTGGCGTTGGGCGGTGCCGGGATCCACTCGCCGCGCTCGTCGATGGTGGCGATCTTCTTCGCGGACAGCTGGATCCCGTCACCCTTGCGGGTCAGCGAGTCGGGTTGCTGGTCGTACACGACCGTCTGCGTCTCCGGCTTCCAGGCGCCGGCCGCTTCCGGGGTCATGTACTGCCGGGCCACGTCGTACGCCTGGGAGTCCGACATCGCCTCGAGGAAGCCGTTGACGATGGCCAGGTCGCCGACGTTCGGTCGCGGCGGCTTCGCCTCGACGCCGACACCGCCCAGGTCGGGCGCCTGCCCGGCGCGGTCACCGCTGCGGATGGTGCCCTTGGTCGGCACCGCGGCGCAGCCGGCGAGCATCGCAACGGACACCAGTACGAGGAGCAGCCGGCGCCTCACCGGTCCTCACCGCCGTTCAGTTTCTGGTACGGCGCACCGACGTCGACGAGGTCGGTGATCACCCGGGCGGCGTCCGCCGGGCGGGGCGGCAGCGGGGAACCGGTGAGCGCCACGTCCGGCCGGCGCGGCAGCGTCAGCCGGAAGTACGCGCCCTCGCCGGGCGAGCCCCAGGCGTCCAGGCGGCCACCGTGCAGCCGGGCGTCCTCGAGCGCGATCGACAGGCCGAGGCCGGTACCGCCGGTGGTCCGGGCCCGCGCCGGGTCGGCCCGCCAGAACCGGCTGAAGACCATCTCGGCCTCCTCGGGCCGGAACCCGACGCCGTGGTCGCGGACCGCGACGGCGGCCGAGTCGTCGTCGCACGCCGTACTGATCTTGATCGGCAGGCCCTCGCTGTGCTCGATCGCGTTACCGATCAGGTTGCGCAGGATCCGCTCGATCCGGCGCGAGTCGACCTTCGCCCGGCACGGCGCCGGCATGTCCAGCTCGACCGGGCAGCCCTTGCGTTCGAGCAGCGTCTCGTGGTTCTCCAGGACCCGGTTGACGATGTCGCGCAGGTCGACGTCCTCCAGGTCGAGGGCGGCCGCGCCGGCGTCGAAACGGCTGATCTCCAGCAGGTCCGCGAGCAGTTCCTCGAACCGGTTGAGCTCGTTCTGCAGGAGCTCGACCGAGCGGCGGCTGATCGGGTCGAACTGGTCGCGGCTCTCGTGCAGCAGGTCGGCGGCCATCCGGACCGTGGTCAACGGCGTACGCAGCTCGTGCGACACGTCCGACACGAACCGCCGCTGCAGCCGGGACAGCTCCTCCAGCCGGCGGATCTGCCGCTGCAGGTTGGACGCCATCTTGTTGAAGGAGACCGCCAGCCGGGCCAGGTCGTCGGTACCGCGGACCTGCATGCGCTCTTCGAGCTTGCCGGCCGCGAGCCGTTCAGCGATCCGCCGTGCCATCCGCACCGGTGTCACGACCTGCCGCGTGACCAGCCAGGCGATAGCACCGAGCAGAACGATCAGCAGCAGGCCTGCGGTCACCAGAGCGCGCTGTACGACGTCCAGGGTCTCCTGCTGCGCTGTGAGCGGGAACAGGAAGTAGATCGAGTACTTGTCGCCCGTGGAGTCGATCCGGATCTGGGAACCGATCACCAGGCCCGGGACGCTCGGGCTGTCCCGGTAGTTGATCTGCGTGTACGTGTCCCACAGCTTGTCGCCGTCGCTGACCACGGAGGACGCCAGCGCCTGCGGGATCGAGTCACTGTCGACCAGACCGGTGTAGCGGATCGCGTTGGAGGCGGCCTGGTCCGTCGGCACCAGCAGTACGTCGTACAGACCTGGGCGGTTCGTACCGAGCACCAGCTCGGACAGCTGCTGGTTGACGGTGTTGCGGTTGGCCGCGTCGATCGAGGCGGACAGCTGCTGCAGCTGAGCCCGTACCTCGGCCTGGGCACTGGTACGGCGGGACTCCAGGACACCGTCGGTGACCTGGCTCATCATCACCCAGCCGACCAGGATCAGCACCAGCGTCGACATCAGCAGGGTGCCGGTGACGATCCGGGCCTGGATCGAACGCCGCCAGATGTCCGGCCAGTGCTTGGGGTGCGTACGCCAGATCGGCTTCGGCTGGGCAGACCAGTCCGCCGCGGCGGATGTCAGCTCCAGCTCCGTCCCGCGGGACTCGGCCACCTCCTTCTCGGGCGGTGCCTGCTGCCCCACGCCCACTTCCGGTTCCGGCACGTGGTCGTCCGGGGCAGCCTGCGGTTCTTGGCCGCGACCGTACTCGATCAGTCCGCACCAGCCTTGTATCCGACACCGCGGACCGTGACGACGATCTCCGGGTGCTCAGGGTCCTTCTCGATCTTGGAGCGCAGCCGCTGGACGTGCACGTTGACCAGCCGGGTGTCGGCGGCGTGCCGATACCCCCAGACCTGCTCCAGCAGCACCTCGCGGGTGAACACCTGCCAGGGCTTCGACGCCAGGCAGACCAGCAGGTCGAACTCCAGCGGCGTCAGCTGGATCGTCTCGCCGGCCCGCTTCACCGAGTGGCCGGCCACGTCGATGGTCAGGTCGCCGATGGTCAGCGACTCCGGACCGGGCTCGTCCATCCGGCGCAGCCGGGCCCGGATCCGGGCCACCAGCTCCTTCGGCTTGAACGGCTTCACCACGTAGTCGTCGGCACCGGACTCCAGCCCGAGCACCACGTCCACGGTGTCGCTCTTGGCGGTCAGCATCACGATCGGTACGCCGGACTCGGCCCGGATCGCCCGGCAGACGTCGATCCCGTCCATCCCGGGCAGCATCAGGTCGAGCAGCAGCAGGTCGGGCTTGAACTCCCGGAACGCCGGTACCGCCTTGTCACCGGTCGCGCACAGGTAGGTGTCGTAGCCCTCGTTGCGCAGCACGATGCTGAGCATCTCCGACAACGCGGTGTCGTCGTCGACGATGAGGATGCGGCCCCGCATCGTCCGGTTACCGTCTGCCACGCCCATAGCTCCTTGCCGTCCGCTTGCCGACCGATCGGATGCGCGCGGCAGGTGCCAGGCCGTACGCACTACGGATAGTGTCCCATTCCCCGGCCAGTGCACACGCCGGATCGCCGTGTGACCCCAGGTTGGGCTGTGATCATGATGCACTTCAGGGGTTGACCACAACTCCGTCACCTTGGAGGGGAGGTACGCAGTGGATGATCACCTGGCCGATGAGAGCATGCGCCTGCACGACGACGTCGGCAGCGAGCCGCTGCGTCCCTGGCTGCCCGCGGACCTGCTCGACAACGCGGCCCGGACCATCTCCGACAACAAGACGATCATGCTGGGCCTACCGGTGCTGGCCGGGATCGCCCTGGTCGCGCTACAGGCCGTACTGACCGAGATCGCGGTGCCAGGTGGTCTGAGCGGGTTCTTCGGAGCGGATGACCCGTTCGGACAGGCAGGGGCGGCCTTGCTGCTCACGTACGGCGTACAGGTGGTGCTGTTCTCGGTGGTGTCGAGCATGCTGTCGGGGATCATCGCCCTGGCTGCGGTCCGGAGCCAGCTGGCGCACCGGGCCGGCCCACGGGAGCTGATGCGCCTGGTGCGCCCTGCGCTGCCCGCACTCGCTGCTGTCGGTCTAGTGCAGTCCTTGTCGTTCGTACTGCTCATCGGCGGCTGGGGCCTGGCCGTGCTGGGCATAGGCGCCGGTACGGACGCCGCGATCTCTTCGGACGCTGCTGGTGCTGCCGCGCTCGGCATGATGTTCGTGGGCGGCGTGCTGGTGCTGGTCTTCGGGATCCGGCTCGTGCTCGCCGGCACCGTCGTACTGATGGAGGGCCGGCACTCGCCGGACATCGGGCTGTACATCCCCGAGCGGGTGGGGGTCTGGGGTGCGCTGCGGCGGTCGTGGCGGCTGGTGCGCGGGAAGTTCTGGCGGGTGTTCGGGATCCTGCTGTTCGGCGGGCTGGTGGTGAACATCATCAGCTACGCGCTGCAGTTCGGGGTGACGTCGCTGCTGGTCACGGTCGGCTCGTGGGCCGGCGGGGACGGCAGCACCGCCGCCACCGTGGTGACGATCGTGCTCGGGGCGGCCGCCGGCCTCGCCACGCTGATGACACTGATCGCGAGCCTGGCGTTCATGTCCGCCGTCCAGGCCCTGATCTACCTGGACCTGCGGGTCCGGCGGGAAGGTCTCGACCTGTGGATGCGTCCGGCGCTGCGTTCCGGGGAGCCCGCGTGAGCTTCTTCCCGCTGGAGCCGCCCGTCGACATCGACCGGGACCAGGCCGCGCACGAGGCGGCCAAGGAGCTGTCGAAGTCCGCGTACCGGGACTCGGGTTCGCTGATCGAGAAGGCGCTCGGCAAGGTCGTCGGCTGGATCCAGGACCTGCTGGACAGCCTCAACAACTCTTCGCCGAACGGTCACGCCGGACTGGCCATGCTGATCGGTCTGCTCGTGCTGATCGTCGTCGTGGTGCTCTGGCGGGCGGGCGTACTGCGGACCAGCCGCAAGGTGAAGTCGCAGGCCGTCTTCGACACGGCCCGGCCGCGGAGCGCAGCGGAGTACCGCGCACTGGCCGAGCGCGAGGCGGCGTCGGGTGACTTCACGTTGGCGATCCGCAGCAGGTTCCGCGCCTGCGTGGCCGAGCTGACCGAGCGGACCGTGCTGGACGAGCGCCCCGGACGTACGGCGTACGAGGTGGTGACCGACACCCCGGCACTGCGAGACGTGTTGCAACCGGCTGCTCATGCCTTCACGGAGGTTGTCTACGGCAACCGTCCGGGGACCCTGGAGCGGTACGAGGCTGTGGTGACTGCCGACAATGCAGCGCGGACAGCGCGGGTGGCTGTATGAGTACGTCGGTAGCGCGAGATGCCCGCGAGACGTGGCGGGCGTTGCGGACGCCGCTGCTCGTCACGGCACTCGTAGTGCTGGCCGCGATCGGAGTACTGATCGCTACCTCGGCGCGGACGTCAGGTCCGTTCAGCCCGGACTCCACGAAGTCAGACGGCGCACGTGCGCTGGCAGCGTTGCTGGAGAACCACAACGTCGACATACACAGCACTGAGTCGCTCGACGACGCCAGCCAGGCAGGAGACGGCAAGGCACTGCTCATAGGGCCGTCCGGGGCGCTGGGCGACCCCGACTGGCAGCAGATCGCCAAGGCGCACTGGAGCCACATCATCCTGATCCGGCCCAGTACTCGTGCGCTGACGGCTCTTGCGCCCGGTGTCTCGTTGAGCGGCGACTCGCTGCCGTCTCGCAGCCGTGAGCCCGGCTGCGACCTCCCCGCGGCGGTCAAGGCCGGTACGGTCACCGTCAGCGGTCCTACGTACAGCGCACCGGAGAATGCGGACACCTGCTACGGCGACGGCATCCACAACACGGTGGTGCGGCTGCAGGTCGGCGACCAGACCGTCGACGTGATCGGTACGCCGTGGTCGTTCACCAACGACCAGCTCGCGGACGACGGCAATGCCGCACTGGCGCTCAACCTGATCGGCACGCACCGCGACCTCACGTGGTACCTGCCGCAGTGGGAGTCGACCGGCGTCGATACTCCGGACGGCAACAGCCCGCCGTTGATCCCGCCTGCCGTCCGCTACATCGGCTGGGCGTTGGCGTTCGCAGTGCTGGTCGTGGCGATCTGGCGGGGCAGGCGGCTCGGCCCTGTCGTCGCAGAGCGGCTCCCGGTGATCGTGCACGCTGCTGAGACCACAGAGGGCAGGGCGCGGCTCTACCGTCGCTCCCGTGCCCGTGACCGCGCTGCCGCGGCGCTACGCGAGTCAGCACTCGGTCAGCTGCACAAGGCGCACGGCATCCCGAGACGGGCCGACCCGTCAGCCGTGGTCGCTACAGTCGCCGCACGGACCGGCCGGGACCCAGCGATGCTGTACGAACTGCTGTACGGTCTCCCGCCGCTCTCCGACGCCGCTTTGATGTCCTTGTCCCAAGAACTCGACGTACTGACGCAGGAGGTACGACACCCGTGACGACTACCGAGGTCACCGCCGACCAGGCCCGGCAGGCGCTGGTCGCGCTCCGGACCGAGATCGGCAAGGCGGTGGTCGGCCAGGACACCGCTGTGACCGCATTGGTGCTCGCGCTGCTCTGCCGCGGCCACGTGCTGCTGGAGGGCGTCCCTGGTACGGCGAAGACGCTGATGGTGCGGGCCTTGTCGACCGCGATGCGACTGGACACCAAGCGCGTGCAGTTCACGCCGGACCTGATGCCCGGTGATGTGACCGGCTCGCTGGTGTACGACGCGAAGACGTCGGAGTTCGAGTTCCGGCCCGGCCCGGTGTTCACGAACATCCTGCTGGCGGACGAGATCAACCGGACACCACCGAAGACACAGGCGGCGCTGCTCGAGGCAATGGAGGAGCGGCAGGTCACCGTTGACGGCGAACCGCGCAAGCTGCCCGTTCCGTTCGTCGTTGCCGCCACCCAGAACCCTGTGGAGTACGAGGGCACTTATCCGCTGCCCGAGGCGCAGCTGGACCGGTTCCTGCTCAAAGTGACGCTGGACATCCCGCCACGCGACGCGGAGATCGCCGTACTGGCTCGTCATGCGCAGGGCTTCGACCCTCGCGACCTGGCCGGGGCCGGTCTGCGTCCCGTGGCCGGTCCGGAGGATCTTGAAGCCGGACAGAACGCCGTACGGCGCGTAGCCGTACGGGAGGACGTCCTGGCGTACGTCGTGGACCTGTGCCGCGCTACACGCCAGTCGCCGTCGCTGCAGCTGGGTGTGTCGCCTCGTGGTGCTACTGCGCTGCTGGCCGTTTCCCGTGCGTGGGCGTGGCTTTCCGGACGGGACTACGTGATCCCTGACGATGTGAAGGCGATGGCACGTCCCTGTCTTCGGCATCGGATCCAGGTGCGGCCGGAGGCGGAGCTCGAGGGTGTCAGCCCGGATGCCGTACTGGAGAGCGTGCTCGCTACGGTGCCGGTGCCACGCTGATGGTTCTCACTGGCCGGGCCGGCATCTTGGCAGCTGCTGGAGTGGTGTTCGTCGCTCTGGTGATGCCGTCGTGGGCCGGGGTCGGTGTGGTGATCGCCGCGGTGCTGGCGATCTGTCTGGTGGACATCCTGCTGGCAGGGTCGCCGCGGCGGTTGCAGTTCAGCCGTGAGGGCGACAACGCCGTACGGCTGGGCGAGCAGGCTGTGGTGAGCATGTTGGTCACCAACCCGGGTCGCAGGGTGAAGGGGTTGCTGCGGGATGCATGGCCGCCGTCTGCCGGCGTACTGGATCCCCCGCACAAGCTGGACGTGCCCTCG
Source organism: Kribbella sp. NPDC031520 (assembly GCF_055580825.1). Taxonomy (NCBI): domain Bacteria; kingdom Bacillati; phylum Actinomycetota; class Actinomycetes; order Propionibacteriales; family Kribbellaceae; genus Kribbella; species Kribbella sp. NPDC031520. The sequence continues at coordinate 319,211 of NZ_JBVIKS010000003.1, forward strand.
GGCGAGAGGCGCCGGCTGACGACGCATCTGGTTCCGACGCGCCGCGGCGATCGGGAAGCTGTTCGCGTGACAGTGCGATCCATCGGGCCGCTCGGATTTGCAGGGAGGCAGGGGTCGCACCAGGTGCCGTGGACGGTGCGGGCGCTGCCGCCGTTCAAGAGCCGCAAGCATCTGCCGTCGCGCCTGGCCCGGTTGCGGGAGCTGGATGGGCGTACGGCGTTGCTGGTGCGCGGACAGGGTACTGAGTTCGACTCGCTGCGGGACTACGTACCGGGTGACGACGTACGGAGCATCGACTGGCGGGCTACCGCGCGGCGCGGCAACGTCGTACTGCGGACCTGGCGGCCGGAGCGGGACCGGCAGGTCGCGATCGTGATCGACTCCGGACGGCTGTCCGCCGGGCGGGTCGGAGATGCGCCGCGGCTCGACCACGCGATGGACGCCGCGCTGCTGCTCGCGGCGCTGGCCACGCGAGCGGGTGACCGGGTTTCGTTGCTGGCTTGTGATTCCGCGGTACGGGCCGACGTACGGCGTCCGGCGCCGCAGGACGTACTGCCGTCGTTCGTGAACGCACTGGCGAACGTGGAGGCGGAGCTGGTGCAGACCGACTTCCGGATCGTCGTCTCCCAGGTCCTCGAACGTCTCGGCCAGCGGTCACTCGTCGTGCTGCTCACCGGACTGGACCCGGCGGCGATCGAGGAGTCGCTGCTGCCGGTCATCGGTCCGCTCCTCCGCCGTCACGTCGTCCTCCTCGCCTCGGTCGCCGATCCCCGGTTGACCGAGCTGGAGTCCTCGCGCGCAGACCTCGTCGAGGTCTACGGCGCCGCGTCGGCGGCCCGAACCCGGCTGGACCGAGAACGCCTGACCGCCACCCTCACCCGCGCCGGCGTAACAGTAATCGACGAACCCCCCGACAAGATCGCGCCGGCTCTCGCCGACACCTACCTAGCCCTCAAAAAAGCCGGCCGCCTCTGAGAGCTACTTCGAAGTGAGGGGTTGTTCGGTCACTGCATTGTGGGGCGGGCTTGGAGGAAGGTCCAGTGGTGGCCTTCGAGGTCCTCGGCTTCGTAGCGGCGGTAGCCGTGCTGGTGGATTTCCGAGAGGATCTTGGCGCCGTTCTGCCGGCTGTGCGCGAAGTGCGCGTCGAGGTCGTCGACGTACACCCAGACGCTGTGGTCCAGCCGTACGGTCCGCTTCTCCGTGAGCTTGAAGAGCAGGATCGCGCGGCTGCCGACCTGCAGTTCGATCCAGGACGGGTCCGTGCCCTCGGCCGGGATCCTGTCCCACGAGTCGAGGCCGAAGACCGTGTGCAGCCAGCGGGCCGCGGCGGCGGGATCCTCGTAGTACAAGGCGATCGCGAGCCGGTCCAGCTCCCGTGGCGTACGCGGCGCGGTGTCGCGCCGGTCGATCCAGGCCGGCAGCCATTGAATGACGTTCGGCCAGAAGTAGAAGGCTTTCTCGCCACCGGCGACGAGGGACTGTACGACGGTGACGCGAGTACCGGCGCCGGTCGCCTCGAAGTCGATCCGGGTCTCGGTGTCGTCGACAGAACTGCGGTACGCGAGTACCGCACCGGGCGTCCAGTCGGTGATCCGACCCAGCTCGAGGACGTCGTCGGGCGTCGTGTAGACCTCCAGGATGCGGCCGCCGACACCCGGCTCGATCCGCATCGCGGTCGCACGGGCGGCGTCGAAGAAGTTGATCGGGCCGCGGACCCACCACAGGTCGATCTCCTCGGTGAAGACCTGGAACGCGGTGGCGGGGTCGACGGCGACCTCCACGGACGCGGTCGCGGACGGTTCAGGCATCGGACTTCCCCTTCTGCTCGACATGTCGTTTGAAGGCGCCCAACTGGTCGCGCCAGTGCGCTTGGACCTGGTCGAGCCAGGCCTGTACGGCGACGACGGGCTCAGGGTTCAGCCGGAACACGCGGACCCGCGCGTCGTCCGGTACTCGCTCGTCGGCGACGAGGCCGGCCTCCAGCAGGATCCGCAGGTGCCGGCTCATCGCGGGCGACGACGACCCGGTCGCCGCCGCGAGCTGCCCGGCCCGCTGCGGACCATCGCCCAGCAGCTGTACGACCTGCCGCCGGGTCGGATCAGCTAGCACCTCGAAGAACCGATCGACCTGATCTTGCGCCATGACGCAATAGTTCTACGTCTTGTTAACTATTGTCAACCAAGTGAAAGGTACCTTGACTACACGATTGTGTAGTAGTTTGCTTTTGTGTGTAGGGAGGAGTCGAGATGGATCGGCGGGCTGAGGACCTGACGGCGCGGGCCCGGATTCGGGACGCGGCGATCGAGTTGTTCGGCGAGCGAGGGATCGAGGGCACCTCGATCCGGGACATCGCGGCCGCGGCGGGGGTTTCGTCGGGGCTGGTGCGGCACCACTTCGGGTCGAAGGAGTCGTTGCGGGACGCATGTGACGACTACGCGCGGGAGCGGATGCTCGAGGTCAGCCAAGAGCTGGCGACGAGCGCGGGCGTGGCGGCGCTCGACCCGGTGGCGTTGCATCCGCGGGTCTTTCCGCTGCAGCAGTACCTGGTCCGTTCGATGATGGACGGTTCCGAGAAGGCGACCGCCTTGTTCCTGGGGGCGGTCGACATGATCGAGGAGTGGTCCAAGGGGTACGGGATCGAACCGCAGGACCGGCGGGCGTACTCGGCGGCGCTGGCGGCGATCAAGCTGAGCGTGTTCGTGTTCCGGGAGCAGGTGTCGGAGGCGCTCGGGGAGGACATCACCACGCCGGCCGGGTACGCGCGGATCGGCCAGGGGCTGCTGGACGTGTTCGCGATCCCGATCATCACGCAGGAACAAGTGGAAACCATCCGGAAACAGGAGAAGTGATCATGCCGGCTGCGATCAGCACGGAAGGTCTGGTCAAGCGGTTCGGGCGTACGAACGCCCTGGACGGTCTCGATCTCACGGTGCGAACCGGTGAGGTGCACGGCTTCCTCGGCCCGAACGGCGCGGGGAAGACCACCACCATTCGCATCCTGCTCGGCATGACCCGAGCGGACGGCGGTACGGCGACCGTACTCGACGGCGACCCCTGGTCGGACGCGACCGCTCTGCACCGGCGGCTCGCGTACGTACCGGGTGATGTGACGCTGTGGCCGAACCTGTCCGGCGGCGAAGCGATCGATCTGCTCGGCCGGATGCGCGGCGGCATCGACAGAAAGCGAAAGGCCGAGCTGCTCGAGCGGTTCGATCTCGACCCGCGGAAGAAGGCCCGCGCGTACTCGAAGGGCAACCGGCAGAAGGTCGCACTGGTCGCCGCGTTCGCGTCCGACGTCGAGCTGCTGCTGCTCGACGAACCGACAAGCGGCCTGGATCCGTTGATGGAAGAGGTGTTCCGCGAGGTCGTCCAGGAGATCAGCGACCGCGACGGGCGGACCGTGCTGCTTTCCAGCCACATCCTGTCCGAGGTCGAGGCGTTGTGCGACCGGGTCACGATCATCCGCGCGGGCCGCGCCGTCGAGAGCGGCACACTCGACGAGCTGCGGCACCTCACACGTACGTCGATCCGGGCCGAACTGGTCGGTCCGATGGACGGGCTCGCGCAGCTGGCCGGCGTACACGACCTGCAGGTCGACGACGGGCGCGTCCGGTTCGACGTCGACACCGACGAGCTCAACCCGGTACTGCGCAGGCTCACCGAGATCGGCGTACGGAGTCTCGTCAGTCAGCCGCCGTCCCTCGAGGAACTGTTCCTGCGGTTGTACGAGCCCGAGGCCGTGCGATGAAGTCCCTGACGGGGACCGGCGGCCTGATCCGGCTGATCCTGCGCCGCGACCGGATCGTCCTGCCGTTGTGGGTCGTGCTGCTGACGGCGATCTCGGTGAGCTACGTCAAGGAGTACGGCGATCTGTTCCCGACGCCGGACGCCCGGATCAGGTACGCGAGCAACGCGGGCTTCATCACCTTGTACGGCGAGCTGTCCGGGTCGAGCCTCGGCGAGTTCGTCACCTGGCGGCTCGGGTTCGTACCGGTGATGGTCGGGCTGATCAGCCTGCTCACGGTGATCCGGCACACCCGGGTCGAGGAGGAGTCCGGGCGCCGGGAATTGCTCGGGGCAACCGTCGTCGGACGGCACGCACAGCTCGCCGCGGCACTGGTAGTCACGCTGGGCGCCAACGTCCTGCTCGGCTTGCTACTTGCCCTAGGTATGCACAGTCAGAACCTGCCGCTCGCCGGGTCGATTGCCATCGGCATCGAATACGCAGGCACCGGATGGTTGTTCGCGGGCGTCGGCGCCGTTGCGGCGCAGCTGACCGCGAGTGCGGGGACGGCTCGTGGGATCGCGATCGCTGTGCTGGGAGCGGCCTATGTACTACGGGCGGCCGGCGACACCAGTGCGCACACCAACGGTCCGCTCGCCTGGTTGTCGTACATTTCCCCGATCGGCTGGGCGCAGCAGATCCATCCGTATGCCCAGAACCGTTGGTGGCTGGGAGCGGTGATGCTGGCGGCAACGATCGTCCTCACCACGGTCGCGGTGGGTCTGGCAGTACGGCGGGATGTGGGTGCGGGTCTGCTGCCGGATCGGCTCGGGCCGGCGGACGGGACCATCGGCTCGCCGCTCGGACTGGCGTGGCGGTTGCACCGCGGGCTGCTGGTTGCGTGGACGGCCGGATTCGCTTTGCTGGGTTTGCTGTTCGGCGGGGTCGCGAAGGGGGTCGGCGACCTGATGCGCGACGACCCGACGATCCAGGACCTGTTCCGGCGAATGGGCGGCGCGGCCGGGCTGATCGACTCGTTCCTGTCCGGCGTGATGGTGCTCGTCGGCCTGATCGCGTCGGCGTACGCGGTCCAGGCCACGCTCCGGATGCGCGTCGAGGAGAGCAGCGGCCGCGCCGAACCAGTGCTCGCGACGGCGACGAGCCGGTGGCAGTGGGCCGCGAGCCACCTCGCGTTCAGCCTGCTCGGCCCGGCCGTCGCACTGCTCGCGGCAGGCGTGATGCAAGGACTGGCGTACGGGGCTGCGATCGGCGACATCGGCGGTCAACTGCCGCGGATGGTGGCCGCCGCGCTCGCACAACTGCCGGCGGTGTGGGTGCTGGCCGGGGTGGCGATCGCGATCTTCGGGTTCTTCCCGCGAGCCTCGATGCTGTCCTGGGCCGGACCGGCGATCTGCATCCTGATCGGTCTGCTGAGCGCGGGCGTCGCGACCGCGAGCTGGATCCGCGACGTCTCGCCGTTCACCCATCTGCCGTCGCTACCAGGTGGAACCGTCGACGCGGGCCCGCTGATCGCGCTGCTGGCGATCGCCACCGCCCTCGGCCTCGCAGGCCTCGTCGGCCTGCGCCGGAGGGACCTGCCGGCCTGATCAACGACCTCAGCGGCGGGCGTTGCGCGACCAGCTGAAGCAGTAGACGCCGAACGCCGCGATGCCGACGGCCAGCACGGTGAGCAGGACGGAGCCGAACGGCTGGTCCTTGATCGTGCGGAGCGCGGTGTCGAGCCCACCGGCCTTCTTCGGGTCGTACGAGATCGCAGCCCAGCCGAACAGCGCGCCGACGACGAGCAGGGCGATGCCCTTGGCGGCGTACCCGATCCGGCCGAGCAGGATGGTCAGGTCGGACACGCCGCCGGCCAGGTCCTCGGTGAACTTCTTCGTGACCGCCTTGTGCAGCTCGCGTACTCCGATCGCAACGATCGCCAGACCGATCGCGACGATGAGCACCCGTCCGGCGCTGTGCGCCATCAACCGCGCCGAGAGCGTCTGCTGCTGGCTCGTGCTCGAGCCGCCGGAGCCGACTGCGACGTTGATCGCACTGATGCCGAGGAAGAGGTAGACGACGGCCCGGCCGATCGATGAGAGCTTCTTCTGCAGGTCGAGGTGCCCGTAGACGACCTCCAGACCACGCCAGGGCACCAGCAGGAGCAAGCCGATGGCGACGATCCAGAGCAACACGCCGCCCAGTGGCTGCCCGGCAAGCTCTTGCAGAGCGCCTTTCTGCGACGCCTCCTGCGAGGACTTGCCGAACGCCAACTGGAGCGCGATCCAAGCAATCAGCAGGTGCACGACGCCGTACGCCATCAGGCCGACCATGATCGCGGCGCCGTAGGCACGACTGTGCCGTACTTCCTGAGCGGTACTCACGTCCTATCAGTGCCCACCCGGAAACGGTCAGGCAGAAACGGGCGCGCTCGCTTCGCGGTCGGCCTCGTCGACGTCGCCGTAGTCACCGAGCCGGTACGCGCGGCGGCCCAGGGTCCACACGTACGTGAAGAAGGCCAGCTCGACGACGATCCCGATGGTGACGCGGACGGGCGCCGGGAGGAACGGGGTCACGAACGCCTCGATCAAGCCCGTCACCAGGAGGACCGCGGCCAGGCCGATCGCCATACCTATGGTCGCTCGGCCGGTCTGGGCGAGAGCCTGCATGCGGGTACGTGGACCAGGTACGACCCACGACCAGCCGAGCCGCAGACCGGCGGCTGTGGCGATGAAAACGGTTGTGAGCTCCAGCAGACCGTGTGGGGTGATCAGGCTGAAGAACAGGCCGCCCTTGTCGTTGGCGATCATCAGACCGGCACTGAGGCCGAGGTTCATCGCGTTGTCCCACAGTACGAAGACCGACGGGACCAGGAGGATGCCCAGCGCGAGTACGGCGGCACTGATCGTCGCGTTGTTGATCCAGACACGAAGCGCGAAGTCCTGCGCCGGGTTGTCCGAGTAGTACGACTCGAAGTCGTGGTTGACCAGCTGCTTGACCTCGTCAGGCGTAGCGATCGAGCCGACCACCTCTGGATGCGCCAGCACGCGCCAGGCCGTCCAGGCGGCCACCAGGTAGAAGATCACCCCGATGGTGATCCACCAGCGTCTGGAGGCGTACAGGGCGGCCGGGAAGCTGACCAGGAAGTACCTCGAGATGTCCCGCCATACGGGCGCCTGTGCGCCGGTCACAGCACCGCGGGCGTCAGCTATGAGCCCTGACAGCCGGCCGATGGACACAGGGTCCGCTCCAGCTGCTCGCAGCGCGGCCAGGTGTGTGCCGACGCGCTGGTAGAGCACTACGAGCTCCTCGGCCTCCGCACCGGTCAGGCGGCGCTGGCGGCGGGTCAGACGCGCGAGGCGGTCCCACTGCGGCTGGTGCACCGACACAAACGCTTCTACGTCCACCGCCACCTCCTCCACCCGACTGATGGCAGACTAACCGGACCGAGTGTCTACGGAGGAGGGGGGCGACGTCGTGTCTCAGCTGGTCACCGGTGAAGCGGTCGTCCTCCAGGTGCGGATCGCACGGATGCCGACGCGGGCCCTGGCGTGTGCGATCGACGTGATCCTGCAGGTCGTCGTACTGATGGTCCTGATCGGTCTGCTGGGCGGCTTCCTGCTGGGGAGCCATGCCAGTGAGGCGCTGGCGGTCGCGCTGATCTTCATCACCGTGCTGCTGGTCGCGGTCGGCTACCGGGTCGTGATGGAGACGCTGACCCGCGGGCGGACCATCGGCAAGCTGGTGCTCGGGCTGAAGGTGGTCCGCGACGACGGCAGCTCGATCCGGTTCCGGCATGCGCTGGTGCGGACCCTGATGTGGTTCTTCGTCGACTTCGCGCCGTGGTTCGCGGCCAGCCCGGGGATCGTCGCCAGCCTGATGAACAAGCAGGGCAAGCGGATCGGGGACATGGTCGCCGGTACGGTCGTCATCCGCGAACGCCAGCAGCCGATGGCGTCGCCGCCGCTGTTCGTACCGGGCCCCTTGGTGCAGTGGGCGCAGTCGCTCGAGCTGTCCCGCCTGTCCGACGAACTCGCGAACGCGGCGCGCGACTACCTGGCCCGCTACACCGAGCTCCTGCCCGGCCCGCAGATCGCTCTCGGCGAGGCGCTGGCCGCCCGGGTCGCGGCCGTCACCGCGCCCGCGCCGCCGCACCCGATCATCGCCCCCGCGTTCCTCTCGGCCGTCCTGGCCGAACGCCGCCGCCGTGAACTCCACCGCCTGGCCACCCGGCGCCCGGTCCCCACCGGCCCCTTCGCCCCCAACCCGTACGCGGTCCCGCAAGGCCCGTTCGCCCCGCCGAACCCGTACGGCGTACCCGCCCCACTTCCCGTACCGGCCCCGTTCGTACCGCCCCCACCGCCCACCGGGCCACGCCCCGCCACGGTCAACGCGCAAGGCTGGGCGGCCCCCGGAAGCAACGGCTGGACCTGACGCAGAAGCACCCCGCAGAAACCTCTGCGGGGTGCTTCGCGGTCCGGAACCTCAGTAGCGGTAGGCCTCGGCCTTGTACGGTCCTTCGACCGGTACGCCGAGGTACGCGGCCTGCTCCTTGGTCAGCTCGGTGAGCTTCACGCCGAGCGCGTCGAGGTGCAGCCGGGCGACCATCTCGTCCAGGTGCTTCGGCAGCACGTAGACATCGGTCGGGTAGTCGGCGGTCTTCACGAACAGCTCGATCTGCGCCAGCACCTGGTTGGTGAACGAGTTCGACATCACGAACGACGGGTGACCGGTCGCGTTGCCCAGGTTCAGCAGGCGGCCCTCGGACAGCACGATGATCGTGTGGCCGTCCGGGAACCGGAACTCGTCGACCTGCGGCTTGATGTTGACCCGCTCGATCCCCGGCACCTTGTACAGCCCGGCCATGTCGATCTCGTTGTCGAAGTGGCCGATGTTGCCGACGATCGCCTGGTGCTTCATCGCGGCCATGTGGTCGGCGGTGATGACGTCCTTGTTGCCGGTGGTGGTGACGAAGATGTCACCGATCCCGACGACGTCGTCCATCGTGCTCACCTGGTAGCCGTCCATCGCGGCCTGCAGCGCGCAGATCGGGTCGATCTCGGTGACGATCACCCGGGCGCCCTGGCCGCGGAGCGACTCCGAGCAGCCCTTGCCGACGTCGCCGTACCCGCAGACGACCGCGACCTTGCCGCCGATCAGCACGTCGGTGGCGCGGTTGATGCCGTCGATCAGCGAGTGCCGGCAGCCGTACTTGTTGTCGAACTTCGACTTGGTGACGGAGTCGTTGACGTTGATCGCCGGGAACAGCAGCGCGCCCGCCTTGTGCATCTCGTACAACCGGTGCACGCCGGTGGTGGTCTCCTCGGTGACACCCTTGATGCCCTGACCGATCGTGGTCCACTTCGACGGCGACTCGGCCAGCGTACGGGTGAGCAGCTTCAGCACGACGCCGTACTCCTCGGAGTCCGCGGTCGACGGGTCCGGTACGGCACCCGCCTTCTCGAACTCGGTGCCCTTGTGCACGAGCATCGTGGCGTCGCCACCGTCGTCCAATATCATGTTCGGGCCTGCGCCATTGTTTTCTGGACCGCCCGGCCAGGTGAGCGCCTGCTCGGTGCACCACCAGTACTCCTCCAGGGTCTCGCCCTTCCAGGCGAAGACCGGGACGCCGGCCGGGGCCTCGGCCGTACCGGAGCCGACGACGACCGCGGCGGCCGCGTGGTCCTGGGTGGAGAAGATGTTGCAGGACACCCAGCGCACCTCGGCACCGAGCGCCACCAGGGTCTCGATCAGTACGGCGGTCTGGATCGTCATGTGCAGCGAGCCCATGATCCGCGCGCCGGCCAGCGGCTTGCTCTCGCCGTACTGCTTGCGCATCGCCATCAGGCCGGGCATCTCGTGCTCGGCCAGCCGGATCTCCTTGCGCCCGAACTCAGCGAGCCCGAGGTCCGCCACCTTGTAGTCGAAGGTCATGCCGCTCCCCTGCTGAAGACTGTGAGTTACTACCTGCCTGAGCCTAGAGGGCCGAGGCACGCGGTTTGATCGCTCGCAGCGCGAAATTGACATCGGAATGTCAGGATTGATGCTATGCGCATCACCGAGGCCGCTCGCCAACTGGGTACCACTCCGCGCATGTTGCGCTACCGGGAGGCGCTCGGGTTGCTCCCGCGCTCGCGTTCCGAGCACGCCGCGCAGCGCCAGTACGACGACCGCGACCTGGCCGCCGTACAACTCGCGCTCGACCTCGAACGCCGGTACGACGTGACGCCGGCGGCGCTCGCGTTCGCCCTGCGAGCGCTCGCCGAGCCGTCCGTGGCCGCCGACATCCGCAACCTCGGCTACCGCACCGGCCGGCTCAGCGCACCACCCACCCAGGCCGAGATCGACCGCGAACGCGCCCTCCGCTGGCTCGGCCGCTCCGGCGTACTACCACCCCGCCCCCGCTGACCCCATTTGCCTGGCTGACCAGCGAAATTGGCTGGTCTGCCAGCCAAATGAGGGGTTCTGCACCCTTACCCCGGGTCTGGAACCCCTCATTTGGTGGGTCTGCCAGGCAAATTGTGGTTAGTGGGAAGGAGCCTCGGGGACCGCAGGGCGTTCGTCGGGGACGTAGTTCTCGTGGAAGACGTCCGGCTCGAGGTAGATGTGCACCGACATCGGCTCGGCGGCGCGGATCGCGCGTTCGGCGGCGTCGATGGTCTCGGCGACGACGGCCGCGTCGGTGGTCGGCTCGACACCGAGCTTGGCGGCGACCAGGACCTCCTCCGGACCGAGGTGCAGGGTCTTGATGTGGATCAGCCGCTGAACGCCCGGGGTGTTCTCGATCGCGGCGACGATCCGGTCCTGCGACTCGCGGGTCGCGGACTCGCCGAGCAGCAGCGACTTCATCTCGATCGCCAGGAAGATCGCCACGCAGACCAGCAGCGCGCCGATCGCCATCGAACCCAGGCCGTCGAACACACCGTTGCCGGTGGCAAGCGTCAGTACGACGCCGATCAGCGCCAGCACCAGACCGGTGAGCGCGGCGAAGTCCTCCAACAGGATCACCGGCAGCTCCGGCGCGCGGGCGTTCCGGACGAATCGCACCCACGGCACCGATGCGCGGATCTTGTTCGCCTCGACGATCGCGGTCCGGAACGAGAAGCTCTCCATCGTGATCGCGAGCAGCAGCACCGCGACCGGGACCCACTTCCAGCTGTCGATCCCGTGCGGGTCGTGCACCTTGTGGTAGCCCTCGTACAGTGCGAACAGACCGCCGACGCTGAACAGCACGATCGACACGATGAACGAGTAGACGTACCGCTCCCGGCCGAAACCGAACTGGTGCAGTTCGTCGGCCGCCCGCTTGGCCCGCTTGCTGCCGACCAGCAGCAGGACCTGGTTGCCGCAGTCGGCGGTCGAGTGGATCGCCTCGGCCAGCATCGACGCCGACTGGGTCAGCGCCCAGGCGGCGAACTTGGTGATCGCGATCCCTGCGTTCGCCAGCAAAGCCGCGACAACGGCCTTGTTCCCGCCACCAGCCATGGTTGTTCAGATCCTCCTGAATCAGGATGCGGACACGACGAACGCCGTGCCGGAACCACGCAGGGTACAGGGTCCCTCGGGTCCGGAGAGGAACGCGGACCGGCCCGCGGACAACGTCACGGCAGATTCTTTGCCTGCGGCATCGATCGTCCCGTCCACACAGCAGACGATCCGCGGCCCGGTACCTTCCACGGTCCGCTCGCCACCGTCCAGGTCGACCCGGCGGACGGCGAAGTACGGGCAACCGGTCTCGTAGACCCCGCCCGCCGACGCGATCAGCACCGGGTTCGTCAGCGGCTCGAAGTCCACCACCGAGACCAGCTCCGGTACGTCGATGTGCTTGGGCGTCAGGCCGCCGCGCAGCACGTTGTCGGAGTTCGCCATCACCTCGAACCCGAGGCCGTCCAGGTACGCGTGCACGTTGCCGGCCGGCAGATACACCGCGTCGAACCGCTGCAGCCGCACACGATTCAGCAACAGCGCCGCGAGCACCCCGGGGTCGTCCGGGAAGTCCGCGCACAGCTTCGCGAGCGTCTCACGCTCCAGAACAAAACCACCGCTGTAGCGCGCGAGAGCTTGGCCGAGAGCAGCGACGAGCGGACGGATCGCGTCCCGGTCGCGGCTCATGAAATCGGTGAACGCCTCCCGGAGCTTCCCGTTCCGCAACAGGTCCGTGAGCTCGTCGAATCCGTCCGGCTCGAGCGCGTCCAGCAACGCGACGGTCCGGTCGAGCGGCCGGAAACCGACCAGTGCGTCGAACGGCTCGAGCGCGATCAGGATCTCCGGCTTCGGCCAGGCGTCCTTGTAGTTCCGGTCCGCGGCGTCGCGCGGGATACCGGCCGCCTCGTCCCGCTGGTACCCGTCGATCGCCTGCTCCCGCGAGGGATGCGCCTGGATCGACAACGGCTGGGCGGCCGCGAGCAGCTTGGCCAGGAACGGGAACCGGCCGTCGAACCGGTCGGCCGTCTCCTCCCCCAGCACCGCCGCCGGGTCGAAGGACACCGCGTCGTACAAGGTGTCCCCGGACGGCAGCACCGACGGCGCGGACTCGTGCGCGCCCATCCACAGCTCCGCCTGCGGCTCGCCGCTCGGCTCGACGCCGAGCAGCTTCGGCAACGCGGTCGGCGAACCCCACGCGTAGTCGCGGATGGTGTTCCGGAGCGGGACTACCACGCCGGGTCCTCCGACGGATTCCCTGACCCGACCGGGTCGTCCACGGTCGCCATCCCGTACCGGCGCAGGCCGATCCCGAGGTACGCCGCAGCGTAGCGGCCCTGCTGTGTCAGAGCGGCGTACCGGGCGACATCCGTGCCGTTGGGTCGCGCGATCGTATGCACGCGCACGTCGTGCGCCTCCGCCTTGGACTCCAGCTTGCGGCGGTGCTCGGCGATGCCGGCCTCGTCGACGCCGTCGTCCAGGATGATCAGCGCCGGCCGAAGTTCCTCGGGCTTGTCGAACGGGTCCGCGAACAGATCCCGAGGCGGCTGGTTGAGCACCGGGAGCAGGTGGCCCGCGTCAGCTGCCAGCGCCGGGCGGCCACTGGCCAGCCGCAGCGCCTCGACCACCCGGCGAGCAGCACGCGCAGCCAGGACAGAGCCGCCCCAGACCAGCGGCAACGCGTCCGCGAGCACCAGAGCGAGCTCCTTGGCCGGATTGGACGCCACGTCGTTGTTGGGCGAGCACTCGATCGCGACGTCGTCCAGCAACGACGCGACCGCCTTGTGGTCGACCTCCGGGCCGAGCTCCATCTGGTGCAGCGCCTGCAGTACGGCGACGGCGGCAGCCAGCTGGTCGTCCGACTGGGACGGCAGCCGGATCGCATGCCGGAGACCGGCCGAGGCGATCGCCACCGGCGAGTCCTCCGGCGCGGCGACCATCAGCCCGCACCCACGGCGTACCGCCTCACCCGCGGCCGACACCGCGTCCGTGTCCTCGGCGGCACCGCCCAGGACGACCACCAGGTCCAGCGGACCGGCCCACCCGGGCAGCCCCGGACCTGGCCAGGCGAGGAACGGAACCGGGCAGACCGGCTCCAGCACAGCCCGGACCAGCCGGGCGTCCCGGCCGGCCGCCACCACCGCGCGCGGCCGGAAGCCGTCGGACTCCACCTTGGTCAGCACGTCCTCGGACGCTTCCAGCTCCGCCCGGATCCGGGCGCCGGCCATGGCCAGCCGGCGGAGCAGGTGGTCGGCCGCCGAGAGTACGGCCGGGTCGTCCAGCCGCGTGTCGTCGAAGTAGCTCATCCACGTCCTCGCTTCGCTCCGGGCGCGGATGAGGCACGAGGAGCACAGTGCTGGATGATGAACTCGCTTCGCTCGTTCATGAGTTGCCTGCGGATTCCGTCTCTCGCGTGTCCCGGGCCTCGTCGATCAGCAGCACCGGGATGTCGTCCCGCACCGGGTAGGCCAGCGCGCAGGCGGCGTTGGTGCAGATCAGCTCGTTCGCCTCGTCGTCCACCCGGAACTCCGAGCGGCACTTCGGGCAGACCAGGATGCTCAGCAGGTCCGGGTCCAGATTGACTGCCATTCAGTTCTCCCTCGAACCGGTGATCAGGGCCAGTACTTCGTCGCGGACGCGTTCCATGCCGGCCCGGTCCGCGGCCTCGACGTTCAGCCGCAGCAACGGCTCCGTGTTCGATGCACGGACGTTGAACCACCACTGTCCCGCCGACACCGTCAACCCGTCCAGACGGTCGACGGTCACGCCGTCGACGCCAGAATAGGTGTCCTCGATCGCCGCGACGGTCGCCGCCGCGTCCGCGACCTTGTTGTTGATCTCGCCGGACGCGACGTACCGCTCGTACTCCGCGAACAACTCACTGGCGGGGCGGTCCTGCTCGCCGAGCGCGGCCAGTACGTGCAGCGCGGCCAGCATGCCGGTGTCGGCGCGCCAGAAGTCGCGGAAGTAGTAGTGCGCGGAGTGCTCGCCGCCGAACACGGCGTCGGTCTCGGCCATCTTCTGCTTGATGTTGGAGTGCCCCACCCGGGTCCGGACCGGGACACCGCCGTGCTCGGCGATCAGCTCCGGGACCGCCTTGGAGGTGATCAGGTTGTGCAGGATGGTCGAGCCCGGGTGCTTGGCCAGTTCGCGGACGGCGACCGCGCCGGTGATCGCGCTCGGCGAGATCGGGTCGCCCTTCTCGTCCACCACGAAGCAGCGGTCGGCGTCGCCGTCGAAGGCCAGGCCGAGGTCGGCGCCCACCTCGCGGACCTTGGCCTGCAGGTCGACCAGGTTCTTCGGGTCCAGCGGGTTCGCCTCGTGGTTGGGGAAGTTGCCGTCCAGCTCGAAGTACATCGGGACGATCGTCACCGGGCCGTCTGCGAAGACGGCCGGTACGGTGTGGCCGCCCATGCCGTTGCCGGCGTCGACGACCACGGTCAGCGGGCGGATGCCGCTCAGGTCGACCAGGTCGTGCAGGTGGTCGGCGTACGCCGTGAGCAGGTCCTTGCGGGTGACGTGACCGGGCGCCGAGGCGGTCGCCGGCGGCTCGATCAGCGCCTTCGCGACCAGGTCGGCGATGTCCCGCAGGCCCGAGTCGGTACCGACCGGGGCGGCGCCGGCGCGGCAGAGCTTGATGCCGTTGTACTGCGCCGGGTTGTGGCTCGCGGTGAACATCGCGCCGGGCAGGTCGAGCCGCCCGGACGCGAAGTACAGCTGGTCGGTGGACGCCAGGCCGATGTCGATCACGTCGGCGCCGGTGGAAGTGACCCCTTCGGCGAACGCGGCCGCCAGCGCCGGGCTGGACGGGCGCATGTCGTACCCGATCACCACGGCGCCGGGCCCCGCGAGCACGTCCAGCACCTCGACGAACGCGGCCCCGGTAGCCCGGGCGACCGACTCGTCCAGCTGCTCCGGCACGACCCCCCGAACGTCATAAGCCTTGAAGATCCCCGCAACATCAACCATGCAGGGACCCTATCCGGCCCACCGACCAACCTGTAGCTCAGGCCTTGTCGAACCAACCCGGGGTGCCGCGGTGGTGGACGGTCGGGAGTTGGCGGGGGCTGGTGGGGGCGGCCCACTTCGCGGCGTTCGCGATGATCTGCTGGACCTCCGGCTGGTGGTATGTCGGGTACTCCTGGTCGCCGGGGCGGAAGTAGAACACCCGGCCCTGGCCGCGGCGGTAGCAGCAGCCCGAGCGGAACACCTCGCCGCCGGAGAACGAGCTCACGAAGACCAGCTCGTCCGGCTGCGGGATGTCGAACAGCTCGCCGTACATCTCCTCGCGCTCGATCACCAGCGGGTGCGGGATGCCCTGCGCGATCGGGTGGCCGGCCGCGACCGTCCAGATCAGCTCGCGGTCGTCCTCGGCGCGCCAGTCCAGCGAGCAGGTGGTCCCCATCAGCTTGATGAAGATCTTGCTGAAGTGCGCCGAGTGCAGCGCGATCAGGCCCATCCCGGACAGTACGTGCTGCTGGACCCGGTCGACGATCGCGTCGTCGACGTCACCGTGCGCGGCGTGCCCCCACCAGGTGAGTACGTCGGTGTCCGCAAGCACCTCCTCGGTCAGGCCGTGCTCCGGGTCCTGCAGCGTGGCAGTCCGTACGACGACGTCGGCGCCGAGCCTGTCTCGCAGGGCCGCCGCGATCGTGCCGTGCATGGTGTCCGGGTAGATCTTGCGGACGGTCTCGTCGCGGCCCTCGTGGACGTTCTCGCCCCACACTGTGACGCGGATCGGATCAGTCATGGAGTACAACCTCTCGTCCCGCCTTCGCCGAGGCGTAGCAGGCGTCGATGATCTCGGTCCGCTGCAGCGCCTCGGACCCGTTCTGGCCTTCCCACTCACCGCTCAGCACGATCCGGACGAACTCGCGGACGACCGCGCGGTGCCCGAGACCCGCGCCGGTGGCCGGCTTCACCTCGGCCGGTACGCCGGCCACGTCGGTGAAGATCCGCAGCGTGTCGGTGGTGGTGTAGTTCTGGACGTCGATCTTCGCGCCGCCCTCGGTGCCGAACAGCTCGATCCCGAAGTTGTCGCCCGGCGCCCGGTAGGTCGCCCAGCTCGTCTCCAGCTGCAGCGCGCCGCCGCCTTTCAGCCGCAGGTACGCCGTGGCCAGGTCCTCGACCTCGAACGCCGAACCGAGCGTGGTGACGGTCGGCCGGTCCGGGCTGCTCGCGCTGCCCTTCCCGCGCGGGCCGAGCTCCGCGAAGGTGTCCGCCGAGACCGTCGTGACCTGCGGCTCACCCATCAGATGCAGCGCCATGTCGAGGATGTGTACGCCGAGATCGATCAGCGGGCCGCCACCGGACAGCTCTCGGTTCGTGAACCAGCCACCCATCCCTGGGATGCCGTTGCGGCGCATCCAGTGCGCCTTCGCGTAGTAGATCCGGCCGAGCTGGC
Source organism: Kribbella sp. NPDC031520 (assembly GCF_055580825.1). Lineage (NCBI taxonomy): Bacteria > Bacillati > Actinomycetota > Actinomycetes > Propionibacteriales > Kribbellaceae > Kribbella > Kribbella sp. NPDC031520. The sequence goes on from NZ_JBVIKS010000003.1 coordinate 335,761, forward strand.
CCTCGTCGATCTGGTGCTTCAGCGCGGCGACGTCACCACGCTCGCGGTGGTTGAAGACCACCTTCAGCACCCGGCCGGCCTTCTTCGAGGCCTCAACCATCGCGGTACCTTCGGCGACCGTCCGGGCCAGCGGCTTCTCGGACAGTACGTGCAGACCCTTCTCGAGTGCCACGAGGGCGATCGGGGCGTGCAGCTGCGTCGGCGTACCGATGCTGACCGCGTCCAGCCCAGGGGTCTCGAGCAGGTCCTCCCATTTCTCGTACAGGTGCGGCACGCCGTGCTTCTCGCCCAGGCTGGTCAGCGTGTCCTTCTCCAGGCCGGCCAGCGCGATCACCTCGACGTCCGGCAGCTCGGAGAACGCCTCCAGCGCGGTCCGCCCGGCGAATCCCAGTCCGACGACTCCGACCCGCAGTTTTTGATCGTTCACACTCAGGATCCTCTCCCGATGACAACGTAGGACACAACCGCTTCCCACACTACGGAACAGGTTTCAACACCGGTCAACCCGATTGTTCTAACGGATCGGTCTCGGTGGGTCAGTCGCCTTCGGGGTCGAAGTCCGGGTCGATCTGTTCGGGAGACAGCGCCAGGACGTCGGCCAGCTCGAGCACCAGGGCGGACCGGACCAGCCAGGACAGGCTGCTGCCCGACCGTTCGGCGCGGAGCTCGATCGGCCGGCGGAAGACCACGATCCGGTACGGCTCGTGCGAGGTGCCGCCGGTGGCGTGGGTGAGCGGGATCTCGGTCGCGTCGAGGTCCAGGTTCGGGACGTCCTCGATCGCGAACTCGACCCGCGCGACCACCTGCGGCAGCCGCTTCTCCAGCCGGGTCACCTCGATCGCGACGACCTCGTCGAACTGCGCCGCGGCCGACCGCTGCAACGGCAGTCCCCGCGGCGCGAACTTGCTCGGCCTGCTGATCGGGCCGAGCATGCCGCGCCCATGGCGGTCGATGTGCCTGCGATGACGGCGAGCCTCGGTCACACGCTCAGCCTAGTGGGGGTAACGTCTGTCCGTGAGCATCGCCAGGATCTGTTCGCGCGCCGGATGTCAGAAGCCTGCCGTATCGACGCTCACCTACGTGTACGCCGACTCGACCTGTGTCCTCGGTCCGTTGGCGACGTACGCCGAACCGCACTGCTACGACCTGTGCGCCGATCACGCCGACCGCCTCACCGCGCCGAACGGGTGGGAGGTCATCCGGCTCGCTCCGGACCCGGCCGCCGCCGGCCCGTCGTCGGACGACCTCGAGGCGCTGGCGAACGCGGTCCGCGAAGCTGCCCGCCCGCTCCCGCCGCGCGGCGAACCCCGCGCCGGGACGCCCGGCGCCCCGGTCGAGATCACCCGCCGAGGTCACCTCCGGATGCTGAAAGACCCCGGCGCCAACACGAACGAGGGCTAACGCAGCGCGGCACTCAAGTCGGGCTGCGCGCCCAGCTGAGCGCGGAACACCAGCGACGTCGACAACGGCCAAGCAGCAACCTGCGGTACGTCGTCCTTCTTGGGCTTCGCCGCCGGCATCAGCGTGACGCCCGCGACCACCGTCCCGCGGGTCTGCTGAACCATCAGGTACGTCGCGCGCGGCTGCGCCGGGAACGAGATCGGCGTGGTCGCACCGTTGACGACGTCCAGGGCGCGGGTGACGAGCGCCCGGCCGGCCGCGTCGCGCAGCTCGAACTTCACGCTCGCGGTCTTCCCCGGCGCCGTCACCTGCAGCACGACGGGCTGCTGATGGGCGGGCAGTACGAGGTACGCCGGGCCGGCCAGCGCGTCCGCCGACCCGATCGACGAGAACTCGGTCTGGCTCGCGTCGGTGGCCCGCATCGCCGCGGTCACCGGCTGGTCCGACGTGAGCGTGATCGCGCTCGCGTCGCCGTTCAGCACCTTGTCGAGCGAGACCGTCTTCACCGCGCCGGCGTCGACTGTCACGGTCTCCAGACCGGCCGGCTTGAACGAGCCGTTCGGTCCGTTGATCGTCAGGCCGACGGTCGCCTGCAGGTCGGTCGGGTTCGCGATCGAGAGGATCCGCAGCCCCTTGCCCGGCGCGACGGCCGGGACGAACGACATGGTGGCCGGTGCCGCCGACTGGTTCAGCCAGTCGACGCCGAGCGGTTTGCCGGCACTCGACGCGTTCGAACGGACCGCGGCCGCGACCCGGCCGCCGGTCGACTCGACGTGCAGCGCGATGTCGCGCAGGTTCGGCGCGATCTGCCGGAGGAACAGCTCGGACGTACCGCGCGCCGGAACCACGATGCCGCGGGCGGCGGGCAGGTCGGCGGCGCCGGCCCGCGAGTACACACTGACGTTCACCTCGGCGTTGATGCTGTCCAGGTTCGTCAGCACCAGCACGTCGCGCCGGTCGCTCGCGCCGGACGCTCCGACGAACCAGAAGTCCGACCCGGGCACCTGGCACGGCACGCTCGCCATCCCGCGGTTGACCTCGCCGTCGGGCGCGGTCGTCGTACTCGTGCCGACGGTGCCAGCGGCCAGCGGACCGGTTCCCTTGATCGACAGCGGTTCCGGTTTGGTCGCCACCGGGCTCGAACCGATCGTGCCGCGCTTCAGCAGCGATCCGACCGGGTCGGAGGTGGCCGGCAACGGCGCGATCGACAGCGGCTGGGCCGCGCCTTCGGCGGTCGGCGTACCGTCCGGCAGCGTCGGGGCGACCGCGTTCACGACGCTGGTCAGCTTGCCGCCCGCGGACAGCACCGGACAGGCCAGCGCCGTACGGTTCACGATCACCCGCGTCGGCTCCGTGGTGGCCGCCTCGACACGGGTGTCCGCCTTCCCCGGGTGGGTGACGATCCCGAGGCCGGCCAGGACGGCCATGGCCGCGACGACGACGCCGATCCGCAGCCGCGGGTCGGACAGCAACCGGCTCACCGCGGGTCCCTCCTCGCGTGGGTACCTTGCGGTACGGCGACCGTACGGCGGACCGTCGGCAGGCAGAAGATCAGCGCGATGATCCAGCCGATCAGCCCGAGGATGCGCCACAGCGAATGCGTCCGGTCGACGATCGGCGTCTTGCCCTCGATCTTCGACCGGTCCACCAGCCAGGACGCGTCGCCGTCGTTCGCACTGGCCCGGGTCAGACCGGGCAGCGAGTCGAGGGTCGACTGCAGCGTCGGGTCGACCGGGCCGGGCAGGTACACGTAGTCGATCGCGAGACCGGCCAGCTGCCGCCCTTCCTCACCGCTACCGCCACCGCCGAGCGTCGCCAGTACGTCGCTGATCGGCTTGGTCTGCGCCGGCGTCGGCGCCGCCTCGAGCGAACCCATCCGCGGCCCGCCGTTCTTCACCAGCGCGAACCGCGTCGGGCCGCCCGGCGCCTTGCGTACCACCAGGATCGACTGGTTGTCCGGCGGATCCTGCGACGACACCAGGTACGCCGGAAGGTCCTGGGCCGGGCCGCGCCACAACGGGCCGTCGGTACCACGTACCAGCCAGAAGCCCGCGGTCACGATCGTCGTCACCAGCGCGATCCCGAGCACACCCTGGACGAGGATCTCCCGCGACTTCCCGACCGAGTCCCAGGCGACCGCCACCGAGATGATCCAGCCGGCCGTCATCAGGAACATCAACGGGCCGGCGCCGCCGCCGAGCCGGCTCGCCACCAGCGTCCCGGCCAGACCGGCCAGTGCGGCGAACCAGCCGAGCAACTCGTACCGCTGCCGCGACTCGCGCAGCAACGCGACCAGCGCCACCACGATCAGCGGTACGGCGAACCACCACGGCGTCGGCGCACCGATCGGCGTGCCGGTCAGCAGGTGCGGCAGGCTGTCGCCCGGGCCGACCGCGGCGGTCGGCGGACCGCCCGCCTCCTGGCCCAGCTTCGACGGGTGCTCGATCAGGTCGATCGTCCACGGCAGCACCAGCAACAGACCTAGAACGACCGAGAACACCAACTGCCGGCCTTGCCGCCGCCAGCCGAGGCCAAGCACTGCGCCGAGGACCAGGATGACGGCGATCAGCAGCCCGAGCGCCGGGGTGAACGCGAACAGCACCGCCAGGCAGATCCCGGCGAACCACGCGGCCCGCCAGCTGCCCTGGACGTACACACGCCGCCGCCGGGCGACGGTGTGTACGGCGGCACCGAGCAGCGGCAGCACGATCGCCGCCACACACGTCCCGAGCCGCCCCTGCGAGATCGCACCGTTCGTGAAGACAGCCAGTCCGTACGCCGAAGCGCCCCAGGCACGCGCCACCCGGTCGACGACGAACGCGCGGAGCAGCGCCCAGGCAGCGAGACCGGCGAGCGGAACCGCGCCGAGCAGCAGGATGTTCGTCGCGCCGGCCGGGCCGAACATGACCGTCGAGAAAGCCCACATCTGCCCCAGCCACGCCGGCGGGGTCACGCCGGGCGGAGCGGACGCCGCCGCGTGCCACAGGGCCGCGATGTTCTCCTGCGCCGGCAGCAGCAGCTGGGACCGCAGTACGCCGCTACCGATCAGGCCGCGGGCCGCGACCACCGCACCGAGCGCGAGCACCACCCACGCGACCAGGAACGGCCGCCGGATCAGCTGCCGGCGCCACCGGGGCTGGTCGACCGCGACGCGTGCGGTGGACTTGGCCCGGCGGGCCGTGGTGACGACCTGTTCCTCGGGTTCGTCCGCCCACGCCTCCCGGATCCGCTCCGAGATCGTGCTGGTGGTCTCCTCCAGGTTGTGCCGCAGTGCGTGCACCGACCGGGAGAACAGGCCCTTGATGTCGTCGTACGGAACCTGGTTGAGATTGCGGCGGTGCTTGCGGGCGGTCGTCCAGCCGCCGGCCAGCAGCGTGCCGAGCAACGCGGTCCACTCGTCGATCGCGCCGGACGGCGTCTTGCCGACCACGAACCAGATCGACCGCAGCACGGTGCCGAACAGGAACCGCAGGATCAGCAGCGGCAGCAGCTTCCCAGGTGCGTTCGCGAGAACGGTGTAGTACGCATGCGCGCGGTCGAGCTGGTACGCGTGCCGCCGGGTGCCGGCCAGCGCCCGCTCACCGGTGGCCGCGGCCTGCGCGTGGTAGACGACCGCGTCCGGCGCGACGCCGACCTGGAAGCCGGCCCGGCTGGCCCGCCAGCCGAAGTCGATGTCGTCGCGGAACATCGGCAGCCGCGGGTCGAACCCGCGCAGCGCCTCCCAGACGTCGCGGCGGACCAGCATGCCGGCCGAGCTGACCGCGAGCACGTTCCGCGGCTGGTCGTGCTGGCCCTGGTCGAGTTCGCCGTTCTCGATGCCGGTGTCGCGGCGGCCGCCGAGCGACGTGGTGACGCCGACCTCGAGCAGCTCACGGTCCCGCGGCCACAGCCGCAGCTTCGGGCCCCAGACGCCGGTCTCCGGCGAGATAGTGGCCTGGAGCAACAATTTCTCCAGCGCCTTCGGGGCCGGCGCGCAGTCGTCGTGGAGCAACCACAGCCACTCGACGACGGGCATGTGACCGTCGTCGCCGTACGGGCCGACGGCGCTCGGGATCGGCGCGAAACCATGGGCTTCCAGACCGCGGGCGACCGCCGTCCCGAACCCGGTCCGCGCGGACACGCTGACGACGGGCTCGACCCCCGGCATCGCGGCCAGCAGTTCGGCGGTTTCGTCGGTGGACCCGGTGTCGACGGCGATCAGCCGGTCGGGACGTGGGTTCAGCGCCCACAGGGACTCGGACAGCCGCGGCAGCCAGGCGGCACCCTCGTGCCCGACCACCACCGCGGTGACGACATGCCGAACCCGCGGACGGCGCATGTGGCCACCAGTGTGATCGGTCGGGAAGTCGACGGAGTCGAAGAATTCCCAGCCGGCCGGAGCTTCTTGTTCCATGCGGAGCTGTGACACCTCGATGCTTGCGGACGGTCACCGTGACCGCAGGTCCCGGCGAGGACTCACCATACAGCCGTCATCGGAGTGTCCGGAAAGCCGCAGGCTCCGGCCAGGAAAAGCCGCGGGCCCCGGACGAGTGATCGTCCGGGGCCTCGCGGAAGTCTCTGCTGTTGCTGTTGTCCTCAGCCGCCGCTCAGACGGCCTTCTTCTTCAGCTTGCGGCGCTCCCGCTCGGACAGACCGCCCCAGATACCGAAGCGCTCGTCGTTCTGCAGCGCGTACTCGAGGCACTCGCCCCGGACGTCGCAGCCGAGGCACACCTTCTTGGCCTCGCGGGTGGAACCGCCCTTCTCCGGGAAGAAAGCCTCTGGATCGGTCTGGGCGCACAGCGCCCGTTCCTGCCAGTTCGGCTCCTCCTCGATCGCCTCACCGTCGACAATCACCATCAGGCTTTCTGTCACGGTACGACCTCCTCGACCCTGTTCGTTCCCCTGTACATGTGGGTTTGCGGTCCACATGCCTGACCTCGTCCGTCCTGCGCTCTGCAACGGTCCCCGATACCGAGTGTCCTAACGAACGACACGGTTGAAATTACATTCCTGCAATCCACGAAAGTCAAGCCGTGCTCTGCTATTGGGATCATCCGCAACATGGCCGCAAAAGAACGAGAGGCCTGTGGATACAGGCCTCTCGCGCCGGGTACCCGGCCTCAAACCTTGTACTGAAGGGACTTTCCGACCTAGCTCGGCAAAGGCTTGCCGATGCAGCTCACTTCCTGGTCAGGAAGGCTGGGACCACCAGCCCTGCTGCCCCTGGTTCTGCTGGTTCTGGTCGTTCTTGTCCGCGTCGACGCGCGGGTCGATGCGGGTCTCGTCGGCCGATTCGCCCTGCGGTGCAGGCTCTGCGGCACCCGGCTGCGGCTCCGCGGCCGGCTTGTCCTCGGCCGGCTGCGGCCAGGCCTGCTCCTGCGGCCAGGCCGGCTGCTGCGGCTGCTGGGCGTCCGCCTGCTCGTGGGTGCCTTCGGCAGCGCCGTGCTCCTGCTGGCCCCACTCCTGGCCGGCCGCGGGCTGCTGGCCGTACTCCTGGCCGCCCCACTGCTGCTGACCGGCGTCGGCGCCCCACTGCTGCTGCTCCTGCGGCCACTGCTGAGCCGGCTGCTCGTGGCCACCCCACTGCTGCTGCTGGTTGTCGGCGCCCCACGCCTGGGTCGGCTCGGCAGCCGCCTGACCCTCAGCGGGCCACGTCTGCTCCTGCTGACCCGCGTGCTGTGCGGAGTGCTGACCACCAGCTGCGTGCTGCTGCGCCTCGGCCTCACCAGCGGACCACGCCTGCTGCTGCTCGCCCTGGCCCCAGCTCGGCTCCTGCGGCCACTGCTGCTGGTCGCCCTGACCCGCCGCGTAGCCACCAGCGGCACCGGCCGCCGCATAGCCGCCGTACTGCTGGCCCTGGTCGTACTGACCGCCGTACTGCGCCTGCGGGTCCGGCTGGCCGTAGCCCGGCTGCTGACCGTAGCCCGGCTGGCCGTACCCAGCCTGCTGGCCACCGTACTGACCCGGAGCGCCGTGCTGGCCGGGCTGCTGGAACTGGCCCGGCTTCGGGGCCTTCACCGGCGCGGGCAGCGCCTGGAACGTCTTGAGCGCGTACAGACCGACACCGCCGTACAGCACGAGGCCGGCCAGCGAGGCGATGAAACCGACGATCTTCTCGCCCGCCGTGCCGGCGCCGTTGAACTGCGCGAACGTGGCGATCAGGCCGATCAGCAGCAACAGACCGGTGATGATCAGCGCACCCAACGCCACGAGCCGTGCGTTCGGCGTCCGCTCACCTTCGTTCACCAGCCAGACCGCACCCACCAGCGCGGCGATGAGCGCCAGCGCGTCGAGGTTCGGCGGGACGATCAGGCCGTGCACGCCGGCTGCGGCACCGACGAAGGTGCTCTCCCCGACGAACAGCGCGAACAGCGCGAACACGGTGTAGAGACCGGCGAATGCGAGCAAAAGGTACGCGACCGGCTCTCTGAGCTTCTTGGTTGCGTCGGTGACCACGAGGGCTCCTCGGATGTTGGGGGGCCGTACAACTGAGCTGTGCGGATCTGATGACGCACTGCAGCATAGTCGTGCGGTGGGCCGACGCATTGACGACTCGGGCAGACTCTTCCCATGCGATTGCCTGAACGACACCCCGAGCGTGTCACCGTGCTGGCCGGCGGCATCGGCGGCTCGGCCTTCCTGCGCGGCCTGATCAAGGCCCGGCCGGACGCCCAGATCACCGTCGTCGGGAACACCGCGGACGACATCACCCTGTTCGGCCTGCGGGTCTGCCCCGATCTGGACACCGTCATGTACACCCTCGGCGGCGGGATCTCGGAGGAGCGCAAGTGGGGCCGGGAGGACGAGACCTGGGTGATCAAGGAGGAGCTCGCGGCGTACGGCGTGGAGCCGACCTGGTTCGGGCTCGGCGACAAGGACGTGGCCACCCACCTGGTACGTACCCAGATGCTGGACGCCGGCTACAGCCTGACCGCGGTCACCGAAGCGCTGTGCGCACGCTGGGAGCTCCCCGTCCGGCTGCTGCCGATGAGCGACGACCGGATCGAGACCCACGTCGTGGTCGACGATCCGGAGCAGCCCGGCCGCCGCAAGGCCATCCACTTCCAGGAGTACTGGGTCCGCCACCAGGCCGCGATCCCGGCCCACCAGATCGTTGCGGTCGGCCAGGACAAGGCCAAGCCCGCACCCGGCGTACTCGACGCGATCGCGGACTGCGACGTACTGATCATCCCGCCGTCGAACCCGGTGGTCTCGGTCGGCACCATCCTCGGCGTACCGGGGATCCGGGAGGCGGTCCGCGAGACAGCCGCCCCGGTGATCGGGCTGTCGCCGATCATCGGTACCGGCCCGGTCCGCGGCATGGCCGACAAGGTGCTCGCCGCGGTCGGCGTCGCGTCCACCGCGTCGGCCGTCGCCCGGTACTACGGCTCCCGTACGTCCGGCGGCGTCCTCGACGGCTGGCTGATCGACACCTCGGACGCGATCCAGGCGGATTCGATCGCCGGAGCCGGAATTCACGTCCAGGCGGTGCCGTTGTGGATGACCGACGAGACCACGACCGCCGCGATGGCTGAAGCGGCACTGACCCTCGCGGAGGCCGTACGGCGATGAGGAAGCACCTGGAGATCTTCCCGGTGACCGGACTGCCCGAGGTGGCGGCCGGCGCGGACCTGGCCGCCCTGATCGCGGACGGCACCGATCTGCGCGACGGCGATGTCGTCTCGGTGACGTCGAAGATCGTCAGCAAGACGGAGGGCCGGCTCACGTACGGCACCCGGCAGGAGGCGATCGACTCCGAGCTCGTCCGGGTCGTCGCGCAGCGCGGCGACACCCGGATCGTGCAGACCCGGCACGGCCTGGTGATGGCCGCGGCCGGTACGGACACGTCGAACACGGCCCCCGGTACGGTCCTGCTGCTGCCGGTCGACCCGGACGCCTCCGCGCGGACTCTGCGGTCGGCGTTGAAGGAGCGGTACGACGTGAACGTCGGCATCGTCGTCACCGACACGCTCGGGCGTCCCTGGCGGAACGGGCAGACCGACCTGGCGATCGGCGCGGCCGGGGTCCGCGTGGTCGAGGACCTCCGCGGTACGACGGACAGCCACGGCAACGTACTCGCCGTCACCGAGCCCGCGCTCGCCGACGAGATCGCGGGTGCGAGCGAGCTGGTGAAGGGTAAGGCCGACGGCGTACCGGTCGCTGTACTGCGCGGGCTCGAGGACCTCGTACTGCCCGTGGGCGACGACGGTCCCGGTGCGCGGGCGCTGGTGCGGGACGCGGAGTTCGACCTGTTCAGCCTCGGGACCCGGGAGGCGGCACGGGCCGCCGTACTGTCCCGGCAGGCTCCCGGTGGGCCACTTGCCGTGGATCCGGAGGTTTTCGCGGAGCTGGCTCTCGACGGGGTTTCGCTGGAGCTGGGCGACGGGGTCGTCACGGTGTCCGGTGCGGAGCCGGTTGCCGTCGGCGTGATCGCCGAACGGGTCGCCGTACTGCTGCATGCGGAGGGCTACGGCGTCGCCGTGCATCCGGGGCCCGGGAATGCGGCGACGGTCACGTTCGGATCCCGTTCGAAGTAGTTTTCTAGGCAACTTCTTAGGGTCACCTCGTACACTGCGATCTCATGGCGGCGCGGTGGCCGCCCCTTCCGGGAAGACCAAACACTGTGGGTAAAGCGTCGTCGCAGAAACAGTCGCGCCGCGAAATGATCGAGAAGATGCAGCGCGAGCAGGCCGCCGGGGACCGCCGCCGCACGATCATGATCGTGGTCGGTGCGATCGTCGTCGGACTGGCGATCATCGCCTACCCGGCGATCCGCCTGGTCCAGGACTCCCGGACCAAGAACCAGGCACTCACCGACTTCGGCGTCGCCGCCGCCAAGGCGTCCTGCGACGCCCCCACGGACGACGCCGGCGGCGGCACCCAGGACCACCGCCCCGACGGCGAGAAGATCGCGTACTCGGTCTCCCCGCCGTCGTCGGGCCCGCACTACGCGGTCTGGGCCCCGTTCGACAAGAAGTTCTACGCGATGAGCGACCGCCCACCGGTGGAGAACCTGGTGCACAACCTCGAGCACGGGTACACCATCCTCTGGTACCGCGACACGCTGCCGAAGAAGGAGATCGACAAGATCGAGAAGATCGCCAAGTCGAAGCTCCCCGAAAGCTCGCTGAACAAGTTCATCGCGGCCCCGTACAAGCAGTCCGAGGGCAAGGGCTGGCCGGACGGCAAGAACCTCGCGTTCGCACACTGGAGCGGCCCCGACGCCAGCGGCAAGATCTCCTTCGGCCACCGGCAGTTCTGCTCCGAGGTCAGCGGCGAGGCCCTCAAACAGTTCATGGACAAGTACCCCGCCACCGACGCCCAAGAACCCAACGGCGGCTGAGCCCCCAGCAGTTGAGAACACCCCCGAGAGCACCTGCTTCTCGGGGGTGTTTCTGTTCGAGCAGTCAGATGTAGTTGGCGTGGGCCGACTGGACGTGGGCCACCAGGTCTTTGACCCGTTCGCCGTCGGACAGTGGGCAGACCATGGTCACGTCCTGGGTGTGGACGATGATGTGGCTGCGCAGGCCTACCGCTGCGACCAGGTGGTCCGGGTCGTCGGTGACGATGATGTTGTCGTGGGAGTCGAGCAGGCAGCTCAGGGTGGTGCTGTCGGTGCGGTTGCCGTTGGGGTCCGCGGTGTACGTGTCTGCCAACGCGGCCCACGAGCCGACGTCGAGCCAGTGCACGGGCATCGGTACGACGACCACGTCGGCGTCGACCTTGCCCTGGGAGGCGGGCTCCATGACGGCGTAGTCGATGCTGATCTTGCGGAGGTTCGGGTAGACCTCGGCGAGGGTCGCTTCGCGTTCCGGGGTGTCCCAGACGGCGGCGACGTCGCGCAGGCGGGCGGCCGACTCGGGAAGCAGCGTGTCGAGGACCTGGAGCACCGTCGACGCGCGCCACACGAACATGCCGGAGTTCCACCAGAACCGTCCGGTGGCCAGGTACTGCTCGGCGGTCTCGCGGTCGGGCTTCTCGCGGAAGCGGTCGACGACGTACGCCGAGGTGCCCTCGATCGGGGCGCCGCGTTCGATGTAGCCGAGGCCGGTGTGCGGGTGGGTCGGCTCGATGCCGAACGTGACGAGGGACCGGGCGTGCGCCTCGACCACCTCGAAGCCCTGCTCGATCGCGTCCCGGAACTCCTGCTCGGGGCTGATCAGATGGTCCGACCCGACGAACGCGACCACGGCGTCCGGGTCGTTCCGGGCGACCACGGCGGAGGCCAGGCCGATCGCGTTCGCGGTGTCGCGGCGGGCGGGTTCGCCGATGATGTTGTGCGGGCCGAGCTCGGGGAGTTCCTTGCGTACGACGTCCGTGATCGCGCCGACCGTGCAGACGTAGATGTTCTCCGGATCGACCAGGCCGAGCAGACGGTTGTACGCCACCCGCAGCAGCGACTGGCCCGCCGCCAGCGGCAGCACCTGCTTCGGCCTGTCGTCTCTGGACATCGGCCAGAGCCGGGTCCCCGAACCACCTGCCAGAATCACCACGTTTCGCATGGAGAGACCCTACCGGTCACGGACCACTGGGTGGCTGCGGAATCCGGAGGTGCTTCAGGTCGGGTGGGATCGGGGTGTCGGCCGGTTGCCAGAACAGCTCGGACTGCCCGTCGAGCGCCGTCGCGGGCGCGTCGGTCAGCCCGAAGCGGTCACGCAACCGGCCGTAGAAGTCGGTCGGCCGGAGCCGTACCAGCCGGAGCCGCTGCGGTGACCCGTACACCCCGATCCAGTCGCCCGGATCGAGTACGCCGCGCAACTGACCGTCGATGCTCACCGCCGCCTGCCCCGAATGCGGCAGCACCCGCAGGGCGATCGGCTCGTCCGGTGCGGCGACGACCGAACGGTTGAAGGTCATGTGCGGTGCGACCGGAGTGAACACGATCGCCTCGGTGTTCGGCGACAGGATCGGTCCGCCGGCCGCGAAGCTGTAGGCCGTCGAGCCGGTCGGCGTCGCCACGATCACGGCGTCGGCGGAGTACGACGCCAGCAACCGCCCGGACAGGTACACGCCCAACGCGACCTGGTGATCCCGCGCGAGCTTCTCCACCACGACGTCGTTCAGCGCGGTCACGTCCAGCGCCAGCCCCCAGCCGTCGCCCTCGGCCATCTCGTGCCGCACCGGCGGCGGAGGCAGCGCGGGCCCGTGCCCGTACCGCAGCAGGGACTCGATACCGTGCGGGATCTCCAACGGCCGCGACGCCCGCATCGTCAGCGTCATCCGTTCCTCGTACATCGCTCCGCCGTGGTGCACCGCTTCGAGGGCGGCCTCGACGTCCTTGCAGGCGACCTCGGTCAGGAACCCGACCTTGCCGAGGTCGACACCCAGGACAGCGGCGTTGTTCTTCGCCGCGATCCGCGCACCCCGCAGGAACGTACCGTCGCCGCCGAGTGTGACGACCAGGTCCGGGTCACCGGCGTGATGCAACTCCTCGGTACCGGTACGGCGTTCCTGGTGGTCCTTCCAGACGTCGATGTCCGTGCAGCCGATGCCGTGCGCGGTCGCCCAGCGCCGTACGGTCTCCGCGGTCTCCACCGCCACCGGACGCCCCTGGTGCACCACCAACCCAAGCCGTGAAATCGCCACACCACACCGTACCCGGCGGTGTCAGTCCGGGCGGGCGGCGCTGACGATCGGGTCGGTCTCGTCGTCGAACTCGCCGATCACCTCTTCGAGGAGGTCCTCCAGGGCGACCACGCCGATCGCCTGGTCGCCGCCGCAGACGACGGCGAGTTGGGAGCGTTCCTCGCGCATGGTCCGGATCGCCTTCGCCACCGGGGTGTTCTCGCCGAGCTCGAGCGCCGCCATCATCAGGTCGGACGCGCGGCTTGTCGTGTCGCCCGCGGTTGTCGCGCGGGCTGCGTCGCGGACGTGCACGATTCCGCAGATCGACGTTCCGGAGCTCACGACCGCCAAGCGCGAGTGCCCTTCGCGGCGGCTGGTCAGCTCGACCTCGCGGGCCGAGGCGGTCGACGCGACCGTGGACAGCTCCGCGATCGGCGTCATCACCTGGCCGACCGTGGTGTTCTGCAGCGCGAGCATCGCGGTCAGCAGCTCGTGCTCGGGCGCTTCGAGCGTCCCGTGCTCACGGGACGACTGGATCAGCAACCGAAGCTCGTCCGGCCCGTGCGCGTTGGCGATCTCGTTCTGCGGGGTCACCCCGATCAACCGCACGCACAGGTTCGCGATCCAGTTCAGAACGCTCAGCAGCGGCCGGAACACGTACGTGAACCCGCGGAACGGCATCGCCAGGATCAGCGCCGACCGCTCCGGGTTGCTGATCGCCCACGACTTCGGTGCCATCTCGCCGAGCAGGACGTGCAGCAGACCGATACCACCGACCGCGAGGATCAGCGCGATCACGTGCCCGACGCCCTCCGGTACGTGGGCCAGCTCGAACAGCGGATGCAGCAACTGCGCCACCGCCGGCTCGCTCAGCGAACCGAGCCCCAGCGTGCACAACGTGATCCCGAGCTGCGCGCCCGCGAGCATCAGCGACAGCTCGCTGACCCCGGCGATCGCGGCCCGCGCAGACCGGCTGCCGGACGCGGCCGCCTCCTCGAGCCGGTGCCGTTTCGACGCCACCAGCGCGAACTCGGCCGCGACGAAGAACCCGTTCAGCGCCAGCAGGACGGCGGAGATGATCAACGCCCAGGTCGTACTCATGCCACCCGCTCCATCACCACGATGCCCGGCACCCGACGCTCGATCGTCTGCACCGTGAGTCGAACGGACTCGGTCGGGATCGGCCTGCCCTCGTGGTCGATCCGCTGTGGCAGCTCCACGACCAGCGTGTCCCCGACGTCGGGGATCCGGCCGAGCCCAGCCATCACCAGCCCGGACACGGTCTCGTAGTCGTCGCTGGTCGGCAGCGGTACGCCGGTGGCCTCCTCGACCTCGTCGAGCCGCCATCTGGCCGGTACGACCCATGACCCGTCGCCGCCCTGCACCAGTCGCGTTTCCGGCAGGTCGTCCTCGTCCCGGATCTCGCCGACCAGCTCCTCGGCGATGTCCTCCAGCGACACGATGCCCGCGAACCCGCCGTACTCGTCGACGACGATCGCGAGCTGCCGGCGCGCGACCCGCAGCCGTTCGAGTACGCCGGGCAGCGGCAGCGTCGTCGGTACGGCGACCGGCGGCGACGCCAGCGATCCGACCGCGACCGTCGCGCGGTCCGCCGGGTCGAGCTCGACCACGTCGCCGATCGCGACCACACCGACCACCTCGTCGACCGATTCGCCGACCACCGGGAACCTGCTGTGCCCGGTGTCCTGCAGCTCGACCACGCGGGTCAGCGGCTGGTCGCGGTGCACGGTGACCACGTCGACCCGCGGCACCATCGCCTCGCCCGCGGTCCGCCCGCGGAAGTCCAGGCCGCGGTCGAGCAGCCGCGTCGTGTCCTCGTCCAGCAGGCCCTGTTCGTACGACGTCTCGATGATCCGATCGAGCTCCTGCGCGGTCGCGCCCTGCGGCAGCTCCTCGACCGGCTCGATGCCGACCCGGCGCAGGATCCGGTTCGACGCCGAGTCGAACAGGTGGATCACCGGGCCGGCCACCGTCAGATAGACCAAGGTCGACCGCGACAGCCGCAGGGCGATCGCCTCCGCGCGAGCGATCGCCAGGTTCTTCGGGGCCAGCTCGCCGAGCACCATCTGGATGATCGTTGCCAACAGCAACGCCAGGACGACGGAGACCGACAGGCTGACGCTCCGCGGTACGCCGGCGGCGCCGAGCAGGTGCTCGAGCCCCTCGCCCAGGTACGGCTCGGCGAAGTACCCGGCGAGCAGCGCGGTGATCGTGATGCCGACCTGCGCGCCGGACAGGACGAACGACAGCCGCGCGGTGACCTTCAGCGCTCGCGCGGCGGCAGCGTCACCGTCCTCGGCCAGCGTTCTGAGGCGACTCCGGTCGACGGCAACGTACGCGAACTCCTGGGACACGAAGTAGCCGGTAGCAACGGTCAGCACCAGGATCAGGCCCAGGCCGGCCAGGATCAGCATGCCAGAACCTTACCTACTGCGTGCTGGACGGCCTCCAGGGGACGACCTCGCCGTCGCGGACCAGTTCGCCGTACTGGCCCGGGTCCACGTGGTCGGCGAGGATCAGGTCCGCGATCGGCCGCACCGCCTCCGCAGGGGACTTCGCCTGGCTGAAGTCCTCGAACCACGGCCGCGAGGCGCGGGTGTCGACCAACCCGGGGCACACCGACGCGACCAATGTGCCGGCCGCGAGATCCGCCGTACGCCGCTCGCCCGCGATCGCCCGGACCGCCGCCACCTGGGCCACCTTGGACGGCAGGTTGATCCACTCCGGCCAGCCCTGCGCGGCGGCCGTACCGTCGTGCACCGCGGTACGCCACTCCTCGACGACCTTCTCGACATCCTCCAGCGACGCCCCGTCGAACCGGCTCCACAGCTCCTCCGGCAGCTGCGCCAGCGTCCCGAGCGAACTGGCGACCACGATCAACCGCCCACCCGGCCGCAGGATCGGCCCGAACGCCCGCAGCATGTACTGCGCCCCGAGGTTCGCCACATCCACGAACTCGTCCACCTGCTCGACAGCCGCCTTCCCCGGCTCCAGCGGCCCGACCGCGTTGGACACGACGATGTCCACGCCGCCCAGCTCCGCGGCCAGCCGACGCACGGCCTCTCCGTCGGTGACGTCCAGCACCCGACCCTCGACCCGAGCACGTCCACGGACCTGAGCTGCCGCGGCCGCGACACGTTCGGGGTTGCGGCCGGTGAGGAGGACGAGGTCCTCGGGGTTCATGCGGTTCGCGAGTTCTTCTACCAGTGCGTAGCCGATGCCTTGGTTGGCACCGGTGATCAATGCGGTTCTCATGAGGCCCAACGTAGGTCCGGCGGATGCATGACTCCAACGAAAGTTGGGCACACGTGGTATGCGTAGACGTCATGGACTTCACCGATGTCTCGCTGGTTGCGTTACGGGTGTTCCGGGAGGTGGCGGAGCGCGGTACGTTCACGGCCGCGGCGTCCGCTCTCGGGTACACGCAGTCCGCGGTCTCCCGGCAGATCGCGACCCTCGAACGTGCGGCCGGGGGCCGGTTGCTGGAGCGGCGGCGGGAAGGAGTCGAGCTGACCGCGTCCGGCCGGGTCGTACTGCGGAACGCGGCCGGGATCCTCGATCAGCTCGACGCGACCGCACGCGAGCTCGCCGGTCTGCCGGCCGCGGGCGGGACCGTGCGGCTCGGCTGGTTCCCGAGCGCCGGTGCGGTTTTGTTGCCGCGGGCAATCAGCGCGGTACGGCGTACGCACCCGGCCGTGACCGTGACGACGCGCGAGGGTTCCACGCCCGCGCTGGTCCGGGCGCTCCGGGCCGGGACGATCGACCTGGCGCTGATCGCGTCGGCGCCGCCGTTCCGCCCGCCGGACGCCGAGACGCCGGCGTTGAAGCTGGAGACGCTGGCCGAGCGGAGCCTGCGGCTGGCCGTACCTGCTGGGCATCCGTTGGCGGCGTACGACTCGGTGGAGGTCGGCGACCTGCACGGTCAGCGCTGGATCGCCGGGCCTGCTTCGAGCAACGAGCTGTGGATGGGGGTGTGGCCGGGGCTGGACGAGCGGCCGGTGATCGCGCACACGGTGCGCGACTGGTTCGCCAAGCTGCAACTGGTCGCCGCCGGCGCCGGCATCACCACGATCTCCGCCTCGATGTCCCCCGCGGTCCCACCCGGCGTCAAGGTCCTCACAGTCGAAGGAGGCCCACAAGAACTCCGCCGCACAATCCTCGCCCGCCTCCCCGGCCGGCTACCGGAACCAACAGCATCAGTAGCCGCCGCGCTACGCACAGCAGCCATCGAAGTCAGCTAATGCGTTTTACTGCCCGGTGTTCTGTGTGGGGTTCTTGTCATCCGCAGGTGCCTGCGGCGCCGGGGGCTGGACCGGCTGCGGCTGAGTCTGCGGTTGCGCCTGGGTTACCTGGGTCGGGCTGTCGTCGTTTCCGCTTTGGCGGGCCTTTTCGAACTCCTTCATGGCCTTCGCCGCGTTGCGGGTCAGTTCGGGGAGCTTCTTGGCTCCGAACAGGAGGATGACGATGACGAGGATGACGATCCATTCGCCGCCTTCGGGCAGCGCTAGCTCCGGCACCATGGGTAGCCCTTCTCTCCACTTGTTCCCCCTCCAACGTACGCCCGTCCGCGAACCGTAGGGTGGGCCATATGTCACAAGTCCTGCCCGACCTGTTCGCGGCCGCGGTCCGCCGGGACGGTGCCAAGCCGTTCCTCACCTACTACGACGACGCGAGCGGAGAGCGGATCGAGCTCAGCGCGGTCACCACCGCGAACTGGGTGGCGAAGACCGCGAACCTACTCCAGGACGAGTACGACGCCGAGTCCGGCGACACCGTCGCGATCGGCCTGCCGCCGCACTGGCTCGGCGTGGTCTGGGCGCTG
Organism: Kribbella sp. NPDC031520; assembly: GCF_055580825.1. Taxonomy (NCBI): domain Bacteria; kingdom Bacillati; phylum Actinomycetota; class Actinomycetes; order Propionibacteriales; family Kribbellaceae; genus Kribbella; species Kribbella sp. NPDC031520. Next base: position 353,551 of record NZ_JBVIKS010000003.1, read on the forward strand.
TCCACCTGGTCGGCCGGCGCCGCGCTGACCAGCGGTACCGGGACGATCGCGATCACCGGCCCGGACTTCGCGATCCGCGGCGAGCGGGAGACCGTCGCCTCCGCTCTCCTGCCGCTCGGCGGCCGGTTCCGCGACCCGCTCCCGGACGGCGTCCACGACTACGGCGCCGAGGTCTACAACCACCCCGACGTCTTCTCCCCGTACGACGTGCCGACGCCCAGCTCCCCGGCGTACGACGACCTCACCCACGAGCAGCTCATCGAAGCCGCCGAACCGATCACCGACCGGATCCTCATCACCCGGACGCTGACCGACCGCGACGGCCTGGGCCTGCTGGTCGGGGTGATCTCGGGAGGTGGTTCGATCGTGCTCTGCCGCAACCTGGACGCCGCGAAGCTGGAGCGCCGGGTCGCGGACGAGAAGGTCGACCGAGTACTGGAGGGGTAGCGTGCGGCGGTTCGAAGGCAAGGTAGCGCTGGTCACGGCGGCGGCGCAGGGCATCGGCTCGGCGGTCGCGCGGCGACTCGCGGACGAAGGCGCGTCGGTCGTCGTGACCGATCTCCAGGAAGACAAGCTCGCCGAGGTCGCGAAGAGCATCGGCGACCAGGCGTTGCCGGTACGCGTCGACGTGACGAGCCGCGACGACGTCGACGCGGCGGTCGCGGCCGCGGTGGAGCGGTTCGGCCGGCTGGACGTCGTGGTGAACAACGCCGGCGGCTGCATCGTCCGGTCGGTGCCGGAGGACGCGACGGCCGAGGAGTTCCACGCGCAGCTGGACCTCACGCTGGTCGGCGCTTCGCGCTGCATCCAGGCCGCACTCCCCCAGCTGGTGAAGAACCGCGGCAACGTCGTCACGATCAGCTCGGTCAACGGCATCGCTGCCTTCGGCAACGTCGAGTACTCCGCCGCCAAGGCCGGCCAGATCGCGATGACGGTGAACTACGCCGCGCGGTACGGCGAACTCGGCGTCCGCTTCAACGTAGTTGCCCCCGGCACCATTCGGACCCCGAACTGGGACAACCAGCCGGACACCCTGGAACGCTTCGGCAAGATGTACCCATTGGGCCGCGTCGGCGAACCGGAGGACATCGCCGCCGCCGTCGCGTTCCTGGCCTCCGACGACGCGTCCTGGATCACCGGCCACACTCTGCCGGTCGAAGGCGGCGTCCTGACCGGCCCAGGTGGCCTGAACCTGGGCCCGTCCGGCTTCTTCAAGAAGGAGTACCCGGAATCCTGAACAGCTGCTCGGCCTGAGCCAGGGCCTCCGGGTCACCGGTCGTGCGATACAGGCCGCGCAGCGCATGGGCCTGTTCGAGTTTGTTGCCGAAGGCACCCCAATCCGCGGCCGCCCGGGCGAACCCGGCAGCCGCGACCGCGTTGTCGCCACGGTGCTCGGCGAGCAGCGCCTCGGCGGTCTCGACCGAGTACTCGCGCAGCGGCAGCACCGGCACGAGCCGATCCGCGAGGACCGTTCCGGCGTCGACCCGGCCGGCGGCGAGAGCCGCCCGCACCAGTGCCGGGAGCCGGGCCTCGAACTCGAGACTGCCGTCGAGATCGGTCAGCGAGGCAAGGAGCTCGAGGATTTCCAATACACCGTCGCGATCCCCGTCGCGGCCCCGTGCCGTCGCTGCGGGGGCCGCCGCGATCGCGATCAGATCCGGCCAACCCGCGGCGATCGCCAGCCGGTACGCCTCCTCGGCGCCGTCACGGGCGTCCGGTCCACCGGACTCCAGCTCCACGACGGCCAGCGCCGCGAGGACCTCGATCCGCCGCAGGGTGGTGAAGGCCGGGCCGGGGTTGTCCAGCTGAGCGCGGCACGCCGCCACGACCTCGGCCGGGCGGCCGGTCTCGATCATCAGCTGCAGCATGGTGCAACTGATCTGCTGTTCCAGTTCGACCAGTCCGCGCCGGACTGCGAAATCGCGCGCGGTGACCAGCTCGCCGAGGGCAACCGCCGGGCCCTCGATCTGCCACAGCACCCAGCCGTAGTTCAGCCAGGTCACGGCCGCGTCCCGTCCACGGCCGAGGTCGAGCAGCGCCGACAGCGCCTCCTTGACGTCGACCAGTCCACCGGTGTCGCCCTGACTCACCCGGGCCAGCCCGCGGGCCTCCAGCGCCCGGTTCGGTACGGGGTACCCGTGCTCGGCCGCCATCCGCAGCGCGCGGTCGGCCGCGTCGATGGCGTCGGCCCGCCGGCTCGCGACCAGCCGGATGCTCGCCTGTCCGGACAGCAGCTGGACCAGGTCCTCGCTCGGCCCGAGGTCCTCGAGCATCGCCACCGCCCGGTCGACCGTGGCCAGGCTCTCCGCCATGTTGCTCATCGCATATGTCGACGCACGCAGCGCGAGCGCCAGTCCGTGAACGTCGCCGGCGGCCTCGAACCCGGCGACAGCCTCGCCGTAGGCGGCCCGTGCGTCGTCGAGCCGGCCGGCCAGGAACGCCGCCCAGCCCCAGCGGGTCAGCACCACCGGACGCTCCGGGTCCCCTTCCGGCGCAAGCGCCAGGGCGGCGTCGAGCAATGTCATCGCCTGGCTGGTGTCCAGGTTCATGGCGTGCTCGGCGGCCAGCAGCAGGTGGCGACGGGCCCGGGGCCTGATCGAAGCGACTGCAGCTGTGTCGCCGAGCGCCGTGGCCAGCTCCAGGGCGGTGGTGAGGTGGTGAGCGATCAGGTTCGGCGTTTCGGTCTCATTGGCCGCGCAGCGCTGGTCCAGCCAGTCGGCGGCGGCCAGGTGCGCCGCCGATCGAGCCGCACGGGGCAACTGGCTGTAAGCGACGTCGCGGGTCAGTGCGTGCCAGAAGCTGTACTCGTGCTGGTCCAGCATCGACGACCGCCGGACCGGGCGTACCAGCTCCTTCCGGGCGAGCTCCTGCAGCGCCGCGACCACCTCGTCGGTCGACCGGCCGGACATGGCCGCCACGGCCTCGGCCCAGAAGACGCGGCCGATCACGGCAGCCTCGGCGATCAACGCCTTCTGCTCGGGATCCAGGGTGTCCAGGCGGGCCGCGATGATCGCCGCGATTCCGGCGGGCAGCTCGGCGGCGGCCTGATCCGGTCCGCAGTCGATGACGATGTGCGCGAGCTCCTCGGCGTACAGCGGATTGCCGTCCGCCCGCCGCACCAGTCGTCGCCGGGTCTCTTCGGGTACGTCGAAGTCGCCGAACCTGTCCGTCAGAACCTGGTCGGTCTCGGCGTCGGCCAGCGGGGAGAGGCTGATCGTGAGCGAGTTCTGCAGGCCACGGGCCCATCGGGGTCCGCGTTCGAGCAGTTCGGGCCGGCTGGTGATCAGGACCAGCAGCGGCAGGTCTGCGAGCCAGTCCGCGAGGTGATCCACGAAGGCGAGCAGCGCGTCCGACGCCCAGTGCAGATCTTCGAAGACCAGGACGGCGGGCGACCGGTCCGCGAACGACTCGAGGAGCTGCCGCCAGGCGGCGAAAGACTCCTCCTGCGTCACTGCGCCCGGCTGCGCGGAACTTTCGGCGCCGACCAGTGGACCGACCCGGGCCCGCAGCCAGGCCCTATCGGCGCCGTCCGGAAGGATCGCCTCCAACTTAGCCGCGGCCTGTGCGGGCGGCTCGGTGTCGAGGATCCCGGCCTGGGCCTTGACGATCTCCGCCACCGGTGCGAACGGCCCTTCGCCGTACGGGAGACAACGACCCTCGCGCCAGGTGACCGGCTCGTCGTACTGGCCGAGCCAGGCGCCGAACTCCGCGACCAGACGCGACTTGCCGATCCCGGGTTCGCCGAGCAGCGTGACGAACTGCGGTACGCGTTCCGCGACCGCCTTCTCGAAGGTGGTGCGCAGCAGGGTGAGGTCACGCTGCCGGCCGACCATCGGCGTACTCAGGTCGCGGATCACGTCCGCGCCGAACCGCGCCCGCGGCGGACCGGCCCGCCACCGCTCCACCGGGTGGCTGACGCCCTTGGCCGCAACGGGCTCCAGGGCGTCGTAGCCGAACACGCGACTCGTCGCCGTATGGGTGCCCGTCCCGACGACGACCGCGCCGATCGGTGCGGACGCCTGCAGGCGGGCGGCCAGATTGACGACCATGCCGGTGACGAACGGTTCGCCCAGCTCGGGTCGCGCGGTCACCTGGACCAGGGCTTCCCCGGTCTCGATGCCGATCCGGACCTCCAGTGGACCGTCCGGCAGCGCCGCCACCGCGTCGAGGATCGCCAGCCCCGCGCGGACCGCGCGTTCGGCGTCGTCCTCCCGGGACCGCGGCGCGCCGAACACGGCCAGGATCGCGTCGCCGGCGAACTTCTCGACCGTCCCGCCGTACCGCTCGACGGTCGTACGGAGCGTCGAGTGGTACGGCGCCAGCCAGCGGCGGACGTCCTCCGGGTCGGCCGACTCAGAAGCCGTGGTGAAACCGACCAGGTCGCAGAACAGCACCGAGACAACCTTGCGTTCCTCGGTCATGCCGTCCCCTTTTCCGGCCTGCTGGCGCCGACGGGATCAGCCCTGGGACTCGAGCGAGCGGATCCGGGCGGTCAGGGCCTTGAGCAGCGCGCCGGCGACCTCCGGGTTCTCCCGCACCACCGGCGCGAAGGCGAGCGAGGACAGCGCGAACGTGCTCAGCCCGCCCGGTCCGGCGATCACCGTCGCGGAGCGCGGCAGACCGTCGATCAGCGAGATCTCCCCGAAGTAGTCGCCCGGCCCGAGCGGGGCCCGGTCGGCGCCGTTGACCTCCACTTCGGCGGAGCCCTCCAGCACCACCTGCAGTCCGGCATCGTTGGCGCCCTGCTCGACCACGTGGTTGCCGGCCGCGACCTTGAGCGTGGTGCCACGCTCGATCAGGTCCGACAGCGTTTGCGTGGGCAACCCTTCGAAGAGATCGATCTTCGCCAGGAACTGCGGCAGGCTCTCGTAACTCATGGGATCGCACCCCTCGATCGGTGCCCGTCGCCGGGCAGCACAGTGAACTGCGGGACAGGCTACCGCCACTGTGGATCGCCGACCACGACGGCACAATTCCGGCCCCGAGGGCCGGCCGCGGTCAGTCCTTCGGCCAGGCCTGCCAGGCAGTGGCGAACATCTCGTCGACCGTGTAGGTGTTCCGCCAGCCGAGGTCGCGCGCCGCGAGGTCGCCGTTGGCCACCACGCGGGACGGGTCGCCGGGGCGGCGGGGGCCTTCGGCCGGGGTGAAATCGATGCCGGTGACCCGGCGGGCGGCGTCCATGATCTGGCGGACGGACGTACCGGTGCCGCTGCCGAGGTTGTAGACGCGTTCCAGGGTCTTGCCCGCCTCGAGGGCCCGGGCGGCGGCGACGTGTGCGCGCGCGAGGTCCGCGACATGCACGTAGTCCTTGACCGAGGTGCCGTCCGGCGTCGGGTGGTCGGTGCCGTAGATCTGCGGGACCTTGCCCTGGGTCAGCAGGTTGCACACGATCGGGAACAGGTTGTACGGGCTGGCGTCGTACACCGTCGGGTCGCCGGAGCCGACCACGTTGAAGTAGCGCAGCGACGTGTGGCGCAGCTCGGTCGCGGCGGCCTGGTCGCGGAGCAGCCACTCACCGATCAGCTTCGACTCGCCGTACGGCGACTGCGGGTCCGGCACGGTGTCCTCGGTCACCACCTCGTCGCGCGGCGTCCCGTACACCCCGGCGCTGGACGAGAAGACGAGGTTGGTCACCGACTTCTCCGCCATTGCCTCGAGCAACGACACCATCGCGGTCACGTTCTGTGTATACGTGTGCAACGGCCGCTCCACCGACACCCCGGCGTACTTGAAGCCCGCCAGGTGCACCACGCCCTCGACGCCCTCCAGCGCCGAGCGGACGGCCGTACCGTCCAGCAGGTTCGCGCGGACGAACGGCACGCCGTCCGGGACGAACTCCGCCTTCCCGCTCGACAGGTCGTCGATCACGACCACGTCGATCCCGTCGTCGCGGAACGCCCGCACCACATGCGCTCCGATGTACCCAGCACCACCAGTCACGAGCCACGTCATGTCTCAGATCCTGCCACCCGTCCGCGGGAGAACCCCCGCGGACGGGCCGAACCTGTACCAACCACCAGTCAGCTGCCGGCGGATCCCAGGACTTTGCTCTTCGGCGTCAGCAGGAACGCCCCGGCGTACAGCAGCGCGGCGATGATCAGCAGCCCGTGGAACCCGATGATCAGCGCGGCGTACTCGAGACAGCCGCCGAGCATCGCGCCGAGCAGGTTCGCGCCGAACGACGCCGTACCGTCCGCGGTGTCGGTGAACCGCTTCGCGAAGATCACGTTCGCCGCGAAGATCGGCATGAACGCGATCAGTACCGCGACCAACGCCCGCAACCCGACCGGCATCTCGAGCAGCCAGCTGTCCGGGAACACCCACGACAACGCGAGCCCGCCGAACAACACCGCGAACATCACCTTCACCGGCGGGGTCCTGAACCGCCTCGTCACCTCGACCGCCGCGAGCACCGCCACCAGCACGCCCGCGAACACGATCGCGTTCACCACCCACGTCGTACCGAACAGCAACGCAAACCCGGTGATGCTCTTCGTCTCCAGCAGCATGAAGCCCGCGCCGAGCAGGAACAGGTCCGCGTACGGACGCATCCGCCGGTACGAGGAACCGCCGCCCGCGATCCCGACGCCGACGAGGCCGGCGACCATGATCAGCCCGAGCGTGACGAGGTACAGCGACGGGATCCGGTCCGTGAACAGGTACAGGAACGGGCGGTTGTCGGTCGCCGGCGGCGGCGTGATCTCGCTGGGCCCGGCCCACTCGGACGCACACGTCTGGTCCTGCTCGGTCAGACCGACGGTGACGACAGCCTGCTGCAGACCGTCACCGATCTTGTCGACGCACGGCTTGTGCCCGAACGCCTCCTGGGCGGTCGACGCCAGCCGATCGATCAGCCAGGTCTCGCGGTAGTAGTTGTACATCGCGAACGCGCCGCCCGGGTTCAGGTGGTCGCGCGCCGACTCGAACGCCTGCTTGGTGAACAGGTAGCTCTCCAGCCGGAGCGAACTCGCACCGTTGACCAGCGTCAGCGAGTCCGGCAACGCCAGCAGGATCATGTCGTACTTCTTGTCGGTCCGGGACAGGAACGCCCGGCCGTCGTCGATGTGCGACGAGACCCGCGGGTCCTGGTACGGCCGGTCCGGGTTCAGCGCCTTGCCGAGGTCGCGGATCCGCGGGTCGATCTCGACCGCGTCCACGTGCGTCGCGCCCTTCTTCAGCGCGATCGCGACGTCCGACCCGGAGCCCGCGCCGATGATCAGTACGTTCTTCGGCTGCTTGCCGGCCGTGGCCCGCGCGTACGGCAGGCCGTACTGCGGCTCCCACTGCAGCCGCGACTCCGCCGGGATCGCCTGCTGGTGCGGTACGCCGTTCACGGTGATCGTGAGCAGCGGGACGCCTTGCCAGGTGTACTGCTTGGTCTTCACCTTGTAGTACGGCGACCAGCTGAGGTCGGGCCGGGTCGACTCGTGGAACAGGATCCCGAGCATCACGATCAGCGGCGTCAGCACGAGCGCGGCACTGACCGCAGTAGCAACCAGTCGCTTGCCGGGAGCGGTCACGGTTCGCGGGATCATCAGCACGGCGAAGACGATCGTGACGATCAGCCCCCACCAGATCGGCGGCGCCCCGAGGAACGACAGCCCGGTGAACGAGACGATCCCGATCAGGCTGCCGACCAGGTCGAACCGGTACGCCGTCAGGCGCGGCAGCTCCGCGAAACACCGGCCGACCAGCTCGGCCGGCCCGGCCAGCACCACCGCGGCCGCGACGAAGATGATCGGCAGGATCACCCAGACCGGCGGGCCGGTGGTGTTCAGGCTGGTGAAGTAGATGACGCTCGACGAGGTACCCCGGTCGACGGTGACCGGCTTCCACGCGATCACCAGGACCAGGAGCCCGAGCATGATCGGCGAGTAGTACGGAAGCCGCTTCGCCCGGCCGGACCGGAGCACGCCGATCCCGATCCCGAGGAACGAGCCGAGCAGCACGAAGTTCGAGAAGTAGCTGAGGTGGACGACGTTCGAGCCGGTCCAGCGGATCAGCGCGAGCTCGGTGAAGAGCATCAGCGCGCTGGACGCGACCAGCCGCGTCCGCACTCCGAACGGGCTCGGCCAACTGGACGTGGGGACGCGGTCAGTAGCTGAGTCGACTGCCATGCGGGGCGACGTTACCGGATATCGAAGTGGCGTGCGTCACCCCGCACCCTTCTTTACGGAGGGTCAGCGGCGCCGGGTCGGCTTGGGCAGTTCACAACCGGACAGGTTGAGGTCGATCGTGCGGTTGGCGGTCAGGCAGGTGTAGAGCCACCAGGTCTGCTCGCCGTACGCCGCACCCTGGTCGACGGTCACGTTGCCGTTCGCGTCCACCTCGCACGGGTTGTTCACCGTGCACTCCTCGCCGTCCTCGTTGCCGGTGTTGTTGATGCCGATCATCTCGCCGGTGGAGGTGCTGACGACGGGCGATCCCGACGTACCGCCGATCGTCTCGCAGCCGGGCTGCTGGTACTTGATCGAGTCCTGCCAGGTCCAGTCGCCCTCGCGGAGCTGCGGGATCGTGGCCTGCACCGAGCAGGTGTAGATCCGTTTCCAGTAACCGGACACGACGGCCATGCCGGCGCCGTCGGCCGGGCCTTGCTTGGCCAGCGTCAGCGGGGTGACGTTCAGGCGGTTCTTGATCGAGGCGTAGCTCTCGTTCACCTCGTACACGATCACGTCGGTCTTGGTCATCGTGCCGTACAGGATCTTGTCGGCGCGGACCGTGCCGGCCCGGCTGGAGTCCGGGTTCAGCAGCGTGATCGACCGGGTCGAGGACTTGTTCACCAGGACCTGGCCGGGCTGCAGGAACCCGCCTTCGTAGCAGTGGCCGTTGGTGAGTACGAGGGCCTTGTCGGTGTCGACGGATTCGGCGTACCGGACGAGGGAGGCGGAGCAGTTGCTCAGCGCGGCGATCCCGGTGAAGTCGGCACCTGGGGCGGCTTGGGCCGCGCTCGTGCCGAGCAGCGTGGTTGTTGCGACCGCGGTAACGGCCAGGACTGTGCGGAAGAGTTTCATGGGGGCGGTTTCCTCACTGGTTGTACTTGAAGGACTTCGTAACGCATCCATCGCCCGCGGACCATCACAGCTGTGTGAAGCAGGGTGAGAGCACGGGTTTTCCTGCGCTGTGTGAGGGGACTGCTACTCTTCGTCTCCGGATCCGCCCGGGTGCGAACCATCGGCACGACCGGCACGTCGTACCAAGTGATGACAAGCAACCAGGTACGGTCGGGAGCAGACCACCGGAGTGGAGAACGGAAGGACGTCATGCCGCAGGAGAAGCCAGACCTGCGCAATCTCCGCGAACCGGTCCGGTTCAAGCGGGCGCTGACACTGCTGTTGATGACGCTGGTCCTGCCCGGATCGGCACAGATCGTGGCCGGCAGCAGGAAGGCCGGCCGCTGGGTCTGGCGGGTGGTCGCCGGACTGATCGCGATCGTCGTCTTCCTGGTCGTTCTCGGCCTGGTCTGGCGATCCGGGACGATCAACTTCCTGGCCCAGCCGAAGACGCTGCGGCTGGTGCAGATCCTGCTGATCGTGCTCGCGTTCGGCTGGGCGGCGCTGTTCGTGGACGCGTACCGGATCAGCCAGCCGCTGATGCTGGAGCGCAACCACCGGCTGATCACCAGCATTCTCGACGGCGTGCTGATCTTCGTCGTGGTCGGTGCGCTGGTCTACGCGAGTGTGATCGTGAACACCCAGCGCGACTTCGTCGCCAGCGTGTTCGGCAGCGGGACCAAGTCGAAGGCCGACAAGGGCCGGTACAACGTGCTGCTGATGGGCGGCGACTCCGGCGCGGACCGGGTCGGTACCCGCCCGGACAGCATGACCGTCGCGAGCGTGGACGCGAACACCGGCCGGACCGTCCTGATCGGCCTGCCACGCAACCTGGCCAAGGTGCCGTTCCCGGCCGGTACGGCGATGGCCAAGCAGTTCCCGGACGGCTTCAAGTGGAAGGACTGCGGCGCGCAGTGCCTGCTGAACGCCGTCTACACGTACGCCGTCGGCCACAAGAGCCTGTTCCCCGGCGACCCGAACCCCGGTGAAACCGCGACCACGCAGGCGATCGAGGCGGTCACCGGGCTGAAGATCAACTACTACGTGCTGATCGACCTGGCCGGCTTCCGCGATCTACTGAACGCGGTCGGCGGGATCACCCTGGACATCGGCAAGCGGGTCCCGATCGGCGGCGAGTCGACCCCGATCAAGGGCTACATCGAGCCGGGCAAGAACGTCCACCTGGACGGCTACCACGCGCTCTGGTTCGCCCGGTCCCGGGCCGAGTCGTCGGACTACGACCGGATGGCGCGGCAGAAGTGCGTGATGGCCGCGATGCTGAACCAGCTGTCGCCGTCGGTGGTGCTGACCAAGTTCCAGGCCATCGCCTCGGCCAGTAAACACGTGGTCAAGACCAGCATCCCGGCGGGCGAACTCGGGACCTTCACGGATCTCGCGCTGGACGCGAAGAAGCTCCCGGTGTCAAGCTTCTCCGCGGTCCCGCCGTTGATCAAGACCAGCGATCCCGACTTCGCGCTGATCAAGACCAAGGTCGCGGAGGCGATCGCGAAGTCCGAATCGCTGGACAAGGGCGGCTCAGGAGGAGACGGTAAGACCTCGAACACTCCGCGTAGCACCGCCACCAGCACCCCGACCAGCCACACCACCAAAAAGCCGAGCAAGAAGCCGACGAGCTCTCCGACCACACCCGCCAACGGCGTCGACGACGTCGCATCGATCTGTAAGGCCTGACCTGATATGCCGCTGTCCCACTGGCCACCCGTGTCCGTCGTGATGCCCGTGCTGAACGAGGAACGCCATCTCGAGGAGGCGGTCGGCCGCGTCCTCGACCAGGACTACCCGGGTGAACTGGAAGTCGTCCTGGCGATCGGCCCGAGCAAGGACCGGACCGAGGAGATCGCGGAGAAGCTGGCCGAGAAGGACCACCGGATCAGCATCGTGCCGAACCCGACCGGCAAGACGCCGGCCGCGCTGAACGTCGGCATCGCGCACGCCAAGCACGACATCCTGGTCCGGGTGGACGGGCACGGCGCGCTCACCGACGGGTACATCACCCGCGCGGTCGAGGTGCTGGACGAGAGCGGCGCGGACAACGTCGGCGGCGTGATGGCCGCCGAGGGCCGGACGCCAACGGAGATGGCGGTCGCCTGCGCGTACCGCTCCCGGCTGGGGCTGGGCGCGTCGACGTTCCACCAGGGCGGCAAAGCCGGCCCGGCCGACACGGTGTACCTGGGTGTGTTCCGGCGGGCCGCGCTGGAGCGGGTCGGCGGCTTCGACGAGACCATGCACCGGGCCCAGGACTGGGAACTGAACTACCGGATCCGCAAGACCGGCGGGCTGATCTGGTTCAGCCCGGACCTGTCGGTGACGTACCGGCCGCGCTCCTCGCTGTCCGCGGTGGCCAAGCAGTTCTTCCACACCGGCCAGTGGCGCCGCGAGGTGATCCGCCGGCACCCGGAGACCGCCAGCAAGCGCTACCTGGCGCCGCCGGTCGCCGTCATCGGCCTCGCGGTCGGCACGATCCTCGGCATCATCGGCCTGGCAACGGGCGTCAGCTGGCTCGACCTCGGCTTCCTGGCCCCGCTGGGCTACGCACTCCTGCTGATGGTCGGGTCCGCGATGGAGGGCCGCTACCTGCCCTGGAAGGCGCTGTTCTGGATGCCCCTGGTCTGTGCCACCATGCACGTCTCCTGGGGCCTCGGCTTCCTGATCGGCCTCCACGAACGCCCGAAGGCCGCCTAGCCGCCCCTGGTCGACTTGATGTAGGCCTCGACGACCTCGTCGACGGAGCCGTCGAGTTTCAGCACGCCGGCGTCCAGCCACAATGCCCGGTTGCAGGTCTCCTGGACGACCTCCAGGCTGTGGCTGACCAGGAACACCGTGCCGGCCTGGTCGCGGAGCTCCTTGATCTTGCGTTCCGACCGGACCCGGAACTCGGCGTCACCGGTGGCCAGCGCCTCGTCGACGAGCAGGATGTCGTGCGTCTTCGCGGACGCGATCGCGAACTTCAGCCGCGCCTGCATACCGGTCGAGTACGTCGACATCGGCAGGTCGATGAAGTCGCCGATCCCGGAGAACTCGACAATCTCGGCGTACCGGCGCTGGGTCTCGGCCGGCGACATACCCATCGCGAGACAGCCGAGGACCACGTTCCGCTCACCGGTCAGGTCGTTCATCATCGCCGCGTTGACGCCGAGCAGCGACGGGCGGCCGCCGGTGTAGACGACGCCGGACGCGGGCGGCAGCAGGCCGGCGATCGCGCGCAGCATCGTCGACTTGCCGGAGCCGTTGCGGCCGATGACCCCGATCGCGTCGCCCTTGTAGGCGGTGAAGCTGACGTCCTTGACCGCGTGCACCTCGCGGATCGTCGGCCGGTCCTGGCGCTTGATGATCCGGCGCAGCGCGGTCGCCGCCGTACCCTTGCCGCCCTGGCCCGCGATCACCTTGTAGATGATGTCGAGGTGGTCCGCGATGACCGTCGGTTCAGCCGCGTCCATAGCGGTCCTCCGCACGCCAGAAGTACCAGAGTCCGCCGGCCAGCATCACGAACGACCAGACGATCGCGATCGTCCACGCGTGCGGGAGCTGGTTCTTCTGATGCTCGGTGAGCAACGAACGCCGGACGATGTCGATGTACGCCGAGATCGGGTTGAACGCCAGCACCTGGACCACCCAGCCCGGGGCGTGCAGCTGCGACAGCTTGTACGGCAGCGAGAAGAAGATCCCGGACGCGTACAGCCAGGTGCGCGTGATGAACGGCAGCAACTGGCTGATGTCGGTCACGAACGTCCCGATCCGCGCGAAGACCAACGTGATGCCGATGTTGAACATCACCTGCAGCAGCATCGCGGGGACGACAAGGAACCACCGCCACGCGGGACCGTCGGTGAAGCCGACGACGAGGAACAGCAGGCCCAGCGAGATCAGCATCTGGTTCAGCTCGTTCAGCACGTAGGCGAGCGGCAGGGTCGCACGCGGGAAGTGCAGGGTGCGGATCAGCGACAGGTTCAGCGCCAGCGAGCGGGACCCTTCCGTCATGCAGCGCTGGGTGAACGTGAACACGAACACCCCGCTGAGCAGGAACGCGACGTAGTTGTCGATCCCGTTCCTCGTCCCCAGCAGCACCCCGAAGGCGAGGTAGTACACCCCGGCGTTCAGCAGCGGGGTGAGGACCTGCCAGATCGAGCCGAGGCGGGCCCCGGCGTACATGGCATAGGTGCGTGCGGTGGCATAACTGACGACGAACTTACGACGGCTCCACAGCTCGCGCAGGTACGAGCTGAGCGGCGGGCGGATCGAGCTCTTGGAGAGTCCGTAGCGTTCGGCCAGTGCCGCCGGATCGGATACTCCGGTCGACCCGGTCGGCGTTGCGGCGGTCGGCATTGCAGCACAGTACTGCGGTCCGTGACGGGGTAGTGACGCAGGTCAGCCCACTAAGCGGGCTTTCAGGTTCCTGAGCTCGCTTTCAGTGATACCACCGATGCGCAGGTATGCCTCCGGCCCGCCGTACTTCCTGTCCAGATGGCGCAGGATCGCGACGATCGACTCGGCCCGGGTATCGCGGAACTCGATCATTTCCGGGTGTTTCGCGGTATCCGGTTCGGCCGCCAGTTGCTCCTCGAGCCAGCGTGCCATTCGCGACTGCGTGAGGTAGTAGTCGGCGACGATCTCGTCCTCGGGGACACCGGCGACGCTGAGGGCCAGCGCGACGACCATTCCGGTGCGGTCCTTGCCGCCGTGGCAGTGCACGACGACCGCGCCGTCCTGCTCGTCGGCGATCGCCTTCACAGCCGCGGCGAAGAGCTCGGGGCGTTGGTCGAGCATCCACGTACAGGCTTGAACGATGGTCGGTTGACCGTGGTCCGGGTCGGCCGGGTCTTGCAGGGGCTGGTGGACCGCGACCGGCGTGTTGGTGAAGGGTGTCGGGTACGCCGCGACTTCGGCGTCTCCGCGAAGGTCGAGGATTCTTCCCACGCCCGCGCGGCGCACTGCGGCAACACCTTCGTCGGTCAGGTACCCAAGACTGTCGGCGCGGATCAGCACACCTTCGCGGACAACCCGTCCGTCAGTAGTAGGCAGCCCTCCGACATCACGAACGTTGCGGCAGCCAGGCCAGTCGAGGTCCACGGTCACCGGTCCTGCGGGCGGTCGGGGTTCGGGCCCGGGTTGTACGGCGGCGGTGGGAAGGTGTCGGTGGGGCGGCGGTTGCGGTTGCGGAGGACCAGGCCGATGACCAGGAAGGTGACGCCGAGGCCGATGAAGACCAGCAGCGAGAAGACCGTACCGAGGATCGACACCACGAAGGCGAGCACCGACGACTTCGGGCCGGCGGAGTACGTCGCGCTGGTCTGGTCGTCGGTGCAGGAGATGCTGTAGTCCCCGGCCGGTACGGCCTTCGCCGACCGCGCGACGACGTACCAGCTCTCGCCGTTGATCGTGATCGTCTCCGACCCGGTCACCTTCTTCAGCGGTACGTCGTTCCCGTTCGCGTCCTGCGCCGTGCAGGGCGGGCCGGGCACCGGGATCGACGAGTAGATCGTCAGCCCGTCCTTCTTCAGGTGCACCCGCCCGTTCTCGATCGGCTGCGGCGTCCGCGGCGCCGTGACGACGATCCGCCAGGCGAAGAACCCGGCCAGGAGCACACCGATCACGAAACAGGCGATGCCGATCGCCGGCAGGACCGACTTCTTGGGCGCCCCGGGCTGCAAGCTCATAGCTGCACGGTAGCGGCTACGGAGACTGCTATGGCCGGTTAACGGCCTACGGGACGCCGAGCAGGCGCAAGCCGGCCGCGGTCGCGGCGGCGGCCACGACGACCAGGACGAACGGCGCCTTGCGCCAGGCCAGGACTCCGCCTACCAGCACCCCGGCGGGGCGGGCGATGCCGGCCGGGCCGTGGCCGGCGGTCAGGGCTGAGGTGGCTACCAGGGCTGTGAGTAGGACGATGGCGGCGGCCGCCAGCAACTGCTGGATCCGTTCCGGGACCTCGAAGCGGCTCCGGAGGGCAGGCCCCGCGAACCGCATCGAGAAGGTGCCTACGGCAAGCACTCCGATCCCGACCAGCAACAAGGGCGTGTTCGTCATCGAGCCACCTCCTCCAGTGCGGGCTTCTCCGACCGGTAGAACAGCAGGCCCACAAGGGCAAGCAGTACGGGCAGACCGGCCGGCAGGAAAGGCGTTGCGGCCAAGGCGATCACGACGCCGACGAGGGCCGCCGTACGGGTACGACGATCGCGCAGCGCGGGAAGGACCAGCGCCAGCAGGACTGCCGGGAACGCCGCGTCCAGACCGAACACGTCCGTGTCGGTGATGACGGATCCGGCCAGGCCGCCGATCACCACGCCGACGTTCCAGCAGACGAAGATGCCGATGCCACCGGCCCAGTACGCCGCTCGCTGCTGCTCGAGCTCGTTCTGCCCCATCGCGAACGCGACGTTCTCGTCGGTCATCACGTGGCTCCCGGGCCACCGCCGCCACCCGCTGCCGATCACGTCACTGAGCGCCAGCCCGAACGCGACATGCCGGCTGTTCACCAGCAACCCCGCGATCATCGCGGCGATCGGGCTGCCACCGGCCGCGACGATCCCGACGAACAGGAACTGCGACGCACCCGCGAAGACGACGACCGACAGCAGGATCGGGACCCACAACGGCAGCCCGTTGCCGACGCTGATCGCGCCGTACGACAGCCCGACGACACTGTCGGCCAGACACACCAGCGCGATGTCGCGGGCCAGGCCCCGGTCGAGTGTTCGCCAGATCGAACGCATGGGCATTATGATGAACACCATCCCGCCCGTTCGTCAACCCGAACAATCGGACCGATGGAGCGAACACTCGCATGGACAGCAGCCGAGCACCACTCGACGTGATCGCAGCCTCCCTGCGCCGGCATCGCGCCCGCGCCGGGCTCTCCCTCACCGAGGTCGCCAAACGCGCCGGCGTCGCCAAGTCCACGCTGTCCCAGCTGGAGTCCGGCACCGGCAACCCGAGCGTGGAAACCCTGTGGGCGCTGGCCGTCGCGCTCGACACCCCGTTCTCCGCGCTCCTCGACCCGCCGCGCCCGAGGGTGCAGATCATCCGCGCCGGGGAAGGCCCGGTGATCTACTCCGAACAGGCCGAGTACAGCGCCACCCTGGTCGCGTCCAGCCCGCCGAACGCCCGTCGCGACCTGTACCGGATCGTCGCCTCCCCCGGCCCCGGCCGGAAGTCCGACCCGCACATGCCGGGCGTCGTCGAACACGTCATCCTCAGCTCCGGCCGTGCCCTGGTCGGTCCCCTCGACGATCCGGTCGAACTGCGCCCCGGCGACTACATCGCCTACCCCGGGGACCTCCCGCACATCTTCCAGGCCCTCGAGGAGAACACGACCGCAACGCTCGTCTCGGAGCACGTCTAACGCCGCTTGAGCTGCCAGCCGACCGCGACCAGCGCCGTCGCACCGGCCACACCGCACACGAGGGCGATGGCGGTCGGCAGGGAGTACGCATCGCTCAAGAGTCCGGTGGAGATGGCAGTCGCGGCCACGCCCAGGTACACACAGGTCAGGAACGCGGCAGTCACCTCACCGCGCCGGGCGTCGGGTGCGAGCTGATTGACCTCCGCCTGCGAACCGAAGTACGTCAGACCCAGCCCGGCGCCGGCGAACAGAGCCGCGGCGACGATCAGTACGAGCGACTTCGCCGGGAAGGCCCCGACCAGGGCCGCCAGGCCGACGATCAGCGACACCAACCCGGCAGGCTGGGCCCGGCGCGGCGCGAGCTGCAGCCGGACCGAGATCGCCTGGACGGCACACGCGGCGGCCAGCATCATCGCGGCGATGGCGCCCAGCAAGGCCAGGTTGTGATTGTGCAGGAGTTGCGCGGTGTACGACGGTATGACGGACAGGAAGAGGCCACCGACCGCCCAAACCGTTGCACCACTCAGCCCCGCGCGGGCGAAGTCCGCCCGGATCTCGGCCGGTACGGACGGGCGCTGCGGCCGCCATCGGCCGCTGACCGGCTCGCGCGGCAGCCGGGAGACGGCGATCGCGGCGACGACAGTGAGCACCAGGCCGACACCGTAGGGAAGTTGTCGCGGGTACGGCGCCCACTCAGCGAGTGCGCCGGCGACCAAGGGGCCTGCGGCACTCCCACCGCTCTGCGCGAGAACTGTGGCGAGGGCCGCCTTGCCGTGGTCGTCGTCCGGCTCGAACTCCACGAGCGCTGCAGCTGCGGTTCCGGCCGTGGCGCCCAGCGCGACGCCGGCTGCGATCCGACCGGCGAAGAGCCACGCGGTGCTCTGTGCCACCGCGAGCAGGATCAGTCCGACGGCGCCGAGGCTCAACCCGCCGAGCAGGACCCGCGGCCGGCCGATCTGGTCCGACAGCTGCCCGAACACCAGCAGCGAAGGCACCAGTACCGCCATGTAGACGGCGAAGATCAGCGTCAGTTCGGTCCCGGAGAAACCGAACCGCTCCCGGTACACGCCGTACAGCGGCGTCGGCAGGTTTCCGTCGAACAACAACACGAACAACGCGGCAGCCGTTACCAGGAACGGCCCACGACGACTCGTTCCGATCCGTTCCACTGCACTAGTCATCACGTTCCGTGTGCCCGCCCGGCACAATCACAAACTATGCACGTTTGCGAGCATCTGTAACGTTAACCGCTCACCTCTAGACATCTCCGTACAACTCTGCGCATCATCGACGAGGAGAGCTCTCGCAGCCGAAGTACCGCCCCACTTCGCTCGGAGGTAGTGCCCGATGAGACTCAGATCCCTACTGCTCTGCGCCCTGCTCGCCCTTGCCGCCGCTTTGGTTCCCGGTAGCGCGTCGGCCGTCGGGGTGACGCCCGGAACCTACGTCAACTACACGTTCGACACGGCCTCGCTGACCTCGGTCGAGTTCCGGATGACGATCAACAACTCACCCGGTCGCGCGAACGTCTACTGGGCCAACCAGTTCGGCTTCACCGGCGGCGACGTCGGCGGGTACACCGGCATGCAGATGCATCGCGACGGCGGCGGCATGTTCCTGTACTCGCTCTGGAACTCCACCGCCTGGAAGGCCGGTGACGCCGGCACGTACTGCATCAAGTTCCAGGAGGACGGCACCGGCGGCAGCTGCCGCCTCGACAAGGCCCCGGCCCCGGGCCACACGTACGCGTTCGCCGTCGCGAGCGAAGGCAGCGGCTGGTACGGCGTGACGGTCCGCGACCTGACCGCCGGTACGTCGTTCAAACTCGGCAGTCTGCAGACCGGGTCCGGCAACACGATCAGCACGTCGGGCATGGTCAGCTGGACCGAGTACTTCGACTGGAACAACGACAACGCCACCTGCGACGACGAGCCGTACTCGAAGCTGACGATGGCCGCCCCGACCAGCGGCAGCCTGGCCGCGCACTTCACCGGTACGTCGGAGAGCACGGGCTGCGCCGCCGACAGCCAGGTCACCCTGAACGGATCGACGGCCGTCCAGGAAAACGGCATCGGAAACTCCGCCTCCGGCGACATCCGCGGCAGCGGCGGCTGCCTCGACGTTTCCGGATCCGACGGTACGACGATCCTCCTGTACAGCTGCACCGGCGGCGACAACCAGAACTGGGTACACGCCGAGAACACGACGTTCCACGCCGAGTTCGCCTGCCTGGACGCGAGCGCGACCCAAGCCGGCGCCGTGATTCTCTACAGCTGTCACGGCGGCACGAACCAGCAGTGGACACTCCCGGGCGACGGCACGATTCGCACCGGCGGCCGCTGCCTCACCGCACCAGTTGCCCTGGGCAACCCGGTGACCGTTGCTACCTGCAACAACTCGGCGGCGCAACGCTGGACGTTCTGACAACGGAAAGCGGGGCGCCCCTAACCAGGGCGCCCCGCCTTTGCCAAGCTCAGAGCTTGCGGCCGACCCCGCCGACGATGCACTCCTCGACCTGGTTCAGCGGCTTGATCCGCGGGCCGTCCGGCCACCAGTCGTCACAGAGCACCAGCCCCGGCTCGACCAGTTCCTGGTCGGGGAAGAACGTCATCAGCTCCGCACGGGTGCGGAACCGGCCACTGCCCATCGGGCTGTGGATGAACTTCTCCTCCATCTTCCGGGCGACCTCGGAGTGCTCCGGGGTCTCCGGGTCGTAGAAGTGTGAGACAACCGTGTACGACCCGGGCACCACCGCGTCGACGTACTTCTGCATGATCTGCGCGCCCTCGTCGCCGATGTAGTGGTGCAGCGTGCCGTTCTGGATCACGGCGATCGGCTCGCTGAAGTCGAGGAAACCGCGCACCTCCTTGTTGCCCAGCACCTCGTCCGGGTCGAAGATGTCGGCGCTGACGAACAGCGTGTTCTCGTTCTCCTCCAGCAGCGCGCGGCCGTGCGCGAGCACCACCGGGTCGTTGTCGATGTAGAGCACCTTGGCCTCGGGCTGGATCCGCTGCACGACCTGGTGGGTGTTCTCGGCGGTCGGCAGACCGGACCCGCAGTCCAGGTACTGCGTGATCCCCGCCTGGCCGGCCAGGAACCGGCAGGCGCGGATCAGGAAGTTCCGGTTCGACCAGGCCAGGTCCTGAGCCTGCGGCGCCGCGCTCTGGACCCGGCGCAGTACCTCGCGGTCGACCTCGAAGTTGTCCTTGCCGCCGAGGAAGGCGTCGTACACCCGGGCGATGCTGGCCCGGGTCGTGTCGACGCCGACCGGATTCGAGCTAGGCGCTTTGGTGGCATCGACCATCAGTGAACCTCGCAGAAAGAGATCGGGAAGTCTGTTCGACAGACTCTACCGAGAGTACGGCCGACTGAACACATCGTGTCGGCGCCTGCGGGTGGACATATTCACGCACCGTTATGAAATGATCAACTGCAGCACACCGAACCACTGCTGCTGGGAGGCCAGAGGTGACCGAGCCGGGGGCGTACGGCGGCCCGACCGCCCTGCGCATCATGCTCGGAGTGCACCTGCGCCGGTTGCGCGAGTCCGCGGGGGTCAGCCGGACCGACGCGGGCTGGGCGATCCGTGGCTCGGAGTCCAAGATCAGCAGGCTGGAGCTCGGCCGGGTCGGTTTCAAGGTCCGCGACGTCGACGACCTGCTGACGCTGTACAAGGTGGACGACGAGGTCGAGCGGGACCGGCTGCTGGCGCTGGCCCGGGACGCGAACAACCCGGGCTGGTGGCAACGCTACGACGACCTCACGCCGCAGTGGTTCCACTCCTACCTCGGCCTGGAGATGGCGGCCGACCTGATCCGTACGTTCGAGCTGCAGTTCGTCCCGGGTCTGCTGCAGACCCCGGAGTACGCGAAGGCCGTCATCCAGCTCGGCCGGCACGACATTCCGCTGCCGAAGGCCGAGGTGGATCGCCTTGTGTCGTTGCGAATGAGCCGCCAGGAAGTGCTGACTCGGCAACGACCCGCACGGTTGTGGGCCGTCCTGGACGAGTCGGTCCTGCGCCGTCCGATCGGCAGTCCGCAGGTCCTGCGCAACCAGCTCGAGTACCTGATCGAGGCGGCCCGGCGGCACAACGTGACGCTGCAGATCATCCCGTTCGAGCAGGGCGGGTACACCGCGACCGGCGGCGCGTTCACCCTGCTCCGGTTCAACGACCCGGACCTGCCCGACATCGTCTACATCGAACACCTGACCAGTGCCGTCTACCTCGACAAGCGCGAGGAACTCGACACGTACGTCGTCACGATGGACGCGGTCTCGATCACCGCGGCCCAGCCGCGCGAGACCGAGACCCTGATCCGGCGCGCGATCGAACGCCTCGACGAAGCAACGAACTAACGTCGCTGGGCGCCCGGACCGGCCTGGAAGGCGACCTCGCGGGGCGCGGGTTCGTGGCCGGCTTCGCATCTCATCACGACGGTGACGCGTTCGCCGCAGTCGCCGCGGTGCCGCGGCTCGATCGGCGGGCCGGCGTCGAGCGGGAGGTACTCGTCGGCCCACTGCACCATCGCGACCAGCACCGGGTAGAGGTCCATCCCTGCCTGAGTCAGTCGGTACTCCGAGCGCTCGCGCTGTCCGGGCAGGCGGTAGGGGTGCCGGCGGATCAGGCCGCGCTCGATCAGGGCGGCGAGCCGTTCGGTCAGCACCTGGCGCGGGACGCCCGCGCGGGCCCGGATGTCCTCGAAGCGGCGGACACCGACGAAGAGCTCACGCAGCACGTGAAAAGTCCACTTGTCGCCGAGGATGTCCATCGTCCGGGAGATCGTGCAGTTCTCCGTGGACCAGTTCATCGCTTCCGGAACCTGCTCGTTCAGTGCCGTGCTCATGTGAACAATGATAAGTCCGCTTGACAGACTCAGCCAAGCCAGCAAGGCTGAATCCGTGAACCAGACTCAGACGGGACCGCCACTCGTCCGTCGCGCCGGCGAACCCGACGCGGACGAGCTGGCCAGGATGCTCACCGGGCTGACCGATCTCAGCCGCTACTTCCGGTTCCAGACCGCGATCGGTACGCCGCCGCGGGCCGCGCTGCTGCTCCGGATGCTGTGCCCGGCCGGCGCCGCGTTCGTCGCGACCCGGTGCGGCACGATCGTCGGACATGCCATGTGGGCCTGGGCTCCGGGCGCGGCGACTGCCGAACTCGCGGCCGTGATCGCGGAGGACGAGCAGCGCCGCGGACTCGGGGTCCGGATGCTGTCGGTCGCCGCGGCGGACGCGATCGCGGCCGGGGCGCGGTCATTTCTGTTCGTGGTGAGCGCGGCCAACGAGCGTTCGGTCCGGATGGTACGGCGGCGCTGGCCGGACGCGACGGTCGAACGGGACGGCCCGCTGCTGATGTTCGTCGCGCCGGCCCGCCTGCCTGACCGGTTACCGGACCAGCCGGAAGAACGCGCGGATGTCGCCGACCAGCAGGTCCGGAGCCTCGAGCGCAGCGAAGTGCCCGCCGCGAGTGAACTCCGACCAGTGGACGATGTGGTGCCGGCGGTCCAGGACGCGGCGGATCGCCGGATCGGTCGGAAACACGGCGATCCCGGTCGGTACGCCGGGCCGGAGGTCGTCGGCCTTGAGGCGGTTCTCGTAGTACAGATTGGCGGAGGTCGCGCTCGTGTTGGTGAACCAGTAGATCGACACGTCGGTCAGCAGGTGATCGAGGTCGACGGCGTCCTCGGGGAGTCCACGGGCCGGATCGGTCCATTCCCAGAACTTCTCCAGGATCCACGCCAGCTGGCCGACGGGTGAATCGCTCAGCCCGAAAGAAACCGTTTGCGGACGCGTTCCCTGCAGGTCGGCGTACCCGGTCCCGACCGCCCGCAACCGCTCGGCGGCGGCCAGGCGCTCGCGTTCGGCATCGGTCACCACGTCGCCCTGCCGCAGATCCTCCGGGAACGCCAGCCCGCCGTTGATGTGGACGCCGACCACGTTTTCCGGATCCAGCTGCCCGACCATCGGCGACACGACGGATCCCGTGTCACCACCTTGCGCGCCGTACCGCTGGTAGCCCAGCCGATGCATCAGCTCGACCCATGCGCGAGCGATCCGCCGGTGGTCCCAGCCGTCCGTCAACGGAACCGAGAAACCGTGTCCCGGAACGGACGGTGCCACGACGTGGAACGCGTCGCGCGGATCTCCGCCGTACGCGGCCGGGTCGGTGAGCGGCCCGATGACATCGAGGAATTCGGCCACCGAGCCCGGCCAGCCGTGCGTCAGCAGGAGTGGCAATGCATCCGGCTCGGGCGAGCGTACCTGCAGGAAATGCACTGTCTGACCGTCGATCTCCGTCTGGTACTGCGGAAACGCGTTGAGCCGCTCTTCCCACACTCGCCAGTCGTACGTCGCCCACCGCGCGGCCACATGTTGCAGGTAGTCCACCGGCACGCCCCGCTCCCACCCACCGGGTAGTTGCCGGGGCCAACGAATCCGACGTAGCCGTTCCCGCAGGTCGAGCACATCCGATTCGGGCACCGCGATCCGGAACTCAGAGATCATGCGCGCGCTCGTGCAGCGGCTCGTACAAACCGACCTCGCCGCCACCCGGCAACCGGAACGCGGTCAGCACCCCCCACCGCTGCCGCTCGACAGGCCGCACGAACTCGACACCGCGGGCGGTGAGGTCGCTCATCGTCTGCTCGAGGTCGTCGCACATCAACAACAACTCGTGCGACGCCGCCTCGGCCGGATGAACAGCCACCTCGGCCGGCGGCAGCTTGAAGATCAGCCAGCCGTGGCCGGCATCCACCGACGGATACTCCAGCACGTCCCGGAAGAACGCCCGATCCGCCTCCGCGTCAGTGCTGTAGACGATCACATGCGCGCCGTTGATCATCTACAGCACTGTAGTCGTCCCTTAGTCCTCGACGACGATGGCCAGCGCAGGGCAGACCGCGGCGGCCTGGTGGATGCCGGCGGCCAGCTCTTCGGGCGGGTTCTCGTTCAGGAGTACGACGATGCCGTCCTCGTCGCGCTGATCGAACACCTCGGCGGCCGCGGTGACGCACTGGCCGGAGGCGACGCACTTGTCCTGGTCGACGATCACCTTCATGGGATGTCCTTTCACCACGTGACGGGAAGCGAGTAGACGCCGTACACGGCGCCGTCGTGCTTGAACGGGATCTCCTCCAGCGGTACGGCCCGCCGCAATGTCGGGATCCGCCGGTACAGCGTGCTGTACACGACCTGCAGCTCCATCCGCGCCAACGGTTGCCCGAGGCACTGATGTACGCCGAACCCGAACGCGACATGGCGGCGCGCGTCCCGGGTCAGGTCCAGGGTGTCCGGATCCGCGAACACCGACGGGTCCCGGTTGCCGATGTCGTTCGGCAGGATCACGCCGTCGCCCGCCTTCAGCACTTGGCCGTGCAGCTCGATGTCCTCGAGGACGGCGCGACGCCGGCCGTTGTGCGTGATGTTCAGGTAGCGCAGCAGTTCCTCGACCGCGCCCGCCACCAGCTTCGGGTCGTCGGTCTCCCGCAGTACTGCCAGCTGGTCCGGGTGTTCCAGCAGCGCGAGGGTGCCTAGGGCGATCATGTTCGCGGTGGTCTCGTGGCCGGCGAGGAGCAGGAGCACGCCGATCCCGGCCGCGTCCTGGCGGGTCAGCTCGCCCGCCTTCACCCGGTCGGTCAGCCCGGACAGCAGGTCGTCGCCAGGGTTCTCGAGCTTCTCGCCGACCAGGTTGTCGAGGTAATTCGCGAGGTTGCCGTGCGCGGCGGCGCGTTCCTCGGGGGTCGCCGACATCCGGATCAGGTTCTTGCTGTTCTGCTGGAAGAAGTCGTGATCCGCGTACGGGACGCCGAGCAGCCCGCAGATCACCAGCGACGGCACCGGCAACGCGAACGCCTCCACCAGGTCGACCGGCTTCGGCCCGGCCAGCAGGTCGTCGATCAGTTCGTCGACGATCTTCTGGACGCCGGGGCGCATCGCCTCGATCCGCTTGATCATGAACGGCGCGGTCACCATCCGGCGCAGCCGCGCGTGCTCAGGGTCGTCCATCAGGATGAAGCCGATCCCGGCACCGTCCTTGCGTGGCGGTGCGCCGGCCGGGCTCGGGTAGCCGGGTTTGGTGACGTCGGAGCTCAGTCGCGGATCCGCGAGCAGTGTGCGCTGGTCGTTGTACCGCGTGACCAGCCAGGCGGGCTTCCCGAAGCTGTCGACCTTGACGAGCGGTGCCTGTTCCTGCAGTTCGCGCAGTTGCGGCGGCGGATCGAACGGACAGCCTGTTGCCCGGGTCATCGGATACACAGGAGTGCTCATATGCTTCCTTCCCCAGAGAGGTTTGCTACGTGTGCACGAGGTGCTCGCGGTGCGCACGGGTCTGTTTCGGTGCGTTCCAGCCGAGGACGCCGACGATCCGGCCGTCGTCGCGGTAGTGCGCGACGAACCGTTCGTTGATGTTGCCTTCGGCAATCGTCAGGTCGGCGGCCGGGCGGCCGTGGACCTGGATCCTGGTGCCGAACTGGTCGGTCCAGAAGTACGGAATCGGCCGGTACGGTTGCTGCTCGCCGAGGATGTTCGCGGCAACGCAGATGGCTTGCTCGGTCGCGTTGGTCCGATTCTCCAGCCGCACAAGCCTTCCGTCGTACGACCACCGCGCCACATCCCCCGCCGCGTACACGCCGTCCGCGGCCCGGCAGTACTCGTCACAGACCACCCCGTTCTCCAGCCTCAGCCCGCTCCCCTCCAGCCACCCGATGGCCGGCACCGCCCCCAACGCCACAACCACCACATCCGCCGGCAACACGACGCCGTCCGCGAGCCGCACCCCGGCCACCCGCCCGTCCTCCCCGACAAGCCCGTCAACCGCAACACCCAGCCGAAGCTCCACCCCTTCAGAACTGTGCAGCTCCCCCAGCAATCCCCCAACAACAGCTCCCAGCTGAGCCTCCATAGGCACGGCTTGCGGCCCCACCAGCGTGACGGCGAGCCCGAGCTGACAGGCCGTCGCAGCAACCTCCGCCCCAAGCACCCCATCCCCCACGACCACCACCCGGCGAGATTCCATGAAGGATTCGCGGAGGGCTGCTGCGTCGTCGAGGGTTCGTAGGACGTGTACGCCCTCGAGCGGTGCGCCTGGAAGGCGACGGGGAGTGAGGCCCGTGGCGATCACCACGTGGTCGGCTGTCAGCGCGCGCCCGGTGGAGGTGCGGACTGTGTGGTCGTCGAGAGCTACCGCGGGATCACCCAGGACGAACTCGGCGTCGAGGGCTTGCAGGATCGAGCCCGGGCGGAGGTGGGTGCGGGGTTCGTCCCAGGTGCCGTGGAGGAATTGTTTGGACAGCGGTGGACGGTCGTAGGGTGGGTGCGACTCGGCACCCAGGATCGTGATCCGGTCGCGGAAACCCTTGCGGCGCAGGGTTTCCGCGGTGGTCAGACCGGCCGCGGACGCGCCGACGATCAGTACGGTCATGTTGTCACCGGGGCGGTCAACAGACCGACGATGCCGTCGATCAGCCCGTCCGCCATCTCCTGCCACGTGGCGCGTACGGTCGGTCGCCCCTCGGCGAGGGCCAGCTCGAACTCTGCCGTCATCTGGATGATCAGATGGCGCGCCATGTCGCCGCGTTCGAGCCGGACCTCCGGTGGCAGGTGGGCCAGCCGTGACGCCAGACCGTCGACGACCCGGGTCAGCGACGGCGAACTGCGTGACTCCAGCAGCTGGATCTCCCGCAGCGCCGGGTCGTTCATCAGCTGCGCACTGAACCGCGCCAGCCAACTCGGTGTACCCAGACTGCCCATGTGATCGGTCGCCGACCGCACGAGCACCGTCACCCAGTCCCGTACGTCGGGTTCCGCGCCGAGCTCGGCCAGCAGCTCCCGCCGCCGCGCCTCGACCGGCTCCGCATGCTTGCGGACGATCGCCCGGACCAGATCCGTCTTGGTCCCGAAGTGGTACCCGACCGCGGTGTTGTTGCCCTGCCCGGCGGCCTCGCTGATCTGCCGGTTCGACACCTCGTGCACGCCACGTTCGGCGAACATCCGTTCGGCCGTCGCCATGATCAGCTCGCGGGTCGCGTTCACCCGCGCGGCCCGGACCTCTTTCGCCATCATCACCAGATCACCCTTACCTCCCGCAGCCCGCCGACGAGCAGCCCCTCGACCAGGGGCAGTTCCGCGGACGGCACAGCCAGCGCCAATGTCGGCAACCGACGCAACAACACTTCCAGTACGACCTGCAACTCGGTCCGCGCGAGCGACTGCCCGATGCACGAGTGCGGCCCCGCGCCGAACGCCAGGTGCACGTTCGGACTCCGGCGCAGATCCATCGCGGCGGCATCCTCGAAGACGCGCTCGTCCCGGTTCGCCGACGCCATGCTGCACACCGCGGTCGTCCCCGCGGGCAGGACGCCGTCGGACAGCTCGAGGTCCTCGGTGACGTACCGGATCATGCCGAACCCGGCGTTGGCGTCGTACCGCAACGCCTCCTCGACCGCCGTACGAACCAGCGACGGGTCCGCGAGCAACTGCTCCCAGCGGGTGCGATCGGCGAGCAGCATCGCCATCATCTTGCCGATCATGTTCGTGGTGGTCTCGTGGCCGGCGATCAGCAACCCCATCCCGGTCGAGACGAGCGCGTCGTCGCTGAGCTGCTCGCCGGCCGAGTCGGTCCCGGTGATCAGGTCGCTCAGCAGATCGGTACCGGGATCCGCGCGCTTGGCCTCGATGTGTCCGGTCATGTAAGCGGCGAACTCGGCATGTGCGGCCTCCATGTCGGCGGCCGAGTACCGGGTCAGGTTGAGGAACGTGTCGGACCAGTACGAGAACCGCTCCCGGTCGGACGCCGGTACGCCGAGCAGCTCGCAGATCACCCACACCGGCAACGGAAACCCGAGCGCGGCCTTCAGATCGGCGGGCTGCCCGTCCGCGACCATGCCGTCGACGAGCTGGTCCGCCATCGCCTCGATCGACGGCCGCAACGCCGCCATCCGCTTGGCCGTGAACCACTTGGTGATCATCCGCCGCCAGCGCTGATGCCCGTCCCCGGACTGCGGTACGCCCGGACGCCGCCGGTCGAACACGCCCGCACCCTCGGCGGACACCCGCGCGGCGCCGTCGGCCGTACGGGCGAACCGCGCGTCGGACAGCACCTGCCGTACGTCGTCGTACCGGGTGAGCAGGGCCGCCTCGTCACCGCTCGGCAGCTGCACGTGCGCCACCGGGCACTGCTGCCGGAGCCGCTCCCACTCGGGCGGCGGTTCGATCGCGTCAACAGGCGGAATCGGATACTGGACGAGCTGATCACTATCGGTCACAGGCCATCACCTCCGGGTGGTTGTTCCTCCAGCTTGCCCTGCCTACTTGTTTAAGTCAACTGCCTGACTTAGTCTCTTGGTTGCGGAAACCAACTATCTGGAGGCTGCCGTGTCCGTTCCATCCGTGCGCACCAGGGCCGTCGTGCCGGTGCTTGCCTCGGCCGGTATCACGGTCGCGCTGATGCAGACCCTGGTGATCCCGCTCGTCCCCGAGCTGCCGCGGCTGCTGCACGCCTCGGCCTCCGGGACTGCGTGGGCGATCACCGCCACCTTGCTCGCGGCCGCGGTCGCGACGCCGATCATGGGCCGCCTCGGCGACATGTACGGCAAGCGCCGGATGCTGCTGATCAGCATCGGCATGCTCGTCACCGGCTCGGTCGTCGCCGCACTGAGCAGCACGCTGGTGCCGATGATCGCCGGCCGCGCGCTGCAGGGCCTGGCCGCCGGCGTGATCCCGCTCGGCATCAGCATCATGCGCGACGAACTGCCGTCCGAGAAGGTGGGTACGGCGGTCGCGCAGATGAGCGCGTCGCTCGGCGTCGGCGGCGCGCTCGGCCTGCCCGCGGCCGCTCTGCTGGCCGAGAACTTCAACTGGCACACACTGTTCTGGGTGTCGGCGGGTCTCGGCGCGATCGTCTTCGGCCTGGTGCTGCGTTTCGTCCCGGAGTCGTCCGTACGCTCCGGCGGCCGGTTCGACCTGCTCGGCGGACTCGGTCTCTCGGCCGGCCTGATTTCGTTGCTGCTGGCAATCTCCCAGGGCGGGAGCTGGGGCTGGACCGGCGGGCGGACGCTCGGCCTGTTCGCGCTCGCGGTCGTCGCTCTGCTCGCCTGGGGCTGGTGGGAACGCCGGACCAGCGAGCCGCTCGTCGACCTGCGAACCACCGCGCGTCCGCAGGTACTGCTGACCAACCTGGCGTCGATGGTGTTCGGGTTCGCGATGTTCGCGATGTCGCTGGTGCTGCCGCAGCTCCTGCAGATGCCCAAGGCAACGGGTTTCGGACTCGGTCAGTCGATGCTCGCGTCCGGTCTGGTGATGGGACCGTCGGGTCTGATCATGCTGGTCGCGGCGCCGTTCTCGGCGAAGATCTCGAAGACCCGCGGCCCGAAGGTCACGCTGATGCTCGGCGCGCTCGTGGTCGCCCTCGGGTACGGCGTGGGCAGCGTGCTGATGAGCTCGGTCTGGGAACTCGTCCTGGTCTCGCTGCTGATCGGCGCCGGCATCGGTCTGGCGTACGGTGCGATGCCTGCGCTGATCATGTCCGCCGTACCGGTCTCGGAGACCGCGGCCGCGAACAGCTTCAACACGTTGATGCGGTCGATCGGCACGTCGGTGTCCAGTGCGGTCGCCGGCGTCATCCTCGCGAACCTGACGATCAGCCTGGGCGGCTACACCCTGCCTTCACAGAGTGGCTTCCGGGTCGTCCTGCTGATCGGCGCCGGCGCCGCCCTCACCGCACTGGCGGTGGCGTCGTTCATACCCACCAAGCGCGCTGAGGTTCCGATCGCAGTGGAGGCGGCAGCACAGGTTTAGGACAAGAAGTCCAGCGTGCGTTGGAGGAGGAGTTTGGCAGCGGCTTCGTCGTACCCCGGCAGCGAGGAGTCGGCGAACAGGTGCTCCTTGCCGGGGTAGAGGAACAGCTCGACGGAGCTGTTGGCGGCGACCAGGGCGCGGGCGGCGTCGATGTCGCCGCCTTCCTCGACGAAGTACGGGTCCTCCTCCATCGCGTGCACCTGCGCGGGCACACCCTCCGGCCACGCCCCGAACTCCTCGGCCGGCAGGCACGAGTAAAAGAACAGCCCGCCGACCGCGCCCGGGCGGGTCTGCGTGAGCTGCTGCGCGGGTACGACGCCCAGCGAGAAGCCGGCGTACACGACGTTGGCCGGCAGATCCTGCGCCGCCTCGACGCCGCGCTCCGCGATCTTCCCGAAGCCGGTCGTCCGCGCGTACTCCATGCCCTCCTCGAGGGTCGCGTACGTGTTGCCCTCGTACAGGTCCGGCGTGTGCACGGTGTGACCCGCCTGCCGGAGCTCCTCGGCGAACGCCTTCACCCCGTCGGTCAGTCCCAGAGAGTGGTGGTACAGCACGACCTCGGCCATGATCAGCTCCAATGATCCAAATATCTCGAACAATCCGGAATGCTAGTCTATTCGAACCATGCCAAGCAATAACTCGGTCCCCGACTACGAGCTCGCGGACACTGTCGAGCTGACGACCGCGGAGCAGGTGCGGGCGATCAGCGACCCACTGCGGACGACGATTCTTGGGCTGCTGCACGAGCGGGCCGCGACCGTGACCGAACTGGCCACCGCGGTCGGGCGGCCGAAGAGTACGGTCGCGCACCACGTGAAGGTGCTGACCGACGCCGGCATCCTGCGGGTGGTCCGGACCCGGCGGGTGCGCGCGATCGAGGAGCGGTTCTACGGGCGCGCGGCGCGGATGTTCTACGTCGGCCTCGGCCGGCAGGGCGCGGACGGGCAGCTGCCGCACGACTTCAACGACTTCGAGGTCGCGGCCCAGGAGTCGAAGCCGGCGTACGACGCGGGGCAGATGCGCTCGTTCATCCGGCACGCGCGGATCCCGGAGGAGCGGGCCAGGGAGTTCTGGCAGCAGGTGGACGCGCTGATCCACGCGTTCGACCAGCTCCCGCGCGCGGGCGGTACGACGTACGGCTTCACCGTCGGCCTCTACCCGATCGGCGACTACCCGACCCTGCCGCCGGCCGAGGGCGAAGCCTGAGCCTCCTCGGCGGCGAACCGGTCCAGAATCTCGACCAACCGGTCGAGTACCTCGCGGGCCGCGGCGTACTTCTCCGCACCGAACTCCTCCTCGAGGCGGCGGTCGAGCTCGATCAGGTACCGGAAGCCGTCCGTCGCTACCGCCAGGCCGTGCTCGGAGTAGTCGACCACCTTGGCTCGGCGATCCTCCGGATCGGGCCGCATCTCCAGCAGGTTCAGCGCCACCATGTCGCGGATCACCTCACCCATCGACTGCCGCGTGATTCCCGCCCGAGCGGCCATGTCCGCCGCGCGCGCGCCGCCGGAGTGCAAGGTTCCGAAGACCGAGTTGTGGGCCATCTTCACCTCGGTGTGCCCGTCCGCATGCGCCCGCCGAACCATGTCGGTCTGCATCGCGCGGTTGGCGCGGTCGACCAGCGCGATCATCGGCTTCCGATCAGGACGAGGCACCTCAGCTCTTGACATGTTGTAAGGATACCTTCCATTATTTCGACAGGAATCCTTACGGTATCAGGGGAGGGTCCGATGGATCCCAGGGAGCTTCGCCCGGCGGTCGCCGGCCTGTTCGCACAGGGGTGTGGGCGGTCGACCCGGGTCGCGATCGAGCAGGAGTACGTCGTCGCCGCGGCCGACGGGTCCGTCGTACCGATCGACGTCGTACGGCAGGCGGTGACGGGGTCACCGGCCGCGCCGTACGTCAGCTTCGAGCCCGGCGGGCAACTCGAACTCAGCCTGCCGCCGTCGACCGACCCGGTCGGCGACCTGCGCCGGGCGACCGCCGAGCTGCGGCGCCGGCTCGACGGGATCACGCTGCGGCCGATCCCGGTCGACCCGCGGACGGACGTGCCGTTGCAGCTCACGTCGGCGCGGTACGTCGCGATGCAGCGGCACTTCGACCGGATCGGGCCGTCCGGCCGGGTCATGATGCGCCGGACCGCGTCCACGCAGATCTGCCTGGACTGGTGGCCTGGTCGCGCGGGCCTCGAGCAGTGGCGGGTGCTCAACCTCGTGGGGCCGTCGCTCGCCGCGCGGTTCAACCGCAGTACGCGGCTCGCGACCTGGCAGGCGGTCGATCCGGCGCGTACGGCATTCGACGACCGGCTGCTGCACGGCGATGACCCGGTCGCGGCGTACACGGCCTTCGCCGCGGACGCCACGGTCTTCGTCGACGGGGCGGCCGGGCACCTGAGCACGCTGTTTCCACCGGTCCGGCCGCGCGGGACGTACCTCGAAGTGCGGTTCCTCGACGCGCAGGAGCCGTACGTGGTCGAGCAGGCGGTCGCCGTACTTCAGCGGCTGATGTACGACGACGTGCACCGGCGGCACGTACTCCGGCAAACCCCTTGCACAGAAGGGATGTGGCGAGATGATCGGCGTACTGTTCATCACCGATCCGTTGCCCGGGTTGCAGGCTGACGTCGACGCGAGCATCGGCCTGATGGTCGCGACGCAGGACCTCGGCCTCGACGTCTGGACGTGCGAGCCCGAGGAGCTGGCCTTCACCGACGGCCGGGTGTGCGCCCGCGCCCGGCGGATCCGGCTACGGCCTCGGGTCGCCGGTGACGATCACCGGTGGATCGTCGACTCGTCCTGGTTCGACGAGCTCGGGACGGCGGTCGTCGACGTCGCGTCCTTCGATGTGGTGCAGCTGCGGATCGATCCGCCGGTCGACGCGCGGTACCTGCACACGACGTACCTGCTGGACCACGCCGGCACGCGGGTGATCAACCACCCGGAAGGGATCCGGGCGCTGCACGAGAAGCTGATCGCGCTGCGTTTCCCGGAGCTGTGCCCGCCGACGTACGTCGGTACGGATCCGCACGCTGTGCGGTCGTTCGTCGCCGGGGTCGGTACGGCGGTGGTGAAGCCGGTGGACGGATTCGCCGGGCACGGCGTCTGGCTGGTGCACGACGATCCGGGCGCGATCGCGCTGCTCGAGTCGGCGACGTACGGCGGGCGCCGGCAGGTGATCGCCCAGCAGTACCTGCCGGCGGTTGCGCAGGGCAACAAGCGGCTGTTCCTGCTGGACGGGGAGATCGTCGGCGCGGTCCTGCGGCGCCCGGCCGGCAACGACTTCCGGATCGGTCCGCCGGTGGCACCGGCCGAGATCGACGAGGACGACCGCGCGATCGTCGCCGCCCTCGGACCGGAACTGCGCAAACACGGCCTGGCCATCGCGGGTGTCGACGTGATCGACGGCCGGCTGATCGAGGTCAACGTCACCTGCCCGGGCGGCATGCACAAGACCGACGCGCTGCTCGGCACCCAACTCAGCCACACGATCGTGAGCCACCTGTTCGAAGGAGCACTGCTATGAACCTCGACACCGTCACCGTTGTCTGCATCGCCCTACTGGGCATTCTGCTGTTCCTGCTCGGCGCCAACGTGACGCGCAACCGCGCGATCCGCGGCGGCGGCAACCAACTGCCGACCGATCCGGCGGACAAGCTCCTGATCGCGGTCCGCGCGCACGGCAACGCCGCCGAGTACATCCCGACGATGATCGTGCTACTGCTGGTCTGCTCGGCGCTGTCGAGCAGCTGGGTGATCGACGTACTCGCCGTTGCCTGCGTGGTCGTCCGGTTCGTCCACGCGTTCGCCATGCTGCGGTCCGCGACGCTCGCGAGCTACGGACCGCTCCGCGCCATCGGTGCCTCCGGCACCTATCTGGTCGGGGTCGCGCTCGGCGTCACCGCACTCGCGACGATCTGACCGTGATCGGCGTACTGCCGGTGAACTGCCGGAACACGCGGGCGAAGTGCTGGGCGTAACGGTGGCCCCTCTCCGACTGGGTTCAGCTGCAGCTCAGGGCCACGCCGGAGGGCTCTGCTCACCCGATCCGGAGGAGTCGTCACCGGTCTCGCGAGGGGACGAGCCCCTTCACCAGCGCGGTCAGGCCGAAGGTGAACTCGTGGTCCGGTCCCAGCCGCGCGAGCTGACCGGCCAGTGTGCGCAGGTGATCCGCCTCCGGGACGTCCGGCAGGCGGATGTTGCTGCCGTCGCGGGCGGTCTGCTGTTCGAGCGTGCAGCCGATCGTGTAGCGGGACACGGCAACGTACGCCAGGATCGCGTCCGCGCCGGTGAACCCGTGCCGTTCCAGGAACGACACCTGTGCGATCGCGTTCCCGAGCTCGGGCGCGCGCGGTCCGGCGAGCGCGACCAGCCGGGCACCGTCGCGGACCGCGAGCATCGCGCCGCGGAGGCTGTACGCGTTGCGGATCAGGAACTCGTGCCAGTCCTCGTCCGGCCGTGGCAGCCGCTCGGTGTGATGCCGGTCGAGCACCTCCGCGGCGACCGCGGCGAGGATCGCGTCCTTGTCCTTGAAGTGGTGGTACAGCGCCGGCTGCCGGATGCCGAGCCGCGCGGCCACCGCGTGCAGCGACAGCTTGTCCAGTCCGCGCTCGTCGAGAACCGCGATCGAGGCGGCCACGATCGCGTCGCGGTCCGTCCGTCGCTGCTGAGGCACCACCGCACCGTACCCGCGATCACCCGCCGCCGCGATGGTTATCGGTGATAAGGTTCAGCCGTCTACTCACCGTGACGAAGGAGTGACCGATGTCCGACGGAGATGCCTGGACCGGAGTCGTCGTGAAGAAGTCGCGCGCGATGTACGACGGCGCCAACCTCTACCGCAAACTCGAGGTACAGCTCGACGACGGCGAGACCCGCGACGTGAAGGTCAACCGCGACCTCTGGAAGTCCCTCGAGGTCGGCGACCGCCTGACCAAACAAGCAGGCGCCGACCCGCAGCGCGTCAGCTGAGGGCCTTCAACAGCCGGCGGGCCCCCGCACGTACAGATGTAGCGCTCCGGAGCATTGGCATAGGGCGGTTCGGCGTCGACCCTGGATATCCGATGCGCCTCCCCTGTTCGAGGGCTGTAGCACGCCGGTCGGGTACGAAGTACATGGGTGCTCCTCGCCGGTCGTTGCCCAGAGCACCAGGTTGCCCAGTGCTTCGGCGCTAGCCGGGAGGAGGTGGAATCGAGTTGCACGTTGCCGCATTGTTCAAGAGAGTCCAGGTTCGGCCGAGCAGATCGGTTGCCTGCGCGGCTGTCGCCGCAGGTGGGGCCGGCGGCGAGCTGCTCCCTGGGAACGGCGCGGTGCGTGTGGGCTGCAGGTACTTGAGCCAGCGCAGGGGCAGTTCACTGTCCGATCCGAGGTGCACCGCACAACTCGCCTGCCCAGATGCCGACGGAAGACCGCCGACCATCGCGTATTCGAAGGCGTTCCAGCCGTATCCGGTCGTACCGAGGACCACCGTCTCGCCCAGGGTCGCGCCACCGACCAGGCCCGAGCCGACCACGCCGACCGTATACGTC
This sequence comes from Kribbella sp. NPDC031520, assembly GCF_055580825.1. Lineage (NCBI taxonomy): Bacteria > Bacillati > Actinomycetota > Actinomycetes > Propionibacteriales > Kribbellaceae > Kribbella > Kribbella sp. NPDC031520. Next base: position 388,277 of record NZ_JBVIKS010000003.1, read on the forward strand.
CAGCCCTCGATCAGCCTGTCCACCTTCCAGTTGTCGGGAGGCGGGTCGTTCGGGAGACCGAAGTAGCCGTAGATGACAGCAGCGGACAAGCCCGGCGTACCCCATCCGCGGTGCAGGCTCACGTACACCTCACCCGATTGGGTCACGGTCAGCGTCAGCCCGGCGACGTAGGCGTCGCTCGCACCTGAGATGTCGGCCGAGATGTAGTCAGGGCTCCGCTTCGGCCCGCGCACTATCGCCTTGAGCGCGGCGACCAAGTCGCACGTGGTGTGGTTGCCGACCAGCGCGAAACTGACCTGCGGCGCCGGCGGCAGCAGATAGTCCAGTCGCGGACAGGTAGACCCCGCGACGAGGTGGATCGAGTGGGTCACCCACTCGAGGGTCTCGACGCGGCGGGTCGACAGGTCGGTCAGCTTCACGGTCAGGTGGATGTCGTGGAGTACGGCGGCGTCGGTGAACACGTGCACCAGAATGTGCCGGGGAAAGTTGTCCTTCCACAGGTCGAACGTGGCGGGCTCAATACCGAACGGTTGCATCGCCTTGCGCACGGACTTGTCGTCGAGGTTGTTCCCCACGGACTTGACCAGGGCTAGGAGCCGCTGGAACTGCGTCTGCGTCGCGGGGGTGTCCGCGAAGGTGGTGTTCGCAGCTCCTCCCCGGCCGGGGAACTCCCAGTCGAACTCGGCGGCGCCCCAGCCTGCCGGAATCCCGTCGAGCTCCGGGTAGAAGAGAACGGGACTGCCGAGCGGCGACGCGGACGGCGGATCCATCCGGAATTCGGACCCCTTGTGCACCTGCACGCTCAGCGGCACGGTCAGCTCCGCCGTCCCCGGCACGGACCGTATTCCCCAGCCCGGAAGACGCAGCAGCGGGGCGTAGTTCCTGACCACGGAGTAACTGTGCCCGTTGCGCTCATAGACTCCAACGGTGATGACGCCGCCCGACGGTCCGACTTCCAGAGTCCTCAGCTCCTGTGTAGTGCCGCCAGGGCTGTACGCGTCGTTCCAGTCGGTGAAGGCAGGGGCGCCCGGCGGCGGCAGGCCGAGCGACGACGGATACGTCAGTACTGCGAGGAGTCCCTTGACAGGGATGCCGGCCGGAATGGACGCGGGCTGCGCCGCGACCAGAGCGCCCCAGGCGATGTACGCATGGCTGGTGAAGGACTGATCGCTCGACCCGCTACCAGGTCTGTGCAGCGTGACGACGAGCGTGTACGTGCCGGTGGTGAGATAGGTATGGTCAGCCCGAACGGTTCCCGTTGGCTTCTGCGGGTCACCCGAAAGCTCGACTGTCCCGGTGCTGGTCGCGGAGCTGTCCCCCCAGTCGACGGTGGCGGAGTAGCCGGCCGGCGCGAGCTGTGGGTTCAGAGCCGCGAAGTCCGCGACCGGAACCGAGACGAGCGGAACTCCGAAGCCCCCGTGAACATCGAGACCACGGCCTACCAGGAGGGCACTCCGGCCGCGGGCACCGCCCCACCGTGGGGAGGACCCGTTGTCGGGCGGGCCGAAGGCGAGCACCACGCGTTCGCCGGTTGGTCCGCCTGCCTGGAGGGCGACGAAGCGCTGGTCCAGACCCTGAAGCGCTCCCCGCTCCACCAAAACGGACGAGCCGTCCGGAGCCCAACTCGGCGACGAGTCGAAGCTTTGCGACGGCGTGTCGAGCCGGCGCGGATCGGAACCATCGGCGTTGGCCAGGCTGGTGCCCGACGGGGTGTAAGGGCGGGACGGGTCCCGCCACTCGGTGAACGCGATCTGGTTGCCGTCCGGCGACCACGCGGCGTCGCCGCCGCGAGGGATGACCATGGTCGCTGCCCCACCCTGCTGGGGCACCGTGTAGACACCCGGCGGATCGGTCCCGCCTGGGTCGACGACGAACAGGATCAACCGTCCGTCCGGCGACCACCGGCCGCTCCTGCCGAACGCGCTGACGGCACGGGTCCCCGTACCGTCGGCATTCATCACCGAGACGCCCCCGCCGGCCGCCGCCTGCGTGTACACCACTCGGCCGCCGTCCGGCGACCACGAGGGGTCTCCACCTGATCCCCGATCGACCGGATGCGACCCGTCTCCCGCGGCCAGCCAAAGGTGAGTGTCGGCGTTCGGACCGACGAAGTAGGCCAGTCTGCCGCCGTCCGGCGACAGCTCTCCGCCGTCGACGACCCCGGCAGAACCAGCTACCAACGTCGTGCGCCCGCCACCGTTGCCGTCGACGGCGCACAGCCCGAACGATGCCCCCGCCCTGCAGACAAAGGTGATTCGGGCCCCGGCAGTGTTCCCGGTCCCGGTGATCGGCGCGACAGTCGCAGCAGGGGCCGCCCCCGGGGGCGGGGAGTCCTTGCACCCGGCAACCAGGACCGCGATCGACAGGACCACGATTGCCGCGCCCGTCCCACGCCGGCGCTCCGGCGCACGGCGGATCATGGGCTTCGCGCGACGCGGGTACGTAACCTCATCGGAGCGGAATTGCCGGAGTGTACGGCGACTTGTTCGTGGCCACGGCCAGCTGGAAGGCTGCCATCGGCAGCGACTCCGGCAGGGCGGCGCTGAAAATATCCTCGGTCAGATCGGCGCCTGCGGGAATGGTCGCCGGTAGGTCCAGATGGTCCGTGAGCGACGACAGACTCAGCTGACACAGCTTCGGGTCGTGCTCGCTCCGGCCGCTGCTGATGTCCATGACGGAGACCCACGCCGCCGTGAAGCTGGTTGCCCCCGGCGCATTCTTCGCGCCCCAAGCTTCACAGTCCGGGTAGGGCCTGAACGCCTCCCCGGGCCCCTTCGTGGTGGTGATGCCAGGCAGGTTCTTCGAGTCGATGACCAGGACGAGGTTTCGTACGAGGTCGACGAACGGCGCGGGGCGATCGGTCTGCAGGTTGTGCTCGTTCAGCCGCAGAACAATGTTGGTCAGCCCTGGCGAAGCCGGGTTGGCCGGATCTGCGGTCGGTGACTCACCGGCGGACACCAGGCTGACGACGACCTTGAAGCCGTCGCTGCTGGTGATCAGCAAAGTTGGACCTCCGCCGGCAGCGCTGGAGCTCGCGCTGGGGCTGGGGCCGGACTGCGATCCGCTGCTGGCCGGCGGCGCGAGCGTCGCCGTCGCCCCGGGCGCTGACGCCGTACCGTTCCCACCGCAGCCGGTCAGCATGACTCCCAGCAACGGCAACAGCAGGGCTCCGCTGCGGAACCGAAGTCCGGCAGCATGGCTCCGGAGATGAACTCTCGACGGCCGCTCTCGCCCGGACTGGTCGCGATATGACTCCATAGGTCCCGCCCACGATTAGGTCCGAAACCTTCGCCCTCCGGGACCCGATGTCAGGTCAGGCAGTGGGCTGCTCAGCGGAAGCAGGGACACCCTCAGTGTACGCCTTGCCGATCGGGTCGGCCTACGACAGCGGCTACCGGATCACCATCTGCGCAGACGCCTGCGCAGAGGGTGATCCGACGGTCACCATGGCATTCATTGCATCAGGTCCGGAACCTCCTCGGCACGGATCCGGCCGCGGCTGGAGGCAGCAGTCTTGCGGGTGGCGGCGGTGGCTGGTGGGTCGGCGGGGCGGCGCTGGTGCCAGTCGGTGACACCTTGATAGGCAGCGGCGACGGCGAGCAGGCGGTCCTCGCCGAAGGGTTTTCCACCGAGGATGGTGCCGATCGGGATCCCGCTCGCGGAGAATCCGATCGGCAACGCCAGCTCGGGAAGGCCCAGTGCGTCGAACGGGGTCGGGCTGGTCTGTACGACGACGTCGCACTGGGCGAACAGATCCTCGAGGACCCGCTCGAGCAGCACGACCTTCGCCCGCTGACCGATCAGGTACTCGTTCGCCCCCAGCAACGCACCCTGCAGCCAACCAGTCACCGACACCCCGAAACCGCGCAGGTCCGACCGCAGCATCGGCAGGAACGGCTCGCTCCGTTCCGGCAACCGCACGTTGTTGAACGCCGCATTGGTGAGCAGGTCCCACTCGTCCGGCATCGTCACGTCGACAACCGACAGGCCATCGATCCCCGCGAGCACGTCGAGCGCCGTCTTGCGCGCCGCCGCGGTCTCCGACGTACCGCTGGTGAAACCGGGAATGACGCCGACCCTGGTCCGCCAGCGCATCCGGACGCGCCGGCCGACGCGCACCGGCGTGGCCGCACCGACGAGGTCCGGCACCGGCGGCAGTCCCTGGGTCCTCGGATCGTCCGGGTCCTCGCCGGCCATCGCGGTCAGCATGATCGCGGCGTCCAGCGCATCCCGCGCGAGGGTGCCGGGATGATCGCGGGTATAACTCAGCGGCACGATGCCGTGCAACGACACCCTGCCCATCGTCGGCTTCAACCCGGTCAGGTTCTGCGCGTTCGACGGCGCGGTGATCGAACCACCTGTCTGCGTCCCGACGCTCGACGTCGCCATCCGGGACGCCACCGCCGTCGCCGACCCGGACGACGAACCACCGGGATCCGTGCTCGGGTCCTCTGGCGTCCACGCGTTGACGGTGGTGATCCGCCCGTCCGGCGTGGTCGCCCGTGTCGTTGCCAACGGCCCCATCTGGGTCTTGCCCAGGACGATCCCGCCGGCCGCGGTCAGCCGACGGACCGCCGTCGCGTCGTACGGGGGCACGAAGTCGGCGAACAGGTAGGAGTTGGCGGTGGTCGTCACACCTCGGGTGTAGTAGTTGTCCTTGATCGCCAGTGGAATGCCATGCAACGCACCACCACGCGACCTGCCCAACGCCCGGGCACGATCCAGCGCCGCCTCCGCGAGCACCCGGTTGAACGCCTGGTACGTACTGTCGAAGCGCTCGATCCGGTCCAGGTAGGCCTCGACCAACTGCTCGGGCTTCAGCCGGCCCTGACGAATCAGCGTCGCCGCCTCCGCGATGGTCAGCTCACTGACGTCGACCGATCGCACCGGCACGTCGACCAGCGGCGCCGTACCCGTAGCCGCCGGGGCCGCATGTGCTACCGACGGCAACGCGACCGAACCGACCGTCGCCGCCGCCAAGGCACTCGCCCGGTGCAGAAACGAGCGCCGGTCCACCTGCGTGTCCAACGGCGCGCTCATCGCGCCTCCCGGACCACGTCGATCGATGGATAAAGCGTGGGTGGCGCAGCCTGCTGCGCCAATTGGGAATCGGCGGCGAACGTGTACGAACTCAACGGCAGGACAGTGGTCCGGACGAAGCTCCGCAGACTCGCCAGTACCGAGTCCTGTCCGGGGCTGCCGGTGTCCGGGTCCGGAGCGCTCCCGGCCGGCAACTGCTCGAGATCGATTCCGATCGATGCCAAGCGCGCCCGGATCATCGCATCCAGCTCGGCATCCGTGGGGTCACTGAGGCCCATGTCCCCTCCTGGTCGTGGCGGCAACCTGTCGGGCCCTTTATGTCACTCGCGACCGCCCCGAACGTTTCACCGAGATCGCCGGAACGTTACGGCTCCAGCCGCGTCAGGTGTTCCGTCACCGAGACCCCGGCCACCTCACGGCCGGCTGGTCTAGTAGCCAGGGAAGACCTTTCGCAACTCCTCGAGAGTGACGTTGCCGGTGACAGTCACGCCGGCGGCGCGTGTAGCACCGAGCCGTCCGCTCAGCAGCCGCACGACTGCCTCCGCCGGACCGTCGAACGTCGCCGTCGGGTCCTCGATCGCACCGGTCACGGTGACCGTGTCGGTGATGTGAATGCCGCCGCCCGGGATCGCCAGGCGAACCTCCTGGTCGACCTGATCGGCCTTGCCGGAGAAGCCGAGGAGGAATGCCAGCGGGCCGCCGAAGAGCTCGACGAGCAGCTCGGCCGAGTCCGGATCCACGGTCGCCGACGGATCGACTCCGACGCGCACGTCCCAGACATGATTGGCCACCTCGTTGAGCCGCATCGCGAGCGCGACGACCAGCGGCACCGGCTCCGGCAGGAAGCCAAGGTCGATCCGGAGTTCGCGCCGCTCGGCGTTGAGCGCCTCGACCGTGTCGAGGTAGGCCTGGTTGTACTTGACGAACCCGGCCGCCTGGTCGGCCGGGGACGAGGCGTCCCACCTGGCCCAGACCGACTGGTTGTCCTCAGCCTGGACGTGCTCGCCGGCGGCGGCCGCGATCGGCTTGCGGCCGATCTCGGCACCACTCCCGAGGTGTGAGAGCACCTGCGCGACAGTCCAGTCCGTCGCACCGCTCCCGGACCTCAGTTGCTCCTCGGACAAGGTCGGCACCAATGCGGCGAGGATGTCGTGGTTGGCACGCAATGCCGCGACTACGCGGTCGGAAAGTGTGGTCACAGGAAGCGCAACCTCACGGGCCACGACTTTCTTCCGCGAGCCCTCAGCTGAGGCCCTTCAACAACTGCCGGGCCATCACGATGCGCTGGACCTGGTTGGTGCCTTCGTAGATCTGGGTGATCTTGGCGTCGCGCATCATGCGTTCGACCGGGTAGTCGTGGGTGTAGCCGTAGCCGCCGAGGAGTTGGACGGCGTCGGTGGTGACGGCCATCGCGGTGTCGGAGGCGAAGCACTTGGCGGCGGCGCCGAAGTAGGTGAGGTCGCTGTCGCCGCGTTCGGACTTTGCGGCGGCGGCGTAGGTGAGCTGGCGGGCGGCCTCGATCTTCATGCCCATGTCGGCGAGCATGAACTGCAGGCCCTGGAACTCGGCGATCGCCTTGCCGAACTGCTTGCGTTCCTGGACGTAGCCGAGGGCGTAGTCGAGCGCGCCCTGGGCGATGCCGAGCGCCTGGGCGGCGATCGTCACGCGGGTGTGGTCGAGGGTCTGCATCGCGGTCGCGAAGCCGGTACCGGGCTCGCCGATCAGCCGGGACGCCGGGATCCGGACGTTGTCGAAGTACACCTCGCGGGTCGGCGAACCCTTGATGCCGAGCTTCTTCTCCGGCGCGCCGAACGACACGCCCTCGTCGGACTTCTCGACCACGAAGGCGGAGATGCCACGCGACCGTGCTGACGGGTCCGTCACCGCGAAGACCGTGTAGAAGTCGCTCACGCCGGCATTCGTGATCCAGCGCTTCACGCCGTTCAGCACGTACGAGTCGCCGTCGAGCACCGCGCGGGTCTTCATCGAGGCCGCGTCCGAACCGGCTTCCGGCTCGGACAGGCAGTACGAGAACATCGAGTCGCCCGACGCCACCGGCGGCAGGTAGCGCTGCTTGACCTCGTCCGAGGCGGACAGCAGCAGCGGCAGCGAGCCGAGCTTGTTCACGGCCGGGATCAGCGACGTCGACGCGCAGGCGCGGGCGACCTCCTCGATCACGATCACCGTGGCGAGTGCGTCCGCGCCCGCTCCGCCGTACTCCTCCGGGATGTGCGGGGCGTGGAAGTCCGACGCCTTCAGCGCGTCGTACGACGCCTTGGGGAACTCGGCCAGCTCGTCCACGTCGCCCGCGTGCGGCGCGACCTTGGCGTCGCAGACGTCGCGGACGGCCTCCCGGATCGCCTGGTGCTCCTCGGACAGCGCGTACAGCTCGAATGAGTTACTCACGAGTCACACAGTACGACGAACCATTGCCGCGCGGGGGGCGTCGTACGCCGAAAGTGACCAACAGCGCACGCCATGGAAGACCGGTGGCCATACTCCGGTCACGCGCTGATAACCATGATGGGTAGAGTCCCGGACATGAGTGAAGCGACGTCCCGTCCGCTCCGGATCGCCGTCATCGGCACCAACTACCTCGGCGCGAACACCGCCGCCGGAATGGCCGAGTTCGGTTTCGACGTGATCGGGGTCGAGATCGACGAGCACCGGCTCAAGCTGCTGAACGACGGCAAGGCCCCGCTGTACGAACCCGGGCTGGATCCGCTGCTGAAGAAACATGTGGACTCCGGCCGGCTGCGGTTCACCAAGGACTACAGCGAGATCGCCGACTGGGCCGACGTGCACTTCGTCTGCGTCGGCACACCGCAGCTCGAGGGCAGCGAGGCCGCCGACCTGGCGCAGGTGCACTCCGTGGTGACCATGCTCGCGCCGCTGCTGACCGAGCCGACCCTGGTGGTCGGTCGCTCCACGGTCCCGGTCGGTACGTCGAAGATCGTCGAGGCGCGCTTCCACGCCGAGTCCCCGGCCGGCACCGGCGTCGAGATCGCCTGGCAGCCGGAGTTCCTCCGCGAGGCGCACGGCGTCGACGACACGCTGCACCCGGACCGGCTCGTTTTCGGCGTCCAGTCCGACGCCGCCCAGGCCCGGCTGCGCGAGGTGTTCGCGACGCCGATCGGCGAAGGTACGCCGGTCGTCGTCTGTAACCTGCCGACCGCGGAGCTGGTGAAGGCCGGCGCGAACGCGTTCCTCGCCACGAAGATCTCGTTCATCAACGCGCTCGCCGAGATGGCCGACGCGACCGGCGCCGACGTCACCCAGCTCGCCGACGCGCTCGGGTACGACAAGCGGATCGGCCGCGGCATGCTGAACGCCGGCCCCGGCTACGGCGGCGGCTGCCTGCCGAAGGACCTGCGCGCGTTCATGCACCGGGCCGGTGAGCTCGGCGTCGAGGAGGTCATCACGCTGCTCCGCGAGGTCGACGACATCAACCAGCACCGGCGCGCCCGGATCGTTGACCTCACCCACGAGATGCTCGGCGGCGAGTGGTCCGGCAAGAACGTCACGGTGCTCGGCGCCGCGTTCAAGGCCGGTACGGACGACGTCCGCGACTCGCCCGCGCTCGACGTGGCCGGCCGGATCCAGCTGCACGGCGCGAACGTCACGGTGTACGACCCCGAGGCGATGGAGAACGCGCGCCGCGTCCGCCCGACCCTGCGCTACGCCCAGTCCGCCGTCGAGGCCTGCCGCGACGCCCACGCGGTACTGCACCTCACCGAGTGGCCCGAGTTCCGCGAACTCGACCCGGCCACCCTGAGGGACGTCGTCGCCACCCCGGTCGTCGTCGACGCCCGCCTGAACCTGAACGTCGACGCCTGGCGCACCGCCGGCTGGACCTATCGCGCCCCCGGCAAGCCCTAGCCGTCAGGAAACGCGGGCGTTCCGGATCACCGGACGGCCGAGAGCGATCAGGCCGATCAGCGTGATCGCGACGCCGATACCGAGGCACACGCCGGTGATCCGGATCCCCTGCACGTCCGCGAGGCTGCCCAGCAGCGGGTTCATCACGACCTGAGCCAGGCTCTGGCAGAGCACGATGACCGACTGCAGCCGCGACTGGTACTCGCTCTCGACCGAGTTCATCAGCAGCGGCAGTACGTGGCCGGTGAAGGCGCCGACGCCGATTCCGCTGGTCACCGCGAAGACGATGGCGAGCGGCAGCGCGTCCACCATGGACAGTCCGGCGAACCCGATCGCGGCGACCAGCAGGCCCAGCATCGCGACGACCCCAGGGCGCTGGAAGGCGCCCCGCATCAGGATCCGGATCGACACCACGCCGACGCCGATGCTCCGGGTCGCGATCAGGATCGCGGCCGTCTTCGCGTTCCAGTGATGATCGCGGGCCAGGAGCGGCAGCAGTAGCGCGTCCATCGGCATCAGCAGGCCCGCGGCCAGCGTCATCGTGATCAGCAGCGCCCGGGTGAGCGGCCGCCCGAACGCGGTGCGGACCCCCTCCGCGATCGACCGGAACATCCCGCTCCGCCTGGTGCCGTGCGGGGTCGTCGTACCGCGCAGCAGGTACAGGACCACGAGCATGATCCCGAAGGTGATCGCGTCGAAGCCGGCTGCGGCGGACATCCCGGCCCAGTTGACCAGCAGGCCGCCGACCGCCGTACCGCTGACCGCGAAGATAACCCCGGTGACCTGGAAACTTGCCAGCGCCCGAGGCACCTGCGGCGCCGGTACGAGCAACCTCGGCATCGCGCGCGACGAGGGCAGGAAGAACGCGTCGATGACTCCGACCACGACGGCGAGAATCGCCAGCAGCTCCACCGGTTCGCCCAGGGCACGCGTCACCGGCACCAGCGTCGCCGTCACCAGGAACATTGCCGTACAACTCACCAGCAGCACCCGGGGCGCCCCGAACCGGTCGCCGACAGCACCGCCGATCAACAACAGGACAGCTCTGGGAGCCGCGGCCAGCAACAGGATCAGACCGGCGACGCTTCCGCCGTGACGGGTGGCCGACCAGCCGATGCCGAAGTTCATCGTCAGGTCGCCGAGGAGGGATACGGCGGCGCCGAACAGCCAGATCCAGTAGCGGACCGGAATGCGCTGCGTATCCGATTCAGTGGGCGGAGTCACGATCGACGACCTTAAACGACATCCGATGGGATCTCATGACTACCCGCCCCCGTCCTGTGGAAACCAGCGCCCAGCTCAGCCTTTACGCAACTCTGCCGCCCCGTCACGCACCGTAGCGCCCTTCGCCCGGGCGACCTCCGCGAGCGACTCCTGGAAGCCGATCATCCGGCCCCGCAGCACCTCGTCGGAGGCGGCCAGGATCCGGACCGCCAGCAGCCCCGCATTCCGAGCGTTCCCGATCGAGACGGTGGCAACCGGAACTCCGGCCGGCATCTGCACGATGGACAGCAGCGAGTCCATCCCGTCGAGGTACTTCAGCGGTACCGGTACGCCGATCACCGGCAGCGGGGTCACCGACGCGAGCATCCCGGGCAGGTGCGCGGCACCGCCGGCGCCGGCGATCAGCACCTTGAGGCCACGCTCGTGGGCTGACCGTCCGTAGTCGATCATCTCGGTGGGCATCCGGTGCGCCGAGACGACGTCTGCCTCAAAAGGCACGTCGAACTCCGCACACACCTCGGCCGCAGCCTTCATCGTCGGCCAGTCGCTGTCCGACCCCATCACGATCCCGATCATGGTCGTCCTATTCGTCGATCGTTCCGGTCAGGTACGCCGCCGCGTGGCGTGCGCGTTCCCGGGTCTGTTCGAGGTCGTCGCCGTACGCCGTCACATGGCCGACCTTGCGGCCCGGCTTCACCGACTTGCCGTAGAAGTGCACCTTGAGACCGGGGTCGCGGGCCATGCAGTGCAGGAGTCCGCGGTGCATGTCCTCGACGTCGCCGCCGAGCACGTTCACCATCACGGTGTACGGCGCCCGCGCTGCCGGCGAACCGAGTGGCAGGTCGAGCACCGCGCGCAGGTGGTTCTCGAACTGGGACGTGACCGCGCCGTCGATCGACCAGTGGCCGGTGTTGTGCGGGCGCATCGCGAGTTCGTTCACCAGCAGGCGGCCGTCCCGGGCCTCGAACATCTCGACCGCGAGGACGCCGACCACTCCGAGCTCACCGGCGATCCGCAGCGCCGTCTGCTGCGCCTGCGCGGCCCGCTCCGGGGACAGGCCGGGCGCGGGCGCGGTGACCTCGACGCAGATGCCGTCGCGCTGCACGGACTCGACGATCGGGTACGCAACCGCCTGGCCGTGCGGGGACCGGGCGACGATCGCCGACAGTTCGCGGACGAAGTCGACCTTCTCCTCGGCCAGGATCGGTACGCCGCTGCCGAACGCGGTCGCGACCTGCGGGTCGTCCGGCCCGTCGACGAACCAGACGCCCTTGCCGTCGTACCCGCCGCGGGTGGTCTTGAGGATGATCGGGAAGCCGCCGACCCGCTTGGCGAAGTCCGCGACGTCGGCGGACGTCTCGACCACCTGGTGCGCGGGCGCCGGAACGTCGAAGGTGTCCAGCCGGGCGCGCATCACGGCCTTGTCCTGCGCATGCACCAGCGCGTCCGGACCCGGGTGGACCTTCACCCCGTCGGCCTCGAGCGCGTGCAGCAGGCCGGTCGGTACGTGCTCGTGGTCGAACGTCAGCACGTCGCACTCGGCCGCGAACCGCCGTACGGTCTCCGGGTCCTTGTAGTCGCCGACGGGGGCGTCCGCGACCGCCTGCGCGGCCGACACCGCCGGGCCTTCGGCGAGCACACGGAGCTGGACGCCGAGCGCGACAGCGGTCTCCTGGGTCATCCGGGCCAGCTGCCCGCCACCGACCATGCCGACCACCGGGGTACCGGTGGGGAGGTCCAACCGAGAGAACTTCACAGCCGTGAGCCTAATGTCCATACATCATCGGCCGTACGGCGGCCAGGTTTGACACTCTGGGGCGCGCGGGCGATTTCGGGGTCGGCCTGTTCGCCGGGTACCGTGGGAAGCTGCCCTCCCGTTGCGGTGTGATCACAGAAGGTTCCGAACCCCGTTGAAGCTCGTCACCAAGCTGTACCACCAGTTCCAGCACCTGGTGCACGAAGTGGCCAAGTTCGGTCTGGTCGGTGTCCTGGGGCTGGTCGTGGACCTCCCGATCTACAACTGGCTCGTGTTCAACAACCCGCTGGTCCTCGCGGACTCGGGCGAGGGCATGCTGCACCAGAAGCCGCTGACCGCGAAGCTGATCTCGACCACGGTCGCCACGATCGTGACGTACTTCGGGAACCGCTACTGGACGTGGCGGCACCGGGAGCGCAGCGGCCTGCACCGTGAGTACGTGCTGTTCTTCGTGCTGAACGGCATCGGCCTGCTGATCGCGGCCGGCTGTCTGGCCTTCTCGCGGTACGTGCTGGACCTGCACACCTGGCTGTCCGACAACATCGCGGCGAACTTCATCGGCCTCGGTCTCGGCACCCTGTTCCGCTTCTGGTCGTACCGGAAGTTCGTGTTCAAGGAAGAGATCCTGCTCGACGAGGCGGAACACACCCCGGCACCGGACTCCCCGGCCGAGCTGGACGGGGAGTCCACGGGCGATCTGCCCGTCGTGCGGTAGCTCAGTTGCCGGTCGCGACCCAGTGGAAGTACACCGGGTCGCTGAACTTGACCGGCACCTTGCCGAGGCCTTGGATCACGGTGCTCGTTCCGTTGGGCGCACCGACGGCGTACAGGTAACCGGCCTGGGTGTCCTTGTCGATCCCGAGCAGTACGAAGCCGTACTGGCCGCAGGTTTGCGCCATGAGCGTCTCGAAGCCCTGCCAGGTCGCGGCGCGGACGAGCTTCACCACGGGTTTGAGCGGCGCGGTGGCCGGGACGAGGATCGTGTACAGCGCGCCGCCGCGGGTGTTCGCGAGGAACAGGTCGTAGGTCCTGGTGGCACGCAGCAGTGCCATCGACTTCACCGCAGCGAACCCTGGTGCGGACGTCGGACTCCGCCACACGCCCTTGCTGTCGATGCTCCACCGGAACAGCGTGCCGTCGTTGCGTAGCCCGTAGGCGTTGTTCCGGCGCTGGACGGTGTCGGCGTACCCGGTCTGTTCGAGCGCGATGAAGCTCCCCCAGCCGCCGCCGATGCGCTTCGGCGGACGGTCCGCGGCGCCGCCGTCGGTCGCCGCGTACTGCGTGAGGTACAGCGCATCCCCAAGAACGCCGTAGCCGCTGACGAAGGACATGCTGATCCCGTCGTCCCCGAGACTCAGCGACGCGGTGATCCGCAGCGCGGCCGGCGGGTACACGTGCTGCGCGATGAAGCCGTTGAAGTTCGTTGTCGGCGGTCGCGTCGACGACACGGACAGCAGCTTGTGGTCACCGCCGGCGGTGACGGATCCGACGGCGATCCCACACGACGCCGCCGCGGTAGCTCGAGCGGGTGTCGTCGTCGCGGGCACGAGAGCTGTTGCGGCGAGCGCGGCGGCCGCGAGTGTTCCGAGTGGTTTGAACACTGGTCACTCCCCGGTGAGTGGGGCGCCGGGGTCCTTCAGGCGTGCGTAGGCGTTGTCGGCGAAGGTCGCGGGGACCTTGCCCAGCCCTTGGATCACGGTGCCCGTACCCGTGAAGCGACCGACGGCGTACAGGTAGGCCGTGTCGGTGTCCTTGTCGATGCCGAGCAGAATGGTGCCGTAGACCCCGCACTTCTGCGTGAGCAGGGTTTCGAATCCCTGCCAGGTACGGCTGCGGACCTGTTTCACCACCGGCTTCATCGGCGTGGTGAGCGGGATGTGAATCGTGTACAGCGCGCCGCCACGGGTGTTCGCAACGAACGTGTCGTAGGTCGCGGACTTGCTGACAAGCGCCATTGACTTGACCGCGCTGAACCCGGGCGCGGATCCGGTACTGCGCCAGACGCCCTTGCTGCTGACGTTCCACCGGAAGAGGACGCCGTCGCTACGCAGGCCGTAGACGGTCCACCGGGAGATACCGGCCTGGGTCGGACCCTGGTACTCGGCCTCCTCCACCATCGTGAAGTTCCCCCAGCCGCCCCCGATCCGCCGTAACCCTGCCGGAGGGTTGTTGACGATCCCGTCGCCGTGCGCGCTGTACACCGCCTGGTAGAGCGCGTCGCCGATGATCACGTAGCCGTACACGTCGTACTCGGAGCCGTCAGGGCCCTGGTCGATCAGGATCGACATCGTGGCCATGACCTTCACCTGGCCGGGTGTGAACGCACCGCGTCCCAGGACGCTCTTCGTCGCCTTGGGCGGCGCGGTCGACACGATGCCCACGGCGTTGTGATCACCTGCCGCGGTGACCGACGAAGCCGACAGGCCGCAGCTGGCTGCGGACGTGGCCGAAGTGGCGGACGCCGTGGCCGGCGTCAGCACAGCTGCTGCGGCGAGCAGGGCCGCCGATGTTGTTACGAGTGGTTTGAGCATTGGTACCGCCCCCTTTACCTGCCTTGATGGTCGCAAATGGGCTGCGGTTGTCGGCGGGGCGTAGGAAGATTCGGGAATGACCGAGATCCAGGTGCGGGCGGCGGAGGCCGGCGAGTACGGCGCGGTGCAGGCTGTGTTCGGCGGGGCGATGATGTTCGACCCGAAGCCGGACGAGCTCTGGCAGCAGCTGTTCGAGCCCGACCGGGCGTTGGTGGCGACCGACGGTGACCAGATCATCGGGACGACCAGGGCGTTGACGCGGGAGTTGTCGGTGCCTGGCGGAGTGGTGGACGCCGCGCACGTGACCGGTGTCGGCGTGCAGCCCACGCATCGGCGGCGCGGCGTGATGTCCCAGCTGATCGGGCGGCAACTGCGCGAGGTGCCGGAGGCGATCGCGGTCCTGTGGGCGAGCGAACCGGCGATCTACGGCCGGTTCGGGTACGCCACGGCCGCGTGGGGCGTGGAGTACAGCGCCGACCTGCACCGCGTTGGTCCGCCCAACGATCGGATCCGTCCGGGTGAGCTCGGCGTACTGACTCCTGACGAGGCGCTCAAGGAGCTGCCGGGGATCCTGCGCCGGCTGCAGGCGCGCCGACCTGGCGTGTCCGGGCGGTCCGACCTGCGCTGGCAGGCGCGCCTGCAGGACAAGCCGGACAATCGTGGCGGGCGGACCGAGCGCCGGATCCTGGTGCACCGCGACGAGACCGGCACCATCGACGGCTACGCGCTCTGGCGTGGGAAGCTGTCCTGGGGCCCGACGGGCCCGGCCAACGAGGTGTCCGTCGAGGAGCTGGTCGCGCCGGAGCTCCCGGCGTACAGGGCACTGTGGCAGCACCTGCTGACGATGGACCTGAGCGCGAAGCTCACCTACGAGCACGCCGCCGTGGACGAGCCGCTGCAGCAACTCGTCACCTATCCGACCGCCCTGGAGCGCCGGCTCGGCGAATCCCTGTGGCTGCGCGTGACCGACGTACCGCGTGCTCTCGAGCAGCGCCGGTACGCCGCACCGCTCGACGTCGTGCTGGACGTGACGGACAACCTCATCGAGTCGAACACCGGACGGTTCCGGTTGACCGCCGACGGTTCGGCGGTTACGTGCGACCGCACCGACGATGCGCCTGACCTGAGCCTGTCCGTGACCGAACTCGGCGGCGCGTACCTCGGCGGACGTGGCCTGACGGAGTTCGCCGCGACCGGCCGAGTCACCGAGCACACGCCCGGCGCACTCGGCCTCACGACCGCGGCCTTCGGCTGGCCGGTCGCGCCGGTGAGTCTGGAGGTGTTCTAGCCGCCGGAGCTGAGGCCGGCGACGAGGTTGACGGTGCCGGCCAGGATGACGGCGCCGAAGAGGTAGGACAGCAGGGCGTGACGCAGGGCGGTGTGCCGAATCTCGGAGGACTGCAGGTCGGTGTCGGAGACCTGGAAGGTCATGCCGATCGTGAACGACAGGTACGCGAAGTCCTGGTAGTCCGGTGAGGCATCCATGTGGAAGCTCACGCCGCCTTCCTCGTCCACGTAGTACAACCGCGCGTACCGCAACGCGTAGACCATGTGGACGCTGAACCACGAGACCGCGATGCTGGCGATCGCGTAGCCCGCCAGCAGGTTGCGCTGGCCGCCGTTGGCACTGGAGGCCTGGATCAGCAAGGTGCCGACCGCGACCAGGCTCGCGACCGCTGCCACCAGGAGTACCAGGTCACTGAGCGCCCGGCCCGGATCCTCCTGGGTCGCGTGCTCCGCGGTCCGCGCCGCATCCATCCGCCGGATCGTCAGCCACATCCAGACGACGAACAGCAGCGCCGCGACGTCCCAGCCGGCCAGCGGCGCGTACTTCCATCCGGCGGTCAGCCCAGCCACCACGGCCACGGCCAGCCCGCTGCCGAGCGTCACCGCCAGCCGCGCCCGCGACCGAGTGGTCACCCACCACGGATCGGACGGGCTCGCCATCGGACCCGGCTCAGCGGTCGTCGCCGGAGCTGAAGATCGTGCCGTCGTCGGGCCGCGGCTGCTCCGGCGGCTGGGGGCGGCGGCGCATGTGTTCCGGCGGGGCCTCGTCCTCGAGGATGCCGTCGCCGGGCTTGCCGTCGGGTCCGCCGAACAGCAGGTCGGACATCTGCAGGTGGACGTGCTCGACGTGCGGTACGTCGGGCAGTACGACCTGGCCGCGTTCGCCGGCGGACTCGATGTGCAGGGTGCCGCAGCCGAGCATCCGGTCGATCAGGCCGTGTTCGTAGGACACGTCGTTGATCCGCATCAGCGGGATGTCCCGGCCGGTGCGGGTGAGGACGCCGTGCCGGGTGATCAGCCGCCGGTTGGTGATCGTGTACGTCGAGAAGAACCAGTCCAGGAACGGCCTCAGCGCGAACGTCGCGAGGACCACCACCCCGACGGCGAGGATCGCGATCCGGGCCGGGGTCTGCAGTGATCCGGACGGCACGATCGCGGCCAGGAAGCCGCCCAGGCCCGCCACCACCAGCAACAGGAAGACCGGGCCGATCAGCGCCTTCCAGTGCGTGCGGGTGCTGACGACGACGTACTCGTCCTCGCCCAACAACTTCGCCGAGATCGCCATGACCCCAGTCTCACAGGTCGCGGGTTCGGTTGTCCCGTCCCGACACGATCCGTGGTTCTCAGGCAGTCCGCAGATGCGTGACGTCACCGGCGGCCAGCGGGCGCGGGCCGTCGGCGGTGTCGACGATCAGGCGTCCGTCGTCCGCCAGGTCGCGGGCGGTTCCCTCCAGGAAGGTGCCGTCGGGGAGTTCTACGCGGACGGCCTGGCCCAGCGTCGCCGACAGTTCGCGGTACTCCGGGAGTACTACGGACGGGTCCCCGTCGGTGTCTACCCAGGACCGATAGCGGGAGGCGAGTTCGCGGAGTACAGCGGCGATGACCGTGGCTCGGTCTGTGGTGGCGGCGTTTTCCAGCGCGAGGGACGTGGCGGCCTCGTGCGGCTTCTCGTCTTCGCGGAGGGTGACGTTCAAGCCGATGCCGACGACGGCGGCCGGGCCCTCGACACGTTCCAGGAGGATGCCGGCCAGCTTGCGGTTCTCGACCAGTACGTCGTTCGGCCACTTCACCTGGGCCGGGACCTCAGCAACGTTCCGTACGGCGGCTGCGACAGCCAACGGGACCAGCAGCCCCAGCCACGGCCACCGTGCTGCGTCAACGCTTGTTGGGCGCAGCAGGGCGGACATGAGTAAGGCAGAGCGGGGCGGTGTGGTCCACGTGCGGCCCAGACGGCCACGGCCGGACGACTGGTACTCAGCAGCGACCACCAGTCCCTCTGGCTGACCAGCTGCGGCTGCAGCCGCCACAACAGCGTTCGTCGACGGAGTCTCGGCGACAACGTCGATCTGCGTCCAGAACAAGCCAGGACGCACCAACCGCCCCCGCAGGAACTTCTCGTCCAGCGGGGGCCGTTCCAGGTCGCTGAAACTCATCCTGTGTTCTGCAGACCTGCAGCAACGCCGGACACGGTCAGCAACAGCAGGCGACGCGTACGGACGATCTGCTGCTCGTCGAGGGAGTCGTCGGTCCGCAGAGTGCGCAACGCCCGCAGCTGCAGGTAGCTGAGCGCGTCGACGTACGGGTTGCGCAGCTCGACCGCACGACCCAGCACGCGGCGCCCTTGCAGCAGCCGTTCCTCGTCGAGCACCTTCAGCACCCACTCGGTGGTCAGCGCGTGCTCGTCCATCATCTGCCGCGTGAGCTCGGGCCGGTCGCCCAGCTCGAGGTAGCGGCCGAGGATGCGCCGGTCCGTCTTCGCCAGCGACATCTCCGCGTTCTCCAGCATCACCTGGAACAGCGGCCAGTGCTGGTTCGCGTCGCGCAGCAGGTCGACGTCACCGACGGCCGCGAGCGCCGTACCGAGGCCGTACCAACCAGGGGCGTTCACACGTGCCTGCGACCATGCGAACACCCACGGGATCGCACGCAGGTCCTCCAGCGACGACACCGCGACACCACGCCGCGCCGGCCGCGAGCCGAGCGGCAGCTGGCCGAGCTCCTCCAGCGGGGTCACGGTACTGAACCACTCCGCGAAGCCGTCCGCCTTCACGAGCCGGTGGTACGCAGTACGCGCCGCCTCGTCGAGGGTCTTCTCCATGACCGCGAACCGCTGCGCCGCGGCCGCGGCCCGCTCCTCCACCGCAGGTGTCGACGCCAGCAGGGTCGCCGCGGTGACCTGCTCGATGTGCCGCTGCGCGATCGCCGCGTTCCCGTACCGGGCCGGGATCGCCTCGCCCTGCTCGGTCAGCTTGAACCGCCCGCCGACCGACCCCGGAGCCTGCGCCAGTACGGCGCGGTTGGCCGGGCCACCGCCCCGACCCAGCGCGCCACCGCGGCCGTGGAACAGGGTCAGCCGGATCGCGTTCCGCTGCGCCCACGCGGTGATCCGCGCCTGGGCGTCGTACAACGCCAGCGTCGCCGACACCGGGCCGACGTCCTTGGCGGAGTCGGAGTAGCCGAGCATGACCTCGAAGCGCCGGTCGTTCGCGGTCAGCCGGTGCCGGACCCGGGTCAGCTGGATCGCGTTGTCGAGCACCTCGACCGAGTTCTGCAGGTCCTCACCGGTTTCGAACAGCGGTACGACGTCCAGCTCGATCGGGCGCCCGTCGAGCGCCGCGTCGGCCAGCTCGTACACGGCGGCCAGGTCGCCGGCGTTCCGCGTGAAGGAGACGACGTACCGGCGGCAGGCCTCAGGGCCGAAGCGCTGCTGGATCTGGGCGATCACCCGGAGGGTCGCGAGCACCTCCTCCGTCTGGTCGGACAGCTCGCCGCCGCTGAGCACCTCCTCCAGCGCCTTCGCGTGGACAGAGGAGTGCTGGCGGATCTCCAGCTCGGCCAGGTGGAACCCGAACGAGTTCACCTGCCAGATGAGCTGCTGCAGCTCGCCGTACGCCTGCCGTGGTGCGCCTGCGGTCACGAGCGAGTCCTGCAGGACCTTGAGCTCGTGCAGGAAATCAGCGGCCCGCGGGTATCCGAAGTCGGCGTCACGGGCTCGCGTAGCGGCCAGACGGCGGGCAGCCAGCAGCAGGAGCTGCCGGTGCGGCTCAGCCGGCGAACGGGTCTCGATGTCGGTGATCAGCTCCGGGTTGACGGCCCTGGCGTCTTCCAGGATCCGCCGTACCGGGGCGGACGGCGGGGTGGTCGCGGCGTCCAGGGTCAGCGCGCGGCCGAGCTTCTCGGTGGCCTGCTCCAGCGCCCGGAGGACATGGTCGGCCTGGATCTGCATGGCCTCGCGGGTGATCGCCGCGGTGACGTTCGGGTTGCCGTCGCGGTCACCACCGATCCAGGAGCCCAGGTGGACGAAGGGGGCGACCATCGGCGTACGGGTCCCGGCGGCGTCACCGGCGAGCGCGTCGTCAAGCCGGCGGTACACGTTGCCGACGACGGTGAACAGGGTCTCCTCGAACACCGCCATCGCCGACCGGACCTCGTCCAGCGGCGAGGGACGACTGGTACGGAGCTGCGACGTACGCCAGAGCACGTCGACCTGCTCGACCAGGCGGCGCCGGTTCTCGGCCAGGTCGCTGTCACCGGCGCGGGGGTCGTGGCGCTCGTCCAGCAGCGAGGTGATCCGGCGGATCGTCGCCAGTACCGCGCGGCGCCGCGCCTCGGTCGGGTGCGCGGTCAGGACCGGGCGGAACTCCAGGCCGCTGAGCAGCGCGCGGGCCTGCTGCTCGCCGGAGTCGCGGGCGATCTGCTCGACGGCCTGGGCCAGCTCGGACACCACCGCCTCGCTGCCGGCCCGGTCACGCTCCCGGAGCACCCGGGCGCGGTGCAGCTCCTCGCTGAGATTGGTCAGGTGGAAGTAGCAGGTGAAAGCCCTCGCCACGTCCTCGGCGCGTTCGTGCGGCCACGAGGCGACCAGCTCTTCGGCCGCCGCGCCGTCGCCGGCGATCGTCAGCTCGCGCAGTTTCTCGACGTCGTCGAGCAGCGGCTGACCGGCGTACTCGACCAGAACCTTGCCGAGGATCTCGCCGAGCAGGCGGACGTCGGCCCTGAGTTCTTCAGGCACCTCGAACCGCGCGCGGGTACGGGTCTCACTTCCGGTCTCGGTCACGTTCGCCCACCCTATCGGCGGACGCCCGTCCACGCTGCCGAGTCCGCCCACTGGAAGCCGATCGTGACCGACCGTTCAGCTACTTCACAGTAGCCGGCACACTACGTCACTACTCCCGGCCACCGCGCTCCGGTTTGGCCGCCGGATAGTGCCGCGTTCCCTCGTTCGTCACCATCGTCACCGGCATCCCCGAGGCCGCGATCTGCTGTGCCATCTGCGCCCATCCCTCGGCCGTGGCCCGCTCGGCCTGGTGCTGGACGATCTGCCAGTCGATCGGTTGCCCCGCCCACCGGTCCGCCTCCTGCACGAAGCCGTCCGGGATGCGTCCACCCATGCGGTGGTCGTGCGCCCAGCGGATCGCGTTCGGCGTCCGGGCCTGCTCGTAGAGCGCGTCGAGCTGCCCGGCCAGCTGCGGATGCCGGGCCTTGGCCTCCTGCACAACCTCGTGCGTGCGCTCCGGGTGGGTCGCTTCGGTGATCGGTTCGTACCGATCTGCCTGGACACGCCGGGTGAAAGCTCCCTGCGGCGTCACGACCGTCTCCTGCTCGTAGCGCCCGTAGCTGGCCTCCGCCCAGTCCTGGTCCCGGACCGACAACTCGACAGCCTCCAGTTGCCCGTTCTCCGCAACACGCGTGGAGACTCTCGGGGTCTCGTTACGGTCCACGGCGCGCTCGTAGCCTGCGGCCAGCGCGCGAAGCTCGTCGTCGGCGACACCCGCGGTACTCAGGTCCTCGAGGGCCTTGCCGACCTGCTGCGGGTACATCAGCAAGCCCTCGGCGTACTCCGTCTCGATCGAGCGGAACTGTCCGTCCGCCCGGAGCGGGAACCGGCCACCCTCCTGCCTTTGCCCCTCGGAAACCTCCGCGTACCAGCCGTCCGGCTCCGACCGGATCTGCTGCAGGCCGGCGGTGTCGGCTCCGACGGTCTCGATCACCGGAAGACCACGCTCGGCGGCGAGGTCCGACAGCCACTCGGCGTCCCAGGCGCTGACCGGACCCGCGCCGTCCTGCTGCTGCGGAACGACCACTCCGGTGATCGTCACCCCGGCACCGAACGTGCTGTTCAGGTACACCGGCCGGCCCATCCGGCGTTCCTCCGCCATCAGGTCGTGACCGGTGATCGGGCCGTCGGAGGTGATGGTCAGACCGAGGTGTTCCGGCGGCATCGCGACGATCAGCCCGGCGTGCTCCGGCGGATGGTTCTCGTCGATCAGCATCGGGTTGTGCTCGATTCCGCCGTCCCGGGTGGCTTCCCACGGCTCACGAAGGCCGACGCGGTCCGGGTTCACCGTGTAGGCGTCCTCCTGATTCGCCCGCGCGATCCGGCTGTCCGGGTCGACCAGCGCGCGGAGCTTCGTACCGCGCGCGCTCAGTGGAACCATGACGTACCGCCATCCGGGGCCGTGCTCGCGTGGATCGGTGTCTCCGAGCAGTTCGTGGGACGCAGACTGCATGATCCTCCTCGACCGGGGCAACGCGCGGCCGGGCGGCCGCCGGAGTCGAGCAACCTATCGTGACGGCAGGTTCAAACTCAGACGTTGCCGAAGCCGGCGGCGATGACCTGGGAGACGGTGCGGGCCAGCTCTGTGGGGGTGCGGTCGGTGGTGCCGGTGACGAGCATCCGGGCGCAGGCCTCGGTCATCGAGGCGAGCAGTTCGGCGAGGACCGGGAGGTTCGCGTCCGGGTCGGTGACGCCGGGGAGCGACTTCATCAGCGTCAGGCGCAGGCTCTCGACCAGGAACGCGCGGGCCCCGCGGACGCGTTCGGCGACGACGGGCGCAGCGCCGTACTGCGCGCCGAACACGATCCGCCAGGAGTGCGGCTGCTTCGCGACGGCGGTGAGGAACGCGGTCAGGCCGTCGAGTACGTGCTCCGCGGGAGTGCCGACGCTCGGGTCCGGGGGCAGCGCGGCGACGATCGTGATCACCAGGTGCTGCTCCTCGCGGGCAAGCAGAGCCAGCAGCAGCTCGTCGCGGTTCGCGAAGCAGTCGTAGACGACCGGCTTGGTGACACCGGCGGCATCGGCGACGGACTGCATCGTCGTACCGGCGTATCCGTGCGCGGAGAACACCTCGAGGGCGGCGTCGAGGATCAGCGGGCGGCGCCGCTCCGGACCGAGATGCGGCGCCCGCCGGCGCTTGTCAGGGTCCCCAACCACTTGACAAACCTAGCGCACCATAGGAAATTCCTACGGTCTGGTAGGAACTGCCGCGGGGGTGGTCGATGACCGAACGAGGCAGTGCCGGTTGGCTCGAGTCCGAGGGCGTTGCCGCCTTGGACGCGAGCGAGCTGGCTCGGCTGGTCGACCGGACGTCGGAGCGGGAGCTTCGGCATCGACTCATCGGGGGAGTACGAGAGATCGCGTTGCGCGAGATCTTTCGCCGGATGCCGGAGTACCTCCGACCCGCCCGGGCCGCCGGGTTCGATGCTGTCATCAACTGGCAGATCACCGGCGCGGGCGGGGACGGCCGGGCGATCGACGAGTACTGGCTGCACGTCCAGGACGGCCGCTGCTCGGTCGTCACCCCGCGGGCCACACCCCCCGACATCTCGATCCGGACCGACCCGACCACCCTCCTGCGCATCGTGACCGGCAACGAGGACCCGGTCCTCGCCGTCCTCAAACAACGCCTCACCGTCCGCGGCGACCTCGCCCTGGCCGCCCGCCTCACCAAGCTCTTCGCCGTCGGCCCCGTCTGAAACCTTCTGGTTTGTAGGCCGTCACAGGCTTGGTACGTCGGTGGAGCGCGCCGCGGACTGCCCCACCTGATGAGTCCCACCGCGTCGTGCGGCAGCCGTCTGCCCCGCCACCGCCCGCGTCGCCCCAGCAGCCGGCGCCTGATGATCAAGCACCGCCCGCAAAGCCGCGACATCCTGCTCCCCCGCGGGCAATCCCCCACCAGCCGAGGCGCCCCCCTGGCCAGCCGGCCCTTGCGGCCAGCCCTGCTGCGGCTGCCCGTGAGCCACCGGCCCTTGAGCCGCTTGCCCCTGCGACCACCACTGCCCCTGCTGCTGAGCAGGCGGCTGCTGCTGAGCCTGCGGCTGATACTGCCCTGGCGCAGCCTGCTGCGGTTGGTACGGCGCGGACTGCTGCGACTGGTACTGCGCCGACTGCTGCGGCTGGACCTGCTGCTGTTGTTGCGGGTACGGCTGCACCGGCTGTTGCGGCCACCACTGCCCCGGCGGTTGCTGCTGAGCCTGCGGCTGATACTGCCCAGCCTGTTGCCACCGACCTGGCGCTTGCTGCTGCGATGGGTACTGCTGTTGCGATCGCCACTGCGGTTGCGGTTGCTGCTGGTACTGACCCGGCTGCTGGTACTGGCCTGGCCCTTGCTGTTGCGGTCGGTACTGCTGTTGCGGTTGCCATTGCGCCTGCTGTTGCGGTTGCTGCTGGTACTGACCTGGCTGCTGGTACTGCCCTGGCGCAGCCTGCTGCGACTGGGGGTGTGGCGCCTGAGCTTGCTGCCGAGACCTACGATGCCACCACCGGCGCTTCTGAGCCTGCTGCTGCTGCCCGCCCGGCCGTTGCGCCTGCGCCTGCTGCGACTGCCCCGGCTGCTGCCAGCCAGGCTGCTGCCAGCCAGGCTGTTGCCACTGGCCCGGCTGCTGTTGCGACGGGTACCCCGGCGGCTGGTGGAACTGGCCGGGTGCTTGCTGCACAGGCTGTCCGGGTTGCTGCCACTGCCCCGGCGCCTGCTGCTGAGGTGAGTACTGCGGGCCATGTGAAGCCTGCGGCGTCTGTGACTGGAACCGGCCAGGCGCCTGCTGCTGTTGCCACTGCGCCTGTGCCTGCTGCGGCTGCTGCCACCCCTGCGGCAGGGCTTGTTGACCTGGGGCCTGCTGGGCCTGCGGGTAGGCGGGCGCCTGCTGGGCCTGCGGGTAAGCCGGCGCCGGCTGCTGTTGCGGGTAAGCGGGCGCGGGCTGCTGCGGCGGCGGCTGTGGCGGCTGCTGCTGAGGTTGGCTTGGTGCCTGGTGCTGTGGCGGCTGCTGTTGCGGCTGTTGTTGAGGTTGGCTCGGTGTCTGCTGTTGGGGGGACAGCGGGCTTGGCTGCACCTGCCGCGTCTGCTGTTGGGGTTCGAGCCTGGGGAACTGGCGCTGGGTGTACTGCTGTTGTGGCTGGACCGTTGGTTGTTCGCGCGTGGTGGTCTGTTGGAGTTGCTGGGTTTGTTGCTGGGCCAGCAGGTCGCGGTAGTGCTTCTCGGTGGATCGGACCGTGTCTGTGGCGGCGTCGGCGATATCCATGCCGCGGGCGTGGGACTGCGAGCGGAGGTTGGGGGCCGTGCTCTCGCTCAGCGACTGGAGCTTGGCGAAGTCCTGGTCGATCTGCTCGGCGAGCTGCTGACGAACGCTCTCCTGCTGGTCGGCGGGAACCAGCTTGGGCAGGTCCGAGTTGTCGAAGAGAGTGTCGGCGGCGGCGCGCCCCTTCGACCGTGGTGGCTGGCTGGCCATCCGGCGGAGTACCTCGTCGCCGGTGATGTAGGCCTGAACGTTGGCGGCGTTGGCCTCGATGGCTACCTGGTTCGCGAACGCGCGCGCCGCGGGCTCGTACGCCGGGTACGAGTGCGGCGCCCGAACTGCCTTGATCTGGGCGGCCAGGTCGGGCGGCAGGACGCGGTCGGCGATCGCGTCGAGCTGGGCCTGGCTCCAGGCCTCGGTGACACCCTCCTCGAGCGGCCGGTACTCCATGGGCACGAGGTCGGCGTGCCACCGCGCGTGGGTGTGCCCTGCGGGACCGGCTAGATGGTTGAACTCGTGGATGACGGTCTTGAGCGCGTTTCGTCGCTCGATCCACTGGGCCTCCGTCGCCGGCTGTCCACGGGTGGCGAACATCTGCTGCAGCGGCTCGACAACCAGCTTCTGGTTGAGCTCCACCCTGCCGTCGGGGTACGCCAGGCCGCGGAACTCAGGATCGTTGGTGTAGTCCAGTTGCCCGGACCACAGCGACGTCCGCGAGCGGGACTCGATCGCGACCGCGTCCCGGACTCGCTCCCACAGCCCGTTGTCGAGATCAGGTACCTGGCTGGTCGCGCTGAGGGCGATCCGCTCGGCCATCTCAGTCCGCCACAGGCCCGAGGTCGATCACCGCGATGATCTCGGCCAGAGTCTCGTTCATCTCGAGCGCGGCGTCCCGCTCGCCGACCGTCGGAGCGGCGGACGCGATCCGCGCGATCTCCGTGATCGCGGCCTGTGCACGAGCGCGGCGCTCGGCTGCCGTGCCCTCCGGACTCGAGGCGCGCATCATCACGTCGGATGCCTCTCGTACCGTGACGCTCTCCGGGGTCCGGGCCTCCTGGACGAGATCGTCGAGGAGGCTCAGGTAGCGGATCGCCTTGGCCCGGTCGGCGTCCTCCGGCACGGTCGCGGCCTGGGTCCGGAGTCGTTCGACGGCCGCGGCCAGCTCGTCCGGATCGGTGAGCTCGTTTCCCCAGGCGCCCACGATCCGGCGCCGTTCGGCGTCGAATTCCCCGTAATTCATCCGATCATCATCGCATCCGGCCGGTCGAACCCGCCCGTCAACGGTCGCGGACAGGAGTGTTCGGGCTGCTGGTGGCGGCCGGACGCGACACCGGGGTACTGCTCGGCGCACCGATCCGGCTTGGCGAAGTCAGTGCCGAATCCCCCACGAACCTGGCGGTTTCGATGCCATCAGCCGGATTGCTCTCGCCGGTGGCGACAATGCCGGCCAGCGTCTCGTTCATCTCCAGCACCGCCGCACGCTCGCCGTTGGTCTGCGCGGCCGCGGCGATGCGAGCGATCTCAGTCATGCCGGCCTCGGCGCGGGCCTGCCGCTCGCCGGGCGTGCCCTCCGGAGTGGACGCCCGCAGCAGCACGTCGGAGGCCTCCCGCACCGACGCGCTCTCCGGCTCTGCTGCCTCGGCGACCAGATCGTCGAGGGCCGCCAGGTGCTGTGTGACCCGGTCCTGGTCGGCCGGGTCGGTGATGGTTGCCGCTTGTTCGTGCAGTCGTCGGACGGCGGCCGCCAACTGCGTCACGTCGGTGACATCGGTGCCCCAGGAATGGATGATTCGGCGGCGTTCGGTTTCGAACTCGGCGTACTCCACTGGTCAATCCTGACAGCCGAGGGGTTCGAGGGTCAGCGGCCGAGGTCGCGGGGTTTGGTTTGGGGGGCTGTGCCGGGGCGGGCTGCGGGAGACTCGGTGGGGCGGGCCGCGGTGTTCGAGGTCGCGGTTGCCGGGTCGCGGTGTGGGAGGAACTTGTAGCTGTGGTCGTCGTGCCCAAGCTGTACGCCTGTCCGTTCGGTCGTCGCTGTCTCGCGCTCGGCGACGAGGCGGCGGACCTCTGCGCCCAGCGCCTGCCCGTACGCGTACGACTTGTCCGCGAGGTCGGCCGTACCTGCGTCCTGCCAGGCGCGGACCTGGTCCGGCAGCAGCCGAAAGGCCTCCGTGACCAGCTGCGCGCCTTCTTGTACGACGGCCGCCCGGGCGTCACCCGGGATGTCGGACTCACGCACCAGTACCTCGACAGCCGCGGGCGCGATGCCTTCCGGATGCTGCCCCGCAAGCTCCCGGAGGGTCTGGCTCGGTACGGCGCCCCGCTCGTCGGCCTCGTCGATCGCGTGTGCGAAGCCACGTACGGCCGGTGCCCACGTCGTGTCGACGAACGGTGGCTCCGCCGCCGCGACCTGCGCGGCGAGGTCGGCGGGCAGCGTCCGTACGACGATCTCGTTGAAGTAGTCCTCGGAGAACGCGTGACTGGTGCCGAAGGCAAGCGCATCGAACTCGGTGGACCCGATCTCGCCGGTGCGTTCGGCCGGAACCGCCTGCGTGGCCAGCGTCATGCCGACCGACTGCACCGCGTCCCGGACGGCCGGCACCCGGTCGGCGGCGATCCAATCCGGCCCGTCGGCCGTCACCCGTCGCAGCACCCACGCCGCGCGATCCGCGTCGAGATAGATGGTGCCCGAATCGGTGTCATGGGCAACCAGGACGAAGTCGCGGGTGTACGGCATCGGCGCGAGCTCGCCGTTCCAGAGGGTTGCGTCGGCACCGGTCAGCTCGCGGATCGCATCCTTCGTCCGGGTGACGAACTCGTGGACCGATCCGGGCCGCTCGGCCGGCGGTTCCGCGGGCCGCAGCGGTGCCCAGCCCTTCGCCGCAAGGGTCTTGTGGATGCCCGCGACCTGGCCGTTGGCGCGAACACTCGCCGCGGTCAGCGCCTCGGCGCCCCAATTGGCGGCGAGGGTCCGCTCCTCGATCGTGGCGGCCATGACGTTCTCGATCTCGGACAGCGGCCGCGACGTCGCGAATCCCTCCTCCAGCCGGGCGGCGATGTCGTTCACCACGCTCTCCCGCAGCTTGCGTCCCGGCAGCGTCCGGAAGTCCGGTTTGGAGGCCAGCAGCAGCCGGGCCGCTGCGGTCGCGGTGCCGCCACGCCCGGCACGCACGAGATCCGCGAGTATGTCCTTCTCGACGCCGTCGGACCGCCCGATGATGCTGAGCACCAACGCCCGGGCGGCGACCGCGTCGCCCGTCTCGTCGGGTGCCGGGAACAACCCGATGTCGTCCGGCCGGCCGTTCGTGAACACGTTCGCCGCGAGCCGTGCCGGGGTCGCCAGCTCTGACCACGCCTGGCAGGTCGCCCGGCCCAGGCGGATCCGGCCCTCCGGGTGGGCGGGCGCGGGCAACGGGCGTTGCGGCTCCAGCGAGTAGGCGCAGTCGGCCGCGAGGTCCGTCAACAGCGCACGCAGCTGCGGCCGGTCGTCCTCCGCGCGTCCGCCGGCCGCTTTGAGCACGGCGTCCCGTCCGGGCGCAAGCCGCGACGGGAAGTCGATGCCCTCCGCCAGTCGCAGCAACAACGTCGCGTCGTACTCACGCAGCTCGGGCAACCGGTCGGGCACCGGCACCTCCAGGTCCTCGGCCACGACCTGCTGGACCCTGCGAACGAGCGCTTCGACCTTCGGATGCACGGCTGAAACCTACTGTCGAGCCGGGTTCACCGATCTGTTGCGGCGGAGGTCACAGGCGGTACGGCGTACTGGCGCGTAGGCTGCCCGTTCATGGGAGAGACCGTGAACATCCACACCACCGCCGGGAAGATCGCGGACCTCGAGCACCGGCTCGACGAGGCCGTGCACGCCGGGTCGGAGCGGGCGGTCGAGAAGCAGCACGCCCGTGGCAAGAAGACCGCGCGTGAGCGGATCGAGCTGCTGCTGGACGAGGGTTCCTTCTCCGAGCTGGACGAGTTCGCCCGGCATCGGTCGACGAGCTTCGGCCTGGAGGCGAACCGCCCGTACGGCGACGGCGTGGTGACCGGGTTCGGCACCATCGACGGCCGCCAGGTGTGTGTGTTCGCGCAGGACTTCACCGTCTTCGGCGGCAGCCTGGGCGAGGTGTTCGGCGAGAAGATCGTCAAGGTGATGGATCTCGCGATGAAGATCGGCTGCCCGCTGATCGGCATCAACGACTCCGGCGGCGCCCGGATCCAGGAGGGTGTGGTCAGCCTCGGCCTGTACGGCGAGATCTTCCGCCGCAACGTCCGCGCGTCCGGGGTGATCCCGCAGATCTCGCTGATCATGGGCCCGTGTGCCGGCGGCGCGGTGTACTCGCCCGCGGTCACCGACTTCACCGTGATGGTGGACGAGTCGTCGTACATGTTCATCACCGGCCCGGACGTGATCAAGACCGTCACCGGTGAGGACGTCAGCCAGGAGGAGCTCGGCGGCGCGCGGACGCACAACACCAAGTCCGGTAACGCGCACTACCTCGGCAGCGACGAGGAGGACGCGATCGAGTGGGTGAAGGCGCTCGTCGGTCACCTCCCGCAGAACAACCTCGAGGATCCCCCGGTGTACGACGCTCCCGCGGACCTCGAGCCGACCGAGACGGACCTTGCGCTCGACACGCTCGTACCGGACTCGCCGAACCAGCCGTACGACATGCACACCGCGATCGAGGCGGTGCTCGACGACGGCGACTTCCTCGAGGTCCAGGAACTGTTCGCGGCGAATCTGATCGTCGGCTTCGGCCGGGTCGAGGGCCGCCCGGTCGGCGTGGTCGCGAACCAGCCGATGCAGTTCGCGGGCACGCTCGACATCGACGCGTCGGAGAAGGCGGCCCGGTTCGTCCGCACCTGCGACGCGTTCAACCTGCCGATCCTCACGTTCGTCGACGTGCCGGGGTTCCTGCCCGGTACCGACCAGGAGTGGAACGGCATCATCCGCCGCGGCGCGAAGCTGATCTACGCGTACGCCGAGGCGACCGTGCCGATGATCACCGTGATCACGCGGAAGGCGTATGGCGGCGCGTACGACGTCATGGGGTCGAAGCACCTCGGCGCCGACATGAACATCGCCTGGCCGACCGCGCAGATCGCGGTGATGGGCGCGCAGGGTGCGGTGAACATCCTGCACCGCCGCGAACTCGCCGCCGCCGACGACGTCGAGGTCCGCCGGCAGGAGCTGATCACCGAGTACGAGGACCATCTGGCGAACCCGTACATCGCGGCCGAACGCGGCTACATCGACGCCGTGATCAAGCCCAGCGAGACCCGCGCCGAGATCGTCCGCGCCCTCCGCCTGCTCCGCACCAAACGCGACACCCTGCCCCCGAAGAAGCATGGGAACATTCCGCTGTGAACACTCTGAAGGTGGTCAAAGGCGATCCGACGCCCGAGGAGCTGGCCGCACTCGTCACCGTGATCGCAACCCGCGCCGCGGCACAACCACCCGCCCCCGAAACCGGCCGCGCCGGCAACTGGGCAACGTACTGGCGCAACGCCCGCACCCCGTTCCACCCCGGCCCGGGCCAGTGGCGGGCGTCTGCACACCCGTAACACTGCAGACTCAGACGCGCCGGAAGCGGACCAAGGGGTACGTCGGGGCCTCGCCGGTGTTGCGGATCGGGCCGGTGAAGGTGGTTGCGGCGTCGAGGACCAGGCCGTGGCGGGCGCCGACCGCGGTCAGGTGGGCGAGGGAGTCCTGGGAGCGGGTGTCGTTCGGGCCGCGGCCGTCGGCGTATCTGCTGGCTTCGGTCTTCTCGGTGGTGGTGACGAAGATGCCGCCGGTCCGCAGGACCCGGGCGACCTCGGCGATCACCGGTTCGCTGTCGTCGAGAAGATGAAGCAGCCAGACGGCGACCACCGCGTCACACCGGCGATCGGCCACCGGCAGCCGCGCGGCGTCCGCCGCCGCGACATGTCCGGGCAATCGGACTTTCGCCCGCTGCAGCATCGCCGTGGACAGGTCGAAACCGTGTACCAGGTTGCCAAGAGCAACAAGCTCGGCCCCGACGATCCCCGTACCCACAGCCAACTCCAGCACCCGCCGCTCCGCGGCGGGTGCGGCGGGTGCGGCTGCGGGGATCGAGGAGGCGGTGGAGACGCCGGAGGCGGGGGGTTGGAGGGGGTGGAGGAGGGCGTTGACGGCTGCTGCGGCCGCTTGGGCGCGGGGCTCGCCGCCTCGGGTTTCGTCGTAGCTGGAGGCTACGGATTCGTCGTACGTGAAGGGTTTCTGGGCGTTCCAGAGAGCCGGCCAGGAGATGCCTACCTCGGCGAGCATGCGACGGAGCAGCGGTAGCGAGAGGCCGACGACGTTGTGGTAGTCGCCCTCGATCGCGGTCACGAACGGGCCGCCCAGACCGTCGACGGTGAAGGCTCCGGCGACGACGAGCGGTTCGCCGGTCGCGACGTACGCGTCGATCTCCTCGTCGGTCAGGTCCGCGAACTGCACCTTCGTCGACGACAGTTCCCGCAGTTCTTGCTTGCCGGAGGTGTCGATCAGGCAGTGCCCGGTGTGCAGTACGCCGGTACGCCCGCGCATCAGCTTCCAGCGCTCCCGGGCGACGTCAGGCGTCTCGGGTTTCCCGTACGGCTGCCCGTCGAACTCCAGCACCGAGTCGCACCCGAGCACAGTCGCGTGATCGCTCAGGTTCGCGACCACGGCCCGCGCCTTCAGCGTCGCGAGCAACCGCGCCAGCTCGCCCGGGTTCTCCGCGGTCACGTCGTCCTCGTAGACGCCGGAGACGATCACCTCCGGCTCGATCCCCGCGCTGCGCAGCGTCTTCAGCCTGGCCGGCGACTTCGAGGCCAGGACGAACCGGATGCTCACAGCTTCGCCAGCGCCCGGCGCAGCGGGTCCAGCCCGATCGAGCCGAGGTTCAGCGCGTCCCGATGGAACTCGCGCAGGTCGAACGCGGATCCCTTGCGCTGCTTGGCCTCCTCCCGCGCCTGCAGCCAGATCCGCTCACCGACCTTGTACGACGGCGCCTGGCCCGGCCACCCGAGGTACCGGTTCAGCTCGGCCTGGAGGAACTCCTTCTCCATCCGGCAGTGCGCGCGGAGGAACTCGAACCCGAGCGCGGCGTTCCACCGCTCGCCAGGCCGCCACCCGAACGGGTTGTCCCGCGGCACCTCCAGCTCCAGATGCATGCCGATGTCGACGACCACCCGCGCGGCCCGGAAACCCTGCGCGTCCAGCATCCCGAACCGCGCGCCCGGATCCTCCAGGTAGCCCAGCTCCTCCATCAGGCGTTCGGCGTACAGCGCCCAGCCCTCGCCGTGACCGGAGACCCAGCAGGCGAGCCGTTGCCACCGGTTCAGCAGGTCGGTGCGCAGCATCGTCTGCGCGCACTGGAGGTGGTGACCCGGGACGCCCTCGTGGTACACGGTCGTGACCTCGCGCCAGGTGGCGAACTTCTCGACACCGTTCGGCACCGCCCACCACATCCGGCCCGGCCGCGTGGTCAGGTCCTCGCTCGGGTTCGTGTAGTAGATCGAGCCGTCCGACGTCGGCGCGATCATGCACTCCAGGGTGCGGATCTCCGCCGGGATGTCGAAGTGCGTACCGCCGAGCTCCGCGACGGCCGTGTCGGACAGCTGCTGCATCCAGTCCCGGAACGCGTCCTTGCCCTGGATGGTCCGCGCCGGGTCGTCGTCCAGCAGCGCGGCGGCGGCCTCGATGCTCCGGTCGCCGCCGTTCAGCCCGGCCGCGATGTCCTGCATGTCGTTCTCGATCCGGGCCAGCTCCTGCCAGCCCCAGGCGTAGGTCTCCTCGAGGTCGACCGTGGCGCCGAGGAAGCTGCGCGAGGCGAGCTCGTACACCTCCCGGCCGCACGCATCCCGCTCCGGCGCACGCGGCGCGAGGTCGGACGTCAGCCACGCGCCGAACTGGTCGAACGCCTTCCGCGCGGACGCGGCCGCTGCCTCGACGGTCGGCTTGACGGGACTGTCCGGCGCCTGCGCGGCGAGTCCGGCGAAGAAGTCGTCGCCGTCGGCACCGGTCCAGCTGGCGATCCGCTCGGCCAGCCCGGTCACCTGGCGGACCGCGGAGATCCGCCCGGCGCCGGCCTGCTCGAGCAGCGTGTCGCGGTACCCGTCGAGGGTCGTACCGATCTGGTTGAGCCGGATCGCGACGACCTCCCAGTCCTGGTCGGTGCCGGTCGGCATCAGGTCGAACACCTGGCGCAACGCGGCCGGTACCGACGAGATCGCGTTCAGCTGGTGCTGCGGTACGCCGGCCTCGTACCGCTCGAGCTCCAGCCCGAGCCGCTCCACGAAGGCGTCCTTGGCGACCTCCTCGCGCGGGCTGCCCGGCTCGATCGCCCGCGCCTCGGCGAGCGACCGCCGGGTCAGGTCGATCCGGGCCGCGAACCCGGCCGGGGTGAAGTCCGGCAGCTCGTGGTCGTGACCGGCGATCCCCATCTCGGTCGCACCGATCGGGTCCAGGACGATGTCCTGCTCGAGGTGCCGTTCGGCAAGCTGGTCGATCGGGCTGTTCGGCTTGTTGGCGTCCGTCACCTGGCCGACCCTACCCGTCGAGGGCGCTCGAAGCTGACCTGTTTGTTGCCGATACTGTGGCCGTTGCTCCAGCAAGAGGCACGAGAGGAACGGCGTTGAGCCAGCCACCCTACGGTCCGCCCGGCCAGAATCCGCCGTACCCGCCTTATCAGCAGCCCCCTGGGCAGTACGGCGGCCAACCGCAGCAGTACGCGCCGCAGTACAACCCGCAGTACGGCCCGCCGCAGCAGGGGCCCGGCTTCGGCTGGGGACCCAACTTCGGGCCCGGACCGGGTGGTCCCGGTGGACCGCGCTGGCAGCCGCCGCGGAAGAAGTCGAAGGCGCCCATGATCGCGATCCTGACGATCGTCGGGATCGGCGTCGTCGGCGCGGTGCTGATCGGCCTGGTGAAGAAGGCCGCCGATGACGTCACCACGCCGCCGGTCACGCCGACCCGGTACACGCCCAAGCCGGCCCCGTCGCCCACGGGCGAGCCGTCGTCGCCGACGGCAACGGGCTCGCCCAACGAGGCGTCGAGCGAGACGATCGTGGCGAAGAACCCGATCTACACCGTCGGGCAGATGGCCTCGGTCGGCTGCCGGGAACCGAACATCAAGCCGAACACGGCGCGGAACGCGGCCGCCTACTGGGCCGCGATCAAGCCCTGCCTGGACAAGTCCTGGAAGCCGCTGGTCGAGAAGGCCGGCTTCACGTTCACCCCGCCGACGATGACGTTCTGGTCGGGGACCACGGTCTCCAACCCGTGCGCGGGTGGTGCCGTCAACGTGCCGTTCTACTGCTCGGCGAACAACATGCTGTACATGAAGGTCGACGTGTTCGTGAAGGCGTACACGGAGTACCCGGGTGATCCGATCGGCGAGGCGTACGCGCGGATGTGGTACACCCGCTCGGTCGCGCACGAGTTCGGCCACGGCGTACAGAACATGACCGGCATCCTGCAGGCCGCGAGCAAGCTGCGGTACGAGCAGGAGGACTACGCCGGCCAGACGCGGATGACGCGCCGGATGGAGCTGCAGGCGAACTGCTTCGCCGGAGTGTTCCTGGCCGTGAACAAGGCCAGCTACCCGATCAACGGCAACCTGCTCTACGTCTGGAACAAGTACGTCGTGACCGCGGGCGACAAGCCGGAAGAGGGCGACCACGGCAGCGTCGCGAGCCAAGGCCGGTTCATGGGCAGGTCCTTCATGACCGGTAATCCGGCCAGCTGCAACACGTTCTCGGCGTCACCGGCCAACGTCAGCTGACAACTCCGGTGGCGCCACCTGCCGCCAGGAGTCGATCAGGATGTCGTGCAGCTCGTCGGCGTCCTCGAGCGCGGCGAGGCGGGCTCGAACCCAGTTCGAGCCCGCTTCGTGTTTCGGTACCCAGAACTTCTCCGGCTCCGCGGCGATCAGCTCCTCGCGCTCCAGCCGCGGGCACCGGACCGCGAACGACGTCTGGTCGTCCGGCACCGTGACGAACATCCGCCCGGCGACGTCGAACGTCGGATGCCCCCAGCGTTGCTTCTCCACCGTCTCCGGGAAGGACAGCGCGATCCGTCGTACGTCGTCTGCGTCGAGCACGGTCACACTGTAGAACGTCGGCGTCCCGGCAGCAGGAGGGCGACGAACGTACCGGCGGCCACGATCGCGGCGCCGGTCCAGACCGCGGGGACGATGCCGGCCGCGAACTCGGTCGGCGATGCGTACGAGCCGGCCGAGGCGAACACCGACGCGAGGATCGCGACGCCCATCGCGACACCGACCTCGCGGATCGTGTTGTTCGTCCCCGACGCCACGCCCCGGTCGGCCTCGGAGGCGCTGTCCATCACGACACTCGCCGACGGCGCGAACGTCAGCCCCATGCCGACGCCGGCGAGGACGAACGGCGCGACCATGTCGCCGTAGTGCGTCGTCGCCGTGGTGATCAGCGCGATCCAGCCGAGCGCGGTCGCGAGGAACGCCTGGCCGATCACGATCAACGTACGCGCACCGACCCGGTCGACGACCAGGCCCGCGATCGGTGCGACCACGAGCGGCGCCGCGGTCCACGGCAGCGTCCGTACGCCGGACTGGAACGGCGTGTACCCCTGCACGACCTGGAAGAACTGCGCCAGCAGGAAGACCGACCCGAACACCCCGACCGCGAACGTGAACGCCACCACGTTCACCACGCTGAACGAGCGGACCGAGAACAACCGCAGCGGCAGCATCGGGGCGTCCGCACGACGCTCCCACGCGATGAACGCGGCGAGCAGTACAACGCCCGCGATCAGCGTGCCGAGTACGCCGGCGGACGTCCACCCGTCGTCGGCGCCGTGCACGACGCCCCAGACGATCGACAGCACACCGGACGTGGCGAGCACCAGACCGACCAGGTCGAGGCGTTTCGCCGTACCCTTCGACTCGGTCAGGACGCGGGCCGCCAGCAGTACGGCGACGACGCCTGTCGGGACGTTCAGCCAGAAGATCCACTGCCAGTTCAGGCCGTCGACGACCGCGCCGCCGACCACCGGGCCGACAGCGACGCCGAGCCCGGAGATACCGCCCCAGATGCCGATCGCGGCGCTCCGCATTTTCTCCGGGACAGCGTCCGCGAGCAGGGTCAGTGACAGCGGCATCACCGCCGCGGCACCGATGCCCTGGATCGCGCGGGCGCCGGTCAGCATCCACGGCTCGGTCGCCAGCGCGCAGGCCGCCGACGAGAGCGTGAACAGCGCGATCCCGGCCAGGAACATCCGCCGCCGGCCGAGCCGGTCGCCGATCGCGGCCGCGGTCAGCAGCAGCGCGGCGAAGGCCAGCGTGTAGGCGTTCACGAACCACTGCAGGTCGGACAGCGACGCGTTCAGCTCGTGCTTGATCACGGGCAGCGCGTTCGTCACGACCAGGTTGTCGAGCGTGACCATGAAGGTCGGGATCCCCACGGCGGCCAGCACGACACCGAGTCCGCGGGTCGCCGGTGTTGCCTGCCTGTCCTCGATGGCGGTCGACGTCATCTCTCCACCCCTTGTTGTAATTGACTGATAACAACCTCGATGACGAGAGTATGCATTGACTGATAACATGTCAACCGATGAGAGGAGAACTGGTGACTCCCAAGGTTCGGCTGACCGCCAAGGAGCGCGGCGACGAGGTACTGCAGGCCGCCGTCCAGGCGTTCGCGGCGTCCGGCTACGCGGGCACGAAGACCGACGAGATCGCCCGGCTGGCCGGCGTCTCGCAGCCGTACGTGATCCGCCTGTTCGGCACCAAGCAGCAACTGTTCCTGGCCGCTGTCGAGAGTGTCTGCGGGCAGATCGAACAGATCTTCCGCGAGGCGGCCGCCGAACGCCCCGATCTGGCCAGCCTCGGCAACAACTACCACCGCCTACTCGCCGAGCCCGAACTCCTCCTCGTCCTCATGCACGGCTTCTCCGCCAGCGGCGACCCCGCCATCGGCGACCGCGTCCGCCACCACTTCGGCAGCATCTACCACCTGATCCGCGACCTGACCGGCGCGACCCCCGTCCAAACCCGCGAATTCCTCTCCGCCGGCATGCTCATGACCGTCATGTCCGCCATGCAGGTCCTCGGCCCCAACCCCATCCCCACCCCCTGGGCCGAAGAACTAGCCAAAACCTTCGACGACGAAGAGCCGTAGAAGAACAAGCAGAAGCAGGCATTGCTGTGCCCGGTTGTCGGGCGGTCGTGGGATACTCGGCGTAGTCGATCCTGGAGGTGACGTCGTGACCGCTGACAACGCTGAACACTCGGCGCGGCGGCGTGCGATCGCGTCGGTCGACGAGCTCTTCCGGGACGCCGCTCCGGTGCGCTCCGCCGAGGACCTCGCCGAGGACGGCGTCTTCGACGACGACGAGGTGCAGGACTTCCTCACCGATCTGAGTGAGACGCGGCGGGCCGACGTCGCGTGAGCCCGCGCAGGATCATTCTCGACACCGACGTCGCTTCCTTGAGCATCAAGAACGCCCTTCCTCCGGCGTTGCTTCGCGAGCTGCTGGGCGCCCAGGTCGGCATCACCTTCGTCACTCTGGGCGAGCTGAGCCGCTGGGCACATCTCCGCAACTGGGGGTCCACGAAGACAGCTGGGCTTGAGGCTTGGCTCAGTACGCGCCCGATGCTGCCGTACAACGAGGCCGTGGCGCGGCGGTGGGGGGAGAGCTCGGCGTACGCGACCAAGCGGGGCCGCCCGCGCCCCCAGAACGACAGCTGGATCGCGGCCTGCTGTCTCGTCTATGACCTGCCGCTGGCGACGCTCAACGTGAAGGACTTCGCGGACTTCGTCGAGTACGAGGGCCTGCGGATCGTAGGGCACGAAGAAGGCTAGTTGCGGTTTGGTTTTTGGCTTGTGGTCAGCCAGATGGTGGTGGCGGTCAGGGTTGTGGCGGTGGCGGTTATGGCTAGGGAGCCGGGGAGGTTGGCGTGGTGGATCAGGGCGGCCGCGCCGGCTGCTGCGGGGGCCAGGAGTAGGGCGATGGTGCCGGGGAGCCACCAGCGGTTCAGGGCGTTGGGGTGGACTCGGGCGTAGGACGGGAGTTGGGCGGCGAAGGCGGTGGCCAGGTGGAGGGTGGCCAGGGCCATCGCGGTGAGCGTCAGGGACCAGGTGATGGTGGCGGGGGCTCGCATCAGCCAGCCAAGGGTTGTCACCAAGAGGAACAGCGTGGCGGCGACCGAGTCGGGGATGACCACGGCGGCCAGCAGGAGTGGTACGGCAAGGTAGACGACGAGGTCCAGCTGGTCCCACGGCTGCAGGGCCGGTACGACGATCGCGACCGTGCCGGCCAGCCCGATGACGAAGCGGGCCAGGAGGACCGCGCGGCTCGCCGCCCGCAACTCCGCCAGCCATTGGGTGATCTTCTCGTCGGCGGTCATACGCAGCTCCTCGCGAGCCCAGATGGGCGCTGCTCGGTGGTGCTCATGAGCGGATCCTCGGGGCGGCGGACAGGCGGGCGGCGTCTCGTAGGACCTCGTCCAGGGTCCCGGAGCCCTGCCAAGGAACGGTTGGTACGCCCAGGTCGCTCAGGCGGTCGAGGTCGCGGCGGCGTTCCAGCAGGCGCAGACGCCAGGCGAGCGGCCAGGAACGGGTGTCGTGGGCCTCGATCTCCATCGTCGACGCGACGTCGGGTGGCAACGTGTCGATCGCGATCACCGTGCAGCCGGAGTGGACCAGCGTGACGATGTAGCCGAGCATCGTCTGGCGCAGTAGCGGGCTGAGGACCAGCACGAGGCTGTCCGAACGGACCCGGTGCCGCCGGGCCAGCTGCTGTTCGTCTTGTTGGCGTCCCCGACGATCCGCGTGAACGAGCGTGTCGAGGATCCGGCGCAGATGCCCGCGCCCGCTCCCGGAACGCACGCCGCGGAACAGGCTGCCGGTGTCGATCAACCGGACCCGGTCGCCGTTGCGCAGGTAGTGTTCGGCGATCGCGGCGGCCGCGCGTACGGCAGTGTCCAGGCTCGAGGACCGCCCGTCGATCCCTTCGCTGATGCCGATCTCGCCGCCGGTGTCGACCATGATCACGACCTCGGTGTCGCGGTCCGACCAGGTCGACGTCACGTGCAGTTCCTGCGTCCGCGCCGACACCGCCCAGTTGATCCGCCGCAACCGGTCGCCGGTACGGAACGGCCGTACGCCGGCCAGCTCCGTACCCTCCCCCGGCCGCCGGGACCGGTGCAACCCCACCAGCCCGGCCGGACGCGGTACGGCGTCCACCGCCTCGAACCCCTCCCGCAACGGCAGCGTGGTCACTGCCAAAGTCCCGGCCGACGTCACCTGGACCCGGTACGCCCCGACCGCCGACGTCGCCGTCACCGTTGGCCGCTCCAACGAACGCAGTCCCCAGCGCTTGGACCGGACGCCGACCTCGAGCGTCACCTCGCCGTGCGCGACCGGTTCGGCGATCGCGGCCTGCGGCGGGTCGTACTGGAACCACGCGGTTCGCGGGAGCGCCGCGACGATCAGGTCGATGTCCGGGTCGACGGATCCGGTGTTCGAAGGAGCCACGCGCAGGCGGTACGTCGTACCCTGCCCCTCGAACAGCACGTCCGCGTCCAGCTCGGTCCGTACGTCGGGCCGCTCGTGCGGCCGGAAGTACCGCCCCCAGCCCGCGAGGAACAGCAGCGGCAACCCGAACACAGCCGCGTCCGGACGCCGCAGCAGTACGGCGGCACCGAGCAGCACCGCGGCGACGACAACCACCCGGATCTGCGCGTGGGTGGGTCTCCAAGTCATTTGACGACCGCGACCGTGGGCGGCGCCGGGACCGACCCAAGGACAGTACGAACCACAGTCGCCCCGGTCACCTCGTGCAGCCACAGCTCGGGCCGTACGGTGATCCGGTGCGCGAGCGCCGCGACGGCGACCGCCTTCACGTCTTCCGGTACGACGTAGTCGCGCCCCTGGATGACCGCGTACGCCCGGGACGTCAGCAACAACGCCAACGACCCGCGAGGCGACGCGCCCACCAGGACCTGCGAGTCCCGACGGGTCGCCGTCGCGAGGTCCACGCAGTACTGACCGACGCTGTCGTCCACCGTCACCGTCTCGACCGTACGCTGCGCCGCGAGCAGACCGGCGGCATCGGTGACCGCCTCGACCGACTGGTCCTCGGTACGGCGGCTCATCCGGCGACGCAGTACCTCCCACTCCTCGGCCGGACTCGGGTACCCGAACCCGATCCGCAGCATGAACCGGTCGAGCTGTGCCTCCGGCAACGGATACGTACCCTCGTACTCCACCGGGTTGGCGGTCGCCAGTACGTGGAACGGCACCGGCAGCGGGAACGTCTGCCCCTCGACCGTCACCTGGTGTTCCTGCATCGACTCCAGCAGCGCGGCCTGCGTCTTCGGTGGCGTCCGGTTGATCTCGTCCGCGAGCAGCAGCCCGGTGAAGATCGGGCCCGGCCGGAAGACGAACTCAGACTCCTTCTGGTCGTACACGAACGCGCCGGTGACGTCCGACGGCAACAGGTCCGGAGTGAACTGGACCCGCCGGAACTCCAGTCCGAGCGCCTGCGCGAACGACCGCGCGGCCAGCGTCTTCGCCAGACCTGGGTAGTCCTCCAGCAGTACGTGCCCGCCGGCCAGGATGCCCGCGAACACGAGCTCGAGCGCCTCGCTCTTCCCGACGATGGCCTGGCCGACCCGCTCCAGCACCTGCCGGCTCAGCTCGGAGACCTCCCCCAGCGTCAGCTCCTCAGTCACTGTCCCTCACAGGTTCTCGATGGTGTGGATCGCGTCCTCGATCTCGCCGAGCGACGCGGTGCGTCTGTCGTCACCGCTGATCAGCGCCCAGTGCCGGTCGCCGACGATGGCGCGGGCCCGGTCCGGCTCACGCGTGGGGTCGACGCCGTGCTGGTGCACCAGGCGGTCGGTGGCCAGCTCCAGCAGCAGCGGCCGGATCCGGCGCACGAAGGTCTGTGATCCTTCACCCGCGCGCCGTTCGCGGCTCGACTCCTGCAGCCAGGTGGCGAGGAACTGGGTCCGGGTGTCGCTGTTCTGGGTACGGTTCCCGGCCGTTCGGTCGTCGTGCCGGCCCGGCCAGCTCGTCTCCAGGACCTGCGGCAGCATCAGCCGGATCGCGAGCGAGATGAGACCGACGGCAAGCGCCGTCACCACGAACCACAGCGGTCGCGGCGCCATCCCGGCCGCGCCGAAGATCGCCACCAGTACGAGGCTCGCGAGCACGGACAGGCCGAGGTGCTGCAGCAGCAGCTTGTTCGGCATCCGCCGCTTCTGCTTCTCCGGCGGCGGCCCCTTCTCCTCGAGGGCAGACCATCGGTACGTCATTCGCGCACCTCCGCGGCAGCTACCGAAAGCTCCTCGCGCAGCCGGAGCAGCGCCGTACGGGCCACGGTCCGGGCCTGTTCGGTCGAGCCGTGGGTGGAGTACCGCGCCTCCCGGTACAGCTCGCCGAGCCGGATCAGTTCCGGCTCCGAGATCCCACCGACGCCGAGCACCCGGACGGTGAACTCGGCCGGCGTCTCGGACGGGTCCCGCGGTACGCCCGCCGACGCGGCCGCCTCCTCCAGCGCGACCCAGCACGCCACGACCGCGTCGGTTGCCGTACCGGTCTCGATCTGCGCGAGACCGGTGTCGACGGCCTCGGCCAGCCGCTCGGCCTTCACGCGTTCCCAGTCGGTGTCGTCGGGCTCGCGTTTCGGCAGCCGGACCCGGCGGACGATCCGGAAGATCACCAGCGCGATGAGCACGACGATCGCCGCGACGATCAGGTAGATCAGGGTCTGCCACAGCGCCAGCAGCCAGCCCGGGGTGTCGTGCTGCGGCAGGATCCGCGGCGTCGGCGTGCCCTGCGGCGTCGGCGGCGTCTGGGTGACAACCTTCGGCGGCAGCGTCCGGGGCTCCGCGCGCAGCGTGCTGTCGCTCACCGGCCGCACCGGTCCGCTCGCGGACGCGAGGACGACGAAGCCCGCCACCACGAGCCCCACGAACAGGACGACGGCCGCCGCGAGCGCACCCCTACGCTGCGTCTGCATCTGGGCAGGTTACCCCGTCAGAAGCCTGTGTCGAGGAACGGAAGCCGGGATGTGGAAAACGCTTCCGAAGCTGCGTCCAGGGAGTCTGCGGTGTGCTCAGCGACCAGACCGGCGCGACCGAGCCTCGCCAGCGAAGGGCGGCCGAGGTAGACGGCGCCCAGATCGCGGACGTCGAGCGTGAGGTCGGCGGCGCGCGAGGTCGACTCGCACGCGGCGCCGTCCGTACCGCCGGACAGGTGCCACCGGCCCGCGTTCCACGGCAGGAAGTCGTCGACGATCTCGAGCACCACGTCGACGTCCCGCGCGTACGTCCGCCCGGCGAGCGCGCGGGCGACGTCGACCGGCCGCAACCACAGGCCGTCCCGCGTGATCGCGCCCGGCGCCCGCGGGTCGAGCAGCAGGTCCAGCAGCGGGTCGTCGGACGCGAGCAGCTCGCAGTGCGTCTGGCTGAGCAGATCCGGTTCGAGCAGGTACCGCCAGAGCGCCGCATGCGCCGCGATGTCGACGGCGTGCACGCGCTGTACGTCGACGTACCCCTTCTCGGCCCGCTTGGTCCGGTAGTAGGCGAAGCCGACGAGTTCACCGTCCCGCTCGGCGACGACGCAGCGGAGCTTGGACGCGCTCGCGAGGTCACTCACGACGGTCGCGCTGATCGTGTACTCCTGCCAGCGCTCGTCGTGCTGGAACATCCCCGGGCGTTCCAGCGCGAGCCGGTTCCGCAGCTCCGCGCAGCGCGGCAGGCTCTCGCGGACGTCGACATACCGGATCCGCACGTCGTCGATGCCGTCCACCGGACGCAGCCCCCGGGACGCCTTCGGTACGACGACCTCCTGGTGATCGGCCGCCAGCCCGTACCCGAACCGCGGGTAGATCACCGGCTCGCTCGCGGTCAGCGCCGCCAGCGGCTCCCCCGCCGCGTGGACGTCGGTCAGCTGCGCACGCATCAGGTCGCGCAGGATCCCGCGCCGCCGGTGCGTCGGCCGGACCCCGACCATCGTCACGCCCGCGACCGGCAGTTGCCCGCCCGGTACCGACATCCGCTGCGAGAACGTGCCGGTGTGCCCGACGAGTTGACCGTCCTCGCTCGCGACGATGCTGCGTTCGGCTTCCCAGATCCTCCGCTCGGACTCGTACTGCTCGTCGGTCCACGGCGCGGAGAACGCCACATCCAGGAGCTCGAGGAGCTCTTCCCACCCGCCCGCGTACTTCCCGATCTCGATCGCCATGTCCCTTGCCTACCAGAAGATCGGGGCCCGCGACCGGGATTTTCGGACACGCCGTACGGGTAGACTGATGAAAACCGTTTTCATATAATGACGGCATGACCGCCCAGGCGAAAACTCCGTTGTCCTTGCTGGTGGGGCTTTCCACGACCCTGCGGGCGCCCGTGCTGGAAGCGATGACCGATGCAACCACCGTGGTCGTCGTCGTGGACCAGGACGAGCTGCCCGAGCGCGGCGTGCTGACCTGGCGGGTGCAGGACCGGTCCGGTCCGATCGACGCGGGTGAGTTCACCGTCGGCGAGGACTGCGGCGGATGCCAGTTGATCGAGTCGCTCGTGCCGTTGCTGGAGGCCCTCGTCGCTCGCCGTCACTGGAATCACGTCGTACTGGCCGCGCCAGCGGCGATGGAGGCAAGGCCCCTGGTTAGCACGCTGGTGTCGGCTTTGCCGGAGATCGTCGTCGACACGGTCACCTGCGTCGTAGACGCCGTACTGCTGGTGGAGCAACTGTCCGGCGACGAGCTGCTCGCGGAGCGCGGTCTCGCGCTGGGGTTACCGGATCGGCGCAATGTCGCGGAGCTGACGGCACGCCAGATCGAGTACGCGGACGTGTGTGTGCTGGCCAATGCGCATCGGAGTACGGCGGCCGTCCGGCTCGGGCACCTGCTGGAGCATCTGAACCCGCGGACCTCAGTGGTGCCGGCTGGTCTGTCCGGCGTACCGGACGGGCCGGTGGCGCGGACCGGGCGGTTCGACTTCGACGCGGCCGAGGCGTGGGCGGGTGAGCTCGCGACGTCC
Source organism: Kribbella sp. NPDC031520 (assembly GCF_055580825.1). NCBI lineage: Bacteria > Bacillati > Actinomycetota > Actinomycetes > Propionibacteriales > Kribbellaceae > Kribbella > Kribbella sp. NPDC031520. The sequence continues at coordinate 432,010 of NZ_JBVIKS010000003.1, forward strand.
GACCGGGTTCAGCCGAGCGACGACGGCGTGACGACGGTGCTGTGGACGTCGACGCGACCCCTACACCCCGCCCGGCTGAACGATGCACTAGAGGACATCGTCAACGGGGTCGTCCGCAGCCGCGGTGTCGTCTGGCTGGCGAACCGCCCGACGCAACGGGTCCGCTGGGAGTCGGCCGGCTACAGCGCCTCCCTCGGCATGCTCGGCGAGTGGTCCGAGACCGAGCACCTCGCGGAGTGCACCGTGGTCGCGACCGGCATGGGCCTCGACCCGGCCCGCCTGCAGGCGATCCTGGACGCCTGCCTGCTGACGGAGTCCGAGCTCGCCAGCCTCGACTGGAGCGATCTGGACGACCCGTTCGCCGGGGTGTTCTAAGGCGTGTCTTAGGCCAGCAAGGGCAGGCGGCTCGCGTACGGGCCGAGCATGTCGTGGTCGGCCTCGTCGAGCGGGAGCCGACCGGTCGCCTTCAGGACGTACGTCGTGGTGTCCCAGGCGATCACGTCCCACGCCTCGGGGCCGAACAGGCCGTCGAGCGTACGGGCGGTGACCTGCAGCGCCTCCGGATCCGGCTCCGGTGCGCCGGGCAGTCCGACGATCAGGTCCAGGTGATGAACCGTTGCCTCGAGCACCAAAGTGGCGACGAAGTCCTTGGCGCTCAGGACGTGGCCCTGGGTCTCGACCCGGTGGCCCTTCGTCGCCAGCCCGGCCGCGGCCGCACGGACGGCGGCCCCGGACACCTCGCGCCAGTGCTGCACGAGCTGCGCCGGTTTCCGGTACGCCGACGCGACGGTGGTCACGAAGCTGGTGTCGCCCTGCGGCGGGACGTCCTTCCAGTACGTGACGAAGTCCCGGTCCGGCGCGACCACGGCCGGGCTGGCGAACGCGATCAGCGCGCGCTCCGCGTCGTACAGCAGATGCACGAGCAGCGGACCGACCGGCATGCCGGGGCAGCGGGTCTCGCGCCGGAAGTCCGCGTCGCTCAGCCCCTGCACCGTTTCGGTCAGCCGCCCGTAGGCCCGTCCCAGCGTCGCCGCCAACCCCAGCGGCAACGCGCCGCGCTCGGGTGCCTTCATCCCGGCCTCCTCGATCTGCTTCCTCCGAACCTAACCCGAGAAGGCGCCGAGGTGTTCCGGACCTGCACCACTCATCAACCTGCGCAGGCGGCCGATCGCCGCGACCGGCGGAGCGTGAACCGCGCCGGCGACAGCTGGTTGATGAGTGGTGGCGGACCGCCACGCCATCGCAATTGCGGCTTCGCCGCCGCCGTGAGCGGGAACCGCCCGGCGTGCGGTGGATTGTGATGGCGTGGAGGTCCGGGTGCTACGACCGAGCTGTCTCCAGGTGGGCCGCCGCGATCGCCTCGAGGTGGCTGAGGTCCGACGAGACCGTGGCGAACGTGTAGCCCTGGTCGAGCCGGAGCTTCGCGGACTCGCCGTCGAAGGTGTGGATCCCGGCCGCGATCCCCGCCTCGCGGGCGGTCCGCGCGATCAGCTCGATCGCCTCCTCGAACGGTCCGTCCACCTCGGGGTCGCCCGGGAACCGCGCACCGAGCGCGAGGCTGAGGTCCGACGGCCCGACGTACACGCCGTCCAGACCGGGCGTCGCGCAGATCTCGGCAACGTTCTGAAGGCCGGGCAGCGTCTCGATCATCGCGAGGACGACGGTTGCGTCGTTGCTGTCCGCGGGCACCGGGCCGATCCGCAACGAGGCCCGCATCGGCCCGTACGACCGCGCCCCGGCCGGCGGATACTTCGCCGCCCGCACCGCACGCGCCACGTCGACCGCACTGTCGACCAACGGCACGATCACGCCGGTCGCGCCCGCATCCAGCGCCCGCCCGATCGCCGTCGGATCATTGGCCTCGACCCGTACCAGCCCCACCGACGCCCGCGGCCCGACCGCCGCGCCCGCGTCGATCGCGAGCAACCCGGTCATCAACCCCTGGTACCCGATCAACCCGTGCTGCCCGTCCAGCACCACGTAGTCGTACCCGAGCCGCCCGATCCGCTCTGCCGCCGCCGGCGAATCCAGCGTGATCCAGTACCCGACCAGCTTCTCCCGACCCCGAACCTTCAGCGCGAAATCGTTGGCACTCATGGCCCGGACCCTACCTACACCGGCGGGACCCCGTGGCGGCGGTGGGAGAAGGTCCGGTCCTTGGACTGGGCGGCGGCGAGACGGGCGATCAGGTCGGTGCGGAGGTTCTCGGGTTCGACGATGGCGTCGATGACCAGGTCGGCGGCCAGGCGGAGGATGTCGATGTCGGTCTCGTACTCCTCGCGGAGCTTGGAGACGTACTCGACCCGTTCGGTCTCGTCGGTGATCTCCTGGATCTTGTTGTAGTACACGGCGTTGATCGCCGCCTCCGGACCCATCACCGCGATCTTCGCCGTCGGCAGCGCGATGCACGCGTCCGGCGAGAACCCCGGGCCGCACATCGCGTAGAGCCCCGCGCCGTACGCCTTCCGGACGATTACCGACACCGTCGGTACGGTCGCCTCGGACACCGCGGTGATCATCTTCGCGCCGTGCCGGATGATCCCGGCCCGCTCCACCTCGCTGCCGATCATGAACCCCGGTACGTCGCACAGGTACACGAGCGGCACGTTGAACGCGTCGCACAGCCAGATGAACCGGGCCGCCTTGTCCGCGGAGTCGACGAACAGTACGCCGCCCTTGACCGCCGGCTGGTTCGCGACGATCCCCACCACCTGGCCGGCCAGCAACCCGAACCCGGTCACGAGCTCGGGCGCGTACGACGGCTTGATCTCGAAGAACGTGTCCGCGTCCACGACCGCGTCGATCACGTCGTGGATGTCGAACCCGATGCTCTCCTCGGCCGGTACCAGGTCCCGGGTGAAGTCGCGGCCCGCTTCCGAGGCGTCGTACGACGGGGGCCGCGAACGCCACGAACCGGGCAGGTAGGAGAAGTACTGCTTGGCGAGCTCGATTGCCTCGGTGTCGTCGGACGCGAGCAGGTCGCCGCAACCGGAGACGCTGGTGTGCATCCGGGCGCCGCCCATCTCCTCCAGCGTCACCTTCTCGCCGACCACCATCTCGGCCATCCGGGGCGAACCCAGGTACATCGACGCGTTGCCGTCGACCATGATCACGATGTCGCAGAACGCCGGGATGTACGCGCCACCGGCGGCCGACGGGCCGAACAGGCAGCAGATCTGCGGGACCTTGCCGGACAGCGCGACCTGGTTGTGGAAGATCCGCCCGGCGCCGCGGCGGCCCGGGAACAGCTCGACCTGGTCGGTGATCCGGGCGCCGGCGGAGTCGATCAGCCAGAAGATCGGCAGCTCGTCGCGGATCGCGACCTCGGTGACGCGGACGATCTTCTCGACCGTACGGGCGCCCCAGGAGCCGGCCTTCACGGTCGGGTCGTTGGCGACCAGCAGCGCGGGCCGGCCGTCGACGAGCGCGCGGCCGGTGACCACGCCGTCCGCGGGCAGGCCGGGGTTCAGCGCGTTCGCGAGCTGCGCGTCCTCGACGAAGCTGCCCTCGTCGACGAGCAGCGCGATCCGGTCGCGGACGTACAGCTTGTTCTGGTTCTTCAGTTTCGCCGCAGCCTTCTCAGGCGGCGCCAGGGTTGCCTCGCGAGCGACCTTGACCTCGGTCCAGTGATCGTGGGTCATGCGGCCATCATTCCACCGGGAGCCCGAGGCTCCGCGCGATCAGCATGCGCTGCACCTCCGACGTACCCTCGCCGATCTCCAGGATCTTCGCGTCGCGGTAGAACCGGGTGACCGGGTACTCCTCCATGAAGCCGTAGCCGCCGAACACCTGGGTCGCGATCCGGGTCGCCGTCACCGCGGACTCGGTCGCGTACAGCTTGGCGACCGCGGCGGCCTGCTTGAACTCCTGCATCGAGGCCCCGGCATCCTTCAGCGCGGCGGCCCGGTACACGAGCAGCTCGGCGGCGTCGGCCATCACCTTGAGGTCGGCGATCTGGAACGCGACGCCCTGCTTACGGCCGATCGGTACGCCGAACGTCTGCCGCTCGCCGGCGTACTGCACCGACATCTCCAGGCAGGCCCGGATACAGCCGAGTGCGACCGCGCTGATCGCCACCCGGCCGTCGTCGAGCGTCGCGAGGAACTGGCCGAAACCCTTGCCGCGCTGCCCGAGCAGATTCCCCTCGGGGACGCGGCAGTTCACGAACGACAGCGGATGCGTGTCGGAGGCGTGCCAGCCGAGCTTGTCGTACGCCGCCTCCGCGGTGAATCCTGGCGTACCGCTCGGGACGATGATCGTGGAGATCTCCGGCTTGCCGTCTGCGCGCTCACCGGTGCGGGCCGTGACGGTGACCACGCTTGTGATGCTCGAGCCGGAGTTGGTGATGAACTGCTTCGAGCCGTCGATCACCCACTCGCCGTTGTCCAGTACCGCGCGGGTCTTGGTGGCGCCGGCGTCCGACCCGGACTCCGGCTCGGTCAGTCCGAACCCGGCCAGCTTGGTGCCCGCGACCAGGTCGGGCAGCCAGGTGGCCTTCTGCTCGTCGGTACCGAACGTCAGGATCGGGTTGATCCCGAGCCCGACCGCCGCCTCGAGCGTGATCCCCATCGACTGGTCGACCCGGGAGATCTCCTCGATCGCCACGCACAGGCTGGTGAAGTCGCCGCCGGCGCCGCCGTACTCCTCCGGCGCGGTCAGCCCGAACAGCCCGAGCCGCCCCATCTTCTGCACGACCTCCACCGGGAAGTAGTGCTTGCGGTCCCACTCCGCCGCGTGCGGCGCGATCTCCGCCTCGGCGAAGTCGCGAACGCTACGACGGAACTCCTGATGTTCCGCGGACAACTCGAACATGCGGCACTCCTTCGTGCTTGACGCTTACGTAAACGTAAAGCACGCTAGGCAGCATGCACAACACCCAGGTGCAGACCTGGTCGATCGCCGAACTGGCCGCCGAGTACGACGTCACGCTCCGCACGATCCGGTTCTACGAGGACCGCGGCCTGCTCACCCCCGAACGCCGCGGCACCACCCGCGTCTACCACCCCCGCGACCGCATCCGCCTGGCCCTCGTCCTGCGCGGCAAACGCCTCGGCTTCTCCCTCGACGAGATCGCCAAGATCGTCGACATGTACGACGCCGAACCCGGCGAGGAAGGCCAACTCGTCTACCTCCTGGACCAGATCACCGCCCGCCGCCAGGAACTCGAACAACGCCGCCAAGACATCGAACAAACCCTCCAAGACCTAGCCGAAGTAGAAGCCCGCTGCCACGCGGACCTACAAGCCCTCCGCACCCGCAAGGGCTGAGCAACGCCTCAGCTTTCCAGGATCTCCTTGGCGCGGTCGAGGGCGGCGACCTCGGCGTGCATCGACTGCTGCACGGGTCCGCTCATCAGCAGTTTCTTCAGGCCGGTCAGTTCGGCGGTGAGTTTGAAGGTGACCTCGGTGCCGTCGTCTACCGTGGCGAACCGGTAGTCGCCGACCGGGCGCACCGGGCCTGCGGTCACCTCGAAGGCCAGGTGGGTGTCGGGTTCGTACGCCGTCACCCGGTAGTCGGACGGGATCGCCCAGCCACCAGGACCCGCGATGCGCTGCCGGTACGTCGTACCCAGGCCGATCGGGCCGCTCCGGCTGATCTCCTTCACCGCGGGACGCCACTTCGGGGCGTTCTCGCCGTCCGCGAAGAACGTGAACACGTCCGCGGCCCGACGGTTGATCCGGACCGTGCGTTCAGCCTCAGGCATCGTGCCCCCAACAAAACCGCTAGGTGGTCTTGCGCCGCCCGAACAACCAGTACACGACCGGTCCCGCGCCGACCGAGTTGAACAACGTCAGGAACGCCGCCCACAAGGGTTTCGGCCCCCGGACCTGATCCGCCGGACGCCGGGCAAGGTCCGCGAGCGCGATCGCCTTCAGTACGCTCTCGACGACAGCCCCAGCCACCACCAGCCGCCGGCTCCGCGGACTCAGCTCATCCCACTTCTTCCCGCTCACACCCCCACGATGCTCCCCGCGCCGTCCCACAAGCAAGCACCGGCCTCGGCCCGCGCGGCGTCGTACCGGCGGAGGGCGAGGGTGGCGAGGCGGGGGTCGGGCGCCAGGGGTGGCGTGACGAGGTGGGGGCCGGCGTGGCGGTGGACGAGGGTGTTGAAGAAGCCGGGGGCCAGCAGGTACTTCGCGATGGCGAGGCGGCCAGGGGTACGGGCGACTACGGCGGGGAGGCGATCGCCGGCGCCGGAGATGTAGCCGATGTGGACCGGGCGGTCGACCCGCTGGGCGAGGAGCGTGGCCGTTGTCTCGCAGTCGGCGAGGGCGCGCGGGTCGGACGAGCCGGCCGCGGCCAGGACTACCTGGTCGATGCGCGACAGGTCGCCGAGGCGGTCGGCGAGGATTTCGACCAGTACGGGGTCGGGGCCGAGGGCTGCAGCGGCGTGGACGCGACCTGGGTACCGGCGGGCTTCGGCGGCCACGTCGACGTACACGTGGTAGCCCGAGCTGAGCAGGAGCGGTACGACAACTGCCTCGTCCACGTCGGTGGTGATGCGGCGCACGAGGGACGGCAGCGCAGGCGTGAGGACATCGACGAAGCCCAGCGAGATCGGGAGGTCCGGGCGTTGCCGGGCCATCTGGCGGACCAGCTCGTGGACGACCGCGATCCCAGCAGGATCAGCCGTTCCATGGGCCACCGCGACAAGGTCGGTCATGTAGGAACTCCCGCCGGTTCGACGGCCAACCGATAACCACGTCGTACGACCGTCCGCACCAACTCAGGCCGTCCGACCGCCGTACGCAGGCGGTTCACCGTCACCTCCACCGCGTGCACGTCCTCCGCACCTGGCAGCACCGCCAGCAGCTCCGGCCGCGACACCACGTCCCCACCGGCCGCGACCAACGCAGCCAGGACGGCCCGCGGACCAGGGCCCAACGGCAGTACGACGCCGTCGAGCACCGCCGCGCCGCCGCGGATCACCAGCTGTCCGAACGTCGTCTCGATCGAGCGCGCGTTGTCGTCGGTGAGCCGATCCGTCACGATCCGGATCAACGCCCCCAGCCGGAACCGGTCGGGCACCAACGGCTCCAACCCCAACGCCACAAAGGGTCCTGCCGTCACCGGGCCGACGCATGCGTTCAGCACCCGCCCGGTCCGCAACGCCGCCACCAACTCGTCGTACTGGCCGTTCAGCGCCGCCGCGTCGAGCATCGCCTGCGCACCCGGCGCCGACGTGTGCACGACGGCATCGACCGTCCCGCCGCACACCTGCGAGATCATCCGCTCGACCACCACCGGATCCGGCGCCGGCCCCCACCGGTACACCTCCAGCCCCCGCACCGAAGCACCCGCTGACCGCAACGCCTCCTGCAAAGCAGGGTCCGACAACCCGTGCAGCTGTACGACGATCTTCCGGCCGCCGACACCCTGCTCCCGCAGCCAGTCCACGACCTCGGCCGTCGTCTCGGACCGCGCCGACCAGTGCTCGACCAGCCCGGCCGCCCGGATCGCGCCGCGCGCCTTCGGACCGCGGGCCAGGATCCGCGCCTGGTCCAGCGTCCCGAGCAGCTCCGCCGCAAGCCCCGCGGTGTCGGCCGCCTCGACCCACCCGCGGAACCCGACGGCCGTCGTCACCACCACGTCGTCCGGCGGGTTCGCGATCACCCGCCGGGTCGCCTCGAGCAGCGCGTGGTCATCGGCGACCGGCACGATCTGCAGCGTCGGCGCGTGCAGCACCTTCGCGCCGCGCCGTTCGAACGACGCGACCAGGTCGTCCGCGCGCCGGTGCGCGGTGACCGCGATCGTGCAGCCGCTGAGCGGCCCGTTCCTAGTGGTCACCCGAACCCACCACGACCTGACCGTCGCGAACCGTCACCGGGTAGACCGGCAGCGACACCGACGGATCGTCCAGGCACACTCCGGTCCGCAGGTCGAAGACCTGCTTGAACATCGGCGACGCGACCGTCGGTACGTCGCCGCGGCTGCCGACGATACCCCGCGACATCACGTTCGCCCCGCTGAACGGATCCTGGTTGCCGAGGGCAAACACCTGGTCGTCGTGGGTACGGAACAACGCGATCTGCGCGTCGCCGAGCAGCGCGGCGACGCCACGCTCCGGCAACAGCGCGTCGAAAGCGCACACCACCGTCGAACCAACAGCCGCGATAGTCATCGGCGTACCTCCAGTCGGGGGCCGGCCAGCAGTACCGGCTCGAGCTGCCCGCGTTCGGCCGGGGTGGCCGGGCGCGGCTGGTTGCGCTCGACCACGTACCGCAGGTCGGCGTCGGGCTGGTCGGGGGCGTTCACGAACGACACGAACCGGGCCAGCTTGTCGGGGTCGTTCAGCGTCGCGCGCCACTCGTCGACGTAGGTGTCGACGTGCCGCGCCATCGCGGCGTCCAGGTCGGCGGCGATCCCGAGGCTGTCGTTGAGTACGACGTCCCGCACCTGGTCGAGGCCGACCTCGCGCAGCCACACCGACGTACGCTGCAACCGGTCGCCGGTGCGGATGTAGTACATCAGGAACCGGTCGATCGCCTGGAACAGCTCATCGTCGGTCAGGTCCGACGCGAGCAGCTCGGCGTGCCGCGGGGTCATCCCGCCGTTGCCACCGACGTACAGGTTCCAGCCCTTCTCGGTCGCGATCACGCCGACGTCCTTGGCGCGCGCCTCGGCGCACTCGCGCGCGCAACCGGAGACGCCGAGCTTGAGCTTGTGCGGCGACCGCAGCCCGCGATACCGCAGCTCGAGCGCGATCGCCATCCCGACCGAGTCCTGGACGCCGTACCGGCACCAGGTGGAGCCGACGCAGGACTTCACGGTCCGCAACGCCTTGCCGTACGCGTGTCCCGACTCGAACCCGGCGTCGACGAGCCGCTTCCAGATCGCCGGCAGCTGCTCGATCCGGGCGCCGAACAGGTCGACCCGCTGACCGCCGGTGATCTTCGTGTACAGCCCGAAGTCGCGCGCCACCTCGCCGATCGTGATCAGCCCCTCGGGTGTGATCTCACCACCGGGGATCCGCGGTACGACGGAGTACGTACCGTCCTTCTGCATGTTCGCCATCACGTGGTCGTTGGTGTCCTGCAGCGTCGCGCGCTCGCCGTCCAGGACGTGCCCGGCCGGGTCGATGCTGGCCAGGATCGAGGCGACCACCGGCTTGCAGATGTCGCAGCCGCGGCCGGTGCCGTGCCGTTCGACGATCTCGCTGAAGGTCCGCAGCTCGGTGATCCGGACCACGTCGAACAGCTCGGCGCGGGACAGCGCGAAGTGTTCGCAGAGCGCCTTGCTGACCTCGACACCGGCCTTCGTCAGCTCGGTGTTCATCAGCGTCTTCACGATCGGCAGGCAGGAACCGCAGCTCGTGCCGGCCTTGGTACGTCCGCACACGGACTTGATGTCGGTGCAGCCCTCGTCGCGTACGGCGCACCGGATCGTGCCGGCGGAGACGTTGTTGCACGAGCACACCGGCGCGTCGTCCGGTAGCTCGAGCTGGACCGGCGCGGCGCCTTCGGGCAGCAGGAACGCGGCCGGGTCGGCGCCGAGTTCACGGCCGACCATCGGGCGGAGTCCGGAGTACGCCGACGCGTCGCCCACCAGGATGCCGCCGAGCAGGGTACGGGCGTCGTCGGACAGCACGAGCTTCTTGTAGACCCCGGCCACCGGGTCGGCGTACACGATGTCCAGCGCGCCTTCGGTCGTACCGAACGCGTCACCGAAGCTCGCGACGTCGACGCCGAGCAGCTTCAGCTTCGTCGACGTGTCCGCGCCGGGGAACGTCGCCTCGCCACCCAGCAGGCGGTCGGCAACGATCTCCGCCATCGTGTAGCCGGGGGCAACCAGTCCCCAGACCCGGCCGTTGATACAGGCAACTTCACCGATCGCCCACACGCCGGGCACCGAGGTCCGGCAGGCGTCGTCCACGACGACGCCGCCGCGCTCCCCGATCTCCAGCCCGGCCGCGCGGCCGAGCTCGTCGCGGGGACGGACGCCGGTCGCGAACACCACCACGTCGGCCGGCAGATCGGGGCCGTCGGCAACCGCCATCGCCCGCGCCGCGCCCTGGGTGGTCAGCTTCACCCGCTGGCAGGCGGTCTCCGTCAGGACCTCGACGTCGAGGCCCTCGATCAGCCGGGACAACGCGGCGCCGCCGCCCTCGTCCACCTGCAGCGGCATCAGCCGCGGCGCGAACTCGACCACCTTCGTCGCCGCACCCAACGCCTGGAGCGCACCGGCTGCTTCCAGACCGAGCAGGCCACCGCCGACGACCACACCGCTGACCTGGCGGCCCTCGCTCTTCAGCCGCTCCACGTACACGCGCAGCGCGGCCACGTCGTCCACCGTCCGGTAGACGAAACAGCCCTGGGCGTCGTTGTTCTTGACCGGCGGGACGAACGCCGACGAACCGGTCGCCAGGACGAGTTCGTCGTACGTCACCTGCTCGCCGCGGGACGTCGTGACGGTCTTCGCGGTGGTGTCGATCGCGGTGATCCGCACGCCCTTGCGGAGGTTCACCGCCGGGTCGTCCCACAGGTCCGGGTCGCCGAGCGCCAGGTCCTGCGGGTCGCGGCCGGAGAAGTAGCTCGTGAGCGCCACCCGGTCGTACGGGAGCCGCGGCTCCTCGGCGTACACGGTGATCCGGTAGTCGATGTTCGTGTCACGCTGCCGGAGCGCTTCGACCAGCCGGTGGGCGACCATTCCCCCGCCGACCACCACCACATGCTTGGCCTTGTTCAGCTCTGCCATCGTCGCCCTCCTGCTCGGGACTGGTTCGGTCTCGCCGCGCCGGAAGCGGTCGAGCAGTTCGCCGACGGCGCCGGTGCAACTCCCGCACCCGGTCGTCGCCCGCGTCGTGGCGGCGATGCCGTCGACACTGTCGGCACCACCACGCCAGGCCGCCTCGATCGCGACCCGCGTCACTCCGTTGCACCGACACACCGTCGGTACTTTCTTCTGCTGCCGGCCGTCTTCGGTTGCCTCCAGCAACCCGTCCGCCAGCACCGGCGTCCCGCGGTCCGCCAGCAGCACCAGCTCGGCCGCGACCTCCGGCGCTCCCACCGCCACCGCCGCACGCACCACGCCGTCCCGGAGAACAGCACGCACGTACCGCTGGTCGTCCTCCAGCCGGACAACTTCGCCGGCTTCGTCCTTGTCCCCCAGTACGAGTACGTCGAGGCCGCCCGCGGTCACCCGTACGACCTCGTAGTCGGGCACCTGGACCGGCTGTCCGGTGAGATGCTGGGCGAGCGCCTCCGCCTGCAACCACGCCGACTCGACGGTGCCGCCGACCCGCCCGTCGAGCTCCGCACAATCCCCGATCGCATGTACCCGCTGGTCGTCCACACTCGTGAACGTCCGATCGACGACGATGCCGGTCCGCACGGTCAGCCCGGTCGCGAGCTCGGTCCGCGGCCGTACTCCACAGGCGAGGACGACGAGATCGCCGTCCACGCGTTCGTAGGTGCTGTTGAGCAGTACGTCGACGCCGAGCCGTCGTACCGCGCGGGTCACTCGGCGCCCGGCCGACGCGCGAACGGTCTTGTCCAGCAGCGTCGCACCGTCATGTACGAGCGTGACGGCGACACCTCGTTCGCGCAGTGCGCAAGCCGTCTCGACGCCCAGCACGCCGCCGCCGAGTACGACGGCCCGCCGGGCAGCTCCCGCCGCCGCGACCACCGCATGCGCGTCATCCACGGACCGGAGCAGCAACCCACCCTCGGCCCCGACCGGCACCACCGGAGCGGCACCGGTCGCGAACACGAGATGGTCGTACGGGTACTCCCGGCCCTCAGCGTCCACAACGACCCGTCGCGCACGGTCCACCCGGGTCACGCGCGCCACCGGCTCGTTGCCGACAGCAACCTCTGCGCGGCCGGCGACGTACTCCGTCAACCGGCTCCGGTTGTACGACGGTTCGTCGCCGAGCACCGTCACGTCGTACGACGGCAACAGGTCGGCCAACCGCCGCCCGGCCATGCCGCCGCCGATGATCACGACTCTCATGCCGGCACCCCCGTCGCACCCAGTTCGGCCGCCGTGAGCTGCACCGCGCACGCCTTGAACTCGGGCATCCGCGACACCGGGTCGAGCGCGTCGTTCGTCAGCTCGTTGACTGCCTCCGCCCCACCGAAGTGGAACGGTACGAAGACGGTGTCCGGGCGTACGTCCGGCGTGATCCGGGCCGGCAGCACCATCGACCCGCGCGCGGTCCGCAACCGCACCGGGCGCCCGTCGCCGATCCCCAGCTGCGCCGCCACCCGCGGATGCACCTCCGCGTACACCTCCGGCTCGGCCGCCGCCAGCTCCGGCACCCGCCGCGTCTGCGCCCCGCTCTGGTAGTGCTGCATCAACCGGCCGGTCACCAGGTACAGCGGCGCCGCCCCGTTGAGGTCGTCCGCCACCGGCCGATGATCGACCGGTACGACGTGCGCGCGCCCGTCCGCGGTCGGAAACCCGTCCGCGAACAACCGCGGCGTCCCCGGATGCCCCTCGTGCGGAACCGGCCAGAACAGCTCCTCGCCGGCGTCCAGCCGCGCCCACGTGATCCCGGAGTAGTCGGCCTTCCCGCCCGCGCTCGCCCGGCGCAGCTCCTCGAACACCTCGGCCGGATCGGTCGGGAACCCCGGGACGCCGAGCCGCTCGGCGATCCCCGCGAACACCGCAAGATCGCTCCGCACCTCGCCCGGAGGCGCCACCGCGGCCCGCCGTCGCAGTACTCGGCCCTCGAGGGACGTCATCGTCCCGTCCTCCTCGGCCCACTGCGTCACGGGAAACACCACGTCCGCGAGCAGCGCGGTCTCGGACGGCACCACATCCGCAACCACCAGCAGGTCGAGCGCCGCCAACCGCTCCCGTACCGACGCAAGGTTCGGCGCCGACACCAGCAGGTTGCTCCCGTGCACGAACAGCGCCTTCGGACCGTCCGCCGTACCGAGCGAGTTGATCAGCTCGACCGCACTCTTCCCCGCCCGCGGCAACTCCTCCGCATCCACACCCCAGACGCCGGCCACAAAAGCTCGCGCCGCAGGGTCCTCGATGCTCCGATAGCCCGGCAGCTGATCCGCCTTCTGCCCGTGCTCGCGGCCGCCCTGCCCGTTGCCCTGCCCGGTGATACACCCGTACCCACTGCCCATCCGCCCGGGCAGCCCGAGCGCCAACGCGAGGTTGATACACGCCGTCACCGTGTCGGTGCCCTTGCTGTGCTGCTCCGCTCCGCGTCCGGTGAGGATGTACGCGCCGGCGCCACCATGTACGGGAGCAGCCGCCGCGAGTACCCGCGCCGCCCGCCGGATCGTCGCGGCGGGCACACCAGTTACCCGCTCCGCGCGCTCCGGCCACCAGGAGGCAGTCGAACGAATCAGCAAGTCAGGGTCATCGACCCGTTCACCCAGGAATGCCGTGTCGGCAAGGCCTTCCTGCAGTACGACGTGGGTCAGGGCCAGGAGCAGTGCCAGGTCCGTACCAGGAGTTGGCTGTAGGTGGATGCCGTTGTTGTCATCCGTGAGACCTGCGGTGGCGGAGTGACGCGGGTCGACGACCAGAAGTCCACCCGCGTCCCGTGCGCCCTGCAGATGCGCCACCGCCGGTGGCATCGTCTCCGCGAGGTTGCTTCCGACCAGCAGTACGGCGCCCGCACCGCCTAGATCGGCCAGCGGGAACGGCAGCCCGCGGTCGATCCCGAACGCGCGGTTCGTCGCGGCCGCCGCCGACGACATGCAGAACCGCCCGTTGTAGTCCACGTTCGCCGTCCGCAGCGCGACCCGCGCGAACTTCCCCAACGCATACGCTTTCTCGTTCGTCAGGCCACCGCCGCCGAACACCGCCACCGCGTCGTGACCGTACCCGTCCTGCAACGACTTGATCCGCGAAGCGACGAAGTCCAAAGCGGCGTCCCACGTCGTCTCCTCCAGTTCGCCCGCGGCGTTGCGGACGAGCGGCACGGTGAGCCGGTCCGGCACCGTGAGAACGTCGGGAGCCGTCCAGCCCTTGCGGCACAACCCACCCCTGTTGGTGGGGAAGTCCCGTGGCTGCACCTCCACTGCACCCGGTCGCGCGACCGGGTGCAGCGTGGTGGCGCACTGCAGAGCGCAGTACGGACAATGCGTCGGTGTAGCTGTCACACGTGCTCCCGGCTGAGCGGGCCACCCTTGCGCAGGTAGCAGAAGTACGTGACCGCGAGACACACCACGTAGAACCCGCAGAACACGTACAGCGCCGGGACCAGCGAGCCGAAGTGGCTCGTCGACATCGCGAAGCCCCGCGGTACCAGGAAGCCGCCGTACGCGCCGACCGCGGACGCGATGCCGATGCAGGCGGCCGCCTCACGCCGGGCGCGACCCGAGTCGTCCGGCGTGGTGAGCCGGAAGACCGCCGGAATCATCCGGTACGTCGATCCGTTCGCGATTCCGCTGGCCACGAACAGGACCAGGAAACTGCCCAGGAACGCCGGAAAGCTCTTCGCGTTGAGTGAGAAGATCGCGGAAATGATTCCGAGCCCCATCACCACGAACGAGCAGACGGTGACCCAGGCGCCGCCGACCCGGTCGGCCAGCTTGCCGCCGAACGGCCGGGAGACCGACCCGACGAGCGCACCGAGGAACGCGTAGTGCGCCGGGGTGACGCCCGCGAACGTGGTCTTGATCAGCAGCGGGAACGCCGCACCGAACCCGATGAACGACCCGAACGTACCGATGTAGAGGAACGAGATCACCCACGTGTGCGGACGCTTGGCGGCAGCGATCGAGGTCCGGAACGACGAGTTCGCGACCGAGAGGTTCGCCATCGCCTTCCAGGCCCAGAACGCGGCCAGCACGATCAGCGGCAGCCACATCAGGCCGGACCGGTTCAGCGTCAGCCCCGCACCGGCGACGATCACGATCGGCACCACGAGCTGGACGACCGCGACCCCGAGGTTCCCGCCGGCCGCGTTCACGCCGAGCGCGAACCCCTTTTCCTTCTCCGGGTAGAAGAAGGAGATGTTCGTCATGCTGCTGGCGAAGTTTCCGCCGCCGACGCCCGCGGTCGCCGCGACCAGGGCCATCAGCCAGAACGGGGTGTCCGGCTGCGTCATGAAGTACGACAGCCCGGCCGTCGGGATCAGCAGCAGCAGCGCGGAGAACGTGGTCCAGTTCCGCCCGCCGAACCGCGGTACGGCGAACGTGTACGGCAGCCGCAGCGTGGCGCCGACCAGGCTCGGCAGCGCGACCAGCCAGAACAGCTGGTCCGTGCTGTAGGTGAAGCCGGCCTTCGGCATCGACACCACGACGATGCTCCAGAGCTGCCACACCGAGAAGCCGAGGAACTCGGCGAAGATCGAGGGCCACAGGTTGCGCCGCGCGACCGCACGACCCTTCCCGGCCCAGAACGTGGCGTCCTCGGGATCCCAGACATCGATCCAGCGCCCGCGTCGGGGGGCCTCGACCGTGCCGACCGCGCCACTGCCTTCGCGGTTGGCGACAGTCGCTTGTCCTGCCTCGAGCGTCATCGCAAGTCTCCGATCATCCGACCTCATCGATTAGGCCTGGACGTTATGACCGGGGTGTTTCCGCGTAGTCATCTTGTTGTTACGCCGCCGAAACGGCTCCCGCACACCCTTCGCCGGGTACTGAGAGATCCCCGGTACTGTTCGCTGGGTGAACCGGTGGAAGTGGAGGGCGGGGATCGCCGCCGTACTGATCGTCTGGCTCGTGCTGGGCGCGATCGGCGGTCCGGCGGTCGGCAAGCTCAGTGAGGTCCAGCAGAACGACAACGCCAACTTCCTTCCGAAGAAGGCCGAATCCACGCTGGTCGCCAACGAGACCGCCAAGTTCGTCGACGCCAAGGCGCTCCCGTACTTCGTCCTGATCGAGCGTGACACCCCGATCACCGCTGCGGACCAGACCGCTCTGCAGGGATTCGTGGCCAAGATCCCGGCGCTGGACCTCGGCGACGGCAAGAAGCTCGGCGACTACCTGACCGCCCCGATCGGGACCGCGGTGCCGTCGGGCGACCACAAGGCGCTGCTGCTCACCGTGCAGACCGACAGCGACCGCGCGGACGAGGTCGTCGGCCAGGGCGAGACTGTTCTGTACGCCGTCGCGAAGGCGCTCCGGGCCGAGATCAAGCAGGACCTCACGCCGAGCGGCCTGCAGGTGTACGTCACCGGTCCGGGCGGCGTGTTCGCGGACTTCGTGGTCGCGTTCAGCGGGATCGACGGCATCCTGCTCGGCGTCGCGCTCGGGGTCGTGTTCGTGATCCTGCTGATCGTGTACCGCAGCCCGATCCTGCCCATCGCCGTACTGCTGACCGCGGTGTTCGGCCTCGCGCTCGCGGCGCTGGTCGTCTACCCGCTGGCGAAGCATGGTGTGCTGCAGCTCAACGGGCAGAGTCAGGGCATCCTGTTCATCCTCGTCGTCGGCGCCTCGACGGACTACGCGCTGCTGCTCGTCTCCCGTTACAAAGAGGAGCTGCACGACTACGACAGCAAGTTCCAGGCCATGCGGGTCGCGTGGCGGGCGGCGATCGAGCCGATCGCGGCCAGTGCGGCCACCGTCATCCTCGGCCTGCTCTGCCTGCTGCTGTCGAAGCTCGGTAGTACGAAGGGCCTCGGACCGGTCGGTGCGTTCGGCATCGCCGGTGCGTTCGTCGCGGCGATGACGTTCCTGCCCGCGATCCTGCTCGCGTTCGGGCGGCGGATCTTCTGGCCGTCGATCCCGCGCGTCGACCACGTGCACTCCCGCGACCAGGTCGGCGGGCGCCGGCTCTGGGGCCGCGTGTCCGGACTGGTCGGCCGGCGGGCGCGGCGGGTGTGGGCGATCACCGCGCTGGCGCTGCTCGCCTGCGCGGCGTTCCTGCCGACGTTCAAGGCCACCGGTACGTCGCAGGAGGACCTGTTCCTGAACAAGGTCGAGTCGGTCACCGGCCAGGAGCAGCTCGGCAAGCACTTCGACGCCGGCGCCGGTACGCCGGTGGAGATCCTCACCCCGGTGGCGCAGGCGGACCAGGTCGTACAGACCGCACTGAAGGTCGACGGTGTCGGCGCCGCCTCCGCCTCGGTCGCTCCCGGCGTACCGCCGAAGGTCGTCGACGGCAAGGTGCTGGTGCAGGCGACCCTGAAGATCCGGGCCGACTCGCCGGACGCGACGAAGGTGGTCAAGCACCTGCGGACCGAGCTGGACAAGGTCAGCCCGGACATCCTGGTCGGCGGCAACACCGCCATCAACCTCGACGTCCTGGACGCCGCGCAACGGGACCTTCGCGTCATCATCCCGACGATCCTCGCGGTGATCTTCGTCGTGCTGATGCTGCTGCTGCGTTCGGTGGTCGCCGCGGTCCTGCTGGTGATCGCCAACGTGCTCTCGTTCGGCGCGACCGTCGGTGTCAGCGCGCTGATGTTCAACCACGTCTTCAAGTTCCCGGGCGCGGATCCTGGCATCCCGTTGTACGCGTTCGTGTTCTTGGTTGCCCTGGGCATCGACTACTCGATCTTCCTGATGACGCGGGTCCGCGAGGAGTCGCGCGAACACGGGACCAGACCCGGCATCCTGGTCGGCCTCGCGGTCACCGGCGGTGTGATCACGTCCGCCGGCGTCGTCCTCGCCGCGACGTTCTCGGCGCTGGCGGTGCTGCCGATCCTGTTCCTGGTACAGATCGCGTTCATGGTCGCGTTCGGGGTACTGCTCGACACCACAGTCGTCCGCTCACTCCTGGTCCCGTCGCTGGCCCACGACCTCGGCAAGAAGGTCTGGTGGCCCAGCAAACTGGCCAAACAACAGCAAGCCCGCTGAGCCCGAACCCCTCCACAAACCCCAACCCCTACGACATACCCACCAGGCCCCGCGCGACGAACGTGCGGGGGCCGCACATGGGGTACGACGGCCCCCCGCCACCTACCTCCCGCACAGCCGCGCGCCGGACCCGGCCGCCACCGCCCACCCGTCCTCACCTGCCGCCTGACAATCCCCCACGGCGCAACTCACCCCCCACTCCGTACCACCCGCCTTCGGCCTCCCCAGCAACATGGCGACCGCGCCCCAACCCCGCCCGAACCCGCCATCGCCCAGCCCGCCCCCTGGCTCGCCCGCTCCAGCCCACCGGCCTCCATCAGTCCCCGACCGCCGACGCTGCAGCATTCCCGCGTCCCCGGCATCCCCACCGCCGCTTCCCGCTTCCCGCTTCCCGCTTCCCGCGCCAGCCTGCCATCCGCTCTGCGACAACCCGCCGAATCGTGGCGTCCGACCAACCCTGGACGCCGAGTCGTGGATAAAGGTTGTTCCAGGCAACCATTCCTCACGACTCACCGAGCCCCACCCGCCACGACGGGCGTATACCCGCTTTCCACCACACCGGTATGTGATGTTTCCCCTTGTGGACAAGACGATCCGCGCACGCACCCGAGTTGGCCACCCGCTACTCGATGACATAGAATCGAACACATGTTCGAGGAAGATCTGGATGTACTCTCCACCCGCGACCTGCTGGAGCGCGCCGCCGGCTGCCGCGAGCGAGCGAACCGGGCCGACGCCGACCTCCTCGAATGCGCCCACCTCTACGCCGACCGCCACCACCCCTCAACCCGCCAGACCCGCCCCGCCGGTCGTGGCAGCGACGGCCGCGAACGAGCCGTGATCCTGGGCGGCGACGGCTGCCCACCGATCACCGAATTCGCCGTCGCCGAATTCGCGGCCGTGATCGGAGTGTCTCCCGGCATCGGCCGCGACCTGCTCGCCGACGCCCTCTCCCTGCGCCACCGATTCCCCCTCACCTGGTCCCACGTCCGCTCCGGCCAAGCCACCCCCTGGAAAGCCCGCCAAATCGTCCGCGCCTGCCTCAAACTCGACCACGCAGGCGCCGACTACGTCGACCGCCGCGTCGCCGACTTGGTGGACACCGTCTCGCCCTACCGGCTAGACAAAATCATCCAAGCCGCCAAGATCCACACCGACCCCGAACAAGCCCGCAAAGACACCGCCGAGGCAGCCGACGACCGCGGCGTCTACGTCGGCCGAGGCGACAAACACGGCAACAAAACCATCTACGTGAAAGCTGCCGCCGCCGCCGTCAACCGACACGACGCAGCCATCGCCGAAATCGCCGAAGCCCTCAAACTCCTCGGCGACACCCGCCCACTACAACACCGCCGAGCCGAAGCCATCGACATCCTCCCCGACCCCGCCTTCACCCAAGAACTCCTCACCCAGGCCGCCCGAGCCGCCCGGACCACTCAGGCAGACCAAGCCGCAGAGACCACAGAAGGCGCACAGGGCGCACAGGGCGCACAGACCCGCCCGGCCGACCAGGCCGCCCCCGCCTACCAGCCCGATGACCTCGACCCGAGCCCCAACCACCCCAGCACGGGCCCTACCTCCAGCTCTGGCTCCAGCTCTGGCTCCAGCTCCGGCTCCAGCTCCGCCTCCAGCTCCGCCTCCCGCTCTGGCACCGCCTCTAGCACGGGCTCCGGCGTCACCGAACCCGCTCCCGACTCCCGCTCCGGCACTGGCTCCGACTCCGGCGCCAGCAAGGGCTCTGGCTCCGGGTGTGGGATCGGGAGTGTTGCTGGTTCCAGCTCGACCGGCGGCACCGGCGCCGGCGCCACGCCTGCGCTCCAATCCACGGAGGGCGGCGGTACCAGTCAGCGCGCCCAGGACGCCGGCAAGCCCGACAACTCCGGCAGCCCCGGCAGCCCCGGCAGCCCCGTCATCCCCGTCATCCCCGTCACCGCGGACACCGCGGACACCGCGGACAGCGCGGACAGCGCCGACCTGGCGTGCGCGTTCGACAGAGCTGATGAGTTGGAGCCGGCCGGCCCGCTCGAGGATCCCTGGTTAGAGGCGACCGGACCCGACGACCCCGACCCGCTAACGGATCCGTTCGACCGGCACACACGAACACAAGACCCGCACCCGCCCAGCGAACCCGACAACGGTTCGCCGATGGACGCTGCCGCGCTCCTGGCCCTCAACGCCCGCCTCGCCCAGATCAAGCAAGACGCCTACACCAACCCCAGCTACCCCACGCACCCGAACAACCTGAGTAATCCGAGTGGCCCCGAAGGCTTGAGCAACTCAGCTGGCTCGCGTCCGGGTAACGCCGAGATGCCGGCGCGCCGGACCAGCGGACAGGTCCGTCCAGGCAAGACCGAAGTCGTCGTCCACCTCACCGACCACACCCTGGCCACCGGCACCGGCGTCGTACGCGCCGAAAACATCGGCCCACTCCTGGCCACCCAACTCGCCGAACTCCTCGGCCACGGCCCCTACATCGTCAAACCCGTCATCGACCTCAACGACGCCATCAGCGTCAACGCCTACGAAATCCCCACCCGCATCCGCGAACGCGTCAAACTCATCCACCCCGTCGAACTCTTCCCCTACGGCACCCGCGAAACCACCAACACCATCGACCTGGATCACATCCAGCCCTACGACCCGCTCGGCCCACCCGGACAAACCAGCACCACCAACCTCGCCCCACTCGGCCGCTTCGGCCACCGAGTCAAAACCCACGCCCCCGGCTGGAAAGTCCACCGCATCGACCACAAGACCCTCGAATGGACCACACCCCACGGCTTCACCTTCCACGTCGACCCCGAAGGCACACACCGGATAGACCCCTCCACCGCACCGAACTCCGAGCAAGGATCGCCCAATGCCCGAGCACCGAAGTCCGTCCTTCCCGCCGAACGACCAGCGACCCCGTAGATGACAACATCACGACACCGAACGCCCGGACCCTGCAGCAGGCCCTCTTGAACAGCTGCTCGCGGTCGCCACACCAGTCGAGACGATCAGAGCTTCTTGAGCGAAGCCAGTTCCGTGCGGTTGGCGACACCCAGCTTCGTGTAGACGTGGGCGAGGTGGGTCTTCACCGTGCCTCGGCTCATGAAGAGGCGTTCGCCGATCTCCGGGTTGCTGAGGCCCTCCACGGCCAGCGCGATCACCTGCTCCTCGGTCGGGGTAAGGCTGGCCCAGCCGGAGGACGGGCGGCCGCGGGTTCCTCTGGTACGGCGGGCGTACGCGACGGCCTCGTCCAACGGGAGCGGCGGCTCGTCCGAGGCCGAGGCCGGCAGGTCGGGGTGGTCGGCCGGTGCCGCCAGGCCGAGTTCGGTGCGCGCGCGGGCGGCGGAGGCTGCCAGGCGGGCGGCGTCGGCGGGGCGGTTGGTGTGGATCGCCAGCAGGGCAAGGGATTCCAGGCTGTCGATAAGGTAGGTACGCAGACCGTGCTCGACGCGGATCGTCAGTGCCTCGTGCAGGAGCTCGGCGGCCTTGTCCGGTTGTACGGCGATCGCCGTACGGCCGAGCTGGTCGAGCGCGTCCGCGAGGATCCGCGGGAGGTTGTAGCGGCGCGCCAGGCCGGCGGCGCGTTCCAGCAGTTCGGTCGCGTCCTCGCCCAGTGCACGTTTGGCGGCGGCGACGGTCGGCAGCAGCATCGCGGGTACGAACGTCTCCGCGAGCTGGCTGTCCGGCGCGACGGCCGGGGCGAGCCACTCCACGACGGCGTCATACTCGCCCGTCCAGTAGGAGATCACGCTCATCACCTGGCCGAGATTCGGTACGACGGAACCGGTGGTCTCGGCGAGCTCCAGCAGCGGGCGCATCAACGCGAGGGCATCCTCGGTGCGGCCCACTCGTACGAGCACCGAGGCGAGCTGGGCGCGGGCGGAGCCGACGCGGTGGAAGTCGGCGAGCGGCTCGGCCGCTGCGAGGGCGCGTTCGGCGATCTCGACGGCCCTCCGCGGCTCACCGGTGGAGAGGAGGCTTTCGGACCACGTGGTCAGTACGGTCGACGCGATCCCGCGTTCACCGCTGGAGATCAGGCCGTCGGCGGCGCGGTCGATCAGCGGGCGGAGGTCGTCGTGGCGGTCCCAGAGTGACAGGAGTACGCATTGCAGGGCGACGTTGGCGTTCCGGGCCTGCTCGTTGCCGATGCCGTCGGCGAGACGGACGCCCTCCGCGGTCAGGTCCCACGCCTTCTGGAAGTCGGTGAAGAACTCGCCGACCGCTTTGAGCGCGAGGAACAGCGACTTCAGCCGATCGTCCCCTAGTTCGGTCGCGAGTTCGAGACCGCGGCCGGCCGCGTCGTACCCGAACGGGTCGACGGTGTCGGCGACGGTCGCGTACCCGTACAGCAAACGGGCCTGGAGCAACGTCCTGTCGTCGGGGGCGCGGTCGATCGCACGGCGGAGGTAGCCGATGCCCTCGTGGCCGGTCGCCTGCAGGTTCCACAGCCAGCGAAGCGCCGCGGCAAGGCGCCGGCCGCGGTTCGGATCGGGCGCGGACAGGCCGTGTTCGAGGGCGGCGCGGAAGTTCTCGCGATCGGGTTCGATCAGCGCACGCCAGGCGTCGCGATCCTTGTCCAGCAGGGGTTCGGCCGCCTCGGCTACCTCGAGGTAGTGGTCGAGGTGACGGTCCTGTACGGCGTCGTCCTCGGTCGCGCGGGTTGCGGCGTACTCGCGGACCGTCTCGAGCAGCCGGTACCGCCCGCCCTCCGCAACAACAAGCGATTTGTCGACAAGCCGCGCCAGGACTTCCAGTACGCCCGGTTGCTCCGTCACCGCCTGCACCGCGTCGAGCGCGAAGCCGCCGGCGAACACCGCCAGCCGCCGGAACACCTGCCGCTCGTCCTCGTCCAGCAGGTCGTAACTCCAGTCGATCGACGCGGCCAACGTCCGCTGCCGGGCGGCAACCCCCCGAACGTTCTTCGTCAACAGCCCGAACCGATCGCTCAACCCCGCTTCGATCTGCGCCGGCGTCAGCACCCGAGCCCAGGCAGCCGCCAGCTCCAACGCCAACGGAATCCCGTCCAACCGAGAACAGATCGACCGAACCGCATCCTCAGCATCTGTCGCCGCGCCCGAGCGTTCGAGGAAGAGGGCACGGGCTTCGTCGGGGGACAGTCCGGGAACTCGCCAGATCGACTCACCCGGAAGGTCCAACGGCTCGCGGCTGGTAGCCAGGACGGTGATCTCCGGGCAACCGGTGTGCAGGGCGACGACGAACTCGGCGACGCCGTCGATGATCTGCTCGCAGTTGTCGAGGCAGATCAGCGCTTGCTTGGTGCGGAGCTGACCGATGAGCAGGCGGTCGCCTGGTTCGACGAGCAGACCAATCGCGGCGGCGACGGCCTCGGGAAGCTGCGAGCTGTCGATGACGGCGAACAGGTCGACCCACCACACGCCGTCCGTCCACCGCTCGGTCAGCTGGGCGGCGGTCTGCGCCGCCAGCCGGGTCTTGCCACTACCACCCGGCCCGGTGAGTGTGACGAGCCGGCTGCCGGACAGTTGCGTACGCAATGCAGCGACCTGCGTCGCCCGCCCCACAAAACTGGTGAACATCACCGGCAGGTTGTTGGGCACCAGATCCAGCGACCGCAAGGGCGCACCGGTGGACGTGAGCTCGAAGATCCGCTCCGGCGAACCGAGATCCCGCAGACGATGGACCCCGAGATCAGCCAACCGCACGGGACCGTCGACCGGCTCGTCGCCAGGGCCTACCCGGCCGCGCCCGGCAACCTCCGCCTCCCCCGCGGTTGTTGCTGTTAGCAACGTTTGGCCGGGATTGGTGACGTCCAGCAGGTGATCTGCGTGGCGGGCAGCAGCGTCAGCTGTTGGTGCTGTGTGGAGGGCGATGCGGAGGAGATCGCCCGCCGGGACCCCGGCAGCCGTCGTGCGCAGAGTTTCGGCGGTGGTGATGGCCCCAGTGGCGGACGCGTACGCGATGGCCAGCGCCCCGCCGTCCCGGCGTACCAGCTCCTCGCCGGGGAGGTCGGCAACCAATCCGGCCAGGCGCGCGTACGCGGGTGCGCTCGCGGCGCCGGCGTACGACGCGGTCAGTACCGTCACCCCACCCATGCGCGACAGTCTGCCACTCGCCTGTTCGGGTCGCCGCTGTCGACCGTATCCACTACCCTCCGGAACCAGGGGGTCGACACGTCGTTCAATTCAATATGGTGAGGAGCCTATTAGAATGACGGACACCGCACCGACAGACCACGGACGATTCGCACTACCGACCAAGAACCTGCCTGCACCGCAGGTTCGCGACCTGCCCGATCCGCCCGCGAATACCTGGAAGATCATCGGTCCCGGCATGGTCGGCGCCGGGGTCGGGCTGGCGTCCGGCGAGTTCATCCTCTGGCCGTACATCTCCAGCCAGGTCGGCCTGGTGTTCCTCTGGGGCGCCGTCGTCGGCGTGGTCGTGCAGTGGTTCCTGAACATGGAGATCGAGCGGTACACGCTGGCCACTGGTGAGACAGCGTTGACCGGCTTCAACCGGTACGGGAAACACTGGGGCCTGTTCTTCGCGATCATGACGTACTTCGCCAACCTCTGGCCCGGCTGGGCGACCAGCTCCGCCAGCATGCTCACGTACTTGTTCGGCGCCGGTGATCCGCGCTGGATCGCGATCGTCATGCTGCTGGTGATCGGCGCGATCCTGACCTTCGCGCCGGTCGTCTACGTGATGCTGGAGCGGCTGATCGCGGTGAAGATCGCAGCGGTCGCGCTGCTCGTCGTCCTCGCGCTGGCGTTCGCGATCCGCGGGAAGACGTACAGCGCACTCGGCGACGCGGTCACGCGGCCGCAGTTCCCGGCCGAGCAGCTCGGGTTCGCGCTGGTGATGGGCGCGATCGCGTACGCCGGAGCGGGCGGCGGGCAGAACCTGGTGCAGAGCAACTGGATCCGCGACAAGGGCTTCGGGATGGGTGTGCACGTACCGCGGCTGACGTCCCCGGTCACCGGCGAGACCGAGGCTGACCCGACCGCCAACGGGTACACGTTCCCGCCCGACGAGAAGAACCTGGCCCGCTGGCGGCGCTGGTGGAAGTTCGCGAACATCGAGCAGGCCGCGACCTTCGTGGCGATCACCGTGGTGACGATCGCGTTCACGTCGATGCTCGCCCACGCCACGCTCTTCGGCAACGACGACGTGAAGAACAACATCGGCTTCCTGAAGATCGAGGGTACGACGCTGCAGACGCTGGTCGGCGGCTGGTTCGGCTACCTGTTCTGGGCGATCGGCGCGTTCTCGCTGTTCGCGGCGGCCGCGGGGATCGTCGACTACACGTCCCGGCTGGCGTCGGACATGATCAAGGCCCGCTACCTGCGGACGTCGAAGATCACCGAGTCCAAGCTGTACTTCTGGCTGGTCTGGGGACTGGTTGCCTTCGGCATCGTCGTCCTACTGGCCGGCCTCACCCAGCCGCTGGTACTGCTGATCATCTCCGCCTGCACCGCCGGCACGATGATGTTCGTCTACTCCGGCCTCCTGTGGTGGATGAACTCCCGGGCCCTCCCGGAGGCCATCCGCATCACCACCTGGCGTACCGCAGTCCTGGGCTTCTCGTTCCTGGCCTTCGGCTTCCTCGCCGTCTTCACCCTGATCGACCAACTGAAGAAGCTGTGAGCAACCCGCGAACCTCCTCGGCCTGCGGCAGGCCGTACCGGCGGTAAAGCTCCAACGCGAGCCGCCACTGCTCCTGAGCGGGCTCGGCCTCCCCGAGCCCGCTCAGCGCGTCACCCAGCAAATGCCTGATCCGCGCCTCGAATTCGCCGCTGTTGTTGCCGATCAACGTCAGCGCCTCTTCGAGATGCGCCCTCGCCGATCCGTACTCGGTCAGCTCGACCTCGACCCCGCCGAGGTCCCGGAGCAGTTCGGCCACCGAGAACTGGCTGCCGAAGCTCCTGCCGTCGGCTACGCCCGCCCGTAACCAGTCGCGCGCCTTCTCGAGCCGGTCGTCATTGCGATAGGCCTCACCGATGGATCCGCGCAGCCAGGGCAGGAACCGAGGCTTACCCGCGCGGACGAGCTGCGCAGCCTGGTCGAATTCGCGGTCCTGTTCGGCCGGCCGGCCGAGTCGGCCGGCGATGACCCCGAGGGTGAAGCGCGCCTCCCCTTCGGCATGTACGTCGGCCCTGCTGCGTGCGAGCTCCAGTCCGGCCTGCGCGTGTGCCGCGCTCTCGTCCAGCCGTTCCATGCGCGCCAGGAACTCGGCGAGGCCGACGTGGCTGTACATGTGCAGCCACGTGTATCCGGCGGCCGCAGACACCTCGATTGCGACCTCCATGTGCACGGCAGCCGTCTCGAAGTCCGACAGGACTGCGTAGTGCCGGGCCACGTTGTGTCTGATTCCGCCTTCCGCCTGAGCCGGTGCGCAGCCCGGATCGCGCCGCACCGCTGCCAGCGCCAGCTCCCACAGCTGCAGTCCCTCGGCGTGCCGAACGCGGTCGGTCCAGAACGGCCCCATGCCGACCGCCAGCCTGACAATCGTCGCCAGGTCGGCGTACGGTCCGGCCGTCAGCCGGCGGGCAGCAGCGAGAAGCCCGGCTGCCTCGGTGTCCAGCCAACTCATGACGTCCTCGTAGCCGAGGTCCTCGGTTCCGGTGAGCCAGCGTTCGTCGAACCATTCCTGTGACATCGGGTCGCCGAGCCCACGCAGGGTCCGGGCTCTCCAGGCCATCGCCACGTACAGGGCCATCACCCGGTCTCTGGCCGCGTCGCGTTCTGCTTCGGTGGCCGGGAGTTCCTGGACGTACGCGCGGACCAGGTCGTGGAACTGGTACCGCCGCGGTGCGGGTGACTCCAGCAGATGCAGGTCGACGAGCTGTTCCAGCCGGTCCTCGGTGTCGGCGACCGGGAGCTCGAGCAGCCGGGCGGCGACCCGGACGTCCAGCTCCTCCCCCTCGTACAGGCCGAGGCGCCGGAACGCCGCGACCGCGTCCAACTCGGTTGCCGAGGACAACGACATCTCGATGCTCGTCCGGACGTCGAGGGCCAGCTCGTCCAGGCGCCGGCGGCTGGTCGCCAGCCGCTCGGCGAAGGACGCCACGCTCCACGAGGGCCGGGCGGCGAGCCGGGCGCCTGCGATCCGGAGCGCCAGCGGGAGGCCGCCGCACAGCCGGACGATCATCCGCGCGCTGTCAGGGTCCGCCTCGATCCGCCCGTCGGCGGCGATCCGCGCCAGCAACGCGCGGGCGTCCGGATCGGGCAGCGTGTCCAGGGCGAGCCGCGTCGCGCCCGGCAGATTGGTCAGCATCCGGCGGCTGGTGATCAGAACCGCACAGGTCGATGCCCCAGGCAACAACGGGAGGACCTGCGACTCGTGCGCCGCGTTGTCGAGGAAGACGAACACCCGGCGGCCGGCCAGCGCCGAGCGGTACCGGGCTGCGAGTTCGTCGGCGTTCGAGGAGCCGGCCTGCACGCCCAGGCTGCTCAGCAGGCGGCCGAGCGCCTCCGCGGCGGTCATCGGTTCGCCGGGGCCGAAACCACGCAGGTTCAGGTACAACTGGCCGTCCGGGAACAGGCCGGCCACCCGATGCGCGACATGGACGCCGAGCGTGGTCTTGCCGACACCGCCCATTCCGGCGACGGCGGAAACCACCACGACGCCCTGCCTCGACTCACCGGCCGAGAACAACTTCTCGAGGTCCGCGATCTGCTCGTCCCGGCCGGAGAAGTCAGGTGGATCGTCCGGCAGCTGCTCAGGTACGGACTGGTTGGTTTGCGTTCGGCTGCCGGCAGCGACGAGCTCCGCGCGCTCGGTCTCCGTCAGCCCGAGGCCGTCCCCCAACAACTCGAGGGTCCGCGGCCGCGGGTGCCGGCGGCGGCCGGTCTCCAGGGTCTTGATCGCTTCGACGCTGACCCCGGACACCTCCGCCAGCCGTTCCTGCGACAGGCCGGCAGTACGCCGGAACTTCCGGAGTACGGATCCGAACTCAGACACGCGGGCCGTACGCCTCCGGGGTGCCGTTGGCGGTGGTGAAGAGGGAGTAGACGGAGGTGGTCGCGGTGAGGAACAGGCGGTTGCGTTTGGGGCCGCCCCAGGTGAGGTTGCTGACGGTTTCGGGGACGAGGAGTTTGCCCAGGAGGGTGCCGTCGGGGTGGTAGATGTGCACGCCGTCGGCGGCCGAGGCCCAGATCCGGCCCTGGGTGTCGAGGCGGATGCCGTCGAAGATGCCGTTGCCGCATTCGGCGAACAGGTCGCCGCCGGAGAGCTTGTCGCCGTCGACGGTGAACACCCGGATCGTGCCCTCTTCGGAGTCGGTGATGTAGAGCAACGACTCGTCGGGTGAGAACGCCAGGCCGTTCGGGCGGTTGAAGTCGTCGGCGACGCGGGTCAGCACGCCGTCCGGCGAGACGCGGTACACATGGCAGCCGCCGGTCTCGATCTCGCCCCGGTAGCCCTCGTAGTCGGAGTCGATGCCGTACGCCGGATCGGTGAACCACACCGATCCGTCGCGCTTGACGACGACGTCGTTCGGGCTGTTCAGCCGCTTGCCGTCGTACTCGTGGGCGAGCACGGTGATACCGCCGTGGTGCTCGGTCCGCGTGACCCGGCGGTTGCCGTGTTGGCAGCTGACGAGCCGGCCCTGGGTGTCACGCGTGTGCCCGTTGGTGTTGCCGGCCGGGTGCCGGAAGACGGAGACCTGGTACGACGTCTCGTCCCAGCGCAGGATGCGGTCGTTCGGGATGTCGCTCCAGAGCAGGTACCGGCCGGCCGGCGAGTACACCGGTCCCTCGAGCCAGCGGCCACCGGTCCACAACCGCTCGAGCCGGCTGTCCCCGCGGACGCCGGCGAACCGCTCGTCCAGCTTCTCCCAGACCGCCGGAGCGGACCCTGCCAACGGCTCGAGAATTCCGGTCATCACGTCTCCTCTGGTTGGACCTCTGGGACGGAAGGATATGCGTGGCGCCGCACACGGGGGCTTCAGGTCCGGCGCCGCTCGAGTGACCGTCGTGTGGAGACATCCCCTTGAAGGTTGACACCGTTCGTGAAGAGAAGGCGATCGAGGGCCTGATCAGCAGGCTCACCGACACCTTCGACGGCATCCATACTCCCGAAGACATCGAAACCGCGATCCGTACCGCCCGCGAGTCCTTCGCCGGCGACCCGGTCCGCGACTATGTACCGATCCTCGTCGAGCGCATCGCTCGCGAGCAGCTCACCCCGAAGCCGGACCCGGCCGAGCAGGCTGTGCCGGACGAACGCAAGGCCAGGTGGACCGGGCCGGCCGTCACGCTGGAGGCCGGCGACGACGCGCCCGACGTGGCAGCACCAGCCGCGGACGCTGAAGCTGATGGCGGCGGGAGCAGCGGTCCGCCCGCGCCGGGCAGCGGGTTCGGCGGGTTCCGGCGGCGGTTTCCGATCGCGCTCCCGGCCGCTGTCGCCGGTGTGCTCGTACTGGCGACGGTGGCGACCGTGCTCGTCGTACGGAACGGCGACGACGCGCAGGCGAAGTCCGGCCTGATCACCGTCGGCGGTGTGATCGGGTCGGAGAAGCGGGCGTTCTTCGAGGACCCGGACGTCAAGGCCGCGCTGGCCAAGCACGGGTTCGCGGTGAACGTCGACACCGCCGGATCGCGGGAGATCGCGACCAGCGTCGACCTGAGCAAGTACGACTTCGCGTTCCCGTCCAGCAGCACCGCCGCCGAGCGGATCCTGCAGCCGACGCCCGGCCGCCCGGCGGTGACCGGCAAGAAGTTCGCGGTGTTCTCGTCGCCGATGGCGATCGCGACGTACCAGCCGATCGTCGACCTGCTGTCGGCCACCGGGATCGCCCGGCAGGTGAACGGCATCTGGTACTTCGACGTCCGCAAGTACGTCGACCTCGTGAAGGCGAACTGGCGCTGGACGAACATCCACGGCAACACGACGTACCCGGTGAACAAGCGGATCCTGGTCACCACCACCGATCCGCGTACCTCGAACTCGGCGGCGATGTTCCTGTCGATCGTCAGTTATGTTGCCAACCACAACAGTGTGGTGCAGAGCGCGGCGGACGAGAAGAAGGTGCTGCCGCTGGTCGCGCCGCTGTTCGTGAACCAGGGGTACACCGACAACTCGAGCGAGGGCCCGTTCGACGACTATCTGTCGCTGGGCATGGGCAAGTCGCCGATGGTCAACATCTACGAGGCGCAGTTCGTCGAGGCCGCGGTGGAGCGCAAGCTCAAGCCCGGCATGGTGCTGATGTACCCGTCGCCGACCGTGCAGTCCAAGCACACGCTGGTCTCGTTCGATGCGAACGGCGAGAAGCTCGGCCAACTGCTCTCCACCGACCCGGAGCTGCAGCGGCTCGCGGCCCGGCACGGATTCCGGACCGGCGACGAGACGCAGTTCGCGAGCGTCGTGAAGCAGCACGACATCCCGGTCGCGCAGGACGTCATCGATGTCGCGGACACTCCGACGTACGACGCCCTCGAACGGCTGCTGGACGCCGTCTCGAAGTCCTACCGCTGAACGTTCGTCAGCCAGGACCACACCGACGTGGTCGCGGTGACGAAGAGCCGGTTGCCCTTCGGGCCGCCGAACGTCAGGTTGGACACAACGTCCGGAAGCAACAGCTTGCCGATCAGAGCGCCGTCCGGGTCGAAGCAGTGCACGCCCTCGTGCGTCGCCGCCCAGACCCGGCCGGCGCTGTCCAGCCGGATGCCGTCGAACATGCCTGCCGTACAGGGCGCGAACACCTCGCCTCCGGTCAGCTTGTCGCCGTCGACGTCGAAGCGCCGGATGTGCTTCCGCGGCGTGTCGACGACGTACAGCTGGGTCTCGTCGTTGGAGAACGCGAGCCCGTTCGGCCGCTGGAAGTCGTCCGCGACCACGGTCAGCGTGCCGTCCGGGTCGATCCGGTAGACGTGGCAACCGTCCAGCTCCTGCTCGGCGGCGTACCCCTCGTAGTTCGAGCTGATGCCGTACGGCGGATCGGTGAACCAGATCGACCCGTCGCTGCGTTCGACCACGTCGTTCGGGCTGTTCAGCCGCCGACCATCCAGGTGTGAGACGAGGTCGGTGAGGCTGCCGTCGTACTCGGTCCGGACGACGCGGCGATCGCCCTGGGAGCAGCTGATCAGCCGGCCGGCCCGGTCGATGGTGTTGCCGTTGACGTACCCCGACGGTTGCCGGAACACGCTGACCTGGCCGGACAGCTCGTCCCAGCGGAGCATCCGGTCGTTCGGGATGTCGCTGAAGACCAGGCAGCGCCAGGCGGGCGAGTACGCCGGTCCCTCGAGCCAGCGGCCGCCGTCGTACAGGCATTCGAGGTAGTCGTCGCCCGCGACGCTCCTGAAACGCTCGTCGAGAACCACCAGCTCGGCTCGGAGCCGCGGCGGCGCGGCGTTGATCGTGACAGTCATATTCTGAATGTAGTCTTGCCACTGACCACTTGAACAGAATGAGATTTGGTTTGTGACGCAAATGACCATAGATGATGTGGATCGCGGGCTGCTCACCGCGTTGCAGGAGGATGCCGGGCAGTCGTACGCCGCACTCGGGGAGGCGGTTGGGCTGTCGGCGGGGTCGGCGCATGAGCGCGTACGGAAACTGAAGGCCGCCGGGGTGATCCGCCGGACGACGGTCGACGTGGATCCGGGTGCGGTCGGGCTCGGCGTGCTGGCGTTCGTACTGTTGGACTCCGCCGCGTGGATGGGCGACGAACCGACGCTGACGGCGCTGCGGGCGATCCCGGCGGTCGAGGAGGCGCACATCATCGCCGGACCGGCGTCGGTGCTGGTGAAGGTCCGGACGGCGACCACCGAGGACCTGCAGGCGACGCTGCGCGCGCTCCACCAGGTGGACGGCGTGACCAGTACGCAGACAGTCGTCGTACTGGAGACGTTTTTCGAGAAACGGTCCAGCGTGGTGTGAGCAACACCCTGCACCCGGAACGGCCGCTTGACCCTAGACTCGGGCCAGCCGAAGGGAGCCAGCTGTGTCCGACAGCAAGCAGATCACCAAGGTGCTGGTCGCCAACCGGGGCGAGATCGCCGTCCGGGTCGTCCGGGCCGCCGCCGACGCGGGAATCGGCAGTGTCGCCGTGTACGCCGACCAGGACCGGGACGCGTTGTTCGTCCGGCTCGCCGACGAGGCCTACGCACTGGACGGCGCGACACCGGCCGACTCCTACCTGAACATCGCGAAGATCCTGGACGCTGCGGCCCGCTCCGGCGCGGACGCCGTCCATCCCGGCTACGGGTTCCTGGCCGAGAACGCTTCCTTCGCACAGGCGGTGATCGACGCGGGGCTGATCTGGATCGGCCCGCCGCCGTCGGCGATCGACTCGCTCGGCGACAAGGTCAAGGCCCGGCACATCGCCGAGAAGGTCGGCGCGCCGCAGGTCCCTGGCACCCCGGACCCGGTCGGTGGCGCTGACGAGGTCGTCGCGTTCGCGGAGCAGTACGGTCTGCCGATCGCGATCAAGGCGGCGTACGGCGGTGGCGGTCGCGGGATGAAGGTCGCGCGGACCATGGAGGAGATCCCGGAGCTGTTCGAGTCCGCGACCCGCGAGGCGGTGAGTGCCTTCGGGCGCGGCGAGTGCTTCGTCGAGCGGTACCTGGACCAGCCGCGGCACGTCGAGACCCAGTGCCTGGCCGATGCCCACGGCAACGTTGTGGTCGTGTCGACCCGGGACTGCTCACTGCAGCGCCGGTACCAGAAGCTGGTCGAGGAGGCGCCGGCGCCGTTCCTGTCGGACGAGCAGCTGGAGATCCTTTACAGCTCGTCAAAGAAGATCCTGCGCGAGGCGGGGTACGTCGGCGCCGGCACCTGCGAGTTCCTGGTCGGGCAGGACGGGCTGATCTCGTTCCTCGAGGTGAACACCCGGCTCCAGGTCGAGCACCCGGTGTCGGAGGAGGTCACCGGCCTGGACCTGGTCCGGGAGATGTTCCGGATCGCCAACGGCGAGGCCTTGGGGTACGACGATCCGCCGGTCTCGGGGCATTCGATCGAGTTCCGGATCAACGCCGAGGACGGCGGCCGCGGGTTCCTCCCGGCACCGGGTACCTTGCTGCGCTGGCACGTCCCGTCGGGTCCCGGTGTACGGCTGGACAGCGGCTACGACCAGGGCGAGACCGTGCCGGGCGCGTACGACTCGCTGGTCGCGAAGCTGATCGTCAGCGGGCGCGACCGGACCCAGGCGCTGGAGCGGTCGCGGCGGGCGCTGCGCGAGTTCGTCGTCGAGGGCATGCCGACGGTGATCCCGTTCCACGCCTCGGTGGTGTCCGACCCGGCCTTCGTCGGCACGGACGGGTTCAAGGTGCACACCCGGTGGATCGAGACCGAGTACGACAACCAGCTCACGCCGTACGCCGGCCCGACGGCCGAGACCCCGGAGGACGCCGAGCGGGAGAAGGTGACGGTCGAGGTCGGCGGCAAGCGGCTCGAGGTCGTCCTGCCCGCGGGTCTGGGCGGGATCGCGCCGGCCGCCTCCGCCGGTACTAAGAAGAAGCCGTCGCGGCGGGCCGGTGGGGCGAAGAGCTCCGCGGCGTCGGGTGACTCGCTGACGTCGCCGATGCAGGGCACGATCGTGAAGATCGCCGTCGAGGAAGGCGCGACCGTTGCCGAGGGCGACCTGATCGTCGTACTCGAGGCGATGAAGATGGAGCAGCCGCTGAACGCGCACAAGTCCGGTACGGTCACCGGCCTGAGCGCCGAGGTCGGCGCGACCGTCTCGGCCGGCGCCACCATCTGCGAGATCAAGGACTGAGCCGGGCCTCGAAGCCGTCCAGGATTGCTCGCAGTCCGAACTCGAACGTGTCGTCCGGCGCCGCGGCGTACTCCGTCGCGGCTGTCGTGTCCAGCCGTGCCCGCAGCCGCGGGAACTCCGCCGCCACTGACGCCGCCTGGCCGACGAATTCCTTGATCGTCCGCTCGGCGTCCTGCCCGCCGCGGCTCAGCCGACGGTTCAGCGACACCTCCGCGGCCGCGCTCAGGCAGCTGCCGAGTACGTAGACGAGGACCGTACCGGCCGCACGATCGGCGTCCGCCGGGGCGAAGCCGGCGCGTTCGTACAGCTCGAGCGTGTGGTCGTCGTACCGGAACTTGCCGCGGCCCGACATCAGGTGGCTGCCGAACGCCTGCCCGTACCAGGGATGCCGCAGCAGCATCCCGCGGAGACCGGTGGCGAGGCCGGTGGCCGCCGTACGCCAGTCCGTCGCGTCGAGGTCCGGGAGCGTGATCTCCGCCCAGATCGCGTCGCCGGCCCGCTGAACGAGCTCGTCCTTGGTCTTGATGTGCCAGTAGATCGCGGTCGGCGCGGTGCCGAGCCGCTGGCCGAGGGCGCGCATGTTCAGGCCGTCGAGCCCTTCCTCGTCGAGCAGCGCGATCGCCGCGGTGAGGATCTGGTCGACCGTGAGGACGTCTCTGGGCATGACTTGAACTTAGTTCAGGAGTCGGGTTAGAGTCTACTTGTACTTAGTTCAAGTCCAGGAGGAGTGAGGCAGATGCTGACCGAGTTCGTCGCGAAGACCGCGGAGCAGTTCGGGATTCCGGGAGTGGCCGTCGGGGTGCTGATGGACGGCGAGGAGACCGTTGTCACCCACGGCGTGACCAACGTGCTGAACCCGCAGCCCGTCGACCGGGACACCCTGTTCCACATCGCGTCGGTGTCGAAGACCTTCACCGCGACCGCATTGCTGCGGCTCGTCGAGCAGGGCAAGGTCGAGCTCGACGCCCCGGTACGGCGCTACGTTCCGGAGCTGAAGTTGCTCGACGAGGACGTGGCCGAGCGAATCACCGTACTGAACCTGCTGAACCACACCGCTGGCCTGGAGTGGAACGTCATCGACACCGAGGACGGGGACCTGTCATTGGCCGCGTTCGTCCGGAAGATGGCGACCTTGCCGATCATCGCGGCACCCGGCAGCAGGGCGTCGTACAGCCAGGCCGGCTACAACCTGGCCGGACGGATCATCGAGAACGTCACCGGACAGCCGTACGAAAAGGCGATCGCCTCGTTGCTGCTGGAGCCGCTGGAGCTTCGGAACACCCTGTTCGACGTGGACGAGGTGATGGTCCGGAAGTTCGTTGCCGGACACAACCGTGCGGACGACGGGTCGCTGCAGCCCGCCGTACCGTGGAAGGCGAACCGGGCCGGCGAACGCGGCAACAATCCCGGTGGCGGAGTGGTCACCAGCGTCGGTGATTTGTTGCGGTGGGCAAGGTTCCACCTGGGTGGTGGTGACGGGTTGCTGCCGGCCGGCGTACTGCACGGGATGCGCGAGCAGACCGTCGAGCTGCGGGCGAGCTCGTTCGGCGACGGGATCGGCATC
The DNA here is from genome assembly GCF_055580825.1 of Kribbella sp. NPDC031520. Taxonomy (NCBI): domain Bacteria; kingdom Bacillati; phylum Actinomycetota; class Actinomycetes; order Propionibacteriales; family Kribbellaceae; genus Kribbella; species Kribbella sp. NPDC031520. The sequence continues at coordinate 466,974 of NZ_JBVIKS010000003.1, forward strand.
TGCTGGTTCCTGCGCCCCGTCGACGGCGTCCGGACCATCGGCGCCGGCGGCTCCGGCAACGGCCAGTTCGCCGACCTCCTCGTCGTACCGGAGCGCAACTTCGCGATCGTCTCCCTGACCAACGCCGGCCCCGACGGCTACACCTTCAACCAGACCGTGCTCCGCTGGGCCCTCGAGCACTACCTCGGCCTGGTCGAACGCGACCCCGAACCCCTGCCGTACGACGCGATTCGCGCACAGGAGGCCGCCGGCCGCTACGAGATCGACGCCATGAACCTCGACATCGCCACCGACGGCACCCGCATCACCCTCGCCGTAGGCATCAAACCCGAACTCCGCGCCGCCTCCGACGTAGAGATGCCCCCGGACTACCCCGCCGCCGAAATCGGCCTCCTCCCCCACGACGAATACATAGTCACCGAAGGCGGCCTCACCGGCCAACGCGGCTACTTCACCCGAACCCCAAAAGGCACCATCACCGGCCTAGACCTAGCCGGCCGCCTCTTCCCCCGCGCCGCCGCCCAACCAAGGGCCTAACACCCACCGCTTGTGCCTCGCAACGACACCCGCGAGGCACAAGCGGAGGGCGAGAGGCAGCGCCAGCAGCTCCGCTCCCCACCACCTCACGCGCACCCGCCGAAGGCGGCAACGAACAGCCGGCGCGGAGCGGTGACATTTCTCAGGTGGCTGGGGCGGTTTCGGCTTGGGCGTGGCATAGTGCGCTGGTTGAGTTGGGAGTGAGGAGCGGGGTATGTGGCGGGAGCGGGCTCGGTACTGGTTCGACAGCACGATGTCGCGGGGTACGCCGGCGTTGATCGGGTGGTTGGGGTTTGCCTCGACGGTGCTGGTGCTGCTGGTTTCACTGCTGGTGATCTGGCTGGTGCCGAAGGACGTCGTACAGCACGGTGGCTGGCCGGAAGTGTTCTGGATGACGTTGATGCGGGCCATCGACGCGGGCACGATCGGCGGGGACACCGGGAGCCCGTTGTTCCTGTTCCTGATGCTGCTGATCACGATCGGCGGGATCTTCGTCGTCAGCGCGTTCATCGGCGTGATGACGACAGGCCTGAACGCGAAGATCGAGGACCTACGCAAGGGTCGCTCGAGGGTGGTCGAGCGCGGGCACACCGTCGTACTCGGCTGGTCGGAGCAGGTCTTCACCGTCGTCTCCGAACTCGTACAGGCGAACCAGAGCCAACGCCGTACCTGCGTCGCGATCCTCGCCGACAAGGACAAGGTGGAGATGGAGGACGAGCTCCGCGCCCGCGTCGGCGACCTGGGCAGCACCGTGGTCGTCTGCCGTACCGGCAACCCGCTCCGCCCGGCTGATCTCGATCTCGTGAACCTGTCGGCGGCCCGCTCGGTGATGGTCCTTCCGCCGGCCACCGACGACGCGGACATCCAGGTGATCAAGGTCCTGCTCGCGCTCGGCGACCGTGCCCGCCGGTCGGACGGCCCGCATGTGGTCGCCGCACTCCGCGATTCCGACAACCTCGCGGCGGCGCAGCTCGCGGGTGGTCCGCGGGCGCAGCTGATCGGCGCGGACGATCTCGCCGTACGGCTGATCGTGCAGGCGCACCGGCAGTCCGGACTGTCCGCGGTCTGCACCGAACTGCTCGCGTTCAGCGGCAACGAGTTCTACATCCGTACGGACCCACAAGCCGCCGGGCAGACGTTCGGCGACGTCAGCCGCACGTTCGATCGCGGCGTCGCGGTCGGCATCCGGTACGGCGACGGCCGCGTCTCGCTCAATCCCGCCGCCGACGCGGTCCTCGGCGACTCCGACCAGCTGATCGTGCTCGCGGAGGACGACGCGCTCGTACGGCGCTCGACGGTCCCGGTGCAGATCGTCGAGAACGCGATCGCGGACGCGGAGCAGCCGGCCGCGACCATCGCGCGGACCCTGATGATCGGCTGGAACAAGCGTGCCCCGAAGATCCTCGACCTGCTCGACGACTTCGCCACCCCCGGCTCGCACGTGCAGATCGCCGGCCCGGACGAGCCCACTCCCGGCCAGTACCCGAACCTGACGATCGGTACGACGTACTGCGACCCGACGAACCGTGCCGCCCTGGAAGCTCTCGACGTCGGCAGCTACCAGAACGTGATCATCCTGGCCGCGGACGACCTCGACGAACAGCAGGCCGACGCCCGTACGCTGCTGACCCTGCTGCACATCCGCGACCTCGAGCAGCGGCTGAACGCGCCGTACTCGATCGTCAGCGAGATCAACGACGACGCGAACCGGGAGATCGCGCAGGTCACCGAGGCCGACGACTTCGTGGTCAGCGAGAAGCTGATCAGCCTGCTGCTCACCCAGCTGAGCGAGAACCGGCACCTGGCCGACGTGTTCGCGGAGCTGCTCGGACCCGACGGCGCCGAGATCTACCTGAAGCCGGCCGCCGACTACCTGGTCCCCGGCACCCCGGCGAACTTCGCCACCCTCGCCGAGGCCGCGCGCCGCCGGGGCGAGACCGCGATCGGCTACCGGGTCGCGAGCGGGTTCCACCGGCCGCCGGGGTACGGCGTCGTACTGAACCCGGTGCGCGACGCGGCCCTGACGCTCCTCGCGGACGATCGGGTGATCGTGCTCGCGGACTTGGGCGCGGCCGGAGGATTGACAGACAGTTCTCAGGTTGAAGCTGTAAGTTCCGTCCAGGCATCCGGTTGAGGAGGGTTACTGCATGTCCAAGAAGACCCACGAGCAGCAGCTGGCCGCACGCAAGGCGAAGCGCCAGGCTGAGCGCGAGGCCGAGCGGCTCCGGCAGCGGCGGAACCTGGCGATCACCGTGGCGTCGGTGGTGACCGTTGTCGTGGTCGTCGTCGGGGCGTTCGTGGTCTTCGGAGGCGGCGACGGCAAGCCGGCGGCCACTCCGTCGGTGGCGGCCGAGAACAAGCCGGCCAGCATCCCGACCGCGATGTTCCCGGCGCCGAAGCGCCCGAAGCCGCTGGCGGCCGAGGTGAACTGCACGTACAAGAAGAGCGCCGAGCCGGCCGCCCGGAAGGTGAACCTGCCGGCGGATGGCAAGACGAAGGCGTCAGGTACGTCGAAGGTCAGCCTGGACACGTCGATCGGCGACCTGCAGCTCACCCTCGACAGCTCGCTCGCGCCCTGTGCGGTGAAGAACTTCCTCAGCCTGGTCGGCCAGAAGTACTACGACAACACCAAGTGCCACCGGCTGACCGTCGGCGAGGGCCTGCAGGTGCTGCAGTGCGGCGACCCGACCGGTAGCGGCTCCGGCGGGCCGGGGTACAGCTTCGCGGACGAGGTGTACCCGACGTTGAAGTACGGCCGCGGCATGCTCGCGATGGCGAACTCCGGCGCGAACACGAACGGCAGCCAGTTCTTCATCGTGTACGGCGATGCGTCCGGGCTGACCGCGCAGTACACGGCGTTCGGGACCATCGACGAGCCGAGCCTGAAGCTGATCGACAAGGTCGCGGAGGCCGGCGTCACGCCCCAGCAGAGCCCGCAGGACGGGACGCCGATCACTCCGGTCGACATCAAGACAGCAACTGCCGCAGCCTAGGCAAGTAGGCCGTAGCGGGAGTGGGGCCAGGCTAGGAGGGCGTGGATCTGGGTGATGCCGGACTGCTGGAGGAGCTCTACCGAGCCGTCGCGGAACTTGTACAGGTTCGTTGCCGGGTCGCGGGTGGTGTTCCAGTTGTAGTCGGCGTATGCCTGCATCGCGTTCCGGTACCGCGGGTCCGGGCTCACCGAGTCCAGGATCAGCAGGTTCTTGAACCAGATCGAGTTGAACGCGGCGCCTTGTTTCGCGAGCATCTCCGGCGTGTTGTAGAACGCCAGCGACGCGTTCGCGACCGACTTCGCGTCGCGCAGGTAACGGGCGTCACCGGTTGCCTTGAACAACAACACGCCGGCGCCGAGCATCACGCCCTGGTTGTAGCTCCACTGCGTCTTCTCTACGTTGCCGGCCAGGTCGATGTGGTCCCAGTACAGGCCGTTCGGCGCCAGCATGCAGGTCTGCGCCCATTGGTACATCTTCTGCGCCCAGGTCAGGTACGACTTGTCCCGGGTGAGCAGGTACAGGTGCGCGCCGAGCTCGGCGCCCGGGCCGTTCGACACCGTGTTCCGGTCCTGGCTCCACGGCGCCTGCGTCCAGTACACGCCGCCGGCGCACGGGTGCGACGGATCGGTGTCCCAACCGTGGACGACGAGCGCGAAGATGTCCTTGGCCCGGGCCAGCGCAGCGCGGTCACCAGTCCGCTTGTACCGCTGGATCAGGTTCAGGCCGATCCACTCGTTGTCGTCGTAGAACTTGTCGCCGCCCTGGCCGTTCGGCGGCCGGACGTACGAGTCGTACCCGGTCGGCGTCGTCGTCGAGTTCCAGTAGAACTCGTACGCCGCGATCCGCCGGTCCGCCTCTGCGGAGCCCGCACTGCCCGCGCCGGGGACACCGGCCAGGTCCTCGGCCGCGATCGCCGCCTGTGAGTACGGCCAGACGTACGAGTACGCGTTGGACTGCGTGTTCGGGTACTCCTCCAGCAGCAGCCCGCGGCCGGCGTCGAAGTACGTGTTGATGGCCTCGTACGACGCCCGCGCCCGGGCGGCCGCGACGGGATCGGTCCCGAGGGCGTCGTCGGCACTGGCCGTTGACATGTTCAGCGCACCGAGGACCGCGACCGCGAGCACTCCAGCGGCCAGACGTGTTGATATACCAAGCTTTCTGCGCATCGACCTGCTCCTCCTGGGCGGTGGTTGACAGCGATGTCACGTTCTAACCGCCGCAGGGCAGGCACGTCAATGGCTCAGCGGCCGGGCTCCTCGGCCGGCGAAGTTGACATATCAAGTGGGCGGGCCGCGAAACTGATCCAGGACGAGCGCAGGTGCAGCCGGATCCGGACCTGGTCGGCGGTCAGCACCCGCGACCCGCGGGACCCGACGGCCTGGACGGTGAGCGCGCGCCCGCCGCCCGGGCCGACCCCGGTCCGCTTCAGCACCCGGACGTACCGAATCGTGCCGACCTGGAACACCGCCTGCATGTCGGCGGCCGTCCGGGTCACCGTCCAGGTGACGTTCGGGTTCCCGTTCCGCGGGTACGCGTCCCAGCCGTCGAGCTTGGTGAGTTGGTACGGCGCGTCGCCGGCCGCGGTCGCCCCGCCGTTCGACGACGAGAACTCCGCGATGATCGGTTGTCCGTTGTAGAGCCGGATCTGTCCTGCGGTCGCCGCGATCGCGTTGTTCGTCGACGTCTCCTCGTCGTCGTACCCGCCGTACACCTGACAGGACGTCGTGTCGCACAGGTCGTACGCCCGGTCCGTCGCCCGGTTCCGGTGGAACACGGAATAGGTGCGCGCGGCAACGGCCTGTGCCTGCAGGGCGGCCGGACGCCAACTCGTCACCGCCTCCCGCGGTACGACGCCACGCAGGTAGTACTCGAGCGGGAGAACGTTGACCGTGTCGAGGTGCGCGCCGGTGACGTCGACTGCCCGCAGCGCGCCGCGGTACCGCCGTACGTCGCCGCTCGGCAGGATCAGCCCGATCACCGCGGCACCCTCGAACTGCGCCATCCCCGTGAACGTCTTGTAGAGCGTCCACTTCTTCGTCGTCGCGTTGTACCAGTTGAGCCTGGTGCCGTGCTCGCCGTCCGGGTCGATCGACCACTGGTTGATGGTCGATGCCTTCGGCAACGTGTACACCTTGCCGGCGGCCAGCGAGCGGACCGCGAGCCCGTTCACCGTGGCGACCCGGACGCCGTCGGTGGTGTCGGCGCTGATCCGCACCCGGATACTGCCGGTCGCCTTCCCTGCGGTCGTTCCCGGGTAGTAGAAGTCCAGGATCTGCTTGACCGACTTCCCAGCGAGCGCGGCCCCTTGGGCACCATACTGCGAGAGTCCGCGGCCGTGACCGAACCCGCGGCCCGCGATCGTGGTGTCCGGCGCCGTGGCGGCCGGCGTGAGCTCGCGGGCCTGCGCGGTCGCGCTGATCACCGTCGACGACAGCACCACCGCCGCGATCACACGTTTTCTCATAATGCCCTCCCGTAGACGACCTGGACCTGCCGAGCGCGGCGGTCCCAGACCAGCCAGCCACGCTGGAACTTCTGCCGCGCCCCGCCGTGCACCTGGTACGCGTCGGTGATCGGCAACCCGAGCCGCGCACTACCGGCGCCGAGTCGCCGGTACCGGGTCCGGAACGCGCCAGCGGTGGAATGCGGGCCGGTGGCAACGGAGTAGAAGACGTCAACGGTCGCGAAGTACGTCGCCCGGCCCGTCCGGGTCGGGTGCTCGCCCCAGAACGGCTGTCCGATGTTCCGGAAACCGAGTGTCCGTGCGTAGCGATAGATCGGGGTGGCGAAACTCCCGCCCATCAAGGCGTTCACCCGTTGGCGCAGCCAACCGAGTTTGTTGTACAGCTGGGTGCCCGGACAGTCGGTCGCCTTCGTGTCGCGATGTCCGGAAACCGTGTGCAGGCTCTTTCCGTCCAGCCGGATCGTTGCCGAGGGCGACCGATAGTTGGCGTCCAGCTTCCACGCCAGCACCCGCGCCGTCGACTCCAGCATCGCCGGCGGCGGCGCGACCTGGTCGAAGTTGCCGATCACCGCGACGCCGAACGAGTTCGCGTTGTACGACGCGGTGTGCGCGCCGAGTACGGGCAACTGCGCACCACCGGCACGGCCCTCGAAGATCCGGCCGAACCGGTCGACGAGGAAGTTGTAGCCGAGGTCGCACCAACCCCGGCTCTTCACGTGGTACGCGTACATCGCCCGTACCATCGCCGGCACCTGCGTCCGCGTGTAGTCGTTCCGATCGGCGGTGCGGTGGACGAACGCCGCGAGTACCGTCGTCGTGTACCGCGGCCGCACACAGCCGGCGCCGTTGTACGCCCGGAGCCGCTCGTCGGCACCCCAGCGCCGCCGGCTCACCATCAACGGCATCGGGTACGGCGAGGCGCTCGACGCCGGTCCGAGCCCGTCCGGCTCGTCCGCGTCGGAGCTGAGTACGCCGGGCTGGATCAGCACCACCTTCGCGCCGGAAACCGCCGTACCGGCATTCGTGACGGCGCTGGCCTGAATGCCCGTCGCATTACCGACCCAGAACGGTTCGGTACCGCCACGCTGAATTCCCTCAGGTACCAATGGATCTGGGCCGTGGTCGTCCTCGACCGGCAACAATTGCCAATCGGTCCACTTCCCGTTCTGTTCGACCCGGACCTTGGCGGTGACGTTCCGCACACTTTCCGGCCAGGTGATCCCGACCATTCCATACGGTTTGGTATGGGACTGCACGGACGGGCCGTCGAGCGGAATCTCCTGATAGGACGGGTCGTTCGAGGGCTGCTGAGGTACCAAGACGGTCACATTGAGAACAGTGAGCGCAGGGAGCGCGAGCGAGAGCAGTCGCGCGGTCTTGCCCATGACGGTGTTGCCCACGGATGGCCTTCCGGCGGGGGTCGGACAGGCGCTGGGCGGCGCGCGTCTCCATTGTGCGACGCCGGTGACCGCTTTCCCGGCATTGCGTCACCCTGCGTGGCGGCGACGCTTTTGCGGGATTGGATAGGCTCTCCCCAAAGGACCCCCGAGAGAGGCCCGTCATGGAATACATCCTGATCATCGCCGTCGTGGTGATCGCGGTGCTGGCGTACAACTCCTACCGTCGCACCCAGCTGCAGAACAAGAAGCAGCACGAGATCACCGCGGCCGAGCTCGAGGCGGTCAAGCGGACCGCCGACGAGGACATCACCCGGTTCGGCGAGGAACTGCAGGACCTCGACCTGGAGATGGTCGGCAAGGACCTCGGCGAGGGAGCACGGCAGGACTACCAGCGGGCGCTGGACTCCTACGAGTCCGCCAAGCAGGCGGTCGGTCAGGTCACCCAGGCCGATCAGATCAAGCATGTCGTCGAGATCCTCGAGGACGGCCGGTACGCCGCGGCCTGCGTGAAGGCCCGGGTCAACGGCCAGCCGCTGCCGCAGCGCCGCCCGGCCTGCTTCTTCAACCCGCAGCACGGCCCGTCGGTGGTCGACGTGATGTGGTCCCCGCCGAACGGCGCCCCGCGTGAGGTGCCGGCCTGCGCGGCCGACGCCGAGCGGGTCCGCGCCGGCGCCGAGCCGGATGTCCGCAAGGTCATGGTCGGCCCGCAGCGCGTTCCGTACTGGGAGGCCGGCCCGGCCTACTCGCCGTACGCGCAGGGTCTGTTCGGCGGTGTCGGCGGTGTGCTGACCGGCATGTTCATCGGCACGGCCCTCGGCGGCATGTTCTCGGGTGGCGGGTACGGCGACTACGCCGACGGCTACCAGGACGGGATGGCCGACGGTGGCGGCGACAACGGGGACGGTGGCGACAACGGGGACTACGGAGACGGTGGCGGTGACGGCGGGGGCGACTTCAACCCGTTCGACGGCGGCGACTTCGGTGGAGACTTCGGCGGCGACTTCTAGGAACTGACACCAGAAACTGACAAGGCCCCGGTGACGAGTCACCGGGGCCTTGTCAGGTAATCACTCGCCGAACAGCGGCGGCTGTCCCTCGGGGGTACCCAGGGAGTAGACCGGGTCCTTGAACGTGCCGGGCACCTTGCCCAGTCCCTTGATCACGGTCGCCGTACCGTTGGCGTGCCCAACGGCGTACAGGAACGCCGAGCCGGTGTCCTTGTCGATCGCGGTCAGCAGCGTGCCCTGCGCACCGCACTTCTCCGCGACCAGCGACTCGAACGAGCCCCAGGTCGAGGTCCGTACCTTCTTCACGATCGGCTTCATCGGCGAGGTCCGCGGGATCCGGATCGTGTACAGCGCGCCGCCCTTGGTGTTGGCCAGGAACGTGTCGTAGGCCTGCGTCTCACTGATCAGCGCCATCGTCTTCACCGCGGAGAAGCCGGTCGCGACCGACGCGTGCCTGACGCCCTTCGCGTCCTGCACCCAGCGGTGCAGGTACCCGGGAGCACCGTCGAGGCCGTACAGCGCGCTCGCCGTCACCAGCGAACCGGCGTACTTCTCCCAGAAGGACGACTCGACCACGGTGAAGCTCTTCCAGCCGGACCCGATCTTCTTCAGGCCGGTCGGCGGAACACCGCCCGTGTCGGAGTAGTACGCCGAGTACAGCGTGTCGTTCAGTACGACGACACCGGACGTGGTCGAGCCGGCCGGGACGTCGAGCGACGTCGTCCAGGTCGAGGCCGCCCTCGCGATCCCCGGAGTGAACAGGTGCGGGCCCTTGCCGTACTTCGCGGTGACCGGGGACGTGGCCGTGATCTCCGTACCGGCGATGTCACCGGCGCTGGTGATCGAAGCGGCGGTCATACTGCAGGCCGCCGTCGTTGCCGTGGCAGCCGTCGTCGCCGTGGCAGCCGTCGGGGCCGCGCTCGCCGCCGTGGTCGCGACACCGCCGAGCAGCAGGGCCGAGGCCGCCACCGCGGACGTGCGTCTGAGCATCATCAGGAAATCCTCTCGGAAGGCTCTTTTCAGGTGTTCAACCTCCACGATGCGGTACAGACCACCAAAGTTGCGGGAGATTTGGGCCGCTAGCGCTCTCGGACGGCGTAGGTGAGGTGCGTCGCCCGCGGGGACGGCTCCGCGCGGACGAGGTCCAGCGCCACCCGGCTCTCGTCGACGCCCTCGAAGAGGCGGATGCCGGTGCCGAACAGCACCGGCGAGAGCGCGATCGAGAACTCGTCGACCAGGCCGGCGTTCACGTACTCGAGAATCGTGGTGCCGCCGCCGGCGAGGCGAACGTCGCGGTCGCCGGCGGCGTCGCGGGCCAGGTCGAGCGCGGCCTCGATGCCGTCGTTGACGAAGTGGAAGACGGTCCCGCCCGGCCGCTCCCAGGGATCGCGTTTCTCGTGCGTCACGACGAAGACCGGCGTGTGGAACGGCGCCTCCTCCGGCCAGGCCAGGGCGCCGCCGTCGAACATGCGCTTGCCCATCACGCTCGCGCCGGTGCGCTCGTACGTCGCGCGGGCGATGTCGTTGTCGAGACCTTCCTCGCCGCCTTCGCCGAGCTTCAGGTTCTCCCGGAAGAAGCGCAGCGGGAACACCCAGGCCTGGAGCTCCGACCACTTCGCCATCCAGCGCTGGACCCTCGGGTCCTTCTGGCCCTCGGGCGAGAAGACGACATCGAGCGGCACGTCGTCCGGCGCCACGAACCCGTCGAGCGACATCGACACACTGAAGAACACTTTCCCTGCCATCAGCTTTCCTTCCCGGTGACGTACGCGGCCAGGCTGGCGAGGGTCTGCCGGCCACCCTCGATCGCGTGGTACTTCTCGACCGCCTCGTCGCGCAGTTCCTTGGTCGGAAACACCGTGCGCATCTCGATCCGGGTCGCCGCGCCCTCCGGCTCGAACGTCAGCACCGACTCGAAGGCGTCCGGGTCGTCGCGGAACGCACCGTGGCGCAGCGCGATCCGCTCCGCCGCGGCGATCTCGGTCCAGGTGATCCATTCGGAGTAGGCCGTCCCGTCCGGTCCGCGCATCAGGAAGTCCCACTCGCCGCCGACGCGGAACTCGAACGCCCGCGTGGTCGTCGTGAACCCCTCCGGCCCCCACCACCGCGACAGGTGCCGGACCTCGGTGAACGCCTCGAACACCAACTCCGGCGCGGCGTCGATGACCCGGGAGACGACGATCTCCCGGTCGGTGGTCGCGGACCGTGCCGGCCGCCCCGTCGTACCCATCATTCAGTCCTCCTGCTTTCCCTGCTTGAGGTCCTGGACGTAGGCGTCCAGGCGATCGAAGCTCTCGTTCCAGAACCGCTCGAACCCGCCGGTCCACTCGTGCACCGGTCGCAGCCCGCGGGCATCGAGCCCGTACAACCGCTGCTTCCCCACCTGCCGATCCCGTACGAGCCCCACCTCCCGCAACACCCGCAGATGCTTGGAAGCACCCGGCTGGCTGATCGCCAGCTCCCGGGCCACCTCGCCGACCGGCCGCTCCCCCGCCCGCAACAGCACCAGGATCTCCCGCCGCTGCGGTTCCGCGATCGCGTTGAAAACATCCGACGTAGTAGCAGCCCGAGCCATACGCTCATCATATTCCCATATAGGCATACGTCAAGGCGAGCGCGACCACCACCGGTCCGCGGGTCTTTCTAGTTGCGGAGGTGGAGGCGGCGGGCGGCTTCGGCCACCGAGCCGGAGATCGACGGGTAGACGGTGAAGGACTGCGCTACCTGGTCGACGGTCAGGCGGGCGCCTACTGCCAGGGAGATGGGGTGGATCAGTTCGCTGGCCCGAGGAGCGACGACCACGCCCCCGACCACGATGCCGGTGTTGGGGAGGCAGAAGAGTTTCACGAAGCCGTCGCGGACGCCCTGCATCTTGGCGCGGGCGTTGTCGGCCAGCGGGACCTTCACCACCAACGCGGTGCTACCGCCGGCGTCCACCACCGCTTGGGTAAGTCCTACGGTCGCGATTTCCGGAGCGGTGAAGACGTTGGCGGAGACTGTTGACTGGTCCAACGGTGTGACCGCATCACCCAGCGCGTGGGCCATCGCGATCCGGCCCTGCATCGCGGCGACCGAGGCCAGCATCAGTACGCCGGTGCAGTCGCCGGCCGCGTACACCCCACGGGCCGTCGTCCGCGACACCCGGTCCACCTTCACGAACCCGCCGTCGGTCAGCGACACGCCCGACTCGACGAGATTCATGTCGTCGGTGTTCGGCAGCGACCCGACCGCCAGCAGCGCGTGCGAACCCTCGACCTTGCGCCCGTCGGTCAGCGTCACCACGACCCCGTCGCCCGACCGCTTCACCGACTCGGCCCTGGACTTGCTCAGCACGGTCAGCCCACGCCGCTTGAACACGTCCTCGAGCACGGCCGCCGCGTCGGCGTCCTCGCCCGGCAGCACCCGGTCCCGGGACGACACGAGTACGACGTCACTCCCGAGCGCGTCGTAGGCGCTGGCGAACTCCGCACCGGTCACACCCGACCCGACCACGATCAGCCGCTCGGGCAGTTCCTCGAGTTCGTAGACCTGCTCCCAGGTGAGGATCCGTTCGCCGTCCGGCTCGGACCCCTTCAGGATGCGGGGCCTTGCCCCGGTGGCGATCAGGACCACGTCGGCGTCCAGCCGCTCGTCCCCGACCACCACGGTCTCGGGTCCGTCCATCCAGCCGCGGCCCTTGATCACCCGCACCTTGTCCCGGTCCAGCCGGCGGCTGATACCCGAGGACTGGGCGGCGGCCAGCGCCTTGACCCGTTTGTTGACGACGGAGAGATCGACACGCACGGAATTGGCCGGATCGTCGTCGCCGTCGTCCAGCCGGACGCCGAGCTCGCCCGCCTCCTCGACCTCGGTCATCACCTCGGCGGTGGCGATCAGGGTCTTGCTCGGAACGCAGTCGGTGAGCACCGCGGAACCGCCGATCCCGTCGGAATCGACAACCGTCACCTCCCCACCGAGTTGGGCAGCCGCACTGGCCGCTTCGTACCCGCCGGGACCGCCTCCGATGATCACAACTCGCGCCACGAGAGGCCATTGTTCCGTATCCTCTGATTCCGTGACCCTGTACGCCGCGTTTGCGTCGAATCTGGACCCGAACCTGATGGCCGAGCGGTGCCCGTACTCACCCCTGCGCGGCACCGGCTGGATCGTCGGCTGGCGGCTGACGTTCGGTGGCGAGGAGCTCGGCTGGGAGGGCGCGATGGCGACCGTCGTCGAGGACCCGTCCAACCCGGCCAACCAGGTCTTCGTCGCGCTGTACGACGTACATCCCAAGGACGTCGAGCGGCTCGACGAGTGGGAGTGGATCGACCAGGACGTCTACAGCAAGATCCAGGTCCGGGTGCAGACCCTCGACGGCGAGCAACTGGCCTGGATGTACGTGCTGAACGCCTACGAGGGTGGCCTGCCCTCCGCCCGCTACCTGGGCATCCTCGCCGAGGCCGCGGAGGCGGCCGGCGCCCCCGACGACTACGTGGCGGACATCCGGTCCAGGCCTTGCCAGTCGTCGGGTCACTAGAGTGCCCATGTGACCGATGACCTGAAGGCCGCAGCCGAAGCCTGGCTGCGCGAGGACCCCGACCCCGACACCCGTGCGGAGCTGACCAGGCTCCTGGAGGCCGGGGACACCGAAGAGCTGGCCGACCGCTTCGCCGGCACCCTGGAGTTCGGTACGGCGGGTCTGCGCGGCGCCGTCGGCGCCGGGCCGAACCGGATGAACCGCGTGGTGGTGATCCGCGCCGCGGCCGGTCTCGCGGCGTACCTGAAGGAGAAGGGCCTGACCGACGGCCCGGTCCTGATCGGGTACGACGCCCGGCACAAGTCGGACGTGTTCGCGCAGGACACGGCGGCGGTGATCCGCGGCGCCGGGCTGGACGCCGTACTGCTCGACCGCCCGGCACCGACGCCGGTGGTCGCGTTCGGGATCCGGCACCTGCACGCGGTCGCGGGCGTGGTCGTGACCGCCTCGCACAACCCGCCGCAGGACAACGGCTACAAGGTCTACCTGGGTGACGGCTCGCAGATCGTGCCGCCGGCCGACGCCGAGATCGCGGCCGCGATCGCCGCAGTCGGGTCGCTCAAAGACGTACCGCGCGGCGACGACTGGCAGACCGCCGGGGACGACCTCCTGAACGCGTACCTGGACCGCATCGCCCAGCTGGTACCGGCCGACGCGCCCCGGGACCTCAACGTCGCGTACACCCCGCTGCACGGCGTCGGGCGGACCCTGGTCGAGGCGGCGGTGGCCCGCGCCGGGTTCGCCATACCGCAGGTGGTCGCGTCCCAGGCCGACCCGGACCCGGACTTCCCGACCGTCTCGTTCCCGAACCCCGAGGAGCCGGGGGCGATCGACGCGGCGCTGGACCTGGCGCGTGCGATGAACGCCGACATCGCGGTGGCGAACGACCCGGACGCGGACCGGTGCGCGGTCGCCGTACCGGACGTGAACGGCTGGCGGATGCTCCGCGGCGACGAGCTGGGCAGTCTGCTCGGCGAGTTCCTGCTGTCCTCGGCGGCGGACGGGGTGGCGGCCTGCTCGATCGTGTCGTCGTCGCTGCTCGGCAAGATCGCGGCGTCGTACGGCGTCCGGTACGTCGAGACGCTGACCGGCTTCAAGTGGATCGGGCGGGTACCGGATCTGGTCTTCGGCTACGAGGAGGCGCTCGGGTACTGCGTGGACCCGGCGGCCGTGAAGGACAAGGACGGCGTGTCGACGCTGGTCCGGGTACTGCAGCTGGCGGCGCAGGCGAAGGCCGCGGGCCGGACGCTGGTGGACCTGCTGGACGATCTCGCGGTCAAGCACGGCCTGCACGCGACCGACCAGCTGTCGGCGCGGGTCGAGGATCTGTCGCTGATCGGGAAGGCGATGGAGCGGCTGCGGGCGACCCCGCCGAAGACGCTGGGCGCCTATACGGTCGAGCGGATCGACGACCTGGGTGAGGGCTCCGAGTCGCTGCCCCCGACGGACGGGCTGCGCTACACGCTGTCCGACGGCGCACGCGTGGTCGTGCGCCCGTCGGGGACCGAGCCGAAGCTGAAGTGCTACCTCGAGGTGGTGGTACCGGTGACGACCGAGGTCGCCGCCGCCCGCACGCAGGCGGCGGATGCGTTGGCAGCCATCAAAACCGATCTGGCTGCCGCGGCAGGTATCTAGCTCGGAACACCTGGCGGGTGGTTCCGGGCTTCAGCGAGAAGCTGCTGCCGCTTCGGCCTGTTCGGCGTGCAGCGAGCTCTGCAGCGACGAGTGCAGGATGCGGAGCGTGCTGGTGGACTGCATCAGCGCGTCCCGCTCGTCCGGGTTCCGGTTCGCCAGGGCGGAGATGTCGTTGATGGCGGCCTCGATCCGGGCGATCCGGTCGGCGACCGTACCCTCCTGACTGCTGGCCTTGCGGATCGCGTCGGACGTGACCGTCCAGACGTCCTCCTTGTCGTTGGTGCGGCGGGACATGTCCACCATCTGGCTGAGCGCCGCGAGGTCGTGGTCGACCTGGGTGCGCTCCACCGGCGTGGTGATGCCCGCGGTCGCCTGGCGCAGCCGGGTGACGTGCCCGGACAACTCCGACCAGGTGGACCGGCCACTCTTGATCTTGTCCAGCACCTTCGCGTACTCGGCGTTGAACTCGTCGTAGTTCACTGTCGTTGACTCCTGCCGTTCGACGATCGACCTCAGAACTGTAGGGCGTCCGCACCCGGAACTCGTAACTGCACGATCGCAGATCGTGCAGGTGTCGCCAAAACGCAACAGCCGCCCGGTACGCCAACGCGTACCGGGCGGCCGGGTTACGAACTGCGTCAGGCGACGTACGTCGAGGACGCGTTGAAGGTGTTGCAGTTGCCGGCGATCGTGTAGCTGTGCTTCGCGTTGAAGCCGGACGTCACCCAGAACGCGTGGTTCTTGAGCGAGCCGTGGTCACGCGGGCCACCCGGCTGGTCGCCCATGTGGGTGACCACGTTGTTGAGCTGCGTCATCAGGCCGCCGCTCCACGGGTAGTACCTCTTGTTCGCACCGAGGACAGCCCCACCGAAGCAGGACGCCTGCAGCTCACGACGGCGGCTCTCCTCCATCTTCGCGGCGTAGGTGCTGAACGCGTACTGGCGCTCCCAGGAGGCGTTCAGGATGCCGGTCAGCCACTGGATGTGGTGGCCGTACTCGTGCGAGATGACGAAGCTCGCGTACGCACGGGCGTAGGTCGGGCTCTGCTTCCAGTAGTTGATGACCGGGTTGACCGGGAAGTAGATGTACGACTTGCCGCCCGCGGCACACATGAACGCGAGGCCCGTGGTGTCGAGACCACACGGCGAGTTGACCTTGTACGAGGTCGGGAAGACCAGCTTCGGCGCCACCTTGTACGCAGCACCGGCCTGCTTCAGCGGCAGCGCCCACGAGGCGTAGGTGCAGCGGTCCAGCTGGGAGATGTAGGCCTCGACACCCGCAGCGGTGCGCAGGGAGACGTTCACCTCCTTGCACTTCGACGGGGTGATCGGACCCGTCTTGTAGATCCGGTTGTAGCGCACGATGTTCGTCAGCGACGACTTGGTGGTCAGCAAGTCGCCGGCCGGCGGCGGGCTCATCACCTTCGCGCCGCCGTCGACCGGCGGCGCAGTTTCGGCCACGGCCGTCGTGCTCGTGCTGGAGGTCTGTGCGGCCTGCGCGTTCGGCAGCGCCAGGGCCGCGAAACCGGCCAGGGCACCGACCGCTGCGATGCCACGCAGGGTGGTACGGGAGAGGTTGACCATGAGCTCCACTCTCGATGTGTCTGGGGACCTGTCGGACCAATCCTGGGGTGCACAGGGGTTCACCTGGGCTTGGACAGCGGGTCTGACGCAGCGATTCACGCCACAGTTCCCGTGGAGTCAGCTGGAGATCGCTCTCAGTTCGCGAGCTTCGTACCGAGGAACCGCAACTGGTCGGGGAGCATACGCCGCCAGTACCCGCCGGTGTGCAGCCCCGGCTGTTGCCCGCCGGCCGCGTGCAGCTCGGTCCGCAGATCCTGGGCCGCACCGGCGAACGGGTCGTCGCGCCCGCAGTCGATCCGGACCGCAAGGTCCTGGAAACCGACCCGCCGGCCGAACACCTGGCTGCGCTCGAAATCCGCCGCATCGTCGAACGCCCCCGGCTGCGCGTCGGCGTAGTGGTGCCACAACGCCGGGCTGAGCGCGCCGACGGCGACCGCCCGGACCGACGGCGCGACCTGCCGCTGCCGGTCGAGCAGGGCGACCTGGAGCAGTGCGCCGTACCCGCCCATCGACCAGCCGAAGACGCCGTACCGGCTGGTGTCCAGGCCGCGGCCGGCGAGCAGCGGGAGGAACTCCTGGGCGAGCATGAACGCGGGATCGTTGCCGTCGGCCCGCCGATGCCAGTAGCTGTCCCGGCCGCCGTCGACGGTGGCGACGGCGAACGGCGGCGTACCGTTGCGGACCGCCGAGGTCAGGAACCGGTCGATGCCGAGGTCGTTCACCGCCGAGCGATGGTCGCCCCCACGACCGTGCAGCGCGAGGACCACCGGCAGCCGTGCGGTCGCGGCGTACCCGTCCGGGTAGACGACGCTGTAGCCGACGTCGGTACCGCGGCCGCGTGACGCGAACGAACCGGAGACGACCGGCCCGGCCGGTACGCCGGGCACGACGCCGTCGGGGCCGGTGAGCCCGAGCAGTTCGTGGACCCGGCCGCGGCCGGGGATCGCACCGCTCTCGAGCGCGGCCACCGCGACGACACCGGTGACCGCCGCCGCGGCACCGGTGCGGACGAACGTACGCCGGGTCAGCACGGCCTCAGCATGACGCCGGCACCGGGTCAGCGGGCGAAGGCGGCGACCACGGCGATCAGGGCGAGTACGCCGATCGCGATCAGCTCGGGCCGCGCCCATTCGCTGACCACCTCGCCCTCGGACCTGCCGGCGAACTGCGTCATGTGGCTCTCGATCCGGTCGACCACGAGGTCGGCCTTCGAGATCGAGTTGTCCGCGGCGAGCTTGCGGCCGCCGACCCGCTGCTTGCGGAGATCGCGAATCACCAGCTGGACGCCGGAGGCCCGGAACCGCTTCGCGTCGGTGTGCACCCGGAGCAGGTCGGTGACGTCCACGCCGGTAACCTTCGACCACGGGATCTGGTGGTCGCGCAGGTGGTTGCGGATCAGCACGTTCTCGGGACTGAGCGTGACCGACGGCCGGATCAGGGCGGCGTACGCCAGCACCATGAAGATCGCGATGATGCTGCCGACCAGCAACCCGGTGGCGGTCCGCCATTCCAGCACGATGTCGAGCAGGCCGAGCGCCCCGATCACTTCGACGATCGCGCCGGTGATCCGGTTCGACGCGGACAGGTAGTGCTCGCTCTCCGGCGATTTCGACTTCACCCGCACAACGTAACCGGCGCTCAGATTCGGCACTAGACTGCCGTGGTGACCACACTCGACAGCGGCCTCGACAGTGGCGTCGACTCCCTGGCGGACGTGACGTCGTCCGAGGACCGGCTGCGCCGGTTCCTGCTCGGGCTGCCGGGCGTCGACCAAGTCGGCGCCGAGGCGCGGGCCGCCACCCTGAGCACCCGGTCGATCAAGACCACCGCGAAGCAGTACGCGCTGGACCTGGCGATCTCGATGATCGACCTGACCACGCTGGAGGGCCAGGACACTCCGGGCAAGGTACGGGCCCTGTGTGCCAAGGCGAAACGGCCCGACCCGGCCGACCCGACCGCACCGCAGGTCGCCGCCGTCTGTGTGTACCCGGACCTGGTCGCCACCGCGAAGCGCGAGCTGGAGGGCTCCGGGATCAACGTGGCGAGTGTCGCAACCGCCTTCCCCAGCGGGCGTTCCAGCCTGGCGATCAAGATCCAGGACACCAAGGACGCGGTCGCGTCCGGTGCCGACGAGGTCGACATGGTGATCGACCGCGGCGCCTTCCTGTCCGGGCGGTACGCGATGGTCTTCGACGAGATCGCGGCGATCCGCGAGGCCGCGGGTGACGCACATCTCAAGGTGATCCTGGAGACCGGCGAGCTGGTCACCTACGACAACGTCCGGCGGGCGTCCTGGCTGGCGATGCTGGCCGGCGCGGACTTCATCAAGACCTCCACCGGCAAGGTGTCCCCGGCGGCCACGCTGCCGGTCACGCTGGTGATGCTGGAGGCTGTCCGCGACTACCACGAGGCCACCGGGCTGCACATCGGCGTCAAGCCGGCCGGCGGGATCCGGACCGCGAAGGACGCGATCAAGTACCTGGTCACCGTCAACGAGACGGCCGGACCGGACTGGCTGGACCCGGAACTGTTCCGCTTCGGCGCCTCCAGCCTGCTGAACGACCTGCTGATGCAACGCACCAAGCTGGCCACCGGGTACTACCCGGGCCCCGACTACTTCACCTTGGACTGACAGGCATGAGCAGATTCGAGTACGCACCGGCCCCGGAGTCGCGGGCCATCGTCGACATCAAGTCGTCGTACGGGCTGTTCATCAACGGGCAGTTCGTCGACGCGACCGATGGGAAGCCGTTCAAGACCGTGTCTCCCGCGTCCGAGGAGGTGCTGGCCGAGGTGAGCGAGGCCGGTCCTGCCGACGTGGACAAAGCGGTGAAGGCGGCCCGGAAGGCGTTCGAGAAGGTCTGGGGCCCGATGAGCGGCAAGGACCGGGCGAAGTACCTGTTCCGGATCGCGCGGCTGATCCAGGAGCGCTCGCGGGAGCTCGCGGTGCTGGAGTCGCTGGACAACGGCAAGCCGATCCGCGAGTCCCGCGACGTCGACATCCCGTTGGTGGCCGCGCACTTCTTCTACTACGCGGGCTGGGCCGACAAGCTCGAGTACGCCGGGGTCGGCGACGACCCGCAGCCGTGGGGTGTCGCGGGCCAGGTGATCCCGTGGAACTTCCCGATGCTGATGCTGGCCTGGAAGATCGCCCCGGCGCTTGCCGCGGGCAACACTGTCGTACTCAAGCCGGCCGAGACGACGCCGCTGACTGCGCTGGCGTTCGCGGAGATCTGCCAGCAGGCGGATCTGCCGCCCGGTGTGGTGAACATCGTCACCGGCGCCGGCCGTACCGGTCAGGCGCTGGTCGAGCACCCCGACGTCGACAAGGTCGCGTTCACCGGGTCGACCGCGGTCGGGCGGGCGATCGCGAAGTCGGTCGCCGGTACGCACAAGGCGGTCACGCTCGAGCTCGGCGGCAAGGCGGCGAACATCGTCTTCGAGGACGCGGCGATCGACCAGACCATCGAGGGCATCGTCAACGGCATCTTCTTCAACCAGGGCCACGTCTGCTGCGCCGGTTCGCGCTTGCTGGTCCAGGAGAGCGTGTACGACGAGGTCCTCGGCCGGCTGAAGCGCCGGATGGAGACGCTGCGCGTCGGCGACCCGCTGGACAAGAACACCGACATCGGCGCGATCAACTCGTCCGCCCAGCTGGCGAAGATCCGCGAACTCTCGCAGATCGGCGAGGACGAAGGCGCCGAGCGCTGGTCGCCGGAGTGCGAGCTGCCCGCGCAGGGGTACTGGTTCCCGCCGACCGTCTTCACCGGGGTCTCGCAGGCACACCGGATCGCCCGCGAGGAGATCTTCGGCCCGGTGCTGTCGGTGCTGACGTTCCGCACTCCGGCCGAGGCGGTCGAGAAGGCGAACAACACCCCGTTCGGGCTGTCCGCGGGAATCTGGACCGAGAAGGGTTCCCGGATCCTCTGGATGGCGAACCAGCTGCGCGCCGGCGTGGTCTGGGCGAACACGTTCAACCGCTTCGACCCGACGTCGCCGTTCGGCGGCTACAAGGAGTCGGGCTACGGCCGCGAGGGCGGTCGCCATGGCTTGGAGGCCTACCTTGCCCACTAAAGAAACTCCGAGGCTAGAGGTGCGCAAGACCTACAAGCTCTACATCGGCGGCGCCTTCCCCCGCAGCGAGTCCGGTCGGACGTACGTCGTGAACAATGCCAAGGGCAAGTTCCTGGCGAACGCGTCGCAGGCCTCCCGCAAGGACGCCCGGGACGCGGTGGTCGCGGCCCGTAAGGCGTTCAACGGGTGGCACGCGCGGACGGCGTACAACCGCGGCCAGGTGCTGTACCGGATCGCCGAGGTGATGGAGGGCCGGCACCAGCAGTTCAGCGCCGAGGTCTCCGCCGGTGAGGGGCTGTCGATCTCGAAGGCCCGCGCGGTCGTGGACGAGGCGATCGACCGCTGGGTCTGGTACGCCGGCTGGGCCGACAAGCTCGCCCAGGTGGTCGGCTCGTCGAACCCGGTCGCCGGCCCGTACTTCGACTTCTCGTTGCCCGAGGCAACCGGCGTGGTCGCCGTCCTCGCCCCGCAGGACTCCAGCCTGCTCGGGCTGACCAGCGTGATCGCTCCCGCGATCGTCTCCGGCAACACGGTCGTGGCGGTCTCGTCGTACGAGCGTCCGCTGCCGGCCGTCACGCTGGGCGAGGTGATGGCGACCTCCGACGTACCGGGTGGCGTCGTCAACATCCTGACCGGCTCCGCGTCCGAGATCGGGCCGTGGCTGGCGTCGCACCAGGACGTGAACGCGATCGACCTGTGCGGGATCTCCTCGGACGAGGAGGCCCGCGACCTGGAGATCGCGGCGGCGGAGAACTTGAAGCGGGTACGGCGTCCCGGCCCGGAGGACTGGTCCGCGGACCAGGGCCTGTCGCGGCTCCTGCAGTACCTCGAACTGAAGACCGTGTGGCACCCGATCGGAGTCTGATCCGTGCTGAAGCCAGGTGACCGAGTCGCGATCGTCTCGCCGTCCCGCGGGTTGCCCGCGATCTTCCCCGGTCCGTACGAACTGGGTCTTCACCGGCTCCGGGAAGACTTCGAGCTGGAACCGGTCGAGTACCCGACGACCCGGAAGTTCGGGACCACGCCGAAGGAGCGAGCCGCGGACCTGCACGCGGCCTGGTCGGATCCCACGATCCGCGCGGTGTTCGCGACCATCGGCGGCGACGACCAGATCACCGTACTGAAGCATCTCGATCCGGCGGTGTTCCGCGCGGACCCGAAGCCCTTCTTCGGGTACAGCGACAACACGAACCTGCTGAACTTCCTTTATTCCTTGGGTTTGCCGGGCTACTACGGCGGCAGTGTGATGGTCCAGTTCGGCCGCGGCGGCGCGATGCACCCGGACACCGAACGATCGTTGCGTGCGGCAATGTTCACCGGCGGCGACTTCGAGCTGACACCGGCCACCGGGTGGACCGACATCGACCACGACTGGAACGTACCGGCCAACCTGGAGACCGAGCCGGAGCTGTTCGCCGGCACCGGCTGGATGTGGCGCGGGTCGCGCGAGGTGAGCGGGAGGCTTTGGGGCGGCTGCCTCGAGATCCTCGACTTCCAGCTGTCCGCGAACCGCTGGATGCAGCCGACCGAGTCGTACGGCGGCGTGCTGTTCTGCGAGACCAGCGAGGAGATGCCGTCGGCCGAGACCGTGTACCGGATCCTCCGGAACATGGGCGAACGCGGCCTGCTCGAACGCTTCGACGCCGTGTTGTGGGGCCGTCCGAAGTCGCGGTCGCTGTTCCAGGAGCTGACGCCGGAGCAGTCGGTCGCGTACGTCGCCGACCAGTACATCGCGGTCGACCGCGCGCTCACGGAGTACAACCCGGACGCGGTCCTCGTGAAGGGCCTCGACATCGGCCACACCGATCCGATGCTCACCCTCCCGTACGGTGGCCAGGTCCACATCGAGCCCACCGCGGAACGGATCACCGTCACCTACTGAACGCGGGTCGTGGTCAGGGCCGGGTTCGGGTTCGGGTAGCAGGCGACCGGTGCGGTGGTGGTGATGAACTTCCACTTGATCTTCGCGGTCAGGGTGAGGCCGGGGTCGTCGTAGCTGGTGCCCTTCAGCCTCGTTTCGATGGTTGAGCCGCGGCGGCCCGACTTCAGTCTGACGCTGAGGGTCGGGAGCTGGAAGCCGGCGCCGCCGGGGATCGGACCGGCCACCTTGACGACTGCGGTGTTGCCGTCCAACTGCGCAGTTGGGGTGGAGTTCAAGCCGGAGCCGCCGGTGAGACTCGCACTGACGTAGGCGGCGTTGGCGGGGACGGGGATGCGGAGCGTGAGGTCTCGGACCTCTTGGAGCTTGAAGCCCTTGATCTCGGTGGGCAACGACCCGGGCTGCGAGTGGACGGCGATGGTGAAGCGGGTGTTGGCGCGGACGGTCGCGGGAGCCTGCGCGTCGATGCCCTGGCGCAGGGAGACCGTGTGCTTGCCGAACTTGGTGTCGGCGCGGCAGGCGTAGGTGGCGACGGGCTGATCGGTCGGGGCGAGTAAGGCGAGAACCACCACAAGACTGCGGTAAGTAGCCATGTGACTACTCTATGCAGTCAGCGCCCGAAGAGGAACCATCCGCCGACGCCGGCGGCCACGAACACCACCGGCAGCGCGAGCAGGAACCACGCCCGCCGCCGGCGTCGTCGCCGTACCGGCGGGTCCGTCGCGACGGTGGTGTCCAGGTCGTCGTCGGTGATCGTCGTCCGCTCGGCCGCGCGCAGCGGCGCCTCGCGTTCCAGCCGGAACGCCTCGGCCTCGAACCGGTCGGCGAGCGAGTCGGCGCGTTCCCAGCGATCCGACACCCGGTACGCGAGTGCCCGCGTGAACACCTCGTCGAGCTGCCCGACCGAGTCGTGCAGCACCGAACGCAGGCTCGGCGGCGGCAGGTCCGGGTCGCGGTTCAGTACGTCCCCGATCGATCCGGCGGAGTACGGCGGATGCCCGGTGATGAGGGCGTACGTGACCGCGCCGACCGCGTAGATGTCCGCACGCTCGTCGAAACCGCCGTCGCCACGACTCTGCTCGGGCGCCATGTACGACGGCGTGCCGACCGCCTGGGTCAGACCGGACGCCTCGGCCGCACGCTTCGCCAGGCCGAGGTCCGCGAGCACGATCCGGTGCGTACCGCCGCCGGCTTCGTCACCTGGTCGGAGCAGCAGGTTCGCCGGGGTGACGTCGCGGTGTACGACGCCCTCGTTGTGCAGCGCCGCCACCGCTCGCGCCAGGTCGGCGCCCCACCACAGCGCGTCCACCGCGTCGAGCGGGCCTTGCCGCAGTACGTCGCCGAGGGTGCCGCCGCCGACGTAGTCCATCACGAAGTACGGCCGGCCGTCGTCGAGCTTGCCCAGGTCGAACACGCGCACCACGCGGTCGCTGGAGATCCGGCGCATCAGCCGCGCCTCGGACAGGAAACGTTCGCGGACGTCGGCCCGCGACGCCCAGTTGTCCGCCAGCACCTTGACGGCGACGTCGACGTCCAGGTCGTCGTCGTACCCCCGCCAGACGGTTGCGAACGCACCCGCGCCGATCTTGTCCCGTAACCGATACCGCCCGATGACATCCATCCCGGCTATTGTCGGTCACAAACCAGTCCAGAAGGGGGAGCATGACCGAAGAGGTGGAAGAACTCGGAGCCCGTGCGGCCGCCGGGGACCAGTCGGTGCTTCCACAACTTCTGCAGGCGATCCGGCCGCAGGTGCAGCGGCGGGTGGCCAAGTTCCTTCCGTACCGGGAGGACGCGGAGGAGGCGGTCCAGGACACACTGCTCCAGGTGGCGAACAAGGTGCACACGTTCAAGGGCACCGGCAGCTTCGCCGGCTGGGTCACGATCGTGGCCACCAACCAGGCGCGGCAGACCTACCGGTCGCTGAAACGCCGCTCGGTCGAACAGTCCGCCGAAGTACTCCCCGAAGCCGTGGACCCGCGTACCACCTCGGTCATCGCCGGCTCCCGCCTCGACCTGCTGGAGGCCCTGGAGGCCCTAGAATCCAGCCACCCCCAACTGGTCCAGCCCCTCGTCCTCCGCGACCTGGGCGCCCTCTCGTACGCCGAAATCGCCGACGAACTGGACGTCCCACTAGGCACCGTCAAAGCCCGCATCCACCAAGCCCGCCGAGCAGTAGCCGAACGCCTCACCGTCCGCTGACCGCTACCCCCGCCGCGCCGTCTTCGCCGCCAGGGCGGCGACGGCGCGTACTTCGTCGTGGGGTGTGCGTTCGAGCACCGTGGTGATCAGCTCGAGGTCGGCGGGCTCCGCGAGGGTGGTGAGGACGTTGAGGGCGCTGATGTGGTCGAAGGCGGTGGTGATGTCTTCGCTTGCTTCGACGGGTGGGCGGGACAGGATCTCCAGCGCGACCTGGCGTACGTCGGCCGCGAGAGGTTCGAGTGGGTTGCCGCCGCTCAGCTGCGTGTAGGCCGCGGCGACCTGGTACATGTTCAGCGCCCGGCAGACGGTCGGCACGTTCGGGCTGTGCAGAAGGGCTTCGAACGCCTGCAGCGGGATGTCCACACCCCCAACCTATTCGACCGCCCCGAAGAACCGCAGAACCTTCTGCGCCGCATCCGGCGGCGACATCATCTCCGCCACCTCGGCCGAACGCTTCGCCACCGCCGCGGTCCGCGCGAACATCGCCGGCTCGTACTCCTCCAGCGCCGCATCCAGGTCGTCCGGATGCGCAGCGATCGCCGCCGCGAGCTCGGCCGCGTCACGCATCGCCTGGTTGGCCCCCTCGCCGTGCGACGGCATCAGATGCGCCGCGTCCCCGAGCAACGTGACCCCCGACCGCCGCGCCCACCGCAGCCCGATCGGCAACAGGTACGTCGGACGTACGGCGAACGGCTCGTCGCACGCAGCGAGCAACCGCCGGAACTGCGGCGCCCACTCACCCGGCAGCTCCGTCACGGCCGCCGGATCCGCGTCGGCCGCCGTACGCATCGAGATGCTGACCTGGATCACACCGTTCCCGTTCCGTTGCGCGCCGAGCATCCGGTCCGGGCCGAACACCCAGTAGTTGCCGCGGCCAACCATCTCGGCCAGCTCGGGCTGCCGGCGATCGGCGTCCCGGATCAAGCTGTGGACGATGACCTTGCCCTCGTACGACGGCTCGGTGTCGGTGAGCAGCGCCCGCACCCGGGAGTTCGCCCCGTCGGCGCCGACGAGCAGGTCGTACGTCGCCGTACTGCCGTCGGCGAAATGCACCAGCTTCCCGTCCGCGTGCGTGAAGGTACTCCCCCAGCGGACAGTCCCCTCGGGCAACGATCGCAGCAGCAGGTCGCGGAGCTCGGCGCGGTCGATCTCCGGGCGCAGCATCGGCGCGTCGTCCGGGGTGTCTTCCTGCAGCAGCATCGTGCCGGTGTGGTCCAGCATCCGCAGATCCTGCCCTTCGCGGCGCGCGGCCGCGAGGAACTCCTGCTCGAGGCCGGCCGCGCGCAGGGCAGCCTGACCGGTGTCGGTGTGCAGGTCGAGCATGCTCCCCTGAGTGCGAGCGTCCGGCCCGGCGTCGCGTTCGTACACAACCGAGTCGATGCCGTGGACGTGCAGGATCCGCGCGAGCGTGAGGCCTCCGGGGCCGCCGCCGATGATCGCGATCATCAAGTCAACTCCGACGATACACTGTATCGATGCGGATCGGTGTATCGTCCGAACTCGTGAGCGTGATCTGGGAGCGACCCGAGCCGTCCGAGCGCCGGCGCCCGAGCCCGCTGAGCCGCGAGCGCATCGTCCGGGCCGCGATCGAGCTGGCCGACGCCGCGGACCTGGAGGCGGTCTCG
Organism: Kribbella sp. NPDC031520; assembly: GCF_055580825.1. Lineage (NCBI taxonomy): Bacteria > Bacillati > Actinomycetota > Actinomycetes > Propionibacteriales > Kribbellaceae > Kribbella > Kribbella sp. NPDC031520. Next base: position 492,889 of record NZ_JBVIKS010000003.1, read on the forward strand.
CTGCGGAAGGTCGCCGCCGCCCTGGACGCCGGCCCGATGCGCCTCTACCGGTACGTCGACACCAAGGACGAGTTGCTCGAACTCATGGTCGATGCCGTGTACGCCGAACTCCCGGCGCCGGCCGGCCCGACCTGGGACGCCGTACTGCGGTCGATCGCGACCGGGATCCGCGACGTCGCGCTGCGGCACGAGTGGTTCGCCGACCTGCTCGGCAGCCGCCCGCGCTTCGGCCCGTCCACCCTCGCGCACACCGAGGCATGCCTGTCCGCGCTGCGATCCACCGGCCTCGACGACCTCGACGCGCTGACCGGCGCGCTCGAGACGGTGAACGTGTATCTGGTCGGTGCCGTCCGGAAGGAGATCACCGAACGCCGGGCCGAACGCGCGAGCGGTCTCGACCGGCGCGAGTTCCAGCGGGCGACCGGCCCGTACCTGGCCCGAATGTTTGCTACCGGCAACTATCCCGCGCTGTCCGAATGGGTCCACGACGCCCGGCACCGGACCGCCGCGGAGATCTTCGACCTGGGCCTGGACTACCTGATCGCCGGCATCCGAAACGGTTAGCCTTCCGCTGCCGCGTGCAGGTGGGCTGCGAGGAGGTGAGCGCTTTCAGGGGCGTCGGTGGCGTAGCAGAGCAGGTGCCGTCGGCTCGACCAGGCGTCCTCGAGTGGGCAGATGTGCACGTCGGCGTTCGGGTCGACGGCCCGCCGGGGTACGACGGCCAGGCCGGCGCCCGCGGTGGCGAGTGTGATCAGCGCGTGCAGGGTCGGGACGAGGGTGCGGTACCGCGGGGCGGGGGCGTGCGGGCCGAGGCGGTCGTCCATCCACTGGCTGAGCGGGGAGTTCCGGTCGAGCCCGACCAGCGGGTGTTCGGCGACCTCGGCGTACGCGATCGACTCCCGGCCTGACAGCGTGCCGCCCGCCTGGCCGATCACGACCAGCGAGTCGTCGGCCAGCGGTTCGGTCCGGAGCCGGGTCGGCTCGTCGTCGAGGATGACGCCGAGGTCCGCCTCCCCGGCCGCGAGCAGGCGAACCATCCGGACGGTACGGCGTTCACTCACGTTGACGTCGTACTCCGGGTGGTCGCGAAGGAACGTGGCCAGCGCCTGCGGGACGAGCTGGTGCATCGCGGAGCCGCCTGCGACCAGGCGGATCGGCGACGAGCTCGGGACGGCGTACGACGCGACCGCACTGTCCAGGCGGGTCGTCTCGGCCAGTACCTCGCGGGCGTGCCGGGCCAGGGTCGCACCGGCCGGGGTCAGCCGGACGCCGCGGCGCTCGCGGATCAGGAGCGGTACGCCGGCCTGCGCTTCGAGGGCTCTGACCCGCGCGCTGGCCGAAGGCAGACTCAGATGCATCACCCGCGCGCCCGCCGTGATCGAGCCTTCTGCCGCGACATGAGTGAAGAGCCGGAGATCGTCGAGGTCGTACCTCATAAGCTCAGCCTACGTCTCTGGCTGAGGCTGACTACGGGGATCGCGCATTGTGGAGTGTCCGCAGAGCCCGGATCCTCGAAGGGTGCATATCTCCCGGCTGGCGATGGCGTACCAGGCCTGCGAGGTCGCGGACCTGGCGGCGGCGGTCGTTTCGTTGGACGACCCAACGGAGGCCGAAGAGCAGGCGGCGCGCGTACTGGCGGCCGCCCAGCAGTTGGTTGCTGCAGCCAACCGACTTGAGTCGGACGAGCCACCCGCCGATCCGTTGCAGCGATTCGCTTACGAGCATCCCGAGGAGGCGGCCGAGGACGTCGCGGAGTGGGTCAGCCGCCGTCGGTAGATCTGCGGCCGGTCGGCGGCCGGTGCGGGAGCTGCTCGCGTTCCTTGCGGAGGTACAGGCCGGTGGCGGTCGAGACGCTGGTCAGCAGCCACATGAAGACGCCCGCGTCGTCGGTGACGCCAATGATCGGGAGGAGGTCGGGCAGGATGTCGATCGGCGAGACCAGGTAGACCAGCGCGAGCAGCCACAGGAACGTCCGGTTCCGCGGCAGGTCGGTGTACGCGCCACGACGGACGTCGCGGAGCAACCGGGGCAGCGCCCGCGCGCGCTCGAACACGTTCCCGACCGGCACCGGTTCACCGCGGGCGATCTTCCGCCGCCGGATCGCCCGCCGCCGCAGTACACCGAGCGCACCGAGACCGACACCGAGCACGAGCAGCCCGACGCCGACACCGACAGCGGGCAGCCCGACCACGTCGCCGTCCCGGAACAGCAACGTCAACAGCCCGATCAGGCCGAGCACCCCACCGATGTACACCATTCCTCCACTGTAGAGCCAGCTCGGCGCAAGCGGTTGACTGTTGTCGTGACGACAATTACTGTTGTCACGACAACAGGAGGCTGGGGATGTACGAGCTCAAAGAAGCAGTGGTGATCAGCGCGGACGCCGCGGCGGTGTGGCGGGTGGTCACGGATGTTGCGCGGTGGCCGGAGTGGGATCCGCATGAGGACGTGGCGCGGCTGGACGGGGAGTTCGTCGCCGGGACGACGGGGTGGGTGAAGCAGAAGGGCAACCCGGGTGCGTCGTTCACGCTGACCGAGGTGGTGCCGGAGCGCCGGTGGGCGAGCGAGTGTGCGCTGCCGGGCGGCAAGCTGTGGGGTTCGAACGAGTACGAGCAACTCCCCGGCGGGAAGCTCCGCTGCACGCGGACGGTCCGCGTCACCGGTCCGCTCGTACCGCTGTTCCGCTTCCACTTCGGGCGGCGGATGCGGCGCGACTTCTTCCGGACCTGGACCGCTCTCGAAGCCCGCGCCGCGGCAGTCGTATGACCGAGGGCCCGCTGGCGTCACCCGGTTTCTGGCTGCACCACGCCGCGCTGAGATGGCGCGCCGAACTGGACCGCCGGCTCCGCGAGATCGGGCTGACCCCCACCCAGTTCCTGCTGCTGGCGTCCACCGGCTGGGTCGAGCACACCCAAGGTGCACCGACCCAGCAGCAGGTCGCCCAGACCGCCGGCGCCGACCGGATGATGACCTCGAAGGTCGTCAAGAACCTGGAGGACGCGGGCCTCCTCCGCCGTACGCCGGACCCGTCGGACGCCCGCGCCTACCGCCTCCAACTCACCCCGGCGGGCCGCCGTACCGCCCGCAAGGCCATCACCATCGCGGCTGACCTGGACAAGGAACTGTTCGGCGACAGTCCAGCCTCGCTGCGAGACGCGCTGCAGCAGATCGCCGAGCGCTAGTGGTTGTACGGCTGGGACAGGAGGGGGCGAGTGTTGGTGAGGACCTGCTCGTAGTTGGCGCGGATGGTGGTGGCGTCGACGGTGATGGCGGGTTCCGGCTTGCCGAGGGGGACGTTCCACGTGGGCGGGGTGGTCGAGCCGGACAGCGCCCAGGCTGCCTGACGGGCGGCGCCCAGGGCGACGTACTCGGCTGGTTCGGGGAGGACCACCTCGGCACCGAGGAGAGACGGGGCCAGGGCTTGTACGGAGCGGGACTGGGCGCCGCCGCCCAGGAGGAGGACTCGCTGGACGGGGACGTTCTGGTTGCGGAGGGCGTCCACGGCGTCGGCCAGGCCGCACAGGAGGCCTTCGACGGCGGCGCGGGCCATCGTCGCGGGCTGCATCGTGGCGCGGGTGAGACCGTAGATGAGGCCGGTCGAGTGCGGGAGGTCCGGCGTACGTTCGCCGTCCAGGAACGGGAGCAGTACCAGGCCGTCGCTGCCGGCTGAGGTGATCGCCGCCTCGTCGAAGGCGGACAGTTCCAGGCCGAGCATCTGCGCGGTGGCGGACATGACGCGGGCGGCGTTCAGCGTGCAGACGAGGGGGAGGTACTCGCCGGTGGCGTCGGCGAACGCGGCGACGAGGCCGGTCGCGTCCTTCGTCGGGTGGGCGGAGCGGGCGAACGCCGTACCACTCGTGCCGAGCGAGACCGCGACGTCACCTGGCTGGAGGTCGAGGCCGAGCGCGGCGGCCGCGTTGTCGCCCGTGCCTGCCGCGATCGCCGCTCCGAACGAAGTCTCGCCAACGATCTCAGCCGGCCCAGCAACCCGCGGCAGCTGCAGTTGCCGCCCGAACGCAAGCTCCACCAGATCAGTCCGGTAGCTGTTCGTCGCCGGCGACCACCAGCCGGTCCCGGAAGCATCTCCCCGGTCAGTGGTGATCCCCTCGATCCCGTGCCGATCGGCCGCGAGCCGATGCGTCATCCAGTCATGTGGCAGCACCACCGCAGCCGCACGCCGCGCCGCCTCGCGACGCATCGCGGCGGTCGCCGCCGGGTCGCCACCGCCAAGGCCGGAGGCCTGGGAGACGCCCCCGCCGGCACCCGACTCGGCCGCGGCGCGGGCGGCTTCGTCCCTCAGCCAGCGCAGTTTGGTCACGGTGAAAGACGGGACCGGGACTGAGCCGACTGCTTCCGCCCAGGCTTCGGCGCCGCCCAGTTCGGCGATCAGTTCCGTGGTGGCGTCGGCTGAGCTGGTGTCGTTCCACAGCACGGCCGGGTGGACGACCTCACCAGTGTCGTCCAGCAGCACCATGCCGTGTTGCTGGCCGCCGATCGCGATCGCCTGGACGCCGTCGAGGATGCCGTCGGAGGCCAGCTCCCACGCCTTCCACCACTCGGCCGGATCCACCTGGGTGGCGTCGGGATGCGGGGCCCGCCCCTCGCGGACGACCTCTCCGGTCTCTGCGTCGCACACCAGAACCTTGGTCGCCTGGGTGGAGCAGTCCACCCCGGCAACCAGCCTCAGCTCAGTCATGGCTCCAACACTAGAGTGCTTCGAGCGTTGCGCGGGCGCCGATCTCGTGCAGCGACCGCAACGCGGCCCGGTACGGCGTCACGAACCGCTCGTCCGACGCGAGATCCCCGAACAGGTCCGGATCCGAGATGAACACCAGCGGATCCTCCCGGTTGTGCTGCGCGCGTTCGACCAGCTTGTCCCGCAGCCGGTCGACGACCTCGATCGGCTGCCCCTGCTCGTCGACGCCCTCGGCGTACCGTGCCCAGGACGCGACCACGAGCACCGACCGCCCGATCTCCCGCCCGGCGGCGAGCTGCTCGCGTACCACCGGCAGCAACCACTTCGGGATCCGGTCCGAGCTCTCCGCACACAACCGCGCCAGCGTGTCCCGTACTTCCGGATTCGCGAACCGTTCGATCAGCTGATGCTTGTACCGGTCCAGATCGACCCCGGGCACCGGCGGCAGCGTCGGCGTACCTTCGTTGTCCATGTAGCCGAGCAGGAAGTCGACGAACAGCTTGTCCTGGCACACCTCGTGCGCGTAGCGGTACCCGGACAGGAACCCGAGGTACGCCAGCGCCTGGTGCGAGGCGTTCAGCAGCCGCAGCTTCATCAGCTCGTACGGCTCGACGTCCTCGACGATCTGCACCCCGACGTCCTCGTACGGCGGCCGCACGCCGCCGAAGTCGTCCTCGAGGACCCACTGCGTGAACGGCTCGCACACCACCGGCCAGCCGTCCTCGATCCCGAACCGCTCGGCCAGCGCGGCGCGGTCGGCGTCGGTGGTGACCGGCGTGATCCGGTCCACCATGCAGTTCGGGAACCGCACCTCGTTCTCGAGGAACTCGGCCGTCGCCGGGTCCTTCAACCGCGCGAAGGACGAGATCATCTTCCGCGCCACGTGCCCGTTGCCCGGGATGTTGTCGCAGGACATCACGGTGAACGGCGGTACGCCGGCCTCCCGCCGCCGGCGCAGCGCCTCGACGACGAACCCGAACGCACTCCCCGGCGTCGCCCCCGGCTCGAGGTCCGCCGCCAGCGCCGGATCCGACGCGTCCAGCTCCCCCGTCACCTGGTTGACGTGGTACCCACCCTCGGTGATCGTCAGCGAAACTATCCGGGTCGCCGGGTCGACCATCCGCGCAAGTACCGCCTCCGGATCATCGGGCGCAAACAGGTACCCGACGATCGACCCGACGACCCGAGGCTCCAGCCGCCCGTCCGGGTGCTTGATCACCAACGTGTACAGACAGTCCTGGGCCGCCAACACCTCCGCCATCCGTTGATCGTTCGGCAGCACACCCACACCGACGATCCCCCAGTCCAGGCCTTTCCCGTCGTTCATCAACCGATCGAGGTACATCGCCTGATGCGCCCGGTGGAACCCGCCTACCCCGAAGTGCACGATCCCCGGTGTCACCGCCGTACGGTCGTACGACGGCACCGCAACATCGTTGCCAAGAGCATCAAGTGCAGCGGCCGACAACTTCACTTGACCGCCCCCAGCGACAGACCCTGGACGAGCTTGTCCTGCGCGGCGAACCCGGCGATCAGCACCGGCAGCGACACCACGATGGACGCGGCACAGACCTTGGCGAGGAACAAACCTTGACTGGTCACGAACCCGGTCAAGAACACCGGAGCTGTCTGCGCCACCGTGCCGGTCAGGACGCGGGCGAACAGCAGCTCGTTCCAGCTGAAGATGAAGCAGATGAGCGCAGCGGACGCGATCCCCGGCGTGACCACCGGCGCCACCACGGACCGCAACGTCCGCGTCAAGGAGGCACCGTCGACGGAGGCCGCCTCGAGGATCTCCGTCGGCACCTCGGACAGGAAGCTGCGCAGCATCCAGACCGCGATCGGCAGGTTCATCGAGGTGTACAGGATGATCAGCAGCCCGATGTTGTCCAGGAATCCGACCGACTGCGCGAACAGGTAGATCGGCAGCAGCCCGGCCACCACCGGCAGCATCTTCGTGGACAGGAAGAAGAACAGTACGTCCGTCCATTTGCGAACCGGCCGGATCGACAGCGCGTACGCCGCCGGGAACGCGAGCAGGATGACCAGCGCGGTGGACAGGATGCTCGAGGTCAGCGAGTTCGCGATCGACGGCCACGGTCCGGTACCGAAGAACGACCGGTACCCGTCGAGCGTCAGCGGCGCGGCGAGGTTCGGTGGATTCTTGGCCGCGTTCGGCTCGGAGTGGAACGAGGTCAGCAGCATCCACAGCACCGGGAATACGAAGAGGATCCCTACGACCCACGCGACCCCGCTGAGGACGAACCCACCGCCACGGTTCTTCTTACCCGTCACGATCGTGACCTGGCCGCTCATCGACCCGTCTCCTCTCGGAACAGCGTGGACACCGAGCGCAGGGCGAACGTCGCGATCGCGATCGTGCCGATCACCACGATCACGCCGGCCGCGGACGCCCGTCCGTAGTCGTGCGCGGTGTAGAAGGTCTGGTAGATCGTGTACGGGAGGTTCGCCGTACCGAGGCCGCCGGACGTGATCGTGAAGACCGCGTCGAAGTTCTGTACGACGTAGATCGACCCGAGCAGCGCGGACAGCTCCAGGTACTGCCGCAGGTGCGGGAGCGTCATGTACCGGAAGATCTCCCACTGGTTCGCGCCGTCGATGCCGGCCGCCTCGATCACGTCGAGCGGGCGGCTCTGCAGGCCGGCCAGCAGGATCAGCATCATGAACGGCGTCCACTGCCAGACCAGCGCGAAGATGATCGACCACAACGGCTGGTTGCTGATCCAGTCCGGCTGTGGAGCGTTCGCGCCGAAGATCCACTTCAGCACGCCGTTGAACAGACCGTACGTCGGGTTGTACAGCGCGTGCTTCCACAGCAGCGCCGCGGCCACCGGTACCACCAGGAACGGCGTGATCATCATCGTCCGGACAGCCCCGCGGCCGCGGAACTTCCGGTCCAGCAGCAGCGCGATCAGCAGCCCGAGGACCAGGCTGATCAGGACCACGCCCGCGGTCAGCAGGATCGTCACCCAGATCGCGTGCCGGGTGTTCGCGTCGGTCAGCACCCGGCGGAAGTTCGCGAACCCGGCGAACCCGCGCTCGTCGGGGTAGTACGCGTTCCAGTCCATGAACGACACGATGATCGTCACCACGAACGGCAGCTGGGTCACCACGATCATGAAGATCAGGGCCGGCAGCAACGGTCCGCGCCGGGCCCAGTCACCGGCCCTGCGCATCATCGCGCCCTCGGAACCGGGCCGCGCGGCATGCCGCTTCGGCCGGGCCTGGGTGTCAGCTTTCGCGTCGACAGACATGACCGTTACCCCTTCCCCAGCCGCGAGCGGTACCGCTCGGCGACGTCGTCGGCGAGCTCCTGCCCGCGTTTCAATGCCTTGTCGACGCTCGTCTTCCCGGCGATCGCCGAGCTCACGTCCTGACTCACCTGGGTACCGAGGTCCGGGAACTCCGGGATGTCGACGAACTGGATCCCCGGCGCCGGCCGCGGCTGGGTGCCCGGGTTGTTCGGGTCCGCGTTCTGGATCGCGTTCTTGGTCGGCTCCGCGAACGCCTCGGCGTCCTTCAGATACTGCGGGTTCTCGTACGTCGACGCCCGCTTGCCGGCCGGAACGTTGGACCAGCCAACCTTCTGGCCGACCAGGTTCTCGTAGTCCTTGCCGGAGGCCCAGGAGATGAACTTCCAGGCGTTGTCCTTCTTCTTCGAGGCTTCCTGGATGCCCCAGGCCCAGGCGTACAGCCAGCCGGAGCTGTCGGTCTTCACGACCGGCGCCGGCGCGTAGCCCATCTTGCCCTTCACCGGCGAGTTCGGCGCCTCGAGCGAACCGGCCGCGGAGGTGGCGTCGTACCACATCGCGACGTTGCTCTGGATGGTGTTGTTCAGGCACTCGGTGAACCCGGCCTGCGGTGCGCCCGCCTCACCGTGCGCGCGGACCAGGTCGACGTAGAACTTGGTCGCCTCGGTGAACGCCGGTGCGTTCACCTGCGACTGCCAGTCCTTGGTGAACCAGGTGCCGCCGAACGTGTTCACGACCGTGGTGAGTGGGGCGAACAGCTGGCCCCAGCCAGGCTGGCCGCGCAGGCAGATGCCACGCATCCCCGGCTGCGCATGGTCGACCTTGGCCGCAATGTCCGCAACGTCCTGCCAGGTCGGCTTGGCCGGCATCGTGAGGCCCTTGGAGGCCAGGATGTCCTTGCGGTACATCAGGAACGACGACTCGCCGTAGAACGGTTCGCCGTAGATCTTGCCGTCGTCCGCGGTCATCGACTGGGTCATCGGCTTCAGGATGTCGTCCTGGTCGAACGACGGGTCCTTCGCGATGTAGTCCGACAGCGGGGCGATCCACTTGGACCGCGCGTAGATCGGGATCTCGAAGTTGCTCACCGACGCGACGTCGTACTGACCGGCCTGGCTGGAGAACTCCTGGCTGATCTTGTCCCGGACGTCGTTCTCCGGCAGCACGGTGAAGTTCACCTTGATGCCGGTCTGCTTGGTGAAGTTGTCGGCGGTCAGCTTCTGCAGGTCGACCATCTGCGGGTTGTTCACCATCAGCACGTTGATGCTGTCGGCACCTCCGCCGCCGGCTCCGCCTCCCCAGCCTGCACAGCCGCTGACCGCACTCACCAGGAATGCGACCCCGACCGCTCCGATGCGTTTGCGCCTACTCAGCACATCTGCCTCCGCTCATTTGAGCACGCCTCCGCTCACACCATGAGTAGACCGGTAGGGCACTTGACCTGTCAAGGGTCTGTGCAACACTTGGGTCCGGTGGTGCTCATATGAGCGGGCCAGGGATTGGGGAGCTTGTGATGGAATCCTTCGGGCCGGCACAGCTGGTGCTGACGGCGTCGATCGCGCGGCGGTACTACGTCGACGGACGGTCGAAGGTGGAGATCGCCGACGAGTTCCGGCTGAGCCGGTTCAAGGTCGCGCGACTGCTCGACCAGGCGCGCAGCAGCGGGCTCGTACGGATCGAGATCAGCCACCCCGGCGCGATCGACCTAGACCTGTCGGCCCGGCTGCAGGAGGTGCTTGGCCTGCGCCGGGCGATCGTGGTGGACACGCCCGAGGTGGACGAAGCGGCGCTGCGTACCCAGCTCGGGAAGGCGGCCGCGGACCTGCTGGCCGAGATCGTGACACCTGAGGACGTGCTCGGACTGGCGTGGGCGCGGGCCGTGACCGCGATGACCGAGCAGCTCACGTCGCTCGCTCCGGTTCCCGTCGTACAGCTCACGGGTGCACTGACCCGGCCGGACGTCGAGGCGAACTCGGTCGAGCTCGTACGGCATACCGCGCGGCTGTCGGGCGGTCCGGCGTACCTGTTCTACGCCCCGCTTGTCGTACCGGACGCCGCGACCGCGCGGGCGTTGCGGCAGCAGCCCGAGGTGGCCGAGGCGATCAGCCACTTCGACTCGGTGTCGAAGGCGGTCGTCGGGCTCGGGTCGTGGGCGAGTGGACAGTCGACGCTGTACGACGCGATGGACGCGAACGCCTGTGAGCAGTTGCGCCGGCACGGCGTGGTGGCCGACATCTCCGGTGTGTTCGTGGACGCCGACGGCGCGCCGGTGCAGAGCCGGGTCGCCGATCGGGTGATCGCGATCAACGCCGAGCAGATGAACAAGATCGACGAGGTGATCGCGATCCCGTACGGCCTCGCCAAGGTCGACGCCGTTCGCGCCGCCGTCCGCAGCGGCCTGGTGAACGCGATCGTTACCCACGCACCTCTGGCGAAAGCGCTGCTGGACGAGACAAACTGACCGGCGATGCCCTCACCTGAGGTGGAAACCCAGTTGCTCGGCGGTACTGCGAACCGCGGGCTGGTCGTGCGGGTCGGAGACACCGTCCGTCGGCCGTTGCGCGCCAGCAGCCAGGCGACACACGCCTTGCTCGAACACTTGGAGCGGGTCGGGTTCGACGGTGCGCCGCGGCTGCTGGGCGTCGACTCGCAGGGGCGGGAGGTGTTGTCGTACCTGCCCGGCCAGACGGTGACGGCGCCGTACCCGGCGTGGTCGATGACGGACGCGGCATTGGACAGCGTGGCCTTGCTGCTGCGGGAGTACCACCAGGCGGTGGCAGACTTCCGGCCGGTCGGGCTGGAGTGGGCCGAGCCGGTGCCTTCGGAGTATGTGACCGGGTTGATCAGCCACAACGACCCGAACCTCGACAACGTGGTGTTCCGGGACGGAGTCGCGGTCGCCCTCATCGACTTCGACCTCGCGGGCCCGGGGTCGGCCCTGTGGGACGTCGCGACCGCGGTGCGTTTGTGGGCGCCGCTACGGCCCGAGGAAGACATTCACGACGTACGCCGGGGACGCTCGCTGGCCCGGCTGCGCCGCTTTGCCGACACGTACGGCCTCACAGACGCGGACCGCCTACGCCTGGTCGACGCGGCAGCCGACAACCACGTGTGGTGCATGGACTACGTACGCCGAGGCGCCGAAACCGGCCACCCCTGGTTCCACCAACGCTGGACCACCGGCGAAGCCGAACTAACCGACCGAACCAACACCTGGTTCAAGCAGTCGGACGCCGCACTCCGCCACGCTCTCCTGAACTGAACTCCCGCTCAACCAGGATTGGCTGTTACTGCGGGAGGTGGACGAGAATGTGCCGGTGCGTTCACGGGTGGTGCTGTTGGCGGGGCCTTCGGGGGCGGGGAAGTCGCGGCTGGCGGAGCAGGTCGGGTTGCCGGTCGTACGGCTGGACGACTTCTACCGCGACGGCGACGACGAGGCGATGCCGCGGTCGCCGCTCGGCATCGTCGATTGGGACGACCCCCGATCGTGGGACGGCGACCGCGCGGTCGCGGCCCTGGAGCAGTTGTGTACGACGGGATCCGCGGACCTGCCGATCTACGACATCGCCGCCGACGGCACCGTCGGGCACCGCCCGGTCAGCACCGGCGGGTCCCCGCTGATCGTTGCTGAGGGCATCTTCGCGGACCAGATCACCGGCGCGTTGCGGGATCGCGGCCTGCTGGCGGTCGCGATCTGCGTGTACCACCACCGGGTCGTCACGTTCGCGCGGCGCTTCCAGCGGGACCTGCGCGAGCACCGCAAACCCCCGCTGACCTTGCTCCGTCGCGGTCTGCTGTTGCTCCGTGACGATCCGCAGGTGGTCCAACGATGTGTCGCCGCCGGCTGCGAACCCTTGCACCCAAAGGAAGCCCGCGCCCGGATCGAGAGATTGTTAGCCTGACGTTAACCAACTTCTGTTGGTATCGACCCTGTGAAGCGGAATGCTGCGGGCGTTGCCGTTCTGGTAACCGGGCTGCTGCTGGGTGTTACCGCCTGCGGGAGCGAGGGCGGTAGCTCGGCGAGTGCTGTCCAGACCCCGGCCGCGAAACAACTCAGCGGTACGGCCGACAAGTCGCCGAAGAGCACCCTCGCCGCTCTCGTGGCGCTCCCCCGCGGATACGTCGCCGACACCCGCAACGGCACCGGCCCGTTCACCGCGACGTCGTACCTGAACACCTGGTCCGCCGATCCCGCGCTGGACCGCGCCCTGCTCCTGAACGCGAGCTTCGTCGAGGGCTACCGGGCGACCCGCCTCAGCCCCGACAAGAAGAAGCGCTTCACCGTCCAGCTCTTCAAGACGGGATCACCCGCCAAGGCGCAAACGCTCCAGAACGGCCTCTGGACCCAGGACGACCACAGCCACCCGTTCAACCTCCCCGGCGCCCTCTCCGACGCCCGGGTCGAGTACGACGGCGGCACCGACCAATCAATAGCCATCGCCGAAGCAACCCTCGCGATCGGCCCGGTCGTCGTAGAACTCTCCGTCCGCGAGACCGCCGCCGTAGGCGCCAACCTCACCCCCGACACCAAACTCATCACCGCCCTGGCCAAAGAACAACGCACCCGCCTGACCGCGACGGCCAACTGACCCGGTCAGGCGGTGATGCGGTCGATCACCAACGGGCCCGGGCGGTAGGAGTCGGCGACGGCGATCGCGTCGGTCAAGGACTCGAGTGCGCGCTCGATCCGGGCCGGGTCGTCGGTGTGCAGGGTCAGCAGCGGTTGGCCTTCTCGGATCTGATCGCCTGGTTTGGCGTGCATTTCCACGCCTGCGACCGCCGAAACCGGGTCCTCCTTGCGGGCGCGGCCGGCGCCGAGGCGCCACGCGGCTACGCCAACTGCCAGCGCGTCGAGCTTGGAGAGGACGCCCGAGGCGGGGGCCGGTACGACGTGTTGCTCGGGGGCCACCGGCAGCTCGGCGGAGGGGTCGCCGCCCTGGGCCGAGATCATCGCGCGCCACGCGTCCATCGCCGTACCGTCGCGGAGTTTCTCGGCCGGGTCGACGCCGGTGACGCCGGCCGCGGCGAGCATCTCGTTGGCGAGGGCAACGGTCAGTTCGACCACGTCGGCGGGGCCGCCGCCGGCGAGGACCTCGACGGATTCGCGTACTTCCAGGGCGTTTCCGGCGGTCAGGCCGAGTGGTACGGACATGTCGGTGAGCAGGGCAACGGTTTTCACGCCGGCATCCGTGCCGAGCGCAACCATGGTCTCGGCCAGTTCGCGGGCGTCGGCCAGGTCCTTCATGAACGCGCCGGAGCCCACCTTCACGTCCAGCACCAGCGCACCGGTGCCTTCGGCAATCTTCTTGCTCATGATCGAGCTGGCGATCAGCGGGATCGCCTCGACCGTACCGGTCACGTCACGCAGCGCGTACAGCTTCTTGTCCGCAGGCGCCAGGCCGTCACCGGCCGCGCAGATCACCGCGCCGACGTCCTCCAGTTGCTGCATCAGTTCGTCGTTCGAGAGCGCGGCGCGCCAGCCGGGGATCGACTCCAGCTTGTCCAGCGTGCCGCCGGTGTGACCGAGGCCGCGGCCGGACAGCTGCGGTACGGCGACCCCGCAGGCCGCCACCAACGGTGCCAACGGCAACGTGATCTTGTCGCCGACACCACCGGTCGAGTGCTTGTCCGCGGTCGGCCGGGACAGCTTGCCGAAGTCCATCCGTTCACCGGACGCGATCATCGCGGCGGTCCAGCGGGCGATCTCGCGCCGGTTCATGCCGTTCAGCAGGATCGCCATCGCGAGCGCGGACATCTGCTCGTCGGCGACGTCGCCCTTCGTGTACGCGTCGATCACCCAGTCGATCGCGCCGTCGCTCAGCTCGCCCCGGTCCCGCTTGGTCCGGATCACATCCACCGCGTCGAAACTCATTACTCCTCCAGAAACTCCGGGCCGAACGCGTCCGGCAGCAGCTCACGCAGCGGCCGGATCCCGGTCGCCGTCTCCACCAGCAGCTCCGACCCACCGTTCTCGTGCAACAGCTGCCGGCACCGCCCACACGGCGTCAGCAGATGCTCGTGCCGATCCACACACGTGAACGCAACCAGCCGCCCACCCCCGGTCCGGTGCAACTCCGAAACCAGCCCACACTCCGCACACAAGGTCAACCCGTACGAAGCATTCTCCACGTTGCACCCAGCAACAACCCGCCCGTCGTCGACGTACGCCGCCGCACCCACGGGAAACCCGGAGTACGGCGCGTACGCCCGATGCATCACGTCCACCGCAACCGCCCGGAGAGCGGCCCAGTCGACGTTACTCGGTGACGTAGGGCTCACCGTCGGCCTTGGGGGCTCTTACTCGGCCTACCAGGCCTGCTACCGCGATGATCGTGGCGAGGTAGGGGGCCATCAGCAGCAGCTGGCCGGGGATGGGGGTCTGGATGATCTGGAGCTGGGACTGCAGCTGGGTCGCGAAGCCGAAGAAGAGGGCGGCGACCGTGGCGCCGATCGGGTGCCAGCGGCCCATGATCAGGGCGGCCAGCGCGATGAACCCGTTGCCCGCGGTCATCTCCTTGCTGAACGAACCGGCGTACCCGACCGTGAAGAACGCACCGCCCAGACCGGCGAGAATGCCGGCCGAGAGCACCGCGGAGTACCGGATGCGCTTGACCTTGATGCCGACCGTGTCGGCCGCCTTCGGGTGTTCGCCGACCGCGCGGATCCGCAGCCCCCAGCGGGTCTGGAACAGCACGAACGTGACCACCGCGACCGCGATGTACATCAGGTACACCAGGATCGTCTGGTGGAACAGGATCGGCCCGATGAACGGGATGTCCCCCAGCCCCGGAATCTTGATCGCCGACAGCACCGCGGGCGTGTTCAGCGAGTCTGCCTTCGGCTGCATGAACTGGTCGAACAGGAACCCGGTGATACCGGTCGCGAACACGACGAGTACGACACCGAGCACGACCTGGTTGACCAGGTACTTGATCGAGAACACCGCCAGCAGCGCGGCCATCACCACTCCGCTCGCGGCCGCGGCGATCAGCGCCGCGGCGCCGCTGCCTGTCGTACTCGACACGATCGCCGCGGTGAACGCGCCGACCAGGAACTGGCCCTCGATCGCGATGTTGATGACGCCGGCCCGCTCGCACATCACCCCGGCGAGCGCGCCGAGGATCAGCGGGGTCGCGAAGTTCAGCGTGCCCTGGAACTGGTTCGCCAGCGGGAACGTCTTGCCCGCCGACGCCCAGCACAGGAACGCGCCGATGAAGGCGATCCCGAGTACGGCCGCCAGCCAGCCGGAGTACCTCTGGGGAACCCGGCGCAGAACGTACGCGGCCGCGGCCGCGACACCGAGGATGCCGAGGATCAGCCCGACCGCCTGCGCGGGCAGCCCGAGCAGGTTGTGCTGCAGGTCGCCGCTGACCAGCTGGAACGTCGCCTTGCCGCCCTTGGTGAAGATCGCCAGGCCGAGCCCGATCAGCGCGAACACGATCATCACGCCACCGACGCGCAACCGCCGGGTCCGCTCCGCCGGTCCCTCGATTACCTGAGGCTTCGGCGCTGCCGCGGGGACGGCGTCCGGAGTAGTCTCGCTCATCCGTTCCAGCCTTTCGCGAGGACGGCGCCGGCGCCACGTTCCTTCGGCAGGAAGCGGAAGACCGAGCGCACCAGCGCCGGGGCCGCGACGAACAGCACGATCACGGCCTGCAGGACGGTGGTCAGGGTCAACGGCGTCTGGGTGATCAGCTGCATCTGCAGACCGCCCGCGTTCAGCGCGCCGAAGAGCAGCCCGGCCAGTACGGTGCCGATCGGCGTACCGCGACCGAGCAGCGCGACCGTGATCGCGTCGAAGCCGACCGAGGCCGCGACCCCGTCGGTCAGCGGTAGATCGGTACCGAGCACCTGTTGGGTCCCGGCCAGACCGGCGAGCGCACCCGCGACCAGCATCGCGATCACGTACGCCTTGCCGACCGACATGCCGGCGGTCCGGGAGGCGTCCGCGTTCGCACCGACGGCGCGCAGCTCGAACCCGATCGTCGACCGGTTCAGCAGCCACCAGACGAACACCGCGGCGGCCAGCGCGAGCAGGAACCCGATGTGCAGCCGGGTGTCGCCGAACCTCGGGAACTGCGCGTTCTTGTCCACGATCGGCGAGATCGGGTCGGTCCGCCCGGGCCGGCGGAACGCCGACGTGGTGAGCAGCCAGGACAGCAGGTAGAGCGCGACGTAGTTCAGCATGATCGTCACGATCACCTCGTGCGCCCCGGTCCGCGCCTTCAGCAGGCCGACCACGCCGCCCCAGATCGCGCCGCCGAGCAGACCGGCGACCAGCGCGACGATCAGGTGCAGTACCGGCGGCAGGTGCCAGGCGAACCCGACGTACCCGGCGAGGATCGCACCCGCGATCAGCTGGCCCTGGGCGCCGATGTTGAACAACCCGGTCCGGAACGCCAGCGACACCGCGAGCCCGCCGCAGATCAGCGGTGTTGCCTGGGTCAACGACTCGCTGATCGGCGTGACGCCGCCGAACGCGCCGACCGCGAGCGCCTTGTACGCCTCGCCGACCGCGCTCGCGGCCGCCGAGAAGGTGTCGCCCGGGGCGGCGCCGAAGTACCCGACCGCGGTCTGCACCTGCTTGTCGCCGACGATGATCAGGATCGCCCCGACCACCAGCGCCAGCACGATCGCGCTCAGCGAGACCAGGCCCTGCACCGCCCAGGACGGGAGGCCGGAGCGCTGGGGTTCCTTCGCGGGCGCGGGAGCCGGCGCCACTTCTGTCTCAGTGCTCATCAGATGGTTCCCAACGTGGTCGGGTGTTCGATCGCCTCGTCGTGCGCCTCGGCCTTGGAAGCGCCGGCCATCATCAGGCCCAGTTCGTCCCGCGGCGTGCCGGCCGGTACGACGCCGACCACCTTGCCCCGGTACATCACCGCGATCCGGTCCGCCAGCGCGGCGATCTCGTCGAGTTCGGTGGACACGATCAGCACCGCCGTACCCTGGTCGCGCTCCTGCACGATCCGGCCGTGCAGGAACTCGATCGAGCCGACGTCCACGCCACGGGTCGGCTGGGACGCGACCAGCAGCTTCAGCGGGCGGGACAGTTCGCGGGCCAGGACGACCTTCTGCTGGTTGCCGCCGGACAGCGACGACACGTTCAGGCCGATGCTCTGGGTGCGGATGTCGAACTCTTCCACCCGGGCGGTCGCGTTCTTCTCGATCTCGTCGGTGCGCAGCGCCAGCCCGTTCCCGAACGGCGCCTTCCGGAACAGGTCGAGGACGAGGTTCTCCGCGACCGTGAACGAGCCGACGAAGCCGTCGTGGGCGCGGTCCTCGGGGATGTACCCGATGCCCGCCTCGAGCCGGTGCCGGGTCGGCTT
Source organism: Kribbella sp. NPDC031520 (assembly GCF_055580825.1). Classification (NCBI taxonomy): domain Bacteria; kingdom Bacillati; phylum Actinomycetota; class Actinomycetes; order Propionibacteriales; family Kribbellaceae; genus Kribbella; species Kribbella sp. NPDC031520. Next base: position 510,183 of record NZ_JBVIKS010000003.1, read on the forward strand.
CCCCGTCAGGTCCTGGCCGTCGAGCGAGATCCGGCCGGCTGCGATCGGGGTCAGCCCGAGCAGCGCCTCGGCGAGCTCGGTCTGACCGTTGCCCTGGACACCGGCCACCGCGAGGATCTCGCCGGCCCGGACCTCGAGGTCCACGTCGTCGACGGCGGTGAACCCACGCTCGTCGATCACGGTCAGCCCTTCGACCCGCAGCACGGCGTCCTTCGGCTGGGCCGGCTCCTTGTCCACGACCAGGTCGACCGCGCGGCCGACCATCAGCTCGGCGAGCTCCTCCTCGGACGCCGACGGCTCGGCCTGGCCGACCACCTTGCCGCGGCGGATCACGGTGATCTTGTCCGCGATCGCCTTGACCTCTTTGAGCTTGTGGGTGATGAAGACGATCGACGTACCGTTCTCCTTGAGCTGGCGCATGACGCCGATCAGCTCGTCGATCTCGGCCGGGGTGAGGACCGCGGTCGGCTCGTCCAGGATCAGTACGCTGGCGTCGTTGGCCAGCGCCTTGATGATCTCCACCCGCTGCTGGACGCCGACCGGGATGTCCTCGACCAGGGCCTCCGGGTCGACCTCGAACCCGTACCGGTCGGACAGCTCGGTGACCAGGCGGTGCGCCGTCTTCCGGTCCAGTACGCCGCCGGCGCGGGTGTTCTCCCGGCCGAGCATGATGTTCTCGGCGACGGTGAACACCGGGACCAGCATGAAATGCTGGTGCACCATGCCGATACCGTGCCGGATCGCGTCGCTCGGCGAGGTGATCCGGACCTTCTGACCGTCGATCACGATCTCGCCCGAGTCGGGCTGCAGCAGCCCGTAGAGCATGTTCATCAGGGTGCTCTTGCCGGCGCCGTTCTCACCGAGCAGGCAATGGATCTCGCCCGGCTCGATCACCAGGTCGATGTGGTCGTTGGCGACCAGCGAGCCGAAACTCTTGGTCAGCCCCGAAAGCTCGAGGTGCATACGGGCAGCCTCCCCTTCAGACGGCGAGCCAGGAAGGCAGGACCTTGTGGGTCCGCCCTCCTGGCTCGCACCGTACTACGCAACGGTGGTTCAGGATGCCTTCGGCTGAACCTTCGACTCGATGGTGATCTTGCCGCTGATGATGTCGGCCTTGATCGTGTCCAGTTCGGACTTCACGTCCGCCGGGATCTTGCTGTCGAAGTCGTGGAACGGCGCGATCGCCGTACCGCCGTTCTGCAGCGTGCCGGTGAACTGGGTGTTGTCGAACTTGCTGTCGACGACGGACTCGACCGCGTCCTTCACGGCCACGTCCATGCCCTTCTCGACGCTGCTCAGCAGGGAGGAGCAGTACTCCTCAGCGCTCACGCAGCCGTCGGTGTCGACCCAGATCGCGTTCACCTTGCCGTTGCTGGCCTTGGCCGCCTGCAGAGCACCCAGACCCGACGGACCGGCCACCGGGAACAGGATGTCCGCGCCCTGGGTGACCAGGTTCTGCGCGTTGTTCTGGCCCTTGGCCTTGTCCTCGAAGTCGCCGGTGAACAGACCCTTCTGCTTCTGGTCGTCCCAGCCGAGCACCTGGACGTTCTTGCTCTTCTGCGTGTTGTAGTAGCGCACGCCCTGGGCGAAGCCGTCCATGAAGATCGTCACGGTCGGGATCTGCAGACCGCCGAACGTACCGACCTTGCCGGACTTGGTCATCGAGGCGGCCAGGTAGCCGGCCTGGAAGCTGGACTGCGCGGTGTTGAACAGCAGCGGCTTCAGGTTCGCGATCGGGGCCTTCGGCGCCGAGTCGACGATCGCGAACTTGATGTCCGGGTTCGCCTTGGCGGCCGCCTCGGTGGCGTCCTCGAGCTTGAAGCCGACGGCCACGATGACGTTGCACTTGGCACTGACCATCGCGGTCATGTTGGTCGTGTAGTCGTTGTCGGACTTCGACTCGGCCTTGACCTCGGTGAGGCCCTTCTCCTTGACCGCGTCCTGCAGACCCTTGTACGAGGTCTGGTTGAACGACTTGTCGTCGAAGCCCCCCGAGTCGGAGACCATGCAGGCCTTGAAGTTCTTGTTGGCGCTGCTGCCGCTCGAGTTGCTGTCGGTCGGCTTGCTGCCACAAGCGGCGACGGCGAGCGTCAGTACGCCCACGATCGCCGTTCCCCGCACGTACTTCTTCACCGGACGTCTCCTTCGTCGACCAGAATCCTTAACCGGCACGCCTTCCCCCACGTGCCATCCGCAGACTATAGGGCGCGGCCCGTCTTTCTTTGAACGTCGAGCAGACCTCGATACCGGAAAGTGACCGGCGTTTCCGTCACATTTCGACAACTTCTCCGGCCCGGTCACGGGCTGCTCCACCCAGGTCACGGTGCGCACGCCCCGTGTCGACCCTCACACACGGTGCCGGTCACCGTAGGTGACGACCCACTTTTCCGGGGGCTGATGCAACAATCTGCGGATGAGTCATCAGTTGCTGGTTGCGGACGTCCTGGCGCGGGTCGAGGCGGTGCGCGAGGACATGGTCGCCGTACGCCGTGAACTGCACGCCCACCCCGAACTCGGATGGCACGAGGTACGGACAACCGAACTGATCGAGAAGCAACTGGTCGGCGCCGGGCTGTCGCCGCGGGTACTGCCGACCGGGACCGGGCTGATCTGCGACATCGGCTCCGGCGACACCTGCGTCGCGCTGCGGGCCGACATCGACGCGCTGCCGGTCCCGGACGCCGTGGATTCGCCGTGGCGGTCATCCGTCGACGGGGTGGCGCACGCCTGCGGTCACGACGTACACACGGCTGCTCTGCTCGGTGCCGCGCTGGTACTCGCCGGCATGGCCCGCGACGGACAGCTGGACCGTCGGGTCCGGGTGATCTTCCAGCCGGCCGAGGAGGTCATGCCCGGCGGTGCCCTCGGGGTGATCGCGGCCGGTGGGCTGGACGGCGTACGACGGATCTACGGGCTGCACTGCGACCCGCGGATGCAGGTGGGGCAGATCGGGCTGCGGGTCGGCGCGTTGACCGCCGCCGCCGACAAGCTCCTGGTGCGGCTGACCGGGCCGGGTGGTCATACGTCCCGTCCGCATCTGACGGCCGACCTCGTCTATGCGCTCGCGACCCTCGTCACCGAGCTGCCCGCCGCCCTGTCGCGCCGGGTCGACCCGCGCGCCGGGATGTCGCTCGTCTGGGGCCGCATCACCTCCGGGTCGGCCGCGAACGCGATCCCGTCCCGCGGCGAGGCCGAAGGTACGCTGCGCTGCCTCGACGCGAACGCCTGGCGCCTCGCGGAGGAGCTCATCCCGTCGTTGGCGGCTCAGCTCGTCAGGCCGTACGGCGTCGAGGTCGACACCGAGGTCACGCACGGCGTACCCCCGGTCGTGAACGACCCGGCCGCGATCGGTGTCCTGCAGAACGCCGTCCACCAGACCCTCGGCTCCAGCGCCGCCACCCCCACCGACCAGAGCCTCGGCGGCGAAGACTTCGCCTGGTACCTCGAACACGTACCCGGCGCGATGGCCCGCCTCGGCGTCCGGCCCCCCACCTCGGAAACCACCGCCGACCTGCACACCCCCGGCTTCAACCCCTCCGAAGAAGCCATCACCCTGGGCACCACAATCCTCACCTCCACCGCCCTCCTCGACTGAGGTGCCGCGGAGCGGTCAGAAGGTGTCGGCGGGGACGTAGACTCCCCAGACTTCGCGGAGCGTGTTGCAGACTTCGCCTACGGTGGCTTGGGCTTTCAGGGCTGCCTTCATGGGGTACAGGCAGTTTTCGTTGCCTTGGGCAGCCTTTTTGAGGGCGGCCAGGGTTTCGTCGACGACCGCCTGGTTGCGGGTGGCGCGCAGGGTGGTCAGGCGGGCTACCTGCTGGGCCTCGATGGCGGGGTCCACGCGGAGGGGTTCGTACGGTTCCTCTTCGGCGATCTTGAACTTGTTCATGCCGACTACGACCCGTTCGACGGAGTCGATCTGCTGGGCGATCCGGTACGCCGAGCGTTCGATCTCCTGTTTCTGGAAGCCTTGCTCGATCGCGGCGACGGCACCGCCGTACTCCTCCACCTGGTCCATCAGTTCGACGGCGGCGGCCTCGACCTCGTCGGTCAGGGACTCGACCACGTACGAGCCGGCGAAGGGGTCGACCGTTGCGGTGATGTCGGTTTCGTAGGCGAGGACCTGTTGCGTGCGGAGCGCGAGGCGGGCGGCCTTCTCGGTGGGCAGGGCGATCGCTTCGTCGTACGAGTTCGTGTGCAGCGACTGGGTGCCGCCGAGGACCGCGGCGAGGCCCTGGACCGCGACCCGGACGAGGTTGATCTCGGGCTGCTGGGCGGTCAGCTGTACGCCGGCCGTCTGGGTGTGGAAGCGCAGCATCAACGACTTGGGGTTGCGAGCGCCGAACACGTCACGCATCACCCGCGCCCAGATCCGCCGCGCGGCCCGGAACTTCGCGACCTCCTCGAGCAGCGTCGTACGAGCGACGAAGAAGAACGACAACCGGGGCGCGAACTCGTCCACGTCCAGGCCGGACGCGATGGCCGCACGGACGTACGCGATCCCGTCCGCCAGCGTGAAGGCGATCTCCTGCGCGGGCGTCGCACCGGCCTCGGCCATGTGGTAGCCCGAGATCGAGATGGTGTTCCAGCGCGGCAGTTCGGCCTTGCAGTACGCGAAGATGTCGCTGATCAGCCGCAGCGACTCCTTCGGCGGGTAGATGTAGGTGCCGCGGGCGATGTACTCCTTGAGTACGTCGTTCTGGATCGTGCCGGTGAGCTTGTCACCGGAGACGCCCTGCTCCTCCGCGACGAGTTGGTAGAGCAGGAGCAGTACGGATCCCGGCGCGTTGATCGTCATCGAGGTCGACACCTGGTCCAGCGGGATCTTGTCGAACAGCACCCGCATGTCGTCGATCGAGTCGATCGCCACGCCGACCTTGCCGACCTCGCCGTGCGCGATCGGGGCGTCGGAGTCGTACCCCATCTGGGTCGGCAGGTCGAACGCCACCGACAGGCCCATCGTGCCGTGATCGATCAGCTGGTGGTACCGCTGGTTCGACTCGGCCGCGGTCCCGAACCCGGCGTACTGCCGCATCGTCCACGGGCGCTGGGTGTACATCGTCGGGTACACGCCCCGGGTGTACGGGTACTGCCCCGGTTCCCCGAGCTGCGCCGCGGGGTCGAAACCCTCCAACGGCCCGTACACCGGCGCGAACTCGAACCCCGACTCGCTGCGATGACTCATCTCCCCACCGTATTCCGAACCACCACTCCACTGGTATGCACCAGCGCACGTCACCGATGTGTGCTCCGGCACACGCCTGCTTGTCGTCGGGAGTTCGCGCAGGACTAACCAAGCGAAGCTCGGCGGCCACCTGAAGGACACTGGAAGGCCCTGCAGCCGTCGACAGGGCATCGACGCCGTGTCACGAGAGTGTCGCCCAGGGTTCATGAGCGGTGAGGAACCTTCGAAGTGTGCGAATCGTGATGGTGGCCGAGACCTTCCTGCCGCAGATCAATGGCGTGGCGAACACGGCTCGCCACGTCGCCGACCGGCTGCGCGCCCGCGGGCACGACCTGCTGATCATCGCCCCGGGACCGGGCCCCGACGCGTACGGCGACGTACCGGTACTGCGCGCCCGCAGCTTCCGGACGCCGGGGTACAAGGAGTACCCGGTCGGCCTGCCGGATCCGTCGATCGAGCGCGCGATCGCCGACTTCAAGCCGGACCTCGTACACCTCGCCTCGCCCTTCATCATCGGCGCGTACGGGCTGCGCGCCGCCCGCAAGCTCGGCGTACCGACGGTCGCGATCTTCCAGACCGACATCGCCGGCTTCGCCCGCCAGTACCCCTGGTACGCCGCCGCGGACCGCGGCATCTGGCGCTGGGTGAGCCGTACGCACTCCCGCGCCGACCGCACCCTGGCGCCCTCGACGTCGGCAGTCGACGCGCTGGTGCAGCGCGGTGTACCGCGGGTCCACCGGTGGGGCCGCGGCGTGAACCTCGACCTCTTCGACCCGTCGAACCGGGACGAGCAGTGGCGCCGGGAGATGTCCCCCGACGGCAAGCCGATCGTCGGGTACGTCGGCCGGCTGGCCGCGGAGAAGAAGGTCCGGCGGCTGGCCGAGCTGACCGACCTGGACTGCCGGCTCGTGATCGTCGGCGACGGCCCGGACCGCGCGTCGCTGGAGAACGCGTTGCCGACGGCAACCTTCCTTGGGATGCGCCGGGGCGCCGACCTGGCCGCGATCTTCGCCGGCCTGGACCTGTTCGTACACACCGGTGAACACGAGACGTTCTGCCAGACCATCCAGGAGGCGCAGGCGTCCGGCGTCGCCACCGTCGGCCCGGCCGCGGGCGGCCCGCTCGACCTGATCCAGCCGGGCGAGAACGGCCTGCTGTTCGAACCCGGTAAGCCCGGTTCGCTGCGGGACGCCGTACGGACCCTGCTCGACCACCCGACCGCCCGCGGGCGGATGGCGGCGGGCGGACTGCAGCGGGTGCAGTCCCGCACCTGGACGGCGGTCGTCGACGACCTGGTCGACCGCCACTACGCCGAAGTACTCCGGGACGCCGCGGCCGTACGGCGCGTCGCATGACGGGCCTGAGGATCGCGCAGCTGGCGAACTTCGTCGGGCCGACGTCCGGTGGGATGCGGACCGCGATCGAGCATGTCGGGCAGGGGTACGTCGAGGCCGGTGCCGAGCGGATCGTGATCACGCCCGGCGAGAAGGACGTGGTGATCGAGACCGAGCTCGGCACCGTGGTCCGGGTGAAGGCGCCGAAGGTGAGCGGCGGGTACCGCCTGATCACCAACCCGTGGACCGTGATCGAGATCCTGAAGAAGTTCCAGCCGACCACGGTCGAGATCTCCGACAAGTCGACGCTGCTCCCGGTCGCACGATGGGCCCGGCGCAACGACATCGGCACAGTCCTGTTCAGCCACGAACGCCTGGACGCGATGCTCGCCCTCGGCGCGGCCCGACCGGGTCAGCTCGGCGGCAACGACGTACTGCGGCCCGGCCGGATGCTCGGCGGGGCGAACCTGCGGCAGGCGTGGTGGGGCGCGGACGGGGTGAAGTACAGCCAGCTCCACATGGTCGCCACGGTCGCCGCGCTGTACAAGATCCTCGGCCGGACGTACGACGCTGTTGTGGTTACATCGCGCTACGCCGCCGCCGAGTTCGACGAGGTCACCACTCCGCTGGTACGGATCCCGCTCGGGGTCGACCTGGACACGTTCCACCCGTCGCTGGGCGAGCCTTTGGATGACGGCGTACTGAAGCTCGTCCACGCCGGGCGCCTGTCCCGGGAGAAGAGCCCGCACCTCGCGGTCGCCACGGCAGCCGAACTGCACCGCCGCGGCGTGAACCTGCGCATGGACGTGTACGGCACCGGCCCACACCTCGACGAACTCCTCGAGATCGCCGGTGACGCACCGGTCACGTTCCACGGCTACGTCGACGGCCGCCGTACCCTCGCCAAACACCTCGCCGAAGCAGACATCGCGCTGTCCGTCTGCCCCGGCGAAACCTTCGGCCTGGCCGTCCTCGAAGCCCTCGCCGCCGGCACTCCGGTCGTCACCGCAAACACCGGCGGCGCCCGCGAACTCGTCGACGAAACCTGCGGCCGCTGGGCGCCCGCCAACCCGTCGGACCTGGCGGACGCCGTCCTGTCCCTCTCCCAACTCCCCGGCCGCCGCGCAGCAGCCCGCCGCCGGGCAGAGCTCTACAACTGGCAAACCTGCGTCAACCGCATGCTCACCCTGCACAGCCGCCTCGCCCACTCCCGCCTCGCTGCGTGACGACGCGGCAACGGTCGGCTGCCGACGATTGCAGGAAGCAGCAGAAAGGTTGCGGCCAAGACCGGTAAGGCTGTAGTCCTTTCCCTTTCACCGGTGCCACTCGGGGTGCGCCGGAGGTCCCCTGCCCTGGAGATTCGATGCGCCGCGCCCGAAAACCCGCCCTGCTCCGTGCTGCCCTGGCGACTGCCGTCGCAGCCGTCACCATCCCTTTCATCGCCCACGCCGCGTTCGGTGCCGCCGACGTCGCGGCGCCGACCGCCCAGGCCTTCCCGACCCGCCAAGCCGTCGGCATCACCTGGAATGCTGTCGACGCGACCAGCTACCAGATCGAGCGCAAGCTGTCCGACGCCGACTGGTCCCAGGTCAGCGGCCCCTTGAGCGCCTCGTCCGTCAGCTGGGTCGACGACGACCTCGGGATCGGCGATACGGCCTCCTACCGCGTGGTCGCCACGAACGGCAGCGAATCCGCCACCAGCGCCGCGATCACAGCCACCCGCGCCACGCAGGCACCAGCCGTGGGCGACACCAACGTACTGGCGCTGGACGCCGACCCCGGCACGACCTGGCTGGACGACGAGACGTCCGCAGCAGTCACCGCCTCGACCCCGGCGGACGGGTCTCGCACCCTGTCGGCGGGCACTGTGAAGGTCCGGCTGCCGGCCTTCATCACCGGTCCGGGCAACTACTCGTTGACGCCGTCGGAGCTCGAGCTCACTCAGGGCGACCGCAGCTGCAGCGCCAGCGGATACCTGTCCGTCCAGTCGGTGGCCTACACCGCCGCCCTCGAGCTGGACACCCTCGCAGCGAGCCTGCGTGTCACCGACTGCGCGGGCGCGGCCGCCGTCAACGCCGTCGAGCTGCGCTACCACAGCGCCGCCGGTTACCAAGCGCTCTCCGTGGCGCCAGAGACGTACGACTACGGCAAGGTCCGGTACAACGTGGCCGCCTCCGCCGCGTTCGCCGTCAAGAACACCGGCACAGATCCGGTCGAGATCCGCGGTGTGACGGTGGCAAACGAACAGATCGAATGGCGGCAGGACCCGAACGCTCCGCACGACTGCCCGCAGACCCTGGCGCCGGCCGCCTCGTGCACGGTGAACGTACGGTTCATGCCCCAGACGCCCGGCCCGAAGTCGACGACCCTGACGATCACGGACTCGACGGCCTTGGGGCGACACATCGTCTCGCTGACCGGTTACGGCGTCGACGTCGCCACGGCGCAGAACGTGGCCGTACGTGCGACGTACAACGGACACACCGTGAGCTGGCGGTCGCTGCAGACCGCAGGTGGCGTCGCGGTCCTCGGCTACAACCTGCATCGCTACCTGAACGGCACGGAGACAACCGAGTGGTTCCCGGAGAAGACGACGGGCGACTTCGTCGTTCCCGTGTCCACCACCAAGCCCGGGACCGAGTACGCCGTCTCGGTCGTCAACGAGGTCGGCGAGGGACCAGCCAGTACGCGTCTGGCTGTCCCGCGGGCCGACGCGCAGATCGTGGTGACGGAGGGCGACCCGGACAGCCGGGATCTGGCGGCCGCAGAAGAGTTCGGGTACGTCGTCCCGTTCCCGGCGGATCCGAACTCGGTCAAGCCGAAGGACGCCGTCGCCAGCTCGCCGGACGGCCAGGCGCTCGTCTACGTCACGAACACGACCGAGCGAACGCTGTGGACGCAGAAGGTCGCCCCGGGCGAGATCGGCGTACCGGTCAAACTCTGGAGTTCCGCGGCGCCGATCACCCGCCCGTCCTGGTCACCTGACGGCACCCGGATCGCGTTTCAGGCACCCGAGAACGACAGCCCGTGCGTGTACGTGATCGCGGCCACCGGCGGGACGCCGACGAAGGTCGGCTGCCAGCTGTCGAGCCCGAGCTGGATGCCGGACGCCCGCACTTTGGTCGTGTCCGACCACCGGCTCAGTCCGAGCCGGCTCGCCACGATCGAGGCTGCGCCCGGCGGCGCCCGAGTCAGCACCTGGCCGGGGCAAGCCGACGTGCCTGCCGACCGGCCGGTTCAAGTCTCCGCTGACGGCCAGTGGGTCGCCTACGGCGACGGGTCGACCGTGCGAATCGCCGGCGACACGCAGCGAGCGACCCCGACGCTCGACTCGGACGTACATGCGATCAGCTTGTCGGGCGACCGGATCCTGGCGCTGACGGCCGCCGGCCGCGTCTACCAGCTCGGCATCGCCCTCGACGGCGGCCTGTACGTGTACAGCGAGCTGGCCAGTGTGGCGACTCGGGCCGACGTGACCTGGCAACGGCTCGGCCTGACGATCAAGCCGACACCGGCGGTGCTGGGGCCGGACATCTCCATCCCGTTCGACGGTTCAGCCTTCCCGGCCGGGACCACGTTCCGCTGCGAGGTGAAGGGATCGTTCCGCCCGTCCGAGGCGTGCACCTCGCCCTTCACGGCGAAGGAACTGCGGTCCGGGGACTACCAGGTCGTCGTCACCGCGAGCGGAGCGAATGGGACCGCCGCTTCGGCCTATCGGAACATCAAGGTCGACGCGACGGGGCCGGTGGCGCGCATGGTGACGCCGGCGTACCAGTCCTCGGTGGCCGCGACCGCGACCCTGACGGTGTCGGCCACGGATGCCAACGGTGTCGCTTCGTACGACGTGCAGTACCGCCGAGCCACATCCGCCGGGCCGTACGGCGCCTTCGTGCAGCCGTGGACGAACACGGCCGCGACCTCGATGAATCTCGCCGTCGCCGCCGGGTACGAGTACTGCGTCTCGGTGCGGGCGAAGGACAAGCTCGGGAACACCGGCCAGTGGAGTACGGAGCGGTGCTTCTCCCGGCCGTTGGACGATCGGTCGTTGTCGCTGGCCTCCGCCGGGTGGACGCGGGCGACCGGGTCGACGTTCTACTACGGGACGACGACGCAGACCACGGCGTACGGCAAGTCGTTGACGAAGGTTGTGCAGGGCAAGCGGTTCTTCCTGATCGCGACCCGCTGCCCGACCTGCGGCTCCGTCGCGGTGTACGCGGGGAACAGGTACCTGACGACGGTGAACCTTGCCTACCCGACGACCCACAAGCAGGTCGTGCTCGGCCTTCCGGTCCAGAGCACGCTCTTCAGCGGCACGCTCAAGCTCGTCAGTGCGACCAGCGGCAGGCTCGTCCAGATCGACGGTCTGGCAGTCGGCCACAGCTGACCCCGCGCCGGACCGCCTCGCAGTGAGGCGGTCCGGGCAGGCGTCAGGTCAGGTGGTCGTAGTCGCCGCGGACCCAGGCGGCGTGGCGGTCGGCGGAGCGGCGTACTACGGCCTTGGCGTCGACCGGGATCGAGGAGCCGAAGTTGTTGTAGAGGCGGTCGTACTCGAACGGGTCGAGGGAGCGGGCCACCCGGTCGACGACGGCGCCGGAGAGTGGGATGCGGTTCGGGTAGCTGCGCATGAAGCTCACCGACGTGCGGTCCGGGTTGGCGAAGATGGTGTCGCCGGAGAGGATCACACCCTTGCCGTCGGCACCGTTCGCCCAGTGCACCACCGCGCTGCCGGGGAAGTGACCGCCGGGTTGCAGGACGGTCACGCCGGGTAGCGGAGTGAGTTGGCCGGACCAGGTGCGGATCACCGGGTCCTGCCGGGCAACCCACTCCTTGTCGGCCTCAGCGACGTACACAGGAACATTGCCCAGCCGGTGGCTCCACTCGACCTGGACGCCGTACATGTGCGGGTGGCTGGCGATGATCGCGACCAGCTCCCCGAGTTCGCGGACCCGCCGGACCGCGTCGTCGTCCAGGTAGCCGATCGGGTCCCAGAGCAGGTTGCCCTCGGTCGTTGTCAACAGCATCGACTGCTGCCCGATCCCGATCGGCGGCTTCGAGCGGATGCCGTACAGCCCGGGCTCCACCTCGTCGATGGTGACCTCGGTACCGGCCAGCTCTTCGAGCGTGGTCCACTGCTGCCCGTCGGCCGGCACCCACTGCCGCTCGTCCTGGCAGATCGCGCACACCTCGACCTGCTCCGAGTGCTCGACGGCACAGGTCGCACAGATCCAGAAACTCACCGTGGTGTTCCCCTCATCAGTCATGTCCGAAGTCAACGAACTCAAGTCAAGTTGAAGTCAAGCCGTCCGTCGAGGGCCACTCGGCGGCCGGCGAGCTGGGCCACCGACGCGACGGATCTCACACCGGGCAGGACATTTCGGCCGCTGAGCCGGGACTAGCATCGAACCGTCCTGGATTTCGCCAGGTTCTCGGGTCCGATCGGAGGACGGTTTGCCCAGCAAACCAGCCGGCACGCTCTACCGCGGCCGGGAGGGTATGTGGTCATGGGTCGCGCACCGGATCACCGGTGTCGGGATCTTCTTCTTCCTGCTGGTGCACGTACTGGACACCGCGCTGGTCCGGGTCTCGCCGCACGCCTACAACGAGGTCATCGGCACCTACAAGAACCCGGTCGTCGGTCTGATGGAAGTCGGCCTGGTGGCCGCGATCCTGTTCCACGCGTTCAACGGCATCCGGCTGATCCTGGTGGACTTCTGGGCCAAGGGACCGCGCTACCAGCGGCAGCTGATGATCGGCGTGCTGGTGCTCTGGGTGGTGCTGTTCGTACCGTTCGTGATCCGTCACCTCTCGCACGTCTTCGGAGGCTGAGATGACCGATATCGCAGCACCGCGGAGCAGTAACCGTCTCGGCCGGACCAACTTCGAGCTCTACAGCTGGCTGTTCATGCGGCTGTCCGGGCTCGCCCTGGTGATCCTCGTCCTCGGGCACCTGTTCGTGAACCTGATGCTCGGCGGCGGGATCACCGCGCTGGACTTCGGCTTCGTGGCCGGCAAGTGGGCCAACCCGCTCTGGCAGGTCTGGGACCTGCTGATGCTGTGGCTGGCGATGCTGCACGGTACGAACGGCCTGCGCACGATCGTCAACGACTACGCCGAGAAGGACCAGACCCGGTTCTGGCTCAAGGCCCTGCTGATCACCGCCGCGATCGTGGTCGTGGTGCTCGGCACCCTGGTGATCTTCACCTTCGACCCCTGCCTCGACCCCAACTCCACGTTGACGGTCTGCAAATAAGTAAAGGACGTCATGCAGGTCCATCAGTACGACGTAATCATCGTCGGCGCGGGCGGCGCGGGAATGCGCGCGGCTCTCGAGTCCAGCAAGCGCACCCGGACCGCCGTACTCACGAAGCTCTATCCGACTCGATCGCACACCGGTGCGGCGCAGGGCGGCATGTGCGCCGCGCTGGCGAACGTCGAGGAGGACAACTGGGAGTGGCACACCTTCGACACCGTCAAGGGTGGTGACTTCCTGGTCGACCAGGACGCGGCCGAGGTGATGTGCAAGGAGGCCGTCGACGCGGTCCTCGACCTGGAGAAGATGGGCCTGCCGTTCAACCGGACCGCCGAGGGCAAGATCGACCAGCGGTTCTTCGGTGGGCACACCCGCAACCACGGTGAGGCCGTCGTACGCCGGTCCTGCTTCGCGGCCGACCGTACCGGTCACATGATCCTGCAGACGCTGTACCAGCAGTGCATCAAGCAGAACGTCGAGTTCTTCAACGAGTACTACGTTCTCGACCTGCTGATGACCGACGGCAAGGCGAGCGGCGTCGTCGCGTACGAACTGGCCACCGGCGAGCTGCACGTGTTCTCCGCGAAGTCCGTGATCTTCGCGTCCGGCGGGTTCGGCAAGGTCTTCCGTACGACGTCCAACGCGCACACGCTCACCGGCGACGGCATGGGCATCGTCTGGCGCAAGGGCCTGCCGCTGGAGGACATGGAGTTCTTCCAGTTCCACCCGACCGGCCTGGCGGGGCTCGGCGTACTGCTGTCGGAGGCGGCCCGTGGTGAGGGCGGCATCCTGCGGAACAAGGACAACGAGCGCTTCATGGAGCGGTACGCGCCGACCGTCAAGGACCTGGCGCCGCGGGACATGGTCGCCCGCGCGATGGCGAACGAGGTCCGCGAGGGCCGCGGCTGTGGTCCGGACGGCGCGTACGTGATGCTCGACCTGACCCACCTGGAGCCCGCGCACATCGACGCGAAGCTGCCGGACATCACCGAGTTCGCGCGGACGTACCTGGGCGTGGAGCCGTACACCGAGCAGATCCCGGTGTTCCCGACCGCGCACTACGCGATGGGCGGCATCCCGACCAACATTCGCGGTGAGGCGCTGGCCAACAACGAGGACGTGATCCCAGGCCTGTACGCCGCCGGCGAGGTCGCCTGCGTGTCCGTGCACGGTGCGAACCGGCTCGGTACGAACTCGCTGCTCGACATCAACGTGTTCGGCCGCCGGGCGGGGATCGCGGCGGCGGAGTACGCCGAGACCGCGTCCTTCGAGGAGCTGCCGTCCGAGCCGGAGAAGTACGTCGTCGACCTGGTCGAGGGGCTGCGGAACTCGACCGGTGAGGAGCGGATCGCCGCGATCCGGTCCGACCTGCAGGCCACGATGGACCTGAACGCGCAGGTGTACCGCACCGAGGGCTCGCTCAAGCAAGCGCTGGTCGACATCGAGGCGCTCAAGGCCCGGTACGCGAACGTCGCCGTCCAGGACAAGGGCAAGCGGTTCAACACCGATCTGCTCGAGGCCGTCGAGCTCGGCTTCCTGATCGACCTGGCCGAGGTGCTGGTCGTCGGCGCGCTGGCTCGCAAGGAGTCCCGCGGCGGGCACTTCCGCGAGGACTACGACAAGCGCGACGACGTGAACTTCATGCGGCACACGATGGCGTACCGCGAGGTCGATGCCGAGGGCAACGAGACGATCCGGCTCGACTACAAACCGGTCGTCCAGACCCGCTACAAGCCGATGGAGCGCAAGTACTGATGGACGTCAAGGTCAAGATCCTCCGGTACAACCCCGAGGTCGTCGACGAGGCCGAGTGGAAGACGTACACCGTCACCCTGCAGCCGACCGACCGGGTGCTGGACGCGCTGCACAAGATCAAGTGGGAGCAGGACGGCACGCTGACGTTCCGGCGGTCCTGCGCGCACGGCGTCTGCGGCTCGGACGCGATGCGGATCAACGGCCGGAACCGGCTCGCCTGCAAGACGCTGATCAAGGACCTGAACCCGGACAAGGAGATCACCGTCGAGCCGATCAAGGGGCTCACGGTGCTCAAGGACCTGGTCGTCGACATGGACCCGTTCTTCGAGGCGTACCGCTCGGTGATGCCGTTCCTGGTCACCAGCGGTCACGAGCCGACCCGGGAGCGGATCCAGTCGCAGGCCGACCGGGACCGCTTCGACGACACCACCAAGTGCATCCTGTGCGCGGCGTGTACGACGTCCTGCCCGGTGTTCTGGTCCGACGGGCAGTACTTCGGACCGCAAGCGATCGTCGGCGCGCACCGGTTCATCTTCGACAGCCGTGACGAGGGCACCGAGCAGCGGCTCGAGATCCTGAACGACAAGGAAGGCGTCTGGCGCTGCCGGACCACCTTCAACTGCACCGACGCCTGCCCGCGCGGCATCGAGGTCACCAAGGCGATCCAGGAAGTCAAACGAGCGCTCATTTTCCGCCGGGTGTGAGCCTGCTCCTGCGTCACTGTAAGATTCTCCCGCCGACCTGACCCTGCCTTGCGGGGGAGATCTCTGCCCTTGGGGGGTGACAGTGGAGCCACGCCTGCGCGAATTGCCCGACCGCTTCTACCGTCGCCTGGTGGAGCTGCTGGAGCGCTGCGGGCTCCCCCGGAGCATGCCGCCGTTCCTGGTCGTCGGGGTGGTCGCGGCGCTGACGTCGATCGTGCTCGCCGTACTGCACCTGTCCGCGCCGGAGGCTGCCGCCGACAAACCGCTGGTGATCGCCCCGGCCGCGGCCGGCGCACCCGGCACGACCGTGGTGACGTCGAAGCGCGCGCAGGTGCTGTCGATCACGATGGTCACCCGGAACCGCTGGGCGGCCGGCTGGTCGGACTGCACCAGCGGGCCGACCTGCAAGTACGCCGCCGTGGTCGACCGTGACGGCGCCCGCGCGACCTCACCGGAGTGGCCGGTCCCGTACGCGACGCTGCAGTCCGGCTCGGAGGCGATCGCGATCGCCCCGCCGCCGGAGGGCACGCTCGAGGGCGGCGCGACGATGATGTACCGGCTGACGTACGACGGGCCGCTGCTGACGAAGCTCCGGTACCGGCTGCCGACCACGACGTTCGGCAAGGGCGAGGTGCTCACCGACCAGATCGTGCCGGGGCGGATCGTGGTGGTGGACCCGGAGGAGTCGACGGTCCGGATGCTCCAGGGGCGCGGTACCAGGTCGCCTGTGTGCGACGGGACCGGGCGGTGCTGGATGCTGAGCGGGATCGGCCGTACCGACATCGTCTGGACCGACGACGGCGGGAGGACGTGGGGCGCGCGGTCGCTCGACGCCCGCAACCAGCTCGGCCGGCTCGCGGTCAGCTCCGACGGCAAGACGCTGGTGACCACGCAGGTCACCGTCACCGACACCGGGCAGGCCGTGGCGAAGATGGAGATCTCCACCGACCGCGGCGCCAACTGGAAGACCGTGCAGCACCCGCCGGCGAGCCTGAACACGGCCCCGCTGGCGCTCGACGACGGTACGGCACTGATGCTCGGCGGGCCGGCCGGCACCCGGCCGCGGCTCTACCGGATCCAGGACGGCGACGCGAAGCTGTACGGCGGCTACCCCGGCGACCTCGGCGAGCTCCAGGGCGACGAACACCTGATGTACGGCTTCGAGATCCCCCGCCGACGCACCACCGAGGTGGTCCTGAGCACCGACCAGGGCAACACCTGGTCGAAGTTCGCCCCGCGTTAGTTGAGTTGGGACGCCAGGCACGCGAGGTAGAGGGTGAGCGTGGCGCGGTGGTCGCGCCATGGCCGGCCGGTCAGGCGCTCGACCTTCTCCAGGCGGTAGATGAGCGTGTTCCGGTGGATGTGCAGCGCGTCGGCCGTACGTACGAGATTGAAGCCTGACTCGCACCAGGCGATCAGGGTGTCGCGCAGCTCTGGCCAGTCCGAGTGCTGCGTCAGCTCTCCCGCCACCAGGTTCACCAACCGACCGCGAGCCCGAGGCCCCACCACCGCCAGCACCTGGTGACTCCGCAACTCGTCGATCAGGTACGCCGCTCCGCCGGGCACACACTCCTTCCCGAGCCGTAGTGCGTCGACCGCATCCGCATAAGCCTCCCCCAACCCAACAATCCCCGAAGCAATCCCACCAACCCCGACCCGCGCTTCAAACCCATGCCCATCACCAACAGCCCGCACCGCCAGCTCCCCGAGCTCCCGGCGACTCCTGCCCTGTCCCCGGCTCGTGCGCCGCAGCGCGGGGAGCACCGCGAAGCGTCCCGCGGTCATCGCCGCCACGAGGTCTTGCGGGCCGAACGTTTGCCTCAAGGTGCGGATGAGCTCTGGGCGTACGGCTACGACGTTCGTCGGTTCCAGCGGCTCGTCGACCTCGACGATCAGCACCGTCCGCGGGACCGTCAGGTCGAAGCCGAGCTCCTTCGCCCGGGCCGCCAGAAAGGCCGGATCCACCACGTCGGCGTCGAACGAGCCGATGTCCCGGACCAGCTCCTCGAGAGCACGTTCCCGCAGCAACCGTGAGCGGAGCTCGACCGACTCCTGCAGCAGGATCTCCGTCTGGCGCCGTACGACGAGACCGAACCTCCGCACCTGCCGCGGCGACCCCGTGATCCCCACCGTCCCGACCGCCTCGCCGTCGATCACGATCGGCAACGTCATCCCCGGCTTCACCCCGCGCAGTCGCGCCGCCTCCGCGGCCGTGTGCCAAGCGGCCTCCTGCGACGCCAGCACCTCGACCGAGGCCTCGTGGAACGACCCGACCCGCGCCGGATCCCCGCTCCCGATCACGATCCCGCGGTCGTCGGTGATCAGCACGTTGTACCCGATCACCTCGGAGGTGTCCCGGGCGATCTGCTGCGCCAACGGACCGGAAAGCATCTTGGACGAAGCGTACGACGAGACGCACCAAACGTGAACGAATCATGGACAACTCGTCCAATGACTGCACCGTTCCCCGTCCCTAGCCTGGGAAAACGGGGTGAGGCCACCGGAAAGGCACATCATGTCGAGAAGATTCATCGCCGCGTTGTTCGCCACTGTCGCGCTCGCCGGCGGTTCGTTGACCGCCTGCGGCGGTACCAAAGCACCTGTGTCCGACGCGGCGGGCGCGCTCGGCACGATCGAGCCGGGCGTCCTCAAGGTCGCGATCGAGCCGTACGCCCCGTACACCTCGATGGTCGGCAACAAGCTGCAGGGCCTGGACGCCGACATCCTGAACGAGGTCGCCGGCAAGCTCGGGCTGAAGGTGAAGCCGGAGGTGACCGACTTCGCCGGGATGCTCGCGAGCGTCCAGTCGCGCCGCGTCGACATCACCATCGGCGGCGTCGCCTGGACCGCGGAACGCCAGAAAGCCGGCCTGTTCACGGATCCGCCGTACTACTCCCCGCCGGCGATGGCGGTTCGCCAGGGCGAGCACTACCAGACCGTGCAGGACCTGCAGGGCAAGGACCTCGGCACCGTCGAGGGCTACGTCTGGGTGAAGTCGATCCAGGCCGTCCCGGGCGCGAAGCTGCACGCGTACCCGGACGGCAACGGCGTCTTCGACGACCTCGGCGCGGGCCGGATCAACGTCGGCTTCCTCGACCCGCTGCTGGTCCTCGCCGCGCAGAAGGAGCGCCCGGAGCTCAAGGTCGAGACGCAGTACCTGACCCCGCCGTCGGCCGCCGACCTGAAGGTGCATCCGGCCTACCAGTACTTCCAGTCGTACATGACCGCGTTCTACCTGCCGAAGCAGGCCACCGCGTTGGAGAAGGCGATCTCGGAGCAGATCCGCGCGATGTACCAGAATGGCGACCTGACCAAGCTGATCCAGAAGTACGGCGGCGACCCGAACCAGTTCCTGAAGCCCGCCCCACAGATCGCCAAGACCCGGCAAGGCGTCGACCGTCCGGCCGACTGGCAACCGCCGAGCATCTGAGGAGGACGTGATGTTCCAAGTCCCCTGGGGTGACTACGCCCCCGCACTGCTGGACGGTCTGGAACGCACCGTCCTGTACACGATCGCGAGCTTCGCCGGCGCCGCCGTACTCGGTCTCGCGCTGGCCCTGCTCCGGGTCAGCCGGCACCGCGCGCTGCGAGTCCCGGCCGCGATCTACACCGAGGTGTTCAAGAACATCCCGTTGCTCGCGATCATCTTCGTGACGTACTTCGGACTCGCCTCCGTCGGCGTGCGACTCGACGTGTTCAGTGCCGGCTGCGTGAGCCTGATCGTGTTCTACGCGGCCTACCTGTCGGAGATCTTCCGGGCCGCGATTTCGGGAGTACACGGCGGGCAGCAGGAGGCGTCCGAGGCGCTCGGGCTCGGGAAGGTCAGCACGTTCGCGTACGTCGTCTTCCCGCAGGCGTTGCGGTCCGCGTTGCCGGGGACGAACACGATGCTCGTCGACCTGCTCAAGTCGACGTCGCTGCTGGTCACGATCTCGGCGGCGGAGCTGATGTCCGAGGGCCGGTTGATCACGTCCGCGACGTTCCGCGCGCTGGAGGTGTACCTGGTGATCGCGGCGATCTACTTCGTACTCTGCTACCCGCTGTCCCAGGGTCTGCTCTGGCTGGAGCGGAAGATCCGCGCGGGTGTCCCGCTGACCCCGAAGCGCCGCCGCCGGTTGAAGGCCGCGCGTGCCCTGCTGGACGGAGCGCCGGCATGAGCGTCACCGCGCTGAACGATGTCGTGGTCAGGATCGAGAACCTGAGCAAGTCGTTCGACGGCCGGCTGGTGCTCGACGGCGTGAGCCTGACCGTGCGGCACCGGAAGATCGTCGCGATCATCGGCCAGAGCGGCGGCGGCAAGACCACGTTGCTGCGCTGTCTCAATCTGCTGGAGCAGCCGGACCAGGGTCTGCTGGAGGTGGCCGGCGAGGCGATCTTCAGCGGTACGTCGGTGCAGTGCCGGGACCTCGCTCGGTTGCGGCAGTCGGTGGGGATGGTGTTCCAGAAGTTCAACCTGTTTCCGCATCTGACCGCTGTCGAGAACGTCATGCTCGCGCAGTTGCTTGCCGGCGTATCGGAG
Source organism: Kribbella sp. NPDC031520 (assembly GCF_055580825.1). Classification (NCBI taxonomy): domain Bacteria; kingdom Bacillati; phylum Actinomycetota; class Actinomycetes; order Propionibacteriales; family Kribbellaceae; genus Kribbella; species Kribbella sp. NPDC031520. The sequence continues at coordinate 529,930 of NZ_JBVIKS010000003.1, forward strand.
AAGGACGCGCTGGAGAAGGCGGTTGCGCTGCTCCGGCGGGTCGGGCTCGGGCACCGGGCGCTCGCGTACCCGGAGCAGATGTCCGGCGGCGAGCAGCAACGGGTCGCGATCGCGCGGGCGCTGGCGTTGAAGCCGTCCGTACTGCTGTTCGACGAGCCGACGTCGTCGCTCGACCCCGAGTCGACGGCCGAGGTACTGCGGGTCATGCGTGAGCTGGCCGAGGACGGGATGACGATGGTGCTGGTCACCCACGAGCTGCCGTTCGCACGCGAGGTGGCGGACTGGGTGGTGTTCGTCGACGGCGGGCGGATCGTCGAGCAGGGCGCGCCTGCCGACGTACTGGGCAAGCCGCAGGAGCTGCGGACCCGGACGTTCCTTGCCTCCTACGCGGCGGGGCAGTAGCGGATGCGCGTCATCGTGATCGGCGGCGGCGTGATCGGTCTGTGGTCGGCGGTCGGGCTGGCGGAGGCGGGGGCCGACGTCACCGTGCTGGACGCCGGCCCCCAGGCCGGGTTCGCTTCGCCCGCGGCCGCCGGCTGGGTGGTTCCGGCGTTGTCGGCACCGTTGTCCGGTCCCGGCGTACTGCTGCACTCCGCCCGGCAGGCGCTGCACCGGGAGGCACCGTTCAGCGTCGCGCCACGGCTGACGTCGACGTTGCTGCGGTGGATCGTCGGATTCGTTCGCAGTGGTTCGGCCGAGCGGTACGCCGCCGGGCTCCGCGCCGTACTGGATCTGGGAGCCGGGTGCGTCGACGACTTCGCGCGGCTGCAGGACCCGGCCGATCTGGAACTGCGGCAGACCGGGCTGCTGATGACCGCGATCACGCAGGCCGGGCTGGACGAGGTCGCCCACCTGGCCGAGGCGACAACGGCGGCCGGTTACAAGGGCGGGTACGACATCCTCGACGGCGCGGCTGCCCGATCGCGCGAACCTGCGTTGGGTCCGGCGGTGTCCGGCGCCGTGCATGCGCTCGACGAGGTGCAGGTCCGGCCCGAGCAGGTACTGCGTGCATTGCGGGAGCAGCTCGCCGCGGCCGGAGGACGACTGGTCAACGCGACCGCCAGCCGGCTGCGGCCGGGCTGGGACGTCGAGACCAGCGCCGGACGATTCGGCGCGGACCGGCTGCTCGTCGCGGCAGGTGCGTGGACGACCGAGCTGCTGGCCGTCCTCGGTGTACGCATTCCGTTGCTGGCGGCAACCGGTTACAGCATCACCACACCGGGCACCGGGCGCGCGCCACGGGTGGCGGTGAAGCTGGTCGAACCGAGTATCGCGGTCACCCCGTTCGCGGACGGCGTCCGGGTCGCGGCCCGGCTCGACCTCGGCCGCCCGGGCGGGCCGATCACCGAACGCCGGCTCGCCACGATCCTCGACCGCACCACGCCGTACTTCGCGGACTGGCGGCCGGGACCGTCGACCGCGACGTTCGCCGGCATGCGGCCCGCGACCCCGGACAGCCTGCCGCTGATCGGCGCGATCCCCGGACACCCCGGCCTGTACGTCGCCACCGGCCACGGCATGCTCGGCCTGACGCTGGCACCTGGCACCGCGCGGCACGTCGTACCGCTGGTCCTGGACGACGTACGCTCACCCGAGCTGCGGCCGTTCGCGCCCGAGCGCTACCTGCTCAGTGGTGCTTGGTGGCGCCCTTGAGAGTCTTGTCGACCGCGTTCTTGGGGCCGTAGAAGGCGATACCGACCAGGTCGAGTTGGGCGGTCGGGACCGCCTTCACCGCGGCGCGGTTGTCGTGGTCGTTGCCGGTGGCAAACAACTCCTGGGTGAACACCGAGTGCTCGATGCCGCGGGCGAGGGCACGTTCGTGCGCGGTCGCCATGAACTCCTTGGACCCCTCGAACACCATCACCGGCTGCCGGAACATCGGCAGGTACCGCACGTCGTCCGCGTCCTCGTACGGCTCCCCCACAACCTCCGGGTGCGTCCCGGCGATCCCGCTGACCAGAAACGCGGTCACGTTCAACCGCTGCCACACCGCCAGATCGTCCCGCAGCAGTACGGCGATCTTCGTATCGAACTTGATCGGCTCATCCACACCCCGATCCTCACCCCCGGCACCGGCAGCAGTCTTGTACGTTCTGAACCTCCCCAGCGGTCGCGTGAGCCCGTGAAGAACCCGTCGGCAGTTATCTTCGAACCGGTCGGCGACAAGGAGGAGCGTGATGCCCGGACGCGACGGCTGGCTGTCCAAGTACTCGCCCGAGTACCGCGTGGCCCGTGGCCTCGTCGAGTCCGTCTACCGCCGGCTCGACGCCACCGGCACCAATCGCTGGAACGGCGAGATCCGGGAGCTCGGCTCGCGCGATCGGCGGCGCAGCTCGGCCGACCTCGACGGCAGCATCGGACTGAGTCGTGACGTCCTGGACGCCCTCGTGCGCGCATCCACAGCGACTCCGCGCACCGAGTTGTCCGGCCGGGCAGCGGAGGACGCGCGCGACGCGGCGTACAACGTGATCTACGAGGCCGTCCGCCAGGCGGGTCCGTTGCACTTCCATCCCGGTACGTCGTCCGAGCACGAGATGCGGATCCGGCCCACCAAGCCTCTGGCCGAGCACCTGGGCCCGGACGACGGCATGCTCGACTCGGCCCTGGCAAAGGTTCGCACGGTCGAGATCGCGCAACGGGTGCTCGCAGACAGCGAACTGGCTCCCGAGGTCGCCGCCACGGCCGGTACGACCGCCGATCAGCTGCGTGAGGTCCTGCGTGGGCCGCTGCGCGAGACGTCCGGCCGGCTCCGGGCACAGTCGATGCCGGCTGCCGCGGCTGCCAGGGCAGTCGTCGACCGCTTGAGCGAGCTCACCGAACAGGACCGCGAGGACGTGTTCAACGACCTGGTGACCACCGGAAAGGACGGCCGCTGGTGGCACTCCTTCCAGCAGCTGGCCACCAGCCGTCACGGCGAGGCCCTCGCGGATGTGCCCGTCCATCCGGTGTCTGACACCCGCATGCTTGTCTGGTCCAGCCTCGACCAGCAGCTGCGCGAGAGTGCCGGCGAGCACCTCGACCCGCTCAGGTCACTACGCCAGTTCACGCCGGGCTCCGCGCGGACCGCCGAGGAGCGCGGCACCACCGCCGGCCGAGGCGCGGTGGACAACGTCGCCGGCATCGTCGACGGCCTCGCCGAGTTCAGGGCAGAACTCGGCGGCACGCGCACCGAACGCGGCCCCGCACTGCCGCCGAAGGCGGAACCGGCCAAGGCCCAGGACGACCCACCGGGCGGTCTCTCACCGCAGGCTGTTCTCGCCGCGCAGGCGCCGCTGACCAAGGCGACGCGGCCCGACGCCGCGCCGACCGCGACCGGGCATCAGCCCGCCGCCAAACCGGATCGCAAGATCGAGAAGTAGCAGGCTGCCTCAGCAGTACGGCGGGTTCGAGGTGACTGCTGTGCAGACCTTGAGGAACAGGTTGAAGATTCGGTAGAGCTGGAGCATGTCGGCTTCGACGGTTACGGTGCGGTCGTCGGGGCGGGTGACGCCGGGGATGGCGGTTAGGTGGGAGGCTACTGAGGCGGATTGCCAGCGGACCGTGAGGGTTCGGGGGGCTAGGGGTGGTGTGGGTGGGGTGAGGTTGGCGAGGGCTTCGGTTGTTGTGGTTTCGATGGAGTCGCGGGCCTCGGCTACCGGGACCAGTTGGGCGGCGAAGCGGTCCTTGGCGAACTTGACGGGGACTGTGGCGACGGTGGGGTCCCAGGCCTTCATCTCGTCGCAGGCGGTGTCGTCTCCGGTGAGGAGTGCGAGTGGTACGCCGTACGCCGCGGCCGTCGCGTGGAACAGGCCGATCTCGCCGGTGACCTGGTCGTCGAGCCAGATGTCCTCGATCTCGTGGCCCATGAAGCTGTGACTCAGTACGCCGAGCACGCCGGCGCGGGCGTGGTACCCGACGCAGAGCACCGCGTCGTACTCCGGGGTCAAGCCCTCGATCATGCCCATCGGCTTCGGGCGGCCCTTGATCAGGCCGGCGCGCGGGTCGAGGAGGTCGGGCAGCAGGTTCCGCATCGGGCCGTGCGCGTCGTTCACCAGTACCTCGGTGGCGCCGGCGGCGAACGCACCGCGGACGGCGGCGTTCACGTCCTCCGTCATCAGCACCCGGGCGCGCTCGTAATCGCGGCCCGGCGGCTGCACGTCCTCCGCGTCGACGACCCCGGTAACACCTTCCATGTCCGCACTCACATAGACCTTCACACCCCAGAGCGTATGTTCTGACCATGAGCAGCGGCGCCGAGGTCCGGGCCTGGCGGCCCGGCGTGACCGGAGTCGTCGAGGTGCTGCACGCGCATTTCCCGACGCATGCGTATCCGAGTCACACGCACGATGCGTGGACCGTGCTGATCGTGGACGAGGGGGCCGTACGGTACGACCTGGATCGGCATGAGCACGGGCTGGCGCAGGCGCAGGTGTCGTTGTTGCCGCCGCATGTGCCGCACGACGGGCGGTCAGCCAGGCCTGGAGGTTTTCGCAAGCGGGTGTTGTACCTGGCGCCGGATCGGCTCTCGGAAAGCCTCATCGGCGCCGCGGTGGATCAGCCTGAGTACGTCGACCCGCTGCTGCGGCACCGGATCCACCAGCTACATCGCGTACTCCGTGACGGCCGGGAGGACCTGGAGGCCCAGAGCCGTCTGCTGTTCATCGAGGAGCGGCTCGGGCAGCACCTCACGCGACAGGTCGGGGCGCCGGGTGAGCAGTCAGGCGCCGTGCGGGATGCCGGCGTGGCCGGTCAGCTGCGGGACCTTCTCGATGCACACGTTGCCGACGGGATGAGCCTGGAAGATGCGGCGAAGGTCGTGCATGCGCATCCAGTTCACCTCGTCCGGGCGTTCAGCCGGGAGTTCGGGATGCCGCCGCACCGGTATCTGACCGGGCGGCGGGTCGATCTCGCGCGGCGGTACCTGCTGGACGGGCGGCCGGCGGCAGAGGTGGCGACGTTGGCCGGGTTCTACGACCAGTCCCACCTCAACCGGCACTTCAAGAAGGTGCTCGGGGTCACACCGAGGAGCTTTGTGGCGTCTTAGCCGCCTTGTACGCACGGACACCCCACGTACCGAGCAGCGCGGCGATGAGGAAGTTCACGATGATCAGGATCGTGTGCGCCACGTAGTACCCGGTCGGCCGGCCCTCGGTGTCCATCAGCGCCTTGATGAACCGGGCGTACGTGACCACGTTCCAGGCAGCGATGGCCAGCAGGACAATGGCATGTTTCCGTTCGAGCTTCACCTAGCCATTGTGACCAGGCCGGTCCACCATCCGGAGCAGCTGGGTCCGGTTCGCGACGCCGAAGCGGCGGTACAGGCGGGTCAGCTGCGACTCGACCGCCTTCACCGACAGGTACAGCGCGGCGGCGATCTCGCGGTTGGTGGAGCCGTCGCGGACCATCGAGACGATCTGCTGCTCGTTGTCGGTCAGCTCCGACGGCTGCCGGCTCCGGCTCGGTACGTCGAGACGCGCCAGCTCGGTCTCCGCGACCTCCCGCCAGGCGGGTGCGCCGTACGACTCGAACTGCTCGATCGCGTCCAGGAACGCGGTCCGGGCGACCGAACGGCGGCGGGCCTGGCGCGCGATCCGGCCGCGGGTCAGCTCGCCGCGCGCGAGGTCGAGCGGGTAGATCCGGTCCCCCGCCGTACCGATCGACTTGTCCAGCAGCTCCAGCGCCGCGGCCGGGTCACCCTGCTTGGCGATCAGCAGCGCCTCGGCGCGGTCCAGGCCGAGCTTGACCACCCCGCGGTCCAGGTTCTCGGCGCGGGTACGGATCTCGGCGATCAGCGCGGCCGCGTCGTCCAGCCGGCCGGCCGCGACCAGGGCTTCCGCGTAGTCCGCGTGCCACGGGATCACCGCCGGATCGAACGGCATCGCCGCCTCACCGGATTCCGCGATCGCGTCGAACGCCTCGACCGCCCGCTGCGGGTCGCCGCTCAGTACGCCGATCATGCCGACCGCGGCCAGCGCCGGGCCGGTCCACTCGTCGTTCCCGACCAGGCGGACGCCTTCCAGCGCGGCGTCCGCGAGCTGCCGCGCCGCCGCCGCCGAACCGCCGACCCACTCGGCCCGGCTGGCGACCACCAGGCCGACCTCGGACTCCTCGCCGATGTCCTGCATCAGCTGGTAGCACTCGCGCCCGGCAGCCAGCGCCTCGGCGCCGCGACCGCTGCGCTCGTGGATCGCCGTCGCGGAGATCAGTACGGACGCCAGCCAGCGCATCGCACCGTGCTCACGGACCTCGTCGGCGAGCGCGTTGATCGCCGTGATCGCCTCGGCGGTGCGGCCGCGGAACAGCTCCTGCATCGCGGCCATCTGCCGCGCGTTCACGGTCGTCCGGGTGAGCGGCAGGCCCTGCGCGAGCTCGGCGGCCTGTTGCAGTACGGCGTCCGCGGACTCGCCGGCGTCGCGGGAGATCAGTACCGAACTCGCCGCGCTCAACGCATCGACGACCGCCTCGGTGTCGCCGGCCTCGCGGGCCAGCTGCTCCGCGATCCGGGCGTCCTCCTGCGCGTCGTCGAGACTGCGGTCGAAATAGTGGCTGTTGCTGCGCTCGATCCGTACCCGCGCCTCGAGCGCCGGGTTGCCCACGGCGGCCGCGAACGCTTCAGCCAGCAGCTCCACCCGGCGGTCCCGCTCCGGCCAGACGGCGTCGGCGCACAGCAGCAGCGCCGGCACCTTGGTCTCGGGCTTCGTCGCGACCTGCGCGGCAAGCTGCGCCATGTCGGCGGACTCGGCCAGGTGACCGGCGGCCGCCGCGTCGTCGGCGGCCCGGGTCAGGCGGCGGGCCCGCTGGTCGGGCTCCGTGAGCGGGGTCCGCTCGGCGCTCAGCCGCCACAGCGTCGCGGCGGCACCGGGCGCACCGCGTCCGGCGGCCACCGTGGCGGCCTCCTCGATCGCGGCCGCCAGCTGTACGTCGGCCGCCTGGGTGGCCAGTGCGCGATGGGTCGCGTTCTCGACCGGCTCGTCGACGACGGCGGCGAGCTTCGCGTGGGCGCGTCGGCGGTCCGCCGACGTCGCCTCGGCGTACACGAACTCACGCACCAGCGGGTGGCTGAAGCGGAGACGCTCCGCCGAGATGTCGATCAGGCCGAGTTCCTCGGCCTCGGCCAGGTCGGCGTCGATGGGACGGTCCAACGACCGGGCCAACTGGGTCGTCGTCGGACGCGGCGACGAGGCGACGTGCAGGAGCAGCTCGTGCGTACTGGTCGAGGTGTCGGCGAGACGCTCGCAGAGCAAGGTCTTCAGGCGGCTGGAGACCGGGAGCGGGTCGTTGGGCGAGACGCTCTTCGGATGCCGCAGAACGGCGCGCCCGAGCTCCAGCGCCATGAACGGGTTGCCTGCGCTGGCCGCGAAGATGCGCCGCGCCGTCCGGACCGGCAACGGGCTGGACAGGCGCTGGCGGAGCAGGCCGAGGACGTCGGGCTCGGTCAGCGGCGGCACCTCGAGCTGCAGGACCGGCTCGGGGCAGGCGTCGGCCATCATCGGGAGGTCGCCGTCGGCCACCTGTTCGGTCGCGAGCAAGTGCACGCCCTCGGACAGCCGGCGAGCACAGAACGTGAGCACTTCGAGGCTGGACGGGTCGACCCACTGGATGTCGTCGACCACGATCAGCACCGGCCCCGTGGTGGCGAGGCGGCGGAGGACGTGCAGGACGGCGAGACGTACTGCGAGCTCGTCACGGACCGTGTCCGGGGCGCTGGCCTTCAGCAGCGCGACCTCGAGCGGCTGCCGGAGATGGTCGGGCAGCACCTGCCAGGCGAACTCGAGCTGGCTGGAGAGCAGGTCGAGGAGCGTGACGTACGGCAGACCGGCCTCGGAGTTGGACGGCGCCGCGCTGAGGATGCGGCAGCCCTTCCGGCCACGGTCCGCGACCAGGGCCCGGCCGAGCGCAGACTTCCCGATACCGGTCGGACCGTAGAGCAGCACACTTCCGCTGGTCTCGAGCTGCTTTGTTGCGCGCTCGACCAGTCCTGCCCGCCCGACCAGCTCGTCGTCTGTCATCCAACTCCTCGAAGGATTACCTTCGCCCATTGTCACAGTTCAGGGGATCCCGACACGGCGAGTGTCACATGAGGAAATGTGCTGGCCACCATCCTGACACTCATTACTGCACGGTTCCGAGCACTCAGGACGGCACAGCCGTGCCGGGGCACGCCTGCGCCCCGGCACGGTAAGTGAGCTTTCTTCTAGATGGCTTCCAGGTCGCGTTCGATCGCGGCCAGTTCCTCCTCGGTGCCCTGGACCTTCGGCCCGGTGAACCAGCGGCGCGCGGACAGGAACCAGTACGCCGCGGCGAAGCCGAGCACCACGAGGACGGCGATCGGCGTGTAGTTGAACGAACTGGCGGTGACCGGGCTGACCTGCGGCAGCATGAACAGGATCGTGATGAAGACGACCCACACGATCGCGATGATCCCGATCGGCTTGCTCCAACGGCCGAGGTGCCACGGGCCACGCTGGAAGTTGTCGCCCTGCAGCAGCCGGAGCAGCGTCGGCAGCACGTACGCGATGTAGAGGCCGATGACCGCGATCGACGTCACCGCGGCGTACGCGGTCGCGTTCCACAGGTACGGCAGGCCGAGTACGAACGCACCGGCGGCGGCAAGCCAGATGGCGTTGGTAGGTGTCCGGGTGCGGACGTTGATCTTGTGCCAGAGCGTCGACCCGGGCAGCGCGCCGTCGCGGGAGAACGCGTAGATCATCCGCGAGTTCGCGGTCACCGACGACATCCCGCAGAACAGCTGCGCGCCGATCACGACCAGCAGCAGGATCTTCCCGGTCACCGCGCCGGCCGCGTCGATGAAGATCTGCGCCGGCGGTACGCCGGTGGCGCTCTTCAGCGAACCGTCGTAGTTCTGGATCGCGAACGTCAGCCCGATCAGCAGCACCCACCCGGCCGCGAGCGACACCAGGATCGACATCACGATCCCGCGCGGCCCGGACCGCGCGGCGTCGTGCGTCTCCTCGGTCATGTGCGCGGAGGCGTCGTACCCGGTGAAGGTGTACTGCGCGAGCAGCAGGCCGAGCAGTGCGACGTAGAAGGTCGAACCCCAGCCGGTGTTGTTGACGAAGTGCCCGAACACGAACGACGCCGACTGGTGCTTGTCCGGTACGACGATCAGGACGACGACGATCGCCAGCACGCCGACGATGTGCCACCAGACGCTGATGTCGTTGAGCCTGGCAACCAGCTTCACGCCGAACGAGTTCAGCAGCCCGTGTGCCACCAGGATGATCCCGAACAGCAGGATCGTGTGGCCCGGTGTGGCGGTGAAGCCCCACTGCAGGTCGAGGAACGCGTTCAGGAAGAACGCGGCGCCGAAGTCGATACCGGCCGTCACCGCGACCTGGCCGAGGAAGTTGAACCATCCGGTGAACCAGGACCAGGCGGCGCCGTTGCTCGGCGCCAGCTTCGCGGACCAGTAGTACAGGCCGCCCGCGGTCGGGTAGCTGGAACACACCTCGGCCATCGCCAGGCCGACGAACAGGGTCATGATGCCGACGATCGGCCAGCCCCAGACGATCATCGTCGGGCCGCCGGTGTTCATCCCGAAGCCGTACAGGGTCAGGCAGCCGGACAGGATCGAGATGATCGTGAACGACACCGCGAAGTTCGAGAACCCGGACATCGTCCGGGACAGTTCCTGGGCGTAACCCAACTGGTGCAGGCGGTGCTCGTCATCGGTCATCGGGGCGGCGGACTCGGAACGGTCGTTGCTCACTGCGGGCCTCCTAAGACACAGCCGTGGCGGCTAATGGTCTCCCCCCAGACCTTTAGCTCATTGAGGCAGCCGGGCGGGCCGCGTGTCAAGGAGTCAGTCGAGAAAGCCGTGCAGCAGTACTGCCGTACCTTGCAGGTGCTCCTGCATCGCCTGCCGGGCGACCGGGGCGTCGCCGGCCAGGATGGCGTCGACGATCGCCTGGTGCTGTTCGTTGGAATGCTGGATGTTGCGCTCCAGCAGCGGGATCGCGTCCAGGAGTTCGTTCAGCCGCATCCGGACGTCGGCCATCGCGGACGTCAGCGATGGCGAGCCGGTGACCTCGGCGATGGCCAGGTGCAGGCGGGAGTCCAGGCGGCGGTAGTCGGCAAGGGATGCGGCCGCGTTCTCGGCCAGGCAGCGTTGCAGGTGTTCGCGTTCGGCGTCGGTGAGCGTACGGGACGCGGCGGCTTCGGCGGCGCCGGTTTCGAGGACGACCCGGAGCGTGAGGGCGTCGTCGAGACCGGCGGCCAGGTCGCGGGCGAGGCGTTTGGCCGGCGTCCGGCGGGGTTTCGGCAACTGCTCGTTGACGAACGTGCCGCCGTACCGGCCGCGGCGCGATTCGACGTACCCGGCCTCGGTGAGCGCGTGGATCGCCTCCCGGAGCGTCACCCGGCTGACGTTCAGCCGGGCCGCGAGCTCCCGCTCCGGCGGCAACCGGTCGCCAGGCACGACGACGCCGAGCTTGATTGCCTGTAGCAACCGCTCGACCGTCTCCTCGAACGGGTTCCCGGCCCGGACCGGCCGGAACACCGCGTCATCTGCCTGTACGACCATGGGCCAAGACTAGAGCGGGGTCACATAGGCACCGGAGATTCCGCCGTCGACGAGGAACGTGTTGGCGGTGATGAAGGACGAGTCGTCGCTGGCGAGGAAGGCGACCGCGGCGGCGATCTCCTCCGGTTCGCCGAAGCGGCCCATCGGGACGTGCACCAGCCGGCGCTGCGCACGCTCGGGGTCCTTCGCGAACAGCTCGGTCAGCAGCGGCGTGTTCACCGGGCCTGGGCAGAGCGCGTTCACCCGGATCCCCTGCCGCGCGAACTCGACGCCGAGCTCGCGGCTCATCGCCAGTACACCGCCCTTCGACGCGGAGTACGAGATCTGCGAGGTCGCCGCGCCCATGATCGCGACGAACGACGCGGTGTTGATGATCGAGCCCTTGCCCTGGCGCTGCATGTACGGAATCGCGGCCTTGCAGCACAGGTACACCGAGGTCAGGTTGACCTCCTGCACCTTCCGCCACGCCTCCAGGCCGGTGTCCAGGATCGACGCGTCGTCCGGCGGCGAGATGCCGGCGTTGTTGAACGCGATGTCGACCGAACCGTACGTCTCGAAGGCCTGCTGGAACAGGTTGTCCACCGCGGCCGGGTCGGTGACGTCGGTCGGTACGAACAGCCCGCCGACCTCGTCGGCGGCGTCCTTGCCGGCGGCCGGGTCGAGGTCGCCGATCACCACGTGGGCACCTTCCGCGGCCAACCGCCGTACCGTGGCGAGGCCGATCCCGCTCGCACCGCCGGTCACCACGGCGACGCGGCCTTCGAGCCGATGAGCGTTGACGTCCATTCTCAGTCCTCCGTGCTGATGAAGATGTTCTTGGTCTCGGTGAACGCGGCCAGCGCGTCCGGGCCGAGCTCCCGGCCGAGGCCGGACTGCTTGTAACCGCCGAACGGCGTCGAGTACCGCACCGACGAGTGCGAGTTGATCGACAGGTTCCCGGCCTCGACCCCACGCCCGACCCGGAGCGCGCGGCCGACGTCCCGCGTCCAGATCGACCCGGACAGCCCGTACTCATTGTCGTTCGCGATCCGCACCGCGTCCGCCTCGTCCTCGAACGGAATCACCGCGACGACCGGCCCGAAGATTTCCTCCCGTTGCGCCCGCTCACTGCCGGGCGCCAACACCGTCGGCGGAAACCAGAACCCGGCGCCGGTGGGCGCACTGCCTTGAAATGCAGGGTTCTCGGCGTACGAGGCCACCCGCTCCAGTTGCGCCTGCGAGATCAACGGACCCATCTCCGTCGCCGGATCGTTGGGATCACCAACCTTGAAGTTCTTCACCGCCGGTTCGAGCAGTTCCAGGAACCTGTCGTACGCCGTCCGCTCCACGAGGATCCGTGACCGCGCGCAGCAGTCCTGCCCCGCGTTGTCGAACACGCCGTACGGCGCCTGCGCTGCCGCCTTCTCCAGGTCGGCGTCGGCGAAGACGACGTTCGCGGACTTCCCGCCCAGCTCGAGCGTCACCCGTTTCACCTGATCGGCGCAGCCGGCCATGATCTGCTTGCCCACCGTGGTCGATCCGGTGAAGACGACCTTGTGAACGGCCGGATGCGTCACGAAACGCTGGCCGACCACCGTCCCGCGACCGGGGACGATTTCGAGCACACCTTCCGGCAGTCCGGCGTCGAGGGCGAGTTCGCCCAGGCGGATCGCCGTGAGCGGGGTGAGTTCCGCGGGTTTGAGGACGACCGTGTTGCCGGCGGCCAGGGCGGGGGCGAAACCCCAGCCGGCGATCGGCATCGGGAAGTTCCACGGGACGATCACGCCGACCACGCCGAGCGGTTCCTGGAACGTCACGTCGATGCCACCGGAAACCGGGATCTGCTTGCCAAAAAGGCGTTCCGGCGCGGCCGAGTAGTAGGTCAGGACGTCGCGGACGTTTCCGGCTTCCCAGCGGGCGTTTCCGATCGTGTGGCCGGCGTTCTCCACCTCCAGCGCAGCGAGGTTCTCCAGATCGGCATCGACCGCGTCGGCGAACCTCCGGAGCAGCCGGCCACGATCGGCAGGGGCCACGTTCCGCCAGGTTTCAAACGCTTTCCGGGCTCGGTCGATCGCCGCGTCCGCGGCCGCCTCGTCGGCCAGCTCGATCGTCCGGACCACCTTCTCGGTGGCCGGATTGAGTACGTCGTACCTCATCGCTTGCTCCTGATCAGTGCGGTGAACAGCCGCAGGTCCTCGGGGTTCTCCTCCGGATGCCACTGCACACCTAGTGCGAACTCCTTGTCCGCCACCTCGGCCGCCTCGACCGTTCCGTCGTCCGCGCGGGCGGTGACCGTCAGGCCCGGAGCGATCACGTCGAGGGCCTGGTGGTGGTAGCAACTGCCGGTCGTGCTCTCGCCGAGGATCCGCGCGGTCAGCGTGCCCGGCTCGGTCTTCACCTCGACAGCGCCGAACACCGCCGGCTGAGGCCGGTGCGCATCGTGCGCGACCAGCTCCGGCAGGTGCTGGTGCAGGGTGCCGCCCAGCGCCACGTTCAGCATCTGCAACCCGCGGCACACGGCGAGCAACGGGAGATCACGGTCCAGGGCAGCCCGGATCAGGACTGCTTCGTGGTGGTCCCGGTCGGGCCGGGTGTCAACGGTTTCGGGATGCGGCGTCGCGTCGTACGCCCCGGGATCGACGTCGCATCCACCCGCGATGACGAGACCGTCCAGTAGGCCCAGTACTGATGGATCCGTCCCAACAGGTGGCAGTAGAAGCGGCACCCCTCCGGCCGCAACTACCGCGTCGAGGTAGACCTTGGGCACCAGTGCCGCTTCACGGCGCCAGATGCCCCAGGCGGCGGGTTCCAGGTACGTCGTGATGCCGATCCGTGGGCGGTCAGAGGCGTTCGAAACCACGGACACGCTCCCAATCGGTGACGGCCGCGTCGTACGCGTCGAGCTCGACCCGCGCGGCGTTGCTGTAGTGGTCGACCATCTCGTCACCGAACGCCGTCCGCGCCAGCTTCGAGCCGGTGAAGAGCGCGGACGCCTCGCGCAGCGTGGACGGTACGTGCTCCTTGTCGGACTCGTACGCGTTGCCCTCCAGCAGCGGCTCGAGCTCCAGCTCCTGCTCGATGCCGTGCAGGCCGGAGGCGATGATCGCCGCGACCGCCAGGTACGGGTTCACGTCGCCGCCCGGCAGGCGGTTCTCGACTCGGAGCGAGTCGCCGTGGCCGACCACGCGGAGCGAGCAGGTCCGGTTGTCGAGGCCCCACGCGACGGCGGTCGGTGCGAAGCTCCCGCGGACGAATCGCTTGTACGAGTTGATGTTCGGCGCCAGCAGGTAGGTGAACTCGGACAGGCAGGCGAGCTGGCCGGCGATGAAGTGCTCCATCAACCGGGAGAAGCCGTGGTCGCGGTCACCCGCGAGTACCGGGTCGCCGTCGTCGGCCCGGAAGCTCAGGTGGATGTGGCACGAGTTGCCCTCACGTTCGTCGTACTTCGCCATGAACGTGAGGCTCTTGCCGTGCTTCGCCGCGATCTCCTTCGCGCCGGTCTTGTAGATCGAGTGGTTGTCGCAGGTCGCCAGTGCCTCGTCGTACCGGAACGCGATCTCGTGCTGGCCGAGGTTGCACTCGCCCTTCGCGGACTCGACGTACATGCCTGCGCCCTCCATCCCGTTGCGGATGTCGCGCAGCAGCGGCTCGATCCGGGAGGTGCCGACGAGCGAGTAGTCGACGTTGTACTGGTTCGCGGGCACCAGGTCGCGGTACCGCTTGTTCCACGCGGTCTCGAAGGTGTCGTCGAAGACGATGAACTCGAGCTCGGTCCCGACGTACGCCTTCAGCCCCTTCTCCGCGAGCCTGTCGAGTTGCTTACGCAGCACCTGCCGCGGCGAGGCGACCACCGGCGTCCCGTCCGGCCACTCCACGTCGCAGAGCACCAGCGCGGTCCCCTCCAGCCAGGGCACCAGCCGCAACGTCTCCAGATCCGGCGCCATCACCATGTCGCCGTACCCACGCTCCCAGGACGACATCGCGTACCCGTCCACGGTGTTCATGTCCACGTCCACCGCGAGCAGGTAGTTGCACCCCTCGGTCCCGTGCTTCAGCACCTCCTCCACGAAGTACCGAGCCCCACACCGCTTGCCCTGCAACCGCCCCTGCATGTCGGTGATCGCCACCAGCACCGTGTCGACCTCGCCCGCAGCAACCAGCCCGCGCAACTCCTCCACACTCAACGCGCCCACGACCACTCCCGGAGTCTATTGGTCTATTTCCAGCCCATTGACTCAAGACTAACGACGGCTGTCAATGCGGCGCGGTGGTGCCGTGGCACTGCGGAGACAGAGAACTGGTTGGCACGGTGCGGGGTTTGTCCGGAGAATCCTGGGTTCCGGCCGCACCGCCCAAGCGGCCCGATCACTGGAGGACCGCTATGCGATCTTTCATCACCCGCCCCCGCGCCCTGGCCGTTCTGCTGGCCGGTACGGCGCTCGCGTTCAGTCCGCTCAGCGGGCAGGCGACGGCGAAGCTGCCGCTCGACCAGCTCGGGAACCCGGCCTGTTTCACGCCCGAACAAGGAGCCGCCGCGCGCGGTGGCTTCGGCGCCGACCACCGTGAGCTGTCGGTGGCCGAGCAGAAGGCGATCGAAGCCCGTACCGCGCAGATCCTGAAGGCGAAGGCCGCGCGAGGCCTGGCTCCGGCGGCCGGCACGCTGGCCTCGGCGAGCGTGCCGGTCTACGTGCACGTGATGCGCAGCAGCACCGGAGCCGGCGACGTCACGGACACGCAGATCTCGCAACAGATCGCCGAGCTCAACCAGGACTACGCGGGTCAGGAGTCGTCGCAAGCCGCGAACACCGGCTTCACGTTCTACCTGGCCGGCACCGACCGGTACAACAACGACCAGTGGCACAAGGACAAGCAGAGCAGCACGTACCGTTCCCAAACTCGCAAGGGCGGTAAGAACGCTCTCAACATCTGGCTCGTCGACTTCTCCTACCTCGGGATCGCCACCTTCCCGTGGGACTACGCGAGCCAGCCGAACATCGACGGCATCCGGGTGCAGTACAGCTCGCTGCCCGGCGGTTCGGCGACCAACTACAACGAAGGCAAGACCGCGTCCCACGAGGCCGGTCACTGGTTCGGGCTGTACCACACGTTCCAGGGCGGCTGCACGAGTACGAACGACTCGGTGGCCGACACGCCCGCGCAGAGCAGCGCCTCCAGCGGCTGCCCGACCGGCCGGGACTCCTGCTCACTGCCCGGCCTGGACCCCATCCACAACTACATGGACTACTCCTACGACTCCTGCTACAACCAGTTCACGCCGGGTCAGTCAACCCGGATGAGCAACATGTGGACTGCTTACCGGGCCTGATTCTGATCGCCCTAAGCTTCCCGGCATTGGGATGGGGAGCTGGGCGTATCCGCGTCCCCCGGTAGGCGCCAGGTTCTTGGCACCGGGCCCCGTCCGGGACGATCAGGAGAATCAGTGTCACGCAGGTTCGTTGCAAGCATTCTCACTTCTCTGGCGCTGGTCGGGGCTCCGCTGACAGGCATCGCCCTGACCAGCGCCCCGGCCTCCGCGAGCCTGGTGGACAATCCAGGGCCCGCGGTTCCCGCGGTCGCCGACCTCAACGGCGACCACCTTCCCGATGTCGTGTTCAGCGACTTCGTGCTCGGATTCGGTGTGTCGGTCTTCCTGGGCAAGCCCGGCGGGGGCTTCCTGCCCGCCGTCCGGTACACCACCGGTGGTCAGGCCGACTACGTCGCCATCTCGGACTTCAACCACGACGGCAAGCTCGACCTCGCCGTCAGCAACTTCACCACGAGCAACGTCTCCGTACTGATCGGCAGCGGTGACGGCACCTTCGCCAAGGCCGTCAACTACGGCACCGATCTCGCTCCCGGCGCGGTGGTCGCCGGCGACTTCAACCATGACGGCGACATCGACCTGGCCACCTCCAACCAGGCTCCGTCGGTGTCCGTGCTCCTGGGTCACGGCGACGGCACATTCGCCGGCGCAGTCAACTACCCCAGCAACCTGGGCGTCGGCTCCGGGGCCCTCGATGCCGCGGACTTCGACGGGGACGGCAACCTCGACCTGCTCCGGGGCAACTACGTCAACAGCACCATCCAGATCTTCCACGGCCGCAGCGACGGTACGTTCGGCACCCCGACCACGTTCAGCGCCGGCGCTCTGACCGCGTGGTACGGCAAGGCACAGGACATCAACGGCGACCACAAACCCGACATCCTCTTCTCGAATCTCGCCGGCGGCACCGTGTCCACGCTCTTCAACCAGGGGGACGGCACCTTCGGCTCGGCCACGGCCTACCTGACCGGCGGCCTGCTCCCCATGTGCTTCGATCTCGGAGACCTGAACGGCGACGGCAAGCTCGACCTGGTGGTTGCCAACGGCAGCTCCACCCTCGGCGTCCTGCTCGGGACCGGGAACGGTGCCTTCGGCACGGCCCACACGTACTACTCCGGTGGCCTCGTACCGCTGTCCACCCCGATTCTCGCCGACTTCAACGGCGACGCGAAGCTGGACACCGTCATCGGCAACTCGGGTTCGGGGAACATCACCCTCCGCTACGGCAACGGTGACGGGACCTTCGGTCCGCCCACCAACTACGCAGCCTGATCGGCTAGACCCGGGCATGACTCTGGGCGTGATTCACGCTACGAGACCCGACTGTGACATCTGCCCCGTTCGCCAACTAGAGTGCGGCCGATGCGTTTGCTTCTGACGGCCTGCGCTACCACCGCACTGGTGGTGAGCGGACCTCTGACAGCGACCGCCGCCGGTACGGGTCCACAGGACTCGGTCGGCGGCGAGTTGCTGACGGCGAAGCCGACGGTGGTCGCCGACGGGGCGACACCGCCGGTCGTCCAGGCGTCGGCGTACGTCGTGGCCGACCTGGACACCGGCCAGGTGCTGGCGGCGAAGGCCCCGCACGCGCAGCTCCGCCCGGCCAGCACGCTCAAGACGCTGACCGCGCTGGTCCTGCTGCCGCGGCTGAAGAAGACCGATCCGGTCACTGGTACGTCAGCCGATGCCGGGATCATCGGCAGCAAGGTCGGCGTGTACCCGGGCCTGCAGTACACCGTCGACCTGCTCTTCCAGGGCATGTTCCTGGCGTCCGGCAACGACGCCGTACACGCCCTCTGCGCGCACGACCAGGGCGGCATCCCGGCCACCGTCGACCGGATGAACGCGAAGGCCAAGGACCTCGGCGCGCTCGACACGCACGTCACCGACCCGACCGGGCTCGACGCCGACGGGCAGTACTCCAGCGCCTACGACCTGGCGCTGTTCGCGCAGGCAGGACTCGCCCGGCAGGACTTCGCCACGTACGCGTCCACGAAGTACACGAACTTCCCGAACGCCGGCAACAAGGGCACGTACCAGGTCGCGAACCAGAACAAGCTGCTGTTCAACTACCCGGGCGCGCTCGGCGTGAAGACCGGCTACACGACGCTGGCGCGGAACACGTTCGTCGGCGCCGCCCGCCGCGACGGGCACACGCTGGTCGTGACGATGATGAACGCCCCGCACGGCATCACCGAGGACGCGAGCAACCTGCTGACCTGGACGTTCTCGAACTACGGCAAGCTCAAGCCGGTCGGCACCCTGGTCAAACCGGCCGGCGCGCCGCCGCCGAAGTCGCAGACCGAAGGCAAGAACGCAGACAAGCCGACCGCCCGCAAGGCCGGCGAGCCACCTGCCCG
The DNA here is from genome assembly GCF_055580825.1 of Kribbella sp. NPDC031520. Classification (NCBI taxonomy): domain Bacteria; kingdom Bacillati; phylum Actinomycetota; class Actinomycetes; order Propionibacteriales; family Kribbellaceae; genus Kribbella; species Kribbella sp. NPDC031520. The sequence goes on from NZ_JBVIKS010000003.1 coordinate 548,114, forward strand.
TACGGCGCTCGGCCCCGGCCAGGCCGTCACGTCCCTCGCGCTGCGCGTCCCCGCCTGGGTGTATGCCGGCCCGCCGGTCCTGCTGCTCGGCCTGTTCCTCCGCCGCCCCCGGGCGCTACGCCGCCGCCGTCACTAACACCCGTTACTTGCGACCGTTACCTGCGCCGCAGCGAACGCACGGCCCGCGCGGCTTGCACGGCCAGCGTGGTGACGGTGATACCCAGGACCGCGCCCGCCGCGACCGCTACCGTGTCCGCCTTGCGCTCCGGCACCGGAACCACCTTGTACCGCTTCCCGGGCGGACCGAGGAGCAGCGGCTCACGTTCGGCCGCAGGTTCGGCCTCGGGCTCGGCCCGCTCGTCGGTGATCCGACGGTCGAGCGTGGCCTCCTTGGTCCACGCCGCGATCAGCATGATCACCCGGGTCAGCAGGTAGATCCACACCAGCAGCGCGAGCGGCAGGGCGAGCGCGCCGTACGCCGCGTTCGAGCCGATCACGTGGCTCACGTACAGGTTGCCGAGCTTCTGCGCGAGGTAGAACACGATGCCGCCGGCCAGCGCCGCGATCAGCGCGACCTTGCGCGGCAGGATGATCCGCGGCAGCGCGGTCTGCATGTACAGGAACAGCACCGCGCCCGCGGCGACACCGACGACGAAGCTGATCACGCCGATCCCCCAGCTCGCCAGCCAGGTCCCGTCCAGATCGGTGGCATCGACGATCCGCCGGGACATGCCGGTCAGGATCGAGGAGGCGCCGGTCGCGATCACCCCGATCAGGCCGAGGCCGATCAGCGCACCCAGGTCGACGACCTTGAGCCTGATCGCGTTGCCCGGTTCGTCGTCCAGCTCGTGCATCGACCGGATCGACGCCCGCAGCGAGTCGATCCAGCCCAGGCCGGTGAGCAGCAGCGACACCCCGGAGATCAGCCCGATCGCGCCCGCGTGGGCGATCAGGCCGTCGATGTCGATCCGGTTGCCGATCCCGGGCAGGTTCTGCTGGAGCGCCTTCTTCAGCGCCTTGATCGCCTCGCTGCCGAGCAGCGGCCCGGTGATCGCCGCGGCCAGCACGATCAACGGGAACAGCGACAGGAACCCGAAGAAGCTCGTCGCTCCGGCGAGCCGGTTCCCGCGGCGGTCGCCGTACCGCTGCCAGGCACGCCACAGCTGGGTCCGGCTGAACCACCGCCAGACCGCCTTGAGCTTCTTCATGTGTCTCCTGTACCCCGGGTGCGGAGACTCAGCCTGCCAGCGGGAACGACCGTTGTGGCCGCCACACGCCGTCGGCGCCGTGTTCGTACCGGCTGAAGTACTCGACGTCGAAGTCGCAGTCGTACTCGGACAGGGCGTCGTACGCCCGGTCGAGCGCGTCCTTGTCCAGGTCGTGCGCGACCGTGACGTGCGGGTGGTACGGGAACTTCAGGTCGACCCGCAGCGGGCCGGACCGGACCTGCGACTGCAGCACCTCGCACGACGAGATGCCCTCCGCGAGCGGTACGAACACCACCGGCGAGACCGGCCGGAAGGTCGCCGTACCGCGCAGCCGGATCCGGAACCTCGGGAACCGGGCGGCGACCGCGAGCAGGTGCTCGTCGATCAGCTCCAGGTCGCCGGCCTCGATCTCGGTCGGCGGTAGCAGCGTGACGTGGGTCGGGATCGACGCGGCCATCGGGTCGCCGAAGTCGGCCCGGTACTTCTGCAGCTCCGTGCCGTACGGCTCCGCGATCGGGATCGCGACACCGATCGTGGTCATCCGAGCGCCGGCCCCGGAACGAAACCCAGCCGGTCGTAGACCCGGGCCAGGGTCGGCTCGGTGACCGCACGGGCCCGCTCGGAGCCCGCCGCCAGGATCGCGTCCAGCTGCGCCTTGTCGTCCAGGTAGGTCAGCGCCTGCTCCCGGAACGGGGTGACGAACTCGACCACCACGTCGGCCAGGTCCTTCTTGAAGTCGCCGTACCCACGACCGGCGTACTCGTCCTCGAGCTCGCTGATCTTCTTCCCGGTCAGCGCCGAGTAGATGGTCAGCAGGTTCGCGACGCCGGGCTTGTTCTCCTCGTCGAAGATCACGTCCCGGCCGGAGTCGGTGACCGCGGAGCGGATCTTCTTCGCGCTCGCCTTCGGGTCGTCGAGCAGGTCGATGATGCCGGCCGGCGACGAGCCGGACTTGCTCATCTTCGACGTCGGGTCCTGCAGGTCGAAGATCTTCGCGGTCTCCTTGACGATGTACGCCTCGGGCACCCGGAAGGTCTTGCCGAACCGGTGGTTGAAGCGCTGTGCCAGGTCGCGGGTCAGCTCGACGTGCTGCCGCTGGTCCTCGCCGACCGGGACCCGGTCGGCCTGGTACACCAGGATGTCCGCGGCCTGCAGGATCGGGTACGTGAACAGGCCGACGGTGGCACGGTCGGCGCCGCCCTTGGCGGTCTTGTCCTTGAACTGCGTCATCCGGCTCGCCTCGCCCATCCCGGTGATGCAGGACATCACCCAGGCCAGCTGGGCGTGCTCGGGGACCTGCGACTGGACGAACAGGGTGGACCGCTCCGGGTCGATACCGGCCGCGAGCAGCTGCGCCGCCGACCGGCGGGTGCGCTCGCGGAGCGCCTTCGGGTCGTACTCCACGGTGATCGCGTGCAGGTCGACGACGCAGTAGAACGCCTCGTGGTCGTCCTGCAGGGCCACCCACTGCCGCAACGCGCCGAGGTAGTTGCCGAAGTGGAAGGAGTCCGCCGTCGGCTGGATCCCGGAGAGCACGCGGGGGCGGCGCTGGGAACCGGCTGCGGAGGGGTCAGACGCAGCATGGGACATAGGGGTGATTCTGCCAGCGCCCTCGGCTCAGCACGCACCCGGGCGGTGTACCAGTCATATCTCAAGGACTATGTGTCACCGAGTCGTGTCACCAGGTCCAGCCTCGGGCGGCGAGTTCCTGTTCCTCCTGCCAGCGTTTTGCCTCGGAGCGTTCGCCGTCGGGTTCGCCCGGGCAGCCGGCCAGCCGGTACGCCTCGTCCAGCAGGTCGTCGTACGCGGCCTCCAGCGCCATCAGCCGATGCGCGCGGGCGTACACGTGCGGCGTCGACTCGACGCTGCGGATCTTGGTGGACAGGTACCCGAGCCGGGTCTGCAGCCGGAGCGTGTCGAACGGGTCCGGCTCCGCGACCGGCCGCCGGTGCAGCCGCGACATCACGCGCGTCGTACGGCTCTGCAGACGGCGCCGCCAACGCGACGGCCGCGGGCTCGGGAGCACCAGCCCGAGCAGGGCGCACAGGAACAGGAACACGCCCATCGACATCAGCCAAGCCATCGCTCTCACTCTCCACTTCAGAGCGTACGGCGGCTGTGAGGGCTGCAGCTACCCGTTAGTCGCGGTGGTATTTGGTGACCGCGTCGTCCTGCTTGAGCTTGTCCGCGGCGGCCTGGATGCGGGCGGTCCACTCGGACTGCTGCAGACCGCCGGCCATGAACTGCCCGGTCGCCTCGGCGGCCGCGGTCGCGAACGCCGGGTACCAGGTGTCGAAGTACCACTTGACGATCTGGTCGCCGGCCGCCGACACCAGGTCGCGCGCCGAGCTCAGCGCCGTACTCAGCTCCAGCCCGTCGGCCGAACCACGCACGATCGTCAGCTGCCTCGACTCCGAGCTGACCTGCGCGGCGACGTCCGCGGACAGCAGCGCCCGCAGGTACTCGAGCCCGCCGGCCTGGTTCTTCGCCTTCTCCGGAACGAAGAACGGCGCCGTCGCCGCGACGTGCAGCCCGCTCGCCATCGCCGGCGACGAGTCCAGCGGCGGTACCGCGAACACGGTGAGCGCGAAGTCGTCCTTCACCAGGCCCTTCATCTCGTTCTCGAGCCAGTTCCCGCACGGCAGCATGCCGGCCTTCGCGGCCAGGAACCGCCGCTGCGAGCCGATGTGGTCGTCCTGCGCGGTGCCGGGCGCGAGCAGTCCGCGCTTGGCCAGCTCGCCGACCGCGGTGATCGCCTTGGTGACGCTGTCGTCGGTCCAGGCGCCGTCCTCGAGGTTGTCGATCCGCTTCGTCACGTCCGGGCCGCCGGTCTTCGCGGCCAGGGTGAGGACCAGTTCGAGCAGGTAGTACGGATGGCTGCCGGCGTAGCCGAACGGGCCGAGACCGGCCGCCTTCATGTCGGTGCCCAGGGCAAGCAACTCGGACCAGGTACGCGGGACGTCCCAGCCGTTGCGCTGGAACAGGCTGGCCGAGTACCAGATCCCGTAGACCGTCGAGATGTAGTTGACGGTCCGCTGCGTGCCGTCGAACCGGCCGACCTCCAGCATGTCGGGCAGCAGCTGATCCTTCACCTTCGCCGACTGGTCGTCCCAGGACGGTGCGTCGAGCAACTGTTGCAGGTCGGCCAGCTGGTTGTCCTTGACCAGCTTGCCCAGTTCGAGCTTCTCGTCACCGGTGGACAGCACGACGTCGGGGGGCGTACCGGTCGCGAACCGCGGCAGCAGGTCGTCCGACAGCTGCGCCGTCACCTTCGGGCTGATCGTGGCACCGGCGTACTTCTTCCGGTACGCCGCCGCCGCGAACCCGCCGTACTCCTCGGTCACGACCACGTCGACCGGGGCGGTCCCGTCCACGCTGAACGGGTTGTCCGGCGACACGGTCGGGGCGACCGGGGCCTTGGAGCACCCGGTCAGCACCGCACCGGCCAGCGCCCCCTGCAGTAACGTCCTGCGTCTCAGCACTCCGGCAGGCTAGTACTTCTTTCAGGCCGTACGACGGATACGACCCGCGTACAGGGCCTCGAGGGCGTGGTTGTGGTCGTCGCCGCCCGGGATGTTCGCGGACAGGTACACCGGCGGGGTCTCGCCGGCCTCGGTCATCCGGCGCAGGACCTCGGCGACCAGCATCTGCGCGATCAGCGCCGCGGTGATCGACGACACCGCGCAGACCTTGCCGGTGTCGCCGGGCAGGTCCAGGACCGAGTCGCCGAACGGGGCGTGGTTGTCGAGGACCACGTCGGCGAAGTCGATCAGCTTCTTGCCGGACGGGTGCCGGGACTCCATCCCGCCGGTGTGCTGCATCGAGGTGATCGCGATCAGCGGGTGCCCCTTCTCCTTGACCACGCTCGCCAGCTCCACGATCGAGCCGTTCACCCCGGAGTTCGAGGCGATGATGAACAAGTCGCCCTCGCGGGCCGCGGACAGCTCGTAGAGCTTGCGGGAGTACTGCGGATCGCGCTCGAGCTCGGCGCTGCGCAGCAGTTCCTTCGGCTCCCCGCCCAGCAACACAAGGTCGCGGAGCGCGATCCGGTTGGTGGCGATCAGGCCGCCGGCCCGGCCGGCGATCTCCATCGCGAGCGCCTCGGAGTGCCCGGAGCCGAACGCCTGGATCACCCCGTTCGCACGCAGCGAGGTGGTCATCAGGTCGGCGGCGTCCTGGATCGGACCGTCGATCTGCGTGGTCACCGCGGCCAGGATCGGCATCAGCGTCTGCACATAGCCCTGCGCGCTCACGCCGCCGCTCGTCTCCCCCGTGCTACCGGCCATCAGTGGGCCCACCCCTCGACTAATCGGCTCTCAGCGACACTCTCAGTGCCGACAAATGCGCAAGTTTGCGGTCTACTGGACAGAACTTTTCTCAACTCGCAGCTAAAGTCAAGATTCATCCGTGTGATCTCCCCAATCGGGACCGTTGCGTAAGCAGTTTGGAGCATTGCGTATGTCGGACGAACTGGTCCTGGGCGGGGACCTGGGTGGCACCTCCACCCGGATCGTGATCGCGGACTCCGAGGGCAACGTCGTCGGTCGCGGCGCGGCCGCGGGCGGAAATCCGACCAGTCATCCCGCCAGCGCGGCGGCCAACTTCGGTCAGGCGCTGCACGCGGCGCTCACCGGCCTGGACCCGGCCACGGTCAGGTCGGCGGTCGTCGGCATGGCCGGGGGTGTGGCGCTCCAGCGGCCGGAGGTCGCGGCGCAGTTCGACGCCGTGTGGACCGGGGCCGGGCTCACGGTGCCGCCCGGGTACATCGGGGACCTCGAGGTCGCGTTCGCGTCCGGTACGCCGGAACCCGACGGGACCGTGCTGATCGCCGGGACCGGGAGCAACGTCGGGCTGGTTCGCAATCACCAGCTGCAGCGGACGGCCGGCGGGCACGGCTGGCTGCTGGGCGACGACGGCTCCGGCTTCTGGCTCGGCCGCGAGGCGGTCCGGAGCGTGCTGGAGTCGCTGGATCTCCGGGAGCCGCTGGGATTGCTCGGGCAGGCCGTCGTACAGGCGATCCTGCCCGGGCGGGACGAGAACGCCGTTGCGCAGCGTGAAGGGTACGACGCCTTGCGTGACCTGCTGGTGATGACGGTGAACAGCCGGCCGCCGGTCATGCTGGCCGAGTTGGCGCCGACGGTCATCGCGGCGTACGACCAGCACGACGAAACTGCGCATGCCCTGGTGAAACGCGCAGCCGAACTGCTCACCGAAACCGCTGCCCGCCTGAAGGTCACCTCGGACAGCGGCCCGATGGTCCTGGCGGGCAGCGTCGCCGGCGAGTCCTCCCCGGTAGGCCAACTGATCCGGGAACACTTCGCCGGCGACGTTCGCACCGCCAAGGACGGAGTAGGCGGGGCCACCTGGCTAGCCCTGGGCGCCCTCGACCCCGCGCTCGCGACGGAACAGAACCACTCCCGCCTAGTCGAAGACTGAGACGGGGCGGACCTCGACCGCGTACTGCTCCGCCTCGGGAATGGTTGCGGCTACTTCCTCGGCGCGTTCCTGGCCGGCTACGTCGATGAGGAAGACGCCGGCGAGTTGTTCCTTTGCCTCGGAGTACGGGCCGTCGGTGGTGGCGCGGACGCCTTCGCGGACCCGGACCACCCGGGTCTTCGCCGGTGGGTCCAGAGGTACGGCGGTGATCAGTTCGCCGCTGGCGCGCAGCTCGCTCAGCAGGTCGTTGAGCTGGGTGACCAGGGCGTCGCGCGCCTTCTTGGGCAGGGCTTTGCCTTCGTCGGTGTAGAGGAAGGAGGGGTGGCTCCAGGTGATCGGGTTGCTGTGGATCATCAGCAGGTACTTCATGATCGGTTGTCCTTTCGGGCAGTTGAGTTGATCTTCGCAGCAGAGGTCGGAGGCGGTTCGCCGTCCTCGACATTTCGGCGTTCTAGGCTGTCCGGCATGGACGAGACCGACTTCCGGCTGAGCGACGGCCGGGTGCTGCACGCCTACGACGGCGCGCCGGGCGAGGACGGCCGGCTCGCGGTGGTCTGGCACCACGGCACCCCGGGCCTCGGTACTCCGCCGGCGCCGCTCGACGCGGCGGCCGAGGAGCTCGGGATCAGGTGGATCTCGTTCGACCGGCCGGGGTACGGCGGCTCGACGCCCGCACCCGGCCGTACGGTCGGATCGGTGGCGGCCGATCTGACCACCGTCCTCGACACGCTCGGCGTCCAGCAGTGCGCCCAGCTCGGGTACTCCGGCGGCGGCACGTACGCGCTCGGCGCCGCCGCCCTCCTCGGCGATCGGGTCACCGCGGCCGCGACGCTCGCCGCCATCGCGCCGTACGACGCGGCGGGTCTCGACTGGTACGACGGCATGATCGCCTCCGGTCTCGCCTCGCTGCACGCCGCGGCGGACGGCCGGGAGGCGCGGATGGCGAACGAGGCCCTCGAGTACGACCCGGAGTTCACCGCGACCGATCTCGCGATGTTCGACGGCCCGTGGGGCTGGCTCGGGTCGGTGGCCGGCGGACCGCACGGACCGGACGGCCCGGTCGACGACGACTGTTCGTACGTGCTGCCGTGGGACTGGGCAACGATCACCGCGCCGACGCTGCTCGTCCACGGCACCGCCGACCGGATCATCCCCTGCTCACACGGGCGCTGGCTCGCGGAGCACCTGCCGACCGCGACCCTCGACGTCCACCAGGACCTCAGCCACATCACGATCCTCGGCCAGGCCGAGCACGCCCTGCGCTGGATCTGGGAGCAGTCCGGCTGAATCGAAGGCCGTCCGCGGGGTACCGGGTGGGGGTGCTACTTGCGCAGCGCTACCGCACCATCGAGATCCTCGGCCATGGCGGGATGGGCGAGGTCTATCGCGGGTGCGACGAGCGTCTCGGCCGCCCCGTCGCGGTGAAACTGCTGCGGCCCGACCTGCGCGATCCGCTCGCAGCCGAACTGTTCCGGCACGAGGCGCGGGCCGCCGCGGTGGTGCGGAACCCGCATGTCGTCGCGGTCTACGACTTCGGGCACTCCAACGGTGCGTACTACCTGGTGATGGAGCTGGTGGAGGGCCGCACCGTCGGCCGCGAACTGACACGGCACGGGCCGTACGACCCCGAAGCCGCCCTCGACATCGTCCGCCAGGTGGCCGCCGGACTGACGGCCGCGCACCGCAACGGCATCGTGCACCGCGACATCAAGCCGGACAACCTGCTGATCGATGCCGACAGTTCGGTGAAGATCGCCGACTTCGGCGTCGCCCGCTCACAGGCGGATCCGATGACCACAGCGTCCGGCCTGATCCTCGGGACCAGTCTCTACCTCGCGCCGGAGCGGGCCCTGGGGCATCCCGCCACGCCGGCCTCGGACGTGTACGCACTCGGCTGTGTGCTGTACCAACTGCTGACCGGACATCCGCCGTTCGAGGCGGACAACCCGACCGAGATCATGTCCCAGCACGTCGAAGCCGAGCCGGTCTTCCCGGACGAGCTCCCGCCGTCCGTGGCGGACCTGCTCCAGCGGATGCTGTCCAAGGACCCCGACGACCGGCCCTCCACGGCCGAGGTCGCCACCTGGACGTACGACCCGACCTCCGATGCACCGACCGCGGAACTCGCGGCCCTCCGGTGGAGGCCGAACTGGCGCAAACTCCTCGCAGTCGTGGCCGCGCTGATCGAGCACCACGGCAAAGCCAAGTCGAAGCCGAAGAAATCCGGCGAGCACTGATATTCCAAGCAATGCCTTGACATCTCATTCAGCCCGGCGCATATTCCAAGCATGTCTTTGGAGAAGGATCCACGCCGGTTGCGGTTGCTCGACGATCCACTGGCGATCCGGGCGATGGCGCACCCAGTACGGCTGGACCTGCAGTCGCTGCTCGGACGCGAAGGGCCGATGACCGCGGCGGACGCGGCGCGCCGGCTGGGGATCAGTCAGGCGCTGGCGTCGCACCACCTGCGTCAGCTGGCGAAGTACGACTTCGTCGAACCGGCGCCGGGCAAGGACAACCGCGAGCGGCCGTGGCGGCTGGTGTCGACCTCGCAGTCCTGGGAGGACGCGCTGAAGACGCCGGACGGCGCCGCGGCGGCCGAGGTACTCGAGCAGCTGATGGCCGAGCGCGCCCTCGACTCCCTGGCGAAATGGCAGCAGCGCCGGCCCGACGCCGATCCGGTCTGGCGGGACAACTCGGGCATCGGGCGGACCGGGATCTACCTGACCGGCGAGGAGCTCGCCGAAATCGTTGGCCAGATCAACGACCTGCTGCAGCGCTGGGTCGACGAACGCCCGATCGACGACAAGTCCACCCGCCCGCCGGGCAGCAAGTACGTCTCGTTCACCCAGATCGTCACGGTCGCCGAGGAGGAGTAGATGAAGGACTTGTGGGGCGTCCTCGCCCGGCAGCGCGACTACCGGCTGATGCTCAGCGCCGGACTGATCTCGCTGGTCGGTGACTGGTTGCTGCGGACCGGGCTCGCGTTCCAGATCTACGTACTGACCGGATCCACGCTCGCCTCCGGCGGGTTGCTGCTGGCGTCGTTCCTGCCCGCCGTACTGCTCGGCTCGCTGGCCGGTGTCTTCGTCGATCGCTGGAACCAGCGGACCACGATGATCGTGACGAACGTCCTGAACGCGATCGTCCTGCTGCCGCTGATCGCCGTCCACGACGCGAGCATGATCTGGATCGTGTACGCCGTGGTGCTCGCGCAGAGCTGCCTGCAGCAGTTCTTCACACCCGCGGAGCAGTCGCTCGTACCGCTGCTGGTGAGCTCCGAGCAGCTGGTGACCGCGAACGCGTTGAACAGCCAGATCCGCGACCTCGCCCGGCTGATCGGGGCTGCACTGGGCGGCGTACTCGCGGCCGCCGGCGGGCTCACGCTGCTCGCCCTCGGCGACGCGGCCACGTTCCTGGTGGCGGTCGTACTGATCGCGACGATGCGGCACCGGCAGGAGCGGCCGGACCGCACCGAGGAATCGGCCGGGGGTGCGATCAAGCGGCTGAAGCAGGAGTGGACCGAGGGGCTGCGGCTGTGCGTCGCCGGGCCGGCGATGCGGCTGTTCTTCGTGTTCTGCCTGGTCACCGGGGTCGGTGAAGGCATCATGAGCACGCTGTTCGCGCCGTTCGTCAGCGCCGACCTCGGTGGCGACGGGAAGGTGTACGGCCTGATCGTGTCCTCGCAGGCGATCGGCGGGATCATCGGCGGCCTGGTCGCCGCCGCGATCGGCAACCGCCGGCCGGCCGCGACACTGTGGGGTGCCGGCGCGTTCGCGTTCGGGCTGATCGACACCGCGCTGTTCCTCTATCCGCTGGCGTCGGACAGCCTGATCCCGGCGTTCGTCTGCATGATCGTCGTCGGCCTGCCCGGCGCGCTCACGATCGCCGGGATGATGACGGTGTTCCAGAACCTCACCGTCGACGGCACCCGCGGCCGGATCTACGGCGCGGTCGGCGCCGCGGAGAGCGTCGCGGTGCTGATCGGCATCACCACGGCCGGTGTCCTCGGCGACGCCGTCGGCATCATCCCCGTCCTGGTGTTCCAGGGTCTGGGGTACGTCGCGGGCGGGCTGGTGGTGCTCAGTCGGCGGCGGGTGCTGGTTCCCCGGGGTGTTGCTCAGCCGGTGTGACCCGGTGCAGGCGGACCCGGGCGACCCGGCGGCCGTCCATCTCGGTGACCGTCAGCGTGTGAGCGTCGATCGGTACTTCGTCACCGGTCGACGGGACCTTCCCGAGGGCGGCAGCGAGGAACCCGCCGACCGTCTCGTACGGGCCGTCGGGCAGCTCGATCGTGGTCGCGTCGGCGAAGTCGTCCAGGTTCAGCAGGCCGTCCATCTCGATGTCGCCACTGCGCAGGTGGGTCGTCTCGGCCGGTTCCTCGTCGTACTCGTCCTTGATGTCGCCGATCAGTTCCTCGACCAGGTCCTCCAGCGTGACGATGCCGGCCGTACCGCCGTACTCGTCGAGGACGATCGCGAGGTGCGTACTGCGGCGGCGCATCTCGGTCAGCGTCGGCAGCAGTTTCGCGGTGTCCGGCAGCATCAGCACCTCGCGGGCCAGGTCACCGACCCGGACCGAGCGGGTCGCGACCGCCGGGTCGAACAGGTCCCGGACGTGCACGAACCCGACGATGTCGTCGGCCGAGCCGTTCATCACCGGGTACCGCGAGTGCGGCCGTTCGGCGGCGAACTTGACCGCCTTGTAGGCCGGCATCTCGGCGTCGACGAAGTCCACCTCGGTGCGCGGCAGCATCAGCTCGCGGAGCTGGCGGCTGCCGGCCTCGAAGACGTCGTCGACGATCTTGCGCTCTTCCTCGCCGAGCGACTCGCTGGCGGTGACCAGGTCGCGGAGCTCCTCGTCGCTCATCACCTCGCGGTTCGCGTTCGGGTCGCCGCCGAGCGCGCGGACCACCAGGTCGGTGGACCTCGACAGCAGCCAGATCACCGGGCGGGCGCCGGACGCGAGCCGGTCCACCAGCGGGCCGAGCGCGAGCGCGAGGACCTCGGCGCGCTGCAACGCGAGACGCTTCGCCGCCAGCTCGCCGATCACGATCGACACGTACGAGATGCAGATCGTGATCAGCACCAGCGCGACCGTACTCGCCACCGACTCGGGCAGGCCGAGCTTCTGCAGGTGCGGCGCCAGGCCGTCGGCCAGTGTCGCGCCACCGAAGGCCGCGGACAGGAAGCCCATCAGGGTCACGCCGATCTGCACGGCGGACAGGAAGCGGTTCGGGTTGGCGGCCACCTTGGCGACGATCTCGCCGCGCCTGCCGCGGTGCGAAAGGGCCTTCAGCTGGCTTTCCCGCAGTGACACGAGGGCCATCTCGGCGGCGGCGAAGACGCCACCGATCAGCACGAAGACCAGGATCAGAACGATGTTGAGCAGGGTGTCGTTCATGGCTCGGAGTTCCTAGCGCCCTCTCGTCAGATGGCGAGAGGGCGTGCGTTGGGCGTAGTCGTCCATTTATCTACTCTACCGGCGAGGGGTGGCACGATGCATGTTCGAGTTTGTTGGTTTACGATGATTCCTGGCCGGACACGTCGTACGGCCGGGAAGGTCACACGATGAATACACCCCGCGGTGTCCGCCGTACCGACGCCACCCTGTCGGACGGCCGCGAGCTGATCTACTACGACCCGGCCGACACACCTCCGCGAGTGCCGCTCGAGGACACCCGTGGCCTGCCCGCACCGCAGCCGCAGGTGGACATGCGTACGGACCCGCTGACCGGTGACGTGATCACGTACGCGACGCATCGCAACACCCGGACCTACCTGCCGCCGGCGGACCAGTGCCCGCTGTGCCCGAGCAAGCCCGGCAACCCGACCGAGATCCCGGACCACGACTACAACGTCGCCGTCTTCGAGAACCGGTTCCCGTCCTTCGCCGGTCCCGGCCGGACCGAGGTGGTCTGCTTCACCAGCGACCACAACGGCTCGTTCACCGGCCTCTCGCAGGGTCAGGCCCGGCTGGTCGTCGACACCTGGGCCGACCGGACCGCCGAGCTCGGCGCCCGCGACGACGTCGAGCTGGTGTTCCCGTTCGAGAACCGCGGCCGCGAGATCGGCGTCACGCTGAACCACCCGCACGGCCAGATCTACGCCTACCCGTTCGTCCCGCCGCGGATGGCGAACCTGTTGCGGCAGGCGCGCAAGCACCAGGAGGTTGCCGGGAGCAACCTGTTCGCCGACGTACTGGCCGCCGAGCGCAAGGAAGGCACGCGCGTGATCGGGGAGAACGGCAACTGGACCGCGTTCGTCCCGGAGGCGGCGCGCTGGCCGGTCGAGGTGCACCTGTACCCGCACCGTCAGGTCGGCGGCATCGACGAGCTGTCGGTCGGCGAGCGCGACGACTTCGCCGAGCTGTACCTGGACGTCCTGCAGCGCCTCGACGGCCTGTACGGCGAACCCCTGCCGTACATCGCCGCCTGGCACCAGGCCCCGGTCCGGATCGACCGCGAGCTCGGCTACCTGCACCTGGAGGTGTTGTCGATCCGCCGGGCCAAGGACAAGATCAAGTACCTGGCCGGCTCGGAGTCCGGCATGGGCGCGTTCATCAGCGACACCCGGCCGGAGGACGTGGCCGAGACTCTGCGGAAGGTTGGCTCGTGAGCTCTTCTTTTGAAGCCGTTTTCGGTACGGCACCTGACGGCAGCTGGCGGGCCCCGGGACGGGTCAACCTGATCGGCGAGCACACCGACTACAACGACGGCGTCGTACTGCCGATCGCCCTGCCGAACCAAATCGTGGTCACCGCCGGCCGGCGTACCGACGGCCGGGTGGCGGTCGCGTCCGGCGGGCACGCCGATGTGATCGAGTTCGCGCTGGACGAGCTCGCACCCGGATCGGTCGGCGACTGGGCGGCGTACCCGGCCGGTGCGGCCTGGGTGCTGCGCGAGGCCGGGTACCCGATCGGCGGCGCGAACCTCCGCTTCGAGTCCGACCTGCCCTCAGGCGCGGGGCTGTCGTCGTCCGCAGCGCTGCTCTGCGCGACCGCCATCGCGCTGCTCGGACTCGCCGGCGTGGACGTCGATCCGGCCGAGGTGGCCCGGCTCGCCCAGCGCGCGGAGAACCAGTACGTCGGCGCACCCGTGGGCCTGATGGACCAGACCGCGTCAATGTGCTGCACGGCCGGTCACGCGCTGGCCTTCGACATCCGTTCCGGCGCCCTGGACCAGATCCCGTTCGACCCCGAGGCCGACGGGCTGCGGTTGCTCGTCGTGGACGTGAAGGCACCGCATCGGCACGCCGACGGTGAGTACGCCGCCCGCCGGAAGAGCTGCGAGCACGCCGCGGCAGTGCTCGGCGTACCGGCGCTGCGTTCGGTGGACTACGCCGAACTGGACGCCGCGCTCGCGCGGCTCGACGACGACGTCGACCGGCGCCGCGTCCGGCACGTGGTGACCGAGATCAAGCGCACCGAGGACGCGATCGCGCTGATGCGCGTCGGCCGGCTGCGCGACGTCGGGCCGCTGTTCACAGCGTCGCACGTCTCGCTGCGCGACGACTTCGAGATCACTGTGCCCGAACTGGATGTCGCGGTCGACGCCGCTCTGGACGCCGGCGCGCTCGGCGCCCGGATGACCGGTGGTGGTTTCGGCGGGTGCATCATCGCGCTGGTCGAGGAGTCTGCGGCCGAGTCCGTGCTCGCGGCGATCGAGAAAGCCTTTGCGGAACACGGTTTCGCGGCCCCTTCGTCGCTCGCGGCAACTCCGTCGGCGGGCGCTTCCCGGGTCAGTTAGCGGTCAGTTAGCGGTCAGTTAGCGGTCAGTTAGCGATCACCAGGTCGCAGCCCGTGTCGCGCATCGCCTTGCGGGCTGCGGCCGACAGGCCGTTGTCGGTGACGATGACGTCCAGGTCGGACCAGGTGGCGAACGTACTCAGACCGACCGTGCCCCACTTCGTGTGGTCGGCGACCACGACCACCTCACGGCTCGCCGCGATGAAGGAGCGGTTGGTCTCCGCCTCCATCAGGTTCGGCGTACTGAGACCGTGCTCCGCGTCGACGCCGTGCGCGCCGAGGAACAGCAGGTCCAGGTGCAGCGAGGCCAGCGCGGCCGTGGCGATCGGCCCCACCAGTGCGTCGGACGGCGTCCGGATGCCGCCGATCAGTACGACCGTGCGGTCCGAGCGGCCGTTGCCGTGGAACACGTCCGCGATCCGGGCCGAGTTCGTCACCACGGTCAGGTTCTCCACCCGGAGCAACTGACGGGCCAGCGCGTACGTCGTCGTACCGGCGCCGATGCCGATCGCGCTGTCGGGCTGCACCCGGGTGGCGGCCTCGGCCGCGATCGCCTGCTTGGCCGCGGACTCCTGCGTCAGCTTCGCGTCGAAGCCCGGCTCGTGCGCGGACCGGAGCCCGACCGAGGTCGCGCCGCCGTGCACCTTGTGCAGCAGGCCGCTGGAGTCCAGGGCGTCCAGGTCGCGCCGGATCGTCATGTCCGAGACCCCGAACCGGTCGACCAGTTCGGCCACCGTGATCGCACCCCGGCTGTTGACCTCGGCAACGATCGTGGCCTGCCGCTGGGCGGCCAACTGGCCACCGCGACCGCGGGGCGGCTCTGCTCCGGCTGCGTTCACGTGCCCAGCCTAGTTCCTCGACGAGGTACTCGGTGTCGAAACGTCTTCGTGTCAGTGAAATGCGTTGCCGACGCGGTGGCGGCGCGGCACCCTGAAGCATGCGTTTTCCCGAAGATGTTCCCGTGCTGACCGACGACGCAGTGACCCTGCGTGCGCACACCGCCGACGACATCGAGCCCGCGTACCGGATGTGCCAGGACCCGGTGATGCAGCAGTGGACCACGATCCCGGTCCCGTACCTGCGCGAGCACGCGGTCGGCTACCTGACCGAGGTGATCCCGGCCGGCTGGCGCGCGAACACCTCGTGGACATGGGCCATCACGTACGCAGGGAAGTACGTCGGCGCCATCGACCTGCGCGACGGTGAGGGCGGTGCCGGCGAGGTCGGGTTCGCGGTCTCGCCGGAGGTCCGCGGGAACGGGGTGATGACCCGGGCGCTGCGGCTGGTGGTCCGGTACGCGTTCGACGAGCTGGGCTGGGAGCGGGTGATCTGGCGTGCGTACGTCGGCAACTACGCGAGCCGCCGGGTCGCCTGGAAGGTCGGTTTCCGCGGCCTGGTGACGATCCCGGGTGGCGGCCTTTCGCGCGGGGTCCGCAAGGACGAGTGGGTCGCGACGGTCGGCCGTGACGACAAGCTCGAACCGCAGGGCAACTGGTGGTCCGTGCCGGTGCTGGAAAACAACGGGATCCGCTTGCGGGAACTGCGGGAAACCGATGCGCAGCGGGTGATGGAGGCCTGCAACGACGAACGTACGCAACGGTGGCTGTCGGGCATGCCGTCGCCGTACGGACTCGACGACGCGAAGGGTTTCATCGCGGGCCGTCCGCACGCGCAGGCCGTCGGCGAAGCGGTGTCGTGGGCGATCGCCGACGCGGCCACCGACGAGTTGCTCGGAAACGTCAGCGTCTTCAGCCTGAACGACCGGATCGACCGGACCAAAGGCGAGATCGGGTACTGGATGCACCCGGACGCGCGCGGCCGCAAGGTGATGTCGACCGCTGTCGAGCTGGTGATCGCCCACGCGTTCCGGCCGATCGAGGACGGCGGCCTGGGCCGGCGCCGGCTGCTGGTGAAGTGCGCCGATGCGAACACAGCGTCCGCGCACGTTGCCGAGATCAACGGTTTCACGCTGGTCGGCAACGAACGTCGGGCCGACCCGCGGCGGGACGGCAGCTACGACAACCTGCTCACCTACGACCTGCTCGTGGACGAGCGCACCGGCCGCTGACGTCAGGGGTTGACCCCGGCCGAATGGCGGAGTATTGGTCACTGCCCGCAGGCAGTGATTCACGACCAGTTGGTGTCATCCGACACCGGTTCCCCTCGCCGTTGTGCGGCCTTACTGCTTGAATCGACGGGTGAGAGATCGTGAGGAACTCGTCCGCCGTTGGCAGGCCGGGTGGTCAGTCTCGCGGGGCTGGACCACGGTTGAGGAGGACAACGACGGCATCCTGATCGTCCGGGCAGGTGAGGAGAGCCGGCCGACCGAGTACGTCGTACTGGACGCGGACGGGAAACCGGAGCGGGTGGAACGCGCCGCCCAGCTGGCCCTGGCCGACGGCGGCGGACGTGGCTCGGGCTGGATCACGCTGGCCACCGACGACAAGGAAGCCCGGATCGAGCAGCTGGAGGAGCTGGGCCTCGAGGTCCAGCAGGATCAGGACTGGCTGATGACGATCCAGCTGTCGGAGCAGCCGGCGCTGAAGCTGCCCGAGCGCTATGCGTTGCACACCGAACTCGAGGACGACCTGATCATCAGCCGCGCGACGCTGCACGGCGGCGTGGTGTCCAGCGGCCGGATGGCCGTGGTCGGCGAGGACGCGGTCGCGGACCGGATCGAGACCGACCCGGCCCACCGGCGGCGCGGGCTCGGCAGCGCGGTGATGGCGTCACTGGTGGAGACGGCCGCCGCGAAGGGCGCCAAACGCGGCATCCTGATCGCGTCGATCGACGGCCTGCGACTGTACCGGAGTCTGGGCTGGAAGGTGATCGCGGACATCGTGATCGCCCGCTCGCGGTAACCCTTACGAGCTCTTTCAAACGCTTGCCATCGTCAGAGCTGTGTGAAGTGCTTGGCTTGTTGGAGTTGGCAACCGCTGACCTGGGCAAGGCTGCTCAGCATGACGAACCACAGACGGTCACCAAGTAAAGGTGTGGCCGGTCCCCTCCTCGCGTCGTTGTCCGCTCTTGTTCTGCTCGCGGGCGTCGGGTGGTTCGTCATGCGGCAGACCGGCACGCCCCGGGCGACCAGCCAGGACACGCCGATCACGACCCCGCTGCCTGCTGGCGGCGCCTCGTCGGCTCCGGCCGCCACACCGTCTGTGCCGTCCACGCCGTCGTACACGCCACCCCGCCGTACGTCGGCGACACCGACGAGGTCCACGACCGCGCCGAGCCGGGGTAATACGCGGACGCCTGCCCCGTCGACGTACGCACCGACGCCCCGGCACACCGCGACACCGACTCCTACGCGCACAGCCACACCGACGCCGACCAAGACCACCAAGCCGGCGAAGACGCCGAAGCCGGCCGGCGGATCGGGTCCGGCCGAGGAGCAGGTGCTCACGCTGACGAACCAGGAGCGGGCGAAGTCGGGATGCGGTCCGCTGAAGTTCAACCAGTCGCTGATAGAGGCCGCCGAGGCGCACGCCGCCGACATGGTCGACCAGCACTACTTCGCGCACGACAGCCTGGACGGCCGCAGCCCGTTCGACCGGATGAAGGCCGCCGGGTTCAGTGGTGGTTCGATGGCCGAGAACATCGCGGTCGGGTACAGTACGCCGGCCGCGGTTGTGGCAGGGTGGATGAAGAGCCCGGGACATCGTGCGAACATCCTGAACTGCGCGTACACGATGATCGGCATCGGGTACGACCCCGGCCAGGTCGAGCCGGCCTGGGGCAACGGGAGCTGGGTGCAGGACTTCGGCGGCTGACTTTCGGTCGTCAGCCGATTTCAGTCAATCGTTTTCTTCAGGAATCGTTAAGAGGGCTTACGCCCGCGTAACGATGACCTCGCGCGTCGGTTAAGGTCGCTGTTCGGTGACCAGGGGGGACCTGGCTGTACCACGGGGAACGACGCGCAGTTTCGGTATCACGAAGAAACGAAGAGGATTCGCCCACCCATGACGGATTCGCCAACCCCCCGGCGGCACCGCGGCAGTAGACGAGCTCCCCGGCGGAGCCGTGGCCTGGTCGGCCCGGTTGTCAGCGCGCTCTCGGTACTGGTCGCGATCGGCCCTGTGGTCTGGCTGATGTCGCACGACAACACCCGTACCGACGACGCCGCCAAGGTGCTGAACGTCTCCGAGGACACCAGGCTGAACGGCGGCTCGTCGGTGGAGGCCACCACGACCGGGGCGCCGCTGATCACGATCACGAAGACGCTGCCGAACGGCGTGACGACCACCGCCGTCGTCGGTACGCCGGCGCACGGCGCGAGCGTCGTGACGGGTACGCCGAGCACACCGGGCACGCCGAGCAGCTCGCTCACCACGCCGGCCACGCCGACCGTCGGGGTGACGACGGTGACCGTTTCGCCGACCGCGGCCCGCAGTACCAGCCGTACTCCGAGTGCCACGCCGACGGCCAGGCCGGCACACAGGCCGTCGAGTACGCCGACCAAGACCCGGACGACCGAGCCGACCCCGAGCGACACCCCGGAACGGCCGACCGGCGGAGGTGGGACGAACGCCCAGGAACGGCAGGTCCTCGACTACACGAACCAGATCCGCGAGCAGCAGGGCTGCGGCCCGCTGAAGCTGGACAGCGCCCTCGTCGAGGCGGCCGGCGTGCACGCCTCCGACATGGTCCGCCGGCACTACATGGACCACACCAACCCCGACGGCCAGGACCCGGGCGACCGGATGGCGGCCGCCGGGTACCGCGGGTCGACGTGGGGCGAGAACATCGCCGCCGGGTACGACACCGCGGAGAAGGTGGTCGCCGCCTGGATGCAGAGCGACGGGCACCGCAAGAACATCCTGAACTGCCGGTTCACCTCGATCGGCATCGGCTACGACCCGGGCCAGGTGAGGTCCGACTACGGGCCGGGCAGCTGGGTCCAGGACTTCGGCCGAAGCTGAGCGCCGTGACTGTCATTGTTTCGAAGACACCGAGTGTGGCGGAAACGTTGTCGTACCGTCACAATGTCCGGCCGCATCACGGCCGGTCGCGGCGGGTAGAACCGTCCTTGTCATGGTGCCGGACGTTCCTGGGGGGCTCCGGTGAGACGGCTGGTGAGGCACGTCTCGGGGGCGCGACTTTGAAGGGAACAACGAAATAATGTCCGAGTCCGGCAACGGCCGGTACAAACCACGCAGGAAGGCGACCCGGGCGGCCCGCTCGTCGCGTTCCGGCAACCGGTCCACTCCGCCGCCCGCGGAACCCACCCCGCCCGCGCCGCCCGAACCCCCGCGCTACGCCCCGCGCAGCGACGAGTCCCCGTTCTGGGCCAACGCGCCCAAGGGCGGCAACGAGTCACCGTTCTGGGCCGGCAGCAACCAGTCGCGTCCCGCCACCCCGCAGTACGCCCCCCGAGGCGCCCTGCCCAGCTACACCACCCCCGACACCACATCAGGCCTCCCCACGCGCCCGGCCGACGCCCACCCCACCGCGAGCCACACCGACCAGCCCAACTCCACCACCGGAGCCCGCGCAGGAGAAGCCGCGTCCGGCTACCCAACTGGAGCTCGCGCAGAGGAAACGGCCTCCGGCTACACCCCTGGAGTTCGCGCAGGGGAGGCAGCCTCCGGCTACAGCTCTGGAGTTCGCGCAGGGGAGGCAGCTTCCGGTTTGACGGCAAGCCGCTCCGAGGCCCTCTCCCCCCGCCGCCCCGCCGGCGGCACCCCCTCCTGGGTAGACCAGTCCATCGACACCGACCCAGAACCCACCCGAGCCCGCCGAGCCGCCCGCCGCGCCGACACCCCCACCACCCCGAGCCTTATCGGCGACACCACCAGCCCTTCCCTGGGCGACACCGGCCGCACGCCGCTCGGCGACACCACGTCCCGTACGTCCTTCGGCGACACCGGCCGCACGCCGCTCGGCGACACCACGTCCCGTACGTCCTTCGGCGACACCGGCCGCACTCCGCTCGAAGACCCCGCGTCCCGGAGCTCCCTCGGCGACACCGGCCGCTCCTCGCTGGGCGACGCCGCGTCGCGTGCGTCGTTCGGCGACTCGGCTCGGCGCGCCGCCCTGGGCGACACCACCGGTGACGCATCCCTGGGCGGATCCTCGTCGCGGGCCTCCTCGGGGGACGCCTCCGGCGGTGCGGCGCTTGGCGAGACTGCGGGCACCTGGTCGTCCCGCCGTGCTGCCGACGACTGGGCCTCCCTCGGCCCGGCTGCGACCACCTCCGCGACCTCGCCGCGCACCACACCTGACGCCACGGGCGGCAGCACGTCGGCGGCCGACAGCCTGTCCAGCAGGTCTGAGGCCGGCCTGGCCGCGGACGCAGCTGCAGGGCTCGCCGCGGCAGGCTCAGCCGCGGGCATCCTCGCAGCAGCAGGCGACGCCACCACCCGTGGTGCATCCAGTACGTCGAACACCGGACGAGCCACCACAGCCAGCGAGCACGACGCGGGCCTGCGCATCACCTCGTACGACGCAACCGGCATCGGCGCCTATGCGACCGCTGCAGGCACCGCGGCAGACCCAGCAGATGCCCGCAGCACATACGGCGCTGCGACTGCTGCCGGCGCATCCGCGGCCACTGCAAGCTCCGCCGCAGAAAGTCGTAGCGCGTACAGCGCCGCGGCCGGCGCTGGTGCGGCTGCAGCAGGCACTGAGACGGCAGGCAGTCGTAGCGCGTACGGCGCCGCGGCCGGCGCTGGCTTGTCCGCGGCAGGCGCTGAGACGGTCGGCGCTCGTGGAGCGTACGGCGCTGCGGCTGGTGCGGGTGCGTCGGGTGGTGTTGGGGCTGCTGGTGGTGATGGTCACCACAGTGCTCCACTTGGTGGTTCTCGGGTCGGCGGCCGCGGTGGCTCTGGCCCCGGTGGTTCGGGACCTGGTGGTTCGGGACCTGGTGGTTCGGGTCCTGGCGGGTCGGGTCCCGGTGGGTCTGGGCCTGGGCGGCGGAGTGCGGCTCGGGCTGCGGCCGGGGGGCGGGCTTCGCGGGGGCGGCGGACGGTTATTGCTGTTGCTTCGGCGTTGCTGGTGATCACGCCCATCTCGTGGATCCTGCTGCACCAGCCGCAGAACGACCCGGCGGACGCCTCGGTCCCGATGGTCACGCGTACGGACGACACCTACCCCACGCCGACCACCAAGGCAGCCGTCGCGACCCCGTCGGCGAAACCGACCACCGCGCCCACGAAGACCCCGACGGTCACGCCGACAACGACGCCGACCGACACGCCAACGGCGACCCCGACGGGCAGCCCCACCGACAACCCGACGGACACCCCAACCCGGGAGTCGACCCGGAACCCGACCACCGCCCCGACCTCGGCCCCCAGCTCGACCGATCCGACCACGGCCCCGACGTCCCCCGGCAACACGGTCACCTCCAAGCCGACCCCCAGCACCCCACCCACGACCACAACCCCTCCGCCCCCGGTCGACGGCGGCATGCAGGGCACCGAGAAGCAACTGTTCGACATGATCGACAGCGCCCGTGTGGACAACGGTTGCGCCGCGCTGAAGCAGGACCCGAGCCTGACCAACAGCGCGCGGTCGACGGCGGGCAGCCGCGCGTCGTCCGGCAACAACCTGAACAGCGGCTCAGGGTCGCAGGCCGGTGCCGGCGGGGACAAGATGACCGTGCAGCAGGCCTACAACCAGATGATGAAGAACAGCAAGAGCACGATTCTCAACTGCGGGTTGACCACCTTGGGGGTTGGTACCGCCTCGGCTGACCACGACAGCGGCATCCTCTGTCCGCTGCTCTGTGGGACGACCACGCGCTACGCGTGGGTGGCGAACTTCTCTTAGGACTTCGGCACGCTTCCCGCCGGTTGGTGGGACCATGGTTGGGCGACCTGGTCCACCAACCTGCGGGAGGCTGGATGTTCTTCGAGCGTGATGATGTGGATCGGGCCGGGCCGGCGCATTTCGGGATCCATCCGGACGCGCTGTCCGAGCAGCGGCCGGATCCGCGGCCGGACGAGGCCCGGCGGATGGGGCTGAGCCGGCACACCGAGGAAGGCGCCGTACTGTCCTTCGCCTCGTCCCTCGACCGCGGCAAACCCGGTCACCGGATGATGGCCTGGATCCTGCTGATCACGTTCGCGGCGCCGGTGGTCTACATCCTGCTCGTACTGCTGTAGAACTCCTGCCGGTGCCGTTGCGGCGTCGTACCGAGCACCGTGTGGAAATGGTGCCGGAGCGCGTCGCTGCTTCCGAAACCGCATTCTGCCGCAACTCGTTCGACCGACAGATCCGTTGTCTCCAGCAACAACCGGGCCCGGTCCAGCCGTTGCCGCAACAACCACGCCTGCCCCGAACTCCCGGTCCGCGCCCGGAACTGCCGGGTGAACGTACGCCGCGACAGCGCCACCGCCCCGGCCCACTCGTCCAGCGATACGGGCTGGTCGAGCCGCGCCCGCGCCCACACCATCGCCTTCTCGATCACGTCGTCGGCGGGGTCCGGCGGTACGGGGACCGGGATGTACTGCGCCTGCGACCCGCTCCGGTGCGGCGCCACCACGATGTCCCGGGCAACCCTCTCCGCCACCTCGAACCCGTGGTGCCGCCGTACCAGGTGCAAGCAGCAGTCCAGCGAGGACGCCGTACCGGCCGACGTCACAAGATCGCCCTGGTCCGACCAGAGCACGTCCGCGCGCACCTTCAGCGACGGGTACCGCGACTGCAGCTCGTCGGCGAAGCGCCAGTGCGTCACCACCTCGCGCCCTTCCGCGATCCCGCTCTCCGCGACCAGGAAAGCGCCGACGCACAGCCCGACCACGGTCGCGCCGCGGGCGTGCGCACGCCGGATGGCGTCCAGCAGTACGTCGGACGCGACCAGCCCGGGCTCCCAGCTCGGCAGTACGACGACGTCGGCCGTCTCCATCGCGTCGAGCCCGCGATCCACGGTGATCCCGAACCCGGCGCTGGTCGGGAACGCCCCGGGTTCCTCGGCACACACCTGTACGTCGTACCGCGGCGGCAGACCGCGCCGCTCGCCGAGGACCAGGCACGGTACGGCCAGGTGGAACGGGCTCATCCCGGGATACGCGAACACCGCGACACTCAACATGAGAACAGTATGGCCCGATCTTCGGAAACTATGGCTCCCGGGCCAATGGTGAGACGGGTCACCGGACGCCAGGATCGTGGTCATGGAGATCACGCACATCGGCGGCCCGACCGCCGTCCTGAACCTCGGCGGCCTCACCTTTCTCACCGACCCCGCCTTCGACGAGCCCCGCGACTACCAGCTCCCGGGCCGGGTGATGACCAAGCTGACCGGCCCGGCGATCCCGGTCGCGGACCTCGGCCCGGTCGACGTCGTACTGCTCTCGCACGACGAGCACAAGGACAACCTCGACGACTCCGGCCGCGCGCTGCTGCCGTCGGTCCCGACCGTTCTCTCGACGCCCGGAGCGGCGCTGCGCATCGAGGGTGTACGCGGCCTGAAGAACTGGGAGGCGATCGAGCTCCCGCGGCCGGACGGCGGTGTCGTCACGGTGACCGGCGTGCCGGCGCTGCACGGGCCGGACGGCGCTGAGGCTGTCGTCGGGTTCGTGACCGGCTTCGTGGTGCAGGGCGAGGGACTGCCGACCGTTTACGTGTCCGGGGACAACGCGTCGCTCGGTCACGTGAAGGAGATCGCCGACCGGTTCGCGCCGATCGACGTCGCCGTACTGTTCGCCGGCGCCGCCCGTACGCCGCTGCTCAACGGGGCGAACCTCACCCTCACCTCGGAGGACGCGGTCGAGGCCGCGCGCATCCTGGGCGACGCGACGATCGTGCCCGTGCACACCGAAGGCTGGAAGCACTTCACCGAGGGCCCGGAGCGTTTCCTGGCCGCTTTCCGGGAGGCCGGCTTGGAGGGCCGGGTGGAAATGCTCGAGCACGGTGTTCCGAAGACGGTTGCTTGAGAGCTTGACGAGCACGGAGCGTGACGGCTAGCGTGCGACCGCCGGGGGGAACCGGCAGCTTGAGTTCATCGGGCCGGGGGGACATCGGCCCACTGCCAAGGGGGACATTTCCTGTGTTCGTACAGCGTTTTCGCACGCTCTTCGCCGCCGCCACGGCCGCAGTGGTGCTGGCCGGTACCGCGGTCCTCGCACCACTGACGGCCGACGCGGCGATCACGGCCGTCCTGAGCGGGATCCAGTACGACCCGCCGGGCCCCGACACCCGGACCAACGCACAGCTCAACAACGAGTTCTTCACGGTCCGGAACATCAGCTCGCGGCCGATCAACCTGTCCGGGTTCCGCGTGCTGGACGCGGCGAACCACCTGTTCGTGTTCCCGCGCGGCTACATCCTCCCGGGGCAGTCGACGGTGATCGTCCGCACCGGCAAGAACCGCAACCGCGCACTCACCCTGTACTGGAACCAGAGCTGGTACATCTGGAACAACACCGGCGACACCGCCCGCTTCCAGACCCCGGCCGGCAAGACGTTCGATACCTGCACCTACAAGGCCGTCGCCGGTCGGTACCGGGTCGCCTGCTGAGCACAGGCCGGTTGTCAGGAACGGGTCGCCGGCGCCGGGTCCGCACCGTCCGGGATCCATTCCTGGACGGTGATCTCGTCGCCGACGGAAATGTTGCCGGAGGCAAGTACTGCGGCCTTGATACCGAAGCTGACGCCGCCGCCGTAGGCGGGTTCGCGCCGGTACGTCGCCAGCGTCCGGGTCGGTTCCGGCCCGGACTTGGTGCCGGTCGCCTGGTCCACGGTGGGTACGGCGCACCGGATCCCGCGGGCCGAGTAGCCGATCTCGACCGCCCCCGCGGTCATCCGCAGTACGGAGTCCTCGGTGTGCGGGTCGGGCCAGCCGGAGATGACGAGGTTGGGGCGGAAGCGGTTCATCGGGATCGGGTTACCGCCGCGTTCGAGGATGCGGGCGTTGAGGCCGTCGAGGGACGACTGTGACGTGATCATCAGCGCGTGCGCGTCGCCGTATCCGGTGAGGCCGCGGTGGGCGCCCCAGCCGGGGCGTTCGTGTTCGGGGGTGACGCGGACCAGAGCCGCAGGCGTGCCGAGTTGCGCGGTGAACCAGGCGTCGGCGGCCGGATCCTGAACGACGCCCTGGCCGAACCATTTGCCGAAGAGGCTGACGTCGCGGCGTTTGCCGTCGTACCGGATCTCGACGTCGAGGTCGTCGGCGTTCGGTCCGGAGAGGCGGAGCGCGCCGCCGTCCAACGCGGCCCGCAGGGTGGCCATCGCGGGGAGTTTTCGCTGGCTGAGGAACGTGCCGTCGGGCTCGACGAGCATGAACAGACGGTCGTTGAGCAACCCGGTCGGGCCGGCTTCGGCGGTTTCGACGGGGATCCCGGCGAGACCTTTCACCGGGTAGTAGTTCAGGGCGGCAACCTTCGCGACAGACACAGGTCAAGCCTAACCGGCGCTTGATCTGTTGAATCATGTTGAGTTATGTTTGAACACGTGGAGAGCGTCGAGGAGTTCGCGGCCGCGTTGCAACGAGTACGGCGGAACGCCGGGCTGACGTACCGCGAGCTGGCGGAGCGGGCGCACTACTCGCACCCGCACCTCATCCGCGCCACCAACGGCAAACACCTGCCGGCCTGGGAGGTCGCGGCGGCCTACCTGACCGGCTGCAGTGTCCCTAACGACCTGCTCCCTCTCTGGCACCGGCGCTGGCAGGCCGCCAGCCGCGATCCACGGGACATCGCCGGCCTGCTGGACGATGCCGACACGCTCGAGGAGCTCGGTGCGGCGGTCGCGGCCCTCGCCCGACCGCACTCGCTCCGGGCGCTCGAACAGCTGACCGGCATTCCCCGCGCCACGATCCAGGCGTGGCTCCAAGGCACCCGGCTCCCCGGACGCGACCGCCTGGACCACCTGGTCAGAACAGTCGGCGCGACACCGGCCGAGCGGTCAGCGGTCGCGCAGGCGATCGACCGGCTCAGCTCCGGAAGACTGCGGCCGGCGCCCGCGGCGTGACGAAACCTTCCGCATCGGTCAGCAGCGTCGCCTTCCCTGCCAGCTCCGCCAACGGCGCCACGTCGTACGGGGGCTGGGCTTGGCGCCCGGCGTCGGTGAGGTCGGGGACGGGGTGCCGGGAGGCGACGAGGATGACGTTGCCGAAGCCTTTGCCGCGAAGGATCTTTCGTTCGGCCAGAACTGCCCCTGGTCCGATCGCGGACTGGACCGTGGCCGCTGCGCGACGCATGAAGGGCAGGCCTGGCTGCCCGTCGATCAGGTTGGCCACCAGTACGCCGGTGGGGCGCAGTACGCGAGCGCACTCCGCGAAGAACTCGGTGGTCACGAGGTTCGCGGGCACGGCCTCGTGTTCGAAGGCGTCGAGGATCATCAGGTCCATCGAGTCGTCGTACAGCTCGGTGATGCCGGCCCGCCCGGTGACCGGCCGGACCTTGATGCCGGAGCGCTTCGGGAGGGGCAGTGCTTCGCGGACGAAGTCGGTCAGGTCTTCGTCGGGTTCCAGGACGATCTGCCGGGAGCGCGGGCGGGTCGCGGCGACGTACCGGGGCAGACTCAGCGCGGCGCCGCCGATGTGCGTGACCGCGACCGGCTGACGTCGCGGCGCGACGGCGTCCACGACGTCGCCGATCCGGCGCATGTACTCGAACGGCAGGTGGGCCGGGTCCGCGAGGTCGATGTGGGACTGCGGAGTCCCGTCGACCAGCAGTACGAACGTACCGTCGGCCTGCGCCTCGACGGCGGCGAGCCCGGAGGCGGTCCTACGTTCCACCCGCCCATCTTCGCAGTTCGTCCGAACGAACGCCGAATGTGAGCAACCCAGCGTTGGACGCGGGAGCGCGGCTTGCTAGCGTCCGAAGCACACAATCGGATGAGCTAGGAGCGAGTCGTGAGCACTACACCGGTGAAGGTGGCCGTTACCGGGGCCGCGGGGAATATCGGTTACAGCCTGCTGTTCCGGATCGCGAGCGGTGCGCTGCTCGGGCCCGACACCCCGGTGGAGCTGCGGCTGCTGGAGATCACCCCGGCGCTGAAGTCCCTCGAGGGTGTCGTGATGGAGCTCGACGACAGCGCGTTCCCGACGCTGGCCGGGATCGAGATCGGCGACGACCCGAACAAGGTCTTCGACGGCGTCAACGTCGCGCTGCTGGTGGGTGCGCGGCCGCGGACGAAGGGCATGGAGCGCGGCGACCTGCTGGAGGCGAACGGTGCGATCTTCACCGTCCAGGGCAAGGCGCTGAACGACCACGCCGCGGACGACGTCCGGATCACCGTCACCGGCAACCCGGCGAACACCAACGCGCTGATCGCGAAGAGCAACGCGCCGGACATCCCGGCCGAGCGGTTCTCGGCGCTGACCCGGCTGGACCACAACCGGGCGCTGGCGCAGCTGGCGAAGAAGGCCGGCGTGCACGTCACCGACCTGAAGAAGATGACGATCTGGGGCAACCACTCCGCGACCCAGTACCCGGACATCTTCCACGCCGAGGTGGCCGGCAAGAACGCCGCCGAGGTCGTGAACGACCAGGCCTGGCTGGAGAACGACTTCCTGCCGACCGTGCAGAAGCGTGGCGCAGCGATCATCGAGGCCCGGGGCGCGTCCTCGGCCGCCTCCGCCGCGGCCGCCACCATCGACCACACCCGCGACTGGCTGAAGGGCACCGCCGAGGGTGACTGGACGTCGATGGCGGTCGTCTCCGACGGTTCGTACGACGTACCGGAGGGCCTGATCTCGTCGTTCCCGGTGACCACGAAGGACGGGAACTGGGAGGTCGTGCAGGGCCTGGAGATCAACGAGTTCTCCCGCGGCAAGATCGACGCCTCGGCCGCCGAGCTGGGCGAGGAGCGCGACGCGGTGAAGGACCTCGGCCTGATCGGCTGACACAGCACCAGCACAGCGGGCCCCGGGAGCGATCCCGGGGCCCGCTGTTCGTTCTCACCGCAAGCTGTACGCGGCAATCACAGTTTGCTTGGTGCTGTTCCCGGCCGCGTCCGTTGCGGTGGACCGCAATGAGACGGCCGTACCGGCCGGTGTCGGGAAGACCGCCTTGCCGCCGGCGACAGACGCCTGGCGCCAGGTCGCTCCGCCGTCGCCCGAGTACTCGATCTTCACCTTCGTCACCCCCTGCACCTCGAACGGCAGCACGGTGACCGGTTTGCGCGCCATCGTGTTGTTCCCGTCCACGTCGGGCCGGAAGCCGACGGTGTGGATCGGGATGCGCGTCTGGTCCGCGGACGACGTGAACGTCGCCTCCAGATCCATCCGGGTCGCGAACGCCCACAGCTGCTGCGTACCGGTCGTGACCAGCTTGTACGACGCCTTACCGGCCGGCTGGTCCGTGACCTGGACGTAACCGAACCGGTCCTCGGACCCGACCTCGGTCCCGTCCCGGTACAGCTTGGTGCTGCCGGTCGTCTCGATCCAGCCGGCGTGCCCGTCCGCGTCGGTGAGCGAGTACAGCAAGATGCCGAGCGTGCCACCGGACCGCTGCGCGGCGTTCACCGACGGCACGAAGGCGGCCGCGTTCCACCGCTCCCGGTAGTGCCGGCCCGCCTGGTACGGCATCGACCGACCCACCAGCGACCACTTCCCGAACGGGACGTGCGAACCGTCGGTGTCCTCCTCGGTCGAGCCGCTGAAGCCGTACGGCGTCTCGTCGACGTAGTACCGGATGGTCCGCGGCGGGTCGAGCCGGATCACCCGCGCCCAGCCGCTGGAGTCCCGCGGCCCGGTCGGGTACAGCATCTTGAACACCCGCTTGCCGTCCGCGGAGTTGACGGTCGCGTCAACGGCCGCCAGGCCGGACTGCTTCACCTTCCGGTCGAACCCGGTCGGGAAGTCGCCGGCGAAGTAGTTCGCGATCCCGTACAGGTACGGCGTGTTGGTGAAGAGCCCGTCGTCGCCCGGGATGCCCCACTGCGACGTGACATGCCCGGTCAGCTCGTCCGCGGGCAGCTTCGGACCGGCGTTGTACGTGAACACCGTCCCGAAGGGGAACAAGCCGACCTCGTACGAGTACACGTCGCCGCCGACCGCCCGCTCGTACCCGATCGCCGAGTTGGCCTGCCTCGCGGTGGGATCCGGCACCGAGGTCGTCACCACCTTCGCCTTCCGCTGGTCCAGTACGACGGTCCGGTCCGCGGTCAGCTTCACACTCGGCGCGACCATGAGGAACGAGATCCAGTCGTCGGGCGCGCGCTCGAACTCCTGGTACGTGTCGACCAGGTACTCGCCTTGCGGCAGCCGGACCGTGTACGTACCGTTCGCATCCGGCATGTTCCCGAGCAGCATCACGTCGTTGTCGATACCGACCAGGTTCAGCGGGTAGCGCACGTCGGGCGTACCGTCCCGCATCACCATCTTGACGGTCAGGTTGTACGACGGACCCTCTTTGTTGACCCCGACCGGTACGGTGACGGTCTGCCCGCCACCGGTCGCGGTGATCAGCCCGCTGTACAGCCCGTCCGCGCCGCCGAGCGCGGTGTCCGACGTCGCCTGAACGGAGGCCGTACCACCGGCCGGAACGGTCACCGAGTCGGCGCTCAGCTTCAGCGCACCGGCCGAAGCCGCCGCACCGTCCGGCCCGTTCAGTACCGAGGTCAACGCCAACGTGACAGCCGAGTCGCCGAGGTTCCGGAACGACACGTCGCGGGTCACCGGCCGGTCGTCGTTGTGCGGGAACTCCGCGAGGCCGAACGACACGTTCCCCGCCTCGGAGACCACGCTCTGCTTGATCGCCGTGGTCAGGTTGATCCGCCCGGCGCCCTGCTGGAACGTCGTCTGTCCGGACGCGACCTTGGCCGACCCCATCAGCGCGGCCTTCAGCTCGGCCGGCGTCCAGGTCGGGTGCTCCTGCAGCAGAATCGCGGCAGCGCCCGCGGTGTGCGGCGTCGCCATCGACGTACCGGACAGCCGCAGGTACTTGTCGCCGACCGGCTCGCCGATCGTCGAGTCCTTGGACTTGGCCGCGACGATGCCGACGCCCGGCGCGGTCACGTCCGGCTTCAGCGCGCTGTCGCCGACCCGCGGACCGCGACTGGAGAAGTCGGCCAACTGGTCCTGCTTGTCGACCGCGCCGACGGTGAGCGCCGCGTCCGCACTGCCTGGCGACGCAATGGTCCCGTCCGTCGGTCCGTTGTTGCCCGCAGAAATGACGAAGAGCGTGCCGGTCTGTGCCGTCAGCCGGTTCACGGCCTCCTCGACCGGGTCGAGTTCGGGCGTGTCCTGCCCGCCGATACTCAGGTTGACGATCTTCGCCTTGACCTCGGTCGCGGCCCACTCCATGCCGGCCAGCACCGCCGAATCCTCGCAGCCGCTGACCTCGCAGACCTTGCCGTCGTAGATCCGCGCGTCCGGCGCGACCCCCTTGTACCGCCCGTCGGACGCGGCGCCGGTACCGGCGATCGTGGACGCGACGTGCGTACCGTGCCCTTTCACGTCGTCCGCGGTCTCGGTGGTGAAGTTCTTCTCGCCGGCGACCTGCGGTGCGAGGTCGGGATGCGTCGCGTCCACTCCGGTGTCGAGCACCGCGACCGACACGCCCTTGCCGGTGTACCCGGCCCGCCACGCGTCGGGTCCACCGATCTGCGGCACCGACTGGTCCAGCAGGATCTGCCGCTTCCCGTCCAGCCACAGTTTGCTGAACCCGGCCGAGCCGATGAAGTCCTTCGCACTGCTCTTGCTGACCTTCATCGCGGCGCCGTTGATCGACGGCAACTGCCGCGCGACCTTCGCCCCGGCGGGTACGGCGTGTTTCGCGACGGCGTTCCCGCTGTACGTCGCGAGTACCGGAATCGTGCTCGTCGACGCGTCGTCGTACCCGTCCTTCACCAGCTCGGCGACGTCGAACAGCCGGCGGTCGATCCGCCCGCTGCCGACGTCCTTGCTGACATCGGCCGGGATCACGTACGCGTGCCCGCGGACGCTCTGCTTCACGAAGCCGACGTGCTGCCGGCCCGCGCCGGGCTCGACGGTCAGCTTGGTGATATCGCCACCGGGCAGCAGCACCCGGTCACCGGTGATCAGCGTGACGCTGACATCTGTGGTCTTGTTCTTGTGAACGGGCGGCGCGAGCACTCCGGCCTGCGCCGGTGTCAGCACTCCGGCCGCGAGGCCCGCGAACGCCAGGACGGCGATCGCGGGCCGTGCTCGGCGCATGGATCTCGAACTCACAGGGCCTCCCCAGAAAAGTCGGTTGTAGGCCTTGTGTACGGTCGGGTCCGTTTGGTTCCCGGATTCGGCTATGGAGCAACGAGAGTGCTCGACTGCCCGGCGGCGGTCAGCGACGCGGCGACGAAGCCGTTCGCCTTCAGTTCGTCGATCAGGTCGCGGAGGTAGGCGACCGTCTCCTCGCTCTTGTCCTTCGTCGTACCGACGGCCTGCTGGATCTGCATGAACCGCTCGTCGATCAGACGGAGGTCGGGGTTCTCGGCGACGTACTGCGTGATCGGCTGGCGGATCCCCGCCGCGACTTCGAGCCCCTCGGCACGGAACACGTCCACACCATCGGCGCCCCGGATGACCTCGGCGTGCTGCACGGTCCTCGTCAGGTACAGGTCGTAGGCCGAGCCCTGCTTGACCCCGATCCGCACGCCCGCCGCGTCCACGTCGGCGACCCTGGTCAGCTTGGAGTCCTGCGGTACGGCGAAGACGCCTTCGATCACGACGTACGGTGCGGTGAATGCGACCTCGGCCGCCCGGGCCGGCTCGATCGCGAGGAAACAGAGGTCCGCCTGGCCGGTGGTCAGCGCCTCGAACGACTTACGCGCCGCGTCGAAGCAGACCAGCTCCAGCGGCAGGCCGAGCCGCTCGGCGAGTTCGCGCGCGAGGTCGACGGTGATCCCGGCCGGCGCGTCCGGCGTACCTTGCGCGAGCACCGGATTGCCGAGGTTGATCGAGGCGCGGAGGACGCCGGTGGGCGCGAGGTCGGCGGCAACAGTCGTCATACCGGCGACCTTATCCACGCCCTTGAACCTCGGCGCCGGACGAATGACGGATCTCGTCAGTCGTGCCAGTTTTCGTAGAGACATTGCGTAAGTCGGTCAGTGGTCCTACTGTGTGCGCAGGAACCGTCCGATAGGGGTGTCATGAGGCGTGGAAGTACGCTGCTGCTGCTGGCTGCTGCGATGGTCGTACCAACGACTCTCGCGGTGCCGGCGGAAGCGCACGAGAGCAAGCGTGTCGTCGGGTACTACACCAACTGGAGCGGGTACGGCCGGAACTTCCTGGTCAGCGATCTGGTCAAGAACGGGTCCGCGGCGCGGCTGACCCAGATCAACTACGCGTTCGGCTCCGTCGACGCCCAGGGGAACTGCACCAGCAGCGATCCGTGGGCGGACTACCAGCGGCCGTTCACCGCCGAGCAGAGTGTGAACGGCAAGGCCGACGAGCCAGGCCAGGTGCTCAACGGCAACCTGAATCAGCTGAGGGAACTGAAGCAGAAGTACCCGAAGCTGCGGATCAGTATCTCCCTCGGCGGCTGGACCGGCTCGGCGCACTTCTCCGACGTGGCGCTCACGCCGGCCTCCCGGGCCGCGCACGTGAAGTCCTGCATCGACCTATGGCTGAAGGGGAACCTGCCGGGGCTCCCCGCCGGTGCCGCGAAGGGCATCTTCGACGGTGTCGACCTGGACTGGGAGTGGCCGGCCAGCGACGGCAACCCGGGCAACGTGATCCGGCCCGAGGACAAGCAGAACTTCACCGCGCTGGTGCACGAGTACCGCAAGCAGCTGGACCGGCTGCCGGGACGGCGGCCCAACCTGACCGCGTTCCTGCCGGCGAACCCGGCGATGATCGACCGCGGGTTCGAGGTACGGCAGCTGTTCAAGGACCTGACGTTCGGTACGACGCAGGGGTACGACTACCACGGTCCGTGGGAGAACCTGACGAACCAGCAGTCCGCGATCGACGGGCCCGCGGGCGATCCGACCACGCCGGAGTTCAGCTCGCAGGTGACGATCGACGCCTACCTGTCCCGAGGTGCGCCGCGGAACAAGCTGGTGATGGGCGTGCCGTTCTACGAGCACGGGTGGACCGGCGTGACGAACCAGAACCACGGTCTGTTCCAGCCGTCGACCGGCCCGGCGCCGGGGACGTTCGAGGCCGGTACGGACGACTACCGGTACCTGAAGGCGCAGTTGGCGAACTACACCGTGTACCGCGACAACCAGGCCGGATTCGCCTGGCTGTTCGACGGTACGACCTTCTGGACCTGGGACGATCCGGTCGAGATGGCGCGCAAGGCGCAGTACATCTCGCAGCGCGATCTCGGCGGCGCGATGATCTGGTCGCTGGACGGTGACACCACAAATGGCGAGCTGATCTCGGCGTTGCACCGTAACCTTCGGTGAGTGGATCTCAACGCTCTTCAGGACAGGTTCGGCGCGGGTAGCGCCGAGCCTGTCCACGTCGGCTGCTCCGGCGCGACGGTCGTCCGGCTCGACCGTGGGCCGGAGCGCCTTTATTACAAGGCCGGTCCTGGCGTCTCCGATGAAGCGGACCGATTGGCGTGGCTCGGCTCGACCGGGTTCCCCTGCCCGCGAATCGTTGATCGCGGCAACAATTGGTTGCTGACTTCGGAGCTGCCCGGCCTGGACGCGTCGCAGCCTTGGCCGGCCGCTGACCGCCCCGCCGTCCTCGCCGCCATCGCCGATGGCCTCCGCCGGCTCGACGAGCTCAGCGGCTGTCCGTTCAGGTCCCTGTTCCCAGGCGCCGGCGAGGCGGTCACGCACGGGGACTACTGCGCGCCGAACGTTTTCGTCGACCCGGAAACGCTGCGCTTCACCGGCATCCTCGATCTGAGCCGGCTCGGCGCCGGCGACCGCTACATCGACCTCTCGCTGATGTTCTCGAGCCTGCGCGGCGAGTTGAACCCGCAGTACGGCGGCCTGCCGGCGGCACGGCGCTTCGTCGAACTGTACGGCGGCGACCCGGACGACCCGCGCATCGAGCACTACGTCACCCTGGACGTCACCGAAGGTTGATCAGGGTTTGTTCAGCTGCACCACGTTGAAGTCCGTACCAGGCGGTGCGCCGGGCCCGAGTGGCGGCGGGAAGCCGAGGTCGAAGCGGGCGTTGACCAGCGCGAGCCGGTGACCGTCCGCACCGATCGCCGTCGGTACCCGGAAGAGCGGATTGGTGGTGATCCCAACGATCCTTCCGGTACTGAGGTCCGGGGCGAGCTGGATCTTCACCAGCTGGTTGGCGAAGTTCTGCA
Organism: Kribbella sp. NPDC031520; assembly: GCF_055580825.1. Lineage (NCBI taxonomy): Bacteria > Bacillati > Actinomycetota > Actinomycetes > Propionibacteriales > Kribbellaceae > Kribbella > Kribbella sp. NPDC031520. The sequence goes on from NZ_JBVIKS010000003.1 coordinate 582,633, forward strand.
CCACCCACAGGGTCCGCCCGTCCAGCAGGATGCCGTCCGGCGTACCAGGCGTGAGTGCCCCACCGGTCAACGGAAGCGGACGGCTCGCGCCGGTCCGTGGATCGACCAGGTACAGCGCCCCCTGTGACGAGTGCCCGACGATCAGCACGTGCCCGTCACTCGGCGCCGCGATCCCGTTCAGGTTCGGGAAGTCGCCGATGAACGCCGCCGGACCGGTCAACCGGATCGTCCGCGGCCTGCCGATCCGGCTGCCCGGCCCGATCGGGACCTGGTAGATCACCGGCCGGAGCGAGTCGGTGAAGTACGCGGCGTGATTGGTGACCATCACGTCGTTGATCAGCGTCCCGGCACCGGTGCTCAGTACGAGGTTGGCCAGCGTGGCACCGTTGCGGGTGCTGTAGACGTAGGCATGGCCGTCGAACGCGCCGGCCACCCACAGCCGCTGCGCGGACGCCTCGACCTTCATCCCGGTCGCCGCGCGGCCCGGCGGTGCATCGACGAAGAGTGCGCCCTTTCCGGACCGCAGACTGCCGCGGTAGATGTCACCAGTGGTGATCGACCCGGTGTAGAACGTACTCTTCGGACCGACGGCGAGACCCTCCGGCTGGAAGTCGTTCGGCAACGGGATCGACGCCGGGAACGGCGCGGCCGCGGCAACCGTCAGTGCCACCGCGGACACGATCAGCGCAAGTTTCTTGAACATGACCAGACACCCCCTGAATCCCCTTGTTTTGAAGGTAGATCCGGGGGGCTCGGTCGTCCAGAGCAACTATTCGGTACTGCGCAGTTCGGTCGGCGCGCCGTGCACCGCGGGGATCGAGCCGAGCTTGCCGGCCTGGAAGTCCTCGAAGGCCTGGATCACCTCGGCGCGGGTGTTCATCACGAACGGCCCGGCCATCGCGATCGGCTCCCGGATCGGGCGGCCGCCGATCACCAGTACGTCGAGGTTCGGCTCCGCCTGCGGTTGGGTCGTACCGGCCGCCGTACGAAGGACGTCGCCCGGACCGAAGACTGCCAGCTGCCCCTTGCGGATCGGCCGCCGGTCGGCGCCGACCGTACCCTGGCCGGCCAGCACGTAGACGAGCGCGTTGTAGTCCGGCTGCCACGGCAGCACCAGCTCGGCGCCCGGGCTGACGGTCGCGTGCACCAGCGTGATCGGGGTGTGCGTCGATCCCGGGCCGTCGTGCCCGTCGACGGAGCCGGCGATCACGCGGACCAGCGAACCGCCGTCCGGGGTGCTGAGCAAGGCGGCGTCGCCGCCGCGGATGTCCTGGTACCGCGGCGGCGCCCACTTCAGCGCCTTCGGCAGGTTCACCCAGAGCTGGATGCCGTGGAACAGGCCGCCGCTGACCACCAAGTGCTCCGGCGGCGTCTCGATGTGCAGCAGGCCGCTACCGGCCGTCATCCACTGGGTGTCGCCGTTGGAGATGACACCGCCACCGCCGTTGGAGTCCTGGTGTTCCATGATCCCGTCGAGCATGTATGTGACGGTCTCGAAGCCGCGGTGCGGGTGCCACGGGGTGCCCTTCGGCTCGCCCGGCGCGTACTCCACCTCGCCCATCTGGTCCATGTGGATGAACGGGTCGAGGTCGCGGAGGTCGACGCCGGCGAAGGCCCGCCGGACCGGGAAGCCCTCGCCCTCGTAGCCGCTCGGCGCGGACGTCACCGACTTCACGGCGCGCTCGTGCACGACGGCAGGGTCCTGCGGGCTGATCCGGGGCAGGACGGTGATGTCGCTGACGGTCACGGCCGGCATAGCGTGCTCCTCGCTGGTTGGTAGTTCAAGAATAAACTATCTCCTCGAACCACAGCAAGAGCGCACGCATTCCCGCCTCATTGCAAGCTCCCAGCCCGGCACCACCCCACCCGCGGCTCGGGCAGGCTCGCGTTCGTGCGGTGGTCTGGCGAGAGGCGAGGCGGACCTGGGTCACTCACCAACTCCCGCGACCACCCGCGCTCTGGGGGCTCGTACGCCTGAGGGCAGTCGTCGCGCAGGCCGATGGTGAGTGGTGGACGTCCACGCCATCACATTCCACCGTGGCACGGCTCGCGCTCGCTCGGGCATCCGGCGGAAGGGCGATTGTGATGGCCTGGCGGACCGCAAGCTCGGGACGCCGGGAGCGGGAGGCGGACTCCGGCGTGGGAGACTCTTCGGGTGACGGCGCAGATTTTGGATGGCAAGGCGACGGCGGCGGCGATCAAGGACGAGCTGAAGGTCCGCGTCGCGAAGCTGGCCGAGCAGGGTGTGGTGCCTGGGCTGGGCACGATCCTGGTGGGCGACGACCCGGGCAGCCGGGCGTACGTCGCGGGCAAGCACCGCGACTGCGCAGCCGTCGGGATCGCCTCGATCCAGGTCGAGCTGCCGGCGACCGCGACCCAGGACGAGATCGCCGCGAAGGTGCGCGAGCTCAACGAGAACCCGGACTGCACCGGCTTCATCGTCCAGCTCCCATTGCCGAAGCACGTCGACACGAACACGATCCTCGGCCTGATCGACCCGGCGAAGGACGCCGACGGCCTGCACCCGGTCAGCCTCGGCAAGCTCGTCCTCGGGCAGGACGGCCCGCTGCCCTGCACCCCGAAGGGCTGCGTCGAGCTCCTCCGGCGGTACGACGTACCGATCGCCGGCGCGCACGTGGTCGTCGTCGGCCGCGGCGTCACCGCGGGCCGGCCGATGGGGCTGCTGTTCACCCGGCGGAGCGAGAACGCGACCGTCACCCAGTGCCACACCGGCACGAAGGACCTCGCCGCGGTGGTCCGTACCGGCGACATCGTGATCGCCGCCGCGGGTTCGGCCGGCCTGATCACCGCGGACATGGTGAAGCCCGGCGCCGTACTCCTCGACGTCGGCACCAGCCGCAGCGCCGAGGGCAAGATCGTCGGCGACATCGACCCCGCGGCCCGCGAGCAGGCCTCCTGGATCGCCCCCATGCCCGGCGGCATCGGCCCCATGACCCGAGCCATGCTTCTGACCAACGTCGTAGAAGCCGCCGAATCGAGTCTCGTTCGATGACCTCGAGCACGACGGCGCACGGGTTCGTGCTGGGTGGTACGACGTACCGGCTCGAGCTGGGTGTGACGTGCTGATGGCCGGCGAGGCTCAGCGCCGCAGCCAGTGGCCGCTGGCGTTGTCGCTCCTGGTCGCCCTCACCGGCCTGGTGGTCATCTGGTTCTACAACTGGCGCAACGGAGTACTCGTCTTCGCCGGCTCACTAGGCCTCGCCGCCGTCCTCCGAGCCACCCTCTCCGACACAGCAGCCGGCCTCCTCCACGTCCGCAGCCGCATGTTCGACACCACCTTCCTCCTCCTCACCGCCACCGCCATCACCGTACTGGGCCTCATCGTCCCCAACTGATCAACGATTAGTACTTTTAGGTTCTAGAACCTAGAGGTACTATTGTTCTCGAATGGCGTTCACGATCGTCTACACAGACGACTGTTACAAATGGTTGGACCGGTTGCCGCGAAGCGATCGGATGCGCGTGCTGGCCAGGGTCAATTTGATCGCCGAACAAGGCCCAGGACTTGGTAGGCCGGTCGTCGAGACGATCAAGGCGTCGCGTCATCCGAACATGAAGGAGCTCCGCAGTGGCACAGTCCGGGTGCTGTTCGCGTTCGATCCCGTGCGCCAAGCCGTGTTGTTGATCGGCGGTGACAAGGTCGGGCAATGGGAGGCGTGGTACCGACGGAACATCCCGATCGCCGACGAGCTTTACGACGAATGGCTGGACGAACTCGAGAAGAACGAGAAATCCTGACTCGGAGGGAGGAGAACTGGTGAAGTACAGAACGCATGACGAGGTACTGGCCGAGTTCGTCAAGACGCCTGAGGACAAGGCCGAAGTTGCGGCCTTGAGTGAAGAGGCACTCGCCGAGGTGCGTGCGCATCGGCTTGCTGATGTGCGTCAACAGCACGGCCTCACCCAGACCGATGTTGCCGACCGGCTGCACATCACGCAGACCGCCGTCTCGAAGATCGAGCGCGGAGAGTTGGCGCGCTCGGAGCTGAGCACCATTCGTCGGTACGTCGAAGCCCTCGGCGGCAAGCTCGAGATCATCGCCGACTTCGGCGACGAACGCCTCGTGCTCGGCTGAGCCGATAACTACCTGCGTCCCGGGCCAGGCGCCGGGATAATCGGGTGGATGGTGAGGATTCGTCGGGCGGTTGCTGGGGATGGGGCGGAGGTTGCGCGGGTTTATGTGGACTCGTCGAACGACGGGTTCAAGGGGTTGTTGCCGGCGGCGGTGCTGGATGACGGGCGGATCGCTCGGTGGACGGCAACTGTTGCTGGGGGCAACTGGTGGGTGGCGGAGGTGGACGGGCGGATCGCCGGGGTTGTGGGGATCGGGGCGAGCCGGGATCCGGTCGACCCGGAGCTCGGGGAGCTCGACACGATCGCGGTCGACAGGCCGTACTGGCGTCGCGGCGTCGGGACCGCGTTGATGGCGAAGGCGCTCGAGGAGCTGGCGGCGCGGTACGACGAAGCGATCGTGTGGACGTTGGCGAACTATCCCCAGGGGCAGAACTTCTACGTGAAGACAGGCTGGACCCTCACCGGGCAAACCCGGGACGAGGGGCGGCAGGTGTCGTACGGATGCAGGTTCAGGTAGTTGCCCTGGCCGACCTTCTGATAACCACCATCGGCCTCTGCCTGCTGACCACCGGTTGACGTACGAAAGCCGGACCGAGAGAACCTCGATCCGGCTTTCGGAGGTTGTGGCTCAGTGGAAGAAGTGGCGGGTTCCGGTGAAGTACATGGTGATGCCGGCCTTGTTGGCGGCTTCGATGGCGGCTTCGTCGCGGATGGAGCCACCCGGCTGGACCACTGCCTTCACGCCGCCCTCGATGAGGACCTCTAGGCCGTCGGGGAAGGGGAAGAACGCGTCGGAGGCGGCTACCGAGCCGGTGGCGCGGTCGCCGGCGCGGGAGACGGCCAGGCGGCAGGAGTCGACTCGGTTGACCTGGCCCATGCCGACCCCGACGGACGCGCCGTCGGAGGCGAGCAGGATGGCGTTGGACTTGACGGCGCGGCATGCCTTCCACGCGAAGGCCAGGTCGGCCAGCACCTCGTCGGACGCCGGGGCTCCGGCGGCCAGGGTCCAAGCGGACGGGTCGTCCCCCGGGGCCTGGAAGCGGTCGCGGTGCTGGAGCAGGAGGCCGCCGCTGATCGCGCGCAGTTCGACCGGCTCGTCCGCGGTCACGGCCGGCGCGACCAGCAGGCGGATGTTCTTCTTCGCCTGCAGGATCTCAACGGCGCCGTCCTCGAAGGCCGGGGCGACCAGGACCTCGGTGAAGATCTCCGCGACCTGCTTCGCCAGGTCCACCGTGACGGGGCGGTTCGTCGCGATCACGCCGCCGTACGCCGACACCGGGTCGCACTCGTGCGCACGCCGGTGCGCCTCGGCGATGTCCTTGCCGACCGCGATACCGCACGGGTTCGCGTGCTTGATGATCGCGACCGCCGGCTCACTGAAGTCGTACGCGGTACGACGGGCCGCGTCGGCGTCGACGTAGTTGTTGTACGACATCTCCTTGCCGTGCAGTTGCTCCGCCGCCGCAAGACCGCCGCGGCCGTTCAGGTACAGCGCGGCCGGCTGGTGCGGGTTCTCGCCGTACCGGAGTACGGCGGCCTTGTCCCACGAGGCGCCGACCCACGCCGGGAAGCCGGTACCTTCGCTGGAGTCCGTGAGCACGCTGCCCATCCAGGACGCGACAGCGATGTCGTACTCAGCCGTGTGTACGAAGGCCGCCGCCGCGAGCTTCTGCCGCTCCGCCAGCGAGAAGCCGCCCTCGCCCAATGCAGCCAGCAAATCCGAGTACTGCGAAGGAGAGGTCACCACGGCAACGCTCGCGTGGTTCTTGGCGGCGCCGCGCACCATCGACGGCCCGCCGATGTCGATCTGCTCGATGCACTCGTCGACCGACGCACCCGAGGCGACCGTCTCCGAGAACGGGTACAGGTTGCTGACCAGCAGGTCGAACGGCTCGACCCGCATCTCCTTGAGCTGTTCGACGTGATCCGGCTTCCGCAGATCCGCGAGCAGCCCCGCGTGCACGAGCGGGTGCAGCGTCTTGACCCGCCCGTCGAGGCACTCCGGGAACCCGGTCAGGTCCTCGACCTTGGTCACCGGTACGCCGGCCGCCGCGATCCGGGCCGCGGTGGAACCGGTCGACACCAGCCGGACACCGGCGGCGTGCAGCGCCGAGGCGAGCTCCTCCAGACCGGTCTTGTCGTAGACGCTGATCAGCGCGCGGCGGATCGGCCTGCGGTCGGTGCTCACTTCAGTCGAACCTTTCGTCCGGTGATGGTCCAGCCGTCGCGGACCAGCCGGCCGACCCACTCCACCAGCTGGCGCCGTTCGACCTCCTTGATCCGCTCGGTCAGGGTTTCTTCGGTGTCGTCGTCCTCGACCGGTACGACGACCTGCGCGATGATCGGCCCGGTGTCGACGCCGCCGTCCACGAAGAACAGCGTCGCCCCGGCGACCTTCACGCCGTACTCCAGCGCGTCCCGGGGACCGTGGATCCCGGGGAAGGCCGGCAGCAGCGCGTTGTGGGTGTTGATGTAGCGGTCGCCGAACGCCTCGAGGAAGTCGTCGCCGACGAGCTTCAGGAAGCCGGCCGACACGACCAGATCCGGCTTGTACTCCAGGACCGACGCCGTCAGCGCACGATCCCAGTCTGCGCGCGAGGCGTATGACTTCACCTTGTGCACGAAGGTCGGCACCCCGGCGGCCGCGGCGCGGTCCAGCCCGGCGATGCCGTCGCGGTCGGCGCCGACGGCCACGACCTGAGCGCCGTACGCCGGGTCGGCGCAGGCGTCCAGCAAGGCCTGCAGGTTCGACCCCGACCCGGACACGAGCACGACCAGGCGTGCGGAACCGGAGTCGGAAGAAGCAGCAGTCACGGCGGGCAGCCTATCGTCAGGCCTCGGGCTCCCCGTCGGGCGGGCGGCGCGCGGACACCACCGCGGCCGTGATCGCCGCCCCGATCGCCATCCCGGCGACCAGGACGCCGGCCGCCGGCAATGCCCCCGGTACGCCGACCACGGACATCCGCCCGGGCCCGGCCGAACCGCCCGACATCGCCAGCAGCGCGAACAGGATCACGCCCGCGAGCACCGCCGAGATCGCGCCGCGCAGCGCGAAGGCGTCCCACCCGAGCGCGTCCGCGTCCCGCTCCGTGAGCCCCCGCCGTACGACGACCAGTCCGGCGACGACCCCGGCCGCCAGCGGTACGAGGGCCGTCAGCGCCAGCAGGTACGTCGGCGTCGACCCGTCGGCCGGTACGGCGGCCAGCAGCGGGAGCGCCGGCAGGTTCCCCACGTCGACGCCGGTCGGCGCGATCGTCGTACCGGTCCCGAGCTGGAACCCGGGCCCGGCGAGGAACGCGATCACGTACAGGATCATGTTCGGCACCAGCATCAGGCAGATCGCGAACAGTACGACCGACCCGATCACGCCGGCGTCGAGCAGTTCGAGCATGCCGGTGATGCGGGAGAAGTGGATCGCGAGGAGTACGGCGTACAGCACCGAGGCGAGCGCGACGATCGTGAGTACGGCGGCCAGCGCGGCCGGTACGGTGTCCCGCAGCCCGGCCGGGGTGGCGTCGGCGATGTCCTCGCCCGCACCGGACTCGACGACGACGCCCGCGAGACCGGCGACCAGCGCCAGCGAGAACGTGCCCAGGAACGCCGAGAACACCGACACCTTCAGTGCGCCGTCTGCCGTGAGCAACGCCACGAGCAGCCCGCCGAGACCGTAGACGACCGCGAACCCCAGGGCCAGCGTGATCAGGTCCCTGGTCCGGTCGGCGCCGCTGGAGCGGGCCGCCGACTTGCCGCCGCGGTACAGGCACCAGGCGAAGAACAGCGTCAGGCCGAGCGGCGCGACACTGATCCTCCCGGTGCCGATCGTCACACCGGCCTTGTGCGCCACCAGCCAGGCTGCTGCACCGGCCCGTACCGCGCCGGAGGCGCCACCGAAGGTCGCACCCAGCCAGCCGATCACGGCGACCGCGGCGCAGGTCAGCACCCCGGTGAGCAGGCAGGCTCCGGCGGAGATCACGGCCGACACCAGCAGCGGCTTGGTCGGGGCGGCGGCGATCTCCGACGTGGGCGTCTCACCGTCCCGCGCGCCCGGGCGGCTCAGCATGTCGGTCATCTGACTCCCATCGTCTCCCCGGTCCCGGACACCTCTCGTCCTGACACGCCGGATGTGGGAGACTTCAGCCCGCCTGCTCACGGACAGTTTTCCTGTGTTCGGCTGGTGGTAGCTGAATGGGAGCGGCACGGGTCCACCGGGTACTGTCGGGTGGAATCAGTCAGGAGGTCGAGCTTTGGCCGGTTCCCACCGTGGACAACGCGGCGGCTCACGCGCCGCTGCCCGGGAGGCGCGGCGCCGCCAGGCGCGTAAGCGGAACCAGACGATCGCCGCGGGTGCGGCCGTCGTGGTGCTGGTCGGCGGCGGTGGTGTCGCCGCGCTGAACGCCTTCGGCGGCGACAACGGCTCCGGACCGAAGGCCGGCAGCAGCCCGAGCGACGACAAGTCCAGCCAGTCGAACGTCCTGGCCGACGCCAAGGTGCTGCTGGACGCCACCGGCGCGAAGGCGCTCGGCGCGACCGGCGCTTGGACGGTCACCGGTACGGCGGGCGGCGACTCGGCCCCGGACACCTCGTTCGCATGCCAGCTGCAACGGTTCGCGGACCCGTCCGGCCTGCGGACCTGGGTCCGTACGCTGCAGAACGCGACCACCAAGGACACCGCCGTGCAGTACATCGACGTGTCCAACGACAAGACCACCGCAGCGAAGACGTACAACACGGTCGTCCGCTGGCTCAGCCAGTGCACCACCCCGCAGACCCGGCTGTCGGCCGGGTACATGACCACCGGCGTCGGCGACAGCGGCGTGATCGCGGTCTTCGGACAGGTGCCGGGCGCGAAGACGACGAAGTACAAGACGGTCTCGGTGACGCTGGCGGGGCAGGCGACGATGGTCGTCGAGCACGACACGACCGCCGCGACCCCGCCACGGCCGGATCTCGTACTGGCCGCCACCAGCGCGGCGGCGAAGAAGATCTGCTCCGAGACCGGCGGCTGCGGGACCGGCGCGCCGCTGGCGAAGCCGGCCCTGCTGCCGAACGTCGACACCCCGGGTTTCATGGCTCCGGTCGACCTGCCGCTGCTCGCCGAGGTCGACAAGGCGTGGGTGAGCGCCCCGGCCCAGACCATCGACGGCACCGGCTGCGAGAAGCTCAGCATGAAGAAGGCCAAGGCGGAGAAGTACGGCACGATCACGTACGTGACGCCGGAGGCGAAGGTGCCGACCGAGTTCGGGCTCGACGACACGGTCGCGAGGTTCCCGACCGCCGCGGCGGCCGCGGCGTTCCTGGACAAGATCCGGAAGAACGTCGACGCCTGCGAGAAGAACGTCTCGAACGCGCAGGTCGAGTCGACCGGCACGGTCAAGACCAGCACGGTCAGCGGCAAGAGCTGGAAGGCGACGTACGACAGCGGCGACGGGAAGAAGTTCCACTACCGGATCGGGATCGCCGGGGCCGGGGACCGCGTGGTCTACCTGCTGTTCCCGGTCCTGAAGGACCTGGACATCACCGACACCGCGTTCAACGAGACCTTGGTCCGCGCGGTGGACCGCTCCGCGGCCTACAAATAGAAGACGGGGCCTGCCCCCGAAGAGACAGGCCCCGCATCAGGGCTTTTACTTGCTCAGGCCCTGCATGATCTCGCGCATCAGGTTGGCGGTCTCGGACGGCGTCTTGCCGACCTTCACGCCGACGGCCTCGAGGGCCTCCTGCTTCGCGGCCGCAGTGCCGGACGAGCCGGACACGATCGCGCCGGCGTGACCCATGGTCTTGCCCTCCGGCGCGGTGAAGCCCGCGACGTACCCGACGACCGGCTTGGTCACGTTCTCCTTGATGAACGCGGCCGCCCGCTCCTCGGCGTCGCCACCGATCTCACCGATCATCACGATCGCGTCGGTGTCCGGGTCGTCCTGGAACGCCTGCAGCGCGTCGATGTGGGTGGTACCGATGATCGGGTCGCCGCCGATCCCGATCGCGGTCGAGAACCCGAAGTCCTGCAGCTCGTACATCATCTGGTACGTCAGCGTGCCGGACTTGCTGACCAGGCCGATCCGGCCCTGGCCGGCGATGCTGGCCGGGATGATGCCGGCGTTCGACTCGCCCGGGGTGATGATGCCGGGGCAGTTCGGGCCGATGATCCGGGTCTTGCCGGAGGCCTGCGCGGCGGCGAAGAACGCGGCGGTGTCGTGCACCGGCACGCCCTCGGTGATCACCACGACCAGCGGTACCTCGGCCTCGACGGCCTCCAGTACAGCGTCCTTGGTGAACTTCGGCGGTACGAAGATGACCGACACGTTCGCGCCGGTCTCCTTGACCGCGTCCGCGACGGTGCCGAACACCGGCACCGACTTGCCGTCGAAGTCCTGGCTCTGGCCCGCCTTGCGCGGGTTCACGCCGCCGACGATGTTGGTGCCCGAGGCGAGCATCCGGGTGGTGTGCTTGGTGCCCTCGGAGCCGGTCATGCCCTGGACGATGACCTTGCTGTCCTTGGTCAGGAAGATAGACATTTGTTCGGCGATCCCTTACTTCGCAGCCAGCTCGGCGGCGCGCTTGGCGGCGCCGTCCATCGTGTCGACCCGCTCCAGACCGGCGAGGCCCGCCTCGTCGAGGATCCGGCGGCCCTCCTCGGCGTTGTTGCCGTCCAGCCGGACGACCAGCGGCTTGGTGACGTGCTCACCGCGCGAGCCCAGCAGCTCGAACGCCTGCACGATGCCGTTCGCGACCGCGTCACAGGCCGTGATACCGCCGAAGACGTTGACGAACACGCTCTCCACCTGCGGGTCGGAGATGATGATCTCCAGGCCGTTCGCCATCACCTCGGCGCTCGCGCCACCACCGATGTCGAGGAAGTTGGCCGGCTTCACGCCACCGAACTCCTCACCGGCGTACGCGACGACGTCGAGCGTGGACATGACCAGACCCGCGCCGTTGCCGATGATGCCGACCGAGCCGTCCAGCTTCACGTAGTTCAGGCCCTTGGCCTTGGCCGCCGCCTCCAGCGGGTCGGCCGCCGAGACGTCCTCGAACTCGGCGTGCTCCGGGTGCCGGAAGTCCGCGTTCTCGTCCAGCGTGACCTTGCCGTCCAGCGCCTCGACGTTGCCGTCCTCGAGCTTGACCAGCGGGTTCACCTCGACCAGCGACGCGTCCTCGGCGATGAACACCTCGTACAGCTTGACGATCTCCGGTACGACGGCGTCGATCACGTCGGCCGGGTACTTCGCCGCGGTGGCGATCTCCCGCGCCTTCGCCTCGTCCACCCCGGTGGCCGGGTCGATCGAGATCTGCGCGACCGCGTCCGGGTTGGTGTGCGCGACCTCCTCGATCTCCATACCGCCGGCGGCGGAGGCGATGCACAGGTAGTTGCGGTTGGCCCGGTCGACCAGGAACGAGAAGTAGTACTCCTCGGCGATCGCCGCGGCCGGGACGATGTTCAGGATCTTGACGACGTGACCCTTGATGTCCAGCCCGAGGATCTCGCGGGCCTTCTCCTCCGCCTCGTCCGGGCTCGAGGCCAGCTTGACGCCGCCGGCCTTGCCGCGGCCGCCGGTCTTGACCTGGGCCTTCACGACCACCCGGCCGCCGATCTTCTCGGCTGCCGCGCGCGCTTCCTCCGGAGTCGTGACGACCTCACCCACGGTCGTCCGCACCCCGTGCTTGGCGAAGACCGTCTTCGCCTGGAATTCCATCAGATCCACGAGTGTGGTCCCTCTCTCGCCTGTACGGATTCCTGACACTAGCCACCCTTGTGCCGAGAGCAACAGCCGGGGTACTGGCTGAGACGACGGTCACAGGCCCTCCCACGGTCGTGCGAGGCTGGTTCGCATGACCGATCCTCAAACCAGACCAGCTGACGACTGGTGGCGTAGTGCCGTTGTCTACCAGGTGTACCCGCGTTCGTTCGCCGACGCGGACGGTGACGGCACCGGCGACGTGAACGGGATCCGCGCCCGGCTGCCGTACCTCGCCGACCTCGGCGTGGACGCGATCTGGATCAGCCCGTGGTACCCGTCCCCACTGCTCGACGGCGGGTACGACGTCGCCGACTACCGCGACATCAACCTGGAGTTCGGCACCCTGGCCGACGCCGACGCGCTGATCGCCGAGGCGCACGCGCTCGGCCTGCGGATCCTGATCGACCTGGTGCCGAACCACTGCTCCTGGGAGCACCCGTGGTTCAAGGCCGCGCTGGCCGCCGGAAAGGGCTCGCCGGAGCGCGACCTGTTCTGGTTCCGCGACACCGAGGACGGCAAGCCGCCGACGAACTGGCCGGCCGCGTTCGGCGGGCCGGCCTGGCAGCAGATCGACGACGGGCAGTGGTACCTGCACCTGTTCGACATCTCGCAGCCCGACTGGAACTGGGACCACCCGAAGGTGATCGAGGAGTTCGACTCGATCCTGCGGTTCTGGTTCGACCGCGGTGTGGACGGGTTCCGGATCGACGTCGCCGACTCGATGGCCAAGGACGCGAGCCTGCCCGACGTACCTGTGGAGAACGGCGAGCCGACCCGGGAGAAGTACGTCGGGAACCCGTTCTACGACCAGCCCGGGGTGCACACGATCCACCAGCGCTGGCGGGCGATCGCCGACGAGTACGCCGACACGCCGCAAGGACCGCGGGTGTTCGTGGCCGAGGCGTGGCTGTCGCCGGCCGAGCGGCTCGCGCAGTACGTCCGCCCGCACGAGCTGCACTCGGCGTTCAACTTCGACGCGCTGCGGGCGAAGTGGGACGCGAAGGAACTGCGCGAGGTCATCGACCACACCACCGACAACCTGTGGGCGGTCGGCGCGCCGGCGACGTGGGTGCTGAGCAACCACGACACGATCCGGCACCGCACGCGGTACGGCCGCGAACTGAAGGACGCCCTGGAGGGTGCGGGCGTCGTACCGACGGATCTCGCGCTCGGTCTGCGCCGGGCCCGGGCCGCTGCGCTGCTGGAGCTGGCGCTGCCGGGTGGCGCGTACATCTACCAGGGTGACGAGCTCGGTCTGCCCGAGGTCGAGGACCTGCCGGAGGACAAGCTCGACGACCCGACCTGGGAGCGCTCCGGGCACACGGTCCGCGGGCGCGACGGCTGCCGGGTTCCGATCCCGTGGTCCGGCGCGGAACCGCCGTACGGCTTCGGTCCCGGCACCGGCCAGCCCTGGCTCCCGCAGCCGGCCGACTGGTCCGGTCTGACCGCGGAAGCACAGGCAGGCGACCCCGACAGCCACCTGAGCCTGTACAAGGCGGCCCTCCGCATCCGCCACGACCACCCCGCCCTGGGCGAAGGCCGCCTGACCTGGGACCCCGACGCCCCCGAAGGCGTCCTGTCCTTCACCCGCGACCCCGGCTTCCGCTGCGTCGTCAACCTGACCGACGCCCCGGTCCCCCTGCCCACGCACACGAAGGTCCTGCTCAGCAGCGAGCCGCTCCCCAACGGCGAGCTACCGGTCGACACCACGGTCTGGCTGCAGGTCTGACCAACGAGAAACGGCCGGAGCCAATGGGCTCCGGCCGTTTCTCGTTCAGCGGTATCTGTCGCGGTCCCGGAGTTCCCGGTCCCGGCGGTCCCGGTCCTCGCGGTCCCGGCGGGCGCGATCCTCCCGGTCCCGGCGCTCCCGGTCTTCGCGGTCGCGGCGGGCGCGGTCGTCGCTCACTTGACACCACCTGCCGTCAGGCCGGCGACGATCCGCCGCTGGAACAGCAGTACGGCGATGACGAGCGGGATCGTGACCACCACACCGGCGGCCATCTGGCTGCCGAACGGCTGGTCGCGGCCCGTCGTACCGGTGAACTGCGAGACGATCACGTTCGCGGTCTGGATCGACTTCTTGTTGGTCATGCTCAGCGCGATCAGGAACTCGTTCCAGGCCGCGATGAACGTGATGATCGCGGTGGTGAACACACCCGGTGCCGCCAGCGGAATGATCACCTTGCGGAACGCCTGGGCCGGCGTACAGCCGTCCACCATTGCCGCCTGCTCGAGCTCCTGCGGCATCTGCCGGAAGAACGCGGTCAGGTTCCACACCGCCAGCGGTAGTGCGAACGACAGGCTGGGCACGATCATCGCCTGGTAGGTGTTGATCCAGTGGATGTTCACGAACAGCTTCAGCAGCGGTACGACCAGCGAGATGCCGGGGAACATCGACGTGGTGATGATGATCGCCAGCACCACGTTCTTGCCCGTGAAGTCCAGCCGGGCCAGCGTGTACGCCGCGACCATGCCGATGACCAGCGTCAGGATCGTCACCGTCCCGGCCACGATCAGGCTGTTCAGCAGACCCCGGCCGAAGCCGTTGTCGCCGCTGAACACGTCCTTGAAGTTCTGGATCGAGAACGGCGCCGGGATGAACTTGTTCGAGAACTGGTCGGACGGCCGGCGGAACGCCGACACCACCATCCAGTAGAACGGCGCCAGGCAGTAGATCACGATGAGCGCGACGCCGACCAGCGGCAGCCAGCGTTTGACCGGGCTGACCTCCGCGGCCCGGACCTTGGCGATGTCGGCGCGGGGTTGTGCAGTTGCGGTAGCCATCAGACACCCAATCCTGTGTTGCTCGCCGCGGCAGGAGCGATCGAAGGAGCCGTTTCGCGCTCACGACGCCGCTTCCCCTTGCCTCCGCCGCCACCCGGCTTCTTGGCCCTCGCCTCACCGATCACGTCGGCGCCGAGGATCTTCACGAACAGATACGCCACCACGGCGACGTAGACGAACAGCACCGTCGCATAGGCGGCCGCAGGGCCGTAGCGGACGTTGTTCGCCTCGTCGAACGCCAGCATCGAGAGCGTCTCGACCGAGTTCTTGTGCGCACCGACCAGGACGAACGGCAGGTCGAAGATCCGCAGCGTGTCGAGGATCCGGAACAGCACCGCCACCAGTAGCGCCGGCTTCACCAGCGGCAGCGTGATCCTGGTGAACGTCTTCCAGGCGTTGGCACCGTCCACCTTGGCGGCCTCGTAGACCTCGGCCGGGATGGTCTGCAGCCCGGCCAGGACCAGGAGGCCGATAAACGGTGCGGTCTTCCAGGTATCGGCGATGACCACCGAGAGCTTGGACTGCCAGCCCTCCGTCGACCACAGCACCTGGCTGCCGATCAGGCTGTTGGCGACACCGTCGGCCTGGAAGATCCACTTCCACAGCAGCGCCGAGATGACCGTCGGGATCGCCCACGGGACCAGGATGCTGGCCCGGACGATACCCCGCCCCTTGAACGCCTTGGCCATCACCAGCGCCATCGCGACGCCGAGGACGGTCTCGAGGATCACGCAGACGATGGTGAAGAACGTCGTGTTGTAGAAGGCGTTCCAGAACCGGGTGCCGGTGTCACCGCGGAAGATGTCGGCGTAGTTCTTCAGCCCGACGAACTGCGACCCCTGGACGACGAACCCGTTCGCGTCCAGGTGCTGGCCGCTCTGGAACAGTGATTCGCGCAGCGCCGAGATGATCGGGAACAGGACCACGACGGCGAGCACGAGCAGCGTCGGCGAGAGCAGGGTCGCGGCCAGCCGGCCGGTGCCCTCGTCGAAGCGTTGTGGGCGCTTTTCTTTCTTGGCCGGACGTTCGACGACCGGCGCACTTGCAGTCACCTGAGACTCCTTTGCTCCCCGGGCGTCACCCGGGCACGGACTGGCCGGGGCCGGTGCGTGGTAACAGCAGCACCACTCACCGGCCCCGGCACGACGGTCAGTTCGTGATCAACGACTGCAGCTTGGTCTGCAGATCGGCGAGCGCCTTGTCCGGCGCGACCGTGCCGTTCAGCGCGTCGTACGCCGCCTGCTGGATCGCGGCCGTCACGTCGCCGTACTTGACCACCTTCGGCCGCGGCTGGGCGCCGAGGATCGAGGCCTTCAGCGGGGCCAGGTACGGGAACTGCTTCTGCAGCGTCGGGTCGTCGTACAGCGACGCCCAGGTCGGCGCCTGCGACGTGGCCGTGATGTTCGCCTTCTGGCGGGCTTCACTGGCCATGAAGTTGATGAAGTCGACGGCGGTCGCCTTGTTCTTGGCGAACGAGCTGATCGCGTAGTCGTGCCCACCGAGCGAGGAGACACCCGGACCGGTCTTGCCCGGCAGCGGCGCGACCGCGAACTTGCCGGCGATCTTCGAGGATCCGTCGGTCTTGTTCGCCAGCGAGTAGACGTACGGCCAGTTGCGCAGGAAGAGCAGCTTGCCGTCCTGGAAGGCGCGGCGGCTCTCCTCCTCCTTGTAGGTGATCGCGGCCTTCGGGATGGCGCCGGTCTTGAACCCGTTCACCAGTTCCTCGAGGCCGGCCTTGGCCTCCGGGGTGTTGACGTTCGGCTTGCCGTCCTTGTCGACGATGACGCCGCCGGCCGAGTTGATCGCCTCGGAGAAGTTCACCGTCAGGCCTTCGTACTTCTCGAACTGACCCGAGTAGCAGCTCATGCCCTTGGCCTCGGGCAGCGCGGCCACCTTCTGGCAGTCGGTGAGCATGTCGGTCCAGGTCGCCGGCGGGGTCGTGACACCGGCCTTGGTCAGCAGATCCTTGCGGTAGTACAGCAGGCCGCCGTCGGACGTGATCGGCACGCCGTACAGCTTGTCGCGGTACTTCGCGGTCTCCACCGTCGCCGGGATCAGCTTGCTCAGATCGGGAATCTTGTCCTCGGGGATCTGGGTGATCCACTGGTTCGCGGCGAACTCCGAGGTCCAGACCACGTCCATGTTGAGCACCGTGAACGCGTCGGACTTGGCCTGCGCGTTCTGGACCATCTGCTGCCGCTGCGCGTCCGCGTCCTCGGGCAGCTCCTTCAGCTCGACCTTCTCGTTCGGGTGCGCCGAGTTCCACGCCTCGATCTGCTTCGGCAGAAAGCCGGACGTGTCCTTGCCGGTGGCAAACGTGATCGGGCCCCGGCCGTCGAGTGCGCCGGCCGAGCTGCCCCCGCTGCTGCTGCTTCCGTTGTTGCCACTACCACACGCGGCGGCAAGCAGCACCAGGCTGCCTGCGACGGCGACGAACGCCGTCCCACGTGCGTGTGATCGTTCAAACCTCATCGTTTACCTGCCCTCTCCCGATTCGGGACGTCGCTTGGGTCCTACGGCGACAGTTCGCAGTCCCCCACCGCGCTGCGATCCGCCCTGTCCGGACAGTAACCGAGAATCGGCCGATGTGTTCTGAGCCACACACAGCCTCACCCCGGTCTCTGAAACGGTCAGCCGTATGGCTGTATGCGACCGCGTTTGGGAAGCCCGCACAACCGGGCATTTCCTAACGATTCGGTATTACCGATTAGTAACCTTGCTGAAACGGGGATAGCTGTTCAGAAGTGTTCCGATCGGTCACGCTGTGGTGGAGGCGTCGCCCACGTTCGTCCGGACCCACTCGACGATCTCGGTGGTGGTCGCCCCGGGCGTGAAGATCTTGTGGACGCCGAGCTCGGCCAGCGGCTCCAGGTCGGCGTCCGGGATGATCCCGCCGCCGAACACCACGATGTCCTCGGCCTCCCGCTCGGCGAGCAGTTCGCGGACCCGCTTGAACAGGGTCATGTGCGCGCCGGACAGCACCGACAGCCCGACCGCGTCCGCGTCCTCGGCGATCGCGGTCTCGACGATCTGCTCCGGGGTCTGGTGCAGGCCGGTGTAGATGACCTCCATGCCCGCGTCCCGCAGGGCGCGGGCGACGACCTTCGCACCACGGTCGTGACCGTCCAGACCAGGCTTGGCGACGACAATGCGCAACGGGCTCGTAGCAGGCATGGGGGCAGGCTAACCCGCCCCTTCACTCACGGATAAGACACGGACGCGTGTGTTCCCCCACACGGTTGGTGGGAACCGGTTACCGTTGAAAGTGATCGGACCATCGGGGGGTCTGGTTTGGTGAGGAGTCGCCCATGACTAGCTGGCAGGACGACGTCCGCGGCGCGCTGGACGGACTCGCGTACGGTGCCCGCTCGGCGCTCTCGCCGAGCGTGCTGCACGGTGCGGCGGTCGAGCTCGGCTGGCTGACCACCCACCTGGCGATGTACCCGCTCGGCCTGGTCGGCCGTACGCCGGCGCTGCCCGCCCGGCTGAACCTGACCGGCCTCGGCCCGGCGCAGCGCGGCCTGCTCGTCAACGACGTCCGGGCCGCCGGTACGCCGATCCTGCTGGCGCACGGGATCATCGACAACCACACGGTCTTCGCGCTGATGCGCCGGCACCTCGCGCGGCGCGGGTACAGCAGCATCCACACGTTCTCGTACTCGCCGCTGACCCTGGACGTACGCCGCACCGCCGAGCGGATGGGCCGTGAGATCGAGGCGATCTGCGAGGCGTCCGGCTCCGACCAGATCCACGTCATCGGCCACAGCCTCGGCGGCCTGATCGCGCGGTACTACGTCCAGCGACTCGGCGGCGACGCCCGCGTGCACACCTGCGTCACGCTCGGCACGCCGCACGAGGGCACGATGGCCGCCAAGCTGCTGCCGTGGCCGCTGGTCAAGCAGGTCCGGCCGGACAGCGACCTGATGGCGGAACTGGCCGAGCCGGCACCGGACTGCCGGACCAGGTTCATCGCGTTCTACAGCGACGTCGACCAGTTGATCGTGCCGCAGCGCCGGGCCCGGATCCGGCACGCCGACCTGCTGGCGAGCAACGTCCGGGTGCACGGCGTGGGCCATCTGTCCCTGCCGTTCCACGGCGAGGTCGTGCACCGGATCACCGGAGCCCTGGCGCACCTGGACGAAGAGCCCAGAACTGCCTGACCGGGAAGCGTTCTGGGCGCTCCGAGCGGATGCACGTGCAGCCGCGCATGCAAAAGTTTCGTGAAGGCGCGCCGGAAAAGTGGGTGGCGGGGTTTGTCACCCCGTGACCCTTCCGTTATGGTCTGTGAATCCTCCCGGGAACAAACCCTCCGGAAGGCCGGAGAAGAGCACCCCTAGCTCTCCTCGAGCCCCTCCCCTGTGACCGAAAGGCCACGTTGTGTCCCAGCACCGTGCCGCGGGAGACCGCGTCACGCCCGGCAACGCTGCGCGCAAGAACGGCGCAGGACGTCACAGTGCCAAGCATCGCGTCGCCAGGCGTAACACCCCCAGCAGTACCCAGATCGTCGGTTTGACCGCCGCGCTCGCCGCGGCAGCCGGAGCTGTCGGCTTCAGCCACAGCTCGCTGGCGTCACCGACCCAGGCGAACTCCGCGGTCAACCTCGCGGCCCTCAGCCTGGACAGTGGGCAGCAGCTGTCCGGTATCACCACGGCACGCATCCAGGCGCGCCAGCTCGCCACCCGTGACTCCTCCCGGGTCCAGCTGGCCGACACCAGTACCAAGAAGCAGTCCGCGGCCAGTGCACTCGCCAAGGCCCGGGCCGCGAAGCTGACCGCCAGCCAGGCCCTCACCGCCAAGCGGGCGAGCGCGCTGGCCCTCGCGAAGGCCAAGGCCGAGGCCGCCGAGCAGAAGGCCCGCGAGTCCGCCACCCGCTGCCAGATCATGCTCACCGGCTACCACATCACCGCCACCTTCGGGCAGGGCGGCAACCGCTGGGCGCACAACCACACCGGCCTCGACTTCGCCGCCCCGATCGGTACCCGGATCGGCGCGGTGATGAAGGGCGTGGTGATCTTCGCCGACTGGGCCGGCCCGTACGGCCGCCAGGTCCAGGTCCGGCACGAGGACGGCACCGTCACCTGGTACAACCACATGTCGAAGTTCAGCGTGTCGGTCGGCGAGACCGTGTACGCCGGTGACCAGGTCGGCGCGGTCGGGATGACCGGCAACACCACCGGCCCGCACCTGCACTTCGAGGTGCACCCGGACGGCGGCCCGGCCGTCGACCCGGACCCGTGGCTGCGCAACCACTGCGGACTGAACCCGTACACCTCCATGTGACACACCCCCACCCGGCTAAGCTGCGGCGCATGCGCCCGGCAGCCGGTGAGGTCCTGCACTTCTCCGAAGATCCCACGATCACGACCTTCAAGCCGTACGTCGCCCGGACGAACGGGGAGGTCACGCCGTTCGTCTGGGCGGTCGGCCACGACCGCGCTCCGGACTACTGGTTCCCCCGCGACTGCCCGCGGGCGCTGGCCTGGGTCGGGCCGGACACCACCACTGAGGATTGCGAGCGGATCATCGGCTCCGGCTCCGGGACCCGCGTCCACGCGGTCGAGTACGGCTGGCTGGATGCGATGCGATCCGTCTCCCTTTACGCGTACAGGTTGCCCGCCGAGCCATTCGTCGAGCACGACGCCGCTTTCGTTTCGAGCTCTGAGGTCCAGCCGCTCGGTCCGCCGGAGCGGGTCGGCGACCTCTTCGGGCTGCACGACGACGCGGGCATTCAGCTCCGGGTGCTGCCGCGGCTGCACGACTTCTGGGCCGCGGTGATCGCCAGCACGCTCGAGTGGAGCGGCATCCGGCTCCGGAACGCCCGGCCATGACGTACGGCGCTCTCGCTGAGACGGCGTGGTCCTGGGTGCTGGACCAGGTCCGATGGGACGACGACGGCCCGTGGATCACCGAGTTCGCCGGCCACGACCGGTCCGACGACGACCACGACGGCATGCACCGCGGCATCGGCGGGCTGGCGTACGCGCTCGCGGAGATCCGCCTGACCCGCCGGTGGACACGGACCGAGCAGGACCTGGCCGCCGCGATCGGCGACCGCCTCCGCGCCGCAATCCCGGCCCAGACCGAGACCACCTTCTTCGGCGGGCTGGTCAGCTCGATCGGCGTGCTGACGGCGCTCGACCAGCCCGGTACGGCTGCCTGTGTGGAACGGCTGCGCGCGTTGGAGACGAGCAACGGTTGGCCGGAGAGCTTCCTGGACCAGCCTCGGTACGCGCCGGGCGCGGTCGCGAACGACGTCACGCTGGGGACCGGTGCGGTGCTGCTCGGCGCGCTCTGGGCGATGCGGCACGGCACCGACGCCGCGGACCTGGCCAACCGGGCTGCGGACCTGGTTCTGGCTGAGCGGGAGGAGCTGCCGACAGGGGTCAACTGGCAGTTCGTGTCGCGGCGGTTCCGGTCCGACGAGCCGACCGAGATGCCGAACTTCTCCCACGGGCTCGCCGGGATCGTGGCGGTGCTCGCGATCGCGGGCGCCGACCTCGGCCGGTCCGACCTTGTCGAGGTGGCGCGGCGCGGGGCCGAGCACCTGGTGACGCTCGGCATCAGGGACGACCGCGGGTTCCGGGTGCCGCGGGTGATCCCGTGGGCAGAGCGGCACGGCGACGAGTACACGTACAACTGGTGCCACGGCGGTGCCGGTACCGCGCTCGCGTTCAGCGCCCTCGAGTACGCCGGTGTACCTGCGATCGCCGGTGAATCGCCGTGGACGTGGCGCCGGCGCTGTCTGGACGGCGTGCGGTACTCCGGGATCCCCGAGCGCCTGCATCCGGGTTTCTGGGACAACGACGGCCGCTGCTGCGGTACGGCGGGAGTCGGCGACGCGTTCCTCGACGCGTGGTTGCGCGACGGCGAGAAGGCCGACCTGGAGTTCGCCGTACGGATGGGTGACACGCTGGTCGAGCACGCGTACCCCGAGGGCTACTGGCGGTTCGTCGAGCATCACAACGAGGACCCGCTACTGCCGCCCGGCGTCGGCTGGATGCAGGGCGCGGCAGGCATCGCGGCGTACCTGTTCCGGCTCCAGCGAATGCTCGACGGCGATCAGCGGACGGTCGAACGGATGGAGAACTGGTTCAGCTTGTGATCAGCCGGTGATCAGCGCTGCCAGACTTCGGCGGTGGTGAGGAAGGCTGAGGAGCCGGGGCGGTCCGGGGAGCCGTCGACCTGGACGAAGCCGGGGACCGAGGCGCCGCCGATCGAGACGGTGGCCGAGCGGACCGGGGCGATCACCAGGCTGAGGCTGTGGTTGCCCTCGGCGAGCTGGAAGTTGTCGGTGGCGAACAGCCGCCGGTCCAGCACCCCGCCCATCTCGATCTGGATGTCCGCGGCTTTGGCGCTCAGCCCGTCGGCGAGGTTCATCGAGACCTGGACCAGGTCCCGCTCGACGGCCGGCTCGTGCCACGGCAGACCCTGGACCTCGAGGAACGAGCGGACGAAGTACCGCTCCAGCCAGGCGGCGAGGTCGACGTCCTCAGAGACCACCCGGACGATCCCGTCGAACCACAGGACCACAGCCGTACCGGAGCCGCGGATCGACCAGTCCACCATCCAGATCGACGCGTACGCCGTGACCTTGCCGTGCTCGTCGAACAGCCGGAGCCCAGGATTGGCTCCCGCCAGGATGATCCGGCGGTTGGCGGCCGACGACTTGGGCATAGGGGCGCGCTTCCGGGAGGGGCCGAAGATCCTTGATTGTCTCAATCTCCGGCCCAGATGCAACGCAACCGGTCCAAAACTTGACAAATCTCCCGGCAAACGCCCGTTTAGGCGGGTCGCCAGGGCGCGGCGCGCTCGGCGGAGGCGACCGGATCGTCCGGCCAGACGATCGGGTGGGTCGCGGTGCCGGGGCGGCCGGGCAGGGCCAGGGCGGACTCGACCGCGGTCAGCAGCGCGGCCGACGTGATCGCGTCCGAGTAGCGTTCCCGGACCCACTCCCGGGCTTCGGCCCGGACGGGGTCGTCCGCCGGTACGTCGACCAGCTCGAGCGCACGATCCGCGAGCAGGTGCGGCCGGGCGTCGTCGATCCGCCAGGTGCCCGGCGCCTCGAACAGCTCCTCGCCACCACCGGCCGGGTACCCGACGACCAGGCAGCCGGCGGCCAGCGCCTCCGCGACCGGTAGGCCGAATCCTTCCGAGATACCGAGCGCGACGAACACCGACGTACCGCCGAGGGCCGCCGCGACCTGCGCCTCGGTGAGCTCGGCGAGGACGGCCAGGTCGACGCCGCCGGACCGCGGGTCGTTGCGCAGCAGGCGATCCAGTACGGTCGCCTCGAGCGGCCGGCGCCGCGGCATCCACGCGATCCGCCGCGCCCGCGACACGGCCGGCCGGAACAGCTCGGTGTCGACGGGATTCGGGATCAGGCGCACCGGCAGCTCGGGATGCAACCGCCCGAGGACGTCCCGGCTCTCCCGCGACACCGCCCACACCTCCGGCACCGGATCCCAGCCGGGATAGTCGCTGGTGTCACGCCAGGACCAGTACGTCAGGAAGTGGTTCTGGTTGAAGATCACCTTGCGGACACCGGGCGCCGGATCCACGCCCGGCAACAGGTACAGCTCCGGTACGACGAGCAGGTCGTCGGCGCCGAACTCGAGCTGATCGCCGCCGACGACCGGTGCGGTGGTACTGAACCACGGCGGCCGGTACCCGGGCTTGCGGAACCACAGCGCCGCATCGATCCCCGCCGCCCGGAGCAGCTCGACGTGTTTCGCCTGGACGCGGATCCCGCCGCCGGGCGACTCCGGCTCCTTGACCGCGTAGACGACCCGCGGACTCAGATCTTCTCCACCGGTGCGTACCGCAGCAGCAGCCGCTTGACGCCTTCGGACCCGAAGTCGATGTCGGCCTGCGCTTGCTGGCCTTCACCGCGGACCACGACGACGGTGCCCATGCCGAAGCTGTCGTGCACCACGCGGTCGCCCGGGTTGAGGCTGATCACGGGCTTGTCGGACGCAGTCTTGCGGGCCGGCTCGTACCGGCTCGGGATCCCACTCCCACGGGTCGTGCCGGTGCCGGACCAGCGGGTGATCGCGGACTCGTCCCGCCGCCAGTCGAGCAGCTCGGCCGGGATCTCCTCCAGGAACCGGGACGGCGGGTTGTGCTGCGGAGCGCCGTACGCGGAACGCACGGCGGCCCGGGAGATCGCCAGCCGCTGCCGCGCCCGGGTGATGCCGACGTACGCGAGCCGCCGCTCCTCCTCGAGCTCCCTCAGGTCGGTCAGCGACCGGGAGTGCGGGAAGACCCCGTCCTCCATGCCGGTCAGGAACACCACCGGGAACTCCAGGCCCTTCGCGGTGTGCAGCGTCATCAGCGTGACCACGCCCTCGGTGGCCGCGTCCGGGATCTGGTCCGCGTCCGCGACCAACGCGACCCGTTCCAGGAACGCCTGCAGGTCGGCCGGCTCACCCGCCGCGGTCCGCTCCTCGACGAACTCCCGGGCCACCGAGATGAACTCGTCCAGGTTCTCCAGGCGGGTCTCGTCCTGTGGATCGGGCGACTTCTGCAGGGCTTCGTGGTACCCGGAGCGGTGCAGCGCTACGTCGAGGATGTCGTCCGGCGGGGCGCCCGAGTCGACCATCGCGGTCAGCTCGTCGAGGATGTCCACGAACGCCTGCACCGCGTTCAGCGAGCGGGACGCCATCGCCGGCGCGTCCTGCGCCCGGCGCATCGCCCGCGCGAACGAGATCCGCTCGCGCTGCGCGAGCGCCTCGATCGCGGCCTCGGCCCGGTCGCCGATCCCGCGCTTCGGCTCGTTCATGATCCGGCGCAGCGAGACGGTGTCCTCCGGGTTCACCAGCACGCGCAGGTACGCGAGCGCGTCGCGGACCTCCTTGCGCTCGTAGAACCGGACGCCGCCGACCACCTTGTACGGATGGCCGGTGCGGATGAAGACTTCCTCGAAGACCCGCGACTGCGCGTTGGTCCGGTAGAACACGGCGACGTCGGACGGCCTCACACCCTCGGCATCCGCGAGCCGGTCGATCTCGTCGGCGACGAACTGCGCCTCGTCGTGCTCGTTGTCGGCGACGTACACCGCGATCTGCTCGCCCGCGCCCTGGTCGGACCAGAGGTTCTTCGCCATCCGGCCCTCGTTGCGCGCGATCACCGCGTTGGCCGCGGTCAGGATCGTCTGCGTGGAGCGGTAGTTCTGCTCCAGCAGGATGGTCTCGGCGCCGGCGAAGTCCTCCTCGAAGGCGAGGATGTTCCGGATCGTCGCGCCACGGAAGGCATAGATCGACTGGTCCGAGTCGCCGACCACCATCAGCTCGGCCGGCGGCGCAGTCGGGCCGTTGTAGTCCGCCGGATCCTCACCACACAGCTCGCGGATCAGCGTGTACTGCGCGTGGTTGGTGTCCTGGTACTCGTCGACGAGCACGTGGCGGAAGCGACGGCGGTAGTACTCCCGGACCTCGGGGAAGGCCTGCAGCAGGTTGACCGTGGTCATCAGCAGGTCGTCGAAGTCCAGTGCGTTCGCCTGGGCGAGCCGCTCCTGGTAGATCCGGTAGCACTCGGCGTACGTCTCCTCGAGATGGTTCTCCGCCTTCGCGGCGGCCGTCTCGTGGTCGATCAGCTCGTTCTTCTGGGTCGAGATCCAGTTCAGCACGGCGCGCGGGTTGTACCGCTTGACGTCCAGGTCGAGCTCGCGGCAGACCAGCGTCATCAGCCGGCGCGAGTCGGTGTCGTCGTAGATCGAGAACGTCGAGTTGATCCCGAACCGCTTGATGTCGCGGCGCAGGATCCGCACACAGGACGAGTGGAACGTCGAGACCCACATGATCTTCGCCCGCGGACCGACCAGGTCCACCACCCGCTCGCGCATCTCCGCGGCGGCCTTGTTGGTGAACGTGATCGCCAGGATCGATCCCGGGTGCGCGTCCCGCGCGGCCAGCAGGTAGGCGATCCGCCGGGTCAGCACCCGGGTCTTGCCCGAGCCCGCACCGGCCACCACCAGCAGCGGTTTCCCGGCATGCACGACCGCCGCCCGCTGCTGCGGATTCAGCCCTTCGAGCAGCTTGTCCGGGTCGGGGCGGGACGTCTTGGGCTCCTCCAGCGGCACCGGGAGCTCATCAGGCGAGAACAGCGTAGTCATCACCCAACACCTTAGGCGCTCCCGCCGACAGTTACCGAAAACGACGGTGCCGAGCGTGGATTTGCTGTCGGCAGACTTGCCGTCAGCAGAAAAGCTGGGATGTACGGGCCGGCGCGGACAACCCTTGAAGACATGGCAGAAGACATGAAACCCCCGCTGTTCAACGAGAGCGCGCGGCAGCGGCTGTTCGAGCAGCGGATCGTCGTACTGGACCGGGCGCTCGACGACGACCTCGGAACCCTGCTGGCGACCCAGATCCTGACGCTGGCGGCCCAGGACCCGGCCACCGACATCGCGTTCTGGATCCACTCCCCCGGCGGCTCGGTGCCGTCGATGCTGGCGATCCGGGACGCGATGCGGCTGGTGCCGTGCGACGTGTCGACGCTGGCGATCGGGCTGGCCTGCAGCGCGGGACAGTTCCTGCTGTCGGCCGGTACGCCGGGCAAGCGGTACGCCCTGCGGCACGCCCGCGTACTGATGCACCAGGGCTCGGCCGGGATCGGCGGCTCCGCGGTGGAGATCGAGATCCAGGCGAACGACCTGCGGCACATCCGCGACACCGTGCTCGGGCTGATCGCGACCGACACCGGGCAGCCGTTCGACGTGATCCACGAGGACTCGCTGCACGACCACTGGTACACCGCGGAACAGGCCCGCGAGTACGGGTTCATCGACCACATCGTCGAGTCGTTCGACCAGGTGATGCCAGGGAGGGCAGCGGCATGAGCAGCTACACGATTCCCAATGTGATCGCGTCGCACCCGCGGGGTGAGCGGATCATGGACGTCTACTCGCACCTGCTGACCGAGCGGGTCATCTACCTCGGTACGGCGATCGACTCCGGTGTCGCGAATGCGATCATCGCCCAACTCCTGCACCTGGAGACGGACAGTCCCGAGTCGGAGATCAACCTCTACATCAACTGCGAGGGCGGCGACATGTCCGCCATGCTGGCGATCTACGACACCATGCAGTACATCCAGTCGCCGGTCGCGACGTACGGCGTCGGCCAGGCGATCTCCGCCGGGGCGGTGCTGCTGTCGGCGGGTACGGCGGGGCGCCGGGCGATCCTCCCGCACGCGCGGGTGGTCCTGCACCAGCCGGCCGGCCGCGGCCAGGGCACCATCCCGGATCTGATCCTGCAGGCCGACGAGGTGGTCCGGGTCCGCGGCCAGGTCGAGGAGATCCTCGCGCGGCACACCGGCCAGACCGTCGAGCGCCTACGGCACGACACCGACCGCGACCACGTCCTGACCGCCGAGGGCGCCAAGGAGTACGGGCTCGTCGACCACGTGATCGCCGAGCGGGCACCACTCGCGGCATTGACGTGAGGCCCGAACGACAGGAGGTGCCGGGCTCGATCGACCGAGCAGCAGCGTGCGGCGAAGGTCGGGCAGGCCGCTGAGGGCGACACCTCCTGTTGTTAGGTCCCCGCCGCCTCCAGCACCTTGTCGGCGACCGCGGCGTGGTGGGCGAGGTCGGCGTGGGGGCGGCCGACCCGGTTCGTCAGATAGGCGTACGCGATCCGGCGGTCGGGGTCGGCCCAGCCGATGCAGCAGTTGCTGCCGTTGTGGCCGAACGTACGGGGGCTGCTCAGCGACCCGAGCGACGTCCGCGCGCCTTCCAGCCAACGTGGTCCGCCCAGCTGGAACCCTTGTGACCAGCGGATCGGCGCCCGAGCAGTTCGGTCCATTTCGCCTTCGCTGCTCGGCTCGACCGCGACCGCCAGCGTCGCCGGGGCGAGCAGCGCGCCGACCAGCAGCCCCTGGTAGAACGTCGCCAGGTCCCGCGCCGTCGTCGACACCCCGGCCGCCGGTACGACCGCCGCGCGGGTACTCCGCCGGTTCAGCACCGACTGGAGGAACGGCCCGGCCGCACCGGAGGCCTTGATCGGTACGTACTGGTCCAACCGCTCGGCGGGCACCCCGAGGAAGGTGTCGCCGAGCGCGAGCGGTTCGAGGATCCCCCGCCGTACCAGTTCCTCGATCGGCACTCCACTGCACCGGCGGGCCACCTCGGCGAGGACGAACCCGAACGCCAGCGGGCTGTACGCGACCGTCCCGATCGGCCAGCGCAGCTTGGCGTCCTCGATCCGGCGCAGCGACCGCTCCCAGTCGCTCATCGCCCGCGCCTCGCCCGCGTACGAGCCGGCGTGCGACAGCCCAGACCGGTGCCGCAGGACCTCGCGGACGGTGATCTCGCGCTTCCCGTTCCGCGCGAACTCCGGCCAGTACGCCGCCACCGCGTCGTCGAGGTGCAACCGACCGGCCTCGACCAGCTGGTGGATCACCACCGCGACGAACGGCTTGCTCGCGGAGAAGAGCCAGAACAACGCGTTCGGTGAACACCCGAAGGAGCGGTCGAGCACCACGCGCCCGTCCCGGACGACGCACAACTGCGCGATCCCGCCGCGCGCCTCGATCAGCCCGATCGCCTCCGCGAGCCGATCGGGATCGAAGCCGGCGTCCTCTGGATCGCAGGTGCCACCGAACTCCATGAATTCCACTGTGCCCGCCCGCACCAAGAGTTATGGTCAGCCCCGTGACTGAACCACGACCTGACAGTGAGATCGAGCGGATCCTCGTGGTGGTCGCGCACCCCGACGACATCGACTTCGGCGGCGCCGGCACCGTCGCGCTGTGGACAAAGGCCGGCATCGAGGTGCAGTACTGCATCGTCACCGACGGTCAGGCCGGCGGCTTCGAACCGGAGCGGGACCGCGCCGAGATTCCCGCCGTCCGACGGGCCGAGCAGACGGCCGCCGCGCAGCACGTCGGCGTCCGCGAGCTGCACTTCCTCGGGTACCAGGACGGCGCCGTCGAGCCGACCGCCGGCCTGGTCCGCGACATCAGCCGGGTGATCCGTACGGTCCGCCCGCAGCGCATCCTCACCCAGTCCCCCGAGCGCTCGTGGAACCGCCTGCAGGTCTCCCACCCGGACCACCTGGCCGCGGCCGAGGCGACGGTCCGCGCGTTCTACCCGGCCGCCGGCAACCCGTACGCGTACCCGGACCTGCCGGAAGAGGCCTGGGACGTCGGCGAGCTGTGGATGATCGACCACCCGACGGCCAACCACTACGTCGACATCACCGACACGTTCGATCAGAAGCTGGCCGCGCTGATGTCGCACACCAGCCAGCACCGCGACCCCGAGGGTCTCCGCACCGGCATCCGCGCCAACTTCGCCCGCGTCGCTGCCACCGCAGGCTTTCCGGCCAACCACTACGCGGAGGCGTTCACCGTCGTTCGCGTGTAATCGATTTGCCGCACAAGCCTCCCGGCAGGGAGGGTTCAGCCATGACGATTTCTCATGCAGTGACCGGGGACGGCCCGGATTTGTTGCTGGTGCACGCCGGCGTTGCCGACTCACGGATGTGGGCACAGCAGGTGGCGGAGCTGAAGACCAGCCATCGGGTGATCACCCTCGACCTGCGCGGGTACGGCGAGTCGCCGTCGGCGCCGCAGTACTCCGACGCCGGCGACGTACTCGCGCTGCTCGAGGAGCTCCAGGCGCACGACGTGACGGCGGTCGGGGCGTCGTACGGCGGGTACGTCGTACAGCAGGTGGCGAGTCGCCGGCCGGAGCTGTTCTCGCGGCTGGTGCTGCTCTGCGCGCCGACCGACAACGTGCAGCCGGACGACGAACTCCGGGCGCTGTGGGCCGAGGAGAACAAGCTGCTCGAGGCCGGCGACGTCGACGGCGCGACCGACCTGACCGTACGCCGCTGGATCGGCCCCGACGCGGACCACGAGGCCCGCGAGCTGCTCCGGGTGATGCAGAAGCGTGCGTACGACGTACAGCTGGCGGCCGGCGACGTCGACAACGAGGAATGGCCGGTCGAGCCGGAAAAGATCAGCGCGCCCGTGCGACTGGTCACGGGCGCGCATGACTTCGCGTTCTTCACCGACAGCGCGGACTACCTCGCCGACCGGCTACCGGCCCCGGAGCGGATCCACCTCCCCTGGGCCGGCCACCTGCCGACTCTGGAGCGTCCGGCCGAGGCGCTGGAACTACTGGGCTAGGGCACCCATCGGGTCCCAGGCGGGGAGCACGATCGGCGCGTCGTCCAGGCGCGCCTGCAACTCGGCCGGCAGCGCGGAGCGGCGGACCGCGATCTCGAAGACGTGCTCGCCGAACCACGAGTCGTTCATGGTCCAGAAGCCGTTGTCGGCCTTCTCGTCGCCCCAACTGTTCTCGACCCGCCAGCGGCGCGGCTCGCCGTCCACCACGTCCACGCCGGTGAACAGCATCGCGTGCGTCATCAGGGTCTCGTGGTGGACCAGGCGGTCGGCCTTGTCCAGCGTGAACTCGGTGTCGTAGACGGCGCTGTAGTCGTACAGCTTCGCGTCCCAGAAGCCGAGGTCGGCGTTCATCTGCTTGCCGACGTCGCAGCCGAACCAGACCGGCTCGCCGCCGACGATCGCGTCCTGGGTGAGCTTCTTCATCAGGTCGATGTCGACGTTCAGGTACACCACCGGCGGCGCGTCGATGACATTGCCGAGGAAGTCGACGGTGAACGTCTTGCCGACCGGGCTGGTCGACCGCGGGTCGTGCACGAGGCAGACGTACTCGTCGACGGGCAGCTGGACGTACGCCCGGGCGAACTCGGTCGGCGTCACCCAGCCGTCGCGGTGGAAGCCCTTGTCGCTGTCCTTCCACTGCCACAGGAACTTCTGCGGCGGCGTACCGAGGTGGATGCTGAGCACCCGATGCACGGTGGTGAGGATCTCGCCCTTGCGGTCGCGGCGCGCCTCCTCGCCCTCCAGCGTCCGCAGGTCGCGCGCGCCCTGGCGGAGCAGCTTGCGGAGGATGTCGTTCATCTGCGCGGTCGCCGACGAGCTCTCGCTCTCCGGCATCGCCGACTTCGGCACCAGGCCGTGCTTGCGGACCACCGCGATGAACATGTTCCACTGGCCGCCGTCACCGATCGGGTCGGACAGCAGGTGCGCGACGGTCCGGTCGTCGGCGTCGCGGTCCGCGGTCTCGATGATCGCCTCGAGGAAGAAGTTCGCCCGCTCGAACTTGTCCCAGAACAGCACGTAGTTCTGGGAGAACTCGAAGTCCTTGACGCCGAGTTTCTCGGCGGCACCGACCCGGAGCAGGTTCAGGCCGGCGAACATCCAGCACCGCCCGCTCTTCTTCTGGTTCGTCACCTTCCAGTCGTCCAACTGGTTCGACACCGAATGGTCGATCGAGGTGAGGACCTGACGGTCCAGGGCAATGCTGTTGACCGGCGTCTGCGTGACGGCGTTCTGCATCACCCGGTACTGCGGGTTCGACGCGAACTCCTTCTCGAAGAGCGCGAGCTGATCGGCTGTGAGATTCCGCTCCATAAGAGTCGACGGTATAACAGCCGCCAAGCCCGGACCGCCGCAACGGTGTGGCGCATGTATGCCCTGGCCGAAACGCGCCACCGGCCAGGGCTCGCGCGGGCAGTGCGTGATCAGACCAGGCGGCGGTCGGTGGCCCAGCGGGTGAGTTCGTGACGGTTGGAGAGCTGGAGCTTGCGGAGTACGGACGAGACGTGGGTCTCCACGGTCTTCACCGAGATGAAGAGCTCGCGGGCGACCTCCTTGTACGCGTAGCCGCGGGCGATCAGCCGCAGCACCTCCCGCTCGCGCTGGGAGAGGCGGTCGAGGTCCTCGTCGACCGACGCGATGTCGATCGCGCCGGAGAACGCGTCCAGGACGAAGCCGGCCAGCCGCGGTGAGAACACCGCGTCGCCCTCGGCGACCCGGTTGATCGCGTCGACCAGCTCGGTGCCGGAGATGTTCTTGGTCACATACCCGCGGGCGCCGGCCCGGATCACGCCGATCACGTCCTCGGCCGCGTCCGACACCGACAGCGCCAGGAACTTGATGTCCGGGTGCCGCTGGTGCACCTGCTTCATCACCTCGGTACCACCGCCGCCCGGCAGGTGGACGTCGAGCAGCACCACGTCGGGCTCGGTACCGACGATCGCCTTGACCGCGGTGTCGACGTCGGAACCCTCCCCGACGATGTCGACCGAGCTGCCGATCTCGCTGCGTACCCCGGCCCGGAACATGTCGTGATCGTCGACGACGACAACGCGCCTGCTACTCATCTGTCCATCTCCAGTCGCACTTCGGTCCCTGTCTCCGGATCGGACCGCACTGTCGCGCGCCCGCCGTGCCGTTCCATTCTGCCCATCACACTGTGCCGCAGGCCGAGCCGGTCGTCCGGGACGTCGTCCACCACGAAGCCCTTGCCGCGGTCCCGGACGAACATCTCCACCCGGTCGCCGTCCACCTCGACGAACACGTCGATCTTCGCCGCACCGGAGTGCTTGGCCGCGTTCACCATCGACTCCCGGGCGGCCCGGACCATCGACGCCAGCTGCTCGGTCAGGTCGCAGTCGCCGACCGTGACCACCTCGATCGGTACGCCGTGCGAGTCCTCGACCTCCGCGGCGGCCTGTTTCGCGGCCCCGGTGACGGTCTGGCCGGCGTCGTGCTCCTCGTCGTACAGCCAGGACCGCAGCTCGCGCTCCTGGGAACGTGCCAGCCGCGCGACCGCCTTCGGGTCCTCGGCCTGCTTCTGGATCAGCGCCAGCGTCTGCAGCACCGAGTCGTGCAGGTGGGCGGCCATGTCGGCGCGCTCCTGCGAGCGGACCCGCTCGGCGCGCTCGGCGTTCAGGTCGCGGGTCAGCCGGTGCACCCACGGGCCGGCGATGACGCCGATCCCGACCACCGCGAGCAGCAGGGCGATCAGTACGTCGCCGACCATCTGGAGGCGGCCGTTCTGGACCAGGAACAGGGTGACCGCAGTCCCGAGCAGGACCAGGCCGACGGCGATCCGGACCAGCGACTTCCAGCCGCCCTTGCCGAGCACCAGGCCGAGGAACGGGACGCGGATGTCCTGCGTCCACTTGTCCTTCTGGGCCTCGTCGGCCTGCCGCCAGATCAGTGCGAGACCGGTCGCCGCGAACACCAGCGGCCAGAACAGCTTCCCGGCGATGCCGAGCCCGGCGACCTGCAACAGGATCAGCACACCGATCCCGATCGCGACCAGCGCGGGCAGCTGGCCGCGGCTCTTCTCCCGCTTACGCTGCTTCGCCTCGGCGACCGGCGCCGGCGGCTCGTCGGTCCGCATCCCGGAGCGCGTGTGCGCGGCCAGGCCCGGTGCGCCCGGCACCGTCTCGGGTGCGAGCGGCATCAGGAACCACAGCGCCGCGTAGATCAGTACGCCGAAGCCGCCGGACACAGTGGTCGCGATCAGCACCAGCCGTACGACAGTGTCCGAGATCCCGAGGTGATCCGCTATCCCACCGGCAACACCGGCGATCACGCGTCCTTCGGTACGGCGGTACGCCCGGCGCGGCGCGTCCGAGCGCGGCGCGGACTGCCCCGGTGGCAGGTAGGACGAGCTGCTGAACGGACCGGTGTAGCCGCCGGTGACACCTGCCTGGGCGCTCATGCGCGCAGCGTAGGCGGCGTACGGGCCCTGGTACTGGCCGGCCGGTCCCTGCGGGCCCCAGCCTTTGTAACGCCACTGGTCCTGGTTCTGGCCAGGCGTAGCCTCAGGCGGGGCTCCGTTGTCGGAGGGTCCGCCCGGCGGCGCGGCTGCTGGCTGGCTCATCACCACGATCGTCACATGCGGACCGGCCCGACACCAGCGGGCTTGTCCCCGGCCGCCTCCTCAACGCCTGCCCGGCCGGCTCAGGGTCGCCTCGGGGTGAACCCCGATTTCGGGCCACTCCGGGGGCCGTCAGGGTGCATCCCCGATGTTCGCGGCGGGAAACTGGTGTGAGTATCGATGGCATGGAGCAGAACCAGAGTGGACCCGCCGGGTTCGACCGCGACCGCCTGCAGAACCCGCAGAGCTGGCGTCGCAGCAGGTCGGACCGCTGGGTCGCGGGTGTCTGCGGCGGTATCGGCCGTTCGCTGAACATCGACCCCGTGCTGGTCCGCGTGGTGATGGCCGTACTGATCATCAGCGGCCCGGGCATCGTCTTCTACCTGGCCGCCTGGCTGCTGATGCCCGAGGAGGGCAGCGACCGGGCGCCGGTGCAGAGCGTGCTCGGCGACAAGATCCGGACCGACCACCCGTGGTTCTGGCCGGTGGTGATCGGGATCTGCCTGTTCGCGGCGATCGCGACCATGTCGTCGTTCAAGTTCGGCCACTTCGTCCCCGGTCCGGTGATCGTGGTGGCGGTGATCTGGCTGCTCGCCAAGCACCGCAAGGGCAACAAACAGAACCACGGGCCGCAGCAGCCGCCGCAGCCGCAGCCGCCTCAGTACGGGCAGCCGATGCGGCCGCAGGACACGACGTCCCCGGCCGGCTCCGGCCAGCAGTTCACCTCGGCGTACACGCCTCCTCAGACCGGCCCGTCAGCTCCCCCGGCGGGCCCGTCGTCCTCGGCCACACAGCGACCCCAGGACCGCACCGTCGAACCGGTCCAGCCTGTGTGGACCGAGGACGACCCCCTAGGCCTGTACGTCGACGAGCCGGCCGGCGGTCGCGGTACGACGGCCACGACCACTCCGGCTGCGCCGCCCGCGAAGGGCATGCGCGGGGTGAAGTCGATCGTCGTCGTCCTGACCGGCCTCGCGATCGGTATCGCCGCGCTGGCCCATGCGTCCACTGCAACGATGCTGGTGATCGGCGTGGCAACGCTGGGCGCCGGCATGCTGATCGGCGGGTTCGTCGGCCGGACGCTCGGCCTGCTCCCGCTCGGGATCCTGCTCGCGGCGGGTGCGGTCGTCAGTACGGTCTTCACCAACGTGCCGCGGAACTTCGCCGACACGAACTACGTGGCGCCGGTCGGTACGACGATCACCGCTACCGGGTCGACGTACAACTTCGACGCCGGGTCGGTGCACCTGGACCTGACCAAGGCGAAGTTCGCCGACGGCGCGAAGGTGGACGTACGTGGCGGCGTCGGCGAGGTGATCGTCAAGGTCCCGAATGACGTCGACGTGAAGGGGCAACTGTCGACCGAGATGGGAGACGTTGCCTTCCTCAACGACAACCACAGCGGCCATAATGCGAGCCTGACCCTCAACGACCAGGGCGCCGACGGCAAGGCCGGCGAACAGGTCATCGTGGACGTGAGCCTCAAACTGGGCAGCATCAAGGTGGAACGCGGATGAGCCAGCAACGCAAGACCAGGCCGGACGTACCCGGCGTGGTGGCGGGCACCGTCCTGACCGGTGCCGCCACGATCTGGATGCTCACCGACAATGGAGTCCTGCAGACCGACGACCTCGGCGTCACCAGCGCCCTCCTGCTGGTCACCGCCGGGCTATTGGGCCTGGCCGCCTCGCACCGCGGCTGACCCCGCGGGGAACTCGGTGGACGGCGTTAGGCAGCTTCTCTAGGCTTCGGGGCGTGACCAGCCCGGAGGCGGACAGACCGTAACCGCCGGCCGTTCCGTGACGACCCCGGAACCGGCCGGAGACGACTCATGCCGTCTTCCTCTGGTTACGGAGTACCTCCATGCCTTTCGTGCTGTATCTGCTCGGCCTGGCCGTTTTCGCCCAGGCGACCTCCGAGTTCATGCTCTCCGGGCTCGGCCCGGAGATCGCCCAGGACCTGGGCGTCTCGATCTCGCCTCGGCTCGTTCGCGGGCGTGACGGTCGCGGGGCGGTACGCCGACCGTCGCGACCACCGGCTCGTGTTCGTTGCCGGGGGCATCCTGTTGCTTGGGTGGATCACATACGCGCTGACATCGGCGTACGTCGTACCGTCCATCGTGCTGGTGCTGGTCCAGGGGGCGTTGTCGTTCGCGGTCGGGTCGACGTTGATCGCGTACGCGCTGTATGCGGGCTCCCAGGACCCGGTCCTGACCGGCGGACTGGCCACCGCCGCCCTCAACGTCGGCGCCGCCGCCGGGCCGGTGCTCGGCGGGCTCGCGATCGGCGTGTCCGGCTTCCGTGGACCGCTCTGGGTGAGCGCGGCACTGGTGGCTGTCGCGCTGGTTGCCGGCGGCTCGATTAAGCTTGTTGGTCGCGAGGGGCCTGGGTAGAGCGGGTTCCGTGGTCGAGGAGATTCGATGGTGCGCGGCACCGTGAAGTGGTTCAACGCGGACAAGGGCTACGGCTTCCTGGCCGTCGACGGTCAGGACGACGTGTTCGTGCACTGGAGCAAGATCGTCTCCGACGGGTACAAGACCCTCGAGGACGGCCAGCAGGTCGACTTCCAGATCGTCGACGGCCCCAAGGGACGAGAGGCCGACGCGGTCACTCCGGTCTGAGGTCGTCTGGGAGTCCTGCGCCGTCGCGAGCAGGTGCTCGGCGGAGTGCAGCGCAAGGCGGAGGACGGGGCTCGGAGTGGGGTTCTCCGTGCCCCGTCCTCCAACGCGGCGATGTGCCCGCCGAGCGCCGCGCAGTAGGCGCAGGACTCCCAGACGTCCTCCACCAGCGGTACGGTCCGGTAAACGGTAACCTGACCTCTCATCGTGTGAGGGGTGAGACGTGGCCGATCCGGTACCCGTGATCCGGAAGCTCGAGCATGCGCTGGCGGACGACGACTTCGCCTGGTCCTTGCTGCTCGTCGGTGAGGACCAGACCGACAAGCTGGCGACGCTCACCGGTGACCTGCGCGGCCCGTTCTCGGCTTCCGGCGACGGCAAACGGATCACGTCCGGTTTCTCGTACTGGGGGATCGCGCCGACGATCGCCTGGGCGAACGCCACCAACGACCCGTTCTACCTGGTGATGAAGGCCGGCGCCGAGTCGTTCCAGCGGCACTGGCGCAAGGTCCGGACGCATTTCGAGAACGGCGGCTTCCACCTGGTCAGCCTCGGCGTCGGCACCGGCGTGAAGGACCGGACCATCCTCGGCGACATGCGCCGGAACAACCCGGACATGTACTACATCCCGGTCGACATGAGCTCGGAGATGCTGCGGATGGGCACGCTGGAGCCCGTCCGCGGCGCCCGGTTCCCGGTGTCCCAGGTGCTACCGGTGCAGCTGGACTTCTCGATCGACGACAACATGGACGAGCTGGCCCAGATGCTGGCCCGGCTGGTCGGTGACGACCCGATCCTGTTCACGCTGACCGGCAACACGCTGGCCAACTTCGAGAGCGACGAGGAACTGCTCGGCACCCTGACCCGGGTTCTGCGGCCGCAGGACCGCCTGCTGCTCGAGGTCGCCAGTACGACACGACTCGACCAGGAGACCGCCGACGCGGCCGCGGACGAGTACCACCAGACCAGGGCGTTCGCGGAGTTCGTGACCAGCGCCCTGCGGTACAACACCGACCTGAAGATCAGCAACGAGCTGGTCAGGTTCATCGGCGCGGTCGAGGACGACGACGCGCTGCTGGTCAAGATCCTCTGGCAGAACGACACCGGCGAAGAGATCCGGATGGAACTGCCCGACCACACCGAGGTGGTACTCCCGGTCGGCGACACGATCCGGCTCTACACCACGAGGAAGTACTCCACCGACCGGCTCAAGCGGCTCACCGAGGCGTGCCAGCTGACCCCGATCGAGGCAATCCAGTCCCAGTTCCGGTACGCCCGCCGGGCGAACCCGTTCGGTCTGGAGCTGCTGCTGCTCGCACCGGAGGCGGCCGGCGAGACCCCGCACACCCTCGCCGACGACATCTGGTCCGTGTGAGTCGAGGGGTGAACCTCCGCAGGTTCGTCAGCTTTGTCACGTACGGGCTCCTCGCGGTCGCGTTCGTCCTGGGCATCATCTGGTTCATCTGGCCGGGGAACTCGCGCTGGGAGCCGGCGGTCAACTCGCTGACGCTGGTCGCCGGACTGACCGGCATCTTCGTGGAACGGCTGACCTCCGAGGCAGAGCGTCGTACCGAGGTACTGCGAGCGGTCGCGGACGAACTGCACGAGAACACCCGGCTGCTGAACGACCCACGGTTCTCGCCGGACGCGCCGACCACCCGGCAGGTGTACCCGCGGCTGATCGTGTCCGCGGTGGACCTCGCGCTGGTGTCCGGTGCGCTCGGCCTGCACAAGGACGCCGAGCTGGTCGGGTTGCTGCACCGCTGGCGGGACACCGTGCACCTGTTCAACCGGCGCCTCGACCTGACCGAGGTCAGCACGTTCTCGAACACGATCTCGCCCGCCGAGCTGGCCGCGTTCCGCCGAGCGCTGCAGCGCGACGACAGCTACCTCGCGGCGACCCGGGAGATGCTCCAGGAGCTGCTCAGTAAGCTGCCTGACCTTTAACGGCCGAGGCCGTAACCGCGCCCGCCGCTGCCAGTAACTGCAAATTCCGCTGAGTGGTTGACTTCGTCACGCCGCGAGCGCTTCACTTTCGGACAGGACCGTAAATACGGCACCCCGGAGGCAACCGCATGCGATCAGTCCGCTCCCTTCTCGCCCTGGCCGTCACCGCCCTGTTCGTCACCACGCTCGCCACACCGGCCCAGGCGGGGCACAATCCACCGACGGCGACGGTCGTTTCCCTCGGCGTTCCGCTGTCCGACGTACTGCTGATCGGGGGCACCGTCGCCCCCGGCCCGAACGGCAAGACCGCGATCTGGAACGTGTCCAGCGGGGCTCCGGCGTACCTGAACGCCATCGACCCGGCCACCGGCGACAGCCTGCTGTCCGCGGCACTGCCCGGCGGCGACGGCAGCTACGCGGTCTCCGCCGCACCGGACGGGACGATCTACGCGGGCACCTATTACAACGGCCACCTGTACCGGCTGAAGCCCGGCGCGACGACCGTGGAGGACCTCGGACAGCCGCTCGCCGGCGAGACTTTCATCCTGCGGATCACCGTCGACGAGCAGGGCAACGTGTACGGCGGTACCTACCCGCACGGCAAGGTGTTCCGGTACGACCACGCGACCGGCGCGGTCCGCGACTACGGCACGATCAAGGCCGGCCAGGGGTACGTGAAGAGCATCGACTACTGGAACGGCAAGCT
This sequence comes from Kribbella sp. NPDC031520, assembly GCF_055580825.1. Lineage (NCBI taxonomy): Bacteria > Bacillati > Actinomycetota > Actinomycetes > Propionibacteriales > Kribbellaceae > Kribbella > Kribbella sp. NPDC031520. The sequence goes on from NZ_JBVIKS010000003.1 coordinate 621,227, forward strand.
CTACACCGGCTCCGAGCCGGACGCCTACTTCTCCGAGGTCGACGTGACCACCGGTGCGGTCACCGAGATCCCGGCGCCGCCCGGGATGGGCGACCCGAAGAACCAGGTCGTCTACGACCTGAACGTCCGCGGCGGCCGGATGTACACCCGGGTCAGCACCGCGTTCCCCGGCCCGCTGTACGTCTGGGACATCGCGTCGCGGACCTGGGTCGACACGATCCCGAACGAGCACGGCCTGGACATCTCGCCGATCGGCGCGAACGGTGCGATCTACATGATCCAGGCGAGCGAGCTGAAGAAGTACGACCCGGCGACGAAGACGCTCACCGGTACCGGCCTGACGTTCACCGGCCGGATCCAGAACGCCCGCGCGATCGGGTACGCCGACCTGAACCTGCCCGACTATCCGGGAACCAGCGTGGTCGGCACGCTCTGGCGCGGCGAGGAGTTCCGGTACAACCCGCAGACCGGCAAGTCCGAGATCTTCCAGACCAAGGTCCGGCGGGAGCCGATCCAGATCCTGGCCGTGGCCGGCGGGAAGAACAGCATCTACGCCGGCGGCTTCCTGAACGGGGGTGTGTCCGTCGTCAACCCGGACACCGGGGAGGCCAAGTTCAACCGGTTCTCGCAGGTCGAGGCGCTGATGGAGGGTTCCGACGGCAAGGTGTACGTCGGCGCGTACCCGGAGGCCCGCCTCTACTCGTACGACCCCACGCAGCCGTGGAGCAGCCCGGAGTACTCCCCCGGACCGCCCGGGACGCCGGACAACCCGGTGCAGCTGCTCAACCTGAAACCGGACATCTTCCAGACCCGCGCCCGGACGCTGGTCGAGGTGGACGGCAAGATCGCGGTGGGTACGGTGCCCGACGGTGACCGGCTCGGCGGCGCGCTGGTCATCTACGACCCGAAGACCGGGGCGAGCGAGAAGTACCGCAACGTGGTCCAGGACGAGTCCGTGTACGGCCTCACCGCCCACTGCGGCATCGTGTACGGCGGTACGTCGATCGCCGGCGGCCTGGTCACGACGCCACCGACCCGCACGGCGGGCACAGTATTCGCCTGGGACGTCGCCAACAAGAAGAAGCTGTGGGAGACCGTGCCGGTGCCGGGTGCGGCAACGGTCTCGTCCGTGACGATCGGGCCGGACGGCCTGCTCTGGGGCGTGGCCGGCAAGACCGTGTTCGCGCTCTCCCCGGACAACGGCAAGCTGAAGCGGTCCTTCACGCTCGGCACCACGACCTCCAGCGGCGATATCGTCGCGACCTCGGAGGCGGTTTACGTGAGTATCGACCTGAACAAGATCTATCGGATCGAGCCCGGGGCGAAATCGGTCCCGGCGCTGTTCGTCGAGCACGCCCATTCCCGGCTCGGCGTCCGTGGAGATCACCAACTGCTGATGACGAAGGGACCCGAGCTGTTCCGGATTGATATCAGCCGTTGACAGCCGAAATTCGCCCCGGTTACTTTCGGTCCTGACCGTTATTCGGTTCAACTCATTCCGGCCCTGACTTCCGGACACCTGGGGGTACGATGAAACTCACCGTCCGCCGCATCGCGGCACCACTCACGGCGCTCGTGCTCGCCGCAGCGCTCAGTTCCTGCGGCGGCAGTGACAGCGGCAACAGCGGGGGCAAGAAGAGCCTCACGCTCTGGATGTACCCGGTGATCGCCGACAAGGCGGCCAACGACACGTACTGGAAGAAGGTCGAGACCGACTTCGAGGCAGCCAACTCGAACATCGACCTGAAGATCGAGCAGCAGCCCTGGACCGACCGCGACCAGAAACTCGCGGCCGCGTTCTCCGGCAAGAAGGGCCCGGACGTGCTGCCGATGATCCCGGACCAGATCCCGCAGTACGTCGCGAACGGCAGCCTGCAGCCGGTCGACGACGTGGTCGGCCCGCTGAAGGACCAGTTCCTGCCGTCGGCCATCTCCGGCCTGACCGTGCAGGGCAAGATCTACGGCGCACCGATCTACCACACCGTCACCACGACGATGTACAACAAGACGGTGCTGGCCAAGGCCGGGATCGCCAAGCCGCCGGAGACCTGGGACGACGTCAAGGCCGCGGCACCGAAGCTGAAGGCCGCCGGGTTCCAGACGCTGGACTACTCGGCCTCGCCGGAGGCGACGCTGAACCTGAACTTCTACCCGCTGCTGTGGCAGGCCGGCGGGCAGGTGTTCGCCGACGACGGCAAGAGCGTCGCGTTCAACCAGGCCCCGGGCGTGAAGGCGCTGACGTTCCTGAAGACGCTCTGGGACGAGGACGCGATCCCGAAGACCGCGCTGACGGCGGGCAACGTGGCCGCCGACTCGCCGTTCGGCAAGGGCAAGGTCGCGATGTCGTTCAGCGCCGTGCTCGCCGACGCCACTACGGTCGCCAAGACCTGGGGCGCCTCGAACGTCGAGATCGGGATGCCGCTCAAGGACGAGAAGCAGGCGGCGCTGGGGCTGCCGGGTGGTCTGGTGGTGAACGCGGCGTCGGCGAACATCGACGGCGCGAAGAAGTTCCTGACCTTCATGTTGCAGCCGGCCCAGCTCGACGGGCTGGCCAAGGCGTCCGGGACCTACTCGCCGCGCGCCGACGCGAAGTCCGAGCTCGCGGACCCGAACGCCCCGAAGTTCGCCGCCGCCCTGCAGTACGCCGTACCGGGCGACCCGAACCCGGCCGCGCGGCAGATCATGTCGCTCCTCAGCACCGACATCCAGGCCGTGCTGACCGGTAAGAAGCAGCCGCAAGATGCCCTGAACGACGCCGCCAAGCAGGCCAACGACCTGCTCTCGAGGCAACGTTGACCGAGGCCAACCGGCCAACCCCGGCGGCGGGTCGGGCGGGACCCGCCGCCGGCCCGGCTCACCAGCCGGGTCGGCCCCGCCTCTTTTCCCGCGCCGCGTCGCCCGCAGGGCGGCGCGGCGCGCTCGAACGCCCATGGGTCGGCCTGCTCTTCGTCGCACCCATGCTGGTTCTGTTCTTGGCCTTCCGGTTTCTGCCGGTGATCGGCGCCCTCCTGCTCTCGTTGACCGACTACCGGATCAGCGGGAGGTGGGAGTTCATTGCCCTCGACAACTACAAGCGGCTGTTGTCGGACAGCATGTTCGGCGACGCGCTCGTGGTCACGCTGACGTACACGCTGATTTTCGTACCGCTGACAGTCCTACTCTCGCTCGGCACCGCCGTACTCCTGCACCGAGTGGTGTGGAACCGCGGGTTCTTCCGCGGCGTGTTCTTCCTGCCGTACGTCACCAGCATCGTGCTGGCCGCCGTGATCTGGAAATGGATCTACGACGTCCAGGACGGCCTGCTGAACTCGATCCTCGGCTGGTTCGGCGTCGGCCCGATCGACTTCCTCAGCCGTGCGAGCACCGTGCTGCCGTCGATCGCGGTGACCTCGGCCTGGAAGGGTTTCGGGTACTCGATGCTGATCCTGCTCGCGGGCCTCCAGGCGGTACCGAAGTCGTACCTCGAGGCCGCGATGATCGACGGCGCCGGCAGCTGGCAACGGTTCCGGTACATCACCTTGCCCCAGCTGCGGCCGGTGCTGTTCTTCGTACTGGTGATCGAGACCATCGGCGCCTTCCAGGTCTTCGACGCGATGTACGTGATGACGGGCGGCGGGCCGGTCCGGTCCAGCTACTCGCTCGTGTACTTCCTCTACGACAGCGGTTTCAAGTACTTCGACTTCGGCTACGCCAGCGCGATCGGTCTGGTGCTGTTCCTGATCGTGCTGATCGTCTCGCTCGTACAGCGCCGGCTCGTGGGGAGGGACGACTAGATGACCCAGGTACTCGAGGCCCGCCCGGTCGTCGAGGCACGGCCCGCTGGTCGCCGTACGACGGCCCGGCTCACCTTGCCGACTCTGCTGACGCTGACGGCGATCGTCACCATCGTCCCGTTCGCGGCGATGGTGCTGGTCGCGTTCGCCCCACCGAGCGGGCAGACGTTCCCCGGTGCGCTGAACCCCGCGCATTTCACGCTCGAGAACTTCCGGAATGTCCTGAGCAGCTCGGACATCCCGCGGTGGACGGTCAACTCGCTGCTCTACTCACTCGTGTCGGTGGTCTGCGTACTGCTGTTCGCGTCGATGGCAGGCTATGCCTTCGCGAAGAAGAGGTTCCCTGGCCGGGAGATCATGTTCTGGGCGTTTCTGGCGACGCTGATGGTCCCGTTCCAGGCGACGCTGATCCCGTCGTACATCCTGATCGCGAACCTGAACTGGGTGGACAGCTACTGGGGCCTGATCGTGCCTACGCTGGCCAACTCGCAGGCGGTCTTCCTGATGCGCCAGTTCATCAGGCAACTGCCCGACGAACTCTTCGAAGCCGCCGAGATCGACGGCGCCGGCGAGTGGCGCATCTTCACGATGATCGTCCTCCCGCTGATCCGCCCGGTCCTGGCGACGCTCGGCATCTTCGTCTTCCTCTGGCACTGGAACGACTTCCTCTGGCCGCTGATCATCGGCCAGTCCGGCAAGATGCAAACCCTCACCGTCGGCCTGGCCACCCTCCAAGGCCAAGCCGTCCCCATCAACCAGGTCATGGCCGGCGCCACCATCACCGTAGTCCCCAGCCTCCTGGTCTTCGGCCTCCTCCAGCGCTACCTGACCGACAGCATCACCATGTCAGGCCTGAAGGCGTAGCTCGCCGAACGCTTCGATCGCGCGGAGGGTGTCAGCTTGGGACATGCCGGGGGGTTGGATGCGGAGGATGATGCCGTCGGCACCCATTTGTTCGTAGTGGGCGAGCCGCTCGGCGCACTCGGACCTTGAGCCGATCAGGCTGCGGGCGGTGATGTCGTCCCAGCCCTGGGTGTAGCGGGACACGTCTGTCGACGTACGTTTCCAGCCGGTGTAGGCGTCGTACAGGTCGCAGAGGGGCTCCTCGAGGGCTGCGCGGGCCTGCTGGGACGTGTCGGCGCAGTAGCCTTCGCGGCACAGGATCACCTCGTGGCCCAGCGAGTCAGGGCCTTGGGGGTACGACCGGTACTCGGCGATCTTGTCCGGCAGGTCGGCGTCCAGTTCGTTGAAGGACGTCGTCCACCCGTCGCACATCCGCGCCGTCCGTTCCAGTACGGCGGACACCCGGCCGCCGTTCCAGATCCGCGGCCGCGGCGACTGCACCGGTCGCGGCGAGAGGTACGCCTCCTGGATCGACGTGAACTTTCCGTCGTACGTCACCTCGTCCGACGTCCACAACCGCGTGAGGATCTCCAGCCCCTCCTCGAACCGCGCGACGCGCTCCGACTGGGTCACGCCGTACAGCGCGAACTCCTCCGGCCGGTAGCCCAGTACGAACCCCGCCGTCAGCCGGCCCCCGGACAGTACGTCGATATGCGCCAGCGTCTCCGCCAGCACCACCGGGTCGTACAGCGGCGCCACGATGCCCGCCGTCGCGATCCCGATCCGCGAGGTGTGCGCGGCCAGCCAGGTCATCGACGTGAGGATCTCGTGGTACCCGGGCCGGTGCAGGTGCCGTTCGCCGAGCACCACCCACTCGAACCCGGCCTGCTCGGCCAGCTTCGCCTGTTCGACCGCGTCCGCGAGTTGCGGGCGCTCGTCCGGGGTGCCGTAGAGGTTCAGATACAGACCCAGCCGCATCGGGGGTGCCACCTTCCGTTGACAGAGAGCGCTCGGGGTATTTACGGTCTTGACCGTAAATGCTTTTCGCGCCGAATGCTAGGAGCCGGTCATGAGTCTTGCAGCAGTGCCGGCCGGATTGCCGGACGGGGGAGCAGCAGCGCCGATCAGCGCGATCAAGACCCGGGTCGTCAGCGCGCGGTACCGGCGGCCGTTCCGGATCAGCAGTGGGGTCAGCAACGAGCTGATCAGCCTGGTCGTCGAGGTGCACACCGCGGACGGCGCGGTCGGGATCGGCGAGACGTCCCCGATGACGGCGTACACGGGTGAGACGCTGGCCGGTGTCCAGGCCGCGATCGAGGAGTACCTCGCCCCGGCCCTGGTCGGCCGCGACCCGCTCGACCGGGCCGGCGCACATGTCGTGATGGACGGCGTACTGCGCGGCCAGCAGGTCGCCAAGGCAGGCCTCGACATCGCGCTGTTCGACCTCGCTGGGCGGATCAGCGGCTGGCCGGTGCACGCCCTGCTCGGCGGTAGCGTCCGCGAGCGGGTGCAGACCACGTGGGTCGTCGGCCTCGGCACGCTCGACGAGATGGCCGCCGAAGCCGCCGAGTACGCCGGCCGCGGATTCCGGCACCTGAAGGTCAAGGGCGGCCCGGACCCGGCGAAGGACCTCGAACTGATCCGCGCGGTCCGCGCCGCGATCCCCGCCGACGCCGAGCTGTGCCTGGACGCCAACGAGGGGTACGACGCCACGACCGCCCTTCCGTACCTCGCGAAGATGAGCGCCGCGGGCCTCAACCTGCTCGAGCAGCCGCTCCCCCGCTGGGACCTGGCCGGCCTGGTCCGGCTCCGCGACCGCCTCGACATCCGCGTGATGGTCGACGAGAGCATGCACTCGCTGCACGACGCGCTGGAGATCGCCCGCCGCGGCGCCGCCGACGTACTGAACATCAAGATCCTGAAGGTCGGCGGTCTGCACCGCGCGCTGCAGATCGCCGCCGTCGCGGAGGCCGCCGGGCTCGCGGTGAAGGTAGGCTCGATGCCGGAACTGGGCGTGGCCACGCTGGCCGCCGTCCACCTGGCCGCGGCCGTTCCGGGCGCGACCGTCGCGGCCGATCTGGTCGGCCCGCTGATGGTCGACGAGGACCCGCTGGCCCCGACCGTTTTCGCCGATTGCGACGGCTGGATCGACGTACCGAAGCGCCCCGGTCTCGGCCACGACATCTGAGAGGTCATGCGATGCATCCGCTGGTAGAACGGCTCCGCGGCACGCTGCTCCCCGCGGTCGTCACCCCGATGGACTCCGACGGCCTGATCGCGTACGACGCCTTGTCCGCGTACGCCGTGACGCTGACCCGGCACGCGATCGGCGGCGTCGCGGTGTGGGCGCACACCGGACGCGGGCTCTACCTGTCGCCGGGCGACCGCGCGAAAGTACTGGAGACGTGGCGCGCGTCGACCGACGTACCGATCGTGGCCGGTGTCGGCGTACCGAAGTCCGCGCAGGCGACGACGCTGGAGGAGGCGGCAGACGCGACGGTCGAGATGGCGCGGGCCGCCGCGGCGGGTGGGGCCGACGCGGCGATGGTGTATCCGCTGGCCGCGTTCAACGAGGTCGCGGACGGGCACGCGCAGGCGGTGGCGCTGCACGAGCGGGTGGCGGCGGAGAGCGGGCTGCCGCTGGTCGGCTTCCACCTGCACGGCGCGGCCGGCGGGTACCCGTACCCGCCTGAGCTGATCCGGGACCTGCTGTCGCTGGACGCGATGCTCGGTGTGAAGACCGCGACGCTGGACCGGGCGATCGGCTGCCAGGACGCGATCTGGGCCGGCCGCGGTACCGGGAAGCTGCTGATCACCGGCGAGGACCGGATGTACGGCCCGTCGTTCATGTGGGGCGCCGACACCGCACTCGTCGGGATCGCGTCGGCCCAGGTCGAGCTGTCGGCCGCCGTACTGCGGGCTTGGACGGCCGGCGACCACTCGGAGTTCCTGGCCGCGTCGGAGCGGCTGGACCGGTTCGCGGCGGCGACGTTCTACGCGCCGATCGAGGGCTACGTACAGCGGATGCTCTGGGCGGCCGAGTGGGAAGGGCTGGTACCGGCCGCGGCCGCGCACGATCCGTACGGCCCGGACCTCCCGCCCGGCGAGCGGGAGCTGGTCATCCGCTGCCTGGAGCAACTCCACGGGCAGTGAGGTGGCGCGCTCCCTCCCACGCTCCACCACACCTGCGCTCCCAGGACCACAGTTCAGCGGTGGCGGCAATTGTGGTCCTGACCGAAAGTAGGAGAGCAAGGCCGGGACGTCAAGATCTCGGGCCTACCCTGCGCTATTCTGCGTCATGACGGGACTTGAGGGCCGGACCAGAAGTCGTCGGAGGCTGCCGTGGGGATCTGCGTCGGGGTCGTCGGGCCTGAGGACCTGGTCCAGCGGGTGACCGCGGTCGGTGCCCCCAGCGGTACCACGCTCGCCGCGCTCCCCTACCGGCACGAGACCGAGGCCGTTGACCTGGTCCGGCAGGCCCACGGCGACGTAGACGCCTTCCTGTTCACCGGCGTCGTCCCGTACACGATCGCCACCGAGGCCGGCGCGATCGACCGGCCGGCGATGTACGTCTCGTACGACGGGGCGACGCTGCTGCGCGCACTGGTCGAACTGCTCCGGCTCGGGCACAACGTCACCCAGTTCTCGATCGACACGCTCCGGCGGTCCGAAGTACTCGAGACCCTGATCGAGGCGAAGCTGCCGACGGACCGGATCCACGTGCTGCCGTACCGGCCCGGGCTGACGTCGGACGACATCGTCGCGTTCCACCGGACCGCGCGCGCGAAGCACGACACGAAGGTCGCGATCAGCTGCCTCGGGTCCGCGTTCCACCTGATCGAGAACGAGATGCCCTCGGTCCGGCTCGCCCCGTCGCGGTACTCGATCCGCTCGACGCTGCAGGCGCTCGTACTGACGACCACCGGGCAGCACGTCGGCGACGCGCAGGTCGCGCTCGGCGTCATCGATCTGCCGGAGCCGGACGACGCGCTCGCGGCCGAGCTCATCACGCTAGGCGGCAGCCTGGCGGCGCTGCCCGACGGGCGGCATCTGGTCGTCACCACGCGCGGTTTGCTGGAGCAGGCGACGGAGCAGTTCTCGCGGATGCCGTTGCTGGATCACCTCGCGGCGCGGCACAGTACGGCGTACGTGGGGTTCGGCGTCGGACGTACGGCGGCCGAAGCAGAGGCTCTCGCCCGCCGGGCGGTGGGACGCGCCGCGTCGATCGGTACCGTCGCCGGGGTGGTGTCGATGTCCGACGACGTCGAGATCGTGATCGAGCCGAGCGGCGAGCAGCCGGTGAGCGTCCGCGGCCCTGAAAGCCTTCCTTTGCTGGCGCGCCGGGTCGGCCTGAACACGCAGACCCTCTCCCGGATCCGAGAACTCACCGCCACCCTCCCCGACGGCCTCACCACCCAGGACGTCGCCGACCACCTGGCCGTCCAACTCCGCACCGCCCGCCGCGTGCTGAAACGCCTGGAACGAGCCGGCCTGGCCGCCCCCACCGGCACCCAACAACACGGCCGCACCGGCCGCCCACCCACGGTCTACCTGATCAGGCTGTAGCTACGGGGTGAGGGTCTCCGCGCGGTCACCGGCGAGGGCCGGTCGTTGCGCATCTCGCCTCCAGGGTGCAGGAGGTCACTCGGCCCACTGATCGTCGTTGCGCGGGGAAGATCGCCTGCCCGGTGTGGCGGACCGAGATCGCGACTGTCAGGAAGCCGGCCCGGGCGAGTACGGGGTTCGCGAACGGCAGCAGTGCGGCTGAGCGATCGCCGGGTCCCCAGCCTGGGCAGCCGTCGATGCGTACGACGACGGGAAGCGGTGCGGCCGGCATCGGCGTGGGGCCGAGGACATCGAGGCAAAGGTCGATGCCGTTCGGGGTGGCGAAGCAGACGTCCCTCAGCTCGAATTGCGTCTCGGGCATCGGATCCTCCTCGGTCGGGATCCGAACGTCGCACCTACGGGCTGACATGGTCCAGAGCTACGGCGTGATGACTGTGACTCCTGCTCGAGTGCCGTTGGAGAGGGCTGCGAGAGCGGCTGGGGTTTGGTCGAGGGTGATGGTGCGGGTGATCAACTCGTGCGGGTTGAGGTTGCCGGTGGCAACTAGTTCGAGCATCTCCGGGTAGGCGTGGGCGGGCATGCCGTGACTGCCCAGCCACGACAGCTCCTGGCCGATCAACCGACCCATATCGAGGTTCACGCCGGACGGCAGCAGGCCGACCTGGACGTGGCGGCCGCGCGGCCGGAGCGCGCGCAACGCCTGCTGCACGATGTCGCTGGAGCCGAGCGCGTCGATGGTCACGTGAGCATCGCGCAACTCCAGAGCAGGAGCCTGAACTGTGTGGATCGCGCCGTAGGTCCGGGCCAGTGCGAGCGCTTCTGGGTTGGTGTCGATGGCTGTTACTTCGGCACCCAACGCTGAGGCGATCATCACCGCGGACAGGCCGACGCCGCCGCAGCCGAAGATGGCTACTCGTTCTCCGGGCTGTACTTGGGCTACTTGGTGGACGGCGCGGAAGGACGTGGCGAAACGGCAGCCCAGGCCCGCGGCGGTCGCGAAGTCCATCTCGTCGGGGAGTCGGACCAGGTTCACCTCGGCGTACGGTACGGCGACGTACTCGGCGAAGGAGCCCCAGTAGTTGAAGCCGGGCTGGAGCTGGTTCGGGCAGACCTGCTGGTTGCCCTCCAGGCACTGCTCGCACTTGCCGCACGCACAGATGAACGGCGTCGTCACCCGATCGCCGACCGCCCAACCGGACACCCCGGCGCCGACCGCGGCGATCGTCCCCGCCAGCTCATGCCCAGGCACATGCGGCAACACGATGTCCGAGTCGTGCCCCATCCACCCGTGCCAGTCACTCCGGCACAACCCGGTCGCCTCGACCTTCAGTACGACCGCCCCGGCCGCCACCACAGGCTCCGCCACCTCACGAACCTCAGGCAGTACGCCGTACTCCTCGATCACCACAGCACGCATGCGTAGAACTTAATCAGCCCACGCAGAACTCGTTGCCCTCGGGATCGAGCATGATGACGTTCGCGAGTACTCCGGGAGCCCAGAACTCCTCGCGGACCTGAACGGCTCCCAGGGTCACGAGCTCAGCCGCCTTGGTACGCATGCGTTCGATCGCGGCGGCATCGTGCTGATCCGAACCGGCGACGCGGATGTCGATGTGGAACCGGTTCTTCGAGGTCTTGGGTTCGGGGACGCGGAGGAACCCGATCGCAGGCCCGACGTCCTCGGGATCCACGATCGATGCCCCGTCCGGATAGTCGTACCCGGGTTCCAGGATGTAGCCGAGCGCGGCAGCCCAGAACTCTGCCAGGCGCTGCGGGTCGGCGGCGTCTCCGCCGAGGGTCCATTTCGTCGCCATAGCGGTGACGATAGCCCCGGTTCCGGACGGAGTACGCCCGGAACCGGGGGAGAATCAGCCGCCGGCGACTGCGGGGATGATGGAGACCTGGCCGCCGTCCTTGATCGCGGTCTGGAGGCCGTCGGCGAAGCGGACGTCGTCGTCGTCGACGTACACGTTCACGAACCGGCGCAGCTCGCCCGAGTCGTCCAGTACGCGACCCTTGATGCCCGGGTACGACGCGTCCAGCGAGTCGAGTACCTCGGTCAGCGTCGCGCCCTCGGCGGACACCTCGGACACCCCCTGGGTGTAGGGCCGCAGGATGGTCGGGACCCGAACGCTCACACTCACTGCAGGCCTGCCTTCACGAAGGCGTCGTACGACGCGGGGATGGTCACCTTGGGGCCGACCCGGTCGGCCACGGCGTCGAGCGTCTTCAGCCCGTCGCCGGAGTTGATGATCACGGTCTCGGCGTCGGGATCGAGCTGCCCGGTCGCGATCAGCTTCTTCAGCGTCGCGACGGTCACCCCGCCGGCGGTCTCGGCGAAGATGCCCTCGGTCCGCGCCAGCAACTGGATGCCCTCGACGACCTCTTCGTCGGAGACGTCCTCGATGGCGCCGTTGGTACGGCGGGCCACGTCCAGCACGTACGGCCCGTCGGCCGGGTTGCCGATCGCGAGCGACTTCGCGATGGTGTCCGGCTTCACCGGCTTCACCACGTCGTGCCCGTCCCGGAACGCCTGCGCCACCGGGGAGCAGCCGGTCGCCTGCGCGCCGTACACCTTGTAATCGGTGGCGTCGACGAGCCCGAGCTTGCCGAGCTCGGTGAAGCCCTTGTCGATCTTGGTCAGCTGCGACCCGGACGCGACCGGTACGACGATCTGCTCCGGCAGCCGCCACCCGAGCTGCTCGGCGATCTCGAACGCGAGCGTCTTGGAGCCCTCGGAGTAGTACGGCCGGACGTTGACGTTGACGAACGCCCAGCCCTCCTCCTCACCGGCGATCTCGGACGCGAGCTTGTTCACGTCGTCGTAGTTGCCCTCGACGGCGACCAGGGTGCCGCCGTACACGGCGGTGGTGATCACCTTCGGGCGCTCGAGGTCGTACGGGATGAACACGACCGAGCGGATACCGGCGCGAGCGGCGGCTGCGGCGACCGCGTTGGCCAGGTTACCGGTGGAGGGGCAGGCGAAGACCTTCATGCCGAGCTCGCGGGTCGCGCTCAAAGCTGAAGCGACCACCCGGTCCTTGAACGAGTGCGTCGGGTTGCCGGAGTCGTCCTTCACCCACAGCTTGCGCAGGCCGAGCTCGCGGGCCAGGTTCTGTGCGTCGACGAGCCGGGTGTAGCCGGGCTCGGTGTTCGGGAAGCTCGCCACGTCGACGGGGACGGGCAGCAGCGGCTGGTACCGCCAGATGTTCTTCGGGCCGGCCTCGATCTGTTCGCGGGTGATCGTCGGGTAGTCGTACCCGACCTCCAGCGGACCGAAGCACTCCATACAGGCGTAGAACGGACCCAGCGGCGACTTCGCACCACAGGCGCGGCAGCTGAGGTGCGTACCGTTGCCGAAGGCACCTTCACGGATGGTGTGGGCGCTCTGGCTCATGAGTGAGGTTCCCTCCTCATCTTCCCCGGTCGCCGGATCTCGGCGCGGGACGGATTTGGCACCGGTCCCTCGCTGTCGGCCCGGACGGGCCTACGGCGGGGAGGGTTGCCGGGACGTCAACGGGCCGTTTCCCTCAATCCCTCTGGATGAGCTCCCCCGAGATTACCCAATCGGGTCCATATTGTGTCCCGTGATCCCACCATCCGAGACGCGCGATCTCAGAGCCGGTGGGTGGCTCCCGGGGTGTGGGTCGGCAGCGATTTGCGCGGGCCGAAGCGGGGGTGGCCGATGCCGGCGAGTTCGATCAGGCGCTGGACGCGGAAACGGTGGCCGCGGTACGGCTCGATCAGCTCGGCGGTGCCGTCGTCGTCCAGCTCCTCGCCGATCAGCGCGTACGACACGTTCCGTGACACGTGGTAGTCCGCGAACGAGAACGCGTCCGCGTCACCGTGCGCCCGCTGACGTACTTCGGCCGCCGTCCACACGCCCACACCGGGCAGCGACCGCAGCCGCCGCTCGATCTCCGCACCGTCGGTCAGCTCGAGCGTCCGCTCCAACGCGCGCGCCCGGGACGCCGCCGTCAGCACCACCCGCGACCGCCGGTTCTCGACTCCCGCCCGCAGGAACTGCCACGACGGGATCAGCCGCCACTCCTCCGGCGACGGCGGCACCATCATCACCCGGTCGCCCTGCCGGCCAGGCCCCGGCGCGGGTTCGCCGTACTCACGCAGCAGCAACCGCCACGCGCGGAACGCCTCCTTACCGGTCACCACCTGCTCGATCCCCGCGGCCGCCATCGCCTCGAACACAGCCCGCGACCGCGGCACCCGGAGATGCGGGAAGCGCCGCGCCGCGTCCACCAGTACCCGATGCTCCGGCAGCGGCTCGAACCCGTCCCAGCTGTCCCGCTCCCCGAGCAGCTCCGGTACGCCGTCCAGCGCCCACTCGGCCCCCGGCCCCCACGCCTCCGCCTCGACGGCCCCGGCGTACGGCGTCAACCGCAACAGCACCGGCCCGTCCGGCGTCCGGGTCGCCCGCCACACGGTCCGCCGCCCCGCGTCGAACACGTACGCCGGATCCCCGGGCCCCTTCCGCAACCCACCGATCACCGAATGCGGATCCACCACCCGCCCAGCCCGCCAGACCCGCACCACCGAACTCACCCGCCAAGTCTTACTCACCCGACCGACAACTACCGCGCCGGTCTCGGCGCCGACGCCAAACGCTCGCGCATCCAGGGGTAGGGATCGACGATCGCGTCGCGGCTCGAGAGCACCGTCTGTACGACGTCCGCCAGCGCCTGGCCCATCACGTAATGCCGGCCCTTGGTCTCACCGACCGGACGCAACAGCCCGAGCTCGGTCAGGCGCGCCAGATCACGGGTGGCGGTCCGCTCCTCGATCCCCGCACGCCGTACGTAGGTTGCCCGACGCATCCGGAATCCCAGCGAGGCGTCGAAGAGCTCATCGGCGACGCGCTCGGCCAAACCGTGCTGCTCGATCAGCTCGTCGAACGCCTGCCAGAGCTTGCCGGCTTCGCGATACCGCCGCCGAACCGTCTGCGCCTGGATGTGATGCGCCCGGAGGTTGAACTTAACCCACAGGTCGGCCGATCGCTCCGGGCGCCAGGCGCCGGCACCGGTGGCCGCGAGCACGGCGTAGTACTCCTCGGTGTTGCTGCCCAGCCACTCCTCGATGCTGGAGAACGCCGGCTCTCCGATCCCACCTCGGGACAGGACAAGCGTCTGCAACGCTCGCGCCATCCGGCCGTTCCCGTCGCGGAACGGGTGGATCATCACCAGGTTCAAGTGCGCCATCGCGGCCTGCACCAACGAGTCCGCGGTACCCCCGGCCATCAGGTCGTCGGTCAGCTCGGACACCAGGCCGGGCACGTCCTCCGCGGGCGGCCCTTCATAGACGTTCTCGCCGCTGGCCTCGTCGTGCACGTACACGACGCCCTGCCGGTAGCTGCCCGGGCTCTTGGACAGGTCGTGGCTGAGCATCATGAAATGCATGCCCCGAACGGCTGACACGTCCAGCCGGAAGTCCGGATCCTTAGCCATCGCAAGGACGTAGCCGAGGGCCTGACGGTAGCCGCGGATCTCGGCGAACGTACGGTCGTCGGCGCTCAACGCTTCTTCGTCGTCGAGAGCGGCGGCAGCGTCGTCGAGCTTGACGTCGTATCCCTCGATGCTGTTCGAGCCCTGAATCGCCCGGGCCAGCATGCTCCGCCGAAGCCCACCGACCCAGCGCCGTGGCACTCGGAGCACGTCGGCCAGCTCGGAGCGGTAGGCGTGGATCTGCTCGAGGACCTGCTGATCCTCGAGGTCCGGCTCCGGCGTGCGGAAGATGGTCATCAGGCTCCGATGTCTCAATGTCTCAATGTCTTAATTCTTAGGACATGGTATCCGATGTGTCCTAAGAATTGCGACATCGAGACATCAGCTCGATACTGACCCCATGACTGGCTGGCAGTGGGTGAAGTTGGTGGGGAACTTTCTCAATCTGTCTACGCTAGCGGGGGCGTTGGTCGGGGCGCTGGGGCGGGTTGAGTTCAGCCGGGGGCCGCGGGGGTTGTTCTTCGCGAACGGGTACAAGCTCGGGTTTCCGGTCGCGGGGGCGTTCACGATCGGGAACGTGATCCTGAGCAAGAACGGGCGGGAGTACTTCGACGACGAGAAGCTGGTGCGGCACGAGGAGCGGCATTCGTGGCAGTACTTCTGCCTGATCGGGTTGCCGATGCTGCCGCTGTACGTCGTCGGCGTACTGATCTCGTTCCTGCTGACCGGGGACCCGGCGTCGCGGAACCCGTTCGAGCGGCTCGCGAACCTGAAGGACGGCGGGTACGTCGAGCACCCGATCCAGCCGATCGGGAAGACCGTGACGCAGGCGTTCAGCGTGCTGCGATCGCGTCCGAAAGGGCCGTGAGGACGGTCACCACGCCGCTCGGGTCGTCGACCACGATGTCGGCGGCGTCGATCAGCTCGGTCGCGTTCGAGGACCGGGTCGCGAGCAGTACGGCCGGACGCCCGGCGGCGCGCTCCGCCTCGATCGCGCGGAACGCGGCCAGGTCGCCCAGGTCGTCACCGGCGTACAGGATCGAGCGGGCGCCGGTCGACGCGAGCAGGCCGCGGATCGCGACGCCCTTGTCGATCCCGGGCGGCCGCAGTTCCAGTACGAGGTTGCCGGGCTCCAGCCGCAGCTCGGTCTCCGCGGCCAGTGCGGTCAACGGGCCGCGCAACAGCTCGAACGCCCCGGCCGGGTCGTCCAGCCGCCGCGTATGCACGGCCAGCGAGCTCTCCTTGTCCTCGACGAACGCATCCGGTAGGCCGGCCTCGCGGAGCAGACCCGGCAACCGGTCCCGGGCCGTCGCGACCCCGGGCGGCACCGGTTCGCTGGTCACCTTGCCGGTGGCCGCGTCCCACCGCTCCAGGCCGTAGTGCCCGAGTACGACGAGACGCCCGAGGCCGGGGTGGCCGCTGACGCCGGTCAGCTCGGTGGCGACCAGTGCGGGCCGGCCGGTGACGATCGCGACCTGGTTCACGGACCTCGCCAGCCGGGCCAGCGCGTCCAGCGCACCGTCGACCGGGCGGGACCGGGCCGGGTCCTCGACCAGCGGGGACAGTACGCCGTCGAAGTCCGACGAGATCACCGCCGAGGCCGGGTCGGAGACGATCGCCTCCCAACCCTGGTGGCCGGCGTCGGTACGGATGACCGGAGCATTCATCCGGCCGTCATCCCACGTAGTCCGAGGTCAGGATCACGGTCAGGCGATCCTTCTTCATGTTGTCCAGCGCGCCCTTGGTCCGGCCGACACCGAGGTCGTGGGCGAGCTGGTTGGCGGCGTCGAGCATGCCCGACGGGTAGTACACGG
The DNA here is from genome assembly GCF_055580825.1 of Kribbella sp. NPDC031520. Taxonomy (NCBI): domain Bacteria; kingdom Bacillati; phylum Actinomycetota; class Actinomycetes; order Propionibacteriales; family Kribbellaceae; genus Kribbella; species Kribbella sp. NPDC031520. Next base: position 637,679 of record NZ_JBVIKS010000003.1, read on the forward strand.
TGCTCTCGGCGACCTTGCCGTGCCAGTTGTCCGGCGAGCCGGCCACGATCCAGCCGGCCTGCCGGGCGCGGATCGCGACCGCGTCGGCGAGGCCCTTGCGCGCGGTGTTGTTGTACACCTCGATCGCGGGCCGCTCCTCGGCCGGGACGGTCACTGCGTGCGTCGGCTGCGTCGTGGCCGCCGGCGGCTGGGTGGGCTGTGCGGACTGGGTCGGCTGGGTTGTCGACGGTGCCGTCGTGGGCTGGGTCGCAGGCTGGGTCGGCGGTTTCTCGGACGGCCGCGGAATGCTGGCCACCGCCGTCGACGGTCCGCCCGAGGACTTACCGGACGCGGCCGGCTTCTCGTCGGCCTTGCTGTCGTGCGCGCGGGTGCCGAACAGCACGAGCAGCCCGGCCACGATCGCCACGACCGCGCCCACGGCGACCAGGGACGACAGCACCTGCCCTCGCTCGCCCCGTTGCCGAGGCACACGTGGACGTGGGGCAGTAAGGCACGCCCTGAGGCGGCGGAACATGGTCAGACCTCGATGCCCAGGCGGCGTGCGGAGCGGGCGCGCTGGCGGGCGGCGCGGAGGCGGCGCAGGCGCTTGACCAGCAGCGGGTCGTGCGCGAGGGCCTCGGGCCGGTCGATGAGCGCGTTCAGGATCTGGTAGTACCGGGTCGCGGACATCTGGAACTGGTCGCGGATCGCCTGTTCCTTGGCGCCGGCGTACTTCCACCAGTGCCGCTCGAAGGCGAGGATCTGCCCGTCGCGTTCGGAGAGCCCCGCGACAACGGGCGGCGCAGCTTCGGCGGGGCCGGGAGAGCTGGCGTTGGCGCTGTCCATCTGCTGCTGACTCCTGTGCGGTCGGTGATCGTCCGTCCGCCTGCCACTGTACGTGTTGAACAACAGCAATGTCATTCACCGCCACCCGACACGAAGCGTGTCGCTGACTCGGCAGCCGGACCTCCCCAACTCTGGCAGGATCTTTGGGGTGAGCTCAACCGACTCCAGCGTGGCGGTGGTGGCGGAGCTGCAGGGGCGGATCGGGGATGTCGACCGGTCGGTGAACGCCGTCTGCACGCCGAACCCCGCCGCACTCACCGACGCCGCCCGTCTCGACACGGAGCGTGCGGAAGGGCAGGTCCGTGGCCCGCTGCACGGCGTACCGGTGCTGGTCAAGGACAATATCGACACGGCCGACCTGCCGACCACGGCCGGTTCGCTGGCGCTCGCCGACCAGCCGCCGCCCCCACGGGACGCTCCGCTGGTACGTCGTCTGCGCGAGGCGGGCTGCGTCGTCCTCGGGAAGACCAACCTGAGCGAGTGGGCGAACTTCCGCGGCTCGTCGTCCTCCTCCGGCTGGAGCGCGTACGGCGGCCTCACCCGGAACCCGTACGCGCTGAACCGCTCGCCCGGCGGCTCCTCGTCCGGCTCGGGCGCAGCCGTCGCCGCCGGCCTGTCCGACTACGCGATCGGTACCGAGACCAACGGCTCGATCGTCTGCCCCGCCGCGCTCAACGGCGTGGTCGGTCTGAAGCCCACGGTCGGCCTCGTTCCGCAGCAGGGCATCGTTCCGATCTCGCACTCGCAGGACACCGCCGGGCCGATGACCAAGACGGTCGAGCAGACCGCTGCCCTGCTGTCGGTCCTCACGGGCAACCAGACCGACTACACGGACGCCTGCCGTGGCACGGACCTCAGCAACGTACGCATCGGCGTACCGCGAGGTCCTCTGTGGGGCTACTCGAACGGGCTCGACCAGGTCACCGAGAGGGCGCTGGAGCTGCTCAGCCAGTGCGGGGCCACGTTGGTGGACCACCTCTCGCTGCCGACACCAGGTGGTGACGAGGACCAGCTACAGGTGCTCTCACACGAGCTGAAGGTCGACCTGGCCGCCTACCTCGCTACCCGGGCTCCTGGCGGTCCACGCACGCTGGACGACCTCATCGCGTTCAACAAGGAGCATGCAGACCAGGAGCTGCAGTGGTTCGGGCAGGAACTGTTCGAGCGTGCTGCAGAGACGGACGGCCTCGACTCCCCCGCGTACGTCGCCGCACGCCTCACCGCACTCCGCGCCGGCCGGGACGGGATCGACAACCTGCTCCGCGACAACCAGCTCGACGCGCTGGTCTGCCCGTCGTACTCGCCGGCCTGGGCGATCGACCTGGTGAACGGCGACCACGTGCTGGGCAGCTCCTCCTCACACGCGGCCCTGGCCGGATACCCGCTGCTCTCGGTGCCGTCAGGAATGGTCTCCGGGCTGCCGGTCGGGCTCACGATCAGCGGTACGGCGCGAAGTGAGGTCACGCTCATTCGCTTGGCTCACGCCTTCGAAACCGCGAGAATCGCTGCCGACGGCCCGTTCCCGACCCCGGAGTTCAGACAGTGGGTATAGATCTCGTCCGGTGGGGAATCGTTGCGACCGGCAACATCTCGACGCAGTTCACGCAGGACCTGGGGCTGCTCGCGGAGGACGCCGTCGCCACCGCGGTCGCGTCCCGCTCGCAGGACAGCGCCGACCGGTTCGCCGCCGAGTTCGGGATCCCGCACGCGTACGACGACTACCGCCGGCTGATCGACTCCGGCACGGTCGACGCGATCTACATCGGTACGCCGCACCCGCAGCACTACGCGATCGCCCGGTCCGCTCTGCAGGCCGGTATCGCCGTACTGTGCGAGAAGCCGGTCACGCTCACCGCCAAGCAGGCCCGTGACCTGATCGCGGTCGCCACCGAACACAAGACGCTGTTCGCCGAGGCGATGTGGATGCGTACGAACCCGGTGATTCAAGCCCTGTTCAAGGATCTGCACAGTGGCGCGATCGGCGAGCCGCAGCAGGTGGTTGCGGACTTCGCGTTCCACAAACCTTCATTGCCGGTTCGCCTGCTCGACCCGGCGCTGGGTGGAGGCTCGCTGATGGACGGCGGCATCTACCCGATGACCCTGGCCTACATGGCGTTGGGCCGCCCGGCGGAGGTGAAGGCAGTCGGTTCGCTGAACGACGACGGCGTCGACCTGAACGTAGCGATGGCCTGGCGGTACGACTCCGGCGCGGTCGCCGCGCTGACCTGCGGCCTGCGCTCGCAGAACCCGTGGGTCGCGTCGATCAGCGGCCCGGACGGCAGCCTGCAGCTCCCGCACCGGTTCCACCACCCCGAGTACTACGTGCGTACGACCGCCTCCGGAGCGGAGCGTGTCGACGTACCCGCGCATGGCCGTGGGTACCACTATGAAGCAGCAGAGGTAATGCGTGCATTGCGCCAGGGACTGATCGAGGTTCCGGCTCTTCCCCACGCCGGCACGCTCGAGATTCTCGAACTGCTCGACGAGACCCGGAGCCAGATCGGGGTTCGCTACCCCGGTGACGACGACGACCTGAGTGGATGACGCTGATCATGTCTGGACTGCCGAACGGTAGGAGTTCCTTCGTAGTGGTGGCCAACCGGCTGCCGGTCGACCGGATCGAGATGCCCGACGGCAGCACGGCCTGGCGGCGCAGCCCGGGCGGCCTCGTGACCGCGCTGGCACCGGTGATGCAGGGCCACCACGGCGCCTGGATCGGCTGGACCGGCAGCCCCGACGAGAAACTGGATCCCTTCGACGACAACGGCATGCACCTGGTGCCGGTGATGCTCAGCGCCGAGGACGTCCAGCTGTACTACGAGGGTTTCTCCAACGCCACGCTCTGGCCGCTGTACCACGACGTGATCGTCGCGCCCGAGTTCCACCGCGAGTGGTGGGAGTCGTACGTCGCGGTGAACCGCCGGTTCGCCGAGGCCGCCGCGGAAGCCGCCGCCGACAACGCCGACGTCTGGGTGCACGACTACCAGCTGCAGCTGGTCCCGGCGATGCTGCGCCGGATGCGCCCCGACGTCCGGATCGGGTTCTTCCTGCACATCCCGTTCCCGCCGACCGAGCTGTTCGCGCAGATGCCGTGGCGGCGGCAGATCCTGGACGGGCTGATGGGCGCCGACCTGGTCGGGTTCCAGCGGCCCGGTGCCGCGTCGAACTTCGCCCGGCTGGCCCGCAACCGGATGGGTCTGCGGACCCGCGGCGACCGGATCCATCTGCCGGACGACCGGATCGTCCGGGCCAAGGCGTTCCCGATCTCGATCGACGTGAACGAGCTGGAGAACCTGGCCCGGCAGCCGGAGACCACCGCCCGGGCGGCCGAGATGCGCGAGGAGGTCGGCAACCCGACACACATCCTGCTCGGTGTGGACCGGCTCGACTACACCAAGGGCATCCGGCAGCGGCTGCGGGCGTTCGGCGAACTGCTCGACGAGAAGCGGATCTCGGTCGACGACGCAGTGTTCATCCAGGTCGCGACGCCGTCCCGCGAGCGGGTCGAGCAGTACCGGGTGCTGCGGGACGAGATCGAGCTGCTGGTCGGCCGGATCAACGGCGAGCACGGCCGGATCGGTACGCCCGCGATCAACTACCTGCACACGTCGTACTCCCGGACCGAGATGGCGGCGTTGTTCCGGGCCGCGGACGTTGCGGTCGTGACCCCGTTGCGGGACGGTATGAACCTGGTGGCGAAGGAGTACGTGTCGACGCGGTACGACGACACCGGGGCGCTCGTACTGAGTGAGTTCGCCGGAGCGGCGGACGAGTTCCGGCAGGCGTTCCTGGTGAACCCGCACGACATCAACGGGATGAAGGACACGATTGTCGACGCGATGAACACCGACGAACGGCAGCTCGGCCGGCGGATGAAGGCGATGCGCAAGCACCTCGCGGCGCACGACGTGAACGTCTGGGCCCAGAACTTCCTCAAGGCCCTGCATGACGAAGACTGACGGACGGGTCCTCGCTCTCGATCTGGGTACGTCGTCCGCGCGCGCCCTTGTTCTGCACGAGGAGGACGCGTCGCCGATCCCGGGCGCGCTGGCCCGGCACAAGATCTCCCCGGCGTACGGGCACGACGGCTCCGCGACGCTCGACCTGCACGAGTACGTCGAGGGCCTGCTCGGGTGCCTCGACGAGCTCGAGCAGAACGGGCATCTGGAGGGCATCGGCTCGATCGTGCTGTCCTCGCAGTGGCACTCGATCGTTGCCCTGGACAACAAGGGCGCGGCACGGACGCCGGTGATCACCTGGGCGGACACGCGTTCGGTGGACCTCGATCTCGGTACATCGTTCGACGAGCAGGCGTTCCATGCCCGGACCGGGACGTGGTTGCACCGGCTGTACTGGACGCGCCGGATCCCGTGGCTGCTCGCGTCGGACTCGCCTGCGGCGTTCGCGGGTCTGCCCGATCTCGTCCTGGAGCGGCTGACCGGCGAGAGGGTGACGTCCGTGTCGATCGCGTCCGGGACCGGGACGCTCGACCTCGCGACCGGTACGTACGACGGCGAGGCGCTGGCGATCGCGGGCGTGACCGCGGACCGGCTGCCGCCGATCGTGCCGACCGGGTGGACCGGGAGGTTGTCCAAGGAGTACGAACGCCGCTGGCCCGGGCTGGTCGGCGTACCCGTGCATCCCCCGACCGGTGACGGCGCCGCGTCGAACGTCGGCACCGGCGGGTACGACGCGGGCACGGCAGCGGTGACGGTCGGTACGTCGGCCGCCGTACGGGTCGTGCACCCGATCGAGAACGCGCCGGAGCTGCCGTGGGAGCTGTGGCGGTACCGGGTCGACGACAAGCGCGCGGTGACCGGGGTGGCGTTCTCCGCCGCCGGGAACCTGCACGCCTGGCTGACCGGCGTACTGCGGCTGGAGTCCGACGAACCGGTCGGCGTCGAGATCGGCGGGACGCATGCGATCGCGATCCCGTTCATGGCCGGTACCCGGCCGCCTGCGAACGTGCCGGGCGGTTCCGGGGTGTACTTCGGGCTCTCGTTCGACGACAGCCCCGCCGATCTGCTCGCGGCCGCGCTGCAGGGCGCGTCGCTGGAGATCGACCGTGGCCTACGCCAGCTCGACGCGCTCTTCGACCGGCAGCTGGACGTAGTGCTGGGCGGCGGCGGGATCGACGCGTCGGAGTGGTGGCGGCGCTGCCTCACCGCGACGTTCGCCCGCCCGACCACGGTCTGCGCGGAGGCGGAGGTAGGTGCCCGGGGCGCCGCGGCCGTAGCACTCGGCCTGTCCCCGTCGCCGGGCGGTGAGCACCTGACACCGGATGATGAAGAGGTCGACAGGGTCGCAACCATGCGCCCGCGGTACGAGGCGCTCCGCGACCTCGCCGTACAAGCCTCCGAGGACCCAGCCTGATGCCGTACAACGCCGACATCGAATCGATGCTCGACGCCGATCCCGTCGCCGTGGCCGCAACAGCCTTCGGTCCCGTGTTCGCCGGAGTCGAGCTCGGGAAAGAGACCGCCTCGGGACGTGTCCGCAAACACCTGCGAGCCACCTACGGATCGGCCCGGTGGAGCGACCCCGACGGGCACGTGTACGACGCTGTCGCGCTTCAGACGATCCTGCTCTGGCAACGGGCCGCCGTGGCCGGCCGGGCCTACAGCGGTCAGCTGGTACTGCTCCCGCGCGGCGTCCGCCTGCTGGCAGCCGCCGATCCGATCACCGCCTTGGCCGAGCTGCTCTGATACCGCGATCGCGGTACGGCGGGGATACGGCCGGAGGACGACGCGGTCCGCTGGACGAACACGTACTGTGAAGTCATGGAACGGCTCATCAGGTTCTGCCGTGTCTTCAGGCGGCACCCGCTGGCGCTGGACCTTGCACTTGCCCTCGCGATCCTGCTGATCAACCTGACGGTGCCGGGCGGCCGGCACATGGGCGAGCGACTCCAGTTGGACCGGACGACGGTAGTGCTGGCTCTCGTGGGTGCGGTCGCGATCGTCTTCAGGCGGCGCGCGCCGATGCTGGTGCTGGCGATCACCACCGCGGTCGCGACCGCTTTCGTGATCGCCGAGCAGGCCAAGAGCCCGATCGTCATGTACCTGGGCGTCGCGGCCTACACCGTCGTCCTCTGCAAGGACCGGACGACCCGATCGATCGCGGTCGTCGCCGCCGCCTTGATCACCCTGACGGCCGAGGCGTTGTTCGTCGGCGGGGACGTGCTCGACAACCTCGGCCTGACCTTCTTCGTGCTGTTCTCGGGCGCGATCGGCGAGGCCGTGCGGTACCGGCGCGCGTACCTCCAGGAGTTGGAGGAACGAGCGACCCGCGCGGAGCAGTCCCGTGACGAAGAAGCCCGGCGCCGGGTGATCGAGGAACGGCTGCGGATCGCCCACGAGCTGCACGACGTCATCGCGCACCACATCGCGCTGATGAACGTGCAGTCCGGGGTGGCAGCACATGTACTGCGCTCGCAGCCGGACGAGGCCGAACGCGCCCTCGCCCTGGTCCGATCAGGCGGCCGCACCGTACTCCAAGAGCTCACCGTCCTCCTCGGGGTGCTACGCCGCTCCGGCTCTCCCCTGCCGACCGCACCGACCCCGTCGCTGCACGAGCTGGGCGCTCTGATCGACTCCTTCGCAGCGGCCGGCGTAGACGTCCAGTGGACGCCCCCTGCGTCCCTAGAACCCCTGCCGGACGTCGTAGAACTAACCGCCTACCGCGTCATTCAGGAGTCCCTCACCAACGTCCTCAAACACGCCCCAGGCGCAACCGCCCGGGTCTGTATCGACCGGGGCGCAAGTGCGCTGACGATCGAGGTAACAGACACAGGTGATGAGCCGACTGCCGAGCACATGGGCGCCGGGCATGGGCTGGTCGGCATGCGGGAGCGGGTTGCTGCGGTGGGCGGCCGGTTGACGACTGGACCGGAGCCGGCTGGTGGGTTCGCGGTACGTGCTGTGTTGCCTTTGGAGACGGGAGTGATGGGTGACGATCCGGGTACTGCTGGCCGACGACCAGACGCTGATCCGCAGCGGGTTCCGGGTGCTGGTGAGTTCGGCACCCGATCTGGAGGTCGTCGCTGAGGCGTCGAACGGGCGGGAGGCGGTCGAGCTGGCCCGGAGCGAGCGGGCCGACGTGGTGCTGATGGACATCCGGATGCCGGAGCTGGACGGGCTCGCGGCGACCCGGATGATCACCGCGGACGAGGCGCTGGCCGGCGTGAAGGTGCTGGTACTGACCACGTTCGAGGTGGACGAGTATGTGTTCGAGGCGATCCGCGCCGGCGCCAGTGGTTTCCTCGGCAAGAGCGTCGAGCCTGCCGAACTGATCGACGCGATCCGGGTGGTCGCCCGCGGCGACGCGCTGCTCTCGCCCAAAGCGGTCCGCGGGCTGATCAACCGCTTCCTGGCCGAGCCCACCCCCGGCCGGACGACGGGTCCCACGGTGCTCGACGTCCTCACCGAGCGCGAACGCGAGATCGTCGGCCTGGTCGCGCTCGGCCTGTCCAACGACGAGATCGCCGAGCGGCTGGTGCCGTCCCCGTCGACCGCGAAGACCCATGTCAACCGCGCGATGATGAAACTCGACTGCCGCGACCGCGCCCAGCTCGTCGTGCTCGCGTACCAGACCGGCCTGGTCCGCCCAGGCATACCGCAGTCGCAGTAGCCCGGTACGGCGATCGCGGTACGGGCGGATGTCCGCGATCGGGCGACGCGGAGGACGGTGCCGCGCCGGGAGCATCGAGAGCATGGCTACGTACCTCTACCGGCTCGGCCGGTTCGCCTTTCGCAGACGGCGGCTCGTCGTACTGATCTGGCTCGGGCTGCTCGCGGCCGGCGTCACCGGCGCGGTCGCCCTGTCCGGCCCGACCTCCGCCGGCTTCTCCATTCCCGGCACCGAGTCGCAGCGGGCCGCCGACCTGCTGCACGATCGCTTCCCGCAGGCCGGCGCTGACTCCGCGACCGCCCGGATCGTCTTCCAGGCGCCACCCGGCCAGCAGCTCGCCGGCAACCCGCAGGTGCAGCAGACCCTGGCCCGGATCGCCACCGCACCACAGGTCGCCCACGTACTCGACCCGTTCACGGCGAAGGCGATCTCACCGGACGGCCGTACCGGCTACGCCCAGGTGACGTACACCGTCCGCGCCGCCGACGTCACGCCCGAGGCCAAGGACGCGGTGGACGCCGCGATCGCACCGGCGCGGGCATCCGGTCTCACTGTCGAGTACGGCGGGGAGGCGCTGCAACCGAGTGGCGCACAACACCTGACCGAGGTGATCGGCCTGGGAGTGGCCGCGGTCGTCCTGCTGATCACCTTCGGCTCGCTCGTCGCGGCCGGCCTACCGTTGCTGTCGGCAATCATCGGGGTGGGCATCGGGGTGACCGCGATCACGGCGCTCAGCGGGTTCGTCGACATCGGTTCCGGGACGTCGATCCTGGCGCTGATGATCGGACTCGCGGTGTCGATCGACTATGCGCTGTTCATCATGTCGCGGTACCGGCACGAGCTGAGTACCGGCCTCGAACCCGAGGAAGCGACCGGGCGCGCGGTCGGTACGGCCGGATCCGCGGTGGTGTTCGCGGGACTGACCGTGGTGATCGCGCTGGCCGGGCTGTTCGTCGTCGATATCCCGTTCCTCACCCAGATGGGCCTGGCGGCCGCGTTCACGGTGGTGATCGCGGTCGGGATCGCCCTCACCCTTCTGCCCGCCCTGCTCGGCTTCGCCGGGCCGCGGGTCTTCTCCGGGCGACTCGGCCAGCTGACGGCCGGGCGGTCGAGAGGACGGGAGACCGCGGGGCGCCGGTGGGTGCGGTTCGTGACCCGGCGGCCGCTGGCGGTACTGCTCGTCACCGTCGCCGGCCTCGGCATCCTGGCCGTCCCGGCGACCGATCTCGAACTCGGCCTGCCCAACGACAGCACCGCGGCGCCCGACTCCACCCAGCGCAAGGCGTACGACCTGCTGTCCGAGGGCTTCGGGCCCGGCTTCAACGGCCCGCTGATCGTCGTCGTCGACGCCGGCGGAGCCCCCGACCCACAGAACGCTGCCACCAGCACCGCAACCGCCATCCGCACCCTGCCCGACGTCAAGGTGGTCTCCCCACCGCGCTTCAGCCCAGCCGGAAACACTGCGCTGCTGACCGTGATCCCGGACAGCGGTCCGAGTACGACGCAGACGAGCGACCTGGTGAAGTCGATCCGCGCACTGCCGAACCCCGACGGCGCCGAGGTCGCGGTGACCGGCGCGACCGCGATCAGCATCGACATCTCGGACAAGCTCGGCAGCGCACTCGTCCCGTACCTGACCCTGGTCGTCGGGCTGGCGTTCCTGCTGCTGATGCTGGTGTTCCGTTCGCTGCTCATCCCGTTGAAGGCGACGCTCGGGTTCCTGCTCAGCGTGGCGGCAACGTTCGGTGCGGTGGTCGCGGTGTTCCAATGGGGCTGGCTGGCCGGCGTGTTCGGGATCTCCGGGCAGACCGGGCCGGTGATCAGCATGCTGCCGATCTTCCTGATCGGAGTGGTGTTCGGGCTGGCGATGGACTACCAGATCTTCCTGGTCACCCGGATGCGCGAGGAACACGTCCACGGCGCGGGCCCGCAGGCCGCGGTGGCCAACGGGTTCGCGCACGGTGCGCGGGTGGTGACCGCGGCGGCGGTGATCATGACCGCGGTGTTCTCCGGGTTCGTCCTGTCCGACCAGGCGCTGATCCGGGAGATGGGCTTCGGGCTCGCGCTCGCGGTCCTGATCGACGCGTTCGTGGTCCGGATGACCGTCGTACCGGCGGTGATGGCACTGCTCGGCCGGCGCGCCTGGTACCTCCCCCGCTGGCTGGACCGCGTACTCCCGAAGGTCGACGTGGAGGGCGACGCGCTCCGCCGCCCACCAGCCGATTCGCGTCAGGGAGTGATGACCAGCGTCTGAGTCGCCTTGTTCAGTACGAGGCCCAGCGTCTTGCTGCTGGCAGGACGACCCGCAACGGTGATCTCGGCGTCGGTCAGGGTCCGCCCGCCCTGAGCGACGTACCGCGTGGCCACCCAGCGGGTCGTACTGCCGCTCTTGTACGTGTAGACGATCGTGCTCACCGTCAGCCGCCCCTGTCCCGCGGTGGACGGCATGCCGACCGTGGACGTACCGAGGATGTGAAGCCCGCGCGTCCCCCTGAGCGCGGCCACCTTCTGCTTCAGCGCGTTCTGCGGCGTCTGCGGCCCCCACCACGTGTTGAACCGGATCATCCGGCTGTCGGCGGTGTCGTCGAACCGGGTCTGGTGCTTGGCCACGTCCACCTCACGCCAGGTCTTCGGCAGTACGGCGTTCGACAGGTATCCGTGCGGGTACTTGCGCTCGAAGTACCGCTTCACGAACGTCACCGAAGTACTGCTCTGTGCACTTCTCTGGGCAGCCGTCAGCTTGACCGGCTGCTGGGTCACCGCGGCGCTGCTCGGCTGTGTCGTCCCCAGCAACACACTCCCCGCCGCCGCCAGCGCCGCGACCCCCGTAGCGACCCCTGCCATCACGCCGTACCGCTTCATCTCTCGATCCCCTCCATCAGGCGCTCCCCCGTCGGCAGCGCACCGGTTGAGACACCACGCCCCTGCGGAAAGTTGCCGACTGCCACAAGATTCGATCCTGATGAAAAGGTCCGACGTGACTGCGGCCACTGACAGCCGGGGGCTACGCCGGGATCATGAGCCGGCATGTGGCGCGACATGATGAAGTCGAAGGTGCACCGGGCGACGGTGACGCAGGCGGACCTGGACTACGTCGGGTCGTGCACGCTGGACGCGGACCTGATGGACGCGGCGGACCTGCTGCCGGGCGAGAAGGTCGACATCGTCGACGTCACCAACGGGCAGCGGCTGTCGACGTACCTGATCGAGGGACCGCGCGGGTCCGGGATCGTCGGGATCAACGGGGCGGCGGCGCACCTGATCCACCCGGGCGACCTGGTGATCCTGATCGCGTACGGGATGTTCGACACCGCCGAGGCGAAGGTCTTCGAGCCGAGCGTAGTCTTCGTGGACGAGCACAATGCGATCACCCGCATCGGCTCCGACCCCGCGGAGGCACTGCCGGACAGCAGCACGCTACGTGGGGACCAACTGCACCCGTAGCGAGATGAGGACTGGTCACCGATGACCGAGAACGCTGCCGGGAACACCGGCACCACTGGCCCGAAGACCGCGTCCCACGACAGCGAGCCGAGCCCGAAGCTGCGCGCGTTCATGAACTCGGGATGGGCCGACTCCGAGCGGCACGATCTCTCCCTGAGTGACGTCGGCGTGTGGGCGGCGAAGCGCCGGGACGCACTGTCGCAGGCGTTCCCGGGCGAGCGGCTGGTGATCCCGGCCGGCACCTACAAGGTCCGCTCGAACGACACCGACTTCGTCTTCCGCCCGCACACCGACTACGTGTGGCTGACCGGCAACCAGACCTCCGACGCCGTCCTGGTGCTCGAGCCGAACGGCACCACCGGCCACGACTCCGTGCTGTACTTCCGGCCGCGCGCCGGCCGCGGCCAGGGCGAGGAGTTCTGGCGGGACCGGACGTACGGCGAACTCTGGGCCGGCCGCCGCCCGTCGCTGACCGAGACCGCGAAGGAGTTCGGCATCGAGACCCAGCACGTCGACCAGCTGGCCGACGCGTTGAAGGGCGACGTACCGACCCGCGTCCGCCGGGACGAGGACGAGTCGATCGCTGCGCTGCTGAGCGGCGCGCGGACCGACGACCTGAAGGACAACGAGCTGGCCGCGACGCTGTCCGAGCTCCGGCTGGTCAAGGACGCGTACGAGCTCGACCAGCTCCGGGACGCGGTCGCGATCACCCACCGCGGGTTCTCCGACGTCCTCGCCGAGATGGACAAGGTCAGGACGTACGGCGAACGCTGGATCGAGGGCACGTTCTGGCGCCGGGCCCGCGCCGAGGGGAACGACGTCGGGTACACGTCGATCGCCGCGGCCGGTCCGCACGCGACCACGCTGCACTGGATCGAGAACGACGGCCCGGTGAACGACGGCACGCTGATGCTGCTCGACATGGGTGTGGAGAACCGGCAGCTGTACACCGCCGACATCACCCGCACGCTGCCGGTGAACGGCGAGTTCACCCCGCGCCAGCGGGACCTGTACCAACTGGTCCTCGACGCGCAGAACGCCGGTATCGCCGCCCTCACGCCGGGTGCCGCGTTCCGGGCCGGGCACGAGGCCGCGATGGAGGTCATCGTCCGCGGGCTCGACGCGATGGAGCTGCTGCCGGTCTCGGCCGAGGAGGCGCTCGACCCGGAGAGCCGCCTGTACCAGCGCTACACGCTGCACGGCGTCAGTCACATGCTCGGCCTGGACGTCCACGACTGCGCGGCGGCCCGCGAGGAGAAGTACCGCAAGGGCACCGTCCAGCCCGGGCACGTCCTCACCGTCGAGCCGGGGCTGTACTTCCAGGCCGACGACCTGACCGTGCCCGAGGACCTGCGCGGGATCGGCATCCGGATCGAGGACGACATCCTGATCACCGACGGGGCCCCGGAGAACCTCTCCGAGGCCATGCCGCGCACGATCGAGGGCATCCAGTCCTGGATGGCGTCCTAGGCGTTTTGGTAGCGCGGGTGCGGCGCGAACTCGCCGAGCTTGCCGGTTCGCAGCCGCATCCGCACCAGTAACTCGACCGTGGCGGTCGCCGCCGCCACACCGTCGATCACGCTCACCCCGAGCTCGGCCGACAGGTCGTGGCACAGGCCGGCCATGCCGGCGCAGCCGAGCACGATCGCGTCGGAGCCGTCCAGCGCGAGCGCCTCCTCGCACGCGCGCAGGATCGTGGCCCGCGCGTGCGGATCGGTGTCGAGCGCGAGCACCGGGATCTCACACGCGTGGATCCCGAGGCACTGCCGCGCCACGCCGTACTCCTCGGCCAGATCGTGGGCGTGACCCACGGTCCGGCGAAGCGTAGTGACGACGCTGAACCCGCGGCCCAGGTACGCCGCCGTCCGCATGCCGGCCTCCGCGATCCCGACGACCGGTCCGCGGGCGAGCTCCCGGGCTGCCTTCAGGCCCGGGTCGCCGAAGCACGCGATCACGTACCCGTCGTACCCGGCCGCTTCGCCGTCCACGATCTCCTGCAGCAGCCCGGGTGCGGCGTACGCGTCGTCGGCGTGGCTCTCGATCGACGCCGGCCCGTGCGCCGGGTTCACCGCGTCGACGGTGACCCCCGGACCGGCGACGGCCCGGGCGCACTCGCCGATCAGCGCGGTCATCGACGCCGTCGTGTTGGGGTTGATCACCTTGATCCGCATCATGCCTGTCCTTGGGCGATGCCTGCGCGGCGCGCGAGGACCGAGTAGACCGCGTAGCCGACACCGCAGCCGATGAACCAGCTGTAGTCGCTGAGCCACAGCGCCTCGCCGATCCACCGCGGTACGAGGACCGACGCGACCGAGACGGCACCGGCGGCGATCACGGACCGGATCGCGACCGGGTTGTAGCCCTTGCGGTAGTAGTACGCGCCGTCCTTGTCCAGCGTGAACATGTCGTCGACGACGAGTTTCTGCTTGCGGATCAGGTAGAAGTCCGCGATCAGGATGCCGAACAGCGGGCCGATCAGCGCGCCGAGAATGCCCAGCGTGTAATGGATTGCCGTGTCGTTGTTGTACCAGTTCCACGGCGTCAGCAGGACCGAGCCGACGGCCGCGATCATGCCGCCCATCCGCCAGCTGATCTTCTGCGGGCTGACGTGCGAGAAGTCGAACGCCGGCGAGATGAAGTTCGCGACGATGTTGATGCCGACGGTCGCGGTGACGAACGTCAGGGCACCGAGCAGGATCGCGAAGGTGCTGTCGATCCGCTCCACGGTCTTGATCGGGTCGGTCAGCAGTTCGCCGAACACCGGAACCGTTGCGCCCGCGGTCAGCACGGTCAGCAGTGAGAAGAAGACGAAGTTGATCGGCAGGCCCCAGAAGTTTCCACGGCGCACGCTCTTGAAGCTGTTGCCGTAGCGGGCGAAGTCGCCGAAGTTCAGCATCGGCCCGGAGAAGTACGAGACCACCAGGGCGATCGCGCTCAGCATTGTGCCGATCGTCGCCCAGCCGGTCAGGCTGTGGTTGGACAGGTTCAGGTCGATGTGGAAGTCGGACTTCACCAGCAGGTACCCGCAGAGCAGCAGCATCGTCACGTACACGGCCGGGCCGGCGAAGTCGATGAACTTCCGGATCGTCTCCATCCCGCGCCAGAACAGCGCGGCCTGGGCGACCCACAGGATTGCGAAGCTGACGTACCCGAGCACGGACAGGCCGGCGAATCCGTGCACCTTCGCATCCGCCCACGGGCCGAGCGCCGGCCAGAGCTTGAGGAACACGATGTTCAGCGATTCGGCGGCCAGGAACGTCTGTACGCCGTACCAGGCAACGGCGATCAGGCCGCGGATGATCGCCGGGATGTTCGCGCCGAGGACGCCGAACGAGACCCGGCTGATCACCGGGTACGGAACGCCGGCCTGCTGGCTCGGTTTGGCGACCAGGTTGCAGAAGAACTGCACGATGCAGATCCCGAGGATCAGGCAGACGAACACCTGCCAGCTGGTCAGGCCGAGCGCGAACAGGCTGCCCGCGGTCAGGTACCCGCCGACGCTGTGCACGTCGGACATCCAGAACGCGAAGATGTTGTAGCTGCGCCAGGTCTGCTGCTTCAGCGGCGCGAGGTCCTGGTTGGTCAGCCGCGGATGGTAGTCGCGCGCCGCGGGTTCCACCGGATAGCCGGCCGCCTGGACGATGTCATCGGGTACACGGGATTCGGTCGCCATCGTGTGCTCCTCCGGCCCGGGGCCGCAGCGCGGGATCGTGCGGCCGAGTAGCACGGAAAGCTAGACCCGAAGTTTTGGCCAAGCCAGGAATAATTCGAAGTTCCGCTCAAATATATGATCCGCCCTTGCAAATATAGGAAAACCACGTTGTCAGGCCGGATCGGCGAAGCATTCCGGGTCGTCGGCGAACTCCGCGATCGCGGCCTTCAGATGCGCGTAGTGCCGCTCCGACGCGGCGACCAGCGCGTCGGCGTCGCGGGCGACGTACGCCGCCACCAGCTGCTCGTGATCGGCCTGGAAACCTTCCCGCTCCTGCACCGCGACCCGGGCCATCGGCCGGGCCGGCTCGGTGATGTTCCAGGCGGTCTCGTACATCCGGATCAGCCGGTGCATCCCCGACGGCTCGATCAGCGCGAAGTGGAACCGCCGGGTCGCGGCCGCGTACTCGCGGGCGTCCATCGACGAACCCGCGCCGGCCAGGGCTTCGTGGGCGGCGCGGATCCGGTCGTGATCGTCGGCGGTCGCGTTGACGGCAGCCGCGCGCAGGGCCGCGGACTCCAGCGCCTGGCGGACGTCGTACAGCTCGCGGAACTCGAGGAACGTCAGCTTGGCGACCCGGTACCCGACGTGCGGCCGGTGCTCGACCAGCCCTTCGCCGAACAGCGTCTTCAGGGCCTCGCGTACCGGGATCGCGCTGACCCCGAAGAACGCCGCTACCTCGTCGATCGGCACCGAGGTCCCCGGCGGCTGATCGCCGGTCAGGATCGCAAGCCGCAGATCGCTCTCGACCGCCGGCATCTCCCCCGCCGCGGCCGCGGTCCGCACCAGCCGCGACGTGAACTCCGACGGTCTCCGCATCTCCGGACGATAAGCCTGGGCGGAACCGCCTGTCGAGGAACTACCGGACAACGTGGAAGCGCAGGTGGGTGACCCCGCTGCCGGCCTCGACCACGCGGTCGCGGGTCAGGTTCACCGGCGATGCACCGAGCAGGTCGAACAGCCGGACGCCGTCGCCGAGCAGTACGGGTACGAGGTGGACCTGGATCTCGTCGAGCAGCCCGGCAGCCAGTGCTTGCTGTGCCGCGGTCGCGCCGTGGATGCCGACCGTACGGTCACCGGCCACGGCTTTCGCCTGCTTGACGGCGCTCTCGATACCGTCGGTGACGAACGTGAACACCTTCGGCGCCTCGGCGGGCGGCTCGTGCGTCAGGACGAAGCACGGGACGTCGCCGGCCGGTCCGCCGTCACCCCAGCCACCCTCACCGACGCAGAAGTCGTACGAACGACGTCCCATCAGGATCGCTCCGGCTCCGGCCACCATCTCCTGCAGAACTTCCCGGTCGGCGGCGGTCGCCGTCGCCCCCAGCCAGTCGTGCAGGATCTCACCGCCTTCTCCGAGCGGGTTCTTCCGGCTGTCGTTCGGGCCGGTGACGAACCCGTCCAGTGACATCGACATCGCTGACGCTACGGTTCCCATGATTCCTCCAAGGCTTGTCGGACTTGTCCCAAGCCTGGCCGTATGGGACTGCGCCGGGCATCCGTGCTGACCACGGATCGACTACGGAACCTGCCGCGTTCCGGTCTGGTGGTCCGGGTGCAGGGCGAGGGTGCTGGCTTGCTCGAAGCGGGCACCGATGCGGCCGAAGGCGTCAGCGGCTGTTAGCAGCTCCTGCAGGTTGCCCGTGTGCCGTGCGGCGGCTCGCGTACGGCAGGCGGCGGCCCAGTCGTTCTCGGCGGCGTCCTGGGCGGTGGCTCGAAGCAGCTCACCCGCGTCGGGCAGGCCAGCGATCACGGCGAGCTCGGCGGCAGTGGTCCGCGCGTACGGCGCCCACCAACGCTCCCCGAGCGCACCGAACGCCCGCCGCACAATGTCTTCCACCTCTTCGTCGTTCGCGCGTTGTACGGCGACCCGCGCCTGCGCGAACGTGTACGGGGCAACCAGCCACGGTGCGTCCTCCGGCTTCGCGCACCGCGCGACCTCGAGCGCACGTGCCTGCCAGACGTCGAACAGCCCGTCGTCGCGCAACCCGTGCACCATCGCGGCCATCGACAGCGCGGACGCCATCCATTCGATCGGCGGCGCACCCGCGCGCTGCCACCGTTCCCAGAGAGCGTCGGCATGCTCCACACACGCGTCGAACTCGCCCGTCAACGCTGTCACCCGGATCCGCCGCGGCAGCGAGATGTACGGGTGATCCCCGACCGGATCGTCGGACGCGTTGACAGCCGCGAAGGCGGCCGGCAGATCACCGACCGCGGTCGCCGTCGTCGGCGCGACGTGAAAGGCGTCGATGATCTCGGCCGCCGCGTACGGCTCGTGCCGCGGCAACGGACCGACCAGTTGCATCCGCTCCACCGCGCAGGCCCGCGCGTCCCGCAACCGGCCTGCGTTCGCGGCTGCCACGGTCAACGCATCGAGCGCCCCGGCGATCAGCACCGGATCTCCGGTCCTGCGCGCCGCCTCGACAGCCTCGCCGGCAAGCTTCGCATCCGCCTCGATCCGCCGCCCGCCGTACTCCCAGGCATTGGCCGTCGCCAGCAGTGCGCTTACGTGCACGTCCCCGGCCCGCGCGCAGTCCACGGCCTCCCGCAGCAACGCGCGGCTGCGCTCAGCCGGGAAGTCGTACAACGTCCCGGTCGGATACCGGTTGACCGCGATCACGGCCAGCGCGAGCACCGTGGCCCGAACGTTGCCGTCAGCAACCGCCCGGTCGGCCGCGTCCAGCAGCAACGCGACACCGGTCTCCGCGTCCGAGATCGCGATCGTGGCATCAGCCGCCGAACGTAGATCCAGCGCAGCCTCGATACCGTCGGCGGCCCGCTCGGCCGCGGCCCGGTAGTGGCCGACCGATTCGACGAACTCACGCCGGGCAAACCCGAGATGTCCCAGCGCGCGAGCCAGCCGGTGCGCCACCGGGTCCGGGGCTGCAGGCGTGGCGGCCAGGGCGGCGCGGAGATCGGCGACCGTCTCGTCGTACTGCTCGTGCCAGCCGGTGGTGTCGAGCTTGCCCTCCAACGTGACGGCCGTGTCGGCCGCCCAGTGCAGGCAGCGATTCTGGGCGATCGCCAGCTCGTCCGGCGTGAGTTGCTCGCGGGCGAACTCCCTGATCGTCTCGAGCAGCCGCCAGCGCGTTCCCCGCCGGACGGCGAGACTCTTGTCCGTCAGCCGCCCGAGCAGGTCCGCCACCTCGCCCCGGCCGAGCTCCGGGCTGGTCGCACTGGCGGCCTCGAGATCGAAGCCGCTTACGTAGATCGAGAGCCGCCGGAACAGCAGCCGCTCCTGGTCGTCCAGCAAATCGTGACTCCAGCCGATCACAGCCCCCAGCGACCGGTGCCGGACGTCCCTGCCGCGCCCACCAGCGAGCAGCAGGAGTCTGTCGTCGAGCGCCACCTGCAGACCGGCGGTTCCGAGCGAACCGATCCTGGCCGCGGCGAGTTCGATGGCCAGGGGCATGCCGTCCAGTCGCGCGCAGATCTCGGCGAGCTCGCCGTCCGGCGCGGTGAAGGACGGGTCCACGGCCCGCGCGCGGTCGGTGAAGAGTTCGATCGCGGCGTCCAACGGGGGCAGCAGCACGGTCGCCTCCGCCGGTACGCCGAGGCGCTCGCGGCTGGTCGTGAGGATCCTCACTCCGGGACAGGTACGGAGTAGCTGTTCGGCCAGTACTGCGACCTCGTCGATGAGGTGCTCGCAGTTGTCCAGAATGAGCAGTGAGGGACCCTGTTGCAGATGCTCGATCAGCACCTGCTCCAGGCTTTGCGGCGGGCGCTCATCGAGCTCGAGCGCTGTCGCCACCGCCCGCGTGACCAGCCCGTCCCGCACCGGAACCAGATCCACGAACGCTCCGGACCCGCCGGCGCCTGCCTCGGCGGCAACGACGGCCGCCAGCCGTGTCTTACCCATCCCACCGGGGCCGACCAGCGTCACCAGCCGTGATCGCCGAAGCGCTTCGCGCACCTCCACCGCCTCGGCGGAACGCCCGACAAACGTGGTCCGGCCGGCGGGTACTCCGCTCACCTTCGAACCACCCACAGCAGCCGGGACGGGCGGATCGGCTGTGCGGCGGTCCTGGTTGACGAGGTCGGCCAGTTGGCGGCGGTCGGCTGCGCCGTACTTGCGGAGAAGTGACGAGACGTGGCTCTCGACCGTGCGGACGGAGATGTGCAGGGCGTGGGCGATCTGCGCGTTCGACCGATGGTCGGCCAGCGCCGCCAGTACCTCGGCCTCCCGTTCCGACACCTCGTTCACCCGCCCATCATGACCGATCCGTGGTGTCTCCGTGGTGAGCACGGATGTGAACGACAGGTCCTCCACGCGAAGGTCGTCGTACCAGAAACCGACCTTGGAGGTAATGATGAGCACGACGATGACAGCCCGCAGAGTCCGGCCGGGTGCGGTGGCGCTGTGGGTGGTGCAGGGAATACTGGCGTTCGGGTTCGTGATGGCAGCCCTGCCGAAGCTGACCGGCGATCCGGCCATGGTCGACATCTTCGACGCGGTGGGCGCCGGACAGTGGCTGCGCTACGTGATCGGCATCCTGGAGATCGCCGGCGCGCTCGGTCTGCTGATCCCGCGGCTGTGCGGTCTCGCCGCGACCTGCCTTGCCGCGCTCATGATCGGCGCGAGCCTGACCAACGTCTTCGCCGTGCACGTGTCCCCGGCGATCCCGGTCGTCTACCTGCTCCTGACGGCCACCGTTGCCTGGTTCCGCCGCGACTCGATCCGAGCCCTGGTGCACCGATGACTACCACGACGTACGCAGACCTGACCCGCCCGGGAGACCCGGACTACGACTCGGCCCGTGCTGTCTGGAACGCGATGATCGACCGCCGTCCGGCCGCCATCGCACGCTGCGCCAGTACAGCCGACGTCGTCGCTGCCCTCCGCTACGGCCAGGAGGCGGGTCTGGAGATCGGCGTCCGCTGCGGCGGCCACAGCTTCCTCGGCCTTCCCGTCGTGGAAGGCGGCTTGCTCATCGACCTCTCGGCGATGAACTCGGTGCAGGTCGACCCAGTCAGCCGCCGGGCGCGCGTCGGCGGTGGCGCGTTGCTCGGCGCACTGGACACTGCGAGCCAGCGGTACGGCCTGGCGACCACGGCCGGCAACGTCTCGCACACCGGCGTCGGCGGGCTCACGCTCGGCGGCGGCATCGGCTGGCTGGCCCGCGCGTACGGCCTGACCTGCGACAACGTGGTCTCGTACCAGCTGGTCACCGCGGACGGCGCCGTACTCCGCGTCACCGAGTCCGACCACCCGGACCTCTTCTGGGCCTTGCGCGGTGGCGGCGGATCCTTCGGCGTCGTCACCGAGTTCGAGTTCCGCCTGCACCCCGTCGGTACCCAGGCGCTGACCGTCGACTTCTACTACGACCTGGACAATGCCGGTACGGCGCTCCGCGGCTGGCGAGACCTCTTCGCCGAGGCGCCACGCCCGGCAACCCCGGTCGCCCGGATCGGCCGCTCCGACGACGGCCGTCCGGTCGCGAGCATCGGCTACGTCTGGGTCGGCGGTCTCAACGAAGGACGCCGGCTGATCCCGTCGTACCAAGCGATCGGCAAGCCGATCGGACAACGCGTCCGGGAGCTCACCTACCTCGACCTGCAAACCCAGTCCGACGACGCCGAACGCCATGCCCTCCGCCGCTACTGCAAGGGCCACTACCTCCGCACCCTGCCCGACGCCGCGATCGACGCTTTCCTTGCCCAGGACAACAATCCGGGCGCGCGACTCACCCTCAACTGCGGCGCCATCAGGGACGTACCGGACGCCGCCACGGCCTACAGCCACCGCGACGCTCTGGTCGAGTTCACCACCGGCGACGACTGGACCGATCCCGCCGAAGACAGCGCCCGAATCACCGCCACCCGAAGCTACGCCGCCACCCTGGAGCCGTACACCAGCGGCAGCTACGTCAACACGATCGCCGACAACGACCCGACGGCCGTACATCGCGCCTACACCCCCGGAAAACTCGCCCGCCTGCAAGAACTCAAGCAGACCTACGACCCGACCAACGTCTTCAACCAAACCGCCCTGAAGCGCTGATCCCAGCCGACCCCGGCGGGCGCCATCCGAGTGCCCGCCGGGAAATCTACGCTGCCGTCGTCACGCTATGCCGGACCGACCCAGCTTTGGTTGCGGGTGCCGACGCAGTCGTAGATCTGGAGTTGGCGGCCGTTGGTGAAGTCGGCCTCCGGCAGGTCCAGACATCGCCCGGAGGCGAGGTTGACCAGGGTGCCGAAGTTGCCTCGCCGCCATTTCTGGTTGCTGCCGCCCGAGCAGGCCGCGACCTGCACCAAGGTCAGGTTCGCCGTCTGGCCGGAAGGCACCTCCATGCAGACGCCTCCGGTGGTGAGTTCTCCGGAGCTGTTCAGATTCCACGTCTGGTTGGAGTTCTGCAGGCACGTCCACAACTGGACCTTGCCTGAGGCAACGTCACGGTCGACGCACAGGTCCTGCCGAGTGGTCGAGGCGATGCCGCCGGCGGGAGCTGCGCCCTCGGGGGCCGGGGTCCAGGTCGACGCGATCGGCGAGAAGCTCAGCGACGTGAGCGTGACAGCGCCGCCGACGGAGTACAGCCGGATCCCGAGGCTGCCGGACGAGGAGTCGAACGCGACGTTGTCGCTGATGACGGTCTTCCCGTCGTTGCCGAACACCTCGAGCTGCCCGCGATCCACGAGGAGCCTGACCGTGACCCGGTTGGAGATCGGTGGCATCGACGCGCCGTAGAGGGTCTGCGGCGCGACGGCGTACGCAACTGTACGGTCGCTCGACCCGTCCGACCGCGCGTGCAGGCGGAACCCGAACTCCGACGCGGTCACGCCGCTCAGGTCGAACTGTGCGGTGAGCTCGTACGTGTCGGCCGAGACACCACTGAGTGGGTCGGTCGACGGATCCGTCGTGATCGTGCGTGTTCCCCAGCTCTGGGTCGACGTACGGATGGCCGAGATCTCGCTGACCGGGTTGCGGGTGATGCGGATGCCCTCGGGATAGGTCTTCAGCGCGAGCTCGACCGGGAACGACGCGTTGCCGGTCCAGGTCACGCCGGCGTTGCTCGGTTGCCAGGCCAGCTGGACGATCCGACCGTTCGGCAGTTGGTTGAAGGTCTGCGAGGCGTACCACGTGGACGGCGGGAAGGCCGCACCGGAGACTCCCCACTCCATGCGCTGCTGGGTCGCCGAGTCCGCGACGAAGAGACCGTTCGCATCGAGCGAGCCGATGACGTACTCGCCACTGGCATCCTGGAGGACCCACTTCTGGACATTGGAGTTCCCGTCCACCGGCAGGCGGTAGAGATCGGGACACTCGACGAACCAGCCTGCGGAGTAGGC
This sequence comes from Kribbella sp. NPDC031520, assembly GCF_055580825.1. NCBI lineage: Bacteria > Bacillati > Actinomycetota > Actinomycetes > Propionibacteriales > Kribbellaceae > Kribbella > Kribbella sp. NPDC031520. The sequence goes on from NZ_JBVIKS010000003.1 coordinate 660,579, forward strand.
GCCGCGGTACGTCCAGTCGAGCAGATTCGTCGAGGTGTAGAAGGCGGCGCCGGTACCGGCCCGGAACGTGACCAGTTCCCAGCGATTGTGGTCCGGGTCCCATTGCACCTTCGGATCGCGGCTCTCGACCGGATCGGTGATGACCTTCGCTCCGCCGTTGTACAGCTGGAACGTCTTCGCCCCGTCGGTCGAGTACGCGATGCTCACCCCGTCGGTGTTGGTGAACAGCAGGATGGGATCGTCGGACCCGACCTTCAAGCCGGTCACGTTGTTCACGTCGACCCAGCCCGAACCCGACCAGAGAGTGGCATTCTGTACGCCGGGTTCGAGGGCGATCGGTTGCTGCGTCCAGTGCACCAGGTCGGTGCTGGTCGCATGCCCCCAGTGCACCGCCGCGTCCCAGCCGAGCCCGTGCGGGTTGTGCTGGAAGAAGAGGTGGTAGACCCCGCGATAGTACAGCGGGGCGTTGATGTCGTTCATGAATCCGTTCTGCGGGCTGAAGTGGAACTGGCCGCGGAACGGTTCGGTGTAGTCGGTGGCGGCGTACGGGTACTCCGGATAGTCCGACGGTGAGCCGGCGATCGCGGTGGGGATCGCCGTCAGGCCGGTGAGCGCGAGGAGCCCGAGGAGCGCAGCCAGGAATGCGGCGATGCGGGTCATGGAGTGGCCCGGAATCCGTACGTCGCTCCGGTCAGGGCCTGGAACTCCGCGGTGGTGCCGCAGTCCAGGACCTTCGTGTTGACGGTCGATCCGTCGAGGACGACCGTGTGGACGGCGACATTCGCGGCCGTGTGGTTGGTTGCGACGTAGTTGTTGCTCCCCGACTTCACCAGGACCATCGTCGGGGTCGCGCCGGACGGCGTGATGTTCGCGGTCGGTACGTCGAACGAGAAGTGGTTGCCGACCACGGTGTTGCCGCTGCCGTTGAGTTGCACCAACCCGAACAGATCGTCGAGGCCGTTGTTGAAGCCCTGCATGGCCGGGAACGACTCGTGCTGGCGGAGGAAGTGGTTCGACCCGATCAGGTTGTTGTGACAGGCCCCTTCGAACTGGATCATCCCCGGATAGAAGGCGTGCAGGCGGTTCGCACTGAGGTTGTTGTTGGTGCAGTTCTTCAGGTGCACCGAGCTCTTGCCGCGGGGGAAAATGTTGTTGCCGGAGACAATCAAGCCGAAATGGTTCTCGGCGAAGATCGAGAATCCGACGTAGCCGGCGCCGATCATGTTGTCGTTGACCATACTGGCCTGCCCGGAGCTGACGAGCTCGATGCAGTTGCCGTTCTCGCAGAGGAAGTTGCCCTGGATGTGCAGCGCGTCGGCGTCGGTGATCATGATCGCGTGCTCGAGGTAGATCATCCCGAGGCCGCGGATCCGCAACGAGTCGGTGGCGGTGGTCGACCGGATCCCGTACTTGCCGTTCAGGTAGCTGTTCTCGTTCGGGGCGAACGAGATACCGTCCAGGCAGAAGTCCAGCAGCTCGATCGAGCTGAGCCGGGGATCGCCGCTGCGGCTGATCAGGATGGCCTCGGCGTTCCCGTCGGTGTTCTCGACCCGGATCCGGCTGCCGCCCGGCCAGATCTCGTGCCAGCCCGAGGTGTCGCCGGAGTTGTACCGGATACTCGACGACGTGAAGCCGTGGCCGGATCCCTTGAGCTGCAGGTAGCTGATGTCGATCACGATGCGGGTCTTGAGCGAGTAGTCGCCCGGCGGGATGTAGATCACCGCGCCCGGCTTGGAGGCCTGCGCCGGCTGATTGGTCTTGATGTCGGCGATGATGCTGTTCACGACCGCGCCGATGTCGGTGTACGCGGTGGTCGATGGGCTGCCGGGGATGGTCCAGGTCGTGACGTCGTAGATCGTCGAAGGCATCGTCTTCCCTTTCGGGTCGTGGACGGTCGAGATGCAGCGGGCCAGAGCAGGCCTCAGAGCAGGCCTCAGAGCAGGCCGAGGAGGGTGTTGTGCGGCCGTGGCTCTTCCGAGGACACGGCAACGCCGGCCGCAACGGCCGGCGTACTGGGGATCTCGAGGTAGCCCGCGGCGCTCACGGCGGCCGCGGCTGCCAGGAAGACCCGGCGTGACAGGCGTGCTTCCGGCGGAGTGGAGGAGTTCATATCGGCTCCTTCGAGGCAGATGCCAAAAGGTTTTGGCACGACTGAATTGATCCGAAGGTAGGACCGCCGCCGGGCAGCGGCAAGATCGCCGTAACTGCCAAAACGTTTGGCAACTGTTTGGCAGGGAGTTTGGCGTTGACCCCGTGAAGCCGGCTACCCAACACTGCTGCCAAGACGTTTTGCCAAAACGTTTAATCACACGTCTGGAACGGAGTCGAAGTGATGAAGCTTCGCAGTACGAGCGGTCGTCTCCGGACCGCGATGGCAGGTATCGCCGCTGCCACCAGCCTGATCCTGGCCGCCGCCGGCTGCGGCGCCGGCGGCAGCTCCGCGGGTGCGGCCGGCAAGCTCACCGTCCTGGTGGAGGGCGGCGGCAAGGCCGAGCTCCAGCCGATCGCCGATCTCTACCAGAAGCAGACCGGCACCACGGTCGACCTCGTCGAACTGCCGTACGACGGCCTCTACGACCGGATCCAGACCGAGCTCGGTGCCGGCAAGACGTCCTTCGACGTCGCGGCGCTCGACGCCATCTGGTTGAGCGCCTTCGCGGGCGGCGTCTCGCCGCTCGACGACCTCTTCACCGACGACGTGAAGCATGATCTGTTCCCGGGCCTGGTGACCGAGGCGCAGGTCGGCGGTTCGTACGTCGGTATGCCGGTCTGGACGAACTCCGAGATTCTCTACTACCGCACCGACCTGTTCGGCGACCCGAAGGAGAAGGCGGCCTTCAAGGCGAAGTACGGGTACCCGCTCGCCCCGCCGACGACGTGGAAGCAGTACAAGGACGCGGCCGAGTTCTTCACCCGCGACACGAACGGCGACGGCCAGACCGATCTGTACGGCACCGATGTGAAGGGTGCGGTCGAGACGGAGTGGCTGGCCACGGTGTCGCAGACCGGCGAGAAGACGATGGTCCTCGATCCGAAGAGCGGCAACGTGACCATCGACGACGCCGATCACCTCGCGGCCCTGAACTTCTACACCAGCTTGTTGCCGTACGCACCGCCCGGCGCCGCGCAGCTCGACTGGGCCGGTGCGCAGAACCTCTTCTACCAGGGCAAGCTCGCGATGATGCGCTTCTGGGGACACGCGTACACCCAGACGCCGGCCAACGCCAAGGTCAAGGGCAAGATCGGCGTCGCCCCGATGATCGCCGGTCCCGGCGGCGTCGCCGGCGTACCCGGCGCCTGGTACCTCTCGGTGCCGAAGGCAACCAGTAGGCAGGCCGAGGCGAAGAAGTTCATCGCCTTCGCGTACGCCCACAACGACCTGTCGATCAAGACGTCCTTGGGTCTGGTTGCCCGGATCTCGGCGTTCGAATCGCAGACCGGCGTCGCCGGGCACGAGAACTACCCGGCGATCCTCACGACGCTGAAGTCGCCGGCGACGATCGCCCGGCCGGCCACGCCGAAGTGGCAGGAGATCGTCACCACCGTGCTGACGCCGATGCTGCAGAAAGCGGTCGTCAAGGGAGCGGACAACGCAGGCCTGCTGAGACAGGCGAAGACGAAGATCCAGACCATCGTCAAGTAGGCCGACTCCGAAGGGCACCCCTGTGCGTCTCACCGACCGCCGGTTCGCGCTCGCACTGATCGCGCCGGCCGCAGTGTTCCTCGCCGCCTTCGTGGCGTGGCCGCTGCTCAGATTCGTCTCGAACGCGTTCTACGAGATCTCGCCGATCGCCGGTGGACCGCGGACGTTCGTGGGCTTCGCCAACTTCGCGACCGCCTTCGGGTCGCCGGCGTTCCAGGACTCGGCTCTGCGGACGATCGTCTACACGGTCATCGTGGTCACGCTCGAGTTCACCTTCGGGCTTGCGGTGGCCTTGGTCTTCGCGGCGCTCGGCAGCCGATCGGCAGTGTTCCGGACGGTCTTCATGTACCCGCTGATGGTCGCCCCGGTAGTGGCCGGCCTGCTGTGGCGATTCCTGCTCATCGACAACTTCGGCATCCTCAACGAACTGCTGCGCCGGGCCGGGGTACTGCACAGCACGGACCAGGTCGGCTGGCTGAGCAATCCGAAGATCGCGTTGTTCTCGGTGGCGATGCCCGACATCTGGCTCACCACCTCGTTCATCACGCTCGTCCTGTTCGCGGGACTGCAGAACGTGCCGGGTGACGTCATCGAGGCCGCGCGGATCGACGGGGTGCGGTTCCCGACGCTGCTGTTCCGGATCATCCTGCCGCTGCTGCGGCCGGTGATCGCGGTGGCGCTGATCGTTCGCGGCATCGATGCGGCCCGGGCGTTCGACATCATCCTGATCCAGACCAACGGCGGGCCCCAGGACAGTACGACCACCCTGAGCCTGCTGATCTACCGCACGATGACGCGGAACGGCGATCCCGGTCTGGCCAGTGCCATGGGCACCGTCTATCTGATCGGGATGCTCGTCGTCGCCGCGGTCGCGATCTTCGCCATCTGGCGGCCTGGAGGTGCGGACGCGTGAACGGCCTCGAGTCCCGTCGCCGCCCGGCTCGCGTGATCCTGTGGGGTGCGCTGGCCGCGGTGCTGGTGCTGTACGGATTCCCGTTCCTCTACCTGCTGCTGACGTCGTTCAAGACACCGCTGGACGCGATCGCCGTACCGCCCCAGGTGTTGCCGTCGCAGTGGACGCTCGACAACTACGTCGCCGCGCTCGGCAAGGAAGGCGTCGTACCGGCCCTGATCAACAGCGTCGCGACCGCGGTCCTCAGTACGGCGTTCTCACTCGTCCTGGGCGTGCCGGCCGCGTACGCGATCACGCGCTACCGAACGCCGAGCGGCCGGATCTTCGTGATCGCGGCGCTGGTCACCCGGATGGTGCCGACGATCGCGGTCGGGGCGCCGCTGGTCGAGACGATGCGACGGCTCGGCATCTCCGACACCACGATCGGACTGGCGATCGCGCACACCACGATCTCGCTGCCGCTGTCGATCTGGCTGATGTCGAGCTTCTTCGAGGCGGTTCCCGCCGAGTTGGAGGAAGCCGCGAAGGTCGACGGCAGCGACCGGCTGCAGGCGTTGCGGTACGTCGTCCTGCCGGTCGTGTCCGGCGGACTGGCGGTCACGGCCATCTTCGCCTTCCTCGCGTCCTGGAACGAGTTCCTCTTCGCGCTCCTGCTCACCTCGGTCCGGGCCCAGACCACGCCGATCGTGATCGCCAACTTCCAGACCCAGTTCGGCCTCGACTGGGGCGGGATGACCGCGCTCTCGGCGGTGTACTCCGTCCCCGTCATCCTGCTCACCCTCGCCCTCCAGCGGCACATCGTCGCCGGTCTGACCCTGGGCGCCGTCAAGGGCTGACACCACTCACCGTTTTCCGGCAAAGATGGAGAAGATATGGAATTCTGGCAACCCAACAGCCCGCTCGGCGGCCTGGCCCATGTGAAGTCCGGCCGGTCCCGGCGCGAGTCGAGCTGGGACCGCAGCGGCGGCAACCGCGACTTCGCGGTGGTGCCCGCGGGCGACACCTTCGTCATCGCTGACATCGCGGGCGCGGGCCGGATCGAGCACATCTGGCTGACCACGCGATGCTACTCGGAGAAGTACCTGCGCAAGCTCGTCATCGAGATGTTCTGGGACGGGGAGGAGAACCCCAGTGTCCGCGCGCCGCTCGGCGACTTCTTCGGCGTCGGCCACGCGGTAGCAAAGCACTACATCTCGCTGCCGCTGAACGCCGTGTTCGGGCCACGGCGCGGTCCCAAGGGTCCGTTCGCAGCCGCGATGAACAGCTACTTCCCGATGCCGTTCGGCAGCCACGCGAAGATCCAGGTCCGCAACGAGAGCGACCAGTCGATCGAGAACCTCTTCTACTACGTCGACTACGAGCTCAGCGACGAGCCGATCCCGGACGACGTGGCCCGGTTCCACGCGTACTACCGGCAGGAGAAGCCGACCACCGCCGTCCGCCACAGCACCGATCTCGAGAACCCCGCGCCGTGGGACCTGCCGGGGACGAACCTGACCGGCGACGACAACTACGTGATCCTCGATGCGACCGGCACGGGGCACTACGTTGGCTGCGTGCTCAGTATCGACAACTTCGACGCCTCCAACCAGGTGTTCACCTGGCCGGGCGAAGGAGACGACATGTTCTTCATCGACGGCGAGGTCTGGCCGCCGTCGTTGCACGGGACCGGCACCGAGGACTACTTCGGCGCGGCCTGGGGTTTTCCCAGTGGGGAGTACGCCGGTCCGTACCACGGCATCACGCTCGGAGCGAGCCCGCAGGAACACTTCGGGCTGTGGAGCATGTTCCGCTGGCACATCGAGGACCCGGTCCGGTTCCAGAAGAGCCTGCGGGTGTCGATCGAGCACGGACACGCCAACGACCAGGGCAACGACTACTCGAGCGTCGCGTACTGGTACCAGCTGGGTGAACACGCGCCGCACGCCGACCTGCCACCGGTCGACGAGCGGCTGCCACGACGATGGCCCGAGCACGGCCTCTGGGACGAGTGAGGCCGAACCGATGAGCGGGGCAGAACAGGAATCGGTCACGCCGAAGGTGGGCATCCGCGACGTCGCCCGGGTCGCGGGTGTCTCGGTGACAACCGTCTCGCACGTGCTCAACGAGACTCCGCACACCCGGACGAGCGAGGCGACCCGCGAGCGGGTGCGATCGGTCGCCCGGGACCTCGGATACACCCCGAACCGGCTGGCCCGTGGCCTGCGAACCCGGACGTCGGACATGATCGGGCTGCTCACCGAGGAGATCGCCACCACCCCGCACGCCGGCCGGATCATCCTCGGCGCGCAGGAGGAGGCGAGCCGGCACAACCTCACGCTCGCGATCATCAATTCGCATCTGGACGCCGGCGCGGACGCCCGCCGCGCCGACGCGCGCGCCCTGATCGAGCGCCAGGTCGACGGGATCATCTACGCCACGGTGTTCCACCACGAGGTGTCCGTGCCGCGCGAGTTGCGAGCGGTGCCGGCGGTTCTGATAGGAGCCCTGGACCGGCAGGGCGTCGTACCGGCGGTACTGCCCGACGAGGCCGGCGGCGCGGTCGATCTCGTCGCTCTGCTGGCCGAGGCGGGGCACCGCCGGATCGGGTTCGCCAACTCGAGCATCGAGGTGCCGGCCACCCAGGGGCGGTTGGCCGGGTACCTGCGCGGGCTCGAGCAGGCGGGCCTCCCGCGCGACGACCAACTGATCGCCTCCGGGGTGTCGGAGGCGATCGGCGGCTACACGGCCAGTCTGGAGTTGCTCGATCGCGCCGACCGGCCGACGGCGATCTTCTGCTACAACGACCGGATGGCGATGGGCGCCTACCGCGCCGCGCAGGAGCTCGGCCTGCGACTGCCCGACGACCTGGCGATCGTCGGGTTCGACGACCAGGCGCCGATCGCGGGCAGCCTTCATCCGGCGCTCACGACCGTTGCCCTGCCGCATTACGAGATGGGCGCCTGGGCGGTTGCCACGCTGACCCGGTTGATCCAGAGCAGCAGCAAGACCTGGTACCGCTCGACGCATCCGACCTGGCTGCCCTGCCCGGTCGTCGTACGCGAGTCTGTTGCCCAGGTCAACCGTTGACGAACACCCGGCGCCGATAGCGCGCGTCGTCCGGGCCTGGGCTCGCCCGTCCGGCCTGGGCTCGTCGTCCGGGCCGGGGTGCGGCCCGGACGACGGGTGCCGTTACCAGATGCGGACCCGGTCCTCGGGGGCGAGCCACATGGCGTCGGAGTCCGTTGTTTTGTAGGTGGTGTGGAACGCGTCGATGTTCTTCACCACCGCGTTGCAGCGGAACTCCGGCGGGGAGTGCGGGTCGATGGTGAGCCGGCGGGCGGCTTCTTCGGGGCGCGTCTTGGTGGCCCAGGCGTGCGCCCAGGCGGCGAAGAAGCGTTCGGCGCCGGCCTGTAGTTCTTCCGCGGACTCGGTGCCGTCGAGGGACAGCTGGTAGGCGACGTACGCGATGGACAGACCGCCCAGGTCGCCGATGTTCTCACCGAGCGTGAGTTTGCCGTTCACGTTCTGGCCGGGGACCTCGGCCGGTTCGAGGGCGTCGTACTGCGCGACGAGTTTGTCGGTGCGCTGCTCGAACGCGGCGCGGTCCTCGTCGGTCCACCAGTCGTTCAGGTTTCCGGCGGAGTCGTAGCGCGAGCCCTGGTCGTCGAAGCCGTGCCCGATCTCGTGGCCGATCACCGCTCCGATCGCGCCGTAGTTGGTGGCGTCGTCGGCGTCCAGGCCGAAGAACGGCGGCTGCAGGATGCCGGCCGGGAAGACGATCTCGTTCATCCGCGGGTTGTAGTACGCGTTCACGGTCTGCGGCGTCATCCGCCACTCGTTCCGGTCGACGGGCTTGCCGAGCTTGTCGAGGTCGCGCGCGGTCTCCACCGCGACCGAACGGCGGACGTTGCCGAACAGGTCGGCCGGGTCGATCTCGAGCGCCGAGTAGTCCTTCCACTCGTCCGGGTACCCGATCTTCGGCATGAACGTCCCGAGCTTCTCGAGCGCCCGCTGCCGGGTCTCCGGGCCCATCCAGTCCAGCGCCTCGATCCGCTGCCGGTAGGCGGCGACCAGGTTCTGCACGAGCTCGACCATCCGGGCCTTGGCGTCCGGCGGGAAGTGCTCGGCGACGTACAGCTTGCCGAGCGCCTCGCCGAGCGCCGACTCGACCGCGCCGACGCCACGCTTCCAGCGCTCGCGCAGCTCCGGCGCACCGGTCAGCGTCTTGCCGTAGAAGGCGAAGTTCTCGTCGACGAAGGCCTGGCTCAGCAGCGGAGCGGCGCTGTGCACGATCCGCCAGCTCAGCCACTCCTTCCACCGGTCGACGTCGACCTCCTGCAGCGCGGCGGCCGCGGCGGTCAGGAAGTCCGGCTCGCGGACCACGACCTGCTCGAACGCGCTCTCCGGGACCCCGGCACCGGCCAGCCAGCTCGACCAGTCGAAGCCCGGCGTGAGCTTGTCCAGCCCGGCCCGGTCGAGCTTGTTGTAGGTGAGCTGGACGTCCCGCTCCTTCACCCGGTCCCAGTGCGCGCCGGCGACCCGGGTCTCCAGCTCGAGGATCCGCTCAGCGGCACCGGCCGGGTCGGCGATCCCGGCGAGCTCGAGCAGCTTCGCCACGTGCGCGACGTACGCCGTACGGATCTCGGCGAAGCTGTCCTCGCGGTAGTACGACTCGTCGGGCAGGCTGAGGCCGCCCTGGGTCAGGTGGACGATGTTCTGGTCGGACTGCTTGGCGTCGGCGTCGACCCAGTAGTGGAAGACGCCCGGCACGCCCTGCAGCTCGAGCTGCCCGAGCACGGACACCAGGCCGTCCGCGTCCGTCACGCCCTGCACCAGCGCGAGCTGGTCGGCGATCGGCTCCGCGCCGAGCCGCTCGATCGTCTCGGTGTCCAGGAAGCTGGTGTAGAGGTCGGCGATCTTCCGCGGCTCGCTGCCCTCCGGATGCCCGGCCGCGACGGTCTTCTCGACGATCGCGCGCACGTCCTGCTCGGCGGTGTCCCAGAGCGCGTGGAACGCGCCGTGGATCGCCTTGTCCGCGGGAATCTCGTGCTCCGCCAGCCACGCACCGTTCACGAACCGGTACAGATCGTCCTGCGGGCGCACCGCGGCCGACCCTTCGCTTCCTGCTGTCATCCCTGACCCCTTCTCCCAGATGGAGTTGCTGCCAGCGAACATACCCGTTCCGGGTTCGCGCCGGCCGGGGATATCCACAGGGAGCGGAACCGTTCCCACCTGCAGCTCGCAGATCTACGGTGGGCTCAGTGGAGGACTCATGAACATTCGTCGTGTCATCGCCATCCTCGCCCTGCCCGTCCTGATGCTCGGCCTCGTCACCACCTCGGCGGCCGCCGGCACCTCGTCACCGGCACCCGCGATGGTCAAGCACTCGGTCAAGCACTCGGTCGACCACGAACGCTGCGACCCGATCCGCTTCCTCCCCAAGCAGCCCTAGTTCACAGCCCGTCGCGGTCGTGCCAGTGGTGTTGCCAGCGGGCGTCTATCGCGGCGTCGGCGCGCTGGTAGCGGATGTCGGTCGAGAGCCGGAGGTCGTCGGAGACGTTGTCCAGTGCGGCGTGCACGGTGTGCGCGGTGTGTACGACGACGTCTCCGGCCCGGTAGTCCGTGACCAGCCAGTTGGCGTCGTACTCCTCGGCCAGTGCGGGCAGGTCGGCCGTGATGGACGCTGCAGGGCGCTTGAGCCGTCCAGCGGCCTCTTCGGCGAGCACCCGGTGGTGGCTGCGCTCGAGGTACGTCAGTCCGCCGCGACTGACCGGGCAGTCACCCAGGGGGATCCACGCGGACAGCACCTGGTCACTGCCCTCGCGTAGGTACACCAGGTCGTAGTGCGCCTGCGTCGCCGTACCAATGCCGTTCTCGCCCGGTGCGGTCTGCCGGATGATCTTCCGGCGATGCAGGAACGGCTCCCCGTCCAAGAACCACTCGAACCACCCCTTGAGCGCCGGCTGCCCGCAGAAGGCGGCGTACTCCGGTCCAGGCACGATCTCGTCGAACAGGACCTTCCTGTACGTCGCCCTGTCCGCAGCGGCACCCGTACGCCCGAAGTAGTACTCACGGAACGCCCACACCACTGCTGGGTCCAGCAGACCGCTTAGGTACAGGTATCCGTCCCGCTGCAGACGCGCCCGCAGTACACCCCGATCAGCCCGCTCCTCCTCAGGTACCGCGACCAGGTCCCCCAGCCGCCGCTCATCCAGTACGTATCCGTTCGACGTCAGCACCCGACCATTCCAACGGCAGCCGCCGGCGAACGGAATGGACGTCCGTGACCGGATTCTTGGACTCTCACCGGCGATCTGGTTCGCTCCGAGGGCCGATTTCCTCCCTTCGGAGGAGGCGCCCGCTACTTTCCGACGTGTAAAACCGTTCAGCGGGGTGACGTGTTCGGCGCCCGGCACCGATACGGTCGTGGCCATGAGTGAAACGCAGCCCATCGACCCGCGATACGCGAACCCGTCGCCGCGACGCCCCAAGAAGCGGCGCAACTGGTTCCTCCGGACCGTCGGACTGATCGTCCTGCTGTTCGTCCTCATGTTGATCGGTGTCCCGTTGTTCGCGTGGAGCCGGATCGACAAGATCGACGCGATGCCCACCGGCGACCGGCCGGCCAAGACCGCCGGTACGACGTACCTGATGGTCGGGTCGGACGCCCGCGAGGACCTGTCCCGGGCCGAGCGCGCCCGGCTGCACACCGGCGGCCTCGCCGGGCCGGCGCGGACCGACTCGATCATGCTGATGCACGTCCCGAAGTCCGGGCCGACCGTCCTGATCAGCATCCCGCGGGACAGTGCGGTCAACATCCCGGGCGTGTCCGGCAAGCAGAAGATCAACGCCGCGTTCGGCAAGAGCCCGGCGCTGCTCATCGAGACCATCGAGAACGTGACCGGGCTGCACATCGACCACTACGTCGAGGTCGGCTTCGGCGGGTTCGCCTCGGTCATCGACAGCATCGGCGGGATCAAGATGTGCTTGCCGAAGGCAATGAGCGACCCCAAGGCGCACATCAACCTGCCGGCCGGGTGCCAGAAACTGGACGGCGTGAACGCGCTCGGGTACGTCCGCTCCCGGCACGCCGACAACCAGAACGATTTCGGCCGGGTGGAGCGGCAGCGGCAGATGGTCGGCGCGATCGCGAAGAAGGCCAGTTCGCCGTCGACGTTCCTGAACCCGTTCCGCTACTACAACGTCGCGACCAAGGGCGTCGACGCGCTCACGGTCGACAAGGACATGAGCCTGTTCGACTTCGTCCGGTTCGCGCGCGGCATGCGGGCGATCTCGGGCAGCGGCGGCGTCACCCTGACAGTGCCGATCAGCGACGACAACTACCAGCTCGGCCACAACCGCGGCGTAGCGGTCAAGTGGGACACCGCGAAGGCCAAGGCGCTCTTCGACGCGATCAAGAACGACAACACGAGCGGCCTGAAGAGCAGTTGATGGTGCCGGCGGGGAGCGTGTCTTGAAGCTGGACGACTTGGCCGAGTTGGGGTTCACGTACGACGACGTGGGCTGTACCCGGTACGACGAGACGCCTGAGGGGTTTCACCGGCTCGAGCACAGCGAGCGGATCGGCCGTGGGGACGAGGTGTTTCAGCGGGCTGCGGATGCGTTGCTCGCGTGGCGGATGCAGCGGGCGGCCGGGCTGCCGATGACCGCTACGGACACACCACCTGAGGTCGGCACCGACGTACTGGGCCTGCTGGGTGCCGGCATCCTCAGCAAGCGGCTGCGGACCCGGCTGGGCGTACCTGTCCCCTGCCGGATCGTCTGGACCGTCAACGAGCAGAACCGCATCGGCTTCGCGTACGGAACCCTTGAAGGCCACCCCGAGTCCGGCGAAGAGTCCTTCCTCGTCACGCGCGACGGTGACGACGTGTACGCCACCATCCGCGCCTACAGCCGCGGTGCCAGCTGGTACGCACGCCTTGGCGGCCCTGTCACCCGCAAGGCCCAGCACTACGCAGCAAAGCGCTACGTCGCCGCCCTCCGCCGACTGGCGACATAGCAAAGGCCCCGCAAGCTCATACCTTTGCGGGGCCGCGACCTTTTTACCTCGGGCGTGGGAACCCCGGGTTGAGCGACACGCGAACAGTGGTCGACAACCCGGGGCGGCACGTCACTCGGTGATCTTGAACGGGCCGGCGCAGGTGCTGCTGTCGACGGCGGTGCTGCTCTTCTTCGTCAGGCACACCGTGACGTACAGGAACTGACCGGGCTTCAGATCCGGCAGGTACTGGTAGGTGTCCTTGCCGGAGCCCTTCATGTTCCTGACCGTGTAGCGGCCGCTCGGGTGCTCGATGCGCACGTAGACACCCCGCTTGTCCGCCTTGGTGTCCCACACGTCGATATCGTCGGCGTCCTCGTAGCCGCCCTCGCCCGCGGGCCGCTGCTTGATGTCGAACCACTGGGCATAACCGCCGCCGCCCTTGGCGTAGAACTTCTTCAGGTACGGCGTACCGGCCGCGTCGGCCGTGACGGCCCCGGAGACGGCCAGACCGAGGGCAAGAGGCAGGACGAGCGCAGCTCGTCTCAACAGCGACATAGTGCACCTTTCGTGATGGTGAAAAACGCTGGAAAGACTACTGGCCCGACAGGGGCAGTACCTGTCCGTGAGCGTGTGCGAGACTGTGGCGGGTGAGTCCTAAGACGTTGGCGGATCTGGTAGCGCCGGACTGGGCTGAGGCGTTGGCTCCGGTTGAGGACACTGTCGCGCGGATGGGTGAGTTCCTGCGCGGGGAGATCGCTGCAGGCCGCGCTTACCTTCCAGCCGGCGAGAACGTACTGCGTGCGTTCCACCGGCCGCTCTCACAGGTGAAGGTGCTCGTGGTCGGCCAGGACCCGTACCCCACACCCGGCCACCCGGTAGGGCTGAGCTTCTCGGTCGCTCCCGACGTACGGCCGATCCCGCGCAGCCTGCAGAACATCTACCGCGAGCTGATGGCGGACGTTGGCGTACCGGCGCCGTCGAACGGCGACCTGACCCCGTGGGCAGACCAGGGCGTGCTGATGCTCAACAGAGTGCTCACCGTGCAGCCCGGGAAGTCCGGCGCGCACCGCGGCAAGGGCTGGGAGTCCGTCACCGAACAGGCGATCCGCGCCCTGGTGAACCGCGGCGGCCCGCTGGTCGCGATCCTGTGGGGCCGCGACGCGCAGACCCTCAAGCCGATGCTGGGCAGTACGCCGTACGTCGAAAGCGCCCACCCGAGCCCGATGTCCGCGGACCGCGGCTTCTTCGGCTCCCGCCCCTTCAGCCGCGTCAACGCACTACTGGCCGAGCAGGGCGCGGCTCCAGTGGACTGGCGCCTGCCCTAACCCCCTCCACCGAAGCGCCGGGAGCCGAGCGATCCCGGCGCTTCGTCATGTTCAGGTGGAATTTGTTCGAATGATCCATTGCAGGATCGTTCAACAATCTCCTATGGTGAGCGGAATCGCCCTGTTCCCCCGGGAGGAACCATGTGGGTTCTGCTCGCCATCGCGGTGGTGGTCGTCGGGTTCGCGCTCCGGATCAACTCGATGCTGGTCGTCACGGCGGCCGGGATCGTGGCCGGCCTGATCGGCGGCCTGTCTCCGGTCAAGATCCTGGACGCGTTCGGCAACGGCTTCGCCGGCAGCCGGTCCGTCACCGTCTTCATCGTCACCCTGCCTGTCATCGGACTGATCGAGCGCTACGGCCTGCAGCACCAGGCCCGCAAGCTGATCAGCAGACTCAAGGTCCTCACGACCGGCCGCCTGCTCGCGCTCTACATGGTGATCCGGCAGGGCACCGCCGCGGTCGGCCTGACCAGCATCGGCGGGTACGCGCAGGCGGTCCGGCCGCTGATCCACCCGATGGCCGCCGGCGCCGCCGAGCGCAAGTACGGCAAGCTGCCGGAGAAGATGCAGGAGAAGATCAAGGGCTTCGCGGCCAGCGCCGACACGGTCGGGGTCTTCTTCGGTGAGGACATCTTCGTCGCGATCGGCTCGATCCTGCTGATCACCGGCTTCGTGGACACGACGTACGGCCTGAAGCTCGAGGCGATCGACATCGCCGTCTGGGCGATCCCGACCGGCATCTGCGCGCTGCTCATCCACGGCACCCGGTTGTGGCTGCTGGACCGCCAGCTGGACAAGCTCGCGGCCGAGGCGGACCTCGAGGCGAAGGAGACCGCGCGATGATCAAGGTCGAGTGGTTCTACTGGCTGTGCGGGATCCTGTTCGTGCTGATCGCGCTGCAGGCCGGCAACGACCGCGGCAACCCCAAACGCCTCGGCAGTGCCGCGTTCTGGGGGCTGCTCGGACTGTCCTTCGGCTACGGCACGTTCGTCGTCCACAAGCAGGCCCCGGCCTGGGTGCTCGGCATCGCGGTGATCGTGATCGCGATCCTGGCCGGCGCCGGTTTCCCGGCCCGCGGTCAGGAACGGACGACGACCCCGGCCGAGCGCGAGCACTTCGCGAACAAGTTCGGCAACAAACTGTTCCTGCCGGCGCTGGTGATCCCGGTGGTCGCCGCGATCTTCGGCGCCTGGCTCGCCAAGGTGAAGCTGGGTAGCGGCAAACCGCTGCTGGAGACCGGTTCGGCGACGATCATCGGTCTCGGCGTGGCGTCGATCCTGGCGCTCGTCGTCGGCATGGTGCTGTTCCGGCCGAAGTCCCCGGCGGTCCCGCTGCACGAGGGCCGGCGGCTGCTCGAACACATCGGCTGGGCCGCGATCCTGCCGCAGATGCTGGCCACGCTCGGGCTGCTGTTCACCGCGTCCGGCGTCGGCAAGGCGGTCGGCAACGTCACGAACCACCTGATCCCGAAGGGCTCGCTGATCGCGGCCGTCGCGCTGTACTGCATCGGTATGGCGCTCTTCACGATCATCATGGGCAACGCGTTCGCGGCGTTCCCGGTGATGACGGCCGCGGTCGGCTGGCCGCTGCTGGTGCAGCAGTTCCACGGCACCCCGGCGGTGGTCTTCGCGATCGGGATGCTGGCCGGCTTCTGCGGCACGCTGTGCACACCGATGGCCGCCAACTTCAACCTGGTCCCGGCGGCGCTGCTCGAGATGAAGGACCAGTACGGCCCGATCAAGGCGCAGATCCCGACCGCGATCCCCTTGCTGGCCTGCAACATCGTCCTGATGTACGTCTTCGCGTTCTAGAAGGAGTCCTGATGAAGTACGCCGCCGCGTGGGCCGACATCGCCTGTCAGGTACTCGACACCACCTACCCGTACGCCACCCAGCACGCGTCGGCCGGTCCGGACGACGTCGACGTGACGCCGGACCGCCTGCACCCGGCGTTCCACGGGTCGTACGACTGGCACTCCAGTGCGCACATGCAGTGGTCCCTGGTCCGGTTGCTGACCCTGGCGCCGGAGGAGGTCGGGCAGCGTCCTGTCGACCTGCTGGACCAGCGGCTGACGCCGGAGGCGATCGCCGTCGAGGCGGCGTACCTGCGCGAGCGGCCGTCGTACGAACGCCCGTACGGGTGGGCGTGGGCGGCCATGCTCGTCGCAGCGACCCGCAAGACGCAGTGGGCGGATGCGCTCGCACCGCTCGGTGACGTGATCGCGGACCTCGTCCTTGCCTGGCTACCGAAGCAGGCGTACCCGGTGCGGCACGGCGTACATCTCAACTCCGCCTTTGCCCTGGCGTTGTTGCACGAGGCGTACGGCGAGCTCGGCCGGCCGGATGTGGTCGAGGCGATCCGCCTGCGGGCGCTGGAGTGGTACGGCGCGGACACGGCGTACGACACGCGCTTCGAGCCGTCCGGTACCGATTTCCTGTCGCCTGCGCTGACAGAGGCGGAGTTGATGCGGCGGGTGCTGCCTTCTACTGAGTTCGGCGACTGGTTGACGTCGTTCCTGCCGGGGCTTGGCGCAGACGCACATCAGCACCTGTTGGAGGTGCCGGTGACGGACGACTCGGGTGATGGCCAGCTGGCGCACCTGGCCGGGCTGGCGTTGTCACGGGCCTGGCAGCTGCGGACGATCGCTCCGGCGCTGCCGTACGTTGCTGACGTACTGCGAGCCGGTGCGGATCGCCAGGTGGACGCCGTACTGCCAACGGTCACCGACGGGGACTTCATGTCGACGCACTGGCTCGTGTCGTTCGCGCTCCTTGCCTCGGAGGCGTAGCGATTGACACCTTCGCCCGTCCGCCGTACGGTCTCGCGTTAATAGGAAGCTTTCCTAACAATCGTGAGATTCAGCGCGGCGAGTACCCGCGGGCGGCGAAGGGAGGCAGGGTTGGCTCATGGCAACGACACCCGGAACGCCGCGCCTGCTGCGAGCGATGAACGACCGCGCCGCCCTGGACCTGCTGCTCAGCCAGGGCCCGCTCTCCCGTACCACGCTGGGCAACCTGACCGGGCTGTCCAAACCGACCGCGTCGCAGCTGCTGGCCCGGCTGGAGGCGGCTCACCTCGTGCGCCCGAGCGGGACCAGCGCGGGCCGTCCGGGGCCGAACGCGCAGCTGTACGAGATCAACGGCGAGATCGCGTACGTCGCCGGACTGGACGTCACGCCGGCGCGGATCCGGGCCGCGGTGGCGGACCTGACCGGGAAGGTAGTCGGCCGGTACGAGATGGCCACCCCGGGCCGGAGCGCCAAGGGCACGGTCGACCGGGTGGTCAAGGCGATCGAGGGCGCGGCCGGCGAGGCGGGCCTGAGCCGGGACCGCCTGCGCCGGGTCTCGATCGGTACGCCGGGCGGTTTCGACCCGACGACCGGCCGGCTGCGGTACGCGACCCATCTGCCGGGCTGGCACGCGCCGCGCCTGCTGGAGGAGCTGGCCGCAGCGATCGCCGTACCGCTCGAGGTGGAGAACGACGTCAACCTGGCCGCGATCGCCGAGCAGCGGATCGGCCACGCCCAGGAGTACGAGAACTTCGTGCTGCTCTGGGGCGAGGAGGGCATCGGCGCGGCGATCGTCATCAACGGCCGGCTGCACCGCGGCGCGACCGGTGGCGCCGGCGAGGTCGCGTTCCTGCCGCTTCCGGGTACGCCGCTGATCCGCAACGTCGGCCGGAACAACGCCGGCGGCTTCCAGGAGCTGGCCGGTGGCGAACCGGTCCTCGAGCTGGCCCGGGAACACGGCCTCAAGGCCCGTACGGCGGAGGCCGCGATCACCCTCGCGCTGCAGACCGAGGGCGCGGGTGACTCCGTACTGAACGAGTTCGCGCACCGGCTCGCGGTCGGTCTGGCCGCGATCGTCGCGGTCGTCGACCCGGAGCTGATCGTGCTGGCCGGTGGCGTGATCACCGCGGGCGGCGAACGCCTGCGGGGGCTGGTCCAGGACGAGCTGGCGGATCTCGCCGTACCGAGGCCGCAGCTGTTGATGACCGCGATCAGCACCGACCCCGTGCTCTCCGGGGCACTGCAGTCCGCACTGAGCACCACCCGCGACGAGGTCTTCGACACCGCGGGTCCACCCATCACGTAGGAGACAAAGGTGAAACTCGCAGTCGTCGGTGGCGGATCCACCTATACGCCCGAGCTGGTTGACGGGTTCGCTCGGTTGCGGGACACGTTGCCGGTGACGGAGCTGGTGCTGGTCGATCCTGCCGCTGACCGGCTGGAGTTGGTTGGTGGGTTGGCGCGGCGGATCTTCGCCAAACAAGGGCATGCGGGTCGGGTGATCACCACGTCCGACCTGGACGCCGGCATCGACGGTGCGGACGCGGTACTGCTACAGCTGCGGGTCGGTGGGCAGGCTGCACGCAACGAGGACGAGACGTGGCCACTGGAGTGCGGGTGCGTCGGCCAGGAAACCACAGGTGCCGGCGGTCTCGCCAAGGCGCTGCGGACGGTTCCGGTCGTGCTGGACATCGCGGAGCGCGTACGGCGTACCAACCCGGACGCGTGGATCATCGACTTCACCAACCCGGTCGGCATCGTGACGCGGGCTTTGCTGTCACGCGGGCACAAGGCCGTCGGGCTGTGCAACGTGGCCATCGGGTTCCAACGGCGGTTCGCCGCGCTCCTGGGCGTCACGCCCGAGGAGGTGTCGCTGGATCACGTCGGACTGAACCACCTCACCTGGGAGCGCGCAGTACGCGTCAACGGCGAGGACGTGCTGCCTCAACTGCTCTCCAAGCACCTGAGCGACATCTCGGACGACCTGCACCTCCCTGCGGACGTAGTGCAGCAGCTGGGCGTCGTGCCGTCGTACTACCTGCGCTACTACTACCAGCACGACGCTGTGGTGCAAGAGCTGCTCCACAAGCCGTCCAGGGCAGCTGAGGTCGCCGCGCTCGAGAAGGAACTGCTGGAGATGTACGCGAACCCGCAGCTGGACGAGAAGCCTGCGCTGCTGGAACAGCGCGGCGGCGCGTACTACTCCGAAGCTGCCGTAGCGCTCGCGTCTTCGCTCTTGAACGACACGGGCGATGTACAGGTCGTCAACACCCTCAACAACGGCACCTTCCCGTTCTTGGCCGACGACGCCGTGATCGAAGTACCGGCGACGGTCAGCGGTGAGGGCGCTAAGCCGCTGCCGGTGTCCCCGCTCGAGCCCTTGTACGCCGGACTGGTCGCACACGTGACCGCGTACGAGGACCTCGCACTGCAGGCCGCCGTACACGGTGGAGCAGAGCGGGTGTTCCAGGCCTTGCTGGCGCATCCGCTGGTCGGGCAGATCTCCACAGCACAAGAGCTGACGGACAAGCTGCTCGCACACAACAAGGCGTACCTCTCGTGGGCGCGCTAGTCCCGGGCGGCGTACTCGCGTTCGACGCCGGTAACAGCAAGACCGACGTCGCACTGGTCGCCGCAGACGGCACAGTGCTCGGTACGGCACGTGGTGGCGGGTTCGAGCCGCACAAGATCGGTGCGGACGCCGCGGTCGACGCACTCGAACCACTGGTCGTGGCTGCGGCCGCAGCAGCCGGATTGCCGGTTGGCGACGTACCGCTCGTACAGCAGGTGTCGGCGTGCCTGGCGAACGCCGACCTCCCCGCCGAGGTCGAACAGCTGACCACGGTCTTCCAAGAACGCGGCTGGGCGGAGTCCGTGTACGTCACCAACGACACGTTCGCGCTGCTGCGGTCAGGGGTGGACGAGCCTCGTGGTGTGGCCGTGGTGTGCGGTGCGGGCATCAACTGCTCAGGCATGCTGCCCGACGGACGTACGGCGCGGTTCCCGGCGCTGGGGAAGGTGACCGGCGACTGGGGAGGTGGTGCACAGCTGGCGGAGGAGGCGTTCTGGTCGGCGTCGCGTGCGGAGGACGGTCGTGGTCCGGCGACCGCGTTGGTGACTGCGCTGCCGGCGCACTACGGTCTCGAGTCCTTGGACGCGGTCATCGAGGCGTTTCATTTCGGAGAGCTGGCGAGTGAACGGCAGCTCGAAGCCGGACCGGTGCTGTTCCAGGTCGCGGCGGCCGGCGATACCGTTGCCTTGGGCATCGTTCAGCAGCAGGCCGAGGAGATCGTCGCGATGGCGGCGAGCGCGTTGCGGCGTCTCGATCTGCTCGGCGAGCGGGTCACCGTCGTACTCGGCGGCGGGGTGCTGACGGCAGGGCACTCGGTACTGCTCGACCGGGTCTGCCGGTTGCTCGCCGAGGTCGCTCCGAAGGCGGTACCGCGAGTCGTCGACGTACCGCCGGTGGTTGGTGCCGCGTTGCTCGGACTTGATCACACCGCAGCCGGAACGGCGGCGCAGGAGCGGTTACGCGCTGCGTTCGGACCACCATCAGCGGCTTGATATTGCAACCGTGTTGCGGCGGCAAACTCCCGGGGGCGATCCGGCGTCCCACCAGTAGGACCACATCCACTCGGGAGGTCGATGATGATTCGAAGGATCATAGGTCTCGGCGCCACCACCGCTCTCGCCGTGAGCGCGCCGATCGTGCTGACCGGAGCGGCCGCACCCGCCGCCGCAAGCACCACCAGCTGCGCCGGGCTCGCGTCTGCCGGCAGCGTTTCAGCGACGACGTACGCCGACCGGCTCGTCCGCGCGTGGGGCGGCGGAAACCGGGCGGCCACGAACTGCTACGCCTCGACGGCCACCGCACGCACGCTGTTCGGGCAGGCATGGCCGGGCGGGATCCACTGGCGGCGTGTCTCCACCGAAGGGGCCGCCGGGACGATCTATGTGACGTACCACGACGACGCGCGTGGCGGGAACCTCACGATCGGCGTACAGAACGTCGGTCTGCGCGCGGCCGGCGGCTGGCACGCGGCGTACACGGCCAGGTTCAGCCACGAGCCGAAGGCGTGGAACGCGGTGCAGTGGTCGGACAACCTGGTCCGGGCCTGGGGTCGCGGCGACACCAAGTGGACGGCGTACTACGCGACGCCGGCCGCGGTTCGGCAGCTGCATCACGTGGCGGCCGTGGGCGGCTCGCACTGGACGCGGATCGCGTCGGAGGGCGCTGCCGGTACGACGTACGTGACGTACCGGAACACCGTCACCCGGCACACGCTGGTGATCGGCGTGTCCAACGTCGGCCTGTCGCAGGGCGACGCGCACGCGGCGTACACCGTGCAGTACCACTGACCGCTTGAGCTCGAACTGCTTGGGTGTAATCATGATTACATGAGTACACAGACCGAGCACGAGAAGGTGCGGGGCTGGCTGACCGGGCGGTTGCCGGGCGACTGGTTCGAGGGTGAGACCGAGCTGTCGATCGACCGGGACGAGATCCTGATCGTCGGCCGGATCCCCGCACCCGAGCAGAACCAGGACGTGAGCGCCGCCGAGCGCTCCGCCGCCGAGGAAGGCCGGATCAAGCAGTTCCGCGAGGACACCCGCGAACGCCGGATCGAGATCGCCCGCGAACTCGAGCACGCCGCCCGCCGCAAGGTCGCCTGGGGCGTCCACTGCGGCGACACCAGGACCGTCTTCACGTCGCTGTCCGCCCCCGTGATGACCCGCCTCCGCCAACCCGAACGCCAGGTCCTCGACACCCTCGTCGACGCCGGCGTGGCCCGCTCCCGCAGCGACGCCCTCGGCTGGTGCGTCAAACTCGTCGCCCAACACAGCGAAACCTGGCTGGCCGACCTCCGCGCCGCCATGACCAAAGTAGAAGACGTCCGCCGCGCCGGCCCCGACACCGACCAGGACTGAACACAGGTGACGGGCGGCAACCGGTTGGATTGCCGCCCGCCTGTTGGAAGGGTTACTGGCCTTGTTGCCAGTTGCCGTTCTGGTTGCCGTTGGACCAAGTGCCGGCGCTGTGGGCTGCGGGGTGTTGTTCGGGCTGGGTCGGCTGCTGGTAGCCGCCTTCGTAGTTGCCCTGCGGCTGGCCCTGGTAGTTGCCCTGGGTCGGGTAGGTGGTCGTACCGTCCATGGTGCCGTTCTGGGTGGTCGGCTTGACCATCTTGTCCTTGTCGAACAGGTTGGCCAGTGCGCGGCCGGCCATCTCGCGGCCCCCGAGACCGAAAGCGAGGCCGAGAGCGAGCGCTGCGCCCGCGAGGACGATCAGCAGGGTGTTACCGGTCAGCTGAACCGCCACACCGAGCTGGGTCAGCGCGGCGAACGCGGCGTACACGAGAACGGCGTACCGGGCCACCTTGGCCAGGGTCTCGTTGCCGGTGGCACCGCGGATGATCGCGGCCAGGAAGTTCGCGAACAGCGCCGCCAGGCAGACGATCACGATCGCGGCGAAGATCCGCGGGATGTACGCGAGCATGTCGCTCATGAAGTTCGAGATCTCCGGCACGCCGAGCGCCGAGGCGAACATCGTGAAGCTGATCAGGAACACGAACCAGAACACGACCTTGCCGAGTACTGCCGAAGCGGTCAGCCCCGTGCCCGACCGTTGCAGGATGCCGGACACACCGGCGCGTTCCATCCAGTGGTCGAAGCCGACCCGGCCGAGCAGCTTGCCGACGAGTTTGCCGAGCACCTTCGCGACGAAGTACCCGATCACCAGGATGACCAGGCCGCCCAGCAGGTTCGGGATGAACGACAGCAGCTTGCTGAAGGCGTCCTCGAACGGCTGGGTGAAATCGATAGCTAACGCTGACATCGGATGAACCCTTTCAGGACTGGCCCGCATCCGCTGTCGGCGCACATGACTGCCCCAACCCCGGCACGGGCGGATGCAGTGGTGTCCAGTATGACTCGTACCCGTTGATGCCTGAGGCAAACAACGCAACCCGGCGAGGCGCGCAACGAAAGGTGTTTGCGTAAGGCAATCACCTTCGCGGCACTTCGCTCATTACCCCCGGTGGACTGAACCGCTTCAGGTGTTTGCGATCCTGTGCACATGAACGATCTCGTCATCCGCCGCGCCACCGCCGCCGACGTCGGCCCGATCGTCGCGATGATCGCCGACGACCAGCTCGGCGCGACCCGTGAGTCCACCGCCGACCTGACGCCGTACCTGGCCGCCTTCGAGCAGATCGACGGTGACCCCAACCAGCTCCTCGTGGTTGCCGAACGCAACGACGAGGTGATCGGCACGCTGCAGCTGACGATCATCCCCGGCCTGTCCCGGCGCGGCTCCACCCGCGGCCTGATCGAGGCCGTCCGGGTCGCCGCCCCCGCCCGCGGCTCCGGCCTCGGCACCACGCTGATCGACTGGGCCGTCGAGGAGTCCCGCACCCGCGGCTGCACCCTCGTCCAACTCACCTCGGACAAGTCCCGCACCGAAGCCCACCGCTTCTACACCAACCTGGGCTTCGAAAACACCCACGAGGGCTTCAAACTCAAGCTCAGCTGACCTTGGCGGGGGTGGCTGTGAAGGTGTTGCAGGAGGCCGGGGTTGCTGATGTGAAGGCGCGGGTTGTCCAGTAGCCGTGGTTCTTGCGGGAGCCGTGGTCGCGGACTTTGCTGTACTCGTCGCCTACGTGGTTGACGATGTAGCGCCAAACGCTGAGGCGTTCGCCGGACAGGCCGAAGAGCTGCTTGTTCGCGCCGAGGAACGCGGCACCCAGGCAGCTCGCCTGCAACTCCTTGCGCCGCATCACCTCGTACTGCCCGGCCACGGACTTTCCGCGCATGAGCTCGTCGTACAGGGTCAGGATCCCGACCGCGTACTGGACGTGATGCCCGTACTCGTGGGCGATCAGCTGCTCGAAGTCGACCAGGTTGAACTCCTGGTCGCGCGTATCCAGGAAGACGTCCGCGTCGAAGCAGATCTTCCCCGTGAACCCGCCGAAGTAGTAGAACGCGTCGGCACTGGCCGGCGGATCCGTGCACGCCGGCGTGGCCTTCGGGTGCCGTGCGCTGTACGCGATCAGCTCGACGTCGGTCAGGTAGGCGTCCGACTTCTCCACCAGCGGCGCCCACGCCTTGCCCATGCAGGCCACGAGCACCCTGCCGTACGCCAGCAGACCGGCCTTCGTCGTCAACTGCGGCCGCGGCAGCGCGCACTTCGTCACCGGCACCTTGCCGGCCGTGTAGAGCTTGCTGTGCAGGACGCCGCCCGTCATGTCGAACGTGATCGGATCCGACGGCGTCGTCACCTTCCCCGAAGTCGGAGCCGCTGACGGAGTGGAGGTCGGAGTGGAGGTCGGAGTGGAGGTCGGCGTCAGTGACGAAGCGACCGGCACCCGCGGCGTGTCCACCGCGACCAGCGCCGCACGGCCGCAAGCTGTTGCGGCCAGCACGACGAGCAGCCCCACCGCGCCCCAGCGCACTATCAACTCACCTTCGCAGCCGGGGCCGTGAAGGTGTTGCAGGACTTGGGGTTGGCGGTGGAGAACGCCGGCGCGGACCAGGCCCAGTTGTTCTTGCGGGAGCCGTGGTCGCGGATCTTCTTCGGGTTGTACTCGTCGCCGGTGTGCTGGGCTTCCCACTGCCAGATCTTCAGCTTGTTGCCGGACAGGCCCAGCGACTTCTTGTTCGCCCCGAGGAACGCCGCACCGAAACAGGTCGCCTGCAGTTCCTTACGGCGGGTCCAGTCGAGTTCCTCGGCCTTGGTCTTCGCCCAGCCTTCGCGCGACCAGGCCGCGGTGAGCATCTCGGTCATCTCCTGCACGTGATGGCCGTACTCGTGCGCCATCGTGTCCATCATCCACACCCGTGCCGCGAGCGGCTCGCTCTTGTAGTACTTGAGGTCGTTCTTCCAGCTGATGTTGATGCTCTCGTCGACGCTGCAGTAGTAGGCAACGTTCTCCTCGCCGGTGCACCCGGTGTTGGCCCCGGCCTGGTTCGACTGCAGTACTACCTTCGGCGAACGGAAGGTGTACCCGGCGCGCTTGATGACCGGCGCCCACGCGTTGTCCAGGCAGGGCAGCAAAGCCTTGTAGTACCGCAGAATCGCCGACTGTGAATTCGGCTTGATCGCCGGCTCTTTGCAGCTGACGGCCGCCACCTGACCAGCGGCGTAGATCTCGTTCTGACGCAGGCGCTGCACATCCGGAGTGGTGGTCGCCGTCACCGTGACCGTCGGGTCGGGGGGTGTCGGGAGTGGGGCCTCGGACGGCTTGACCGAGGGCTGGGAGAGGGGGCGTTCGACGCCGTACGAGTTGACCAGTTTGAAGCCGCCGATGGTGGCAGCCGTCAGCATCACGACTACCAGGACGGACAGGCCGGCGATGACGGCGCGGGAGATTTGGCGGGGTGGTTTGAGGGGCGGGGGTTCGGAGGTGAACTGGGCGCCGGCCCGGGACGGGTTCGCATGCCAGCCGGACGTACGGGGGCCGCCGGGGCGGCGGGTGCCGGTCAGCAGCGTCGGCGGCGGGGCGGCGAGGGGTGCGACGGGTGGGCCACTGTACTCGCTCTCGGTGCCCGGGTCGGTCGGTAGCGGCCGCGCCTTCCGGCGTACGGACGAGTCGTCGAACGTCACCGAGCGCGCCTTGCCGAGGCGGGCGGGCTGGGCGGTGCGCAGAGTCAGCGGACGGGTACCTGGCGCGGGTTCGCCGGTGCTGAAGTGGCCCGGCTTCGGTACGCCCTCGTCGGAGTCAGGCATCGATCGTTCCCATCTGGCTCAGCTCACCTTGGCGGATGCGGCGACGAAAGTGTTGCAGGCGCCGGGGTTGGTTGTCGCGAAGCCCTGGTTCATCCACAGCGTGACGCTTCTGCCGGAGCCGTGGTCGCGGGTCTTGTCCTTGGACTTCTCGTCACCGCTGCGGCTGATCAGGGCGTTCCACTGCGCCAGCAGTTCGCCGCGCAGCGGGAAGCTGGTCCGCGCCGCGCCGAAGAACACCGCGCCGAAGCAGGACGCCTGCAGCGCGGCCCGCCGGTGTACCTCGAGCTCGGCGGTCTTGTTCGCGGCGGTGTCGGCGAGGTTGTCGGCGGCCTCGGCCATCCCGGTCAGGTTCTGCACGTGGACGCCGTACACGAAGCCGAAGGTCTGCGCCATCTCCGCGCGGGTCTCGGCCTTGTGCTTCGGGTAGTCCTCGACGATCTTCTGCCACGGCATCGTGACGCTGCCGCCCTGGTCGTCCTGACAGTACAGCGCGAGGTTCTGCTGTACGCCGCACGCCGTCTCCTCGCCGTCGTCGAAGACGATCAGCCGCGGCGAGCGGAAAGCGAACCCCGCCTTGGTGACGACCGGCTCCCAGGCCTTGTCCATACATGCGGTCAGCGCCTGGTAGTACGACCGGACGTTCTCCTTGGAGGTCGGCCGGAACGCCGGCTCCGGGCAGTTCGCGACCGGCAGCTTCCCGGCGGTGTAGATCGCGTTCTTGCCGACGACGTCCGCGTCCGGCGTCCCCTTCGCGGCCGGGGCGGTGGTGGCCGGTCCGTCGGTCGGCTTCACCGACGGCGAGCCCATCGGATTCGTGACGTAGTCGTCGAACTTCGGCAGAACCTTGAGTACGAACGTCACGCCGCCGCCGACGAGCAGCAGCGCCGCGACGACGATCAGCGCGACGAGGCCCTTCGAGCGCTTCTTCGGTACGAACGGGATCGGCTCCGGGTGGAACACCTCGCGGTACGCCGCGGCCGCCCGGTCGTCCGCGGGCTGGCCGAGCCGGGTGCCGGACAGGGTCGTTCGACGGGAGTCGAGCCGGCTGCCGGCGAGCTGCGGCTGGACCGGTTCCCGGTCGCCGCTGAGCCGTGGTGTGGGTGCCGCCAACGGCGCCGACGACGTCACGGGTGCTGACGGTGCCGCCGCGCCAGGTGTCCCTTGGTCCGCCGTCGCCTGGTCGCCGTCGCCGCCGGGCAGGAAATGACCAGGCTTGGGTACCGGCTTGTCCGCCATAGTGTTCCGCTTCTCCCCAGTACCGGACGAACGCCGGTCCCCAACAGAATGGCCGGAACACCCCCAGTGCCGGCCGCCGGCTGATATTACGGCCTGGACCGCCATCCGGAGAACCGGATTGCAGCTTTTGACATCGTTTCGCGACCGCCGCTACGGAACGCGGTCAGCCGGCTACCGGCATCCGGTGTCATTCTGAACAGATGAGCCGCTTGGAACCCGGGGAAGCACTGGCTCTGTGGGACCGCTTCCCGATCGAGCGCCGGCCCCGCCCGATCATCCTGATGAGCTTCACCCACGGCCCAGGAGGCCACCCGACGCTCGAGGATCGGGCGTCGGTACTGCGGCACGCGGCCGTCGTGTCGGACGTGGAGATGCCGCCATGGCTGCTGGAGGCACTGCAGCCGGATCCCGCACCGCACTGGCACGTTGAGCCGGTGCGGGTCCGATCGGTACGCCGGGTGTCCCCGGAGTTCCGTACCGATCGTGGGTACCGCCCGTTACCGGCGTACCGGGTCGAGTTCGTGGGACCGCGCTACCCGCCGGGGAAGGCGCCGAATCCGAAGGCCGAAGGCATCGGGTACCCGCCGATGCTCGCCATCGATCCGGCCGTCGACCTCTGGTGGCCGGCTGAGCTGAGTACGAGCTATCGGGGCGGGTTGAGTGGGATGCCGCCGGCGGTACTGGTGGATCGCGGCCGTACGGTGCGGTGGATGGTTATGGGGTCGCCGCCCGAGTACACCGACATGTGGGTGGAGGAGGTGCGCGAGTCGCGGACCGCTGTGGCGATTGTCGTCGCGAGCAGGATCCGGCCGGGAGTCACCGCGGTTCCGTTGGTAGGAGTCGGCCGGCTGATCGTCGCCCACCTGGCCGCGCCGTTGGGCGATCGGGTGCTGTTGCAGGCGGACGGGATTCCGATCGAGGTGCTGCCGGGTTAGCGGCGTCCGTACGCGAGGAAGTGCGGGCTGGCGGCGCGGAGGTTCGGGTCGGATTCGACAAGGCGCGCGAACAGGACTGCGGACGGGAGGAGGTCGTCGATCCGCTCCGGGGCGGCGTTCTGGAGAATGTTCGCGGCAGGGCCTTCCACGCCGAGTACGTCAACGTCCTGTAGCCCGGCGGTGGTCAGTTCGCCGCTCAGCTCGTCGGCGTGATGGAAGTACGCGACAGTGAACCCGTACGACCCGTCGATCGCGCCGGACGCGAACGCCTCGGTGAACAGGTGCAGGTTCTCGTCGGTCAGCGTTCCGTTGCTCCCGGCTTCGAGCAGACCGCCGTACCGGTTGATGCCCGCCGCAACCACGAATCCACCCGGCCGTGTCACCCGTACCGCCTCCGCCAGCGCCTGCGCGCGGTCGGCCGCGTCCACCAGGTGGTAGAGCGGCCCGAGCAGCAAGGTCACGTCGACGCTCGCATCGGCCTGCCGCAACGCCCGCGCATCGCCGACCTCGGCCGCGAAACCCCCGACCTCAGCCGCCGCCGAGACATGCTCCGGCACCGCATCCACCAACGTCACCCGATGCCCGTCGGCAGCCAGCCACCGCGCATGGACGCCGGTCGCCCCGCCGACGTCCAGTACGACGGCCGCCGGCGGCAGCCACCGCCGCAGCAACTCCTGCGTCCGCACTAACTCGAGCCGCCCGTGCCCGGAGACGACCAGCCGCTGGTCCTCGAGGTACCGATCGCGATAGAAGGCCCGGATCACCGGATCAAGTTCAACCATGCACCCACCCTGCCCGGCCAAAATCCCGGGCACATCGCGTTTTCGCGCCGTTACCCTGGCATGCTGGGGGCATGAGTTGGGCTGTGTATGCGATGCGTGGGCCAGGAGGCGTACGGCGCCTCGACGACATGCCGGTCGACTACGAGCCGCCGTCGGTCGGGACTGCCACCGAAGTGGTGGCCGCGGTCCGCGAGGTGGTGCCGGACGTCGACACCAGCAAACCGTCGTGGCTGGCGCTGCGAAGTGCGGACTTCGACGTCGAGATGACGATCGGCAAGGGGGTCGAGGTCCGCGACATCACGTTCTACCTGAACGACGGGCCGCGGTCGATCCCGATCGTGATGGAGATCAGCCGCAAGCTCGGCGTCACGCCGTACGACACCGAGTCGGGCAACTTCCTCACCGAGGAGTCGCGCCCGCCGGTGCCGCCGCCGATGGAGCCGGACGAGATCAAGATGAACAAGCCGAAGTGGTGGAAGTTCGGCCGCAAGTAGGGCTCCAGGTGCACAAGGACAGGAGGTGTCCGAGCATCACCTAGTGCACCTCAGCCGGATCGGGCTCGCGCGTACAACGTCTCACCGGTGCACTACCTGTTCTTCGGTACCCGTCTCAGTCGAGAACAGTCAGCTCGGCCGGGCCGAGACGGAGGGTGCCGGACGTCAGGGGTGTGGCTCGGATTCCACCGCGGTTGCGGAGGGCCTTCATGGCACCCGGGGCCAGGACTTTGTCCATCCAGGCGCACGGGTTCGCGGGGCGGTTCGCCTGGAAGGTGATGCCGTCGAGGGTGAAGCGGCGGCCTTCCAGGCGGGTGCCGTCCGCGGCGCGGCGTGCGGCGAGTTCGTCGATCGGGAAGCCGCGCAGGGCGATGTTGCGGCGGGTCAGGTGCGGGTCCAGCGGGCCGGGAAGGCCGAGTACGCGGACCACTTCGTCGAGGGAGGCTTCGTCGATGAACGTGACGGCGGCGTTCCGGTGGACCGCCTGGCCGTAGTACCGGTCGCCGACGATGCCGAGGCCGGCCCGGACCTCGATCTCGGTACGCGCGACCGGCTCCGGGTCCGGCCGCGGACCGCCGTCGGGCCGTCCCTCGAACGCGTGCTGCCGGGAGACGACAAGCGCGACGATCTCGACTGCGGTCATGTCAGCCCCAGGTGAGTGGGTCGAGCAGGCGGAAGAAGTGTAGGCGGCGCGTGTCCGGGGCGCAGCATTTCGCGTACACGTTTCCTCGGCGGTGGACGGTCGTGTCGGACTCGCCGGCGTCGACCGGCGACCAGCCTTCACCCGGTGGCTTGAGCAATTCTTTCCCTTGTGTGGTTGAGGATCGGAGTGACCGGCCGACCGGTGACCAGCTCGCCGTCGGCGACGAAGCCCTCCTCGCGACCGGTCAGGTCCTGGACGAGACGCGACCGCCACAGGTCAAGCAGTTCGGGCCGGGACGGCACCAGGTTGTGCAGCTCACCCGGATCGGCCTCGAGGTCGAACAGTTGCTCCACGCCCCGTTCCGATCCCCACACGTACTTGATCTTCCCGTCGGTCACCCACTGCAGGGACTGATCGAAGTGCAGATGCTCACCGTGCAACCACTCCCGCACCGCAGGGGCATCCCCACGCAGGAACGGCGCCAGCGACACCCCGTCCACCGACGGCGGCACCGGTACGCCGGCAAGGTCGAGCAACGTCGGCATCACGTCCCGCAACTCCACCACCTGATCTACGACGCCTCCCCGGACCGAAGAAGCCGAGGCACGGTCGGCGACAATGAACGGCACCCGCGCCGACCCTTCGTACGGTACCGACTTCCGGAACATCCGGTGGTCGCCCATCATCTCGCCGTGGTCGGACGTGAACGCGATGATCGTGTCGTCGTACACCCCGAAGTCGACGAGCGCCTCGCGGATCCGGTTGACCTGCAGGTCGAGCTGCGCCATCAACCCGTAGTACCCGGCCCGCGCCCGATGCACCACCCGGTCCGGCAGATCCCCGATCGACGCCTGGTAGTCCCCGTCCCGCCGAAAGGAGTCCCAGTCGCCTTCCCAGTCCCCCAGCTCACGCTCGTACGGCGGCAACGCGTCGTACCGGTCGAACGCCCACGCCGGCGGGTCGTACGGCGGATGCGGCCGATGGAACGACAGGTACAGGAAGAACGGCCGGGTCGGATCCCGCCGGTACAGCCACTCGATCGTCTGCGTACCCACCCAGGACGTCGGGTGCAGCTCCTCCGCCTTGTCCCACGGCCGCGCCACCACCGAGTTGCAGTTCACCCCGTGGTCGAAGTACTCCGCGTCCGGCGACACCCCCGGCTGCCGCCGCAACCACGGCACGTAGTCGTCGAAGAACCCGAACTGCTGCCGATACGAACGCCGCGAGTGATGCAGGAACCCGTCGTGCAGTACGACATCGTCGAACCCGAGCCGCGCCCGCTCCGGCCAGACATGCATCTTCCCGATCGCCTGCGTGTGGTACCCCGCCCGCCGGAACTCGCCCTGCATCGTCACCGGATGCGCGACGCCGAACGGCACGCCGTCGGTGTACCCGACCCGCCCGTGCCGCTCCTGCGACTGCCCGGTGAACAACGCGACTCGAGCCGGTACGCACGTCGGCGTCGCGGAGTACCCGCGGCTGAACCGGATCCCGTTGCGCGCCAGCTCGTCAAGATGCGGCGTCTCGACGTACGGGTGACCGGCGCACGACAACGCGTCGCCCCGCCACTCGTCGACACAGATCAGTACGACGTTGGGCCTCAAGAAGACTCCCGCACGATCAGTTGCCAGGGGAAATCGAATACCTCGCCAGGTGCGCCCTCACGGTCGGTCAGCCGGCCGACGATGATGTTGGCGAGCGCCTCGTTGAAGCCGACCGGCCCGACCGTGGACAGCGACGGGTCCAGCGTCTCGCCCTCGGGCGTGTTCCCGACGCCGACGATCGCCAGGTCCCGCGGTACGTCGATCCGCAGCCGGTGCGCCGCCCGGACCGCGGCGATCGCGGCGAAGTCGGTCGTGCAGTACAGCGCGGTCGGCCGATCGGGCTTGGACAGCAGCGCCATCGCGGCCCGGTACGCGCCCTCCGGGTGCTGCTCGAAGACCTCGATGTGGTCGCTGTCGATCGGCTTACCGGCCGCGCGGAGCGTGTTGACGTACGCGTCGAAGCGGGCGAATCCCGTCGTCCGGGAGGTGAGCGCGCCGACCCGGTCGTGGTGTTCGAGCAGGTGCTCGACCGCGAGGTGGCAGCGCGGCTCGGCGCCGGACCGGATCACGTCGAAACCCTGCGGCTCCAGGGTTTCGCTGAACACGACGATCTGCACGCCCTGTGCGGCGAACGCGGCGAGCTCCTCGGCCTGCGACGGGTCCGGCTTGATGCTGTCGATGAAGATCACGTCCGGCGTCCGGTTCGACAGCACGGTCCGCCAGTCGCCGTCCGCGACGATCAGCGCGGTCTTGCCGAGCGGGGTGACCGCCGTACTCACCGTGGCCGCGACCGCCTGCGACCACGGGTCCGCGAGGTAGCTCAACGAGAGCAGTACCAGGTCCGACTTGCCGGTCCGGATCGCGCGGGCCGCGTCGTTGCGCCGGTAGCCCAGGCGCGACGCGGCCTCGCGGACCCGGTCCGCGGTCGAGTCCTTGATCGTGTGGCTGCGGTGCCGTCCGGACAGCACGTACGACACGGTCGCGACCGAGACACCAGCCTCCTTCGCCACCATCCGCAGCGTCGGCCGTTCGGCCAAAGGTGAGGACATGAACCGAGCTTATGCCCTAGCCCTTGACGGCGCCGGTGATGACGCCCTTGGTGAAGTGCCGTTGGAGGAACGGGTACACCATCGCGATCGGTACCAGGGCGACGACCACGACGGCCATCTGCAGGGACTGGGGCTGCGGCGGCGGGTGCACGCCGAGCTGGTCCGCGGACAGCGACTTGCCCTGCAGGACGTACGTCCGCAGGATCACCTGGACCGGCCACTTCGACGTGTCGTTCAGGTAGAGCAGCGCGTTGAAGAACGCGTTCCAGAACCCGACCGCGTAGAACAGCCCGACGACCGCGATCACCGCCTTCGACAGCGGCATGATGATCCGGCGCAGGATGGTGAAGTCGCTGGCGCCGTCGATCCGGGCGCTCTCCAGCAGCTCACCCGGTACGTTCATGAAGAAGGTGCGCAGGACAACGAAGTTGAAGGCACCGAGGGCGCCCGGGAGGATCAGCGACCACAGGCTGTCCAGCAACCCGAGTTGCTTCACCACCAGGAACATCGGGATGATGCCGGGCGCGAACAGCAACGTGAACAACACCATCAACAACACCGGCCGCCCGAACAGCACCGGCCGCGAGGTCGCGTACGCGAGTGCGATCGTCACCGCCAGCGCGATCGCCGTACCGACGATGGTGACGAAGACACTCACGAGAATCGCCCGGCCCATCAGTCCGCCGGAGAACAGCGTCTGGTACGCCTTGAACGTCGGATGCGACGGCCACAGCACGTAGCCACCCGCGTTGATGATGTCCTTGTCACTCGCGAGCGAGGTGGAGATCACGACCAGGATCGGGATCACGATCGCCAGCGCGAACCCGCCGAGGATGACGGCCTTGATCGCGTTGTAGCCAGGCGACGGGTTCTCTTTCCACACCGGTCTCATGAAACGCCCCGTTTCTGGAAGATTCCGGGTTCGCCGAGGCGGTGTGCGAGTGAGTTCGCACCCCACAACAGGAGCGCGCCGACAACACCCTTCGCCAGGCCGGCCGCGGCGCCGCTGCTCCAGTCACCACCGACCACACCCGCGTAGTACGTGAACGTATCCAGTACT
This sequence comes from Kribbella sp. NPDC031520, assembly GCF_055580825.1. Taxonomy (NCBI): domain Bacteria; kingdom Bacillati; phylum Actinomycetota; class Actinomycetes; order Propionibacteriales; family Kribbellaceae; genus Kribbella; species Kribbella sp. NPDC031520. The sequence goes on from NZ_JBVIKS010000003.1 coordinate 693,697, forward strand.
TCGGCGGCGCCCGGGCCGACCGAATCGCGTTGCAGGATGAACTGTTCGAACCCGACGCTGAGGATGTCGCCGATCCGCAGGATCAGCAGCAGCACGATGACGGTCCGCAGCGACGGCAGCGTGATGTGCCACATCCGCCGCCAGCGCCCGGCGCCGTCCGCCGCAGCGGCTTCGTACAAAGACACATCCACAGTGGTCAGCGCCGCGAGGAAGATGATCATCGCCCAGCCGGCGTCCTTCCAGATCAGCTGCGCTACCACGAGCAGCGGGAAGGTGTCCGGGTTGGTCATGAACGGGATCGGGCTCAGCCCAGCGTGCCGGAGCAGGTTGTTGATGAACCCTGCCCCGCCGAGCGACTGCTGGAACAGGGTCACGACCAGCACCCAGGACAGGAAGTGCGGCAGGTACGCGATCGTCTGGAACCATTTCCGGAAACGGTTGCTGACCAGCGAGTCGACGATCAGCGCGAGTCCGATCGGTACCGGGAAGAACAGCAGCAACTGCACACCGGCCAGCAGAAGCGTGTTCCGCAACGCGTCCCAGAAGTCCGGGTTGTCGTAGAGGTTGACGAAGTTCTGCAGGCCGTTCCACTCGCTGTGCATGATCCCGAGGTACGGCTGGAAGTCCTGGAACGCGACCACGTTGCCGATCACCGGCAGGTAGAAGAACACCAGCAGGAACACGACGCCGGGGATCATCAGCAGCACCATCTGCCAGTCCCGCGCCCATTTCGCCTTCAGCGGCAGGCCGTTCCTGGCCTGCCGCTTGTAGGAGTTGGCCTTCAGCATCGATCAGGACCCGGTGACCGGAACGCTCGCCGGCAGTACGGCCGCGAACTCGTCGCGCATCTTGTCACCGCCGCCGGACTTCCAGCGCTTCAGCGCCGCGTCGTACGCGTCCATCTTCTGCCGGCCGGTGACGATGTCGACGATGGTGTCGCGGAACGCCGACGTCAGCTTCGGGCCGACCTTCGAGCTGGTGTCGGAGTACGTGCGCGCGGTCGGGTTCCGCATCGCGAACTTCAGCAGCTTCTGCTCGGTCTCGTAGATCTTCTGGGTGTCGTCCGGGAACGCCGGGTTGAAGATCACGCTTTCCGGCGAATTCATGATCTGCAGCGCGCTGACCAGGCCGGGCGCCTGCTGGTTGCCGGCCTTGGTCAGTACCGGGTTCTTCTGCGCGTCCAAGGTGTACTGCTGGCCCTCGACGCCGAAGTTCTTGATCAGGTACTCCTTGGTGCCGAACGGCGCCGACAGGTAGTCCATCAGCGCGAGCAGCTCGCGGATCCGGCCCTCGTCGGTCTTCTTGAACGGCGTGAACCCGACCGTGCCGTAGCCCATGTCGTAGACCGGCTTCGCCTTGCCGTCGTGGCCGAACGGGATCATCGTGTCCACGAACAGCGTCGGGTCGAGGTTGCGGAAGTCGGCGGTCGCCCGCGGCCCGACCACGACCTGCGCGGCGATCTGGCCGTTCACGGTCTTCGGTGTCGCGTCGGCGAGGTTGAGGTCCGGGTAGAACACCTTCGCGGCCCACAGTTTGGCGGCGTACTGGACGGCGGCCTTGTAGTTGTCGGTCTCGTACATGTGGGTGAGCGACCGGTCCTGGTTCACCCGCCAGCTGGTCGGGGCCCCGAACCACTCGCCGAACATGTGCAGCATGTTGATGATGGCCGGCTCGAGCGCATAGTTCGTACCGTTGGACAGCTCCTTGCACTTGGCAAAGAACTCGTCGGCCGTGGAGCACTGCAGTCCACCGACCTTCTGCCACGTGCGGGGGTTGCCCATCATCACCTGGCCGAACGGCGTGGAAGGGATGGGCGCGCCCCAGATCTTGCCGTTGACAACGGCTGTCCGCCAGGACGCCGGCTTCAGCGCGGCCAGGTTCGGGTACTCCAGCACGGCGTCGCCGGACAGGTACTTGGTCAGGTCCTGGAACTTCGCCTCGAGCATCGGGCCGACGTTCGGGATGCCCTGGTTCGGCGGCAGCCACATCAGGTCCGGCAGCGAGTCGCTCGCCAGCAGCGTGGCGAACTTCTCCGGGTAGCCCGGGTCGGTGCCGATGGTGAGCCTGAGCTCGGCGCCGAGCGCCTGGTTCAGCGCCTGCCACATCGGGTTGCTGCCCATCGGCGGCGGCGGAGTCGCGAACGTCTCCGTGAGCGCGGTCACCGCGTTCTTGAGCGGCGGCGCCTTCACGCTCGACACCGCGTCCGCCGGGAACTTCAGGAACCCGGGCTCGAGGCCTGACTCGGCCCCCGGGAGGTCCGGGTGCAGCCCTTCGAACGGCTTGTACGTCGGCAGCTTGAGCTCGCTCGACGCCTTCGCACCCCCGCTCGAGGCTCCACCGTCCCCGCAGGCTGCCAGCGTCGAGGCGCCGATGGCTGCCCCGGTTACCTGCAGAAACCGCCGCCGACTGATCATAGTTGCTCCAAGTTTCGAAGAAGTGCTCACTAACACTCACTTAAACGTTAACCCGGACCGTAAACCTCACCGCCCCCTCGATGCAAGGCCGTAAGCAACAAACAGCCGGCGACCGCGGGACTCGAGAACCCGCGGCCGCCGGCCGTCGTCGGTGAATCAGTTGGTTGTCAGCAGCGCACGATCAGCCCGGTCAGCGCCGAGCAGGTCTTGCTGGCCTTGTCGTTCGTCGCCACCGGGTCGTCCGGCGAGCTGGCCGTCCGCTGCGCGGTCGCGGTCAGCGAACCGACCGTGAGCAGGGTGGTGTCGGCCGACAAGGTACGAGTCGTACTCGCGCCGACCGCCAGCGACGCGATGTCACAGTTGACCGATCGCGTCGTACCGACCCGTGTACAGGTCGAGCTCGCATAGACCAGTCCGGCCGGATAGGTGCCGACGACCCGGATCCCGGACGCGTCGCGCGGCCCGTTGTTCTTGACCGTGATCGTGTACGTGATCCTCGCGGTCACCAGGTTCCGTACCGACGCGGTCAGCGACACCGCGACGTCTGCCGCCAGCGGCGTGATCGAGATCGTCGGGCCGGCGATCCCCATGAACGCGTAGTTGTCACCGATGAACGCGTGCGCCAGCACGAAGGACCCCGGCGCCGGGCTGTCCTTCGCCCGCAACGTCCACACCACCGTCCGGCTCTCCCCCGGCTGTACGTCGCCGAAGCCTGCGCGGAACTCCTCCCCGTTGTAGACCCCGCATCCCGCCGATGCCCCGGTGCAACCAACCAGCTCGAGCCAGTCGGTCAGGTTGGCCCCGACGGCGTACAGCGCCGCCTTACCGGCCAGGAGCGGGACGGTGGCCGCGTTGTAGACCGTCTGCGTGACGGTGAACGTCTCCCCCGGGCTCGGTGTCGTCGTACTGACGTCGACCGCGCTGGTGGGCGGATCGTCGGCCATCGCCGTCGCCGGTACCGCCAGCGACGTACCGAGAATCCCCGTGATCAGCGCAGCACGTATCAACTTCCAGGCATGCACAGCGTGCCCCCCTCGTTCCCCATGAATCCCCAGCTGCCCCCACAGCCCGCCGACTGGCGGTGGAAGCAGTATGAAGTTCACAACTGTCCGTGGTCAACAACTCGGAAGTCGTACTCAACCTTTCGCCGCTCCAGGGAGTCTCAACGGATGCGCTGCCCAACGGGGGGCCGCGCTGAACTTGGGGGAAACACATGATGAAGCGAATCCTGACCGGTATGGCGGCGCTGGCGGGTGCGGGCGCACTCGTCGTCGGCGGAGCGCTGCCGAGCCACGCGGCCACGCAGTCCGTTGCGACCAGCAACAGCTCGGCCGTGACCTACAAGGTGCGGTATTTCAACCACACCACCGAGGGCAACCACGCGTGGGCCCTCCTGCCGTCGACCTGGCGGCTCGTCCAGCTGTCCACGTGGCACGCGCGTTTCGACGACGCTGCGCACAACCGGATGATCCGGATCGACACGGCGTACAACGGGAACATCGGGACGATCACCGCCCTCAACCAGAAGATCAAGTCGCTCAAGGGCACCCGCGGCCTGCGCATCCTCGGTACGTCGACAGTGACGACGAAGTCGACCACCGAGCAGGGCCCGCTGCGGGAGAGCACGGTCGTCTACACGTACCGCAGCGGCAGCACGACCCGCTGGGTCGCCACCCGGTACGTCGGCTTCGCCGGCCGGAACGCCGCCGACGTCGAGTTCTCGGTGGCCGGATCGCTCCAGGACAGCAAGGTGCTCGGGGCAACGATCAACAAGGCGACCGGCACGCTCACGCTCGCGGGCTGAGTCCGCCGTGTCCGGGCCGCGACCTCAACTCGAGGCGATTCCGGCGACCAGGTTGACGGTCGCGGCCAGGATGACCGTCGAGAACACGTACGCAAGCGCGCCGTTGTGCGCAACACTGGTACGGGGTCCGGCAACGATCGACGAGAGGGTGCGCCATGGACAGCAAGGCGAAGCTGCGGGTCAAGGATGCGCTGCTGGCGCACCTCGAGGCGCACCTGCGCGCGACCGGCGCCGCGGTCGGCCGCGAGGACTCGGCCGCCCGGCTCGACCCCGACACCGTCTTCTCGGTCGACGACCAGTCCCAGTCCGACGAGGCCGCTGACCTCGGTGGGCTGTTCGAACACGTCGAGGAGCGGGAGCACAACACCGTCGCGGTCGCCGAGCAGCTCGACTTCGGTCCGGCGGACGAGGTCCGGCCGGGCGCGATCGTCGTACTGGACGACAACCACTACGTCGTCGGCGTGGTCAGCTCGACGTTCGAGTGCGACGGCGTGACGTACGAGGGGATGACCACGGACGCGCCGCTGTACGACGCGATCAAGGGCCTGCGCGCCGGCGACAGCTTCACCTTCGACGCCACGGAGCACCGCATCAGCTCGGTGGACTGACCGAGATCAACACCCGGGTGACGGCCGGTTTGGGTGAACCGGGACACTGGGTTGCGTGGCAACGACGACCCACGTGGCAGCCAGGCCTGCCAGTGAGCGGTTTGCGGCTTTCACCGGTGCTGTGGTTCGGCGACTCCCTGGGCAGCTGCCACCGAGTCTCGTCGGGTTCGCGCTGATCAACGGGTTCACGTTCTGCGTCGATCTCGGGCTGTTGACGGTGTTGCGGTCGTGGGTGCACTTGCCGTTGTGGTTGGCGATCACGATCGCGTACAGCTCGGCGTTCGCGTTGAGCTACGTGCTCAACCGGGCGTTCAACTTCCGGTCGCACGCTCCGGTCGGGCCGCAGTTCGCGAAGTACGTGGTCGTTGTCGTGGTCAACTACGTCGTCCTGATCCTCGGCCTCGGGACCGGCCTGTCGGCGCTCGGCGTCGAGTACCACCTCGCGCGGATCGCGGCCGGCCTCAGCGAGGGCGTTTTCATGTACTGCGCCCTACGCTGGGTGGTCTTCCGGCAGCGCGGACCTGTTCACTGAATCGGCCGCGATCTGCTCGTGGTGGCGGATGACCTCGCTGATGATGAACCCGAGCAGCTTCTCCGCGAACGCCGGATCGAGCTTCGCGTCCTCCGCGAGCCGGCGCAGCCGCGCGATCTGACTTGCCTCGCGCTCGGCATCGGCCGGCGGCAGTACGTGCTCGGCCTTGAGTCGCCCGACCTGCTGCGTGTACTTGAACCGCTCGGCCAGGATGTAGACGATCGCCGCGTCGATGTTGTCGATGCTGCCCCGAAGCCGCTCGAGCTCGGCCCGAACATCTTCCCTGCTCGTGATCATGACGGCCAGCATAAGGCGGACCCGCTACCAGGCGACCTCGTAGTTGAGGTTCGCAATCCCCTCGCCGATGGTGCGGGTGTCGACGAGGTGCAGCGGCACCTCGGCACCCGTTCCGTCGAACAGGCGCTTCCCCTCGCCGAGTACGACCGGGAGGACGAACAACCGCAGCTCGTCGACCAGGTGATGCTCGATGAGAGCACGTACCAGCTGATAGCTGGCGTAGACGATGATCTCCCCCTCGACCTCCTGCTTCACCTTCGAGACCGCCGCTACGACGTCGTCGTTCAGCACGATGCCGTTGCCCCAGCGCGGATGTTCGAGAGTCGAGGACACGACGTACTTCGGCATGCTGTTCAACTTGTCGGCCCACTCGCCGGTGCGGCTGAGCCACCGCGACGCGAACCACTCGTCGCTGCGCCGGCCGAGAAGCAACGCTTCCGCACCCAGCGCCTCCTCGGTGAGGATGTCGACCCACGGTCCACGGTCCGCTCCCGCGAACTGGTCGAACCAACCGCCGAGCCTGAAACCCTCCTGGCCGTCCGGATCCTGTACGACGCCGTCGAGTGAGACGTTCGTCGAGATCACGATCTTTCCCATGGCAGCTCTCCTTGTTTTCGGTTGCACTGCATGGCCAGACACCGGATCAACCAGGAAGTGAGCGCTGGGGCAGCGACAACGGCAGCCCGAACTGCTCGAAGACACCGTTCTCGAATCGGGCCATCGCGCTGATGTGCTCACCCGCGATCGTGATGACGAACAGCCCGGTCGCGTGACGGACGCCGTCGGCACCCAGAACGTACGCGCCGAAGGCAGGCTGTCCGTTGGCGCGCGTGCTCACCAGGCTGTACTGACGGCCGCTGCCGAACAGCAACTCCAGGAATCGGGCGGCGAGCTCCCGCCCCTCGTACTCGTACGGCATCGGCGGCATCGCCACGAAGACGTCGTCGGTGAACAAGTCCACCAGCGCATCGACATCGGCAGATTCGTACGCCCGGACGAACCGCGCCACGATCGCGTCTTCCGCCGGCGATCCCGAAGCCACCGGAGTCTCCTGCCGTTGCCAGCGCGTACGTTGCTCTTCCAAACTCGTTCGCGCCCGCCTGAGCGCGCTGTTGACCGACGGCAGCGTCGCATCCAGCATCTCGCCGACCTCACTCGCCCGGAACCCGAGGACGTCGCGAAGGATCAGTACCGCGAGCTGGCGCGGCGGCAACACCTGCAACGCCGCAACGAACGCCAACGAGATGGACTCGCTCTGCTCGTAACGGGCCTCCGGGCCGACAGGTAGACCCAGCGCCCCCTCCATCAGCGCATCGGGATACGGCCCGAGCCACACAACCTCGCCGAGCCGGGTCGGCTCAGGCGGCTCGACCCCAGGAATGTCCCACGCCTTCGCCGGGCGCCTCCGCGCCGCACGCAGCGCGTTGAGGCACTGGTTGGTCGCGATCCGGTACAGCCACGTCCGAATCGACGCCCGCTCCCCGAAGCCGTCGAGACCCCGCCACGCGGCCACCAGCGTCTCCTGTACGACGTCCTCCGCGTCCTGCACCGAGCCCAGCATGCGGTAGCAATGCACAGACAATTCGCGGCGGTGAGGTTCGGTCAACGCCCGAAACGCGTCGCCGTCACCACCTCGCGCCCTCGAGATCAAGTCGCCCGTCAACACATCCACCTTCCCGCATCCCGGTCTGGGCCTGCCCATCGTCGTACAGACACCGCGAACGCCGGGAACTAACCCCGCTCGAGCACGGCGACGGACGCCTTCCACCACGCCTGGCCGGGGATCGCATTCGTTTCATACGGGAGTTGTAGGCCGGATCGCCACGCCAGCAAGCGGATGCGTGAACCCGCATCGAGGGCGATCGCCAACCAGCGCCCGTCCGCCGAGAACGCCAGCCCAGGGGAACCCTTCGGAGGTAGCTCGATCCCCGGCACGATCTCCAGCCGACCGCTGTCGAGGTGCAGAACCGCGACGTCGCTCGGCCGCAGCGGGTGGCTCTGGTACCTCGGATCGTTCGCGGCGCGTTCGAGCAGGAAGGCGACCAGCTTTCCGTCGGGGCTGACAACGCCGGCCTCACCGCAGCACGTCGGGCGGGGCAAGCGGTACGTCGTAGTCAAGCCGCTGCCGAGCCAACGGCGGTGGAGATCGCAGGGACTGTCGCTGATCGGCTCGCAGCCGGTTGTCCAGACGACCTCGCCGATCCCGGTCGCGACCGGCTGCGCGTCCTGCCCGAGATCTGCGAGTGTCCGGCCGGTGATCGCGCTGACCAGCACCAATCGGCTGGGCGGCCCCGACTGACTCGGTTCCAGGAGGCCGACCAGCACGTCACCGCTCGCCACGTACGGAGAGAAGCCGACGGGCAGCCGCGTCCAGTGAGCTGAATCCAACCGCCTGACAAAACCGTCCCCATGATCGGTATCAGGAGGGAACGACACCACCCAGGCGCCGCCGACACCAGTCAGCAAACCCTCCAAGGACCCGAGCGAGCCGGCAACACCGACCCGCCGGCCGGCACCGAGCCGCAGGATCCTGGACCCTCCCGGCTCGCAGGTACTCGTCGCAACCAAGCCGCCATCACGAACCTCGCCGAACTCACCCGACCGCAGCCCGTCGACGGCTGCGACAGAGCCGCTGTCGAAGTCGACCGTACGGAGACGATCCCCGCCCAGAAGCACCCGGATCCCAGTTCGCTCCTTCACCGGCGTGCTCGACACGACCGCCAGGGCAGGCTCCGACGCGCAGGCTCCCTGCACCGTCGGCCACGGCGCCGCGGACGTCGGAGATTCGGCGACCGGTTGCGACGGGCCGACCGCGACATGGGGCGCCGTACGGTGCCCGCCCCGCACCCGGACAACGAGAAGCACCACGACCGCAACCGCCACCACCAACAGCCCACCGATCCGGCCCCAGCGCGGCAAACGCGGCCCACCGAACTCAAGGAACTCCTCATCACCCACAAACCCATGACAACACCCAACGACCACCGTGAATACAGCACCGAGGACCGCTGGCGTCGGTCGATGTCAAGGCCACCGGGTCGGCTCCGACCAGTGCGCGTCGGAACAACTTCCAGGGAGCACAACATGTCTGATCACAGGATCGTGGTTTCGGTCCAGGTTTCGCTGGACGGACGCACCGCCGGGCCGGACGGCGAGCTCGACTGGTTCGCCGTCAAGGACGAACTGCACGAACACTTCGTCACCGAGCACCGCGCGGCCGGGGCATTCTTGTACGGGCGCCGGACGTACGAGGGGATGGCGGCGTACTGGCCGACCGCGGACCAGGATCCGGGCAACCATCCCTGGCTGATCGAGTACGCGAAGGTCTGGAAGTCGATGCCGAAAGGCGTGTTCTCCAGGGCGTTGACGACGGCCGACCCGGACACCACCGTGCTGCGCGACCTCGGGGCCCTGGACGGGTTTCGCCGCGGCGTCACCGGTGACGTCTACCTGCTCGGTAGCGGCGAGGTGATCACGACCTTGACCAGCGCGAACCTCGTGGACGAGTTCCAGATCTATGTGCACCCGGCAGCGCTGGGTGGCGGTCGATCCCTGTTCGAAGGTCTTGCGCAGCGTCCCGCGCTGGAACTGGTGGACAGCCAGACCTTCGACCGGACCGTCGTGAAGCTGACCTACCAGCGCACCCAGTGACCCGAACAGGCGGAAGGTACGCGTGATTGACCGGCGCCCGGAATTCGCGTGCTGAGGCCGGAGGGCCGCTGGTATAGTCCAGCGGCTCAAGGATCGGCGGAAGGTTGGACGCACGCGTGACTCCCTGCGCTGGGCACGGCGACCTGCTCCGACAGGCGCGACCGTAATGCCTCCCATCATCGAGGTGTCCGGACTGACGAAGGAATTCTCCCGGCCCGACATCCGGCCCGGGCGTTTCGCGGGGACGCGGTCGCTGTTCGCGCGCACTCGCAAGATCACCAAGGCTGTCGACGGGATCAGTTTCGGCATCGACGAAGGCGAGCTGATCGGATTCCTCGGCCCGAACGGTGCCGGCAAGTCCACCACGATCAAGATGCTGACCGGAATCCTGGTCCCCACCGCCGGTACCGTCACGGTCGCCGGCCAGGTCCCCTGGCGCGACCGGCGCCGGAACGCCCGCAGCGTCGGCGTCGTCTTCGGGCAGCGAACCCAACTCTGGTACGACCTTCCGTTGCGGGCGTCGTTCGAGATCATCAGGGACCTCTACACGATGGATCCGGCGGTCTACCGGACCCGGCTGGGAGAGTTCAGCGAACTGCTGGACCTCGACGAGTTCATCGACACCCCGGTGCGATCGCTGTCCCTCGGTCAGCGGATGCGCGGCGACCTGGTCGCGGCGATGCTGTACGCCCCGCCGATCCTGTACCTCGACGAGCCGACCGTCGGACTCGATGTCGTTGCCAAGGGCAAGATCCGGGAGTTCGTCGCGGAGATCAACGCCGTCCGTGGTACGACCGTGATCCTGACCACCCACGACATGGACGACGTCGAGCGACTCTGCCGGCGCGTGGTGATCATCGACCACGGGAAGATCCTGTACGAGGGCGACGTCGAGACGCTCAAGGCGCAGTACGTGGCGAGCCGGGACATCGTCGTGCACTGCACCGATTTCGACGCGTCGACGATCACGTCACCGTTCGCGCGCGTGGTCTCGGCCGACACGGTCAAGGCGACGCTGCGGTTCGACCCCGGGGCGACGGCCGCACCGAAAGTCATCCACGACCTCACCTCGCGGTACCCGATCATCGATCTGTCCGTACTGGAGCCGGACCTGGAGGACGTGATCAGGTTGCTGTACACGGAGCGGACGTCCGATGCCGACTGACACGTTGGCGACGCGCGTCCGCGGGGTGCGCGGTTTCTACCGGGCGGGGTATCGATCGGTCCTCGTCTACCGTGCCGACCTGTTGTTCGGCGTGGTGGGCATGGTCATCCAGGTCGTGCTGACCGTCGTCGTGTGGCGCGTGCTGTACGACGGCCACGACCAGGTGGCCGGGGTCGGCAGCTCCACCGCGGTCGCGTACGCCGTACTGGCTGCCGCCGTCCAGGCCGTCGTGATGCCCTGGCAGTTCTCGTCGCTGCCGCTGCGCGTCATGCGGGGCCAGATCGGCGTGGACATCATGCGGCCGCGATCGCTGATCAGCCAGAACCTCGCTCAGGCCCTCGGCACGATGGTCGGCAGGCTTCCGATCGGCGCCGCGGGCCTGATCACCGGCCTCGCCCTCGGCGGGGTGAAGGGCCCGGACAACCTGCCCGATCTGCTGGCCTTCATCGTGTCGACGGTGCTCGGCGTCGGCAACATCATGACCATCAACCTGCTGGTGTCCATGACGGCCTTCTGGACCCTCGAGATCGGCGGCATCATGATCCTCTACAGGTTCGGGTCGGCGTTCCTCTCCGGGGCGCTGATTCCACTGTGGTTCATGCCCGGATGGCTGCAACCGATCATCAGCTGGTTGCCGTTCCAGGCGCAGATCTACGCGCCGCTGTCCATCTGGTTCGGGACCAGGGACGGGGCCGAGCTGCTCGGCACGCTGGCGATCCAGGCAGGCTGGGTGCTCGTACTCCTCCTGCTCCTGCAACTGGTCTGGGGACGCGCGGTCCACAAGGTCGTGGTTCTGGGTGGCTGAGGTGCTCACGACGCTCCGAGAGGATGTCCGCGCGAGCCGGATCCTGCTACGAGCAGCCTGGCGCGCCGCGATCTCGTACCGCGCGAGCTTCCTCTCGTCGATCGTCGGCGGACTGGCGCTCCAGGGTACGCAACTGTTGTTCATCGGCGTCCTGCTGTCGAAGTTCCAGGTCATTCACGGCTGGCGGCTCAACGACGTAGCGTTCCTCTTCGCGCTGCGACTGGCCGCGCACGCCGTCTACGTCGTGCCGTTCGGCCCGCTGGTGATGATCGATCAAGCAGTCCAGCAGGGCGATGTCGATCGCTTCCTGCTGCGCCCGGCCGGGGTCTACCTGCAGGTCGTGACCCGGTACGCGCCCCTGATGGCGCTCGGTGACGCGCTCCTCGGTTTCGGGGCGCTGGCGATCTTCGCCCCGCAGTCCGCGGTCTCCTGGACGCCGGGGAAAGTGGCCTTCCTGATCGCCGCGATCGTCGGTGGTGGACTGGTCGAGACCGGGATGCAGACCTTGCTGGCCGGGCTGTCCTTCCGCCTGACGTCCACCATTTCGCTGCGGGTCCTCGCCGACGACACCATCACGCGGTTCAGCGGCTATCCCTTGACGATGTTCAGCCGCTGGGGGTTCCTCTCCCTCACCTTCGTCTTCCCGATGGCCTTCATCGCCTACCTGCCCGCCGTCGTTCTCCTCGACCGCACCGACGAACTCCCGATCCCGGCATGGCCGGCCGAGCTCTCACCGTGCGCCGGCCTACTCGTCTTCACCATCGGCCTGGCCTTCTTCAACCGAATGACCCGCACCTACAACAGCCCCGGAAGCTGATGTGGAATGAGCGAATGGGTGAACGGGGCAACTCATCGGGTGGAGGTTGACTATCATCAGATGTTCTTTGCCCCGTTCGACACACTCACCCGGTGATGACACGGGGCGGGGAGGAAACGGGCGGTGACCGGCCGGAGCAGGTGCGCTGAGCAGCGAAGCGACGAAACAAGCGGCTGCGTAGCGCGCGTGGGTCTACCAGTCGCGTCAGGTGATCGGGGCTGCGGTCGCCGCTTCGAGTTCGGGCCGGGAGACGCCGGGTGCGAGCTCGACCAGGCGGAAGGTGCCGCCGGCTGGTTCCAGCACGGCCAGATCGGTGACGATGCGGTGAACAACGCGGCGGCCGGTGAGCGGCAGGGTGCACGTTCCGACGAGCTTGGCGGCGCCCGTGCGGGTGCGGTGTTCCATCAGGACGACGACGCGGCGGGCGCCGTTGACCAGGTCCATCGCGCCGCCCATCCCCTTCACCACGGCACCGGGGACGAGCCAGTTGGCGAGGTCGCCGTACGCCGAGACCTGCATGCCGCCGAGGATCGCGACGTCGATGTGGCCGCCGCGGATCATCGCGAAGCTGGTCGCGGAGTCGAAGTACGACGCCCCGGGGACGACCGTCACGGTCTGCTTGCCCGCGTCGATCAGGTCCGGGTCCACCTCGTCGTCGTGCGGGAACGGGCCGACGCCGAGGATCCCGTTCTCGGCCTGCAGCGTGACCGCCGAGCCGGGCGGGAGGTGATTGGGGACGAGCGTCGGCAAACCGATCCCGAGGTTCACGTACTCGCCGTCCCGCAGCTCGCCGGCCGCCCGGGCCGCCATCTCGTCGCGCGACCAGGCCATCTCAGGCCTCCGTCCGTGGCCGCGTGGTGCGCTTCTCGATGCTCTTGCGGGCAGCCTGTTCGGGAGTCAGCGGTACGACGCGTTGCACGAACACACCCGGCAGATGGATCGAGTCCGGAGCGAGCTCGCCGACGTCGACGACCTGCTCCGCCTCGACGATCGTCAGCCGGCCGGCCATTGCGGCGACCGGGTTGAAGTTGCGGGCCGCGGCATGGAAGACGCAGTTGCCCGCGCGGTCCGCGACGGCGGCCCGCACCAGCGCGATGTCCGTGACGATCGCCTCTTCGAGAACCATCTCCCGGCCGCCGATCGTCCGCACCTCTTTGGCCGGCGACTCCACCGCCACCGACCCATCGGGCCCGTACCGCCATGGCAGACCGCCCTCGGCGACCAGCGTGCCGACCCCGGTCGGCGTGAAGAACGCGCCGATCCCGGCACCGCCCGCCCGCAACCGCTCGGCCAGAGTGCCCTGCGGTGTCAGCTCGACGGTCAACTCTCCGGCGAGGTACTGGCGCGCGAATTCCTTGTTCTCCCCGACGTACGACGCGATCACCCGGCTGATCCGCCCTTGCTCGAGGAGCAGGCCGAGACCGGCGCCGTCGACGCCACAGTTGTTGGAGACGACGGTCAGCTCGCGCGCGCCCTGCTCGAGCAACTCCTCGATCAGGAACCACGGAATCCCCGCGAGCCCGAACCCACCGACCGCCACACTCGACCCGTCCGGAATGTCCGCGACCGCGTCCGCGGCTGTCGCGACAACCTTGTCGACACTCATCTGTCGCCCTCCTGCAGGTGCTCGATGACGGCCGGTGTGACCAGGTCGGGACGTTCGGCGGCAGCCAGGTGCGCAGCACCCGGGACAATCAACAGCTTGCCATGGGCAACCGAGCCGGCGATCCGCTCGAGTTGCCAGGGCGGGGTCGCCACGTCCTCGGCGCCGGCGATCGCGAGCGTGCGGGCGACGATCTTCGGCAGATCGTTGGTGAGGTCCATGGTCGCGATGACCTCGCAGCAAGCCGCGTACCCCTCGTCGTCGATCGAGGAGACCATGCGCTCCGCAGCGGCGCGGTGTGCCGCGAGGCCGGCGGAGGTGTACCAGCGCCGGGCCGACGCCTCGGCGACGGCCTCCGTTCCCTTCGCGCGGACGAGCTCGGCGCGGTCGGTCCATTGGGAGAGCGGGTCGAGGCGGGCGCCGGTGCACAGTACGACGACGCGGTCGATCCGCTCGGGATTGCGGGCAGCGAGCCGCAGGGCCGTCATGCCGCCCAGGGAGAGCCCGACGAAGTGCGTGCGATCGATGCCGAGCTCGTCGAGCAGGTCGATCACGTCGTCGGCCAGGTCGTCGATCGTGCACGGCCCCGGCGACACGGGAGAGCGGCCGTGTCCGCGGGTGTCGAACCGGACGACGCGGAAGTGCCGTTCCAGGTCCGCGAGGTTGGCGTCCCACATCTCCCATGTCGTACCGAGCGAGTTGGCGAGGACGACGTACGGCCCGTTGTCCCGTCCCGTGACGACGTGGGTGACGGTCATCGGACCGCCTCGAAGACGGCGGCGATGCCCTGGCCGCCGCCGATGCACAGCGTCTCGACGGCGTACCGGCCGTCGCGCCGGTGGAGTTCGTGGGCCAGGGTGGCGAGAATGCGGGCGCCGGTGGCGCCGACGGGATGACCGAGGGAGATGCCGGAGCCGTTCGGGTTCAGACGCTCGTCGGTAGGGTCGAGCTTCCACTCACGCAGGCAGGCCAGGACCTGGGACGCGAATGCCTCGTTGAGCTCGATCAGGTCGAGGTCGTCGAGCGTCACATCGGCGCGGGCCAGCGCGGCCGCGACGGCCGGGACCGGGCCGATGCCCATCACCTCGGGCCCGACACCCGACACCGCCCACGACTTCAGGGCGACCAGCGGGCGCAGGCTGTGGCGCTCGGCCTCGGCTCGCGTGGTGACGATACAGGCCGCGGCGCCGTCGTTCTGACCACTCGCGTTCCCGGCGGTCACGGTCGACTCCGGATCGCTCTTGAGCATCACCGGCTTCAGTCCGGCCAGGCTTTCGAGGGTCGTGTCGGGCCGCGGGTGCTCGTCGGCGCTGACCAGCCCGCGCTTCGGGACCTCCAGTGCAACCAGCTCGTCGGCGAACCGCCCCTCCGCCTGCGCGGCGACCGCGCGCTGGTGCGACCGCAGCGCGAACTCGTCCTGCTCTGCGCGGCTGATGCCGTACTCCCGCCGCACGTTCTCCGCGGTCTCCAGCATGCCGCCCGGGACCGGGTGGTACTTGCCACCGGCGGTCTCGCGAGCGCGGACCAGCCGGTCGTGCAGCTCGACGTTGCCGCGAACGCCCGTACGCAGGCCCAATGCGTAGTGTTCGACCTGCGACATGGATTCGGCGCCACCGGCAACAACCAGGCCGGCAGCGCCGGTGGCCACCATGCCGGCCGCGTAGAGCACCGCCTGCAGCCCCGAGCCGCAGCGACGGTCGATCTGTACGCCGGGCACCGACACCCCGAGCCCCGCGTCGAGCGCCGCGATCCGGCCGATCGCCGGCGCCTCGCCGTTCGGGTAGCACTGGCCGAGGATCACGTCGTCGACCTCGTCCTCCCCGAGACCGGTACGCCGGACCAGCTCGGTGATCACCGCGGTCGCGAGCTCCGCGGCCGACAGCGCGGACAGGGCGCCGCCGAAGCGGCCCACCGGGGTACGGATCGGTTCGCAGATCACGATGTCACGCTGATCGCTCATGCCCTCGACGGTAGGCCGCGGACATCGATAGGGAGAAGTACCCATTCGGGCTCGATCAAGACTCTGCGAATATGGATCGCATGGAGCTGCGTCACCTGCGGTACTTCGTCGCCGTCGCCGAGGAGCGGCACTTCGGCCGCGCCGCGGCCCGCCTGCACATGGCCCAGCCGCCGCTGTCGCAGCAGATCCGGCAGCTCGAGAGCGAGCTCGGCCTGCAGTTGCTCCGGCGTACGACGCGACGCGTCGAGCTCACGCCGGCGGGCGAGGCGTACCTGGTCCGCGCCCGGCAGATCATCACCGCGGTGTCCTCGGCCGCGGGCGAGGCGCAACGCGTGGCCGCTGGGCTGCAGGGCCGACTGGTGATCGGATGCGTCGGCTCGGCGACGTACAGCCTGCTGCCGCAGCTCGTGCGGACGTTGCGCGACGAGCTCCCGGACGTCGAGGTGGCGGTGCAGGGCGAGATGCTCGCGCCCGACCAGGTCAGCGCGTTGCTCGACGGACGGATCGACCTCGGACTCCTCCGGCGGCCGGTCGACGAGGACGCGCTCAGCCTCGACGTACTGCGCGCCGACCGGCTGATCGTCGCGCTGCCCGACGAGCACCCGCTGGCTCGACGGGAACGCCTCCGGTTGCAGGACCTCAGCAGCGAGGACTTCGTCATCCATGCCGGCGGTGGGCGATCGGTGATGCACGACGCCGTACTCGCGCGCTGCCGCGAGGCCGGCTTCGAGCCACGTGTGAGGCAGGAGGTCGCCGAGACCTCGACACTCGTCACCTTCGTCGCGGCCGGACTCGGCGTTGCCGTCGTACCAGCTCCCGTGGCCGAGCTCCTGGTGCCCGGCGTGGCCTACCGCCCGCTCACCGGCAAGGCCTCGGTCGAGCTGGCCGCCGCCGTCCGAGCCGACGACGAGGCACCGCAACTGCGACGGGCTCTCGACGTCGTGAAAGCGCTGGTCTAGAAGAACCCGTCGCGAGGACTGGCGGCGAGTCGGCGCGCGCCGCTGAGCAGCCGGAGGTCCTCCGCGATCGCTGCGGCGGCCTCCTGCATCAGCGGGATGACTTTCTCGACGATCTGGTCGGCGGTCCGGCGGCCGACGGTGGTCGAGTACGCGAGCGCCGCGAGTACGCCGCCGTCCGGCCGCCGGACCGGTACCGCCGCCGAGAGCAGCCCGTCCTCGAGCTCGGACTCGACCACGGCGTACCCGTCCTGACGGACCCGATGCAGTGCGTCGCGGAAGGCGGTCGCGTCGGTGATCGTGTGCGCTGCCAGCCGGCGCAGTCCGGCCGCGATCACCGCGTCGACGACGGAAGCGTCCGCCCACGCCATCAGCACCCGGCCCATCGAGGTCGCATGGGCCGGTACGCGACTGCCCACGTCGACCGAGACGGTCATGATGCGCCTGACCTGGACGCGGGCGACGTACACCACGTCCGTGCCGTCGAGCTGCGCGAGCGACGCGGACTCCTGCGTCTCCTCGGCCAGACGCAGGAGGTGCGGCTGCGCGGTCTCGACGAAGCTGTGCGTGGCCGCGTAGTGCTGGCCGATCGTGAGGACGCGTGGGGTCAACGTCCACCGGCTGCCCGTCGCGGCGACGTACCCCAGCCGTTGCAGGGTCAGCAGGATCCGCCGTACCGCCGGACGTGACAGGCCGGTGGCCGAGGCGAGCTCCGCGAGCGTGGGCGTCGGCCGGTCGGCGTCGAACGCCAGCAGTACGGCGAACCCGCGCTCGATGCTCTGGATGTAGTCACGCTCGCTGCCCTCGCCGGCCATGGCGGCATCCTTCCACGAAAACTGATTGAGCTCTTGACAGTCGGTCGCGAGCGCTCCATGGTCTTGTCGTACGCCAAGCGTACGAGCTGTACGCACAGCGTACATCCTGGAGGTGACGCAGAGATGGACCCGCGAGAACTCCGCAACGCGTTCGGTCAGTTCGCCACCGGCGTGACCGTGGTGACCTGCACCAGCGACGAGGGCCGCCCGCACGGCGCCACCGTCAACGCCTTCACCGCCGTGTCGCTCGACCCGCCCCTGGCGCAGGTGACGCTGACGCGGACCTCGAAGGCGTGTCAGTACCTCGACGGCAAGCCGTTCGCGATCAACGTGCTCGCCGACGACCAGCTCGACGTCGCCTGGCACTTCGCCGGGCGGCCCGCGGATCGAGCGCCCGGCTGGGTGGACGGTCCGCACGCTCCGCTGCTCGAGGGCGCGGCCACGACGATCTCGTGCCGGCCGTGGCGGACGTACGACGGCGGCGACCACCTGATCGTGATCGGTGAGGTGGCCGCGGTCGGCATCACCGCGCGGAACCCACTGCTCTTCCACGGCGGCCGCTTCCGCTACCTCGGACCCGACGAGACCCACTGGAACGCCTCGATCGACTGCCCCGCCCAGGGCTGGTTCCACGCAACTGCTGTCTTCACCCCGCTTGCCCTTGCCTGAAAGGACTTCCGATGACCACGACGGTCGAGCACCGGACCACCACCAAGCGCCCGATGACGGGTGCGGAGTACCTCGACTCGATCCGCGACGACCGCGAGATCTGGATCTACGGCGAACGCGTCAAGGACGTCACCGAGCACCCGGCGTTCCGGAACCCGGCCCGGATGACCGCCCGGCTGTACGACGCCTTGCACGACCCCGCGACCAAGGACGAGATCACCGTCCCGACCGACACCGGCAACGGCGGTTACACGCACCCGTTCTTCCGGACGCCGCACAGCTCGGCGGACCTGCAGAAGGACCGGATCGCGATCGAGCACTGGGCCCGCCAGACGTGGGGCTGGATGGGCCGCAGCCCCGACTACAAGGCCAGCTTCCTCGGCACGCTGGGCGGCAACACCGACTTCTACGCGCCGTACGAGGAGAACGCCAAACGCTGGTACAAGGAGTCGCAGGAGAAGGTCCTGTACTGGAACCACGCGATCATCAACCCGCCGGTCGACCGCAACCTGCCGCCCGACGAGGCCGGTGACATCTTCATGCGGGTCGAGAAGGAGACCGACGCCGGCGTGATCGTGTCCGGCGCGAAGGTGGTGGCGACCGGGTCGGCGATCACCAACTACAACTTCATCGCGCACTACGGCTTGCCGATCAAGAAGAAGGAGTACGCGCTGATCTGCACGGTCCCGATGAGCGCCCCTGGTGTGAAGCTCATCTGCCGGCCGTCGTACGCCATGCAGGCCGACGTGATGGGCAGCCCGTTCGACTACCCGCTGTCCAGCCGGATGGACGAGAACGACACGATCTTCGTCTTCGACAAGGTGCTGGTGCCGTGGGAGAACATCTTCCTGTACGGCGACGTGGACAAGATCAACGGGTTCTTCCCACAGTCCGGGTTCATCCCGCGCTTCACCTTCCACGGCTGCATCCGGCTCTCGGTGAAGCTCGACTTCATCGCCGGACTGTTACTCAAGGCCCTCGAATGCACGGGCAGCAAGGACTTCCGCGGCGTCCAGACCCGGGCCGGCGAGGTGATCGGGTGGCGGAACCTGTTCCGGGCGCTGGCCGACGCGATGGCGCTCAACCCGGACCCGGGACCGAACGGGACCGTGCTGCCGAAGCTCGACTACGGGCTGATCTACCGGCAGTTCATGATCACCGGCTACCCGCGGGTGAAGGAGATCATCCAGCAGGACGTCGCCTCCGGCCTGATCTACCTGAACAGCAACGCGATCGACTTCAAGACCCCCGAGGTCCGCCCGTACCTGGACCGCTTCGTGCGCGGGTCGAACGGGTACGACGCGGTCGAGCGGACCAAGCTGATGAAGGCGCTGTGGGACTCGGTCGGCACCGAGTTCGGCGGCCGGCACGAGCTGTACGAGCGCAACTACTCCGGCAACCACGAGAACGTGAAGGCCGAGATCCTGTTCGCGGCCGAGGCGCAGGGCGAGGCCGCAGCGATGAAGGGCTTCGCCGAGACCATGCTCGCCGAGTACGACCTGGACGGCTGGACCGTCCCGGACCTGATCAACCCGACCGACGTCAGCCGGATCCTGAACCGCTGAGGAGCGCGATCATGACAACTGTGCAGGACTCTCCTACTGCCGCGGGCTCGGGCGCGAACGCGAGCTCCAACTTCAGGTCCACCGCCAGGACCGGCGCCGGCGCGTCACCCGAGCGGGTGAGTGCGGTGGTGACCGCCGTGCTCCAGGGTGTGCACACGGCGATCAGGCAGCACGGCGTCACCTACCCGGAGTTCCAGGCCGCGAAGGCTTGGCTGATGGAGGTCGGTGAAGTCGGCGAGTGGCCGTTGTTCATGGACGTGTTCGTCGAGCACGTGGTCGAGGAGGTCGCGGCCGGCCAGCAGCACGGGACCAAGGGCTCGATCCTCGGCCCGTACTACCTTCCTGACCAGGTGCGGTTGTCGTCGTCGTGCGAGCTGCCGCACCGCGAGGACGAGAAGGGCGAACCGCTCGTGCTGAGCGGTCAGGTACGGGACCTTGACGGCACGCCGTTGGCCGGTGCCGAGGTGGACATCTGGCACGCGGACGCGGACGGCTACTACTCCGGGTTCGCGCCGCACATCCCGGCCGGCAACCTGCGCGGCGTCGTGGCGGCGGACTCCGACGGCCGGTTCGAGATCCGCACGGTGCAGCCCGCGCCGTACCAGATCCCGACCGACGGGCCGACCGGCAAGCTGATCGAGGCGGCCGGCTGGCACCCGTGGCGGCCGGCGCACCTGCACCTGATCGTGCGTGCCGCCGGGCACCGGACCGTGACCACGCAGCTGTACTTCGCGGGCGGTGAGTGGCTCGACTCCGACGTCGCCGAGGCGACCAAGCCGGAGCTGGTCCTGGCCCCGGTCGACGACGGCACCGGCGTACGGCGGGTCGCGTACGACTTCGAGCTCGAGCCGGCCTGATGGACCTCACCATCGACCGGCTGGAGACGGTCATCGTCGACGTACCCCTCCGGCGGCCGCACCGGTTCGCCCGCGTCACGATGACTGCCCAGCCGGTACTGCTCGCCTTCGTCCACACCCGCGACGGCGTCGTGGGTGTGGGCGAGGGCGTCGTACCCGGCGGGCCGTGGTGGGGCGGCGAATCGGTCGAGTCGATGAAGGTCACGCTCGACACGTACGTCGCCCCGCTGCTGCCCGGTCGCTCCGTGGCCGCGATCGCCGAGGTGTGGGACGACATCTCGGACCACGTCGGAGCGAACCTCTACGCGAAGTGCGCTGTCGAGGTCGCGCTGCACGACGCCTGGGCGCGGTCGTTGGGCGTACCAATCAACGTACTGCTGGGCGGCCCAGTCCGGACGTCGATCGACGTCACCTGGGCGCTCGGCGCCGAGCCCGAGGAGGTGGTGGTCGAGGAAGCGCTGACCAAACTCCGCGAGGGCCACCGCTCCTTCAAGCTGAAGATGGGCGCGTTGCCTCCCGAGGAGGACACCCGCCGGGTCGCCGCGATCGCCGAGAAGCTGTGCGACACGGCCGGCGTTCGGGTCGATCTCAACGCCCGCTGGGATCTGACGACCGCCCAGCGTTACCTCCCGCGGTTGGCTGCCGCGGGCGTCGAACTGATCGAGCAGCCTGTCCCCGGCGAACAGGTCGAGGCGCTGGCGGAGCTCAACCACCGGCTCCCGATCCCGGTCATGGCCGACGAGAGCCTCCGTACCCCCGTCGACGCGTTACGCCTGGCGAATCTCCGCGCCGCCGACATCTGGTCGATCAAGACCACCAAGCTGGGAGGCCTCCGCCGCTCCCGCGACATCACCGCCGTCGCGGCCGCGGCCGGCATCCCCTGCCATGCCGGCACCTCGATCGAAACGGGCATCGGCACCGCGGCGTCGCTGCACCTGGCCTGCGCGGCGCCCGGCGTCACCTGGGGCAGTGAGCTCTTCGGCCCCCTCCTCTTCGCCGAGGAGCTCCTTCGCACCCCGCTGACCTACACCGACGGAGCGCTGCACCTTCCCGAAGGTCCGGGCCTGGGGGTCGACCTGGATCTCGACGCGGTCGCCGCCCTCCGCCGTCCCTACCTGACCAGGGAGCCGTGATGCTCTTCCACGTCCGCATGGACGTCCACCTGCCACCTGACCTGGACCCGGCGATCCGGGCCGACCTGATCGCCCGCGAGCGCACCCGGGCCATCGAGCTCCAGCAGGCGGGGGTTTGGCCCGGCCTGTGGAGGATCGTCGGCGAGTACGCGAACTACAGCATCTTCGACGTGGACTCGAACGACACCCTTCACGACCTGCTGTCCAGCCTCCCGCTGTTCCCCTACCTACGGATCCAGGTCACCCCACTCGCCAGGCACCCGTCCAAGCTCTGACTGTCGCCGGTCGCACAGGGCTTCTTCGCCCGGCGCATGGGCGCGCACACCACCTCGATCGACGCATCGCACGCCGGATACACGACGAGTACACCCGGTGTCCTCGTGGTCATTCGAAGGTCGTGGCGGTTCCGGCGGGGCGTGGCGCGTTGACCTGTTTGCTGATGTTCCGGGGCGGTAGCGCGGCGCAGGCCGTCGCCAGGTCACGGCCCGCGTAGAGCGTCGTTCCGTCGGGGCGTACGACGGCAACCGTGGCGTGCCCCCGCAGCCAGTCGTACAGATCGTCGCCGGCACGGGCTTGGATCAGAACGGTGTCGCGTGCCTCGACCGCGACACGTTGCGGAAGCGACAGTGCGGTGGAGGTGACGATCGCGAACCGGCCCGCGGTCACCTCGTCGACGCGGCGGCCATCGGGCAGACAAGCGTTCGGGCACAGCTTGCCCGCCAGCCCTCGTCGCAGCCGGGACCGGACCACGAGACTGGAGCTTCGCAACGCAGGGGTCTCGCTGCTCAGGATCCGGTCCTTGATGCCGGGTACCAGATGCAGTCGGGGCGCCACGGCCCGCCTGACCCGGTTGCCGACGGTCCCGCCGTCGGCCATCGCATGGCCGATCAACTTCGCCATCCGGATCAAGGCTCGTGCATGGGGTGCTCGCTCGGCCTCGTAGGTGTCGAGCACCGCGTCGGGCAACGTTCCGTCGAGCACGCCCGCCAGCTTCCAGGCGAGATTCGCGGCATCCCGCAACCCAGAACCCATGCCTTGCCCGATGAACGGCGGGGTGAGGTGCGCCGCATCGCCGAGCAGGAAGACTCTGCCGTCGCGCCAGCGATCGGCGATCTTGGCGTGGAAGGTGTAGTCGGCGGTGCGCACGAGCTCCAGGTCGTCGATCGGGACATCCTTGGTCCACGGTTCGATCAGCGGACGGAGTTCGGCGATGTCGCGGTAGTCCTCCGCGGTCTCGCCCGGCGCGAGGCGGAACTCCCACCGGTACCGGCGGTCCCCGATCCTCATGTACGTCGCGGCGCGCCGGCGATCGCATACCTGATGTACGCCGTCCCACGCTCCCAGGTCGGCGTCGGTCGCGACATCCACGACCAACCACTGCTGGGCGAAACCGAGGTCGCGCATGGTCGCGCCGATGGACTCGCGGACCAGGCTGTTGGCGCCGTCGCAGCCGAGCAGGTACCGCGCGCGTACCGCCGACGACAGACCGCTCGCGCGGTCGGTGAACTCGACTCGCACCGACCCGGTGAACTGGTCGATCCCGGTGACCTCGACGTTGCCGCGCAGGGTGACGCCCGGCGGGAGGTCGGCGCGCAGCAGCTGCTCCAGTTCCGGCTGATCGAACATGTTGGCCTCGGGGCAGCCATGCCGGCCGTTCGTGGAGCCACGCCGGAATTCGGCCAGCACCCGCAGGTCCGAGTCGAGCAGGCGCAACCCACGGGTCGGTCGAGAGATGGCGGCGAACTTCTCGCCCAGTCCCACCCGGGCCAGAATTCGGTACACCTCGTCGTCGAGATGCACCGCCCGCGGCTGCGGATAGACCGACTCCCACCGATCGAGTACGAGGCATTCGACGCCGTACGACGCCAGCAGCCTCGCCGCGGTCAGGCCGGTCGGCCCGGCACCGACGATGACGACCGGGATCATCCCCTCGCTCCTACCAGAACAACCGCGTAGCTCACGACAAGTACCGCGCACAGCGCCGCCGGCACAATCTCGGCCGCACCGGCCCGCTTGCGCACATGCACGACGACAGCACCGGTCAGCAGGCACAGCAGTCCACCCGCGGCCAGCAAGCCGAAGAGCGGTACTGCCGGACCGAGCCCCACCCCCGTCGCGCCGGCCAACTCCAGCCCGCCGATGCGGCGATAGGCCGACGTCGTGAACCCTGCTTCCCTGGCGAGCGCTCGCATTCGGGGCACCGCCAGAACCTTGGCCGACCCGAGCAGCCCGAAGATCAGCCCTACGAGACTCGCCAGAACGATCGTCACTGCGCCCACCTCACGACCGTGCGTTGCGTGCCCGCGTCGATGGCGCCGTCATCGGTGCCGACCGAGGCCTCGATGACGTCCCCGTCCTGCAGGTAGTCCGGATTGCGACTCTGAGCCCTGAAGAACATCCTCCACTTCGTAGCCGTGGGCAACAGAGATGCGATGACCTCGACCGGCTTGGGCGGTGCGCTCAGCGCCGTACCGACCGGCGTACCGGTGAGCAGCAGATCACCGGGATCAAGGCGCTGGAACCTGGTGAGTGCCTGCAGTGCCTCGAGCGGCTGGTAGATCATGTCGGCGGCGGTCATGTCCTGCCGGACCTTGCCGTTGACGGACAGCCGCAGCCGGAGGTCGGTGAATCGCTTGAGCTCGTCGGCGTCGAACAGGACGAGCGCCGGCCCGACGGGGGTGAACGTCGGGTACGACTTCGACTCGTAGAACTGGGTTTTCGGTAGCTGTACGTCGCGAGCGGAGACATCGTTCGTCACCACGATGCCCGCGATGTAGTGAGCCATCGTGTCCTGCGTGACCTGAGCGCCGACCGGCAGCGGAGCGCCGATCACGAGCCCGATCTCCACCTCGTAGTCCAGCAGCCGGACGTGGGCAGGCTTCACGACGTCGTCGTACGGACCGCTGACCGATCCCGATGCCTTGCGGAAGAAGGTCAGCGGCACCGTGTCCGGGTTCATTCCGGCGTCCTTGACGTGCGAGACGAAGTTGGTCATCTGGGCGACAACCCGGCAGGGCGTGGTGACCGGCGAAACCAGCTCCAGCTCGTCGAGCGGTACCGGCTCACCGGCAGCCTCGTCGATCGCGCGGCGATCGGCGAGCAGCGCTCCGGTGGTCTCGGCATCGGTGGCGATGCGAACCGCGCCCGCCGGTGTGTGCACCCACCAGGCGTCGGCTGTGCGGAGAACGGAGGTGGTCATGAAGTGGCTACTTTCAGCAGACCGCGCAGGCGATCCAGGTCGAATTCGTTGTCCTCGCGCAGCGCGGTGAACATCGAGCGAAGTTCGTGCAGGGACTCCCGGTTGGGGGCGATGCCCAGGAAGTCTTTGGTTGCCGGTGGCCCCCACTGGGCCAGACCCGACGCGGTCATCGGCGACCAGCCGGGCTCGAGGGTGCAATCGAACAGGTCGCCGTCGGTGAAATGCTCGACCAGGAACCCGTCGGGATCACGCCAGTAGTCGAAGATCTGGCTGCCCTGGATGTGCCGGCCGATGCCCCACGACCGGTGGTAGCCGCGGTCGAGGAGGTGCTCGCCGCCGGCGGCCAGCGTGTCCAGATCCGCGACCTGGTACGCCGAATGCACGTACCGGTTGACCGGGCCCAGAGTCATCGCCACCGTGTGGTGATCGGTCGGCGTACTGCCCCGGTCGCAGCGGATGAAGCTCATCACCGGGCCCTTCTCCCGCTGACCGGCGTAGAACAGGAAGTCGCTGACGATGAGCCCGAGGTGCTTCAGGTACCAGTCCAGCGTCTCCCGGTACCGAGTCGTCTGCAGGACCACATGCCCCAGCCGCTGCACCTTCGCAGGCTCGCGAGGCGGCCGCTGTGTCGCGTTCGTACGAGCGACCCCGTGTCCGACGTTCATCACGAGCGGTTGTGGTGACGGCAGTGCGGGCAGCTGGTGCATGTCCGTGACGACCCGCACCCTCAGCCCGCTCGGATCCACGAGCTCGACACCCATCCCGCCGATGCTCTCCGGCAGCTTCGCGGCAACCGCACCAGTGGCATCAGCCAGCCGCAGTACGTCGCCGGCATCGGCGGCCTGGAACGCGGGGCCCACGAAGCGGGACCGCGGGCCGCGGCGGATCAGAACACACGGGGCGCCGGCGTCGGTTCCTCTGAGCTGCAGGTCCGCGGACGTCATCAGGACGGTCGTGAAGCCGAACGCATGCGCGAACGCCTCCGCACCGCGAAGGTCCGGCTTCTCGAACTCCAGCCAGGCGATGTCGTGCACCTTCACGACCGGGTTGGCGGATCGTCCGGGGTGTTCACCTCGCAGAGCGCCGTACTCGCTATGCAGCCCGGCATGAGGATCTCGGTGGTTCATCGGGCACTCCTTTCACAGACTGATGCAATGAGGGCGGCGACCTGCGGCAGCGGCCGACGGCAGAGCGCAGCCGCTTCGTCGGGCGGTAGACCGAACATCCGCAGCAGGTCCTCGGTCAGCTGATCGGCGGCCGCCTCGGCGTTGCGGTCTGCCTCGGTGTGGAGGAGCTGACCGAGCGCCAGCATCGATCCGGCGGCCGTCACGAGAGCCAGGTCGGTATCGGGGATGGTGAATCGTCCCGCAGCCGTCGCGGCCGTGATGTCGCGTAGCGCGCGCGGCACCAGGCCGCGATCGGACATCAGGACCCGAGCCCCGTTGTTGAGCAGGACCTGGCTTGCACCGGGGTAATGCCGGTGCAGGCGTCCGGTCAGCCGGAACGAGCGGGCGAAGCGTTCCGCTGGATCGTCGATGCCCTCGGCAGCCGCGTCCATGAGCCGGCCGTGCGCCTCGAGGATCTCCTGGATGGCGTGGTCGAACAAAGCCTGCTTGCTGTCGAAGTGGTTGTAGAAGGAGCCGAGGCCGACGTCCGCGGCATCGGTGATCTCCAGGATGCTGACCGCGGTACGGTCCTCGGCCAGGAACCGCCGGGCAGCCCCGACCAAGGCGGCCCGGGTGCGTGCCCGCCGACGATCAAGCCGGCAGTTCGTCGATGCTTGCCGGTTCATGCTTTTCGACTCCGTTGTAGCCGTGCCGGAAACCGCTCGACTGCGGGTACGCCCGGCGGCGCGAACGCATGATCGAACCGAGCGGCCGGTGCGCCTCGAGAGCGTGCCAGGGATTGAACGAGAGCACATCGTCCGCGTAGCGGCGGCGGGCGTCGCTGTAGGCGTCCTGGGCCGGAAGGTGCAGGGTTGCCACGACCTGGTGTGGCGACAGCTCTTCGGGCCAGAGCACCGAGGCGTTCTCCACCGGCATCTTCTCGACGTCGGCACACAACTGCGCCCGCAGTTCGTACTCGGCGCTCTGGGTGGCGAAGAACTCGCCGACCAGATCACGCAGTGCGGATTCGCCGGCCTTCTTCTCCACCCGCTGTGCGGTGAGCGCCCGCACGTTCTGCGAGAGCGGCGCGGCCGAGATCTTGGCGACGTAATCGCCGTACCGCAACGCGGCCATCGAGTGGAAGGTCTCACCGAGGATGTGGTTGTTGGCCGCGGCAAGGGTCTCGATCGCGGGTGGCAGCGGGCGGCCCAGGCGGGTGAGCGTTCTGGCGGCAACCCGTGCACTGAGGCCGGCGACCTTCAGCTGCTGATCGCTTTGCCCTGGTTGGCTTTCGAGCAGCTTCTGCAGGTTGGCGTAGTCGGCGATGGTGCCGAACGGCAGCGTCGGATGATTGACCAGCAGGAAGTCCTGGGTGTTGAACCCGTCCTCCACCGCGCGGGGTCCGGTCACGCCGATCACCTTGACGGCGAAGCCGCGCTGGACCGGCACCTGGTCGGAGCGCAGGTCACCCGGCGCGGTCGACAGCCGGACGATGACCGGATAGGTCCGCGGCTCGGCGAACAGACCTTGCGCCAGCTCTGCGGGAAGCCCGGACTTCACCCGCAACTCGCCGGCCAGGACGCCGTGGCTCTTGGCGTGTGCGTCGCGCAGGCCGTGGCGGTGCTTGGCTGCGACCTGCTCGTTGGCGCGTTGCATCGCGGCGACGACCTGGCGGGTGAGCTCCTCCTCATCCGGGAAGGGCTGCTCCAGGTCCGGGTCGTACTTGACGTACGTGGTCATGAGAATCTCCTGGTGGTACGGCGGTCAGCCGGCGAGCCAGCGGATCGCGGACAAGCTGGGCAGGAAGAAGTACTCGCCGCCCAGCAGCGTGTTGAAGCTCTGGATGTTGTGCACCCGGCGCGGCGGCGATCCGGGCACCGTGAAATAGGCGCCTTTGTCCTGCCGGGAGATGAGCGGGTCCTTCTCCTTGCCGAGCCCGGCGAAGCTGCCGGAGTTGACCCACTCGCTCTGCAGGAACTCGACGGTGTCGATGGCCCTGGCGCCGAGCGCGATGAAGTCCAGGCCGCGGGGCTTGCCGTCGTCACGCAACGCGTCCGCCGGCAACGCGTCGCCGTACGAGGTGCTGCGACGGATGATGCGCCGGATGTTCACATCGCTGAGAATCTCCAGCTTGGAATCGCGTGGATTCATCCGGCGGATGTGCGACCCGAGCGGCGTCCGTAGCCCGCGAGGGTCGTCGGCGTAGCTGAAGTTGTTGATCCGCCGCGGATCCTCGCCGATCGCCGGATCGTCACGCTCCGGCGCCAACGCGAGCGGAGCTCCGCTGCGCCAGCGTCCGACCAGCTTGGCGGCGAGCAGTTCCCGCTCGTCGGCCGTCCGCCCGTTGGCGTACAGGTACTGGTTGAAGGCCGAGACATGCGAGTGGTACTTGCGGAACACCACGTAGGAGCCGTTGCGCCCGAGCACGTCCGGAGCGAGCATCCCCAGCGGCTGGCCCGTCTCACTGGGATAGCCCAGGACGAACTCCCCCGCCTTGATCGCGCGCCCGTCTCCGGGCAACGACTCCGCGCCACTCCCTTCGATCAGCGGCTGTGAGAAGCCGTCGCGGTAGCCGAAGACGTTCCAGCCGGTGGCGCCGAAGTCTTGATGTGACAGCAGGTCCACGCCGGGCAGATCGTCGAGCTGACGCTGATATTCCGCGACCTCGCGGCGCCAGTCGTCCTCGTTGTCGGAGTAGACACTCACCGCCACGTGCACCCGAGACGTCCCGAACGGGAACTCCCAGTTCTCCGGCGCGTTCATGCCGGTGTCACGCAACCGGTCAGCACGGGCCGCCATCCCGGCACGGAAATTCGCCGGGAACGACGCCAGCGAGCTCTCGGGCACCCCCAGCGCCACGAGGCCCTGATAGCTGATCGCAAGCGCAAGCCACGACGGCCGCGGCTCGTCCCAGCCCGCCGCCGAGGTGAGCCTCGGCGCGAGCCGACGCAACATCTCCTGGCCCGCGGCACGGTCGCCGATCTCGAGAATCGCGTGCGACCCGAAGTACGGTTCAGGCCTGGCGCGCAGTACGACTGCCTGAATGTCGTCCAGCTCGAGTGTGGGACGGCGCCGTAGCCGTCGAAACAGGTCCATGATTTCGGTCAGTTCAGCTCGACGAGGAACCGCTGCACCGCGAGATCCTGCCGCTTGAGCCGGGTGGCCTCGGAGACAGTGATGTCGGGGTGGGCCACGAACCACGCGGCCGCCTGCAGCTGGTACTTGGTGATGAAGTCCTTCACGTCCGGCGACGCGATGCCCGGCCAGCCTTCGACGTTGCCGAACAGGTAGTCCATCATCTCGGGGATCTTCGTCGCGAAGTCGTCGATGTAGGCGTCCCACTCACCGTCGTACGCCGTCGCGAACAGCAGCTTCGTGTCGTTGTCCAGGAACACGAACCGCATGTTGTGCAGCGTGCCGACCTGGCCGGCGCCGACCAGGTTGCCGTCGATCAGCTTGAAGAACTTCCGCAGCCGCTCGGCGCCGTTCGGCTTCAGGTCGAAGATCCCCGTCAGCTCCGATACCTCGCCGCTCATCGCGCCGATCCGGCCCGCGGTGGTGACCGCGTGCAGCGCCTGCTCGTCCTTGTTGGACAGCGCCTCGCCCACCTTCACCTTCAGCGCGACCTTCGCGTCCATCAAGGCGGCGTTCACCTTCTCGCGCACCGCGGCGGGGAACGACTCGAACCGGGCCTTCAGTTCCTGCTCACTCATCACTCACTCCTCGATCCCGGGCCGACCGTCCGCCGGCCTCTCCAAATCAAGGTAGAACTTTTCTGATGATTTCGTCAACTATGAGCTGTGCATCACTCTGATGACGCCGTCAGGCTTGAGGTGATCTACCATCCAGCCATGAGTGAGACGACGTCCCGCAACCGTTCCGACCGGAGGAGGGCGCGCACCCGCGCGGCGCTGGTCACCGCCGCCAAGGCGATGCTGACCTCCCGCGATCCGGCCGGAGTGAGCATCCAGGAGATCACCGACGCCGCCGATGTGGGTTTCGGCTCGTTCTACAACCACTTCGACTCCAAGCAGGAGCTCTTCGAGGCCGCCGTCGACGAGGTGATCGAGGAGCACGGCACGATGCTCGATCGGATCACCGCGGACATCGAGGATCCGGCGGAGGTGTTCGCTGCCTCGGTCCGCATCACAGCTCGATTCCCCAGGACACATCCCGAGCTGGCGAAGATCATCGATCGTGTCGGCCCGCGCTACATCACCTCTGAGTCCGGTTTGGCGCCGCGGGCGCTGCGAGATCTGCAGCGCGCGAAGGGGGCCGGCCGACTGCAGTTCGAAGATCCCGCGGTCGCCATCGCCTGCGCCGGCGGTGCCCTCCTCGGCGTCCTGCACCTGGGCCTGACCAACCACAAGAAGGCGGCCGTCGAGCGGGCGGCCGACGAACTGGCCGTCAACCTGCTACGCATGTTCGGCCTCACCGAGACCGAGGCGCAGGAGATCGCCGAGCGGACCCTGCCCCGGGTTCCCTGACCACCCATTGACAACCGGCGGTGCATAACTGATGCTCTCATCAGTTATGCGGATGCGATCAGAAATCGCGTCGCCCCGCCGTCAGTCGAAGGGCAGTCAACATGCCGACCGTTCCGGCCTCCACCACCGCCAGGTCCGTAGGCGCGCGCTTTCTGGCCAACTGCGAACGGCACGGCGACGCCGAGGCGTTCCGCTACCCGGTCGCGGACGACCGCTGGGCTTCCCTGAGCTGGCGCGAGCTCGCCACCCGCGCGACCGAGTTGGCCGCCGGCCTGATCTCGCTCGGCATCACCCAGGGCCAACGCGTCGCGATCGCGGCCTCGACCGGGATCGAATGGGTCGAAGCCGATCTCGCCGTCCTGCTCGCCGGCGCGACGACGACCACCGTGTACCCGAACACCAACGCCGACGATGTCGCGTACATCCTGAACGACTGCGGAGCGGTCGCGATCTTCGCCGAGGACTCCACGCAGGTCGCGAAGCTGCGATCGGGTACCGGCTGGATCGGCGCGCTGCGGCACGTCATAACGTTCGATGCGGTCGATTCCCCCGCGACGACACGACTCGCGGATCTTCGCGAACTCGGCCGCGATCTCCTGCGGTCGAATCCTTGGGCGATCAGCGAGATCCTCAGCGAGACAGGTCCGGATCAGCTCGCCACCATCGTCTACACATCCGGGACCACGGGGGCACCCAAAGGCGTCGAACTCACGCACGCCAACTGGCTGTACGTCGGCACCGCCGTGGCGTCCGAGAACGTCATCAGGAACGACGCCGTACAACTGCTCTGGCTGCCCCTGTCGCACGTCTTCGGCAAGCTGCTGCTCGCCGCGCAGTACGAGATCGGCTTCGTCACCGCCATCGACGGGCGGGTCGACCGAATCATCGACAATCTCGCCGCCGTACGGCCGACCGTCATGGCCGCCGCGCCGCGCATCTTCGAGAAGATCTACAGCCGGGTCGTCACGAGCGCCACGGCGGACGGCGGCATCCGCGCTCGGTTGTTCCGCTGGGCCTTCGACACCGGCATCGATTCCGTACGTCGCGGTGCGGAAGGCAGGACCGTGCCGGCCATCAGACGTCTGCAGCTGGCGATTGCCGACCGCCTGGTCTTCGCCAAGATCCGGGATCGGCTCGGCGGCCGCCTCGAGATCCTCTTCTCCGGAAGTGCCGCGCTGGCACCCAGCATCGCCGAGTGGTTCGCCGCCGTCGGCCTGCCGATCCTCGAAGGTTACGGCCTGACCGAAGCCACCGGCGTCTCGTTCGTCAACCGCCCCGGCCACCTACGCATCGGCACGGTAGGACAGCCGCTGGCCGGCACCGAGGTCCGCATCGCCGACGACGGGGAGATCCTGCTCCGTGGCCCCGGCGTGATGCGCGGATACCACAAGCTGCCGACAGCCACCGCCGAGGTCCTCGACGCCGATGGCTGGTTCGCCACCGGAGACATCGGTCACCTCGAACCGACCGGCCACCTGCGCATCACGGACCGGAAGAAGGATCTCGTCAAGACCAGCGGCGGCAAGTACATCGCACCGACCGCAATCGAGTCCGCCGTCAAGGCCGCGTGCCCACTGGTCAGCACCGCGATCGTGATCGCCGACGGGCGGAACTTCGCCAGCCTGCTGGTGACCCTCGATGCCGACGCCTGCCGCGGGATCCCGGCCGAGACCGTCCACAGGACGCTGGAGCGAGCCATCGGCGAAGTGAACAAGACCCTCAACCGCTGGGAGACCATCAAGCAGTTCCGGATTCTGCCCGGCGAACTCAGCGTCGAAGCAGGCGAGATCACACCGAGCCTCAAGGTCAAACGCGCCGCAGTCGCCAGAAACCACGCCGCCCTGATCGAATCCATCTACACCCCGCCGGCCGACCCCAGATCCACCCGCGAGCCCGCATAGCCAACGCACCGACCGCGGGCCGACCGGAGAGCATCAAGGGCCCGCAGGACCTCGGCACACTCACAGAAGCAATCAACCAGTCCCTGGCCATAGCAACCTGCCCCCTTGCGGGGCGCGTCGATCGGGATACTCTGCTGCTTCCTCATAGGGAGGATGCCCGTGCCGCCGACCAGTGTGCTCTGACTCGACCTGAGGTCGGCGTGACTTCTTCGGCACCGCAGCTCAGCCATCGAGGGCAGTGAGTCGTCGCTGCTCGATGTCGCGGCGCTTCTTCACGGCGGCGGCACGCGCGGCCTTCACGGCCTGGTTGCGGGCCGTGGTGAACTGTTCGGGCACCAGCCCGTACAGCTCGAGCGCGACCGCGTCGGTGTCCACCCATCCACCATGCGCAGGTGCAGGTCGCCCGGGCAATCGTCTGCCTCACGACTCTGGACAGCCACCATCCGCAGACACTGGGTCAGTGGTGGCCTCGAACACAGGTGAACGCCATCCGAACCAGGCGTCGAGCACTGCATCATCGCCGATCGGTCCGAATGCTGCGGGACCGCGCTCGACGATCCGCACAAGTAGCTGTAGCCGACGACAGCATTCACACATTCCGCCCCCTTCTCACTCGTTGTATCGGGCAACGAGCGCTTGTCGTTTCATCACGTGCCGACGGCACACGGCCCTGGCGCTGCTCTGGCGAGAGGGGCGGAGGGGCGGCGTCGTCCTGGTAGCAGGCTTCCCAGAAGGTGCGGAGGGCGGAGAGTTCCTCGACGATGGCGCCGTGGTGGGGCCAGCACGGTGGGATGACCTTGTGGTCGAGGTTTGTAGCGGGTCGTAGCGCAGGTGACCCAGTCGGCCAGCAGGCCTTCGGCGAGAGCCGGCGCCTCGGAGCCCAGGTCGCCCGGCAAAGCAGTGAGTAAACGATGAGTTGGGGCCCAGGAGTTCATCACTCCCGGGTTATATTCCCACGTCAGAGAGCCGGTGAGGGGACTTGAACCCCTAACCCCCGCTTTACAAGAGCGGTGCGCTGCCAATTGCGCCACACCGGCGGGTGTGCGGGTACATAGTAGTGGATTGTGTGGGGGTTGTTGCGGGGGTCTGCGGGGTTTCGGGGGCTTTGGGGGGCTCGGGCTGTCTCGGTGCTCGGGGATTCGGTGGGGTTGGTGGCTCTGCTGCTGTATGTGCAGAAGGCCACCGGGGCGGCGCTGGCGGTGGGGTTGTTGCTGTTGGCGGGGGACTTTGTGCCGGGGGTGTTCGGGGCGGTTGCGGGGGTGATCGGAGATCGGTTCGATCTTCGGCGGGTGATGGTGGGGAGCGAGCTTGTCCAGGGGGCGCTGACGGTTGGGATGGCGGTCGTACTACCGCCACTCGCGGTCTTGTTGGTGATGGTGGCGGTGCGGGGTGTTGCGGCGCAGGTGTTTCAGGCTGCGTCGCGGAGTGCCATGCCGGTGTTGGTGCGGGACGAGCAGCTCGAGACGGCCAACTCGGCGCTTGGGGTGGGGACCAACGGCGTGGAGGCTGTCGGGCCGATCGTCGCGGCGGGGTTGTTCCTGGTGACGGACGTGCGCGGGATCCTCGTGATCGACGCGGTCACGTTCTTCGTGTCGGCGGTGCTGCTCGTACGGTTGCCTGGGATACCGCCGTCGGAGCGCTCGGGGCACAGTGTGGTGAAGGATGCCCGGGACGGCCTCGGGTACATCCTGCGATCGGCTCCGATTCGCGTGATCGGGATCGGGTTCTTCGCGGTGGTCGCGTTCAACGGGGTGGACGATGTCGCGCTGGTGTTCCTCGCGAAGGACGAGCTGCACGGGACGGATTCGGCGTCCGCGACGCTGTACGCCGGGGTCGGCATCGGGTTGATCGCCGGGTTCGCGATCCTCGCGCGGTACGCAGGCCGGCTGCGGATGCCCGTACTGATGGTCCTCGGGTTCGCCGTCAGCAGCCTCGGCAATCTGGTCACCGGGCTGGCGTGGGCGATCTGGGCGGCCCTGGCGCTGCAGGTGATCCGCGGGCTCGGGATCGCGGGCATCGACGTCGGCGTCAACACGCACCTGCAGCGCCTCGTACCGGCGCACCTTCGAGGTCGCGTGTTCGGCAACCTGTACGGCGCTGTCGGTGTCGCCGCAGGCCTTTCGTACGTACTCGGCGGGCTGCTCCTTCAGCACACCGACGCACGGACCACGTTCGTGACCGCCGGCGCGGGCGGGTTGGTCGCTACGGCTGTGACAGCGATCGGAGTTCGGCGATCGGGCGGCGGAGGGCGCGGGCTCCCGGTACGGCGATGAGGGCGATCGCGGCC
Source organism: Kribbella sp. NPDC031520 (assembly GCF_055580825.1). Taxonomy (NCBI): domain Bacteria; kingdom Bacillati; phylum Actinomycetota; class Actinomycetes; order Propionibacteriales; family Kribbellaceae; genus Kribbella; species Kribbella sp. NPDC031520. The sequence continues at coordinate 728,328 of NZ_JBVIKS010000003.1, forward strand.
ATTACCAGGAAGGCGGCGTACGGGTGGCCGACGAGGAGGCCGACGACTACCGCGACGACCAGGCCGCCCAGGTTGCCGGCCATCCAGATCAGACCGGCGGCTGTTCCTTCGGCTTCTCCGGTTCGGCGTTCCACGAGTTCGAGGACGATCGGGAGGGCTGGGAGGAGGAGCAGACCGATCACGGTGATGGAGAGAAAGCCGGTCACGGCGCCAGGGGCGAGGGCTAGTAAGGCGCAGGCTGCGGCGGTGATGGTGAGGCTTATGACCAGGAGGTGGGATTCGGCGCGGCGGCGTACTACCAGGATGGGGATGGTGGCGCTGCCGATGACGCCGGCAACTACCTGGAGCAGAAGGATCGTACTGGCGGTACCGCCGGAGACGCCGGCCGGTTCCAGGAGCGCCTGCGCGAAGGTGCTCATGGCAACGAAGACGCCGAACGGGAAGATCGCCAGGATGCACAGGCGCCGGATCAGCGGGTCGCCCCACGCGGCGGCCAATGCGCCCCGGCCCGGGCGGCCGGATGACCGCGCTTGTGGCGCGAAAGGTGCTTGCAGGGTGTAGAGGACGGTGGTCAGTACGACAGCTGCCGCTACGCAGAAGATGGCGGTGATGATCAGCATCGTGGAGAGGGATGCCGACGTGGTGAAGATTGCCGAGAGTAGGAAGGCGATCACCATGCCGGCGAAGATGCTGGCGGTGCCGATGGCGATGCCGGTGGGGCGGTCCTTTTCCTCCAGGTAGCGGCCGGTGATGCCGGTGACCGCGTTCAGGACCAGGGGCTGGGCTATCGAGGCCAGGATCTGGCCCGCGAGCAGCCAACCGAAATCGTTGCCGATCAGGCGGACCACGGCGCCGAGGGCGGTCAGTACCGCGCCTGCGACCAGGGCAGCGCGGAACCAGCGGTCCAGGGCAAGGCCGCAGGGAATCGCGAGTACGACGTACAGGAGCGGGAAGACCTGTGCCAGCCAGCCGACAGCGCTTTCGGAAACGCCGTACCGCGTTGCCGTGACGGTTGTGACGCCGGCGAAGTTCAGCCACACCAGCTGGGTGGCCGCGCCGACGAGGGAGTAGCCGACGATGGCCGACCACCGGCTCCGGATCTGCATGCGCGCACTGTACGCGTCCCGGAGCCGGGAAAGCAGGCGTACAAAGGAACAATGGTGGATTGGGAGGGGCCGCTCACCGAGGCGTACGAGCGGGCGACGACGTACTTGGCCGGGCTGCCGGAGCGGCGGGTCGGTCCGCGAGCCGGTGCTGCTGAGTTGCGTGCGGCGCTGGGTGGGGCGCTGCCGGACGGTCCGACGGATCCACGGGACGTGGTTGCGCGGCTGGCGGAGGGGATGGAGGACGGGTTGCTGCCGAGTGGGAGTGGGCGGTTCTTCGGGTTCGTCTTCGGTGGGGCGACGCCGGCGTCGCTCGCGGCTGATTGGCTGACGACGGCGTGGGATCAGAACGCCGGGTTGTACGCCGCGTCGCCGGCGGCGGCCGTGGTCGAGGAGATCACGGCGGGGTGGTTGAACGAGTTGTTCGGGCTGCCGGTCGGTACGTCGGTCGGGTTTGTGACCGGGGCGCAGATGGCGAACTTCACCGGGTTGGCGGCGGCGCGGCACGAGGTACTGCGGCGTGCCGGGTGGGACGTGGAGCGGCAGGGGCTGATCGGGGCGCCGCGGATCCGCGTACTGGCGGGCGCCGAGCGGCACGACACGGTCGACCGGGCGCTGAGGTTCCTCGGGCTGGGGACGGACTGCATCGTCCCGATCGCGGTCGACGGGCAAGGGCGGATGCGCCCGGATGCACTGGCTGATGCACTCCGCACCGGTGTGGTTCCGGCGATCGTTTGTGCGCAGGTCGGGAATGTGAATACGGGGGCGTTCGATGCGGTTCGGGAGATTTGTGAGGTGGCTCGTCCGTATGGGGCTTGGGTGCATGTGGATGGGGCGTTCGGGTTGTGGGCGGGGGTCAGTGATCAGCTCAGGGGGTTGGTGAACGGGATCGAGTTGGCGGACTCGTGGGCGACCGACGCACACAAGTGGCTGAACGTGCCGTACGACTCCGGTCTGGCGTTCTGTGCACACCCGGAGGCGCATCGAGCGGCGATGTCGGTTCGGGCCGCGTATCTGATCCAGGACGAGGACGGGGAGCGGGATCCGCTCGACTACAACCCGGAGTTCTCGCGCCGGGCGCGCGGGATTGCGGTGTACGCGGCGATTCGGGCGCTGGGGCGGACCGGGATCGCGGAGATCGTCGACCGGTGTCACGCGATGGCGAGGCGGTTCGCGGACGCGCTGCGCGCCGGGGGCGCCGACGTACTGAACGACGTCGTTCTCAACCAGGTACTCGTCCGGTTCGAGGACGACGACGCGATCACCCGGCAGGTCGTCAGGGAGGTGCAGGACGAAGGGACCTGCTGGATGTCGGGCACGACGTGGCAGGGGCGGGCCGCGATGCGGATCTCGGTGACCAACTGGACCACCGGACCGGACGACATCGACCGCTCGGCCGAAACCGTACTGAAAATTCGGGACCAACTAATCCGCGAGTAGGTCCTGTCTGGTGATCCAGCGCCGTAGCGAGGAGGTGCTCGGTGCGGTAGCTCGGCGTGCGGGGGCGAAGGTCTCGATGCGGAGCATCGTGGCCTTTGCACCCGTGCGGCGAGGTGCCGTGCCGAGTGCCCCGCAGTAGGCGATGGATCACCAGACAGGGCCTCGGTGCGTCTCTTGATGCGGCGGGCTCACAAGGAGCCGCCACACGGGAGGGGAATCACCATCATGCACAAGGTTTTCGTTCGCCGGATTGTTGCCGTAGGCGCCGGTCTCGGGCTGGCCGCGGGGGCGGTCGTCGGCATCGGGGCGCTGCAGGCGGACGCCGCGACCCAGCACACCAGCACCGCCGCGGCTGCCGCCGTGGTGAAGAAGTCCGTGACGATCGACGCCAACGACTGGATCGTCCCGCGATGGTCGAAGGTCCGGTACTTCGGCAGGATCACCGGGATCGCGAAGGGCACCAAGGTCCAGGTGCAGCGCCTCGACGGAAGGACGTGGGTCAACTTTCCGGCCACCACCACGGTGACCTCCAAGGGCACGTACTCGGTGTACGTCTCCAGCGGAAAGGTCGGAAAGTTCCAGTTCCGCGTCGTCGTCGCCGGGGTCGCGAGCAAGCCCTGCTACCTGACGATCACCAAGTGATCCACACCCCCGCGCTACGGTAGGCGGGTGGGAGAGAAGACGTCGCCGCGCGACAAGTGGATCACCGTGTACGGCCGCAAGCCGGTGCTCGAGGCGCTGCACGACCCGAAGCTGTCGGTGGCGAAGGTCGTACTCGCGGACAACGCGACCGGCCAATCGATGCAGGAGATCCTCCGGGCCGCGGAGAAGTCAGGTACGCCGGTGGAGCGGGCGACGGCCAGCCGGGTGAAGTGGCTGGCCGGGAACGGCAAGCACGACCAGGGCGTGGTCGCGGACGTGAACGCACCCCGGATGACGCCGCTGGAGGAGTTCGTCCGGAGCCGCGGAAAACGGCCGACCAACGTTTTCCTGCTCGACGGCGTGACCAATCCGGGGAACGTCGGGATGATCCTGCGGACCGCGACCGGGGCCGGGTTCGACGGTGTGATCCTGCCCCGGGCCGGTACGCCGCACGTCGGGCCGCTGGTGATCAAGGCGTCGGCCGGTGTCGCGTTCCAGGCGCCGATCGTGAACACGTCGACCGCGAAGGCCGCGGTCGAGCTGCTGCGCACGGCCGGCTACCACGTCTACGGCCTGAGCGCCCGCTCGCAGGACTCGCTGTTCAAGACCGAGCTGGCGCCGCGCGCGGTGTACGTACTCGGCGGGGAAACGAACGGCATCACGGTTTCCACCGATTCCGACCTGCAGATTCCGTTGCACGCCGGCGTCGAGTCGCTCAACGTCGCGGTCGCGGCGGCGATCGTCGCGTTCGAGGTCACTAACCGGTGATCTGTTTGGCGAGTGCTTCGACGGCGGTGCGGTCGAAGTCGCCGGTGATCTGAACCTGGCCGCCGGTGATCTCGGACTGGACGGACGGGGCCGAGACGACCCGGCCGTGGACGACGATCGCGAGCAGGTTCGCGGGCGGGGACTGTTTCGCGAGGGTGCCGGTGAGTTGGGCGAACAGCTTGTCGCCTTCGGCGTCGAGAGCGATGGTCACGTACCAGTAGTTGTTCGTGGAGTTGTAAGCGGACTTCACCTCGGTGACGTGGCTGCCGTCGAGCTCGACCTTGCCGAGGGTGTAGACCATGCCTTTGTCGTCGCACGCCGTACCGTCCGGTGCGGGGGTCGGGCAGGTGCCGGTCTTCGAGGTGAGGACGCGACGGAACTCGACGGCCTTCGGGTCGGACGGCTTGGTGCGAACATCCGCAGTGCCGGTGGCCGAGGGCTTGTCGTCGGTACGCGTGACGAGCAGGGTGACGGCGGTGCCGATCACGATGACGAGCAGCAGGACAAGCCCGCCCACGATCAGCAGCGGCCCCCGGGAAGAGCGCTTCGGCGGCGGGCCGAACATCGGCGGACCAGGAGGCGGACCCGGCGGCAGACCAGGTGGACCGGCCGGCGGACCAAGGGGCGGGCCGGGTGGCTGGTACGGGGGCTGCGTCATGGTGACCATGCTAAGTAATCAGGAAGTCACCAACCGCGCAGCCAGCTCCGCGTTGCGCTGCGCGAACCCCCGCCACAACTCCGGCGTCGACGCCACCCGAGCCCGCGCCGCGGCTTCCCCGACCGCCCGCTGCGTCCACGTACACATCCGTCCCGCTCGCAGCTCGAACCGAACCAGAACCCCGTCCGCCCACCCGTAGACCTCAGCGTCCCGCGGCTCAAGCCAGGCGACCTTCTGCTCGGCGACGATCCAGTCGAGCGCCTCGATCTCCCCTTGCACCTTGGCCGCGAACTCGTACCGCAACTCCCCCGCCGCCCGATCCCGCCGCCGCTCCAGCTCGCCCCGCAGCGCACCGACCGCCGCCGGATCCCTTTCCAGCACGGCGACCGCGGTCCGCGCCAGCGCGTCGCGATCTCCTGGCCCGATCCCGAACAACCGGCCGAACTCCTCCGCCGACCCGTCCCCCTCGACCGTGTACTGCAACGGCAGCACGCGATGCAGGCCGGAGATCGCCTGCCGGATCCGCAGCCCACCGAGGTACGGCCCGAAGTGTGGCGCCGTACCGCTGACTGTGTGCTCGAATCGCAGCCCCGGCCGCGCACCGTCGCCGAGCCGGATGTACCCGACCACTTCCGCCCCGCCCTCGGTCCGGTTCCAGCGCGGCTTCGAATGCTCCAGCAGGTTCCGCTCCAGCCAGGCGGCCTCGTGCTCCGAGTCGCACCAAACCCCTTCGACGCGCGCGATCCGACGTACCATCCGCGCCAGGTGCGGCCGGTCGCCGAGGTTCGCCCAGTACGACCGGACGCGGCGGCGCAGGTTGCGGGCCCGGCCGATGTACAGCACCTTGCCGGCGTCGTCGCGGAAACGGTAGACGCCCGGACCGTCCGGAAGCTCGCGGACACTGCGGATCATCAGCCCAGTGTGCCCGGTCCGATCGTTCGCGTGACCGGCCGGCGCCATGTTTGAAACGAATGTCCGGCAGGCCTTGCGCAACGCGATCACGGGGCATCATCCTGACGGACGATCCGGGGCTTGCAGGGGGATGCGGGCCGGACTTCTGGCCTGGGGGGCTTTGTGAGGAAATCTGCCCAGTGGCTGCGCCGTGCGCTGCCCACTTTGTGTGTCGTACTGCTGCTGCCGCTCGCTGTGATCGCGCCGGCACGTGCCGCTGTCACGCCGTCCGGTTTCAGCGAGCAGGTCGTGTTCAGCGGACTCAGCAGTCCGACGAACGTCGTGTTCTCGCCGGACGGCCGCGTGTTCGTCGCGGAGAAGAGCGGCCTGATCAAGGTCTTCGACTCGCTCGACGACCCGACGCCGAGTGTGTACGCCGACCTGCGCACGGAGGTCTACAACTACTGGGACCGCGGGCTGCTCGGGATCGCCTTGCATCCCAATTTCCCAACGGATCCACGCATTTACGTGCTGTACACGCACGACGGGCTGATCGGCGGACCTACGCCGAAGTGGGGTACGCCGGACACCGACGCGGACCCGTGCCCGTCGCCGCCCGGACCGACGGCTCGCGGCTGTCTGGCCAGTGCGCGGCTTTCGGTACTGAACGCGAACGGCGCCGAGCAGGTGCTGGTCGAGGACTGGTGTCAGGTGTTCCCGAGTCACTCGATCGGCTCGATCGAGTTCGGCCCGGACGGGATGCTGTACGCGGGTGGCGGCGACGGCGCGAGCTTCAACTACGTCGACTACGGGCAGAACACCAACCCGCCGTCCGACCTCTCGCCCGACAACCCCTGTGGTGACGGACCCGCGGCGGTCGGCGCACTGCTGTCACCGCCGACGGCCGAGGGTGGCGCGTTGCGCGCCCAGGATCTGCGTACGCCGAACGACCCGACCACTCTGGACGGATCCATCGTCCGGATCGATCCCGACACCGGACAGGCCGCGCCGGGCAACCCGTTGACGAGCAGCACGGACCTGAACGCGCGCCGGATCGTGGCGGAAGGCCTGCGGAACCCGATGCGGTTCACGTTCCGTCCAGGCACGAACGAGCTGTGGGTCGGCGATGTCGGGTACTCGACCTGGGAGGAGATCGACCGGATCACCGACCCGAAGGCAAGCGTCAGCAACTTCGGCTGGCCGTGCTACGAGGGTCCGGCCCAGCAGCCCGGGTACGCCAGTTTGCAGCTCAACATCTGCAAGAACCTGTACGCCGCCGGGCCGTCCGCGGTCAGGACGCCGTACTACACGTACAACCACGCCGACAAGATCGCCGGCACCTGCACCAGCGGGAGCTCGTCGATCTCCGGAATGTCCTTCTACAAAGGCGGAAACTACCCCGCGCAGTACGACGGCGCGTTGTTCTTCACCGACTACAGCCGCAAGTGCACGTGGGCGATGATGCCGGGCAGCAACGGGCTGCCCGACCCCGCGAACATCCAGTTGTTCGCGTCCGGGTACGGCGCGACGCGCCTGCAGACGGGTCCGGGTGGCGACCTGTTCGCGGTGGACTACGACAACGGCCGGATCCTGCGGTACGTGTACAACGGGACCAACAACCCGCCGGCCGCGATCATCCACGCGGACCCGGCGAGCGGGCCGACCCCGTTGACCGTGACGTTCGACGGGACCGCCTCGAACGACGCCGACGGCGATCCGCTCACGTACTCGTGGGACCTGAACGGCGACGGCGTGTACGGCGACTCGACGGCGGCGACCGTACAGCACACGTACACAACCTCGGGCTCGGTCACCGTTCGACTGCGGGTGTCCGACGGAAAGACGTCCACCACGACGTCGACCCAGATCAACGTGGCGAACACGGCGCCGACGGCAACGATCACGGCACCCGGTCCGGCAACAACCTGGAAGGTTGGCGACACCATCAACTTCTCCGGGACCGCGACGGATCCGGAGGAGGGCACGTTGCCGGCGTCGGCGCTGACCTGGACGTTGATCATGCACCACTGCCCGAGCGACTGCCACACGCACACGATCACGTCGATGGCCGGCGCCAGCGGCTCGTTCGTGGCACCGGACCACGAGTATCCGTCGTACCTGGAGCTGAAGCTGACGGCGACCGACTCCGGTGGGCTGACCGACACGAAGAGCGTGCTGCTGAACCCGCAGACGACCCAGCTGACGGCCAATTCCTCGCCGCCGGGGATGCCGCTCGCGCTCGGGAACACGAGCGGGAAGAGTCCGTTGACCGGGACAACGATCGTCGGGTCGAGCGTGTCGGTGTCGGCGGATCCGGTGGGGTCGCTGGCGAACCAGGCGTACCGGTTCGGGACGTGGTCGGACGGCGGGGCGCGGGACCACAACGTGGTGGCTCCGGCGCGGGTGGAGACGACGTACACCGCGATGTACGGCCTGAAGCGGAACCTGGCCCGCGGGCGACCGGCTGTTGCCTCGAGCACCTATATCGCGGGCCGCGAGGCGTCGAAGGCCGTCGACGGTTCGATGAGTACGGCATGGTCGAGCGCGCGAACCGACCCGCAGTGGTACCAGGTGGACCTCGGGTCGGTACAGGTGGTGAACCGGGTGCTGATGAACTGGCTGTCGACGGCGTACGCGAAGTCGTACCAGCTCCAGGTTTCCGGCAGCGGAAGGACCTGGAAGACGGTTGCGTCAACCGTCAGCGGGGACGGCGGTACGGACAACGTGACGTTCTCGCCGATCTACGCGCGCTACGTCCGGATGGTCGCGACGCAGCGAGCCGTTGCCGGGAGCTACTACTCGTTCTGGGAGTTCGGGGTGTTCGGTGACACCGGGTCGGCGGTCGGCATCGGCGGCAAGTGCATCGACGTGTACCAGGCGCTGACCACGGACGGCACGCCGACGACGCTCTACACCTGCAAGGGCTCGGTGAACCAGCAGTGGACGCCGTCGACCGACGACGGGACCGTACGGTCGATGGGTAAGTGCCTGTCGGCGCGCGATACCGCTCTCAAGACGCCCGCGGTGTTGTGGACCTGCGACGGCTCGGCCGGGCAACGCTGGACGCCGCAGACAGACGGCTCATTGCGGAACGTCGGCGCCGGCTACTGCCTCGACGCGACCGGGGCCTCGTCAGCGGACGGCACGAAGCTGATCGTCTACCAGTGCAACGGCGGCCTGAACCAGCGGTGGACGCTGCCGTAATTCGATCGTGCGGGACGGCGCCACACACCTATCGTGTGGCGCATGGGCCAGGGATGGGTGGACGACGGGTTCGGCGCGGTTGCGGACACGTTCAAGGAGAACTTCTCGTTGTTCCCGGAACTCGGGGCGGCGGTGACCGTGTACTCCGGTGGCCGCAAGGTGGTCGACCTCTGGGACGGCGAGGCGGCGCCCGGGCGGGCGTGGTCCGCGGAGACCGTGGTGCCGGTGTTCTCGTGTGCGAAGGGCCTCGTGAGTGTCGTCGTCCACTTGCTGGCCCAGGAGGGACGACTGGACCTGGACGCGCCGATCGGCGACTACTGGCCGGAGTTCGTTGCTGAGGGCAAAGAGGCGATCACCTCCCGGATGGTGCTCGGGCACCGGGCGGGTATCCCGGTGCTGGATCAGTCGCCGACGTTCGAGGAAGTCGCCGCCTGGGATCCGGTGATCGCAGCGATCGAAGCGCAGAAGCCGTTGTGGGAGCCGGGGACGACGTACGAGTACCACGGGCATGTGTTCGGGTTCGTCCTCGGTGAGGTTGTCCGGCGACTCACCGGACAGTTGCCGGGGGCATACTTCCGTACGGTGATCGGCGATCCGCTCGGGTTGCGGGCGTGGATCGGGATGCCGGCGTCGGAGCTCCCTACGCTGGCGCGACTCGCGGAGGCCGAGAGCCGGCCCGCGATGGACCCGGAGCACCTGCTGATGCGGATCGTCACGATGAACGGGGCGCTGGAGTTTCCCGGTCTCGACGTACCGCACGGGTGGAACGATCCGGCGCTGCTGCAAATGGAGCTGCCCGGAGCCGGCGCCGTCGCGTCGGCGACGGGTCTCGCCGGGGTCTACGCCGCCGCGTTCACCGGCATCGACGGGTCCGCGCCCTTGTTGTCGACGGAGACTGTTTCCGACGCTGTCCGGGAGGTTTCCTCCGGCACCGGGTTCCTGGGCTTCGACGCGGGGGCGCGGTGGGGTTCCGGTTTCCTGCTCGACTCGCCGTTCCGCCCGACGCTCGGTCCGCGCAGCCTCGCGAACGACGGCGCCGGCGGCCAGTTCGCATTCGCCGACGACGAACACGGCATCGCGTTCGCGTACACCGCCAACCGCATGATCGGCCACGGCGACCCACGCGCGAGCCGCCTCGTCGCCGCACTCAGGTCAGTGGCTGCCGGCTGAACCCGTTCCCGTCGCGCTGAACGTGGCCAGTATCCACCGAGGCGACCCCTCGCACCTGTCACGATGACTGGATGACGATCCAGGAGCAGGTGCGCGCGGTCGCGGCCGAGTGGGACCGGATCGTGGTCGGCAACGACGCGGAGCTGGTCGGCTCGTTCATGACGGACGACTGGGTGTACGTCAGCTCGACCGGGGCGGTGACCAAGGCCGACATCACCGGCTGGATCGCGGACGGCCGCCTCGCTCACCACAGCATGCAGGTCGTCGGCGGTGAGCGCGTGGCCCGGGCCGGGGACGCGGTCGTCGTGACGGCGCGCAAGACGAGCACCGGCGCCTGGGAGGGTACGCCGTACTCCGCGGACGAGTGGATCAGCCAGGTCTGGGTCAGCACGCCGGCCGGCTGGAAGTGCGCCTTCGCCCACAAATCCGACGCCCAGAAGTCCGACGCGGAGAGCTCCGACGCGCAGACGGAATAGCGCCGCGGTTTGTGATGTGGGGTTGCTCACGTCACATCGGCCGGCTGCCGTACGTCAGGTGTTTGTTCGATGAGGACAAACGCGAAGGAACGTCATGAGTGCAGTGGTCGAAGGATTTGCTGGGGAGATCGTCGGGCCCCAGGACGCGGGATACGACGCGGCGAGCCGGACCGTTCTGGTGCAGGGTAGTCCGGCCACGGTCTTCCGGGCGGCGAACGTCGGCGACGTGCAGAAGGCCGTCCGGTACGCCGTGGACAGCGGGCTCGCCCTTGCCGTCCGGGGCGGTGGGCACTCGTTCCCGGGGTTCGGGACGAACGACGGCGGCGTGGTGATCGAGCTGTCCGGGCTGGCCGGGATCGACATCGTCGACAAGGACAAGCACGTGGTGCGGATCGGCGGCGGCGCCACCTGGGGACAGGTCGCGGCTGCACTGGCACCGCACAACCTGGCGATTTCGTCGGGTGACACGAAGAGCGTGGGCGTCGGCGGGCTGACGCTCAGCGGCGGGCTCGGGTGGAAGGTCCGCAAGTACGGGCTGGCGCTCGACAGTCTGGTGGCCGTCGAACTCGTGACCGCGGCCGGGGACGTCGTACGTGCTTCGGCGGACGACAACCCGGAACTGTTCTGGGCGGTCCGTGGTGGCGGCGGAAACTTCGGTGTCGTGACGGCGTTCGACTTCGTGGCGCACCCGACCACCGACATCCACTTCGGCAAGGTCGTGTTCCCGGCGAACGAGATCGCGGACGTGCTGCCGCGCTGGGCGGAGTACCTGCGGACCGCGCCGGCCGGGCTCACCTCGATCGCCTCGTTCGCGAACCCGTTCCTCGGCGGACCGGAAGCGCCGCTGGAGATCCAGGTCGCCTACGACGGTGACGACCCGGAGCAGGCCGCGCAGGCGATCGACCCGATCCGCGCGCTCGGTACCGTACTCGCCGACGACGTCACGCTCACCCCGTACGCCGAGGTGCTTGTCGACGGCGCCGTACCGCCGCCGGGAATCCAGCTGGTGACGCGAAGTGCCTTTGTCGACAAGGATTCGGTGCCGGACGCGCTGCGGATCCTCGCCGCGGCGGGTACCTCGCAGGGCGCGCCGATCATCGCGATCCGGAGCGTCGGTGGAGCGGTTGCGGACATCCCGGAAGACGCCACCGCGTACGCGTACCGCCAGGCCGAGCTGATGTTCGTCACCACGACGATCGGACCGCCGCCGGTGATCGAGGCGACCCGGCCGGGACGCGAGCAGCTGTGGGCCACGCTGGACCCGCACGTCAACGGCGCCTACGCGAACTTCCTGTCCGACGCCGAGGTCACCGGCGTCTACCCGGCCGAGACGTACAAGCGGCTCGCGCAGGTCAAGCGTGAGTACGATCCGGAAAACGTGTTCGCCGCCAACCACAACGTGCGGCCGGCCTGAACTCGATGAACCTGCCCGCCGGGATACTACGGGCATGCGTCGAACGGGAATCATTGCCGCACTCGCCCTCCTGCTGGCGGTTGCGCCGCTGACCGCTCAGGCCAAGGCAAGCGCGACGACGGTGCGGACGCTCACGTTCAACATCCACCACGGCGCCGGCGTCGACGGCAAGCTCGACCTCGAGCGGGTCGCGCAGACGATCGAGGCGTCCGGCGCCGGGGTGATCGGCCTGCAGGAGGTCGACAAGTACTTCGATGCCCGCAGCAACTGGGTGGACCAGCCCGCGTGGCTGGCGGCGCGACTGAAGATGAACTACGTCTTCGCCGCCAACCTGGACTGGGATCCGGCCGAGCCCGGCAAGCCGCGCCGGCAGTACGGCACGCTCGTGCTCTCGAAGTACCCGATCGTCGACTCGCGGAACACGCTGCTGCCGCTCCACGCCGGTAGCGAGCAGCGCGGCCTGCTCGAGACCGTGATCGACGTGGACGGTACGCCGTTGCGGTTCGCCGACACGCACCTCACGACGATCAACGACGGCGAGCGCCTCGAGCAGGTGAACGCGATCGTCACGCTGCTCAAGGACGCTCCGGAGGCGACGCTGCTGGTCGGCGACCTGAACGCCGTACCGACGTCGACGGAGGTCAAGACGCTGACGACGCACTGGACCGACACGTGGCCGGAGAAGGGTCTCGGGCTCGGCCTGACCAGCCCGATGCCGTTGCCGACGAAACGGATCGACTACCAGCTGCACAGTTCGCAGCTGGTGCCGACGGCCGCGTCGGTCCCGTTGAGCTTCGCGTCCGACCACCTGCCGGTCGCGGCGACCTACACGCTGAGCTGACTCTCCCACGCCCCAGGCGATCATGGGCGGCAGGTCTCAGTGGACATGAGCCTCTTCCCTCGAAGGCTTGAACGACGGGACGACGAGCAGCGCCAGTACGGCGGCCACCGCAGCGGTGACGGCGGCGAACGTGAACCCGCGGGTGAACCCCGTCGTCACGGTCCCGGCCAGACTCGCGGCCGCGACGCTCGACACCACCGCGACACCGATCGATGCACCGAACTCGTGGAACGTACTCAGGATCCCTGACGCGAGCCCTGCCTCGCGGTGGTCGACCTGCGCGAACGTCGTGGTCGACGACGCCACGAACGCGGCACCCAGCCCGATCGTGCCGACGCTCATCCCGATCACGATCACGGCAGCACCCTCCCACATCGCCGGAGCGGCGACTCCGAGCGCGGTGACCAGGAACCCGGCGATCGCGATCGGCCGGGCGCCGGTCCGACCGACGAGATGACCGGCGAGCTGGGCGCCGACGATCGCGGCGACCGCCACCGGCAGGAACAGCAGCCCGGTCCGCAGAGCGCCGTACTGCTTGAAGTGCTGGAGGTAGAACGAGCCGAGGAAGAACATCGAGATCATCAGCGCGGTCGCGACCAGGATCATGAAGGTGCCTGCGGCAACGGGTCGGCGGGTGAGGATCCGCAGGTTCATCAGCGGTGACCGTACGGAGCTCTGCACCCAGGCGAACACGCCGTACAGGACGAGGGCTCCGGCCAGCGTGCCGAGGGTCGCGGCGGACAGCCAGCCGCGGTCGCCGGCGTTGATGAGCGCGTAGATCGCCGTACCTGTGCCTGCGGTGACGAGCAACGCGCCCGGTACGTCGAGGCGGCCCTGCCGCTCCGCCGGCCGGTCAGCCGGAAGCATGCGGAGCAGCAGTACGAAGACGACCAGGCCGATCGGCAGGTTGATGTAGAAGACCCACTGCCAGCCGGGACCCGCGGTCAGCAGGCCGCCGAGGAGTACACCGATCGCGGAACCGCCGCCGCCCATCGCGGACCAGATGCCGAGCGCCTTGTTCCGTTCATCGCCGTCAAACGTTTTCGTCACGACGGAAAGCGCGGCAGGCGACAGCATCGCGGCGCCGACGCCCTGTGCGACGCGGCCGGCCAGCAACACCTCCGGCCCGTGCGCGAGACCGGTGACCAGCGAGGCCAGCGTGAAGACGCCGAGGCCGGTCAGTACGACCCGGCGGGAGCCGAACAGGTCGGCCACGCGACCGCCGAGCAGCATCAGGCCGCCGAACATCAGCGTGTACGCGCTGACCACCCAGGCCAGGGTCTCGCGGCGCAGGCCGAGGTCGGTCTCGATGTTCGGGAGCGCGATCGCCACCACGGTGACGTCGAGGATCAGCATGAACTGCGCGACAGCGAGCAGCCCCAGCAGCCGCCACCGCCGGGGGTCGGGTTGATTCATCGGCTCGTCCTTAAGTTGAACACGTGTGTACGGGTTGTCGAGCCAGGTTAACTCGTACACTGGTGTTCAACAAGAGGAATCCGTACAGCAGTGTTCGAGATCGGAGGCGCGGGTGGCAACGACGACGAGGCGCGCCGACGCGCAGCGGAACATCGCGGCGATCCTGACCGCGGCCGCCGAGTGCCTGAGCCGGAACCCGGCCGCGAGTACGTCGGAGATCGCGAAGGCCGCCGGCGTCGGCAGGGTCACGCTGTACGGGCACTTCCCGTCCCGGGCCGAGCTCGTCGACGCGGTGTTCGTGCAGGCGATCGCGATCGGCGAGGAGACCCTCGGCAAGGTCGACCTGACCGGTGAACCGCGGGCGGCGCTGGCCCGGTTGATCGAGTCGAGCTGGCACCTGGTCGACCAGTTCACGGCACTGCTGGTCGCCGCTCAGGAGGCGCTGCCGCCCGGCCGGGTACGCGAACTGCACGCCGACCCGATGGCACGGGTGGAGCGGCTGCTCGAACGCGGGCGCTCCGAAGGGATCTTCCGGACCGACCTGCCGACATCGTGGCTGGTCAGCGTCATGCACAACGTGATGCACGGCGCCGCGGGCGACATCCTCGCCGGACGCATCAGCACTGCCGATGCGGCGCCGTACATCACCGCGACCCTGTTGGCCGCGTACACACCTCCCGGGGAACGCGTCCCCGGCTGACCACTCGAGCTACTCGAGCCAGATGGTTTCGAACGTGGGGTTCGCGTGGATGTGGACGGCCTCGTAGCCGCCCGGGCCGGTGCGGAACTTGTGCGGGGTGTCGGCCGGCACGACCAGGATCTGGCCCGCCGTACCGACGATCTCGTCACCGTCGACAGTGAACGTCGCCAAACCACGCCGGATGATGAACGTCTCGGCGTACGGATGCTTGTGCAGCCGCGGCCCGACGCCCTCCTGCGTGGTCGACTCGAGAATCAGCGAGACCCCAGCACCACCCGGCAACTGTTGGTAGTCCTCGGTCCACTCCTCGCCGTCGTTCCGCCCGTCGGCCCGGTTGATCACCGCGGCGCCCGACTTCGCAATCTCGGTCATGCCACCCTCCTTGGTCGATCCCGCCCACCGTAACCGCGCCCCCGGTCCTTTCCCACTGCTTTCACGGTGGTGCAGGTTAGTCTCGGCCGCATGCCGCTGTACTCCTTCGAAGGTAAGAGTCCGAACGTGCACCCGGACGCGTGGATCGCACCGACCGCGACGCTCGTCGGCGACGTGGTCGTCGAGGCCGGAGCGTCGATCTGGTACGGCGCCGTGATCCGCGCCGACCTGGGGACGATCACGATCCGCGCCGGCGCGAACATCCAGGACAACACCGTTATCCACGTCGGCCACAACGGCTGCGAGGTCGGCCCGAACGCGACAGTCGGCCACCAGTGCCTCATCCACGACTGCACCATCGGCGAACAGGCGCTGGTCGGAAACGGCGCCATCGTCCTGGACGGCGCGGTCGTCGGCACCCGCTCGCTCGTCGCAGCCGGCTCGACCGTCACGCCCGGCGCCGTGATCCCACCGGAATCGGTCGCGATGGGCAGCCCCGCCAAGAAGATCGTCCCGCTGGAGGGCACCGCCAAACTCTTCGTCGACCACAACGCCGCCGTCTACCACGCCCTGGCCGAGCGCCACGCGGCAACTGTCGAACTGGTCGAGGAGGACGCGATCTGACCCACGGTGCTCTGGTCGGAGCGCGCTGTTGACCTCGAGCAGGATGCGACGCGGTCAGCGGCTGACCGGATCGGCCAGACGACTGACCCGAACTGCCCGGCCTCTCGGCCAAGACCCGCTTCCCACGTTCAATTCGAGCGTGCCGCAACCCGCGGCCCGAGGTTGGGAGGAATCGGGAATGACCGAGTTTGTGACCCTCGAGCACGGACAGCTCGCCTGCGACGTCGCCGGTGACGGTCCCCTGGTGGTGCTGTCACACGGCATGGGGACCTGGCGCCAGGATTTCCGGAACCTGGTCGGTCCGCTGGTGGCCGCGGGCTATCGAGTGGTCAACGTCGACATGCGCGGCCACGGCGAGTCCAGCCTCGACTGGCCGTCGGTGACCGGCAAGAGCGCCATCAGCCGCACCGATGTGGCCCGCGACCTGCTCGGGGTCATCCGTCACTTCGGCGGACCGGCCGTGATCGTCGGGCATTCACTGTCCGGCGGTTCGGCCACCATCGCGGCCGCCGAAGCCCCGGAGCTGGTATCGGCGGTCGTCGAGATCGACCCGTTCACGTTGACGCAGGGTGTTGCCTTCGGCGCACTGTTGTCGAACCGCCGGTACCGCCGAGGGATGCTGCAACTGGTGGGCACGCAGTTGTTGAAGTCGCCCCGGCTGTGGTCCGGCTACCTGAGTGGCGTCGCCTACCCGACCAAGCCGGCGGACCAGGACAAGTACCTCGCCGAGTTGTTCGACCACCTGCAGCAGCCCGGGCGGTGGGCCGAGTTCATGAAGACCGGCAAGACGACCCCCGCCGACGCACACGCCCGGCTGGCCGACGTGCGGTGCCCGGTCCTGGTGATCATGGGCTCGGAGGACCCGGACTTCGCCAGTCCCGAGGGCGAAGGCCGCAGGGTCGTGGCCGCCCTGTCGCCTGGGCTCGGCCAGGTCGTCACGGTGGACAAGGGCGGTCACTATCCCCACGCCCAGTTGCCCGCCGAGGTCGCCGCGCTCGTCGTGCCGTTCCTCGATGCCCACAGCACGACGGAACCGATCAGCAATTGACCGTGCCGGCCGGCGGCACCAGGTCCTGTCTGGTGATCCAGCGCCGTAGCGAGGAGGTGCTCGGTGCGGTGCATCGGCGTGCGGGGGCGAAGGACTCGATGCGGAGCATCGTGGCCTTTGCACCCGTGCGGCGAGGTGCCGTGCCGAGTGCCCCGCAGTAGGCGATGGATTGCCAGACAGGGCCTAACTGCGATGATGGCGAGGTGCCGTCGCCTCGCACCATCGTCTTCGTCGTCTTCCAAGGCATGCAGATCTCCGAGCTGGCCGGTCCGCTCGATGTGTTCGCGCTGCTGAACAGTCTCGCCGAGCGGCCGCCTCACCAGCTGCCCGCGGAGCTCCGCTGGCAGCCGTCCGCGGCGGAGGGTGATCCGGACGGCGGTGCGGCGACACCGCCGTACCGCCTGCTGACTGCCTCGCCCGGAGGGCGGCCGATCAAGCTCGACGGCGGGATGACGCTGTCGGTCGCGCATTCGCTCCAGGACATCGCCGCGGGCGACGACTTCGACACCCTGGTCGTCGTCGGTGGCGATGTCTTCGGTCCTGGCGCCACCGGCGTGGTACCGCAGCTACCCGCGCTGGCACGCAAGGCACGGCGGGTGACATCGGTCTGCGCCGGCGCGCTGCTGCTGGCTTCCGCCGGGCTGTTGGACGGCTACCGGGCGACCACCCACTGGGCGACGACCGGCGTTCTCGCCGAGCGCTTTCCGCGGGTCACGGTCGAACCGGATCGGATCTACGTCCGCGATCGCAATCGCTGGACGTCGGCCGGTATGTCCGCCGGCATCGATCTGGCCCTGGCGCTGGTCGAGGACGATCACGGCCGCGAGGTGGCGGCCATGATCGCGCGGGCGTACGTGGTCTTCAGCCGGCGTCCGGGCGGGCAGACGCAGTTCAGCGCACAGTTGCGGGCACATCCCGCCAGGACACCGACCATCCGCGCCGTACAGCAGTGGCTGCCCGACCATCTCGGCGAGGATCTCGCGGTGGCCAGGCTGGCACGCCGTACGGGCATGAGCGAACGCTCCTTCGCCCGCGCCTTCCGCGCCGAAACGGGAGTCACGCCGGCCGCGTTCATCGAGGATCTACGGGTCGAGGCAGCACGCCGCCTGCTCGAATCCACCGAGCTGACCGTCGGCGCGATCGCCCGCCAGATCGGCTACCGCCACGGTGAGACCCTGCATCGCGTGTTCGCCCGCCGGATGGGCACCACCCCCGAACGCTACCGGCAGCATTTCGCCATCCCTGACGCCGGCTGAACCGCTACGTTCGCCAGGTGTAGCGGCGTTCCGGGCGGCCGGTGGTGCCGTAGCGGAGGGTCACTTCGGCCTGGCCTTGGGTGGTGAGGAACTCCAGGTAGCGGCGGGCGCTGACGCGGGAGATGCCGATGAGTTCGGCGCACTCAGCGGCGGAGAGGTTCTCGGGGGTGTTGCGCAGGGCCGTGGTGACCAGATCGGTGGTTTCCTGGGACAGGCCCTTGGGGAGACGGTTGACCGTGGGGCGGGCGGGGGCGAGTACGCGGTCGACGTCGGCCTGGGACGTGACCTGCGCGGGGATGCTGGCCCGGTGGCGGGCGTACTCCTGCAGCCGCACCCGCAGATCCTCGAAACCGAACGGTTTCAGGAGGTAGTTGACGACACCCTGGCGGACCGCACCCCGGACGGCATCGGCCTCCCGGGCGGCGGTGATGACGAGGATGTCGACGGACGGTTGTACGGCGCGGAGCCGGGCGATCAGGTCCAGCCCGAAGACATCGGGAAGGTAGAGGTCGAGCAGCACCAGGTCGGGCGCGAGCGACTCCAGTGCGGCGACGG
Source organism: Kribbella sp. NPDC031520 (assembly GCF_055580825.1). Lineage (NCBI taxonomy): Bacteria > Bacillati > Actinomycetota > Actinomycetes > Propionibacteriales > Kribbellaceae > Kribbella > Kribbella sp. NPDC031520. The sequence continues at coordinate 746,906 of NZ_JBVIKS010000003.1, forward strand.
CCTGGTCGCCGGAGTTCGCCGTACCGACGACCTCGAAGCCGTCCACGCGGTCGACGAAGCCGCGGTGGATGCGGGCCACCATGAAGTCGTCGTCGACGACCAGGACCTTGATCATCGGGCTCCTTCCGGTGTGCGTTGGGTGGACATCCGGGCGATGAACGCGGCGCCGCCCTCGGTCAGGTTGGTGACGGCGACCTCACCGCCGCGGCGCCGGCAGATCATCCGGGTCATCGCGAGGCCGATCCCGCGTTCGCCCTCGGCGGCGGCCTTGGTGGTGAACCCGTGCGCGAACACCTCCTGCGCCAGCTCCGGCGCGACACCCGGCCCGGAGTCCCGTACGACGATCTCCACGCTCGCGGCATCCTGCCGGAGTTCGACCTCGACCCAGGCGGGCGACAGCGGCGTACCGGACTGGGCCGCGGCGTCGACGGCGTTGTCCACGAGGTTGCCGAGGACGGTCGCGATGTCGGCGGACAACGACGGGTCGAGCCGGAGCAGGGTCGTCCGCTCGGACACCCGGAGCTCGACGCGGCGTTCGGCAGCGACCGAGGACTTCGCCATCAGCAGGGCGGCGACCGTGGTGTCGTGGACCCGCCGGGTCACGGTCAGGTCGAGCGATTCACGATAGCGGTTGAGCGCGCCGACGTACGTGACCACCTCGTCGTACTCCCCGATCTGGATCAGCCCGGAAATCGTGTGCAGCTGGTTCGCGAACTCGTGCGTCTGCGCCCGCAGCAGCTCCGCCGACGACCGGAACGACCCGAGCTCGCGTTCCAGCTGCGCCAGCTCGGTACGGTCCCGCAACGTGGTCACGGATCCGAGCGACCGCCCGTCCTTCGTCACGCTCATCCGGTTCATCACCAGTACGCGCCCCCGCCGGACGACGACCGCGTCGAGGGACTCGTCGTCACCGGACAGCACCTCGCGCAGCCGGCCCTCGATTCCCAACTCGTCCAAGGACTTTCCGACCGCGGTTTCCGGCAGGTCGAGCAGCCGCCGGCCGACGTCGTTCACCAGCGTCACGCGTAACTGGGGGTCGAGGGCAACGACTCCTTCGGCGAGCCCGTACAGCATGGCTTCGCGGTGTTCGGCCAGCCCGGCGATCTCGCGCGGTTCGAGGCCGAGGGTCTGGCGTTTGATCCGGCGGGCGAGCAGCCAGGACCCGAGCAGCCCGAGGACGCAGGCGATCCCGAGATAGATCGCCAGGTACGACGAGGCGCCGCGGAGCCGCTGCAGTACGGACGGGGAATGCTCGCCCACCATGACCGTGCCGATCTGGTCACCGAGCGTGTCGCGGCTCTCGCTGAGCACCGGGACCTGCGCGACCAGCTCGTCGCCCAGCCGGCCGGACCAGCCGCGACCGTTCGCAACTTCCGGAACACCGAACGTGAACGTTGTCCCGACCAACGTCGGATTGGTCGCCGCGATCACCTTTCCGTCGGCGTTCGCGACCGTGATCGAGCCGACGCCGGACTGCGCGAGGCTGGTCTGCAACGTCGGCGCGAGCGTTTCCTCCGGCGCCGGGTTCCGGATGTTGAACCGCAGCGCGGGACTGGACGACAACTGCTCGGCCAGCAACGTCACCCGCCGCCCCTCGACCCGGTTGAACGTGGCGGCCGACTGAGCAAGCGAGACCGCGGCGACAGCGACGAGTACGACGACCACGATCGCCAACTGCAACACCAACAGCTGGCCGGCCAATGTAGGCCTGCCCCGCAGTCGTACCGTCATGGTCACCTCCTCGCCCTTTCCGCACCGCATGATCACCGGTCGGGCGCCCTAGTGCCACACTTCAGCCAGGTTCTGCCCGTGACCACAATGAACTCAACCACCGCTGCGGCCACAACGCAGACGTGAAGCTAGCCGGAGGTCCACGATCGTCGCCACCTGAACCCTCTCGAAAGGAATCCGCCACATGAGGTCAGGGCGATTGCTGACAGTGACGACGGCGCTGGTTGCCGTACTTGGCTTCACGGCCTGCGGTGCAACGGCGAACAAGTCGGACAGTGCGGGCGCCGACAGCGGTAAGCCGGCCACAGGTCTGCGGCTGATGGTGCCGAACACGGCCGGCGGCGGGTACGACACCACCGCCCGGACCGCCGCGAAGGCGATGGAGGACGCGAAGATCGCGACCGGCGTCCAGGTGTTCAACCTGCCCGGCGCGGGCGGGACGGTCGGCCTGCAGCGGATCGTGAACGAGAAGGGCAACGGCAAGCTCGCGATGCAGATGGGCCTCGGCGTCGTCGGCGCGACGTACACGTCGAAGTCCAAGGCGACGCTCACCCAGACCACCCCGATCGCGAAGCTGATCGAAGAGGCCGGCGCGGTCGTGGTGCCGAAGAACTCGCCGTACAAGACGATCCAGGACCTGGTGAAGGCCTGGAAGGCGAACCCGAAGGGGATGGCGGTCGGCGGCGGATCCTCGCCGGGCGGCCCGGACCACCTGCTGCCGATGCAGCTCGCGCAGGCGGTCGGCATCGATCCGAAGGACGTCAACTTCGTCTCGTACGACGGCGGCGGCGAACTCCTGCCCGCGCTGCTGGGCAGCAAGATCGCCTTCGGCACCAGCGGGTTCGGCGAGTTCCTCGACCAGGTGGAGAGCGGCCAGGTACGAGTACTCGCGGTGAGCAGCGAGCAGCCGATCGAGGCGCTGAAGGACGTACCGACGCTGAAGAGCTCCGGGATCGACCTGGTGTTCACCAACTGGCGCGGGATCGTGGCGCCGCCCGGGACCAGCGACGCAGACAAGAAGGTCTGGATCGACGCGCTGACCAAGATGCACGACTCTGCCGAGTGGAAGGCCCAGCTGCAGAAGCACGGCTGGACCGACGCGTTCGTCACCGGTGACGAGTTCGGTAAGTTCCTGACCGACCAGGACAAGGCGGTCGCGGACATCCTGACCAAACTCGGATTGGCGGCATGACGGCCGCGGAACCGCGGCGGGACACAGCGCAGTACGGAGTGTGTGGATTCCTGGCGGTGGCCGGCGTCCTGGTGATCGTCGACGCCGCCCGGATCCAGCACATTGCCACCAGCAACGATCCGATCGGCCCGAAGCCGGTCCCGATCGTGCTAGGCGTACTGCTGCTGGTGGTCGCCGCGCTGTACGCCGTGGACGTCGCGCGCGGCGGTACCGGTGCGGCCGAGGAAGGCGAGGACGTCGACGTGACGTCCAAGGTCGACTGGCGCACCGTACTGCTGCTGATCGCGGCGTTCGTGGTCAACCTGGCGACGATCGAGCCGCTTGGCTGGGTGATCAGCGGGACGTTGCTGTTCTGGGGTTCGGCGTTCGCGCTGGGCAGCCGGCACCACTTCCGCAACCTGGTGATCGCGGTCGCGCTGTCGCTGGTCACGTTCTACGGGTTCGCGATCGGGCTCGGGGTCGGCCTGCCGGCCGGCGTACTGCAAGGGATTCTCTGATGGACAACCTGATGAACCTGCTGACCGGGTTCGGCGACGTCCTGGCCCCGGTCAACCTGTTGCTCGCGCTGCTCGGCGTCACGGTCGGTACGGCGGTCGGCGTACTGCCCGGGATCGGTCCGGCGATGACGGTCGCGCTGCTGCTGCCGATCACGTACGGGCTGGAGCCGGTGCAGGCGTTCATCATGTTCGCCGGCATCTTCTACGGCGGCATGTACGGCGGTTCCACCACGTCGATCCTGCTGAACACGCCGGGCGAGTCGTCATCGGTGGTGACGGCGATCGAGGGCAACAAGATGGCCCGGGCAGGACGAGCCGCGCAGGCGCTGGCGACCGCCGCGATCGGGTCGTTCGTCGCAGGCACGATCGGGACCGTGCTGCTGGTGCTGGTCGCGCCGCAGGTGGTGAAGTTCGCGATCAGCCTGGGTGCGCCGGACTACCTGGCGATCATGTTGCTGGCGTTCGCCGGTGCCACCTCGGTGCTCGGGTCGTCGCGGATCCGCGGGTTCGCGGCGCTGCTGCTCGGCCTGGTGATCGGGCTGGTCGGGATCGACAAGGTGACCGGCCAGCAGCGGCTCACCCTCGGCATCCCGCAGCTTGCCGACGGCATCGATGTCGTAGTGGTTGCTGTCGGCATCTTCGCGGTCGGTGAAGCACTCTGGGTGGCGGCGCACCTGCGGCGTAACCCGGGCACGGTGATCCCGGTCGGGCGGCCGTGGATGGGCAAGTCGGACTGGCGGCGGTCGTGGAAGCCGTGGCTGCGCGGTACGGCGTACGGTTTCCCGATCGGTGCGCTGCCGGCCGGTGGCGCCGAGATCCCGACGTTCCTGTCGTACGCGACCGAGAAGAAGCTGTCCAAGCACCCGGAGGAGTTCGGGCACGGCGCGATCGAGGGCGTCGCGGGACCGGAGGCGGCGAACAACGCGTCCGCGGCCGGCACCCTGGTTCCGATGCTGGCGTTGGGCCTGCCAACGAACGCGACGGCGGCGGTGATGCTGGCGGCGTTCACGTCGTACGGCATCCAGCCCGGGCCGCTGCTGTTCCAGCGCGAGCCGAAGCTGGTGTGGGCGCTGATCGCGAGCCTGTTCATCGGCAATCTGTTCCTGCTGCTGCTCAACCTGCCGCTGGCGCCGGCGTGGGCCAAGCTGCTACAGATCCCGCGCCCGTACCTGTACGCAGGGATCATCTTCTTCGCCTCGATGGGTGCGTACGCCGTGAACGCGCAGCCGCTCGACCTGCTGCTGCTCCTGCTGCTCGGGCTGCTCGGCTTCGGGATGCGGCGCTTCGGGTTGCCCGTACTGCCGCTGATCATCGGCGTGATTCTCGGCCCGATCGCCGAACGGCAGGCCCGGATGGCGCTGCAACTGTCGAACGGCGACGTGTCGGGGCTGGTCGGCGGCCCGGTCGCGTACGTGATCTACGTGGTGATCCTGCTGCTGGTCGCCTGGCCGCTGCTGGCGAAGGTTCGGCGGAGAATTATGACGAAAGATGTCATAGTTTCGGGCTGACAGTAGGGGTATGAACGACGTACAGAAGGCCTGGCTGGGTGTGGTCTCCGCAGAGCACACCCAGCGTGCCGTATCCGAAGGCTTCATCCAGCTCAACCACGGCAAGCGGTACGGCGTCGCGCGCCTGCGTCGCGGCGACGGATTCGCGATCTACTCCCCGACCGAGCGATACCTCGAAAAGCGTCCGCTGCGCGCCTTCACCGCACTCGGAGTGGTCGCGGACGACGAGCCCTACCAGGCCGACCCGATGTCGATGGGCGCCCGCGGCACCATCCAACCGTGGCGCCGCCGCATCGACTTCTTCCCGGTCCATCGCGCGAACCTCCACGAAGTCGACCTCCAACTAACCCACAGCCCGAACTGGGGCTACCAACTCCGCCGCGGCCTCGTCCCCCTGGAACCTACCGACTTCGAGGCGCTGCGCACGGCCATGACAGCAGGCTGACCTCAGTCGCTCAACCGATGCAGGTCACGCACGAAGGTCGCCGACTTGGAGCTCGGCATTCAAGTAGCGTCGCTCCAGTTGTGGCAGGTATTTCGGCGGGACATCCGGTGACGGCCGCGCGGTGGTCAGCCGCAGGTAGGCGGACGGCTTTCCGAGGGTGATGGACTGCATGACCCCAGTGTCGCGCTATATGTTCGTGGCATGGCGGCCGTTGGGGACGAGGTCTCGAGGGCAAGTGCGCGGCGGATTGCGCTGGCCGCGCAGGGGTTCGGGGCGCGCGGTGATGTGCGGTGGGCGATCCAGCGGGCCGGTGTGCTGCAGTTGGACTCGGTGAATGTGTTGTGCCGGTCGCACTATCTGCCGGTGTACTCGCGGGTGGGCAACTATCCGCGGGCGACGCTCGACGAACTGAGTTGGGGCGCGGAGCGGGAGCTGTTCGAGTACTTCTGGGGGCACAAGGCCGCGCTGATCCCGCTCGGCAACTACCCGTTGATGCGCTGGCGGATGCGGGCGGCCGAGCGGCAGGTGTGGGACGACGAGCTCAGCCCGGACGTGACCGCGCCGTGGTCGGTGGTCGCAGGGATGCGCCGCCTGACCGCCGAGCGGCCAGGGTACGTCGACCAGGTCCTGCGACTCGTCACCGAACGAGGGCCGCTGACCGCGGGTGAGGCGAACCCGGACGGCGTACGGCGCAAGCGCAGCGACCCGGACCCGGATCCGGGGACCGGCACGATGTGGAACTGGCAGGACGCGAAGATCGCGATCGAGTACCTGTTCTGCGCGGGCCTGGTGACGATCGCGGGCCGCCGGCACTTCGAGCGGATCTACGACCTGACCGAGCGTGTCCTCCCGGCCGACGTACTGAACGCCCCCGAGCCGACCGCCGACGAGGCGCGCCGCGAACTGGTCCGGATCGCGGCCCGCGGCCTCGGCATCGCGACCCTCAAGGAGCTCTGCGGCGGGAGCGGCCAAGCGCACTTTCCGTTGCCTGCCGCAACCGGACGCGAGGTGATCGGCGAACTGGTCGAGTCCGGCGAGCTGATCCCGGTCCGGGTCGAGGACGTCAAGCAGCAGTCGTATCGCTGGCACGAGGCCGTGGACCGTCCGGTCGACGCGCAGGCGCTGCTCTCGCCGTTCGACCCGCTGATCTGGAACCGCGACCGTACGCACCGCCTGTTCGACTTCTTCTACCGGATCAGCATCTACACCCCCGCACCACAACGCGTCCACGGCTACTACGTCCTACCGTTCCTCCTCGGCGACCGCCTGGTCGCCCGGGTGGACCTCAAGTCCGACCGCCCGCGCTCGACGTTGGTCGTACCAACACTCACTCCCGAGCCGGGTTCCCCCGACTTCCTCGAACCACTGGCGGCCGAGCTCCGCCAACTGGCGGACTGGCTCGACCTGGACCACATCCAGGTGACGGCGCGCTCGTCGGCAGGCAAGGCGCTCAAGCGACAGAGCGGACTCGGGTGACCAGTACGCCGGCCAGGACCGTGACGGCTGACGCCAGGAGGTAGAGGACGGGGTAGCCGCCCAGGTGTTTGACGATGGGGGCGGCGATGACGGGCGCGAGGACCTGCGGGAGGGAGTTGGCGATGTTGATGACGCCGAGGTCCTTCGCGCGGTCGCGGGCGTTCGGGAGTACTTGCGTGAGCAGGGCGAAGTCGACCGACAGGTAGACGCCGAAGCCCGCGCCGAGAACGACGGCGCCGGTGATGGCGCCGGGCCAGGTCGGCCAGAACGCGAGGATCACGCCGGCCGCCGCCATCACCCACCCGGAGGCGGTGACGAACACCTTGCGCCGGGCGGTTCGGTCCGACCAGCGACCGGAGCTGATCGCGGTGGTCAGAACGCAGACGCTGTAGATCGCGGTCAGGATCAGTACGCCGGTATCGGGGTCGGCGATGCCCACCTTGTCCTGCAGGTAGTAGAAGAGGTACAGCGTGCCGAGGGCGTTGCCGACGTTGAAGAGGAACCGGGTCAGCCAGGCCCACCCGAAGTCCGGGTACCGGCGCGGGCTGATCCAGAAGCTCGTCACGAACTCACGCAGTACGAACGTAGGCCGCTCGAGCAACGGCTGATCGTGGCTGCGTAACAGATAGGGGACGACCGAGAGCAGGAGGAAGGCGGCGCAGGCGACGTACCCGAGGGTGTAGCTGTTGAAGGCGGCAGCAAGCGCCGTACCGACGAGTGCACCGAGGACCTGCGAGATCGCCACCCACCCACCGACGGCTCCACGTTGCGTAACCGGAACGCGGTCCGGGACCACCGCGGTGGCCGCAGCCAGGAGCGCGTTGCCGAACAGTTGCATCAGGCACCAGCCGATCAGCATCAGCGCGATCACGCGGGCACCCGACAGGATCCCGAGACCGATGGCACCACCAACGGCTCCCGCGATCACCCACGGCACCCGCCGGCCGAACCGCGAGGTCGTCCGGTCCGAGATCGCCCCGAACGCCGGATTGGCCACCACCGACACGGCGGCCCCCACCCCGGTCACCAGCCCGAACACGAACTCCTTGTTGCCCGGAGCAACCGCCTCGGACTGCTTCGCGAGCAGCACCTGGATCGGCCCGAGCCAGGCCGCGAACACCCCGACGTTCGCCAGTACGACGGCCGCCGTCCACCCACCACGAACCCGAACAGCAGGCTCCGCCAGAGCCGACGGCACCACCCCCGGCTCCGGAATCATCGCCGACTCTGGGCGATCACATCACGCAACCAGTGGTACGACGCTTTGGGCGTCCGCTCCAAGGTCTCGAAGTCCACATGTACGAGACCGAAGCGTTGCGAGTACCCCGCCGCCCACTCGAAGTTGTCCAGCAGCGACCACTGGAAGTAGCCGCGGACGTCGATACCCTCGTCCATTGCCGACTTCAGCGAGCGCAGATACCCGTCCAGGTAGTCGATCCGCCGTTGGTCAGCTACTCCGTCGTTGATGGCGCAGCCGTTCTCGGTGATGTAGATCGGCGGGAGCTTGTCGCCGTACCGTGCCTGGAAGATCCGCAACGTCTCGCCGAAGGCGTCGGGGACAATCGGCCACCCGAAGTCAGTGGTCGGGTAACCGGGCAGCGTCCGCGGCTCGAACGGCAGACCCGGCGGGAGCTGTACGCCGTCGGTCGCGGCCGTGTCCGCCTCGCCGGTCGCGGCGCCGACGGAGACCGGCGCGTAGTGGTTGATGCCAAAGAAGTCCAGCGGGGTCGAGATGATCGCCAGGTCGTCGGCGACCGGACCAGGCATCCCGTCGCCGATCCCCGACGGATACTCCCCGAGGACGATCGGATCCGCGAACATCCAGTTGATCAGGTTGTCGTACAGCCCTGCCGCTTCGACGTCCTCAGGACTGTCGCTCGCCGGCCACGTCGGCGCATGGTTCGACGCGATCCCGATCTCCGCGGCGCCGGCCGCCCGCAGTGCCTGCACCGCGCGGCCGTGCGCGAGCAGCTGATGATGCGCGACCGGCAACGCGTCGAACAGCAACTGCTTGCCCGGCGCGTGCGCGCCCAGCGAGTACCCCATCAACGTCAGCACCATCGGCTCGTTGATCGTGATCCACAGCGGCACCCGGTCGGCGAAGTGCGCGCCCAGCAGAGCGGCGTACTCCGCGAACCGTTCGGTGATGTCGCGGTTCAGCCAGCCGCCGGCGTCCTCGAGCGGCTGCGGGGTGTCCCAGTGGTACAGCGTCGGCGCCGGCTGGATCCCGGCGCCGAGCAGTGTGTCGATCAGCCGGTCGTAGAAGTCCAGCCCGGACGCGTTCCCCGGCCCGCTCCCGGACGGCTGGATCCGCGGCCACGCGAACGAGAACCGGTACATGTCCACGCCCAGCTCCCGCATCAGCGCGACGTCCTCGGCGTACCGGTGGTAGTGGTCGCACGCGACCGCACCGGTGTCACCGTTGAGGATCTTGCCGGGCTCGGCGCAGAACGTGTCCCAGGTGGAGGGGCCGCGGCCGTCCTCGGCCACGGCACCCTCGATCTGGTACGCCGACGTCGAGACCCCCCACCTGAATCCGGGCGGAAAGGCGAGGTCAGCTGTCATTCGCATCATCCTCATCGGGGGTTGAGTCCTGCACCCGCGGCGGCTCGGCCTTCCGCACGACGACCGCCGTACCGTAGGCCGCCACCTCGCTCATGGTCTGCGCGATCTCGTTGCAGTCGAACCGCATCGCGAGGATCGCGTTCGCGCCCATCTGCTGCGCCATCTGGCACATCCGCATCACCGCGACATGCCGCGACTCGGCAAGCATCTGGGTGTACTCCGGGACCTCGCCACCACCGAGCGACCGGAAGCTCGCGGTGAAGTTCGATCCGAAGTCCCGGGTCCGCACGGTCAGCCCGAACACCTCACCGAACACCGTGTCCGCGGTGTACCCGGGCAGGTCGTTCATCGTCGAGACGAGCACCGGGTACGGCGAACCCTGCGGCGCGACATGCGGCACGTTGGACGGAGCCTGCTGGTACCCGCCCTGCTGGTATCCAGGCGGCGGCCCCTGCTGGTACCCGGGCGGCGGAGCCTGGTACCCCGGAGGCGGACCTTGCTGGTAGCCCGGCTGCTGCGGCGGATACGGCTGGTTCGGAGGAAAGTTCTGTGTCATGCCCTCATCCTGGCATCACCATCTGAACACCTGGAACTCTTACAGCAAATGGCCGTACCGCGTCGCCGCGCTTGGCCGGGAACTCGACCACCTGCTGGTACGTCGGCCGGTTCACCCAGGCGATCCGGTCCTGGGTGATGCCGCCCATCGGCTGGTGCGCGATCTGGTCGGCACAGAACTGGTCGCCCGCCGCGCAGTCCGCCGTCGCCGGATAGGTCGTCGACGCCGGCACCTTGGTTGCCGCGAGCAAGGTATCCGTCAGCACCGTCCGGCACGCCGCCAGCGATCCGCCGCCACAGTAGGTCACCGGCTGGGCCGTCTTCACCGGGTCGCCGAGCACCTTCCGAAGGTCCCGCTGAACGAAGCCCCACCAGCCGCTCTGGAACGACGAGCCTTGTGCGCTCGGCCGCTCGTCGATCTTCAGGTTGGCGGTCAGGGCACCGTAGAGATCCGGTCCGAGATCCTTGAACTCAGCCGGGACGAGCAGGGGCCACCATGCGTCAAGGATGCGAATGGCGTCGGCGTTGTCGTAGGTGCGGGACGAGGCGCTGGGCGTCTTACGGTGGGCGCCTGACTGTTGCCAGGCCGTCAACTTGGCGACGGCGCCGGCGACGGCCGGGTCGGTGATCGGGGCGGACTTCAGGACGCGGAGCAGGTACGGCAGCACCTGGTCGCCGCGGAGGTCGACGGTGGCGGCATCCTCCATCGCCTCGACCAGCTTGCCGCGGGTGAACTTCTGGCCGCTGTTGATGACAGCCTTGATCCGGTCGTCGAGCGGCTGACTGCGGTAGACCGCGTTGTACCCCCACTGCCCGTCAGACGCGGAGTACCCGGGCGCCTGCTTGTTGTTCCAGCTGGTCAGGTAGTCCTGGTTGACGACCTGCGGGTGCTCCGTCGCCGGGGTGTACGTCGCCCGGTTGGTGTCCGGGTTCCAGCCCTTCCACTCGTACGAGCTCCAGGTCGGCAGGTTCGGGTCGGCGCCGTCGGCCCGGACCGGGTTGTCACCGGAGTTGAAGTACGCGATCGAGTTCTTGTCGGTGTAGAACCAGTTGAAGGTGTACCCGATGTTCGCCGCGGCCTTCTGGAAGTCAGTGGCCGAGTGGATCCGGTCCGGGTCGTTGAACTGCATGAACCCGAGCGCCGACCCGGCCTCGTTGCCGTACGTCGACCGGTTCTTCACGAACAGCACGGGCTTTCCGCCGACCGTTCCGCGGTGTGTGACGATGCCGTACTTGGTGCGCAGGGCAACCAACGTGTACGACCCGGCCGGTTCCGACGAGCCGAGGCTCGAGTACCAGGAGTTGTGCCGCTCGAGCCGCTCGATCGGTACGCACTGGCCACGGAAGACGTAGTACTGCGAGGACTTCGTCGGCGTTCCGCCGCCGGGTTCGCACAGCGGTACGGCGAACGTGTCGGTGATGTCCTGTCCGGCGGACGTCGCGCTCCACGAGTAGTCCGGGCCGCGGCCGATCAGGGTGTAGAAGTTCAGGCCTGCGAAGGCGATTCCCCGCGAGCTGACGCCGGGGCCTTGCAGTTCCTGGCGCATCAGCAGCTGCGGAGCGAAGTACCCGGTCTGTGGGCCGTAGACCGCGATCGGATGTCCGGACTGCGTGTGCGCGCCGGAAACGAGCAGCGCGTTCGACATCGCCTTCTTTCCGAAGCCGTCCGGGAACAGACCCTTGTCGAAGATGCCCTTGAGCGCTTCCGATCCCTTCGGCGCCGGTTTGGCGGCGGCGGTCAGGTTCGCGGTCTGGTCGATCACCTCGGGTTCCGCGGTGACCGAGCCGCGGTCCGGCATCGCGCGGCCGGCCGGGTTCGGCCCGGTGGTCCCGTACGGGAAGCTGGTGCCGTTGTGCACCGTCGTACTGGCCTCGGGATCGTTCTGCGAACGGAACGACTCCCACACTTTGGTGCCCTGGGCAACGCCGTACTTCGCCTGCGCCTCGAGCAGCGCCAGCGCCGACGTGACCTCGGAACCGCCGCCGGTACCGAAGATGCCCGCGACCACGGCCGCGGTGGCGACCACGTCGGTCACCTTCCAGTGCGGCGTCGGCCACTGCAGACCGAGCGCGACGTACTCACCGGGGTAGGCGATGCCGACCGTGTCGATGTAATGGTTGACGCCGTCGACCCAGGCCTGGATGTCCTGCTGCATCTTCACGCCGTCGGCGCCGTACAGCTTGGCGGCGTCGTCGAACTGCCGCTGCAGATCGGCCTCGGTGTACGGCGCGGTCCGCCAGAACTCCTGCTCGAACTCGCGGTTCGCCGCCGCACCGCCCGCGAACGGCGTCAGCTGACCGCGGCCGAGGTGCCGGAACACGTCCATCACGAACAGCCGGTCCTGCGCGCCGGCGTACCCGGCACCGAACATCGTGCCGAGTCGCGTGCTGCCGAAGATGTGCGGGATGCCGCGCGACTTGTCGCGGACGATCGTCACGTCGCTGCGCGGCTGGACGGTACTTGCCACGTCGTCCGGTTTCACCCCGAACGACGAGTCGTCGAAGTACGGCGCGAGGCCGTCGTCGGTGATGCCGGCCGAGTTCCAGACCAGGTTCTGGTACGGCTTCAGGCTGTCGCTGAAATGTGCTGGACGGATGCCCAACGCCTTGAAAACAAGGAGATCCGTGAAGGTGGCGTTACCGTTCTGACCGGGCGGAAGGATGTCGCGACATTGCCCTAGGCAATAGTCATTGGGGGTCGCGCCAACGGCCTGTGGGGTGGCCTGGGTCGGCGTCGGCAGGGCCGCGACGACGGCGCTGACAGCGACCGCGGCGAGCGCGGTCCGAAGGCGGGTTCGAAGTGCGGGGCGGGGCACGGTTCCCTCCTCAGGTCGGGTAAAAGTGAGGATGACTCACCAGTAGCTTCGGGTCAAGAACTCAGAGGATGTCTGGGGATCCTGCGCCGTCGCGAGCAGGTGCTCGGCGAGGTGCCCGCCGAGTGCCGCGCAGTAGGCGCAGGGTCCCCAGACATCCTCATACAGACAGACTCTCGCCAATTGCGGTCCGTGACCACTACGCTCAGCTACACCATGAGCATCCACGATCGTTATCGATTGAGTGTGGTGATCAACGCCAAGGGGACTTACACGCCACTGGGGGTGTCGCGGAGTTCCGACGGGGTGGCGCAGGCCGTCGCACAGGCGCTGCCTGAGTTCTTCGTGATGGACGAGCTCGGCGACCGGGCCAGCGAAGCCATCGCGCAGGTCACCGGGGCGCAGGCCGGTGCCGTCGTGCACTGCACCGCGGCCGGTGTCACGCTCGCGGTCGCGGCCACGATGACGGGCGGCGACCCACGCCGTACGGCAGCCTTGCCGGACGCGACCGACATGCACAACCGCGTCGTCCTTCCGGCCTGTCACGTGGTCGACTACGGGCACTCGAACCTGCAGGGCATCCGGCTGGCCGGCGCGCAGGTGGATCTGGCCGGCGACGAGGACGGCTGCACGATCGCCGACCTGGAGGCCGAGCTCGACGGGCCGGACGTCGCGTGCCTGGTGCTGGTGTCGTCACGGCTGACCCGGGGCGAGCCGATCGACCTGGCGGCGGCGATCAAGGCCGCGCACCGCCGCGGCGTACCGGCGATCGTCGACGGCGCGGCGCAGTTCCCGCGGATCGCGGACCTGCTCGCCACCGGCGCTGACCTGGTGCTGGTCAGCGGGCAGAAGTACCTCGGCTCGCCGACCGCCGGACTGGCCGCCGGGACGTGGTCGCTCGTACAGGCACTCCGCGCCCAGGAGAAGGGCATCGGGCGGGTGATGAAGCCGACGAAAGAGGCGATCGTCGGCGTCCTCGCGGCGCTCGAGGAATGGCAGGCGTTCGACCGGGTGAAGTGGCAGGCCGACGAACGCGCGAAGGTGGACGCGTTCGTGGCGGCGGTGTCCCGGATCCCCGGCGTCGCGGTCGAGGCGGTACCGGATCCGACCGGCCTGCAGGTGTCGCGCGTACTGCTCAAGGTCGCCGACGCGAAGCGCGTCGCGACCGAGCTGGAAGCCGGTACGCCGCCGATCTACGTGATGACGGACCGGATGTCCGAGGGTGAGCTGATGCTCGAGTTGATCCCCTTGGACGCCGGCGAGATCGACACCGTCCTGGCCCGGCTCTGGGCGGTCCTGGACGGCTGACGGGTTGTGCCACCGTGGTGACACAACCCGTCATCGATCTCAGTGCTGGTAGGACTTTCCGTCGGTACGACGGGGGCCGCCGTTGCCGCGGCGCGGGCCGTTGCCGCCCCGGCTGTCGTGGCCGCGGCCCGGACGGCTGCCGCCGAACCGCTTGCCGCCGCCCTTGCCGAAGCGCTGCGGCTTCGGCGCGGGGAGCTTCACCGGGTAGCCCGACGGCCTGGTGCCGCCGGTCAGTTCGGTGACCAGCTCATCGCCCGGACGAGCCCGAACCGGCTCGGCCTTGACGCCCGCGGACTCGGCCATCCGCATCATCCCGCGCCGCTGGTGCGGCAGGACGAGCGTGACGACGGCGCCCTTACCACCGGCCCGTGCCGTACGACCGGCGCGGTGCAGGTAGTCCTTGTGCTCGGCCGGCGGGTCAGCCTGAACCACCAGGCCGACGTCGTCGACGTGGATACCGCGGGCCGCGACATCCGTTGCCACCAGCACCGGGACCGAACCGTCCTTGAACTGGTCGAGCGTCCGGTTCCGCATGCCCTGGGTGAGGCCACCGTGCAGGGCAGCCGCCATCACGCCACGGTCGCGCAGCTGCGTCGCGATCCGGTCGGCGCCGAGCTTGGTACGAACGAACACGATGGTCCGCCCGTCCCGGCTGGCCAGCTCCGCGGTCAGCGACTGCTTGTGCGCCGGCTCGATGACCAGCAGGTGGTGCTCCATCGTGCTGACCGATGCCTGCCCGGACTCGGTCGAGTGCTGCACCGGGTCCTTCAGGTAGGTCTTCACGATCTTGTCGACGTCGTTGTCGAGCGTCGCGGAGAACAGCAGCCGCTGGCCCTCGGGCGGCGTCATGTCGAGCAGCGTGGTGACGGCCGGCATGAAGCCCATGTCGCACATGTGGTCGGCCTCGTCGAGTACGGCGACCTCGACCGCGCCGAGGTCGGCCGCGCCCTGCTCGCACAGGTCGATCAGCCGGCCCGGGGTGGCGATCAGCAGGTCGACGCCACGACGGAGCGCGTCGATCTGCTTCGGGTACGGCAGACCGCCGGCGATCAGCTTCAGCGACACGTTCATCACGTGCGCCAGCGGCTCGAGCGCGTCGTGCACCTGCATCGCGAGCTCACGGGTCGGCACCAGGATCATGCCGCGCGGGCGGCGCGATTCGGTGTGGCCGCCGGACAGCCGCATCAGCGTCGGGAGACCGAAGCCGAGCGTCTTGCCGGAGCCGGTCTGGCCACGGCCGAGCACGTCCTTGCCCGCGAGCGCGTCCGGGATGGTCGCGGCCTGGATCGGGAACGGCGCGGTGATGCCGTCCCGGGCCAGCCGCTGCACCAGCCGCGGGGCGAGCCCGAGGGCGGCAAACTGGTTGTCCTCAGCAACGGTCCCGAGGTCGACCGGCTCCTGCACCGGCTCGTCCTTGCGGAAGCTCTTCTCGAACCGCGGCTTGTCGTCGCGGTCGTTCCGGCTGTCTCGGTCGTACTGCGGCCGGTCGTCACGGTTGTAGCGCGGCTTGTCGTCGCGGTTGAAGCGCGGCCGGTCGCCCTGCGCCCGGTTGTCGCGGTTGTAGGACGGGCGGTCGTCGCGCCTGTTCGCCGGACGGTCGTCACGGTTGTACGAGCCGCGCGCGTCGCGGTTGTACTGCGGACGGTCGTCACGGTTGTACTGCGGCCGGTCGTCCCGGTTGTAGGACGGGCGGTCGTCCCGCTGGTACGACGAACGGTTGTCGCGGTTGTACTGCGGCCGGTCGTCGCGGGAGCGGCTGTCCTGCGCACGATTGTCCTGGGCGCGGTTGCCCTGGGCGCGGTCGTCCCGGCGGAAGGCCGGACGGTCCGTGCGGTTGTACCCGCGGTCGTCGCCGCGCTGACCCCGGTCCGGGCGGGCCGGCTCGGAGCGGTACCCCTTGACGGGGCGGTTCTCACGGGGTGCGTCGTACGTCGTCTCCGCGGCGAGGCGTTCGCCGTACGACTGGTTCTGGTACTTCTTGTGCCGCGGCTTCTTGGCCCGCCCGTCGGCGGAATCGGCGTCGAACTGGTGCTGCTGGGTCACGCAAACTCTCTCTCGTATACGCGGACGAGGGGCGCCGGATCGCAGCCGCAAGTGAGCGCCGGTCACGAAACATGACCGGACCACAACGTGCTAGCAGGAGACGGGCATCGACCTGCGGGTGCTATCGCGTTGCACCCATGTCGCCGGAGTCTTCAGCCGGATGCTGAAACCGACGGGTCGGAGCGCCTGGGAACATCTCTGGTGACGCGACGCGCGCACCGACACGAGAAAAGTATAACCGATCGTGACGACCACCCTGACCAGCAGACCAGCCGCAGCACTGGTCCCTTACCACACTTCAAGCATGCTTGAGAGTTTGGAGCAGCGTCCTAGGGTGGCGGTATGGGAGAGGAGAACGTCCCCAGCAAGGAGCATTGGCTCTCGATCGGGGAGATCGCGCAGCGGTCCGGAGTGGCGGCGTCGGCGCTGCGGTTCTACGAGGACCAGGGCCTGATCGCGTCCCGCCGTACCGCCGGGAACCAGCGGCAGTACCAGCGCAGCACGTTGCGCCGGATCGCGTTCGTGCAGGCGGCCCAGCGGGTCGGGCTCGCGCTGGCCGAGATCAAGCAGGCACTGGACTCGCTCCCCGAGGACCGGACGCCGACCCGCGCCGACTGGAGCAAGCTGTCGAAGTCGTGGCGGAACCGCCTCGACGAACGGATCGCCGAACTCGAGCGCCTCCGCGACGACCTCGACACCTGTATCGGTTGCGGCTGCCTGAGCCTGCAGCGCTGCAACCTCTACAACAAGGACGACCGCCTCTCCACCCGCGGCCCCGGCGCCCGCCTCCTCAACGTCGGCATCCCCGGCGAGGCCTGAACCGGGCTCATAGCCCGGGTGTTATGTCCGGCATAGAACGGCCTGGGTGAAGCGCGGGTTATCCCCAGGGTTTCGCGGGAAGCGGTGCGCGCCGGGCCGAGTCTTGGGAGCATCCGATGGTGGCGATCGGTAATCCGCCCGTCGCTATCCGCCACCGATTCGGAGTGAGGCCCTCCATGTCGCATCGCCGTATCTTCGCCAGTCTCGCGGGGCTCGCCGCCGCCGCGCTGGCCGTGCCCGCGTTTGCCGTGTCCCCCACGACTGCAGCGCCGGCCGCCAACGTTTCGACCGCCGCGAGCCGGGCCGCGTACGTCGGCTCCCCACAGGACGAAGCCGCCACCAAGGCGTTCTACGACGCCGTGATGAAGTCCGCCCGCGCCAAGATGGCCAAGCAGGCCGCGAAGGGCCAGAAGGTCACCGCGGTGACGGTCACGTACGCCGTCGATGCGCCGACGTTCGCGTCCCAGATCTCCTCCAGCACCCAGATCTGGAACTCGTCGGTGAGCAACGTGAAGCTCGTCGAGGGCAGCAACTACGACTTCTACTACACCGAGGGCAACGACTCTCGCGGCTCGTACGCTTCGACCGACGGCCACGGCAGCGGCTACGTCTTCATCGACTACACCCAGGCCGAGCAGTACGACAAAACGCGGATCGTCGCCCACGAAACCGGCCACGTCCTCGGCCTCCCCGACCACTACTCCGGCCCCTGCTCCGAACTGATGTCCGGCGGCGGCCCGGGCCCGTCCTGCACCAACCCGTACCCCGACTCCACCGAACGTTCCAAGGTCAACACCCTCTGGGCCAACGGCTTCACCACCGCCGGCACCTTCCACCTCTCCAAGTAACCCCATACCTCCGGCCCGGAGCCGCCCGGCAGGGGACGGCCCGGGCCGGAGCCTTCTTTGTGCACCCACCAACCAGATTTCCCCTGTGGAAATGGTCGATGAGTGCACAAGGTGCGTTTCAGCGGGCTGGGCCGGTGGAGGCTCGGACGACCAACTCTGGGCGGAACAGGAACTCGGTGTGGGGGGTGGTGTGGCCGCGGACTTCTTCCAGCAAGGATTGGACTGCGGCCAGGCCCATGGCTTGGACTGGTTGGCGGATGGTGGTCATCGGGGGGTCGGTGAACTCCATCATCGGGGCGTCGTCGTAGCCGACGACCGAGATGTCGCCGGGGACGGTCAGGCCGCGCTGGCGGGCCGCCCGGATGACGCCGAGCGCCATCATGTCGGAGCCGCAGACGACCGCGGTGACGCCGGCGTCGAGCAACTGGCGGCCGGCGGCCTCGCCGCCCTCGACGCCGAACATGCTCAGGGCAACCATCTCGTCCAGCTCGCCGTCCGACACCCCGAGCTGCGCCTTCATCGACGTGCGGTACCCGGCGAGTTTGCGCTGCACGACGATGAACCGCTCCGGCCCGGACGCGAACCCGATCCGCCGGTGCCCGAGTGCCACCAGGTGCGACACGGCAAGCTCCATCGCGGCGTACTCGTCCGACGAGACGAACGGCGCCTCGACCGACGGGAGCCAGCCGTTCACGAACACCACCGGAAGATGCCGCTCGACCAGCGCCTGGTACCGCTCGTGGTCGGCGCCGGTGTCGGCGTGCAGGCCGGAGACGAAGATGATCCCGGAGACGCTGCGCTCGAGCAGCATCTCGACGTACTCCTCCTCCGACGCGCCGGACGGGGACTGCGTGCACAGCACCGGCGTGTACCCGCGCTGCGACAGCGCCGACTCGATCACCTGCGCGAACGCGGGGAAGATCGGGTTCATCAGCTCCGGCATCACCAGTCCGATCAGTCCGGCGGACCGCCGCCGCAACCGGGCCGGCCGCTCGAACCCGAGGACGTCGAGAGCGGTCAGGACGGACTGTTTCGTGTCCTCGGCGACCCCCGGCTTCCCGTTCAGCACCCGCGAGACCGTCGCCTCGCTGACCCCCGCCTTGGCCGCGATGTCCGCCAGCCGTGCCCTTCCACCCACGCCACTGCTCACGTCCGGCACTGTACCCAGACCGCAGCTGACATTTCAGCAAGATCCTGCAAGAACTTGCAGACTGCGCCCTCAGTACACACAGGTGTCCACTCCGTGAACAGAATGGACACGTCACACGCCACAAACCTTGTCAGGACGAGTCGCGCCGGGCGAGGATAGGCGGACTCCCCCGCCCGGGGGAACCTTTACTCGGATCGTCCGGCACGTTCCTGCCGGTGAAGGGAAGTACAGTCATGGCCACTGTGTCATTCAAGTCGGCAACCCGGATCTACCCGGGAGGCGACACCCCCGCCGTCGACAAGCTCAACCTCGAGATCGAGGACGGCGAGTTCATGGTGCTCGTCGGCCCGTCGGGCTGCGGTAAGTCCACCTCGCTCCGGATGCTCGCCGGCCTCGAAGAGGTCAACGAGGGTTCGATCTACATCGGCGACCGCGACGTCACGCACCGTCCGCCGAAGGAGCGGGACATCGCGATGGTGTTCCAGAACTACGCGCTCTACCCGCACATGTCGGTCGCCGACAACATGGGCTTCGCGCTGAAGATGCAGGGTGTCTCCAAGGAGGACCGGGCGAAGCGGGTCGGCGAAGCCGCCAAGCTGCTCGGCCTGGAGGAGTACCTCGACCGCAAGCCGAAGGCACTGTCCGGTGGTCAGCGCCAGCGCGTCGCGATGGGCCGCGCGATCGTCCGTAACCCGCAGGTCTTCCTGATGGACGAGCCGCTGTCGAACCTCGACGCCAAGCTGCGGGTGCAGACCCGTACGCAGATCGCCGAGCTGCAGCAGCGCCTCGGGGTCACGACCGTGTACGTCACGCACGACCAGGTCGAGGCCATGACGATGGGTGACCGCGTCGCGGTCCTCAAGGACGGTCTGCTCCAGCAGGTCGACACCCCGCTGAACCTGTACGACAACCCGAAGAACAAGTTCGTCGCGGGCTTCATCGGCTCGCCGGCGATGAACCTGCTGACCGCGGACATCACCGAAGGCGGAGCCAAGTTCGGCGACTACGTGATCCCGATCTCCCGCGACCTGCTGGCCAAGGCCGGCAGCGACAAGACCTTGACCGTGGGCGTTCGCCCGGAGGCCTTCAAGGTCGCCGACCAGGGCGTGCCGGTGAAGGTCGCGGTGGTCGAGGAGCTCGGCGCGGACGCGTACCTGTACGGCACCGCCGACCACGACGGTGAGTCCCAGCAGATCGTGGCCCGCATCGACGCCCGGATGCCGGTCGAGAAGGGCTCCACGATCCGCCTCGCGGCGGTCCCGGAGAAGCTGCACCTGTTCTCGACCTCCACCGAGGAGCGGCTCACCGCCTGATCCTCAGCAGTACGTCTACCGGCCTCGGGTGGCTCGTCCACCCGGGGCCGGTGGCTTTTCCAAGCGGTCCGCGGGGTCCATGTTGGTCTGCTTGAGCAGGTAGTGCGGGCGCTTCTTGGTCTCGTAGTAGATCCGGCCGATGTACTCGCCGATCAGCCCGAGCATCACCATCTGCAGGCCGCCGAGGCCGGTGATCGCGGCGATCAGCGTGACGTAGCCGGGCATGTCGACGCCGTGCAGGATCGCGGCCACGAGGACCCAGACGGCGTACCCGGCGGCGACCGCGGTGAG
Organism: Kribbella sp. NPDC031520; assembly: GCF_055580825.1. NCBI lineage: Bacteria > Bacillati > Actinomycetota > Actinomycetes > Propionibacteriales > Kribbellaceae > Kribbella > Kribbella sp. NPDC031520. The sequence goes on from NZ_JBVIKS010000003.1 coordinate 767,460, forward strand.
CAGCAGGCCGATGTAGATCGCGGCCCGCAGCGGCTTGTTGTTGAACGACAGCAACCCGTCGAGCCCGTACTCGAGCAGCCGCCGGAACGTCCACCGGCTCTTCCGGTCGGCCGGCGCCTTGACGTTGTCGTACTCGAACAGGATCGACTCGAACCCGATCCAGGCGAACAGGCCCTTGGAGAACCGGTTGTACTCGTTCAGCTCGAGCAGGCCGTCGACCGCGCGCCGGGACAGCAGCCGGAAGTCGCCGACGCCGTCCATCAGCTCGACGTCGGCCCACTTGTTGATCAACCAGTAGTACGCCCGCGAGAACAGCGTCCGGGTGGCCGGGTCGCCGGTCCGGTTCCGCCGGGCGATCACCTGGTCGAAGCCGCGTTCGTACTCCTCCAGCATCCGGCCGATCAGCTCCGGCGGGTGCTGCAGGTCGGCGTCCATGATCACGACGGCGTCACCGGTCGCGTACCGCAGGCCGGCCAGCATCGCGGACTCCTTGCCGAAGTTCCGGCTGAAGGAGAGGTATCTCACCGACTCGTCGGTTGCTGCCAACCCGACGAGGGCGTCGAGCGTCCCATCAGAACTACCGTCGTCGACGTAGACGACCTCGTACGGACGGCCGGTCCCGGCGAGCTCGCGGCTCAGTGCCTGATGGAACCGGGAGATCACCTCGACCTCGTTGTAACACGGCACCACCAGACTCAACCGCATCGTTGTCCCCATCCGCCCCGTCCGTCGACCATGATGCGATTCTTGTCCAGACCAGAACTACCCGCTAGCTTTGGCGGCCGAACGATCGGAACGAAGGGGCGGCCAATGGTTCCCGAGGACGCTGTCGAAGAACAGAGCGGGCGGGGGCGCTCGGCGCTGCTGCCCGCCGGCGTCGCCGCTGTCGTGGTGGCGGCGGTGTTCGTCGCCTCCGGAATCATCCGCGGTACCTATCCCTTCGGTTCACTGTCCCGCAGTACCAACGATCTTGGCACGCAGTACATCCCCTTCTTCGCCCACCTCTGGGACGTCCTGCACGGTCAGGGCCAGGGCGACCTGCTGTTCAACTGGCAGAGCGCCTTCGGGGTCGGCTTCCTCGCCGACCTCGGCGTCGACCTCGGCAGCCCGCTGTCCCTGCTGGTCGGCCTGTTCCCGCGGGACAAGATCGACCTCGCCGTCTTCGTCATCACCACCGTCAAGCTCAGCCTCGCCGCGGCCGCGATGGCCGCCGCACTACTCAAGATGCGTCCCGGCCCCCGGTGGGTTGCGGCGATCCTGGGTGTTTCGTACGGCGTCTGCGGCTGGGCGCTCGACGACGGATCCTACGTGCCGATGTGGCTGGACGGTCTGATCGCCCTGCCGATGTTCTTCCTGGTCGCGGAGTGGTCACTGCGCCGGACCAACCGGCTGCTGAGCGTGCTGGTGGTCGCCGTCTTCTGGCTGTCCAACTTCTACACCGCCTACATGGCAACGTTCGCGGGTGGGATCTACCTGCTCGCGCGGCTGCTGAGCAGTGACCTGCGCTGGTCGCTGCGGCTCCGGTCGCTGGTCCGGCACGGAGTCTCGTTCGCGCTCGGCATGGCCTTGGTCGCGCCCATCCTGCTACCGATCATCCTCGCGAACCGGGCCGCAACGCCGTCCCCGTCCGGGATCTTCCACCCGTCGGCGATCGACGAGTTCCTGTCCCGGCTGCTGCCGATCACGGAGGGCGTCGGCAAGACCGCGAGCCTGTACGTCGGCACGATCGCACTGCTGCTCGCGCTGACGATGCCGTTCAACAAGTTCGTCCCCTGGCGCCCGAAGGTGATCTGGGTGATCACGATCGTGGGCGTCGCATGGTCGTTCCGGTGGGCGCCGGCGCAGGAGTTCTGGCACGCGTTCGACACCCCGAACGGCAGCCAGTACCGCGAGGCGTTCGTGCTCTGCGGTCTGCTGGTCGCGGTCGCATGGGTCTCGGTCGCGCACAAGCTGCCCGGTCCGCTCGCGCTCCTCGGCGGCGGTGTACTGCTCGCGCTGATCGCCGTACTGTCCGACGGCAGCCCGTTGCTGAAGGAGCACTGGAAGCAGGTGCTGATCGCGTCCGGAGCGGTGACTTTGGTTGCGTTCGGCATCATTTGGCTGCTGCGCCGCAAGCCTGGCCCCCGCCGGTTGCCGGTGGCGGCCGCGTTCGCCGTACTGCTCGCGGTCGTCGCGCTCGAGACCACGTGGACCGCGGTCGTCACGGACGAGTACCGCAGCAAGGTGCTCAGTACGTCGGCAGACCCGTGGAACGCCGCGCGGACGAAGCAGTCCGACGCGGTACGCGCGGCCGTCGGCTGGCCGAAGTACCGCGCCGAGCCGGGGACGTCGGTGACGCCGAACGACCCGATGCTGCTCGGCGGTCAGGGCGCGGGCCTGTACAGCAGCCTGCTGCCGCACTCGGTGAACCAGATGATGACCACGCTCGGCTTCGGTTGGTCCGGGTACGGGCGCGCCTCGCGGACGCTGGACAACCCGGTGACCGACGCGATCTTCTCCGTCGGCGCCCGGATGCGGCTGGTCGACAACGGCATCCCGAAAATCTCTCGTGACACCGTTCCGCCGCTCGTCACGGTCCGCCGGCGGCTCGCTCCGGCCACGCCGGCCGACACGAACGCCCCGAACCCGTACGCCGCGCAGGAGCGGCTGCTCGGCTCGACCGTGTACGAGGTCCCGGACTACAAGGGCACCCGGTTCGCGACCGGCGACGTGAAGCTGGTCGCGAAGTGCGCGCCGACGAGTACGGCGTACCTGTACATGCCGCGAGTCGGCGGCCGCGCCCGGCTGGACGGCGGCGACTGGCACGAGCTGAGCTCGACGCGCCGGCCGGGCATCAACACCAGCAGCGCGATGATCGAACTGGGCACCGTACCGAGCACCGGGATCGTGCTGATCGAGGTGAACTTCGGCGCGGACCCGCAGGGCATCCCGCCGCACAACGCGATCGGCTGCCTGAGCGCGACGGCCTTGCGTAAGACGGTGAAGGGCCTGATCGCGACCGGCGCGACCGACGTGACGACGACCGGTCACTCGATCCACGCGACGCTGCCCGCGGGCAGCAGGGGCTGGGCGATCGTCTCCGTGCCGAAGATCGACGGCTGGACCTGCAAGGCCGGCGGCGGCAAGCCCAAGGTGCCGAGCGACTTCGGCGGCCTGATGGCCGTTTCACTGAGCGGTACGTCGGACCACGTCGACTGCACGTTCGTCCCGCCGGGGTTGCGGCGCGGGCTGGCGATCGCGGCGGCAGCCGCCGTACTCACGCTCGGGATCGCGGGGATCGGCGCTGTACGGCGACGACGACGTACCGCGAGCTGATACTCAGCGCTTCGCCATATACCCCCCGGTGGTACTTGCTTTTGATACCTGGAGGGGGTACTTTCTTCTTCGTGGAGATACCCCCGAGGGGTAGTTGAGCGAGAAGAGGGCCTCGAGATGACCAGCGAACACGTGCATGGCTACACCGCCAAGAAGGACAGTCACCTCAAGCGGTTGCGGCGGATCGAGGGGCAGGTTCGCGGGTTGCAGCGGATGGTCGAGGAGGACAAGTACTGCATCGACATCCTGACCCAGGTGTCGGCGGCCACCAAGGCGTTGCAGTCGTTCTCGCTGGAGTTGCTGGACGAGCACCTCTCGCACTGTGTGGTCGAAGCCGCGCAGAAGGGTGGTGCGGAGGCTGACGAGAAGGTCCGGGAGGCCTCCGACGCGATCGCCCGCCTCGTCCGCAGCTGACCACCTCCACATTTCTGTGCCCGTTTCCATACCCGTTTCGAGCAAGGAGCATTGATATGAGCACGACTACGACCTACTCCGTGTCCGGTATGACCTGCGGCCACTGCACTTCGGCCGTCACTGAGGAGATCAGCAAGCTCGTCGGTGTCCAGGACGTTAAGATCGACCTCGTCGCGGGTGGTACGTCGGCCGTGCACGTGACGAGTGAGTCCGCGCTCGAAGAGGCCGCCGTCCGCGAGGCCGTCGACGAGGCGGGTTACGAACTGGCGGCGTCGTGAGCCGGGCCGCCGCGCTCCGGCTCGGCGCGTTCGCCGGTGCGGTCGCGCTGGCCTTCGGGGCGGCGTTCGGCATCGGGTCCGCGATCGAACCGATCGCGGCGGCCGGCGACACCTCCGCGGCTGCGGCCCACGGGGAGGAGATGGCTGGCATGAAACACGATTCCGGCGGGCAGTTGCCGGGTCTGGCGGTGTCCGACGCCGGTTACACATTCGCGCCGGCGAAGACGTTCTTCACGGGCGGTACCAAGACCGAGTTGCGTTTCACGATCCAAGGACCGGACGGCAAGCCGGTCACGCAGTACACGAAGACCCACGAGAAGGACCTGCACCTGATCGTGGTCCGGCGGGACCTGTCCGGATTCAAGCACGTGCATCCGACGATGGCCGCGGACGGGACGTGGAGCATCCCGTTCACGTTCACGGCCGGCGGGACCTGGCGGATGTACGCCGACTTCCAGCCGGCCGGCCACGACAGCACGATCACCCTCGGCACGGACGTCAACGTCACCGGGATGTACGTACCGGTCCCGGTCGCGGACCCGGCGAGCGTCTCCAGCTTCGACGGGTACGACGTAACACTGCAGGGCACCCCGGTCGCGGGTAAGGAGTCCGAGCTGACGTTCAAGGTCACCCGTGGCGGCAAGCCGGTCACCGATCTGCAGCCGTACCTGGGCGCCTTCGGGCACCTGGTGTCGCTGCGCGGCGGCGACCTGGCGTACCTGCACAACCACCCGGCGGAGCACGCCGAGCCGGGGTCGACGGGCGGTCCGGAGATCAAGTTCGCGACCACCTTCCCGACCACGGGGACGTACAGCCTGTTCCTGGACTTCCAGCACGCGGGCTCCGTCCACACCGCGGAGTTCACGGTCAAGGTGGGAGTGACCGGAACGGCGATGGTCCCACCAACAATGCAGCCGACACACGACGAGAAGGAGGCACACGACCATGAGCCAGTCCGTTGAGCTCATCATCGGCGGGATGACGTGCGCCTCCTGCGCGGCCCGGGTCGAGAAGAAGCTGAACCGGATGGACGGCGTCACCGCGACCGTGAACTACGCGACCGAGAAGGCGAAGGTGACGTTCCCGGAGGGTGTCTCGACCGACGACCTGGTCGCCACGGTGGAGCAGACCGGGTACACGGCGGCGCTGCCGTCCCCGGCCGTCGAGCCGTCGGACACGGAGCCGGACGAGCTGAAACCCCTGCGGGAGCGGCTGATCGCGAGTATCACGCTCGCGGTGCCGGTGATCGCGTTCGGGATGATCCCGGCGCTGCAGTTCGATTCGTGGCAGTGGGCGTCGCTGACGCTGGCGTTCCCCGTGGTGACGTGGGCGGCGTGGCCGTTCCACAAGGCTGCCTGGACGAACCTGCGGCACGGCGCCGCGACGATGGACACGCTGATCTCGCTCGGTGTGGTGAGCGCGTTCCTCTGGTCGCTGTACGCGCTGTTCGTCGGCGGCGCGGGCGCGCCCGGGATGAAGATGCCGTTCACGCTGATCCCGTCCCGGGGCGGCGGCGCGGAGGAGATCTACCTCGAGGTCGCGGCCGGTGTCACCACGTTCATCCTGGCCGGCCGGTACTTCGAGGCGCGCGCCAAGCGCCGTTCGGGCGCGGCGCTCAAGGCTCTGCTGGAGCTCGGCGCGAAGGAGGTCGCCGTACTGCGGAACGGTGTGGAGACCCGCACTCCAGCGGACCAGCTGGCAGTGGGCGACGAGTTCGTCGTCCGGCCGGGCGAGAAGATCGCCACCGACGGCGTGATCGTCACCGGCAGCAGCGCGGTCGACGCGTCGATGCTGACCGGCGAATCCGTACCCGTCGAGGTGGCTCCTGGTGACGCGGTCGTTGGCGCTACCGTCAATGCCGGTGGCCGGCTCGTCGTGCGGGCTTCGCGGGTCGGCGCGGATACCCAACTGGCGCAGATGGCCCGGCTGGTGGAGGACGCGCAGAACGGGAAGGCCGCCGTCCAGCGGCTGGCGGACAAGGTGTCCGGGATCTTCGTACCGATCGTGATCGGGCTGGCGCTCGCGACGCTCGGCTTCTGGCTGGGCAACGGTTCGCCGGTGGAGGTCGCGTTCACGGCCGCGGTCGCCGTACTGATCATCGCCTGCCCGTGTGCGCTGGGCCTGGCCACGCCGACCGCGTTGATGGTCGGTACGGGCCGGGGCGCGCAGCTGGGCATCCTGATCAAGGGGCCGGAGGTGCTGGAGTCCACGCGCCGGGTCGACACCGTCGTACTCGACAAGACGGGCACCGTCACTACCGGCCGGATGGAGCTGGTCGACGTACTGCTGGCGCCTGGGCAGGAGCGGTCCGAGGTACTGCGGTTGGCAGGCGCGCTCGAGCACTCGAGTGAGCACCCGATCGCGCAGGCCGTGGCGCGGGCCGCGGCCGCCGAGGGCAAGCTGCCCGAGGTCGAGGACTTCGGGAACGTCGAAGGCCTCGGTGTCCAGGGGATCGTCGACGGGCATGCCGTCCTCGTCGGGCGGACGCGGTTGCTGGAGGAGTGGAGCCAGTACCTGCCGGACGAGCTCGCGCATGCGAAGGAGCACGCCGAGGCCGAGGGCAGTACGGCGGTCGCGGTCGGCTGGGACGGCGAGGCACGGGCGGTACTGGTCGTCGCGGACACCGTGAAGCCGACGTCCGTCGAGGCGATCCGGCAGCTTCGCGAGCTGGGGTTGCGTCCGGTGCTGCTCACCGGTGACAACGAGGCGGTCGCCACGAAGGTCGCCGCCGAGGTCGGGATCGACGACGTGATCGCCGAGGTACTGCCGGCCGGCAAGGTCGACGCGGTGAAGCAACTGCAGGACCAGGGCCGGGTGGTCGCGATGGTCGGCGACGGCGTCAACGACGCGGCCGCCCTCGCCCAGGCGGATCTCGGTCTGAGCATGGGTACGGGTACCGACGTCGCGATCGAGGCGAGCGACCTCACCCTGGTACGCGGTGATCTGCGTGCGGCTGCGGACGCCATCCGCCTGTCCCGCAGCACGCTCCGCACGATCAAGGGCAACCTGTTCTGGGCCTTCGCCTACAACGTGGCCGCCCTGCCCCTAGCCGCAGCCGGCCTCCTCAACCCGATGCTCGCCGGCGCCGCAATGGCCTTCAGCTCAGTCTTTGTGGTGTCGAACAGCCTCCGCCTACGCCGCTTCAAGCCACTCACCTGATCCAGGCGGTCGCATCACTCGGGAGCCTGCCGTCGTCGAGGGGGATGCTGGAGATCAGCACCTCCTCGTGCGGCGGTAGGTCGACGGCGTCGTCGCTCAGGTTGGTGACGCACGTCAACTGTTCGCGCCGGAACACCAGCACGTCAGGTGCTGACGGCAACCATGCCAGCACCCCGTCCCCCAGCAGGTCCCGGCGGAGCCTCAGACCGTTGCGGTACAGGGTCATCATCGAGTTCTGATCGTCGGACTGGGATTCGACTGTCAGGTTCTTCCAGTCGCGTGGTTGCGGGAGCCATGGCGTACCGGTTCCGAAGCCGAACGGGGGTTCGTTGCCGGACCACGGTAGGGGCACTCGGCAACCGTCCCGGCCCCGGTCGGCGCCCTTCGAGCGGGTGAAGATGGGGTCCTGCAAGACGTCGTCGGGCAGGTCCTCGACCTCGGGCAGCCCGAGCTCTTCGCCTTGGTAGACGTACAGTCCACCGGGTAGCGCCATCGCGAGCAGTGCCGCGGCGCGGGCCCGGCGTTCGCCGAGGACCAGGTCGGTCGGCATGCCGTGCTTACGGTCCTGGTGCGAGAACGACGTGTCCGCGCGCCCGTACTTCGTCACCGGCCGCGTCACATCGTGGTTCGACAACACCCACGTCGGCGGTGCACCGATCGGTACGTGCGTCGACAACGTCAGGTCGATCGACGCCTTCAGCTCCGCGGCCGCCCACGGGCGGGACAGGAAGTCGAAGTTGAACGCGGTCTGCAGCTCGTCCGGGCGCAGGTACAGCGCGAAGCGTTCCTGGTCCGGCATCCACATCTCGCCGACGAAGAACCGGCCGTCGTACTGGTCCGAGATCCGCCGCCACCCGCGGTACACCTCGTGCACCTCATCGTGATCGGTGTACGACTCCTCGACGCTGTCCAGGTCCTTGAACAGGACGGCGGCGCTGTCGATCCGGATGCCGTCGACGCCGCGGTCCAGCCAGAACCGGAGGATGTCGTGGAACTCCTCGACCACCTCGGGGTTGCGCCAGTTGAAGTCGGGCTGCTCGGGGGCGAACAGGTGCAGGTACCACTCGCCGTCCGCGACCTGCGTCCAGGCCGGTCCGTTGAAGATCGACTGCCAATCGTTGGGTGGCCCATCAGCTCTGCCTGGTCGGAACAGGAAACGGTCGCGCTCCGGCGATCCCGGTCCCGCCTGCAGTGCCTGGACGAACCAGTCCTGTTGGTCCGACCCGTGGTTCGGCACGATGTCGATGATCGTCCGGATGCCGAGGGCGTGCGCCTCCGCGATGTACGCCTCCGCCTCCGTCAGCGTCCCGAACGCCGGGTCGATCGCCCGGTAGTCGGCCACGTCGTACCCGCCGTCAGCCATCGGGGACGGGTACCACGGGTTCAGCCAGATCGCGTCGATGCCCAGTTCGGCCAGGTACGGCAGCTTCACCCGCAGCCCGGCCAGGTCCCCGACCCCGTCCCCGTTCCCGTCGGCGAAGCTCCGCAGATACACCTGATAGATCGCAGCTCCACGCCACCACTCGTCGGCCATCAACTCTCCTCAACCTTTGAGACTTCCGGCGGTCAGGCCCGCCATGATGCTGCGCTGAAACACGAAGAAAACAAGGATTGTGGGCAGGCTGGCGATCACCAGCGACGCGATCAGAACGTTCTGCGGCATCTGCGCAGAAAGCGATGCGATGCCGACGCTGATCGACATCTTCTCGGTTTCCGGCAGCACCAGCAGCGGCCACACGAAGTCCTTCCAGACGGTGACCACCGACAGGATCGAGACCACGCCGATGATCGGCCGCGACACCGGCAGCACGATCGACCACAGGATCCGCAGCGGAGAGGCGCCGTCGATTTCCGCCGCCTCGAGCAGTTCCTTCGGGATCGAGTCGAAGAAGCGTTTCAGCAGGAACACGAAGAAGCCGTTCGCTGCCGCCGGCAACCAGATCGCCCACGGAGTGTTCAGCAGGTCGGCGTGCAGGATCGGCAGGTCCTTCGCCACCAGGTACGTCGGCAGCAGCAGCACCATCGGCGGGATCATCAGCGTCGCCAGCATCGCGCCGAGGACGAGCTTGCCGAGTACCGGGCGCAGTTTCGACAATGCGTACGCCGCTGTCACGTCGACCGCCAGCGTGAACAGCCAGGCGCCACCGGCGTACAGGGCCGTGTTCTTCAGGAACACCCCGAGCTGCAGCTGGTTCCATGCGTCGGCGTACACGTGGAAATCGAACGACTTCGGGAAGAAGCTCGGCGGGATCTGCGCGAGCTCGTCCGGGGACTTGAGCGCCCCCGTCACCATCCAGTACAGCGGGAAGACGAACGCGCCGGTGAAGCTGATCACCGTGAGCGTGAGGACCGTCCAGTAGACGATCCGGCCGCGCGGTGTGCGCAACGCCAGCGGAGACACGAGGGTTCTCATCGGTCGGCCTCCTCGCGCGAGACCCGCAGGTAGACGGCGGAGAAGACCAGCAGCACGATCATCAGCATCAGCCCGAGCGCGGATCCGCCGCCGAAGTCGCCGAAGTTGAACGCGTACTGGTACATCAGGTACGCGACCGTCACGGTGGCGTTCTCCGGACCGCCGCCGGTCAGCAGGTACGGCTCGATGAAGACCTGCATGGTGGCGACGACCTGCAGGAGCAGCATCACCAGCAGGATCAGCTTGGTCTGCGGGATCGTCACGTGCCGGACCCGCTTGAGCAGACCGGCGCCGTCGAGTTCCGCGGACTCGTAGAGGTCACCGGGGATGCTTTGCAGCGCGGCGAGATAGATGAGCGTGCCGGTACCGAGGTTCATCCAGGTCGACACGATCACCAGGCTGATCAGCGCGGTGTTCGTGGAGTCGAGCCAGCCGAGCGCTGGGATGTGTGCGACCCCCAGCGCCTGGTTGAACAGGCCCGCGCCGGGGTCGTAGAACCACTTGAACAGCAGTACGGCGACCGCCGGCGGAAGCATCACCGGCAGGTAGACGACGAACCGCAGGTACGCCTTCGCGTGCTTGAGTTCGTTGAGTACGACGGCCAGCACGAACGGTACGGCGTACCCGATCACCAACGCCAGCCCGCTGAACGCCGCCGTGTTCAACCACGCGGCCCCGAACGCGGGATCTGCGAACACCGTCTTGAAGTTGTCGAACCCGACCCACTTCCCCGGATCGACAAAGTTGTTCTGCTGAAAACTCAGCACGATCTCCCGAACCATCGGATACCAGGAGAACAGAGCGAAACAGATCAACGCCCCACACAAGAACCCGTACGCGGTCAGATTCCGCCCCACCGCCCGCCGCAGGGCGCCGTGATCGTCTGTGGATCGCGGGTTCGTCGCCCCCTGAGCCTGGGGGCGACGAACCTGCTCCTCGGTCACCGTCATTACGTGTTCTTCGCGAGGATCTTGTTCGCCTTCGACTCGGCGTCGCTCAGGAGTTTGTCGATGTCGGCGTCCTTGCGGGTGAGGACGGCGGACATGGCGACGTCGAGGACGGCGTACAGTTCCTGCGCCTTCGGGGGTTCGAGTTTGTTGGTGATGTTGCCCTGGGCAGCGACGTACGGTGCGAAGTTGTCCACCGGCACGGTCGCGTACTGCTTCCGCAGCGCGTTGATCTGGTTGCCAGGAGCACTGTTCCCGTACAGGTCCGGGATCGGCAGCCCGACCGGGCGGCCCTGTTCCTTCGCCCGCTGGTAGTTGAACTGCCCCTGCCCCGGCGTGAGCTCGTGGAACTCCAGCCACTGCAGCCCCGCCTTGATCTTCTCCGGCGACGCCTTCGGGTTGAACATGTACCCGTCGCCACCGCTCAGCGACGACTGCCCACCCGACTCCGGTACGGCGGTCACGCCGTAGTCCTCGAACTTGCCCTTGAAGTCGTTGTTCACCGACTGCACGACGTCCGGCGCACCGATCATCATGCCGAGCTTGCCGCCGCCCATCATGCGCATCAGGTCCTCCCACTGCAGCAACTGCTTGCTGCCCATGGAGTTGTCGTCCCAGCGCATCTTCTTCAGGTTCTCCAGCACCGCCTTGCCCTGGTCGCTGTTGAACGCGGCGGTCTTGCCGTCGTCACTCACCATCGACCCGCCGCGCGCGTACAGCTCAGCGGCGAAGTGCCAGCCGCCGGTGTTCCCGGCCGAATACTCGCCGAACCCGACGTACCCCGGCCCGAGCGCGGCGATCTTCTTCGCCGCCGTCCGTACGTCGTCCCACGTCTTCGGCGGGTTCGCCGGGTCGAGACCGGCCTGGGTGAACAGCTTGCGGTTGTAGACCAGACCCATGTTGTAGTTGTTCCGCGGCAGCCCGTACGTCTTGTCGCCGTCCTTGAACACGCCCATGACGTCCGGCCGCAGGTCCTTCACCGCGCCGACGCTGCCGATGTACTGGCTGATGTCGGCGGCCTGCTTCTTCTCGATGATCTTCCGTACGTCGGTGTAGTAGACGTAGAAGACGTCCTCCTGCGTCCCGCCGGCCAGCTTGGCCTGGAACGTGTCGGGGTTGATACAGGGGAAGGCGTCCTTGCCCTGGACCGTGATGTTCGGATGCGCCTGCTGGAACGCGGCGACGTCCGCCTCCCACGCCTCGCGCTCCTTCGGGTTGCTCTTCGGCGGCTCGCAGCCGACCGTGATCGTGACCGGACCACCGGCCGTGTCACCCGCCGGCTTCTTGTCGTCTTTCCCGCAGGACGCGGCCACCAGACCGAGCCCCATCACCAGCAGCAGGCTGAGCCCGCGGCGCGCTGTGGTCATTTCCACCCTCTCCCTTTCCTGGTGCCGACACCGTAGGGAACTGGACCGAGGAACGCAATACTTCGATCTGTCATTGCAAAATCGTGACTCCTCATGGGAGATTGCCTGGCAGAGGGCAAACGACAGCAGCCGCCGACCTCAACGGTCAGCGGCTGCTCGGGGTTGGGTAGGGCCTAGATCCGGGCTCGCGCGGTGGAGGCGCGGACGACGAGCTCGGGCTCGAACAGCAGCTCGTCGGCCGGGACGGCGGCACGCTCGATCAACGCGACCAGCATGTCGACGGCGGCCCTGCCCATCGCGTCGATCGGCTGCCGCACGGTGGTCAGCGGCGGGTCGGTGCAGTTCATCATCGCGGAGTCGTCGTACCCGATCACCGACACCTCGTCGGGCACGCTGAGGCCTGCTCGCCGGACCGCGCGGATGGCGCCGAGGGCGAGGATGTCGCTGGCGCAGACGATGCCGGTGACGCCGCGGTTCACGAGTTTGGTGGCGGCCGCGTGCCCGCCCTCGAGCGAGAACATCGCGTGCTCGACAAGCTCCGGATCGCCCTCCTCGGCAGCCAGGAACGCGTCCAGCTTGCGCCGCGACGGGATGTGGTCCCGCGGGCCGAGAACCATGCCGATACGGCGATGTCCGAGCGCACGCAGGTGGCCGATCGCCATCTCCGCGGCGACGTGGTCGTCCGACGACACCTGCGGAAACCCGAGGTGATCGACCGCGGCGTTCACCAGTACGGCGGGGAGCTTCCGTTCCTGGATCAGCTCGTAGTGCTGGTGCGGCGCATCGGCCTGCGCGTAGAACCCGCCGGCGAACACCACGCCCGACACCTGCTGCTGGAGGAGCAGGTCGACGTAGTCGGCCTCGGACACGCCGCCGAGCGTCCGGGTGCAGAGCAAGGAGGTGAAACCTTGCTGCGCGAGCGCACCGCCGACGACCTCGGCGAACGCCGGGAAGATCGGGTTCTGCAACTCCGGCAGCACCAGACCGACCAGCCGCGCGCGGTCGCCGCGCAGCTGGGTGGGCCGCTCGTACCCGAGCACGTCCAGCGCGGTGAGCACCGCTTCGCGGGTCGCCTCGGACACGCCGGGCTTCCCGTTCAGCACCCGGCTGACGGTGGCCTCGCTGACGCCGACCTTCTTGGCCACCTCTGCAAGTCGTCGTGTCATGACGCAAACTCTACGCCCAATCACGCAAGAATTTGCAAGCACTTGCGCACCTCGCTGAACCCTCAGGATTCCTGACAGACTGGGAGCCGTGCCTCGATTCGTCGCCACCCGCCCGGACACCGGACTGCTGTCGCTCCCGTGGGACGTCCCGCTGGAGGACTGGCCCGAGGACCAGCTGGTCGCGCTGCCGCGCGGTATCTCGCGGCACGTGGTCCGCTTCGTCCGGGTCAACGGCAGCGTGTACGCGATCAAGGAGGTCCTCGAGCACCTGGCGATGCACGAGTACCGCCTGCTGCGTGACCTCGAACGACTGGAGGCCCCGTCGGTCGAACCGGTCGGCGTGATCACCGACCGCGTCGACCGCGACGGCGAGCCGATCGACTCGATCCTGATCACCCGGCACCTGCAGTTCTCGCTCCCGTACCGTGCCCTGTTCTCGAGCACGCTGCGCCCGGACACGGTGAACCGGCTGATCGACGCCCTGGTCGCGCTGATCGTCCGACTGCACCTGCTCGGGTTCTTCTGGGGCGACTGCTCGCTGTCGAACACCCTGTTCCGGCGCGACGCCGGCGCGTTCGCGGCGTACCTGGTGGACGCCGAGACCGGCGAGCTGCACCAGGACATCTCCGACGGCCAGCGCGCGCACGACCTGTACACCGCGGAGATCAACCTGTTCGGCGAACTGCTCGACCTGCAGGAGGGCGGGCTGCTCGACGAGTCGATCGACCCGCAGGAGACGGTCGAGTCGATCCAGAAGCGGTACGAGGCGCTGTGGGCCGAGCTGACCGCGCCGGAGGAGTTCGGAGGCGACGAGATGCACCGCCTCGACTCCCGGATCCGGCGGCTGAACGAGCTCGGCTTCGACGTCGCCGAGATCGACATCATCACCGACTGGGACGGCAGCCAGGTCCGGATCCAGCCGAAGGTCGTGGACGCCGGCCACCACTCGCGGCGGCTGCTCCGGCTCACCGGCCTGGACGTCGAGGAGAACCAGGCCCGCCGGCTGCTCAACGACCTGGACTCGTTCGCCGCCGCCACCGACCAGCAGAACGAGGACGAGGAGATCGTCGCCCACCAGTGGCTGACCGACGTCTTCGAGCCCGTCGTCCGCACCGTCCCGCGGAACCTGAGCCGCAAGCTCGAGCCCGCGGAGATCTTCCACGAGGTCCTCGAGCACCGCTGGTTCCTGTCCGAACAGGCCGGCCACGAGGTCGACACGCTGGAAGCGGCCCGGTCGTACGTGAACGACGTACTCGCCGCCAAGCCGGACGAGAAACTGGCGCTGCCGACGGAACCGGTACCCGAACCCGACTGATCCCTGCAACGTTCCGCCGTCCGCCAGCGTGATCTGGATGGGAGGTGCCGGATGGAGACGCCCGACTTCGACGACTGGGTCACGCAGCGGGGTGCGGCGTTGTTGCGGTTCGCGTACCTCGTCACGCGCGACCACAGCCGTGCGGAGGAAGCCGTACAGGACGCGCTGGTCGCGGCGTACTCCCGGTGGACCCGGATCTGCCGCGTCCAGGATCCGGAGGCGTACGTGCGGCGGTCGATCGTCAACGCGGACATCTCCCGCTGGCGGCGCTTCTTCCGCCGCGAAACCCCGAGCCTCGACACCGTTCCTGCCACCGCAACGCCGGATCCGGCCGTGGCACAGGCCGAACACGACGCGGTGTGGGCGCTCTGCGCGACGCTGCCCGCGAAACAACGCGCTGCCGTCGTACTGCGCTACTACGAGGATCTCCCGGACGCGGAGATCGCGCTGATCCTGGACTGTTCGCCCGCGACCGTCCGCTCGCAGATCCACCGTGCGCTGGCATCACTGCGCACCACCATCGGGACCGAGGAGGTCAAGGGCTGATGGAACGACTCCTCGCCGACAGCCTGGCGAAACACGCGGCGGACGCCCCGACCGACACTCACCTTCTGGAAACCGTCCACGCCCGCCTGCGCCGCCGCCGCACCCACCGTACGATCGGCGCCGCCGTCGTCGCGGCCGCGGCTGTCGCCACAGCCCTCACCGCGTCCCAAGGACTCACCTCTCATCCGCAGACGGCCCAGACTCCGGCGGCGGGTTGGCGCTGGGAGTCCTTCAGGACGGTGCAGGTGCAGGTGCCGTCCAGCTGGACGCAGTACGTCTCCGGCCCGGCGCCGTGTACGACGTTGGCGGACCCAGCCGTGGCCACCATCGGCCGGGTGAACGGGTGGCCGGCGAGCCGCGAGTACACCTGCACGACGCCGGTGATCCCGCTGGCCCGGCGGCAGCCGTACCTCTGGTTCAACGACGTACAGGCGCCAGGGATCAAGCAGTACGACGGCGGCTGGACCGAGGAGACCCGCGTGGTCGGCGGCGTGAAGCTGAGCGTGCTCACGAAGGACGACGCCCTCCGCCACAAGATCCTCGACTCCGCGCAGGCGATCAACGACACCGACTACTACGGCTGCGCACCCGAACAACCCGCGATGGCACCCATCAGCACACCAACCGTGCAGATCACGTCCGCCTCGGTCTGCGAGTACTGGCAGGGCTCACTGATCGCCGGCTCGAGCGTCCAGGACGACAATGTGGCCCCGTTGGCGGGCCAACTGCTCGCCCCTCGGCCCCGCTCAGGACCTGGACCTACGCCGGTGCCGGCCGGATGCCAGGACCCGGCCGCGCGCACGTACGTCGTCATCCTCCGCGCAGGTGACAAGACCTGGCCGATCACCGTCCCTTACACAACCTGCGCCCCCTGGTCGCCCCAAGAAGCCCTGGACCTCATCCAGCTCGGCCCGCACAAGCCGACCGAGCCTGCCGACATGTTCGACCCTGTCGGACGCATCACCCCACTAGCGCGCTGAGTAGATGCGGACGTAGTCCACGTCGAACGAGTTCGGGAACGGGGTGGTCGCGTCCGGCGGTCCGCCGCGGTCGGCGTTTGCCCAGGTGCCGCTGTTCAGGACGACGTACATCGGCTTGTCCGGCACCTGGGCGCCGGTGATGGTCGAGGTCGGTGCGCCGTCGACGGTGAACGCGATGTGACCCGGCTGCCACAGGAGGCCGTACCGATGCCAGCCGGTCGTCGGCGCCAGGCCGGTCGCCCAGTGGCTGTCCCACCGCACGTCCGGCCAACTCCCCGACGCCAGCCCGCTGTGCATGCTCTGGATCGAGCCGAACCACTCGGCGACGTCGATCTCCGGCGGCCAGCTCCGGTCCTGCGGGATCAACCAGAACGCCGGCCACAACCCCCTCCCGGCAGGGAACTTCGCGCAGATCTCCCAGTACCCGTACTGCTGGAAGAACTTGTCGTGTGAGGAGACGAACCCTTCCGTGTACTGGTACGTCCCGACCGGATCAGTCCCGGTCACCGGCTTGTCGTCGGTCACCAGCCGCAACTTGCCGCCGGACAGCACCACGTTGTCGTCGACGGCATAACTCCCGTACGACGTGTTGTGGTAGTGCCCGCCCGCGCGCCCAGGAAAGTCCATCACCGTGCTCCAGGACCGCCGGTCCAACGTGCGCCCACCGAATTCGTCGTGCCAGGCGAGCCGCATGCCCGCCGGCCGTTCCTGCCCACCGGCGGTGCAGGTCGTTTCGCTTGCCTGTGGCAACTGTTTGTCTGCGGCCCGAGCAGTGCCGGTGAGGCAGGTGGCCACGAGGAGTGCTGCCAGTCCGAGCTGTAATTTCATCATTTGATCCCGGAGGTGGAGAAGCCGCTGACGAAGCGGCGTTGCATGAACAGGAAGAGGACCAGCACCGGAAGGACGTACATGACGGCGCCCGCGGCGACCAGGTTGTTCATCGGAAGGCCTTTGTCGTTCACGTAGCCGGTGGCCATCGCGACAGCGAGGGTCGTACTGTCCTGGCTGAGGAACATCGCCGGACCGACGAAGTCGCCCCAGGCGTGGGTGAACGACAGGATCACGCTGGCCGCGATCACCGGCCACGACTGCGGCAGGAAGATCCGCCAGAAGATCCCGACGTACCCGCAGCCGTCGATGATCGCCGCCTCCTCCATCTCGCGTGGGATACCCGCGAAGAACTGCCGGAACAGGAAGATCAGGAACGCGCTCCCACCCAGCCCCCACGCGACCCACGGCCAGTACGTGTTGACCATGTGCAGCTTCGCGAAGATCAGGTACGTCGGGACAAGCGTGACGATTCCGGGCAGCATCATGGTGGCGAGCAGCACGATGAACAGCTGCTTCTTCCCGGGCGCCGTCAGCCGCGCGAACCCGAAGCCGACCCACGCCGAACTCAGTGTCGTCAGCGTGGTGCTGATGAACGCGATGGTCAGCGAGTTCTGCGTGGCACCGAGGAAGTTCACCTGGCTGATCGCGTCGGTGTAGTTCGCGAACCGCGGCGCCGACGGCCACCAGGTCGGCGGGAACGCCGCCATCTCGGCGGGCGACTTCAGCGACGTGGACAGCAGCCACAGGATCGGGCTGAGCATCACCAGGACGACGGCCAGCAGCACGATGTAGAGCGCCCACCGGTAGGTCCGCGTCATTTCTTACCTCCCGGCTCCACGGTGTAGAACACGGTCTTGGCGCTGACCTTGATGATCACCAGGGTCACCAGCAGGATCACCGCGAACAGCATCCACAACATCGCTGAGGCGTACCCGAACCGGGATGCGCTGAAGTACTGCGCGAAGACATGGATCATGTACAGGTAGTTGCCCTGCGGCACGGTCCCGGCCCCGCTCAGCGACCCGGACGACAGCAGCAACGGCGCGAACGACTGCAGTGAACCGATCATCCCGGTGATGACCTGGAACAGGATCACCGGCGACAGCAACGGCACGGTGATCCGCGTGAACGTCTGCCAGTACGACGCACCGTCGACCTGCGCTGCCTCGAGCAACTCCCGCGGGATGTCCTGCAGTCCGGCGAGCGAGATGATCATCGACCCGCCGCAGCCCCACAGCACCAGCGCATACAGCACGTAGCGCACGTTGGGGTCGACCAGCCAGGTAATCGGATTCGCACCCAGACCACTCAGTACGCCGTTCGCGGCGCCGGCGTCCCGGTCGAAGATCAGCCGGAACGTCAGCGCGGCACCCACCGGCGGAACCACGGCGGGCAAGTAGATCAGGCCCCGCAGCAGACCGCGGCCCCGGATCGGCTGGTTCAGCATCACGGCGAGCAGCAGACCGGCCAGGATCGACAACGGGACGGTGACCAGCGCGAACAGCCCGGTCTTGCCCAGTGAGCTCAGGGTCAGCGGGTCCTGGAAGATCTCCACGTAGTTCTCGAAGCCGACGAAGTGCGTCCGCGGCGACAGCCCGTCGGAATCGGTCAGGCTCAGCCAGAACGCGTACCCCAACGGGAACACGGTCAGCGCGACGAACCCGATGATCCAGGGCGCCACGAACAGGTAGAACGTCCGCGCCCTGCGCAGACCGGGCGGCTTCTTCCTCCGGCCCGTTTCCGGTACGGCGTCAAGCACGGCGCGACGCGGCACCTCGGTCAGCGCGGAACTCACCGCAACCGCTTCTTTCCGTCCGCGAGCTGCGCGTTGATCTGCGAGTTCAGCGTGTCGGCGAACTGCCCGGTTGTCGTCGTGCCCTTGATTGCCTTGGGCAACTCACGGTTGATGATCGCGTTGATCGCGTCCTGCCGGACGTACGGCGTGTAGGACGTGACCGAGAAGTGCTCCTTCTCGGCCATCTGCACGTCGTAGGCCTGCTTCTGGTACGGCAGCTTCTGCGGCATCAGCTTCTGCAGGGACTTGAGCGGCGGGATACCCCAGCCGCCGGCCGCGCGCGCCTTGGCCGGGTCGCCGGCCAGGTACCACTCCATCACCTGCCAGGCGGCGTCCTTGTTCTTCCCCGCCTTCGGCATCCACAGCCCGGTCGCGCCGAAACACGGGCTGACCCGGCGACCGGTGTCGAACTGCGGCGCCGGCGCGAAGCCGGCCACCTTCGCGGACTTGGGGTCGCCCGCGAAGAGCCCGCCGAGCCAGTAGCCGCTCAGCGTCGACGCCATCCGGCCGGCCTGGAAGGTCGGGCCGTCCCAGCCGTTCGGGTCCGGGTTCAGGACGGTCGGTCCGATGCCGGCCTTCGCGTATTCCAGGTACCAGGTCAGAGCCCGTTGCGCCTCCGGGCTGCTGAAGTCGACCGACGCGAGATCGTCGGCGGTCAGCTTCCCGCCCGCCAGGTCGGTCATCCACGTCAGCTGACCGAACAGGCCGAGCCCGTTCGGGTTCAGGCCGTAGACGCTGACCTTCGCACCCTGCCGCTTCACCAGGCGTTTGCCCTGGTCGAGCAACTCGTCCAGCAGCAGGGGTGTCGTCGCGCTCGGTCGCGTCACCTTCGCCGCGTCGAACAGGGCGCTGTTGTACCAGATCGTGCAGTCCTGCGAGTAGTCCTTCGCGAACCCGTACCGCGGACCGGCGCCTTGCTTCTCTCCGTCGTAGCGCCAGACGTCGTTCACCGGGTCGATGTCGTCGGCCTTGATCAGCGTGGACTTCGCGAAGTACGGGTCGAGGTTCTCCGCGACCTGCCGGGCGACCAGGTACGGCGTCTCGGTCGCGCCCATGCCCCGGACCACGTCCGGTGGGTTGCCGCTGGCCAGCATCGCGGTCAGCTTGGTGAGGTCGTACTCGACCGTTTTCACGGTCAGGCCGAGCGCCTGCGACGCGGCCTTCGCCTCCTTCGGGCCGAACTCGCCCGACTGGGACATCACCGTGACGACGCCCTTGGCCGTCGATCCGGTGCCGGTGGCCGCCGGGGTGTTCGTCGAGGACGCGGGTGAGCAGCCCACTGCGAGCGCACCGCCCGCTGCCGCACCGCCGAGCGCGAGGAACCGCCGCCGGGAGAGCCCTGGGTTCGTTGTGGTCATGACCAACCTCTCAGTCTGAACTCTGTGGGTCGAAGAGCCGGCAGACCGGACCGGAGGAGGGACCGGCCTGGTCTGCGAGCGCTTCGCTGTCGTCTTCGGGTCGGTAGCCCAGCTCGTGCCGGGCGGAGGTGGTGTCCCAGTAGTTGCGCGTGTTCGCGGACACACCGAAGTGCACGCCGAACCGCTCCCGGGCCTGCAGAGCCGCGAGCATCAGCCGGCCGGCGTCGTCGTCGGACAGCCACTGCGCGAGGTAGCGCCGTTCACTCGGCGGCCAGCCGGTCAGACCGAGGCGCAGGCAGGTGACCGCGGCGCCGGTACGGTCGGCGTGTATCCGGCCGAGCGCCTCCAGCACGACCTTGCCCAGCCCGTACGGACAGCAGGGGCGTGGGTCGAGCCGGGGATCGACGGGCCGGTACTGCGGGCGGTTGTACTCGCCCGAGACGTGCAGCGAACTCGCCAGCACGATCTTCGGTACGGCGTGTGCTACCGCGGCCTCGAGGACGACCTGGGTCGGCCACACGTTCGCGGCGAACACGCTGTCCCAGGTCTGGAAGGGACTGCTGTTGCCGGCCAGGTGCACCAGCGCGTCCGCACCGGACAGCACCTCGCGGGCCGCCTCGGGATCGCCGACGTCCACCTGGACCAGTTCGTCAACGCCCTGCTGCGGTCCGGCGCGATCCACCAGCCGGACGCGATAGTGCTTGCGCAGCCACGGCAGCACCACCGTCGCGACGCGACCCAACCCGCCGGTGACCACCACCAGCGGCCTGCTGCCCTGCTGCGCACCGTCCACGTCGGTCATCCGGTCGCCGGGCCCGGGCGATCCCCAGGACTGTGACCGGAATTGTTCGAGCAGTTCGGCATTTGTGTCAAGTCTTCGTACACAGATTGTCAGTTGAATTGACTCCGCTGTGCCAGATCACGGATACTCGACGTCGTGACTGCGAAGGACACCGGATCCCTGCGAGCGCTGCGGCGCACCAACTCCGAACGGTTGCTGTCCGCGCTGATGGAGCACGGCGCGCTGCACCGGGCCGAGCTGGCACGGATCTGCGGCGTCTCGCGGACGACGGTGTCGACGATCACCGCCGACCTGATCATGGGCGGTGTCGTGATCGAGGTGATCGGCGATCAGGCGGCCCGGGCCGGCATCGACGCGTCGGAGGTCGACGGCCGGGCCCGCGGGTTCCTGCGGGCCAACCCAGGCGCGGGCGCCGCGGCCGGGCTCGACTTCACCCTCGAGCGCGTCTGGTGCCACGTCACCGACCTGTCCGGCGCGACGATTGCCAGCGAGGGCACCCAGACACCGGCGGACACCCCGTGGCAGGAACGGCTCACGGCCGGTCTCGCCCTGCTCGACGACCTGCTCACCGAGGCGGGTCTCGCTCGCGGCAACCTGGTCGGCGTGGCGATCGGCGTGCCCGGTCCGCTCGACCTGCAGACCGGCGTGGTCGGCCCATCGTTACCGGGCCAGGCGTGGGCCGGGGTGGACGTCGCGGCCGAGTTCGGCCGGCACCTCGACGTACCGGTGCTGGTGGAGAACAACACCCGCCTGGAGGCGGTCGCCGAGTTCACCTGGGGCGCCGGGCGGGACATTGCGGACGTGCTGTATCTCGGCCTGTCGACCGGGATCGGGTCCGGACTGCTTGTCGACGGCAACCTTCACCAGGGCGGCGCGCGCGGTGGCGGCGGCGAGATCGGGCACCTGTCGGCCGACTCGTCCGGCGAACCGTGCCCGTGCGGCAACCGCGGCTGCCTGGTGCAGTACGCGTCGCTCCAGGCCGTGCTGGCAAAGCTCGAGCCGGTGCTCGGCGCGGACGCCGGGCTCGAGGAGCTGCTCGCGTCGGCAGCCGACGGACAGCCCGAGACCTTACGTGTGCTCCGTGAGGCTGGTGAGCTGACCGGTCGAGTGCTGGCCAACATCTGCAACTTGCTCAACCCGGCCCGGATCATCGTCGGCGGCGAGCTCGCCCGCACCGGCGATCTGATCCTCGAACCGATCCGCGCCACCCTCCGCCGGACCGCGATGCCGTTGACCCGGGACGCCGATGTGGTCGCCGCCGAGCTCGACCTCGGCGCCCGCGCCGGCGCCTCCGGGGCCGCCGCACTCGTGCTGCGGCAGACCGACCAGCTCGTCGCCGCCCTGCTGACTCCCGAACGCAAACCGAGTGAGGCCGTGTGAAGATCATCGGTTACGAAACGTTCCTGGTGGCGCCGCGGTGGCAGTTCCTGCGGATCGACACCGATGAAGGGATCAGCGGGTGGGGTGAGCCGATCGTCGAGGGACGCGCCGAGGCTGTGCAGGGAGCTGTCACGGCGCTGATGGAGTATCTGATCGGCCAGGATCCGTTGCGGATCGAGGAGCACTGGCAGGTGATGGCCAAGGGCGGCTTCTACCGTGGTGGTCCGGTGCTGTCGAGTGCGCTGGCCGGGATCGACCAGGCGCTGTGGGACATCAAGGGGCGGTTCCACGACGTTCCGGTGCACGAGCTGCTCGGTGGGCCGGTGCGTGACAAGGCGCGGGTCTACACCTGGGTGCACGGTCGCGACAACGCGCAGCTCGTCGACGAGGCGCAGGCCAAGGTGGCCAGTGGTTTCACCGCGGTCAAGCTCAACCTGTCCGAGGCGCTGCGGCCGATCCCGTCGGCCGCTCAGCTGCGGGCCGCGGTCAGCCGGGTCGAGGTGTTGCGCGAGGCGCTCGGCGACGGGATCGACATCGCCCTCGATTTCCACGGCCGGTTCAGCACGGCGGCCACCCGGCAGATCCTGCCGTTGCTCGAGCCGCTGCTGCCGATGTTCGTCGAGGAGCCGGTCACCCCGGAGTTCTCCCGCGACCTGCGCCGGATCACCGAGTCGACCAGTATCCCGATCGCGACCGGCGAGCGGCTGTTCTCCCGCTGGGACTTCCGCGACGTACTGCCCACCGGCATCGGCGTCGCCCAGCCGGACATCTCGCACGCCGGCGGTGTCTCCGAGGTGCGCCGGATCGCCGCGCTGGCCGAGACGTACGACGTGACCGTCGCGCCGCACTGCCCGCTCGGGCCGATCACCTTGGCCGCCAGCCTGCAGATCGACTTCGCGATCCCGAACTTCCTGATCCAGGAACAGAGCCTCGGCATCGAGTACGGCGGCGGCAACGCGCTGCTCGACTACCTGGTGGATCCGCGGGTGTTCGCCTTCGCCGACGGACACGTGCAGCGGCCGACCGGACCCGGGCTGGGCATCGAGATCAACGAGGACGTCGTACGGGCCGCAGCCGCGGAGCCGCATCGCTGGCGATCACCCGTGCTGCGGCACGACGACGGATCGTTCGCCGAATGGTGAACCCGCCGATGGGCTGGAACAGCTGGGACTGTTTCGGCACCACTGTCACCGAGGCCGAGGTGCTGGCCAACGCCCAGGTCATGCACGACCAGCTGCTGCCGTTCGGGTGGGACACGGTCGTCGTCGACATCGCGTGGTACGACCCGACCGCGCGATCGCACGGCTACAACGAGAACGCTCCGGTCGTCCTGGACTCGTACGGCCGTCAACTGCCGGCGCCGTCACGGTTCCCCTCGGCCGCCGACGGCGCCGGCTTCGGTCCACTGGCCGCGCGGGTGCACGAGCTCGGGCTGAAGTTCGGGCTGCACATCATGCGCGGGATCCCGCGCCGGGCCGTCGAGCTGGACCTGCCCGTGTTCGGGACCGAGTGGACGGCGCGCGAGGTCGCGGACCCGGACCACGTCTGCAGGTGGAACCCGGACAACCTCGGGCTGAACCACGACCACCCCGGCGCCCAGGCGTACTACGACGCCCAGGTGGCGCAGTTCGCCGAGTGGGGTGTGGACTTCGTCAAGGCCGACGACATGCTCGCGCCGTACCACGACCGTGAGATCGCGGCCTATGCGCGGGCTATCGAGCGCAGCGGGCGGGACATCGTGCTGTCGTTGTCGCCGGGTACACAGCTGTCCACGCATCACCTCGACCACCTCCGGGCGAACGCCCAGATGTGGCGGATCTCCGACGATCTGTGGGATCGCTGGGAAGACGTGCACGCACAGTTCGCGCGGCTGGCGCGGTGGGCACCGTTCCAGCAAGCCGGCGGCTGGGCGGACGCGGACATGCTGCCACTCGGTCACATCGGCATCCGTGCCGAACGCGGCGACGACCGCGACAGCCGGCTCACGCTCGACGAGCAGAAGACCCTGCTCACGTTGTGGGCGATGGGACGTTCGCCGCTGATGATGGGCGGCGACCTGCCGACGACCTCGCCGGAAACCCTTGCCCTGTTGAAGAATCCGGCCCTGGCCGAGCTGCTCGACACCGCGTACGACGGTCGTGAGGTGATTCGCGAGCCGCTCGACGACGGTGAGCTGATCGTCTGGACGGCGCGCGGCGACGGCTGTTCGTACGCGGCGATCTTCTGGACCGGAGCCACACCTCGCGAGGTGTCCGTACCGCTGGAGTCCCTTGCTGCACAGGGTTCTCCACAGGACCTGTGGAACCTGCCCGACGGCGCACCCGTCCCGGCGCACGGCGTGCGCTGGCTCAAGTTCAGCTGAGCAGGATCACGCGTCAGCGGGGTGGCATCCGAAGGGCGCCATCGAGACGGATGACCTCGCCGTTCAGGAGCTGGTTGTCGAGGATGTGCCGGACCAGGGCGGCGTACTCCGACGGCTTGCCCAGCCGGGAAGGATGCGGGACCTGCTGCTCGAGGACCGCGCGAGTCTCCTCCGGCAGGCCCGCGAGCATCGGCGTCTCCATCGTGCCCGGTGCGATCGTCAGCACCCGGATGCCCTTGTCGGCAAGGTCGCGCGCGGCGGTCAGCGTCAGCGCGACGATGCCGCCCTTGCTCGACGCGTACGCCGCCTGCCCGACCTGGCCGTCGTACGCCGCGATCGACGCGGTCATCACCACGACCCCACGATCGCCGTCCTCCGACGGTTCCGACGCGATCATCCGCTCGGCGGCGAGCCGCAGCACGTTGAAGGTACCGATCAGGTTGATCTCGATCACCTGCCGGAAGGTTGCCAGCGGCAACGGGCCCTTCCGGCCGACGACCCGCCCGGGGGTCGCGACACCGGCGCAGTTCACCGCAACCCGGAGCGTGCCGAGCTCCGAAGCCGCGTCCAGGGCGGCGGTCACCGCGGCCTCGTCGGTGACGTCGGCCGGCGCGAACACCACCCGGTCGCCGAGCTCCTCGGCGATCGCCTTGCCCGCCGACGACGGCAGGTCGACGATCACCACCCCGAGCCCGTCCGCCGCCAACCGCCGTACGGTCGCCTCTCCGAGCCCCGAACCACCACCGGTGACGAGAGCGACATCGGACGGGCTGAACTTCATGAAGCGCTCCTGAGCAAGTCGCGGCTGATGACCAGACGCTGGATCTGGTTCGTACCTTCGAAGATCTGGGTCACCTTGGCCTCGCGCATGTACCGCTCGGCCGGGAATTCCCGGGTGTAACCGTACCCACCGAGGACCTGCACCGCGTCGGTGGTGACCTTCATCGCGGCGTCCGTACACACCAGCTTCGCGATCGCCGCCTCCCGGGTGAACGTACGGCCCAGGTCACGCCGGCGCGCAGCGTGCAGGTACGTCGCCCGGCCGGACTCGACCGCGGCGGCCATGTCGGCGAGCAGGAACTGCACGCCCTGGAACTCCGCGATCGACTGCCCGAACTGCTGCCGTTCCTTCGCGTACGAGGTCGCGAGGTCGAGGGCCGCCTGCGCCAGGCCGACCGCGCAGGCCGCGATCCCCAGCCGCCCGGAGTCGAGCGCGGACAGCGCGATCCGCATCCCGTCGCCCTCGGCGCCGATCCGGTTCGCGGACGGGATCCGTACGTCGTCGTAGTTGACGAGCGTGGTCGTCGACCCGGTGAGACCCATCTTCCGCTCCGGCGCACCGAAACTCAGGCCGTCGACGCCCGCCGGCACGTGGAACGCGGAGATCCCGTGCGTGCGGTCGTCCGACGTACGGGCGAACGTCGTGAAGAAGTCGGCGTGCGGACCGTGGCTGATCCACGCCTTCGTACCGTTCAGCACGTACGAGTCGCCGTCGCGGACCGCGCGGGTGGTCATCGAGGTGATGTCGGAGCCGGCCTGCGGCTCGGACAGCGCGTACGCGCCGAGCAGTTCGCCGCCGATCATGTCCGGCAGCAGGCGGGCCTTCTGCTCGTCGTCACCGAACGTGGCCAGCCCGTACGACGTCATCGTGTGCACCGAGACGCCGACACCGACCGACATCCACGCGGACGCGGCCTCCTCGAGCATCTGCAGGTACACCTCGTACGGCTGCTCGGCGCCGCCGTACTGCTCCGGGTAGGGCAGGCCGAGCAGGCCGGCCTTGCCGAGCGTGCGGAACGCGGCCCGCGGGAACGTCTCGGTCTCCTCGGCGTGCGCGGCGTGCGGCGCCAGCTCGTGTTCGCACAGCTCGCGGACCAGGGCGAGCAGATCTACGGATTCGTCGGTTGGCAGGAGCCGGTCGACAGGCATCAGGAACCCCCTCTCAGCAACTGCCGAAATGATACTCCGAACGATACTGACGCACCTAACGCAGTATCGTTCTATGCTGTCTCGATATGACAACAGTCGTTCCGGGGCGACGTACCCGCCGGCAGTCCGAGCTGCTCGACCGGCTCCTGTCCCTGTTCCTCGAGCAGGGGTTCAGCCGGTTCACCCTGGACGACCTGGCCGCCGAGCTGCGCTGCAGCAAGACGACCCTGTACGCGCTGGCGCCGAGCAAGGAGCAGCTCGCCGTCGAAGTGGTCAAGCACTACTTCAAGAACGCCACCGCGCAGGTGGAGTCCGCGGTCGTCCGGCAGACCCGGCACGACCGGCGGATCGCGGCGTACCTCGGCGCGGTCGCGGACGCGCTCCGGCCGGCCAGCCGGACGTTCCTCGACGACGTGGCGACGTTCGCGCCGGCCCGGTCGGTGTACGAGCGGAACACCCGGATCGCGGCCGAACGGGTCCGGCAGCTGATCGAGGACGGCATCAACCACAAGACCTTCCGGCCGGTCGACATCGCGTTCGCGGCCGAGATGATCGCGCACACCATGCAGGCGATCCAGCGCGGAGACATTGCCCGGCGTACCGGCCTCAACGACGCCGAGGCCTACCGCGAACTCGCGTCGTTCGTCCTGCACTCCCTCCGGCTCGACTGAACCAAGGCCTGACTGAACCAGCGGGCCCCTTAGGGTGGGTCATCGTCCTCTTGCTGCCAACTCGTGCATCAGAGCCGTACGCCCCCGGAAGGCTGATGACCATGAAACCTCTGAGACGAACCGCGGTCGTGGTGGCGGCCGCCGCGCTCGCCCTCGGCGCCGCCGTGCCTGCCGGGGCGGATCCGGTGAAGCCACCGCGACTGTCCGCGAAGGCGATCACCGAAACGCTGAACGACCAGATCCACACGCCAGGTACGGCGTGGATGACCAAGCCGGACGGCACCGTCGTCGTCTCGTACGACTCGACCGTCACCGGTACGAAGCTGACCAAGCTGACCGGCCTGACCAAACAGCTCGGCAGCAACGTGCAGATGGAGAAGCTGCCCGGCAAGCTGCAGAAGTACATCAGCGGCGGGATGGCGACGTATGGCGGCGACTACAAGTGCTCCGTCGGCTTCAACGTGCAGCGCCGCGGGAAGTACTACTTCCTCACCGCCGGTCACTGCGGCGTCGACGCGGCCCGCTGGTACCAGGACCAGAACCACGCGATCTACACCGGCGCGGTGTGGAACGCCACGTACCCGTACCACGACTACGCACTCGTCGTGTATCGCACGGACATCAAGACGAAGCCTCCGGGCGGCAGCGTGTACCTGTACAACGGCCACTCGCAAGACATCACCCGTGCGAGGAACCCAGGCCTGAACCAGCTCGTGTACCGCTCCGGCTCGACCAGCGGTCTGCACAGTGGGCGGGTGACCGGGCTGAACGCCACGGTGAACTACGGCGACGGTCGCGTGGTCGGCCTGATCCGGACGAGCGTGTGCGCGGAGCCGGGCGACTCGGGCGGCCCGCTGTTCTACCGGCAGTACGCGTTCGGTCTGACGTCCGGTGGCTCCGGCGACTGCAAGTCAGGTGGCGTGACGTACTTCCAGCCGATCGTGCAGGCGCTGAACGCGTACGGGGTCTACATCTACTGAGTGCGGGTTTCCCCTACGCTCCGAGATTGACTGAATACTCAGCGGCATTGTGGGTAGGACTGCTCACGGTTGAAGTCAAGGACGCCCCGCCCCGAAGGCGTCCTCATCGTGAGGAGGCTGAAACCATGCACCTGTCCCCAATCCGCCGTACCACCGCACTCCTGGCCGCGGCCGGGCTTGCCGCCGCCGGACTTCTGGCGACCCAGGCCTCGGCCGCACCGGTCAACCCGTCCACCCTGTCCGCCGCTGCGATCACGTCCACGCTGAGTGAGAACGCGACGATTCCGGGTACGGCGTGGGAGACCGATCCGAACGGCCGGATCATCGTCTCGTACGACAGCACCGTCACCGGCGCGAAGTTCGCGCAGCTGACCCGCGTGACCAAGCAGTTCGGCGACCGGATCAAGCTCGAGAAGATGTCCGGCAAGCTGACGAAGTACATCGCCGGCGGCGACGCCATCTACGGCGGGCAGTACCGCTGCTCGCTCGGCTTCAACGTCCGCAGCGGCAGCACGTACTACTTCCTGACCGCAGGGCACTGCGGGAACATCGCGTCGAGCTGGTACTCGAACTCCAGCAAGACCACGCTGCTCGGGACGACCTACGGGTCGAGCTTCCCCGGCAACGACTATGCGATCGTGCAGTACAGCTCGTCGTACACGAACCACCCCGGAACCGTTGACTTGTACAACGGCTCCTCGCAGGACATCACGTCCGCCGGCAACGCGACGGTTGGCCAGTCGGTCAAGCGCAGCGGCAGCACGACCGGCGTACACAGCGGCACCGTCACGGCAGTCAACGCGACCGTCAACTACGCCGAAGGCACCGTCACCGGCCTGATCAAGACCACCGTCTGCGCCGAAGGCGGCGACTCCGGCGGCGCCCTGTTCGCCGGCTCCGTGGCCCTCGGCCTCACCTCCGGCGGCTCCGGCAACTGCTCCTCCGGCGGCACCACCTACTTCCAACCCGTCACCGAAGCCCTCTCCCGCTACGGCGTCAGCGTCTACTGACAGTCGGGTAGAAGTCGTAGAACGAGTGTGGGGCCGGGAGCTTCTCCCGGCCCCACACTCCGGTTCGTCCCAGGCGATCTCCACCGCCCAGAACGCCATGCCTGTTTGCTCCTGCCGCCAGGGTGGGCCGCGGGTCAGCTGCGTCGTTCGTTGTCTCGGTCCTGGATGAGGAGGTCGGAGAGGCTGTCGACCGCGTTGGCGAGCCCGGGCACGGGGTCCGGCATTCCGTGCTGGGCATGAGGCGTCGCCTCGCCCTTGTACACCAACCGCTGCAGGAACCGCTTGTCCTCAGCCATCACGAGCCTCCCGACCCGGGTCGTACGTCAGCCGCGGCGGCGGGAGATTTCGTACAAGGTGACGCCGGCGGCTATGCCGGCGTTGAGGGATTCGGTGGCGCTGGTCATGGGGATGGAGACGATCAGGTCGCAGTTCTCGCGGACCAGGCGGGCCAGTCCTTTGCCTTCGGAGCCGATGACCAGGACGATCGGCTCCGTGGCGGCCTCGAAGTCGGGGAGATCGACCGCGCCGTCCATGTCCAGGCCGATGACCAGCAGGCCGGCGTCCTTGTAGGACTTGAGGGCACGGTTGAGGTTGCCGGCCCGGGCGACCGGGATCCGGGCCGCGGCGCCCGCCGACGTCTTCCACGCCGACGCCGACATCGACGCCGTACGACGGTCCGGTACGACGACACCGTGCGCGCCGAACGCGGCCGCCGACCGGGTGATCGCGCCCAGGTTCCGCGGATCGGTGACGCCGTCGAGCGCGACGATCAGCGGCACCTCGCCCGCGTCGTACGCCCGCTGCAGCAGGTCGTCGGGGTGCGCGTACTCGTACGGCGGGATCTGCAGCGCGACGCCCTGGTGCGCGCCGCCCGCGGTGACCCGGTCCAGCTCGGTACGCGGTACCTCGAGCACCGAGACGCCGGTCTCGACCGCGACCAGCAGGGCCTCCCGCAGCCGGGCGTCCCGCTCGGTGCCCTCGGCAACATGCAGCGCGGATGCCGGTACGCCGGCCCGGAGCGCCTCGACGACCGGGTTCCGCCCGTACACCCACTCGACCGTCGAGTCGGCGTCCTTGCGCGCCGGTCGCCGGCCCCGCTGCTCGCGTTCCTTGGCGCGCTCGGCCGCCTTCGCCCGCTTGTGCGCGGGGTGCTTGACCCGGTCGACCGCCTTCGGCGTCGGGCCCTTGCCCTCGAGTCCGCGGCGGACCCGGCCACCGGAACCGGCCGTCGGGTTGCCCCGCGGCTTCTTCCGGATGGCTCCCTTGCGCTGGCTGCTGCCTGGCACGTCAGTTTCCTTCTGTAGATGTAGATGCGAGGGACCATCGCGGCCCCTGGGGAGTGTCTTCGATGATGACGCCGAGGGCCTTCAGCCGGTCGCGCACCGCGTCGGCGGCGGCGTAGTCCTTCCGCTCACGAGCGGCCTGACGCTGCTCGAGCAGGGCCTTCACCAGACCGTCGACAACCTCGGTCAGCTCGTCGCTGCCACCGGTCCGCGACACCCACGGCTCGGCGAGCGGGTCCAGCCCGAGCACGCCGAGCATCCCGCGCACCGCGGCAAGCGCCTCCCGCAGCGCCTCGGAGTCGCCGTCCGCGACCAGCTTGTTCCCGTCCCGGACGGTGTTGTGCAGCACCGCGACCGCGGCCGGCGTACCCAGGTCGTCGTCCATCGCGGCGACGAACTCCGACGGCAGCTCGGCGGCCGGCGCGGCCCCGCCGGTGACCTCGGTCGCCCGGTCGACGAAGCCTTCCAGCCGCTGGAAGCTCTTCGCCGCCTCCTCGAGCGCCTCGAACGAGAACTCCACCACCGACCGGTAGTGCGACTGCACGAGGTAGTAGCGCAGCTCGATCGGGCGGACCCGCTCGACCACGTTCCGCACGACGGCGCTGTTGCCCATCGACTTCGACATCTTCTCGCCGGCCGTGGTGACGAGCGCGTTGTGCATCCAGAACCGCGCGAACTTCTGCCCGACCGCGGTCGACTGGGCCAGCTCGTTCTCGTGGTGCGGGAAGCGCAGGTCCAGCCCGCCGCCGTGGATGTCGAACTCGGTACCCAGGTACTTCCCGGCCATCGCGGAGCACTCCAGGTGCCAGCCGGGGCGGCCGCGGCCCCACGGGGTCGGCCAGGAGGCCGTCCGCGGCGTGCCCTCGACGTACCCCTTCCAGAGCGCGAAGTCCCGCGGGTCGCGCTTGCCGCGCGGGTCCGCGTCCTCAGCGGCCTCCATGTCGTCGATCTTCTGGTGCGACAGCGCGCCGTACTCCGGCCAGGAGCGGACGTCGAAGTAGACGTCGCCGGACCCGTCGGGCGCGACGTACGCGTGGCCACGGTCGATCAGCTGCTCGATCATCTCGAGCATCTCCGGGATGTGCCCGGTGGCTCGCGGCTCGTACGTCGGCGGGCGGCAGCCGAGCACGTCGTACGCCCAGTGCAGCTCGCGCTCGAACTCGTACGCGTGCGCCCACCACGGGATGCCGCGCTCGGCCGACTTGGCGAGGATCTTGTCCTCGATGTCGGTCACGTTCGCGATCACGGTGACCTCGAACCCGGAACGCTCCAGCCAGCGGCGCAGGACGTCGAAGACCACTTCCTTGTAGATGTGCCCGACATGCGGGGCACCCTGCACCGTCAGCCCACAGTGGTAGATCCCGACCTTGCCCGGGTGGACCGGTGCGAAATCTCTCACTGCTGCCGTTGCGGTGTCGTACAAGCGAAGTGTCACCGGTCAAGGGTAACGGGAAGTGGCACCGGTCCTTGACAAGATATCCACAGCACTCACTCAGGAGGACAGGTCAGTTGTCGAACCAAGGGCCGTACGGATCGCCGCCAGGGCAGTATCCGCCGCCGCAGCAGTACCCACAGCAATACCCGCAGCAGTACCCCGGCCCGCCGCCGCAGCAGTTCGACGGCCCCTCGCAGTACGGCCAGCCGAACTGGGGACCACCGCAAGGCCCGGGCTTCGGCTTCGGGGGCAACGGCTACCCGCCGCCTCCGCCCAAGAA
Organism: Kribbella sp. NPDC031520; assembly: GCF_055580825.1. Taxonomy (NCBI): domain Bacteria; kingdom Bacillati; phylum Actinomycetota; class Actinomycetes; order Propionibacteriales; family Kribbellaceae; genus Kribbella; species Kribbella sp. NPDC031520. The sequence continues at coordinate 799,476 of NZ_JBVIKS010000003.1, forward strand.
GAAGCGCAGCAAGGCTGTCTTCATCGTCGTACCGATCGTGCTGGTCTTCGGGGCGGTCGGCCTGTTCCTGGTGAGCGCGGTCCTGAAGCACAACAGCGACGACACATACACCCAACCGCAGCCCACGGCGACCGAGAACCCGACCGAGCAGCCCACCGAGCAGCCGACGGAGCAGCCGACGGAGCAGCCGACCGACCCTGCGACGACGTCCGCCCCGGCCACCACCCGGCCGACGCAGCCGGCCAGGACCACCACGACGACGACCCAGCCGAGCGCGACCCGGACCACCCCGGCGGAGCCGTCGGACATCGACATGGCTGCCAAGAACAAGATCTACAAGTCCGGCGTGATGGCGCCGGTCGGCTGCCGCGAGTCCGGCGCCCGCCCGAGTACCGTGGCGACCGCCCGCAAGTACTACGCGAATCTGGTCACCTGTCTGGTCAGGGCCTGGCCGAAGCAGGTCACGATGTCCGGCGGCCGATTCGTCGCGCCGAAGCTGGTGGCGTTCTCGGGGACCGTGTCGACCCCGTGCAGCGGCAATGCGCCGAGCTCGTTCTACTGCGGCTCGAACCACACCATCTACATGGATGCCGGCGATGACGTGAAGCTGTACCAGCAGTACCGCAACGACAGCTACGCGATGGCGTGGATGCGGGCCGAGATGACCGACACCGTGGCGCACGAGTTCGGGCACCACGTGCAGAACATGGTCGGGATCCTCGCGGCCGAGGAAAACCTCGCGTACCAGTACACCGGGGACAAGTCGCTGGAGATGAGCCGCCGGCTGGAGATCCAGGCGACCTGCTTCGGCAACGTGTTCATGGGGTCGAACAAGGGCAGTTACGGCATCTCCGGTGCGTTCAAGAAGCAGCTCGAGTACCTGCACTCGCACGAGGGCGACGAGTACGGCACCCAGCGCGACCACGGCAGCCGGGTGATCCTCCCGCTCTGGGCGAACGCCGGATTCAGTACCCGGAGCCCGCGCGCATGCAACACGTTCACGGCGTCACCGACGTACGTTCGGTAAATGATCACCGAACGCGCGGTGTAAAGGGTTGATTTCCTCCCAACCTGGGTAACAACTCCTCCGAGCGCTTTGTCCGCCCCTCATCTCGCTCTGGAGGAGAACCGTGAAGTCCGCCCTTTTCACGGGTGCCGCCGTGACGCTTGGCCTACTCTTGGCCTCTGTCGGCTCCGCCCAAGCAAGCACCGCCCCCCAACCCACCCCACTGGCCCGCCAGCACGGCATCACCAAGGCCGGCGAGGCCTACATGGGCTGGACGCAGAACAAGACCACCACCAGCACCGCAGCGTCGCCGATGAGCACGACAGCGGTTGTCGAAGGCATCGACGTCGCCAGCTACCAGGGCAACGTCGACTGGTCGTACTGGTGGGGTCAAGGCAAGCGATTCGCGTACGTGAAGGCGACCGAGGGTACGTCGTACAAGAACCCGTACTTCGCCCAGCAGTACAACGGCTCGTACAACGTCGGCATGATCCGCGGCGCGTACCACTTCGCCACTCCGAACACCTCCAGCGGCGCCACCCAGGCGGGCTACTTCGCCAGTAGCGGTGGCGGGTGGTCCGGGGACGGCAAGACGCTGCCGGGTGCGCTCGACATCGAGTACAACCCGTACGGCGCCACCTGCTACGGACTAAGCCAGTCCTCGATGGTGAGCTGGATCCGGGACTTCCTCAACACCTACAAGTCCCGGACGGGACGCGACGCGGTGATCTACACCAACTACGACTGGTGGAGCACCTGCACCGGTAACACCACCGCGTTCAACTCGACCAACCCGCTGTGGGTCGCGCGCTACTCCTCGACGGTGGGCACACTGCCGGGCGGCTGGCCGTTCTACACCTTCTGGCAGTACACGTCGTCGCCGCTCGACCAGAGCCACTTCAACGGCGACTACAGCCGGCTGCAGGCACTGGCCAACGGGTAAAGGGTTGCGGCGGTCGAATAGTCTCGATCGGTGACCTACGCACTGCCGATCGAGACCGACCGCCTCATCCTTCGACGCTACGTCGAGAACGACTACGACGACCTGCTCAAGCTGCAGTCGAACCCGGACGTCACACGTTTTCTGCTGTACGACGTACGGACGCCCGAGCAGGTCCGGGAAGCCCTCACCGGCCGGCTGGCCGATGTCCCGATGGACTCCGACGGTCAAGCGCTCACCGTCGCCGTCATCCTGCGGGACACCGGTCAGCACCTCGGCGAGGTCACGCTGTTCATGAACAACACCGAGCAGCGCACCGGCGAGCTCGGGTACGTGTTCCACCCGGAGTCGCACGGTCACGGGTACGCCGCCGAGGCCGCGGTCGAGTTGCTGCGCCTGGGTTTCGAGGAGCTCGGCCTGCACCGGATCATCGCCCGGCTGGACGCCCGCAACGACGGATCGGTGAAGCTGCTGAACCGCCTCGGGCTGCGCCAGGAGGCGCACTTCGTGAAGAACGAGTACCTGAAGGGTGAGTGGACCGACGAGCTGGTGTTCGCCATGCTCTTCGACGAATGGAACAAGCGTTCGTAAGTTTCTTCCGGCGCCGCGCCGACATCGTGACAGCGACTGCCGTCGGGGTTAACGTCGAAGGTATGACCTCCGCCCGTTCCGTCACCGCCCTGATGCTCGGGGTGGTCGTGCTCAGCGCCGGCAGCCTGCCGAGCGAAGCCGTCAAGGTCGCCTCGGCGCGACAGATCGCCTACCGGACCTGGACGTCGACCGAGGACTTCCTGGCCGGCCAGCAGTTCGGCACCACCGTCGCCGACGGCACGCTCACGTTCGGCACCTCGACCGGCACCACGTCGTACGTCGACCCGTTCGGCGACGGCACCGCGAAGTCCTACGACCAGACGAGCTGGGTCTCGCCGCAGGTCAGCACCGGGTTCGGTCTGACCGAGCTGGTCGCGTCCTGGAACGCGACCACCCCGCCCGGCACCTGGGTCGAGGTCTCGATGGCCGGCGTCACGGACACCGGTACGACGACCAAGTGGTACGTGATGGGCCGCTGGTCCGGCGGTGACGACACCACCGCCGGCGACATCCACCGCACGTCCGTACCGAGCCAGGGCGACGCGAACGGATCCGTTGCCGTCGACACCTTCCAGGCCGCGACCGGCCACTGGCTGGACCAGTGGCGGCTCAAGGTCACGCTGTACCGGCTCAGTGGGACGACACAGGCGCCGACGGTCCGCTCCGTCGGGGCGATGGCCTCCCAGCTGCCGTCCGACAAGAAGGTTGCCGCGAGCCCCCTCGGCGGCGCGGAGGGCCTGGTCCTCGACGTACCGACCTACTCGCAGGAGACGCACATCGGGCAGTACCCGCAGTGGGACGGCGGCGGTGAGGCGTGGTGCTCCGCGACGTCGACCGCGATGGTGCTGGACTACTGGGGCGCCGGGCCGACCGCCGCCGAGACCGCCTGGGTCGATCCGTCGTACACCGATCCGCAGGTCGACCACTCGGCGCGGTCGGTGTTCGACTACTCGTACGACGGCGCGGGCAACTGGCCGTTCAACACAGCGTACGCCGGCTCGCGTGGGGTCGACGCCTTCGTGACGAGGCTGCGGTCGCTGACCGAGGCGGAGCAGTTCATCAAGGCCGGGATCCCGCTGGTGGCGTCGCTGTCGTTCAAGAAGGGCGACCTGCCCGGCGCCGGGTACGGGACGAACGGGCACCTGATGGTGATCGTCGGGTTCGACCAGAACGGCAACGTGGTCGTGAACGACCCGGCGTCGCACCTGATCGCCAGCAACGACCAGGTGCGGACGACGTACGACCGGACCGCGTTCGAGAACGCATGGGTTCCGCACTCGGGTGGGCTGGTCTACGTGATCCACCCGGCGGGTACAGCGCTTCCGGCGCCTTCCGACCCGCAGCACAACTGGTAAACGGCAGAGCCCGCCGCGCCGGGCGGCGTGGCGGGCTCTGTGCTCATGACCTCAGCGGGCGAACAGCGCACCCGTCAGGTTCGTGGTGAGGTTGCGGAGCGAGTCCGGCAGGTACTGCAGGTGCCAGCCGCTCGGGCCGCGGTACCAGGGGAAGCCCTCGTCGGCCTGGTCCGGCGTGGTGTCGGTGGCGACCAGTGCGTCGATCCAGCGCTCCGAGCCGCCGAGCACGACGGCGTACGGCAGGGCACGGGAGCAGAGCTCGGCGTGCTGGTCGGTCGGCAGCTCGCTGACGTCCATCTCCAGCAGCTCGCCGCGGATCGCCGCGACCTGGCCGAGTACGCGGCCGGCGGCCGGGGACTTGGCCGGCATGTAGCGGCCGACCACGAGCAGGCCGACACCGACCAGGGTGATCGCGACGCCGAGCAGACCCCAGGTCGAGAACAGCGCCAGCAGGACGGTCGCGATCACGCCGACCACGGTGGTGGCGATACCGATCGTCGCCCACAGCGAGCGGGTCCGGTCCGGGCGCTCGGTGAACCAGCCGCGCTTCACGACACCGTCGTAGAGCGCGTCCTGGACCTGGACGAGGTTCGCACGGACCTGCTTGCCGAGCTCGGAGACCAGCATCGAGTCGGCGTCGCCGAAGATCGCCCGGATGAGCACGTTCTCGTACCGCTGGAGTTCCTCCGACGGGGCGCCTTTGACCCGGCGCAGCTCCCAGTCGGGCCGCGCGAACTCCGTGCTGTGGTCCAGCTCGGTGATCGTGAGGTGGCCGCGGACGGCCAGGTCGATGATGGTCGCGGTCACGTCCACCGGGTCGATCCGCTCGTCGATCAGCGTGCCGACCTCGCCCGGACGCAGGTCCGACGGCGGCGTGAAGTCGATCCGCGCGTCGGTGCCGAGGCTGAACAGCGACGCCGGGACGACCCGGCGCGGGTCGACCTGGTCGCGGCCGCGCACCCGGTACAGCACGCCGAGCGCGATCGCGCCGAGCAGCAGCACCAGCAGCGCGGTGAGCAGTTGCGCCGTGTCGGTGGAGAACGCCCGCTTGAAGGTGTGCCGGTACTCGACGATCGAGTTCGCCGCGATCTGGTCCTTCGGGAAGCCGACGATCATCCGGATCGTGTTGCCCGGCGGCAGCTGGCTCTGCTGGAACGTCGGGCCGGCCGTCTCGCCGATCTGCGCCAGCGAACACGGGACGTTGCTGTTCACCGGGCCGGCGAAGCACGCCACGTGCGAGACGTCCGGGACGCTGAAGACCGTGTTCACGTTCTGGATCGGGAGGCTGATCCCGGTCAATGGCGCGAACTGCACCTCGGTGCCGTCCAGGGTCTTCGAGACCGCGCCCTTCACGGTGTACGTGAAGTCGAGCTCCGTCGTGCTGCTCGTGACGTCCGGTACGGCGATCGACGTGACGTCGCCGTCGGTCTTGACGTCGACCTTCTTGTCCTGGCCGCCGGCCTTGACCTGCAGGTCACCGATCTGCTGCACGTGGTCGATGTCGTCCGGCAGGTGGTCCCGGGTGACGATGAACCGGGTGAAGGTCCCGTTCACGTTGCTCAGCTTCCAGGTCTCCGCGACCCGGAGCAGGCCGTCGCGTTCCACCCGGACCTGACTGTCGTAGTTCGTGACCACCGGATCGGCGGTCGCACCGCTTCCGGCCGCACCCGCGGGGACCGCGGACAGGCCGAGCAGGCCGAGGGCACACAGGGAGAGCCCGAGGAGACGTAGACGCATCGCCCAATCACACCGTAGAAAGAGGGTCAGGTTGACACCGGGCACCCTAGCGTCTGGCGGGTGTCAGGCAACCAACCGGGGCACCGGACCACTGCCGAAAGTTGAGCCCGCGCTCCGGTAGCGTCTCGGGCGTGTCAGGCAACCAATGGGGACCACCGCCCGGTCAGCAGTACCCGCCGCAGCCGCCACCTCAGCCGTGGCAGCAGGGGCCGGGGTACGGCGCACCGCAAGGCCCGTACCAGGGGCCGCCGCGGCAGGGGCCTCCGTTCCAGGGTCCGCCTGGTTTCCCTGGGCAACCATTGCCCGGGCAACCGTTCCAGGGGCAGCCGTTCCAGGGCCAACCGTTGCAGGGGCAGCCGCAGTTCGGCTGGGGCCCGCAGCCCGGTGGCAGGCCGCCCAAGAAGAAGGGCCGCGGGCCGCTGATCGCCGTACTCGTGCTGGTGTCCGTTCTTGTGGTCGGGGTCATTGCGCTCAAGGCAGTGTCGTCGGCGTTGAAGGGACACGACGCGTCGTACTCCGAGCCGACCACCACGTCGTCGTACAGCCCGACCGAGCCGACTGAGCCCACCGAGCCCACCGAGCCCACCGAAGCGCCGTCGACCCGGAACGTGCCCACCACGCAGCCGACCACCACGACCACCCGGCCGCCGCAGCCGACGGCCAGCCGGTCGACCACGACCAGTAGGCCGACGACGAATCCCGGGCCCAGTGACACCGACCTGGTGGCCCGGAACGCCCTGTACAAGGCCGGTGTGATGTCGTCGGTGCACTGCAGGGAGTCCTCGGCACGGCAGAGCACTGTGGCCGGGGCGAAGGCCAACTACAGGAACCTGTTGGCCTGTCTGAACAGGGCATGGGCCCCGATCGTGACGAGGGCCGGCGGACGGTTCCGGGCGCCGCATCTGGTCGTGTTCAGCGGGTCGGTGTCGTCACCGTGCGGTACGCACGAGGACTCCGGCCCGCCGTTCATGTGCGGCCCCAACGACACGATCTACATGAACCTCACCGAGGACATGGGGAACTACAACCGGTACCCGCAGGACTACCAGAAGATCTGGGCGCGGATGTGGATGCTGCACCAGATCGCCCACGAGTACGGGCACCACGTGCAGAACAACATGGGGATCCTGCAGGCGTACGCGCGGATCCGGTACGAGCGGCCGAACTACGAGATGGAGCTGCAGGACAGCCGGCGGCTCGAGCTGCAGGCGTCGTGCTTCTCGGACATCTTCATCGGGTCGAACCGCAACAGCTACCCCGTGACCGGACAGGCGCAGTACCAGTGGCGGTGGCTGATCGGTCACGTCACCGACCTGAACAACGACCACGGCGACCCCGGCAACCACCAGTACTGGGCTCTTCGGGGTTACAACGCGCGTAACCCGCGGGTGTGCAACACCTGGGTGGCGTCGCCGGCGAAGGTCCAGTAGAAGGTCACACCCGGTCTCCTGCGAATCGACCGGCCGGAGTAGCTAGCCTGGTGGGTCCGGATCGCGCAGAGTATGACTCGGCAAGATTTGGCAGGGGGGAAGCGGCTGAAGGCACCCCACCAACGCGCTGCAGAGCTACACCCAGCAAGGTCGTGAGGAGCATCGATGTCGGACAACAGGAACCAGCCCCCCGCGGGCGACCCGGCTGACCCGCAGCCGGACCGCCCCAAGGAGCCCAGTACCGGCTGGTTCGGATCCCGGGACAACGAGGCGGGGCCGCAGGGGCCGGGTGACGGCCGGCCGGGTCCCGCGGACGGACAGTCCGCCAGCTGGTGGACCGGCGACACCGGGGCCAAGCGTGAGTTCCAGAACCCGGCGCAGTCCGACGCCCCCGCCAACAACTGGTTCGACGGCGGCTGGGACCCCACCCGCCGGGAACACCCCGACCAACCCGACCAACCCGAACAACCCACAGGCCCGAACCAGCCAGGCCCAGGCCGCTCAGGGCCAGGGCAGCACGCGCCCAGCTCCGGGCAGTCGGGCGCAGGCGCGCCTCGCGCCTGGGGCTCGGCACAGCCGAGCGCAGGTCAGCCAGGTCCCCAGGGACAGCCGCAGGCAGGCCCAGCACCGTCGGCTGGTAGCCGACCGGGCTCGTGGCAGTCGGCGCCAGGACAGCCGAGCGGGTGGCAGCCGGGTGGCGCAGGCGGTGCACCGGCACCCGGGCCGCAGGCCCGTCAACCGCAAGCACCTGGACCGCAGGCGGGCTCGTCCCGCGGGAGCAGCTCTCCCGCAGCTGGACCGCAGGCGGGCTCGTCCGGCGGGAGCGGTTCTCCTGCGCGTGGGCCGCAGGCGCCTGGTGGTTCGTCGGGGGGTGGGCAGCAGGGTTGGGGGAATCAGTCCTGGCCCCTACAGACCGGCGGGCAGTCGGAGTCGAGTGCTTGGCAGGCTTCGCCGCCGCAGCAGCAAGGTCCCCGGCCGCAGACCGGGCCGCACTCGGAGGGGTCCTATCTGTGGGGTCCTCAAGGTGGCCAGCAGCAGCCGGCCTCGCCGTGGAGTAATGCTCTGCCCGGCCAGAACCAAGGACAGCAGCCAGCCGGACGCCACTCGGCACCGCAGAACAGCTCGGGCCAGGTCGGCCCGATGGGACAGCCCGTCCACCAGGCGCCGACCTGGCAGTACCCGCCGATCCCGATCCCACAGCCTCCGGGCGGCCGTCGCCGCAAGAAGAAGAAGCTGACCCGCCCGCTGCTCATCGGCCTGGTCGCGCTCGCCGTCCTCGTCCTCGGCACCGGCATCACGCTCATCGTGCGCAGCATCGGCGGTGGTGACGCGGAGGCGAAGCAGACCCCGACCGCACCGGCCTCGGAGTCCCCGGCACCGTCCGGGACCCCGTCGTCCTCCTCGACCCCGGCGGCCCCGCGCGGCCCGACGGTGGACGAGGTCGTGAAGGGCAGCCGCCTGTACACGATCGGCGCGGTAGCAGCGTCGAAGTGTGCCGAGCCGCCGTTCGCGCCGGTCACCGTCCCGGCCGCACAGCAGTACTACAACCGTCTCCTCCCCTGCCTGAACCGCACCTGGTGGCTGGCGATGAAGAAGGCGAACCTGCCGTTCCGCAACCCGAAGGCGGTCGTCTACGTCGGCAAGTTCTCCTCCCCGTGCGGCATGCAGCGCAGTGTCCGCGCGGCGTACTGCCCGGCGAACGAGACGATCTACCTGCCGTTCACGGTCGACAACCAGGCCTACACGCGGAACCCGGTGTACGCGCGGGCGATCATGCTGAACACGTTCGCGCACGAGTACGGCCACCACATCCAGAAGCTCAGCGGGATCCTCGCCTCGTCGCTGACCAGGCAGAAGTCGATGTCGCCGAACCAGCAGCTGGCCGAGAGCCGCCGGCGCGAGCTGCAGGCGACCTGTCTCGGCGCGGTGTACCTGGGCGCCAACGCGGCGTTCATCCCGATGAGCGGCCCGCTGCTGGCGACCTGGAAGGTACTGATCGCGCACATGGGCGACGACTACGCGCGTCCGCGGGTGCACGACCACGGCAACCGGGTGAGCAACTACCAGTGGTCGGTCACCGGCTTCAACAACAAGAAGCCCGACTCCTGCAACACCTTCACCGCAGCCGACGTACGGATCAACTGAAACAAGAAGAAGCCCGGCCCATCCGCTGTGGATGGGCTGGGCTTCTTGTTTGCCCGTCAGCCGAACAGGCGGCGGGCCGTGGTGAGCGAGCCGCCGAAGGACGTCACGAAGTTGCTGAGCGACTCACCGATGTCGGACAGGTGCCAGTTCTCCGGGCCGGAGTACCAGCCGATGCCCGCGTCCGGGTCGTCGTCGTCATCGGTGGCGGCGATCTCCAGCGCCCACTTCTCGGTCAGCCCAAGAACAGCCGCGTACGGCAGGCATCGGGACGCGAACTCGAGCCGGTGGCTCTCGGGCAGATCGGCCGACGACTCGTTGGCCAGGTAGTGCTGCAGACCGGCCACGCGTCCCAGTACGGCGGCGCCGCGCGCAGTACGGGCCGGAGCCGCTTGACCGACAAGCGCGAGTACCAGACCGGCAGCCATCACCGCGAAGCCCACCAGTGCGAACTTGCTGACGACGGCCAGCACGATCGTCAGTACGACGCCCGCACCGAGCAGGACCACACCCGCCGTCGTCCACCGGTTCCGGACCGCGTCGGGGCGGTTGTTGAACCAGCCCTGCGTTACGACATCGGCGTACAGCTGCTCGCGGACGAGGTTGAGCCGCGGCCGCAGCGAGGGGCCGAGGGCGGAGACGAGGACCGTGTCGCCGTCCGCGAACACCGCGTCCAGCAGCGCCTTCTCGTAGGCGAGCAGCTCCGGGCCGCCCGGGTGCAGCCGCCGCAGCTCCCAGTCCAGCTTGCCGAAGTGCGAGTCGCGCGGCTGCTCGACGATCGTCAGATAGTTGCGTACGGCAAGGTCCAGCAGGGTCGCGGTGATGTCGACGACGTCGGCCGACTCGTCCACCACGGTGCCGACCTGGCCGGGGCGGATACCGTCCGGCGCAGCGAACTGCGGACCGTCGTTGCCGTCCAGCACCGGTCGCTCCGGCGCACCGTCGCCGACCTTCGCCGCGTCCCGCCCGCGGAAGAACCACAGGCCGGCCGAGCCGAGCAGCCCGATCCCGAACACGAGGACGGCCAGTCCGACGGTGGTGGAGTCCGCGGTGAAGGCCCGGCCGAGCGACCAGCGGGTCGAGTACTTCGCGTTGGGCTGGACGTTGGCCTGGTCGCTGAGCCCGGTCAGGAACGTCACCCGGCCGGCGGCCGGTACGCCGTTCTGCTGGATCTCCAGCTCGGCTGACTCCCCCAGCTGCGACGTCGTACACGGCATGCTCGAGCCGCTACGGCCGGCGAAGCAGGTCACCCAGGTGGCGAACGGGACGCTGATGTTCAGCTTCGCCTGGGGGATCGCCACGCCGAAGCCCTGCAGGACCGGCCAGCTCACCTCGCGACCGTCGACCGAGTCGGAGACCACGTTGTCCACGGTGTAGCTGTAGACGATCTTGGACGGCCCGGAGACGTTCAGCGTCAGCTTGCGTCCGTCGTCGACGCTCTGGTTCTGGAAGCCCTGCGCAGGCTGGCCGTTCACCGTCGCGGACACGTCGGTGAGGTCGTACGTCCGGTCGCGCTCGGAGTCGGAGCGGACGCGGGTGGCCAGCGTCCGGCTGAACGTCGAACCCCCGGGGGTCAGGTCGACGGACTCCTTGACCTGCAGCTTGCCGTCCTTGCTCAGGGTCGCGTCCGCCGTGTACGCCGTGATCTGGTCGTCCGCACGGACGGCCGCCTGCGCGGACACCGGGCCGAGGGCAACGAACAGGCCTGCGACCGGGGCGGTCAGGGAGATCAGGAGGGCAGCCGGAAGGAGGCGGCGCTTCGGTGACATGGGTCGAGGGTAGTCTCGTGCCGGTTCGCGCAGCGAACTCGACCGACAACCACGTGGAGGCCAGAGCTGTGAGCAGCCCGTACGGCTACGGTGGCCAGCAGCAGAGTCAGCAGGAGGGCCCGCGAAGCCCTCGGCCGCTCGGCCCGCCGCCTGGTGTCCTGCCACCACCGCAGGCAGCGCAGTGGCCGTCACAACAGGGTCAACGCCAGCAGTGGCAACAGTACGGCGGCCCTGGCCACTTCAACGGCTTCCAGCCACCGCCTCGGCGCAACAGCTCGTTCCGGCTGGTTCTGCTCGGTTTCTCGCTGCTCGTGTTCATCGGTATCGCAGCCGCGATCATGGCGGTCGTGCTGTGGACAAGTGGTGGCACGGCCACCGCCAACGGCCCTGAAGAGCCCAAGGTGACCGGTCCGTCGATCGTGCCGTCTCCGACGACCAACCCGCAGAAGGGCACCGCTGAGGACTACCTGCTGAACGCGGAGGTCTACCACACCGGCCCTCTGCCCGAGCAGAACTGCCCGGCGGCCGACCTGGGCTCCGGAGGTCTGGCCGCGCAGAAGGTGTACTACCAGCGCCTCTTCAAGTGTCTGAACGACGCCTGGCGCCCGATCTTCCACCAACTCGGCCAGGACAAGCCGGACCCGGGCCTGGTCGTGTTCGACAAGCCCGTACAGACGGCCTGCGGCAACTTCGAGCCGCTGTCCGGCAGGGTCCTCGCGTTCTACTGCTACGGCAACCAGATCATGTACGTCGACGTGAAGCAGATGGACCGTGCGTTCGGGCCGAAGGAGGACCTGGCGTACCTGATGACGATCGCGCACGAGTACGGCCACCACGTCCAGGGCGTGACCGGGCTCTTCTACGCGCGGGCCGTCTACCTGCAGGACCACCCGGACCAGAAGCTGGAGAGCTCGCGGCGGAACGAACTGCAGGCCTCCTGTTTCGGCGGGGTGTTCAGCCGGGCGGTCGCGAAGTCGTACCCGTTGACCAATCGGCTGGACGAGTTCAAGGAACAGTCCAGCAACAGCTTCGGTGAGTCGCCGGACACGCCGGAGGACGAGCGGACGCACGGTCTGGCGACCAGTCAGGGGTTCTGGATCCAGAACGGCTTCAACGTCGGCGAGAACAAGGCGTGCGACACCTTCGCGGTACCGGCCGACCTGGTGAAGTGACCCGCTACCTGTCGCGCCAGGCGGTGGGTGGATGGTTGTAGGCGCGCTTGAAGGCGACGCTGAGGACGGGAGGGCCTCGGGCCCGGCGCACCAGGCGCGCAATGCGAGCACCAGCACGAAGTCGAGGAGCCTGCGAAGTACGGCGTCCTGCCCCGGCTCTTCGCGGGCCACCTCAGCAGTGAGGAGGTCCAAGGCCGGACGGGTCCGAGGTGTAGCAGACACGACAGCCAACGGAGGTAGCAGTGCCAACAGCCGGTCGCCCACGCCACCACGTAGGTCGTACGCGCCTCTGACCATCGTGGTCGCGCCCGGCAGACCGTCGCCGTACGTCCGTGGCGCCAGGTACTCCCGCCACTCGACCGGATCACCGGCCACGGTGTGCTTCCGCCCGTCACGGATCACGTAGTACGCCGGGGTCTCCGGATCGTCCGCGATCGTGTAGCTGCCGACGCCGGCGATCAGCGCGATGTCCCCGGCCGCGAGCGTCCGCGGTACGCCGTCGTCCAGCCGCAGGCAGGCACTACCGCCGAGCGTCGCGACGACCGACAGCGACGGTGCGTCGGCGTACGTCACCGACCACGGCCCGCGCGCGATGATCTGCCGGACCAGCGCATCCGTCGCCTGTGCCCGCTGCAGCAAGTCGCTCAGAACGTGCACACTCAGACGATCACAAAGACATCGGCGACGAGCAACCATGTATCGTCCGAGCCGTCGGCTGTTGGCTGGACGTCATGCACAAGTACCTGATCCTCGGCGGCACCGGCACCACCGGTCGCCGCATCGCCGACCGCCTCCGCACCGCGGGCCACGACGTCCGTACGGCGGCCCGCACCGGCGCCGACGTACACCTCGACCTCGACGACCCGGCCACCTGGGACCTCGGCGGCATCACCGCGGCGTACCTGATGGAGCCGACCATCCGCCCCGGCGGACGCCTCGCGCGGTTCGCCGGGACCGCGCTCGCAGCCGGCGTACGGCGTCTCGTCCTGCTGTCGGCCTCTCGTGCATCCGACCCGAATCACCCGCTGCACACGGCCGAGCAGGCAGTGCGCAATGCGGAAGAGTGGACGATCCTGCACCCCAACTGGTTCGCGCAGAACCGGCCCCGAAGCCATCACCTTCACCGAAGCGGCGAAACACATCAGCGACGCGGGCCGACCCGTCGAGTACGTCGCGATCGACCCGGCGGCGTACGTCGAACAGCAAGTCGCCCAAGGTGTTCCGCGGTCCGGAGCGGAGCTGCTCGCCGCCATTCTCGGAGCGCTCGGCGGTGAACCCACCACCGACGTACAACAAGCGCTCGACCGACCCGCCCGGTCCTTCAAGGCCTTTGTCCGCAACGCACAGTGGGGTTGATGGACGTCCCCACGTGTTTGCTTCGGGTTATCGAAACGGTAACTGAGCGGCGTAGTATCCGCCCGTGACGTTGCGACGCGGGGAGTTGGCGACGGCCGCGCGGACGTTGGTGGACGTACTCGAAGAGACGGCCGCCCGATACGCCGACGAGCCGGCGCTGGACGACGGCAGCGTCAGCCTCAGCTACCGCGAACTGCTGGTGCAGACCACCAAGTTCGCCGGCCGGTTGACGGCCGCCGGGATCGGGCCGGGCGACAAGGTCGGGATCCGGATCTCGTCCGGGCACAACGACCTGTACGTCGCGATTCTCGGCACCCTGCAGGCGGGTGCGGCGTACGTACCGGTCGACGCCGACGACCCGGAGGAACGCGCCGAATTGGTCTTCGGCGAGGCCGACGTCGCGGCCACGGTCGGCGACGAGCTCGCGCTCAGCCTCACGCGTCCGCAGCCCGAGCCGATGGACAACGAGGCCGCGAACGGCGCCTTCGACTACCCGTACTCCGCGCGGATGGACGCGTCGAGTACGACCGAACCCAAGGGCACCGGGCCGGAGCCGGGCGACGACGCGTGGGTGATCTTCACGTCGGGATCGACCGGCGTACCGAAAGGTGTCGCGGTCACGCACCGTTCGGCGGCCGCGTTCGTGGACGCCGAGGCCCGCCTCTTTCTGCAGGACGAGCCGATCGGCCCCGACGACCGGGTGCTGGCCGGTCTGTCGGTCGCGTTCGACGCGTCCTGCGAGGAGATGTGGCTGGCCTGGCGGCACGGCGCCTGCCTGGTGCCCGCGCCCCGCTCCCTGGTCCGTACCGGTATGGACCTCGGGCCGTGGTTGGTTGCCCAAGGCATCACCATCGTCTCGACCGTGCCGACGCTGGCCGCGCTCTGGCCGGCCGACGCACTGGACCAGGTCCGGCTGCTGATCTTCGGCGGCGAGGCCTGCCCGCCGGAGCTGGCCGAACGGCTCGCGGTCGAGGGCCGCGAGGTCTGGAACACGTACGGCCCGACCGAGGCGACCGTGGTCGCGTGCGCCGCGCAACTGACCGGTGAGGGCCCGGTCCGGATCGGCCTTCCGCTGGACGGCTGGGACCTCGCCGTTGTAGATGCCGCAGGCAACGAAGTCGCAGACGGCGAGATCGGGGAGCTGATCATCGGCGGCGTCGGCCTGGCGCGCTACCTGGACCCGGTCAAGGACGCCGAGAAGTTCGCGCCGATGCCGGCGCTCGGCTGGGAACGTGCGTACCGCAGTGGCGACCTGGTGCGGTCCGACCCGTTGGGCCTGTTGTTCCAGGGCCGTGCGGACGAGCAGGTCAAGCTCGGCGGCCGGCGGATCGAGCTCGGCGAGGTGGACGCCGCACTGCAGGCACTGCCCGGCGTCAGCGGCGCCGCGGCCGCGGTGCGGAACAGCGCCGCGGGTAACCAGCTCCTCGTCGGGTACGTCGTACCTGAGGACCCGAACACTTTCGACAACGCCAAGGCCACGGCGCGACTGCGGGAGGAACTGCCGGCGGCGCTCGTACCGCTGCTCGCGATCGTGGACACGCTGCCGACCCGGACGTCCGGCAAGGTCGACCGCAACGCACTGCCCTGGCCGTTGCCGGGGATGGACACCGACGGCCCTGCCGCGGACCTCGACGGTACGGCCGGGTGGTTGGCCGAGCGCTGGACGAAGGTCCTCGGCGCGAAGGTGACCGGCGCCGACAACGACTTCTTCCTGCACGGCGGCGGCAGCCTGGCCGCGGCGCAGCTGGTGTCGGCGCTGCGGGAGAAGTTCCCCGAGGTCACCGTCGGCGACATCTACGAGTACCCGCGGCTCGGCGCGCTGGCCGAGCGGCTCGACGACTTCCAGCCCGCGGCGCTGGAGCCGGTCGATCTGCGCGACATCCGGCCGACGCCGAAGGGCACGCAGCTCCTCCAGACCGCGCTGACGCTGATCCTGCAGACGGTCGTCGGCGTCCGCTGGCTGGTCTACCTGTTCACGCTGAACAACCTGCTCGCCACGCTGATCGACCCGCTGCCGTGGGCGCGGACCGTGTCGTGGTGGTGGATCCTGGCCGGCTGGCTGATCCTGATCAGCCCGGCGGGCCGGATGGGCATCGCCGTTGTCGGGGCGCGGATCCTGCTGCGGGGGCTCGAGCCCGGTACGTACCCGCGCGGCGGCAACGTGCACGTCCGGCTGTGGGCGGCCGAGAATCTCGCCGACGCCGCCGGCGCCGCGAACCTCGCGGGCGCGCCCTGGATCACGTACTACGCCCGCGCGCTCGGAGCGAAGATCGGCCGCGGCGTCGACCTGCACACGCTCCCGCCGATCACCGGCATGCTCACGATGGGCCGCGGCGCCTCGATCGAGCCCGAGGTCGACCTGGCCGGCTACTGGACCGATGGCGACCAGCTGCACGTCGGCCGGGTCTCCGTCGGCGCCGACGCGGTCGTCGGATCCCGCAGTACGTTGCTCCCCGGTACCGAGATCGGCCGGAGCGCCGAGATCATGGCCGGTTCCGCCGTCTCCGGCAAGGTCCCGGACAACGAGCGCTGGTCCGGTTCGCCCGCGTCCCGGATCGGCCGCGCGCGGCATCCGTGGCCGGACCACCGCCCGAACCGCGCGCCGTGGTGGGTCGCGGCGTACGGCGCCCAGTCCGCGATCATGTCGCTGATCCCGGTAGCCGGCGCCGTCGCGGCGTTCGCGGTCCTCGGGCACGCGCTGCGCGGTACCGAGACCCTTGGCGACGCGGCGATGCACGCGCTCGGCGCGGTCCCGCTGATGACAGTCGTCGGTTTCGTGACGATCGCGGTGCTCACGCTGATCGGTGTCCGGCTGCTCGGCATCGGTATCAAGCCCGGTCACTACCCGGTCCGCAGCCGGATCGGTTGGCAGGTCTGGGCGACCGAGCGGCTCCTCGACTCGGCCCGTACGCTGCTCTTCCCGCTGTACGCGAGCCTGCTGACGCCGTGGTGGCTGCGGGCGCTCGGCGCCAAGATCGGCCGCGACGTCGAGGCGTCGACGGTACTGCTGCTGCCGAAGATGACCACCGTCGGTGAGGGCGCGTTCCTGGCCGACGACACGATGATCGCGTCGTACGAGCTGGGTGGCGGCTGGCTCCACGTGGCCGGCGCGAAGGTCGGCAAGCGCGCGTTCCTCGGCAACTCGGGGATGACGGCTCCCGGGCGAAGCGTCCCGAAGAACGGCCTGGTCGCGGTGCTGTCCGCAGCCCCGAAGAAGTCCAAGGCCGGTACGTCGTGGCTCGGCTCCCCGCCGGTGAAGCTCCGCCGGCAGGCCGTCTCGGGTGACCAGAGCCGTACGTACAACCCGCCGTACAAGCTGAAGGTCGCCCGGGCGCTGGTCGAGCTGTGCCGCTTCGTGCCGATGATGTGCACGGTGCTGATCGCGCTGGGCGTGCTGTTCGGGCTGCAGGCGCTGGACATCTGGCTCGGCCCGTGGCCCGCCGTGCTGCTCTCCGGCGCGGTCATCCTGGCCGCGGGCGCGGTCGCGGGCGGGATGGCGACGGTCGCGAAGTGGCTGATCGTCGGCCGCACCCGCGCGGTCGAGTACCCGCTCTGGAGCTCGTTCGTGTGGCGCAACGAGGTCGTCGACAGCTTCGTCGAACTGGTCGCCGCGCCGTGGTTCGCGAACGCCGCCGCAGGTACGCCGGTGCTGAACCTCTGGCTGCGGTCACTCGGAGCGAAGATCGGCAAGGGCGTCTGGTGCGAGACGTACTGGTTGCCGGAGGCGGATCTGATCACCCTGGGCGACGGCGCCACGGTGAATCGCGGTTGTGTGCTGCAGACGCACCTTTTTCATGATCGAGTTCTCTCCATGAACACAGTCACCTTCGGGCCCGGGGCAACGCTCGGGCCGCATGGCATCGTCCTTCCGGCCGCCGGCCTCGGAGCAGGCGCTACCATCGGCCCGGTGTCTCTCGTCATGCGTGGTGAAGGTGTGCCGGCCGGGACGCGCTGGGCTGGGAACCCGATCGCTCCTTGGCAGGGCTGATGGTTGACCCCTATGTCCCCAGCCACGGAAGCACCGACTACAAGGTCGAGTCGTACGAGCTCGACCTCGACTACCGGGTCAGCAGCAACCGGCTGACCGGCAAGGCCACCATCACGGCGTTCGCGACCCAGGCGCTGTCCCGGTTCAGCCTCGACCTGTCCGGGCTGCGCGTGTCGAAGGTCGCGGTGAACGGCCGCCGCCCGCAGCGGTACGCCCATCGCGCCGGCAAGCTGCACATCACGCCCGCGACCACGATCCCGGACGGCGCCGAGTTCACCGTCGACGTCCAGTACAACGGCAACCCCAGGCCCGAGGACAGCCCATGGGGCGAGCTCGGCTGGGAGGAGCTGACCGAGGGCGTGATCGTCGCCAGTCAGCCGAGCGGCGCGGCGACCTGGTTCCCGTGCAACGACCACCCCGGCGACAAGGCGCACTACCGGATCTCGATCACCACCGATTCGCCGTACCAGGTGGTCGCGAACGGACGGCTCGTCTCGCGGCGGGTGAAGGCGAGCCGGACGACGTGGGTGTTCGACCAGGCGGCGCCGATGGCGACGTACCTCGCGACCGTGCAGATCGGCCGGTACGACGAGGTCGACCTGGCGGCCACGCCGGTGACGATCCGTGGTGCGCTGCCGGGCGGGCAGATCCGCGAGTTCCGGTACGACTTCGGGCGGCAGCAGGACATGATGAAGCTGTTCTGCCGGCAGTTCGGGCCGTACCCGTTCGGCGGGTACACGGTCGTGGTGACCGACGACCCGCTCGAGATCCCGCTGGAGGCGCAGGGCATCTCGGTGTTCGGCAGCAACCACCTGGACGGGCGGCGCGGCTCCGAGCGGCTGGTCGCGCACGAGCTCGCGCATCAGTGGTTCGGGAACAGCCTGACCCCGTCGAACTGGCAGCACATCTGGCTGAATGAGGGCTTCGCCTGCTACGCCGAGTGGTTGTGGTCGGAGGAGTCGCGCGGGCTGACGGCCGATCAGCAGGTCGCGAAGGCTCATACACGGTTGAAAGGCCTGCCGCAGGACCTGATGCTGTCGGATCCGGGGCCGGAGCTGATGTTCGACGACCGGCTCTACAAACGCGGCGCGATCACCTTGCACGTGCTGCGCAAGCACCTGGGTGACGACGCGTTCTTCGAACTGCTCCGGACCTGGACGAAGGAGCATCGGCACGGGTCGGTGACCACGACGGATTTCATTGCCCTGGCCACCAGGTTCAGCCCGGACGAGGAGGTGCTCCGGCACCTGCTCGCCGCCTGGCTGGACTCGTACGAGCTGCCGCCACTGCCTCGGAAACGCTGATGAGGTACGTGCCGCTGGAGTTCTTCGGTGGGGTGTCGTTGATCATCGCGGTCACGATCATCGCCGGACGGCACCTGCGGCGGCTGGGGTCACCGCACGGCCCGACCTGGCGGTACATCCTGCTCGGGCTGACGCTCTTCGTCACCGCCGGCGCGTTGGATGCGCTCCCGCCGCACAATGTCGTGCTGGCGGCGCTCGTGATGATCATGGGTGTGGTGTTCTTTGCCATCGGCATCGCGACGCTGGGTGGTGGCAACTTCAGCTTCTACGGAGCGGCGGCCTGCGGGCTGGCCGCCGTACCGTTCCTGATGCTGCCGACGCCGATCGGGCTGCACATCGTGGGCAAGACGATCAGCTGCCGGGTCCGCGGCTGGGACGGGTTCGCGGTCACCGACTTCACCGCGGACTGCCCGGACGGACACAGCTACGACTTCCACAAGCACGGCCTGCACGAGTTCCCGAACGGAAACGTGCAGGTCGTCGTCGACCCGCATGGAGTCCTCCAACCGCAGTACGTCGGCCAGGAGAACCTCACCACGGAATCGATCGGCGGCGGCCTCGCCCTCCTCGGCGCAGCAGGCATCGTCGGCACTGCGGCTTACAACCGGAAGCGACTGCACGGCCAGGTCAAGCATGTCGTGAAGCCGGGGTTCTCGTCCGGTCCTTAGGTCCTGGCCACCTCGGCGGCGACTTTGACGAAGCGTTCGGTGAGTGGGGTACGAGTGGCCCACGCGGCGCCGGTCCACCAGGTCGCGGCACGGCCCGGGAGCGGAACCAGCCGGAGCTCCGGCGGTGCGATCCGTTCGGCGGTCTGCGGTACGACGGCCGGGCCGACGCCGGCGGCGGCCAGGGCGAGGACGGTCTGCAGGTCGCCGGCCTCCTGGAGTACTTGCGGATGGCAACCAAGTTCGGCGTACAGGCTGTTGATCTGGGCCGTCAGCCCGGGACCGCGCGCCGGGGTCAGCCGGACCAGCGGGCGCGCGTCGATCCAGCTGACGAGGTCCCGCGGCAGGGTCTGATCAGCCCCTACGGCGAGGGTGAGGCGGTCGCGGCGCAACCGGAGATGCTCCAGCCCTGCCGGTGCCGGCAGGCGTACGAACCCGATCTGCAGGCTGCCCGCCAGCAACCGCTCGCACTGCACCGCGGACGGTAGGTCCTCGAGCGAGATCGTCACTCCGGGCCACCGGCTGCGGAACAGCGCCACCGCCCGCGGGGCCAGCTCGATCCCGGACAACCCGAAGCCGATCGCCAGCGAGCCTTCGGTCCCGGACGCGACCTGCGCGGCCCGCCGTTCGAACGCCTCGGACCGCTCCAGCAACTCCAGAGCGTCAGCAAGCAACAGCTCTCCTGCCTGGGTCAGCCGGGCCCCGTGCCGGCCGCGGCTGAACAGCACGGCACCGACCCGGCGCTCGAGGACCTGGATCTGTTTCGTCAGCGCAGGCTGACTGGTCGACAACTCGGTCGCCGCGGCCCCGAAGTTCCGCAGCCTGGCCACCGTGACGAACGCTCGGAGCAGCCGGAGATCCATAACCTCAGGATATGGAATCGGCGCAAACAGTCATTGGACGTCATGGGTCGCCAGGCGTTTCGATGGGGGTATGACGTCCTTTCGCGCAGCGGTTGTCCAGTTCGAACCAGTCCGTGACGACCCGGCCGCCAACCTCGCCACGGTCGAGCGATTGGCTCGGGAGGCGACTCAGGATGGCGCGAGGTTGGTGGTGTTCCCGGAGATGTGTCTGCTCGGGTACTGGCATCTGCGGCGGCAGACCACCGCCCGGCTGCACTCACTTGCCGAGGCTGCCGACGGGCCGCTGGTCAGGCGGGTCCTCGCGCTGGCTGTTGAGCTCCGGGTGGGGATCGGCGTCGGGTTCCTGGAAGTTGCCGACGGCGTGTTGTTCAACTCCTACGCCGTCTGTCTGCCGGACGGGCGGGTCCACGTGCACCGGAAGCTGCATGCGTTCGAACACGAGGCGATCGCGAGCGGGTCGTCGTACACGGTCTTCGACACGCCGTGGGGATTCCGGGCCGGGGTGCTGATCTGCTGGGACAACAACCTGGTCGAGAACGTCCGGATCACGGCGTTGCTCGGTGCAACGGTCCTGATCGCGCCGCATCAGACCGGTGGGACGGACTCCCGCAGCCCGTACGGCATGAAGCCGATCCCGCTGTCCTTGTGGGAGAACCGACTAGCTGATCCGGCGGCGGTCGAGGCCGCGTTCAACGGGCCGAACGGGCGCGGGTGGTTGCTGCGCTGGCTGCCGGCGCGTGCCCACGACAACGGCCTGTTCGTTCTCTTCAGCAACGGAGTCGGCCGCGACGACGACGAGGTCCGCACCGGCAACAGCATGATCCTCGACCCGTACGGCCGGATCGTCGCGG
Source organism: Kribbella sp. NPDC031520 (assembly GCF_055580825.1). NCBI lineage: Bacteria > Bacillati > Actinomycetota > Actinomycetes > Propionibacteriales > Kribbellaceae > Kribbella > Kribbella sp. NPDC031520. The sequence continues at coordinate 820,645 of NZ_JBVIKS010000003.1, forward strand.
AAACACCCGTCCCCGCCGAGTCGGTCGTACTGGCCGACTTGGACCTCGACCTGGTCCCCCTGTCCACCGGCCGCCGCTGGCTCCGCGGCCGCCGCCCGGAACTCTACGGCCCACTCACCCAGCGATTCGGCAACGAACTCGACCCCCGAGCCGCCCGCTTCTCCCCCGACCCCGTCTCCCCCACCCAACTTTGAGAAGCCACCAACCACGATATCGCCTCAAGAATGGTCGGTGGCTTCTCAAAGTCGGCAAGCGACCGCGGGGACGAGAGGTGGGGTGGGGTGGGGTGGGGCGGGGCGGGTTAGTAGACGAGGGCTGTGGCGATGGCGGCGATGCCTTCGGCGCGGCCGGGGAAGCCCAGGCCGTCGGTGGTTGCGGCGCTGACCGATACCTCGGCGTCGCAGGCGGCGGAGAGGACCTTCTCGGCCTCCTCGCGGCGGGTGCCGATGCGCGGACGGTTGGCGACGATCTGCACCGTGACGTTGCCGATCTCGAACCCGGCGGCGCGCACCCGGCGGGCCGCTTCCGCCACCAGCGCGATTCCGGCCGCACCGGCCCACTCCGGCTCGGCGGTTCCGAAGTTCGACCCCAGGTCACCCAGCTTGGCCGCGGTGAGCAGCGCCGTACAGATCGCGTGCGCCGCCGCGTCACCGTCCGAATGCCCCGACAAGCCGGCAGGCTCGTCCGGCCAGAGCAGCCCGGCGAGCCACATGGGGCGGCCGGGCTCCAGCGGGTGTACGTCGATGCCGTTGCCGACGCGTGGGAGTTTCACGACGTCCGCCTCTCCGCGAGCAGCGCCTCGGCCAGCAGGAGATCCTGTGGGCGGGTGACCTTGAAGGCGTCCGGTGAGCCCTCGACGGTGTGCACCGTGACCCCCATCCGCTCGCACATCATCGCGTCGTCGGTCACCCCGGCGTCGGCACCCGCGGCGTGCGCGCGACGCAGTACCTCCGGGGCGAACCCCTGCGGCGTCTGTACGGCGACCAACGTCGACCGGTCGGGCGTGTCGACGACCTCGCCGCCGGGTCCGACCACCTTGATCGTGTCCGTCACCGGCACCACCGGTACGACAGCTTCCGCGCCGGCCCGTACCGCCGCGACCACGCGTTCGATCGCGTCGACCGGTACGAACGCCCGCGCGGCGTCGTGCACCAGGATGCAGTCGATCCCGTCCACGGGCAGCACGTCCAAGGCAGCCCGTACGGAGTCCGGCCGCTCGGCCCCGCCCGCGACCACGATCAGCCGGGCGGCACCGACGTACGGCTCGAGTTCCTTGCCGACGGCATCCTCGGCGCCAGGCGGTACGGCGACCACGAAGCAGACGAGGTCGGCGGCGGTCGCTGCCTTCAGGCCACGCACCGCGTGGACCAGCAGCGAATCGCCACCGACCTCTCGAAATGCCTTCGGTGTCTCACCACCAAGCCGCAGCCCCAGCCCGGCCGCGGGAATCACGACCGCGCTACTCATCGGACTGTGTTAGGAGGCGAGAACCTCGTCGAGGATGGCTTCCGCCTTGTCCTCGTTGGTGTGCTCGGCCAGCGCCAGCTCGGAGACGAGGATCTGGCGAGCCTTCGCCAGCATCCGCTTCTCACCGGCGGACAGACCGCGGTCACGTTCCCGGCGCCACAGGTCGCGGACGACCTCTGCCACCTTCAGCACGTCACCGGAGTGCAGCTTCTCCAGGTTCGCCTTGTAGCGTCGCGACCAGTTGGTCGGCTCCTCCGTGTGCGGCGCGCGCAGCACGTCGAAGACGCGCTCCAGGCCGGCCTGATCCACGACGTCACGCACGCCGACGAGATCGAGGTTGCACGCGGGGACCCGGACGACCAGGTCGTTCTGAGCGACGATCCTCAAGACCAGATAGGTCTTGTCCTCACCTTTGATCTGACGGGTCTCGATGTCCTCGATGACGGCCGCTCCGTGATTGGGGTAAACAACCGTCTCGCCGACTGTGAAAGTCATGTGTGAAGTGCCCCTTTCCAAGATCCATACTACCACGTGGCGCATGGTCCGGTTCGGGCGTTTGCGCTGGTCAGGGGCCATTTCCCGCCTTGACAAACGGTCTCCGCCGTGCCTTCGTGCGCGCGTGACCGTTGCCTCCAATAGTTGCACTGCACCACCTGACCGCTTCGTGAAGGGCATCCCGGCGTCGAGTGCCCGGCGACCGAGGGCTACGCTTTGGGGCGCCGGAGGCCGCTGCCTGACGGCGCCACACTTGCCGCAAACAGCTTGCACGAGAGGGATTCCAGTGCCGATCAGCTTGTCCTCGCGGATCGCCCGGCGCACCGCGCTGGCGGGTGCCGCCGCCACTCTCAGTATCGCGCTGGCGGCATGCAGCGCGAGCTTCTCCGCGCCGACCCTGCAGCCGTACCAGGCCGCCGAGGGCACGAACATGGAGAGCGGTCAGCTCAAGCTCCGCAACTTCGTGGTGCTCGCCGACGCGGAGGGCAAGGGCGAACTGCACGGAGTGATCGTCAACAACGGCGACGACGCGGACACCCTGGTCAAGATCGCCCAGGCCGACCCCAGCACCTCCGACGGCCAGGCCGGCAGCGACCAGCCGCAGCCGGGCCAGGTCCAGTTCACCGGCCTGACCGGTCCGGTGGACCTCGCCCCGCACACGGCCGTCCTGCTGCCCGGCGCCAACGCGACCGGCGCCGAGGCTTCGACCCCGACGGCGACCCCGTCCACCCCGTCCGCTGGTCCGACCGACACACCGTCGGCCCCGACGCCGGGCGCGGAGGACAGCGGCCCGGCGATCACCGTGACCGGCGCGAAGCCCGGCGAGATGGTCAACGTCACCGTCACCTTCGGCACCGCGGCCCCGGTCTCGGCGTACGTCCCGGTCCTCACCGACGACCACTACTCCCCGACCCCGGTCCCGGCAGCCCAGTAGTACTTCAGAACGGGCCGCTCCAGCGCGGAGCGGCCCGTTCCAGGTCTGTCAGTTCTTGCTCGCCGCCGCGGCCTTGGACAGGCCCGGGAGGACCTTGTCGAGCACCCACGGGACGCTCAGTACGCTGACCGCGCTCATCCCGGAGATGACCTGCTGGTCCTGCAGTGGGTATGCGCCGCCGCTCTTGACCGCCTTCAGCGACGAGTAGACCGGGTCGGCCAGGAACTTCTGCGTCCCGATCCCGTCGACGTACGCGATCAGCACGTCGGCGTCCACGTCGGCCACCTTCTCCTTGCTGATCGTCAGCGAGAACTCCTTCTTCGTGTTGGTCTTCTCCAGCGCCTCCACGCCTGGCGCGTTCTTGAAGCCCAGCTCGTTCAGGATCTGCACGCGCGGGTCGCCCGGCATGTAGACGTAGTTCTCGGCACCGAACGAGCCGACCGTGACGGTCTTGCCCTTGAACTCGGGATGCTCGGCCGCGACCTGCTTGAGCTTGTCCTGGATGCCGGCGATCAGCTTCTCCGCGTCGGCCTTCTTGCCGAGGGCCTCACCGACCAGCAGCGTCTGGTCCTGCCAGGTGGTCTGCCACGGGGCGCCCGGGTACGCGACGGTCGGCGCGATGTCGCTCAGCGTCTTGTACGTCGCCGCGTCGAACCCCTCGTACGGCGCCAGGATGACGTCCGGCTTCAGCGCCGCGATCTTCTCGAACGGGTACTTGTCGCCGGTGTCCAGCAGTGTCGTCTTCGACTTGTCGAACTTGTCCGCGTCCCACGCGGTGACGCCGTCGGCGGTCGGGCCGTACGTGACCTTCGGCATCCCGACCGGGGTCTCGCCGAGCGCGTAGACCACGTCCTGGGCGTTCCAGCCGAGCGTGACGATCCGCTCCGGCTGCTTGGTGATGGTCGTCTCGCCGAACGTGTTCTTCAGCGTGACCGGGAACCCGGACTGTGCCGCACCGGCGCTACCGGCCGAGGTGTCGGCGGCCTTGTCGTCGCCGCTGCCGCAGGCGGCCAGCGAGGTCGTGGCGAGCAATGCGGCACTGACCGCACTGACGACCTTGGTACGGGACCAGGACATGAGTGACTCTCCTTAGCTTGCCTCAACTAAGGAGAGCCTAAGCTAACCTCACAGGCCGTTGCGACCCGTAGGGATGTGACTCAGGACTCGAACTTGTACCCCAGGCCACGCACGGTGACCAGGTGCTGCGGGTTCGAGGGATCCTTCTCGAGCTTCGAACGCAGCCGCTTGACGTGTACGTCCAGCGTCTTGGTGTCGCCCACGTAGTCGGCGCCCCAGATCCGGTCGATCAGCTGACCGCGGGTGAGCACCCGCCCGGTGTTCCGGAGCAGCATCTCGAGCAGCTCGAACTCCTTCAGCGGCAGCCGGATCTCGGTACCGCCGACGGTCACCACGTGCCGCTCGACGTCCATCCGTACCGGCCCTGCCTCCAGGGTGTCCGGCAGCAGCTCGACGTCCTGACCACGCCGCAGCACGGCGCGCACGCGGGCCAGCAGCTCGCGCGGGCTGTACGGCTTGGTCACGTAGTCGTCCGCGCCCAGTTCCAGCCCGACGACCTTGTCGACCTCGGTGTCCTTGGCGCTGACGATGATCACCGGGACGTTGCCCCGGCTGCGGAGCGCCCGGCAGACCTCCGTGCCGGACAGACCCGGCAGCATCAGGTCGAGCAGGACGATGTCCGCACCGGCGCGGTCGTACTCGTCCAGCGCGTCCGGTCCGGTCTCCGCGACGGCGACCTCGAACCCTTCCTTGCGCAGCACGTACGACAGCGCGTCGCTGTAGCTCTCTTCGTCTTCGACGACCAGCACTCGGGTCACGAAGCTGTCTCCTTTGCGATCTGACCTGACGGGGTAGGCGTCAGGTTTACGGCCGCCTCCTCCTGGCTGAGGGAGTCGGTCTGGCCCGGCGCGGGTTCGAACCGCAGCGGGAGTCTCACGGTGAAGGTGGAGCCCTGGCCCTCGACACTCCAGACCCGTACGTCGCCGCCGTGGATGGAGGCGATGTGCTTGACGATCGAGAGGCCGAGACCGGTACCGCCGGTCTCCCGGCTGCGGGCCCGGTCGACCCGGTAGAAGCGTTCGAAGATCCGCTCCAGGTCGCTGCTCGGGATGCCCACGCCCTGGTCGGACACCGTCACCTCGACCAGGTCGCCGATCGGGTGCGCGGCGACCGCGACCCGGGTGCCGTCCGGGCTGTAGTTGATGGCGTTCTCGACCAGGTTGCCGATCGCCATCGCCAGCTGGTCCTCGCTGCCCAGCACCTCGAGCTCGGGCTCGGTCTTCACCACGAGCTTGATGTCGCGGTCCTCGGCGTCGATCCGGCAGCGGTCCACCGCGGTCTCGATGACCGAGTTGATGTCCACCGGGCCCGGGTTCTCCAGCGGGTCGTCTCCCTGCAGCCGGGACAGCTCGATGATCTCCTTGACCAGCCGGCTCAGCCGGGACGCCTCGATCCGCATCCGGTCCGAGAACCGCTGGACGGCCTCCGGGTCGTCGGAGGCCTCCGAGACCGCGTCGGCGAGCAGGATCAGCGCACCGACCGGGGTCTTCAGCTCGTGGCTGACGTTGACGGTGAAGTCCCGCCGGATCGCGTCCAGGCGGCGCTCCCGGGTCCGGTCCTCGACCAGGACCAGCACCAGCTGGCTGCCCAGCGGCGCGACGCGGGCGCTGACGTACTGCGTGGCGCCGAGCCGGCCGCGGACGATCTCCAGGTCCTGCTGGCGGATCTCCCCGTCCCGGCGGACCTGGCGGACCATCGTCAGGATGTCGTCGACGACCAGCCGCTCACCGCGGACGATGCCGAGCACGTGCGCCGGGGCGCTGGCCTGCAGGACCTGGTCCTCCGGGCCCATCACGACCGCCGAGGAGCGCAGTACGGACAGCACCGTGGCGACACCCACCGGTACGGCGGGCTCCGGGGACTCCGGGATCTTGCGCTGAGCCCGCTCCGACAGCATCATCGCACCGAGCGAAAGCAGGGCCAGGGCCGCGCCGATGACGCCGCCCAGCACCGCAGCCAGCGTGGGGTCCACGGCATCGATGCTACGCGGGCAACCAGCAGGGAAAGACCGAATGAGCACCGGATGACCGGGACACGACCTAACTGTTCATCGGTCGTTCACCACTCGTCGCCGTCCGGCAACCTCGACGGCATACGGTCACCGGTGGGCGGGTACCGTGCTGGTGCCCCGCCCCGGCACCGGACACCACAGATCGGATTCGAACACCATGCGTGACAGTTACCACGAGCAGCTCGACGACATCCTCGCCGAGCTGGAGCGGATGACGCGGACGGTGTCCACCGCCGTACGCCGGTCGACCGCGGCCCTGCTGGAGGCCGATATCCGTAAGGCCGAAGAGGTCATCGCGTCCGACATCCAGCTCGACGCTGCCGGTGAGGGCGTCGAGGAGAAGGTCTTCGAACTGATGGCCCGGCAGTCCCCGGTCGCCAACGAACTCCGGATGCTGGTCGCCGCGCTGCGGATGGTCGCCGACCTGGAGCGGATGGGCGACCTGGCCGCACACGTCTCGAAGATCGCCCGGATGCGCTACCCGGCACCCGCGATCCCGAACGAGCTGCACGACGTCATCGCCTCGATGGGCTCCGTGGCCGGCAAGATGGTCGACGCCGCCGGAGACGTGATCGCCAGCCGCGACGTCGAGGCCGCCGGCAAGCTCGAGGCCACCGACGACGAGATGGACAAGCTCCGCTCGAACCAGTTCCGCCTGATGATGGACGCCGACTGGCCGCACGGCGTAGAGGTGGCGGTCGACATGGCCCTCCTCAGTCGTTACTACGAACGAATCTCCGACCACTCGGTCGCCATGGCCCGGCGGGTCGTCTACCTCGTCACCGGCGAACTCCCCGTAGCCGTAGGCGGCACCGCCGCCGGCTCCGGCGCCGGCGCCTCGGCCCCGAACCCGAACGGCAACTGACCTTTCCTACTCAGGCGCCCCCGGCAAACAGTTGCCGGGGGCGCCTTTGTTGTCGCCGCGCTGTTCCGCCCTGCAAGATTGTGATGGCCTGGGGGTCCGCCACCTCGACGTGCTGGGTGGCGCAGGTATCTTCACCGGTATGAACGACGAGTCCGAGACCGACCGCCTGGTCAACACCGACGTGTCGGGCCTGACGGGTCCCGAGTTGCTGGCTCACCTCGACGCGGTCGAAGACCGGATGAAGCAGCTTCTGCGAACCCAGCGCGACCTACTGGAGGCCAGCGCCGAAGCTCTCGGCGACCAGCCCGAACTACAGGCCAGACTCGCCTACCTCCGCACCGTGAACCTGGACGAACCCACGGCATCCGGTTCCTGAGGCTTCCGAGCGGCTGCCCAACGCCCTGGCAACCGGTTGCACCCGACGCGCCCCGGCGGAGCCGGGGGCAGGCGGCTGCGCCGGAGGCGGGTGCTTCGGGGTGGTGGAGGGTCAGCGGCCCTGGTTCTTGACGGCTTCGATGGCTTCCTTGGCGGCGGTGGGGTCGAGGTATTCGCCGCCGGGGGTTACCGGCTTGAAGTTGTCGTCGAGTTCGTAGTACAGGGGGATGCCGGTCGGGATATTGAGGCCGACGACGGTCTTCTCGTCGAGGTTGTCGAGGTGCTTCACCAGGGCGCGGAGGCTGTTGCCGTGGGCGGTGACGAGGACGGTCTTGCCGGAGCGGAGGTCGGGGACGATGGCGTCGTACCAGTACGGGAGCATCCGCTCGACGACGTCCTTGAGGCATTCGGTCGCGGGCAGGAGCTCCGGCGGCAGGCCGGCGTAGCGCGGGTCGCCGGCCTGGTCGTACTCGGAGCCGCGTTCGATGGCCGGCGGCGGGGTGTCGTACGAGCGGCGGAACAGCATGAACTGCTCCTCGCCGAGCTCCTCCAGGGTCTGCTTCTTGTCCTTGCCCTGCAGGCCGCCGTAGTGCCGCTCGTTCAGGCGCCAGGAGCGGCGTACGTCGATCCACTGGCGGTCGGCGACCTCGAGAGCGATGTTCGCGGTCCGGATCGCGCGCCGCAGCACCGAGGTGTGCAGTACGTCGGGCAGCAGGTCACGGTCGCGGAGCAGCTCGCCACCGCGCTGCGCCTCCTCGACGCCCTGGGCGTTCAGGTCGACGTCGACCCAGCCGGTGAAGAGGTTCTTGGCGTTCCAGTCGCTGTGGCCGTGGCGGAGCAGGATCAGGCGATAGGTCATACCCGAAGACTACCGAGGCTCGAGCCAGCCCTTGAACGCGTCCAGGTTTCGAGTCGACTCGCCGCGCGACACCCGCCATTCGTACTCGCGCCGGATCGAGGTGGCGAACCCGAGTTCGAGGATGGTGTTGAACGACGAGTCGGCGTACTCCAGCACCGCCCCGAGCAGCCGGTCCACCTCACCGGGGGTGATCGCGTGCAGCGGCACCCGCCCGTCCAGGTGGATGTCGCCGAGGTGGTCGACGGCGAAGGCCACGCCGTACATCTTCAGGTTCCGCTCCAGCAACCACCGGTAGACGGCCGCGTGGTTCTCGTCCGGCTGCCGGGCCACGAAGGCATGTACGTGGACCGCCTGCGGCCCGACCGACAGCATCACGGTCGTCTTGAGCTTCCGCTCCCCCGGCAGATCGGCCGCGAAAACACCTGGCTCGTCCTCGGTGAACGAGAGGTCGTTCTCGACCAGAACCTGGCGGATCACGTCCGCCGCCGCGACTCTCACCCAGCCACCTCCGCGGCGATCTCGGCCGCCATCGTCTGCGCGGCGGTCCGGTACGCCGCCAGCGTCCTGCGGGCGGTCAGTTCCCAGCCGAAGCCGTGGGCGTGCGCGACCGCCGCGTGGCTCATGGTCTCGCGGACGGCCGGATCCGTCGCGATCCGCGCCAGCGCGTCGGCGAAGTCGTCCACGCCGTGCCCGTGCACCAGGTACCCGGTCCGCCCGTCGACGACCGCCGTACTCAGGCCGCCGACCGCCGCCGCGACCACCGGCGTACCGCACGCCTGAGCCTCCAGCGCGACCAGCCCGAAGGACTCGGAGTACGACGGTACGCAGACGACCGACGCCGCCCGGTACCAAGAGGCCAACCGCGACCGCTCCATCGGCTTCACGAACTGAGTCACGTCGGAGATCCCCAGCGCCCGCGCGAGCTCCGCATGCGACTCCGGGTGCTCCATCCCGTTCCCGGACGGCCCGCCGATGATCGCGACCACCAGCCGCGACCGCAGCCCAGGGTCCCGCTCGAGCATCCGCGCCGCCGCCCGGATCAGCAGATCAGGCGCCTTCAACGGCTGCAGACGCCCGACGAACGCCAGTACGACGGCATCCTCCGGCAACCCGACTTCCTGCCGCGCGGCCGCCTGAGAACCCGGGCTGAACAGCTCCAGGTCCACGCCCGGGTTGACCACCCCGACCTTCGCGGGCTGCGCGCCGTACAGCTCGATCAGCTCGCGCGCCTCGTCGTCGGTGTTCGCGAGCAGCCGGTCGGCCGCCTCGACGACCTGTTCCTCTCCGAGCAGCCGCGCGGGCGGTTCCGGTACGTCGTCCTCGGCCAGGCTGGCGTTCTTCACCTTGGCCATCGTGTGCATCGTGTGAACCAGTGGGACCGCCCAACGATCGCGGGCGAGCAGACCGACCTGGCCGGACAACCAGTAGTGCGAGTGGATCACGTCGTACCAGCCGGGCTCGTGGATCGCCTCGGCGCGCAGCACCGCACGCGCGAAGGTACACAGCTGGGCGGGCAGCTCGTTCTTCGTCAACCCCTCGTACGGGCCGGCGGCAACATTGCGGACCGTGACGCCCGGCAGCAGCTCCACCCGGGCGGGCATCGCCGACGCGGTCGCGCGGGTGAAGACGTCGACCTCGATCCCGAGCCCGGCCAGCTGTTTGGACAGCTCCACGACGTACACGTTCATGCCGCCGGCGTCCCCGGTGCCCGGCTGGTCGAGCGGCGACGTGTGCAGGCTGATCATCGCGACCCGCCGGATCTGGGAGAGCGGGATTTCGGTCACCTGGTCAGGGTATCTCCGGGGCCTCCGCCGGGAATCGGGAGTTCTCCCTAGCCGGTGCCTGCCAGCTGGCGAGCAGCCGCAGGTTCTGCTCCGAGGTCGAGCCGGGCTCGACGGTGTACGTCACCAGCAGCTGATCCGCGTCCCCAGGCAGCTGCAGCGTCTCGTAGTCCACCGCGATCTCCCCGACCACCGGGTGGTGCAACACCTTCGCGCCGAACGTCTTGTCCTTCACGTCGTGCCGCGCCCAGTACTCGCGGAACTCCGGGCTGTGGATCGACAACTCCCCCACCAGCTCGGCCAGCTCCCGGTCCTCCGGGTACCGGCCGGCGTACATCCGCAGGTAGTCGACACTCTCCGCGGCGACCGCCTCCCAGTCCGGGTAGTAGTCGTGCGACGCCGGATCGAGGAACACCATCCGCGGGACGTTCCGATGCTTCGGGTCATAACCGATCAGCGCGGCGGCCAGGTCGTTCCACGCCAGCACGTCCATCCGGTAACCGAGGACGAACGCCGGTACGTCGGTCATCGAGTCGAGCAGCCGCTGGACACCGGGGCGGACGCGTTGCGTCGTACGGCGTCTGACCTTGCGGCGGACCGGTTTCGCCAGTACGGCGAGGTGGCGCCGCTCGTCGCCGGTCAGCCTGAGTACGTCCGCGACGGCGTCGAGGATCTCCTCCGAGACGTTGTCGGTACGCCCCTGTTCGAGCCGTACGTAGTAGTCGGCGCTGACGCCCGCCGCCTGGGCGAGCTCCTCGCGGCGCAGGCCGGGGACGCGGCGGCGCCCGCCGTACACCTTGATGCCGAGCTCCTCCGGTTGCACGCGCGCCCGGCGCGACTTGAGGAACTCGCTCAGCTCCGCACGACGATCCATGCCTCCAGTATCCAGGCCTGCCGGGCCCCGCAACCTGGTCCTGCCAGAACCAGGCTCAGCAGACACCTGGGTAAGCCGTCGCGACCGCTCCAGGATCGGTGCCATGACCAACTTGAGCATTCGCAACGCAGTAGTCACCGGCGCCGCCAGCGGGATCGGCGCCGCGATCGCGACCCAGCTGGCCGAGGCCGGCGCCTCGGTCGCGCTGGTCGCCCGGCGGCAGGACCGGCTCGACGACCTGGCCGGCAAGCTCGGCGACCGTACGTTCGGGGTCGGGATCGACGTCACCCAGCAGGAGTCCGTGGACTCCGGAGCTCAAAGGATCCACGAGCGGCTCGAGACCGTCGACCTGGTGGTGAACGCGGCCGGCGTGATGCTGGCGGCGCCGATCGCCGACGGCCGGCTGGACGACTGGACCCGGATGATCGACACCAACGTCACCGGCGTCCTGCGGCTGATCCACGCCTTCACGCCCGACCTGATCAAGGCGGCCGGCGAGGGCCGGACGGCCGACCTGGTGAACATCTCCTCGATCGGCGCGCACGCGATCTTCCCCGGGTACGCCGTGTACGGCGCGACGAAGGCGGCCCTGACCCAGTTGTCGGCGGCGCTCCGCGCGGACCTTTCGCCGTACGACGTCCGCGTCACGAACGTCGAGCCTGGGCTGACGGACACCGAACTGGCCGGCCACCTGGACGTCGATGGGCAGCAGTTGATCGCCTCGATGAACGAGCAGATCGGCCCACTGCACGCCGACGACATCGCCGACGTGGTGACGTTCGCGGTCAGCCGCCGGCGCGAGCTGAACCTGCGTCAGATCATCGCCCTGCCGACCCGCCAAGCCTGACCCCGGCTAGATAGATGTTTGTTGGTTCGGCCAACACTGTGATGTCCACGGTCGGATCCCCCGGTACGACGAGCAGGTCCGCGTCCACACCGGGACGGATCCGGCCCTTCGGCACCCGGAGCGCGTCCGCGGCCGCCGACGTACCCGCGATCAGCGCGGCGGTGGCGGGGATCCCGGCCTCGACGTACTCGGCGAGCGTCGCGGGCAGCAGGCCGTGCGGCTTCGCGGGTCCGATCCCGCCGTCCGAGCCGGCGACGATGCGGACGCCTCCGTCGTACAGGCGGCGTACTGCCTGTTGGAGCGCGGCCTCACTGAGACCGGCCTTCGCGACCATTTCCAGGATCTCGGGCGGTACGACGATCGACCGGTCCGAACCGAGCGTCCCGCAGACGGCGATACCCGCGAGGCGCCCGACCAAGTCGTCGTCGATGAGCACGCCCTCCGGCGTGAGGCAGGTGCAGTGCTCGATGCCGTCGACACCGGCGTCGATGGCCTGCCGTACGGCGGACAGCGCGTGGGCGTGAGCGGTGATCGGCAGGCCGTGCACATGGGCCTCGTCGACCGCGGCCGTCAGTTCGTCGAGGGTGAACTGCGGGCTCAGGGTGTCCGTACCAGGCGTCAGGACGCCGCCGCTGGCCATCACCTTGATGACGTCGGCTCCGTTCGCCGCCCGCTCCCGGACAGCGGCCCGCATCGCCTCGACACCGGCGACCTCCCCGCCGAGGCCCGCGCAGTGACCGCCTTTGCTGGTGATCGGAGTACCGGATGCGACGACCGTCGGCAACCCGTCCGGTGCTGCCGCACGCCACTTGAGGACGGCGTCGTACGGATCACCGAGATCGCGCACGGTGGTGACACCAGCGGCAAGCTGCAGCCCCAACGAGCGCTCGATCGTCGCAGCCAGCGCCCGCCTGGTCGCGGCGAGCCCGGCCGTCTGCGCGGCGATCCGCAGGTTCGCGAGCCGATCCAGCGCTCCCGGTCCGGCATCGGCGGTCAGGTGGACGTGAGCGTCGACCAACCCGGGAAGAATCGTGCAGCCCGGCAACTCACGTACCTCAACGCCCGCCGGAACCTCCCGGGCCAGAGCGACAACCTTGCCGTTCTGCACCAGTAACAGGTTCTCGTCGACGATCCGTTCACCGTCGAAGATTCGGTCGGCCCGCAACGCGATCATGTCCCGCAGTGTCTCTCAGGGTAGGTCTACCTCCACCCCGGATGGCGGATTCGCACCACTGCTTTACCAGCCGTTCGCCGAAAGCATTGAGGCATGCGTACAGCCCTCCAAGAAGCCAAGTCCTGGCATCGCCCGTTGATGCTGATGGTGCTCGTCATGGCCGGTCTGGTCCTGACCTCCGGCGTCGGTCTCGCGGTCGACCATCGGGAGATCCTCAACGAGTCCGTGTGGCTCAAGCCGTTCAAGTTCGGCATCTCGTTCGTCCTGTACGGCGGGACGCTCGCGTGGCTGCTTTCCAAGCTGCGCAAGGCGAAACGCTTCGGCTGGTGGACCGGGACCGTGTTCGCGATCACCGGGATCGTCGACGTCGGGTTCATCGCCGTACAGGCCGCGCGGGGTACGTTCAGCCACTTCAACGCGAACCCCGACACGTTCAACCAGGTCGGGCAGCAGGTGTTCATGTCCGGCGTACTCGGCCTGTTCGGCGCAAGCCTGGTGATCGCGATCATGCTGCAGTTCCAGCGGGTCGGCGACGCGCCGCTGAACCGGGCGATCCGGATCGGCCTCGGGCTCGCCGTCGCCGGGATGGCGATCGCGTTCTACCTGGTCGGCGCGAACGGTCAGCGTACGGAGACGACCGACGCGTACGGCCATCCCGTGACGCTCGCCGGCAGCCACGGGATCGGCGTCGAGGCCGGTGGGCCGGGAATGCCGCTGACGCACTGGAGCACGGTCGGCGGCGACCTGCGGATCCCGCACTTCGTCGGTCTGCACGCGATCCACTTCCTGCTGCTCGTCCTGCTCGCGCTGCACTTCCTCGGCCGCCGGATGACCTGGCTGCAGCCGGAGCGGGTCCGGGCGCGGCTCGTCGGCGTGGCTGCGTTCGGGTACGCCGGTGTGATGGCGACCGTTGCAGTACAGGCGTTCCGCGGACAGTCGCTGATCCACCCCGACGGACAAACCCTGGGAATGTTCGGCGGGTTCATGGCGGTCAGCCTGGTCGCGCTCGCCGGAGTGGTCGCGGCCGCCCGGCGGCCGGTGAGACAGCCCGTCGAGCCGGCGAAGGCGTTTGAGAAGCTTGGGGTATGACTCGTCCTCTTGCGGTGGTGACCGGTGCTAGCAGTGGGATCGGGGCCGCGTCGGCGCGGTACCTCGCCCGGGAGGGTTTCGAGGTGATCTGCGCCGCGCGGCGGCTGGACCGGATCGAGGCACTGGCCAAGGAGATCGACGGCCGTGCGGTGCAGTGCGACGTCACGTCGGCGGCCGACGTCGCGACGCTGACCGCGGCGGTGGGTCCCGAGTTGCAGGTACTGGTGAACAACGCCGGCGGCGCGTTCGGCTTCGAGCCGGTCGCCGAGGCGGACCTGGACGCGTGGCGGCGGATGTTCGAGGTGAACGTGATCGCGGTCGCGGCGGTCACCAAGTCGTTGCTCCCGGCCCTCATCGCCGGGCGCGGCACGATCATCGTGATGGGCTCGACCGCCGGCCAGGTCGCGTACGAGGGCGGTGGTGGGTACGTCGCCGCGAAGCACGGCGCGAAGGCCGTCGTCGACACGCTCCGCCTTGAGTTGTACGACCAGCCGGTCCGGGTCACCGAGATCGCCCCCGGCATGGTCCGGAGCGAGGGCTTCGCGCTGACCCGCTTCGGCGGCGACCAGTCCAAGGCCGACGCCGTGTACGCCGGCGTCCGCGAACCGCTCACCGCGGACGACATCGCCGACATCGTCGCCTACGTCGCCACCCGCCCGTCCCACGTCAACCTGGACCGCATCACCGTCCGCCCCCGCGCCCAGGCGGCCCAGCACAAGGTCCACCGGGAGCGGTAACCCCACCGGCTCCGACCCCGCCCGCCTGCCTGGCCAACTTTGGGAAGCCACCAACCATTTCCGGGTCGCGAAAATGGTTGGTGGCTTCTCAAAGTGGTGGGTGAGCGGGGTCACGGGGTGGGTGCTTGCAATTGCAAGCACGTTGCTAGCACACTGGGTCCATGGCCAAGTTGAGTGATCGGGCAGCTGGGGCGGTGGGCTCCCTCGGGGAGTACCTCGCCGAGCAGCGGCGGCACGCGCAGCTGTCGCTGCGGCAGTTGTCCGATCTGGCCGGAGTGTCGAACCCGTACCTCAGCCAGATCGAGCGCGGCCTGCGGAAACCGTCGGCCGATGTGCTGCAGCAGCTCGCGAAGGCGTTGCGGATCTCCGCGGAGACCCTGTACGTACGGGCCGGCATTCTCGATCCGGACGAGAACCAGGAGGGCAAGCAGCCCTCCGGTGTGGTCGACGCCGTCCTGCTCGACCCGGCGTTGAACGAACGGCAGAAGCGTGTGCTGCTGGACGTGTACGCGTCGTTCGTCCGCGAGAACACCCCACCTGCTGACGACTGAAGACACCCCGGAGGAGCAGCCTGATGGCTACCCGTACCCCCGTTACCCCGTTCTACGCGATCGCCGGCGCCGGCGACCTCGCGGTCGAGAAGGTCCGCGCCGTCGGCGTCGACGTGACCGCCCGGTTCGCGAAGCTCGACCAGAAGGCCCTGCAGACCGAGTTCACCAAGGCGCAGGCCGAGCTGACCAAGCGCTTCGAGGCGATCGTCGCCGACGCCCGGACCGCCCCGGCGAAGCTCCGCGAGCTGCCGAAGACCGCGCAGGCCGGTCTGACCGTCGTCCTCGGCCAGGCCGAGGAGACCTACGAGGACCTGGCCGGCCGCGGCAAGGACCTGGTCGAGCGGATCCGCCACCAGCAGGCCACCGAGGACCTGGAGGCCGCCGCCAAGACCACGGTGAGCAAGGCCAAGGCCACCCGCACCACCGTCAAGAAGACCGCGCAGACCGCGTCCCGGAACGTGAAGGCGACCGCGACCAGCGCCCGGAAGACCGCGAAGGCCGCCACCAAGGCCGCCGAGTCCGCCGCCGACAAGGTCGGCGACTGAGGGTGACGATTCACCCACTTCGCGGTGAATCCTGAGGCCGGGCGGTCCACAGCTGCTGCTGAGCAGAGGTGGGCCGCCCGGCTGTCGGTTAGGCTCGTAGCATGAGCATCTGGCAAAGCCTGATCCCCGGATTCGCAGATCCGCTGTCGGTGATCTGGTGGGTCCTGATGGCCATCAAGCTGGTCGCCCTCGCCGACGCGCTGGTCCGGCCACGGGCCGTGTTCATCGCCGCCGACAAGCTGACCAAGCCCGGCTGGGTGCTGGTCCTGGCCGTGTTCGCCCTCAGCCAGGTGTTCCAGGGCTGGCTGAGCTTCTTCGGCCTGATCGGTATCGTCGCGTCGGCCGTCTACCTGGTCGACGCCCGTCCGGCCCTGCGCGCCGCCACCGGCCGTGGCCGCGGCGGCTGGGGTGCCTTGCGCCGCCGCCGGGGTCCGCGTCCCCTCTAGGACCGGTACACGATCACCTTGTCGCCGACGTGGACCTCGTCGAAGAGGATCTTGATCTTGGCCAGGTCACGGACGTTCACGCAGCCGTGGGACGCACCGTTGTAACCACGGGCCGCGAAGTCCGACGAGTAGTGCACCGCCTGGCCGCCGCTGAAGAACATCGCGTACGGCATCTTCGAGTCGTACAGCTTCGAGACGTGGTTGCGGCTCTTCCAGCCGACCGTGAAGCTGCCCTCCCGGGTCGCCGTCTTCACCGCTCCGAAGCGGACGTCCATCTGCATCTTCACGACGCCGTCGACGACGTACCGCAGCTTGCGGGTGGTCTTGTCGATGCACAGCGCCACACCGGTCGCGCAGCGCGGGTCGAGCTTCTTGCCGTCGACCACGGGCGCCGGCGGATACAGCTCGATCTGGGTCGGCTCGTGGGTCACCTTGGCCAGCTGGTTCAGCGTGTTCTGGTCGACGTACCCGAGCGGTGGAATGCCCTTCGACTTCTGGAACTTCTTCACCGCGGACCGGGTCATGGTCCCGAAGTCGTCGTCCTGGTAGCGCTTCTCGAGCAGCTTCAGCTGTACGAGCCGGGCCTCGACCTTGCGGACTCCGCCGCCGCTGGACCCGTTCTTGTACAGGGCCTTCGGGAAGATCGGCAGCTCACCGCTGATCTCGAACGGCGTCGCACGGACATCGTTCGTGGACGCGTTCGCGCTGGTTCCGGCACTCAGCAGTGCAGCAACCGCGCCACCCACGACGAGTGCCGACAACGTCTTTCGAATGATCAGCCCGCGCATCGAGACCCCCGTTCGGTTGGCCCAGGGTACCTGCAGGATGGTCCCATGGGCACAGGTCTGAAAGCCGCGAACCTCGCCTATCGCGAGGCCGGCGAGGGTCGACCGGTCGTTTTCCTGCACGGCAATCCGACGTCGTCGTACCTGTGGCGCAACCTCCTCGGGCCGGTGTCGTCGATTGCTCGCTGCATCGCTCCGGACCTGGTCGGGATGGGCGATTCCGGTCCGTCGGATGCGCCCGAGAGCACGCGCTACCGCTTCGTCGACCACCGGCGGTACGTCGACGCGTTCCTGGCGGAGCTCGGGCTCGACGACGACGTGATCCTGGTCGGACACGATTGGGGCGGCGTACTGGCCGTCGACTGGGCGCGACGGCACCCGGGCGCCGTCCGTGGGATCGCGTACCTCGAGACGCTCGTCGCGCCGGTCAGCTGGGACAGCCCGAACGCGCCCGCGCCGGACCTGTTCCGCCGGCTGCGCAGCGACGAGGGCGAGGACCTCGTCCTGACGGACAACGTTTTCGTCGAGGTGGTGCTGCCGAGCGGCACGATGCGGAAACTGACCGGCGACGAACTGGCGGCCTACCGGGCGCCGTACGTCGAACCCGGCGAAGGCCGCCGCCCGATGCTCACCTGGTCCCGCGAGATCCCGATCGACGGTACGCCACCCGACGTCCACGAGATCGTGGCCGCGAACGCCGCGTGGATGGCGACGACACGGGTACCGAAGCTGTTCGTCAACGGCGAGCCGGGCGCACTGCTGAACGGCCCGCTCCGCGAGCAATGCCGTCGTTGGCCGAACCAACAAGAGGTGACGGTCGCCGGACTGCACTTCCTCCCGGAGGACTCGGCACCGGAGATCGCCGCCGCCCTACGGGACTGGATCCCGACCTGCTGAAGGAGTTCGCCATCGACATCGTGCTGAGTACAGCGGACATCACCATCGTGCCCGCCGACGCGATCGTGAACGCGGCGCACCACGCGTTGCGCGGCGGCGGTGGCGTCGACGGGGCGATCCATCGCGCGGGTGGTCCCGAGATCCTCGCCGAGCTGATCGAGCGGTACCCGAACGGCACTCCGACCGGTACGGCGGTGTGGACCGGCGCAGGCGCACTACCCGCGTCGTACGTGATCCATGTCGTCGGGCCCAACTACATCGCGGGCCAGCGGGATCCGGCGCTGCTCGAGTCCTGTTACCGCAACGCGTTGCGGATCGCGGACGAGCTCGGCGTCGCGACGATGACGCTGCCGGCGGTGTCGGCCGGGATCTACGGCTGGCCGGCTCAGTCGGCTGCGGAGATCGCCGTACGGACGCTACTGGGGACGCCGACGAAGGTGTCCAAGGCAACGTTCTGTCTGGTGGAACCCCGGCTGCACAAGGCGTTCCGGAACGCGACAGCGGCCGGGGAGTAGCTCCCCGGCCGCTGTTGGCGTTGCGTCAGTTCACTTGTTGTAGACGACGACCTTGTCGCCGACGTGCACGCGGGCGAACATCCAGGCGATCTTCTTCTTGTCGCGGACGTTCACGCAGCCGTGCGACGCGCCGTTGTAGCCGCGGGCGCGGAAGTCGGACGAGTAGTGCACTGCCTGGCCGCCGCTGAAGAACATCGCGTACGGCATCTTCGAGTGGTACAGCGTCGACACGTGGTTCTTGTCCTTGCGGTAGACCTTGAAGACGCCGTTCCGCGTCGGGGTCTTCGGCGCGCCGAACCGCACGTCCACCACCTGGATCGGCTTGCCGTTCACCAGGTAGACCAGCTTCCGGGTGTGCTTGTTGATGCACAGCACCCGGCCCTTCGTCATACAACGGCTGTCCAGCCGGTACTTCGCCATCGTGGCCCGCATCGACGGAGTCGTGGTGGCCGCCTTGGTCGCGGCAGTGGCCGTGACCGACTTCTGCGCCGACCCCGCAACCTGGGGCGCGGCCTCGGCCGAAGTGGTCGCCGACAAAGCCGCGACGCCCACGAACGCGGCGGCCGTCAGAGTCGCGCCGACCTTACGCAGAATGCTCATGATTCCCTTGTCCTTCCCCCAAAAAGTGCTTCCACTAGACAGACGTCGCTGCCTCACGTCTGGTTGGTAACGAATCAAAACTTTCTTTCCCCCGCGACCGGCTCCACCATCGGCCGAGGAATGGTGTATCACACCGCGAGCCCCCGGCACCGCTTCCGGTGACCGACCGTTTCCGGTTCGTGTCCTGGGCGTCTCAGCTCTTGGATTTACGGCCCAGCTTGGCGCGCTCGATCTGGGTCAGCGCGACCTTCCGCATCCGGATCGCGTCCGGCGTGACCTCGACGCACTCGTCCTCGCGGCAGAACTCCAGCGACTGCTCGAGCGACAGTTTCCGGGCCGGCACCAGCTTCTCGAACTCGTCCGCCGTCGACGACCGGACGTTGGTCATCTTCTTTTCCTTGGTGATGTTGACGTCCATGTCGTCGGAGCGCGAGTTCTCGCCGACGATCATGCCCTCGTACACCTCGGTGGTCGGCTCGACGAACATCGTGCCGCGCTCCTGCAGGTTGATCATCGCGTACGACGTGGCGGCGCCGGCCCGGTCCGCGACCAGCGAACCACTCGGCCGGGTACGCAGCTCGCCGAACCACGGCTCGTACCCCTCGAACACGTGGTGCGCGATACCGGTACCGCGGGTGTCGGTGAGGAACTCGGTCCGGAAGCCGATCAGGCCACGGGCCGGGACCAGGAACTCCATCCGCACCCAGCCGGTGCCGTGGTTGGTCATCTGCTCCATCCGGCCCTTGCGGACCGCGAGCAGCTGGGTGACCGTACCGAGGTACTCCTCCGGGCAGTCGATCGTCAGCCGCTCGACCGGCTCGTGCCGCTTGCCGTCGATCTCCCGGGTGACCACCTGCGGCTTGCCGACGGTCAGCTCGTAGCCCTCACGGCGCATCTGCTCGACCAGGATCGCCAGCGCCAGCTCACCACGGCCCTGCACCTCCCACGCGTCCGGACGCTCGGTCGGCAGGACCTTGATCGACACGTTGCCGACCAGTTCCTTGTCGAGCCGGTCCTTGACCAGCCGGGCGGTCACCTTGGTGCCCTTCTGGCGACCGGCCAGCGGGGATGTGTTGGTGCCGATCGTCATCGAGATGGCCGGCTCGTCCACGGTGATCAGCGGCAGCGGCTTCGGGTTCTCCGGGTCGGCGAGGGTGTCGCCGATCATGATCTCCGGGATACCCGCGATCGCGACGATGTCGCCGGGGCCGGCCGAGTCGCCCGGGACCCGCTCGAGGGCCTCGGTGACCAGGAGTTCGGTGATCTTGACGCGCTCGATCGACCCGTCGTGCTTGCACCAGGCGACCTGCGCGCCCTTCTTCAGCGTGCCTTCGTGCACCCGGACGAGCGCGAGCCGGCCGAGGAACGGCGAGGCGTCGAGGTTGGTGACATGGGCCTGCAGCGGCGCGTCCTCGGTGTACTCCGGGGCGGGCACGTTGTTCAGGATCGTCTCGAACAGCGGCTCGAGGTCCTCGGAGTCCGGCATCCCGCCGTCGGCCGGCTGGGTCAGCGACGCACGGCCGGCGCGGGCCGATGCGTACACCACCGGGAAGTCCAGCGCGCTCTGGTCGGCGTCGTGGTCCAGCAGGTCGAGGAACAGCTCGTACGTCTCGTCGACGACCTCGGCGATCCGGGCGTCGGGACGGTCGACCTTGTTCACCACCAGGATCACCGGCATCTTCCGCGCCAGCGCCTTGCGCAGTACGAACCGGGTCTGCGGCAGCGGGCCCTCGGAGGCGTCCACGAGCAGCACGATCGCGTCCACCATCGACAGTCCGCGCTCGACCTCGCCACCGAAGTCGGCGTGGCCGGGGGTGTCGATGATGTTGATCGTCATCTGCTCGCCGTTGGCCATCTTGTGCCGGACGGCGGTGTTCTTGGCGAGGATCGTGATGCCCTTCTCACGTTCCAGGTCGCCGGAGTCCATCGCCCGCTCGTCCACGTGCTGGTGCGCACCGAAGGCGCCGGACTGCCACAGCATCGCGTCCACGAGGGTGGTCTTCCCGTGGTCGACGTGGGCCACGATCGCGACGTTGCGCAGGTCGTTACGGACAGGCATGAAGGAGCGCTCCAAAGTCATCGGAAGTGTTCAGGCGGTGGCTACGGCTGGTTTCACGTGCCACTCGACACAGGGCGCAGCACCTCTATCCTACCGGTTCAGCACGCGTGTCCGGAAAACGGGAGCGGGCTTCGGGGGCCTATGCGCCAAATGAATCCGGCCGCGCGAAGGCCGGGGCGTGGGGTTGGACCGCGCCGACGACCTTGTCTCCGCCGGTCAGGTCGAAGTGCAGGTGCTGCTCGATGGTCGGGTTGGTGATGCCGAGACGCTGCAGGGTCGCCGCCATCACGACCTTCCGCGCCCGCGGCGTACCGTCCTCGAGCTTCAGCGCGATCCCGGTACCGTCCGCGAGACCGACGGCGTACACACCCTCGGCGCCGGCCTTGCAGAACAGGCCGTTGACCGCCTTCATCAACTCGGCCTCGTCCCGCGTACTCCCGCTGGCGTACTCCGGGTACGCGCGGAACGCGTCGGCGATCCGGCCCTCGTCGGAGCCGGATGACGCGGCCGCGAACAGCCCGAAGGACCGCGCCAGCCCGGCCAGGCTGATCGCGAAGATCGGTGCGCCGCAGCCGTCGATGGCGACGTACGAGACCTTCTCGCCGGCGGCGTCCTCGATCGCGGTGCGGATCTGCCGCTGCAGCGGGTGTTCCGGCGACCGGTAGTCGTCGAGCGACCAGCCGTTCAGCTTGCTGGTCAGCAGCATCGCGGCGTGCTTGCCGGAGCAGTTCATCGCGATCCGCTCCTTGCCGTGACCGGCCCGGACCCAGTCGTCCCGCGCGCTGTCCTCGAGGGGATACGCCTCCGGGGTCTGCAGCGCGGTCTCGTCCAGCTCGGCGACGGCGAGGATCTTCCGTACGCCGTCCAGGTGGAACTGTTCGCCCGAGTGCGAGGCACCGGACAGCGCGAGCAGCTCGTCGGTCAGCGGGAGACCGTTGCGGAGCATGCCCAGGGACTGCATGGGCTTGTTGGACGAGCGGGGGAACATCGGCTCGGAGGTGACGCCGACGGACCAGGCGACGGTGCCGTCGGGGTTCGTCACCACGACGGAGCCGCGGTGGTGGCCTTCGACGAAGCCGCTGCGGACGACGTCGGCCAGGATCACAGGTTCGGTCACGGCTGAACAGTACAGGTGCAAAACGCCCAGTTGCCAATGATCCAGAGCACATCTGCCCCGGGGCAGCCGGGGTTACAGCCAGGGTTACAGCCGGGTACGGACGTGCAGCCCGGCCTCGGGGTCGACCAGGACTTCCTGCGTTGCCGTCACGGTCGGCTGGTCCTCGGCCACGATCTCCAGCGCGGCCTCCGGGTCCACGTTGCGCTTCACCAGTGCGAGGGCGATCGGGCCGAGTTCGTGGTGGCGGGCGGCGGAGCCGATGAAACCGACCTGCTTGTCCCCTGCCCGGACGGCGTAGCCGTGCGCCGGCAGGTGGTCGACGGAGCCGTCGAGATGCAGGAGCACCAGCCGCCGCGGCGGCCGACCGAGGTTGTGCACCCGCGCGACCGTCTCCTGACCGCGGTAGCAGCCCTTGTTCAGGTGTACGCCGACGCCGAGCCAACCGAGCTCGTTCGGGATCGCCCGCTCGTCGGTGTCCAGCCCGAACCGCGGGTGCCCCGCCTCGATCCGGAGCGCCTCGTACGCCCACACGCCGGCCGCCGGGCCCTCCAAGTCGGCCAATGAGCCGCGCGGCAGGAACACCTCATGCCCACCCAGCGAATCCTCACCACTCCGGGTCAGGTGCTCACCAGCAGCAGCGCCCGGGCGCCAGATGATCGCGTAGTCGTCGGTGACGTCCGCGATCTCCACGCGGGACATGAACACCATCTTCTGCAGCCACTCCACCAAAGCCGCGGCGGCTCCCGGCTCGGTGTGCAGCCAGAACGTCCCGCCGTCGTCGACGCCGTACATCACGTGCTCGACATGACCCGTCGGCGACAGCAGCAGCGCGGTCGTCGACGTACCAGACTTGAGTCCCTCGAAGTACTGCGTGGTCAACGCGTGCAGCCAGGTCAGCCGGTCCGGACCCGTGATCGTGACGACGTCGCGGTGCGACAGGTCGACGAAGGCTTCGCCGGCGACGAGTGCGCGCTGTTCGCGCAGGTCCGAGCCGTAGTGCGCGGCGACACCGGCGTCGAGTCCGTCGGCCTCGACCGCGCCGGGCCGGTCCAGCAGGGGGCTGCGGTTGCGTGACATGTCACCAGAGTACGTCCTTCGGCGTACACCGAAGGACTCCCACCGTGGGATGTGGACAGACCCGCTCTACCACCAGTCTGGAGGGACAAACTTCGGAGGGAGCGGACGATGAGCGACAGAGCATTCCGGTTCGGTGTGGTCGGGAGCCCGACGACCGGCTCGGACTGGATCAAGACCGTACGACGGGCCGCGGACCTCGGGTACTCGACTGTACTGATGCCCGACGGACTGCAGCTGCCGTCGCCGTTCCCGTCGCTGGCGATGGCGGCCGCGGTCGCGGACATCCGGGTCGGCACGTTCGTCGCCGCGGCCCCGTTGCGTACGCCGCGGGCGGCCGCCTGGGAGGCACACACGCTGACCGTGCTGACCGACGGGCGGTTCGAGTTCGGGATCGGCACCGGGCGGCCGGTCGCGGAGCAGCAGACCGCGGAGCTGGGGCTGCCGTGGGGTTCGGCGAAGGAGCGTCGCGACCAGGTCCGGCAGACCCTGGACACGTTGCGGGAGCTCGACGGGGATCGCCGTACGCCGATCATGCTGGCTGCCGGTGGTCCGCGGGCGCTCGCGCTGGCGGCTGACCGTGCCGACATCGTCTCGCTGGCGAAGGACGCGATGACGCCGCGGGCCGAGATCGCTCAGCTGGTGGAGGACCTGCGCGAGCTGGCCGGATCGCGCGCGGACGACATCGAGCTGGCGATGAACCTGTTCGCGGCCGGTACGCGTGAGCTGCCGCCGTGGACGAAGCAGGCGGCCGGTGTCGATCCCGACGTACTCGAGGCAAGCGACTCGCTGATGCTGCTGCGCGGCACGCCGCAGGAGATGGCGGACGAGCTCCAGCGCCGCCGGGACGAGCTGGGTGCGTCGTACATCTCGGTCAACTCCATGTACCTGGAGGACCTGGCCCCGGTAGTCGAGCTGCTGAACGGGAAGTAGCCCTGCAGCTCGACAGGACGTATATGCCCACTGCTGGGCGGGGTCGGCGGGGCAGGGGCGCTGAGGTGCGTTAGTACACGTATACGTCCTGTCGAGGTGCCGACAGCGCAGCACTGCCCGCCGGGCTGTGGCTCCGGCGGGCAGCGCTTGAGGGGTGGGACAGATGGTCTATGCGTCGGCGGCGCGGGCCTCGACGGCGGGGGCGTGAACAGCGGCCGGGGCTTCGCCGCCGTGGGTGTCGCCGGCAGCGAACGCGACCTCGTCGAACGGGTCGTTGCCGGCGAAGACCTGCTTGGCCTGCTCCTTGTCGAACTCGCCGACCCAGTGGCCGACCAGTACGGTCGCGACCGCGTTACCGGCGAAGTTGGTCAGCGCGCGGGCCTCGGACATGAACCGGTCGATACCGACGATCAGGCCGACGCCGTCGACGAGCTCCGGCCGGTGCGACTGCAGACCGCCGGCCAGGGTGGCCAGGCCCGCACCGGTGACACCGGCGGCGCCCTTCGAGGCGACGATCATGAACAGCAGCAGCGAGACCTGCTGCCCGATCGAGAACGGCTGGTTCATCGCCTCCGCGATGTACAACGACGCCATCGTCAGGTAGATCGCCGTACCGTCGAGGTTGAACGAGTACCCCGTCGGGACGGTGATACCGACGACCGAGCGGTCGACGCCGAGGTGTTCCATCTTCCCGATCAGCCGCGGCAAGGCGGTCTCCGACGACGAGCTGGACACGATCAGCAGGAACTCACGGCCGAGGTACCGCAGCAGCTGGAAGATCGAGATCCCGGTGACCACCCGCAGAATGGTGCCCAGGACAACGATCACGAACAGCAGACAGGTGATGTAGAAGGCGATCATGATCTTGCCGAGGCTGATCAGCGCGCCCGTGCCGGTGGCGCCGACGACGGCCGCGATCGCGCCGAACGCGCCGATCGGTGCGGTCCACATGATCATCGACAGGACCTTGAAGACCAGCCGCTGGATGTGACCGATGCCGACCAGGATCGGCTGGCCCTTCGAGCCCATCGCCTGCAGCGCGAAGCCGACGAGCAGCGCGACCAGCACGGTCTGCAGTACCTGGCCCTCGGTCAGCGAGGACAGCAGCGACTTCGGGATGATGCCGAGGATGAAGTCCGTCGTCGTGGTGTGCGCGCCGGCGGCCTGCTTCTGGCCCGCCTCGCGCAGCTTGTCGGTCAGGTTCAGGCCGGAACCCGGCTGGACGATGTTGCCGACCACCAGGCCGATGGCGAGTGCGACCGTCGACATCACCAGGAAGTAGACGAGCGCGAGACCGCCGACCTTGCCGACGCTGGCGGCCTGCCGGACGGAGCCGATGCCGAGCACCAGTGTGCAGAAGATGATCGGGCTGATCAGCATCTTGATCAGGCTGACGAACCCGACGCCGAGCGGTTTCAGCTCGACCGCGAAGTCCGGGAACAGCAGACCGACACCGATGCCGAGCAGGACGGCGACGATGACGGCGATGTAGAGGAAGTGGGTCCGGTCGTTGCGGACCGGAGTCGGGCGGGGTTCGGTCGGGCTCGACATGGTGGGACTCCTGTATCGGCCTGGCGGAGGGGTTGGGAGTACTTGGTTGGTAACTGTGACGTGACGCACAGGAGAAGCGCGCATTTCGTTCATATCGTTCGCCGTGAACAGTTGGGTGCAGACTGATCGGCATGAAGCGAAGGCCGTGGGAGTTGCGCCGCCAGGTCCTCTGGCTGCAGATCGTCACGGTCACAGTACTCATCGCGATGGCCTGGATAGTGATGATCAGCCGTTCGCACGCACAGGCGCTCCGCGACGCGGCGGCAAGCGGCCTGGCGGCGCCGAGCTGGTGGGAGCTGATCCGGCTCGACCTTCGTTCGATGCTCGGGATCGCCAGCCTGATGCTCGGGGTCGCGATCGCCGGCAATGCGCTCGTCACCTGGCGGGTACGGCGGGCGACCCGCGGCATGGGTACGCAGTCACTGGCGCGGATGCTCGACTTCTACGAAGGCGTACTGCACGCCGCGCGTGAAGGCCTGATCCTGCTCGACCTCGACGGCCGGGTACAGCTCGCGAACGACGAAGCACTGACGCTGCTTGGGCTCCGCGCCGTGGCTCCCGGTACGCCGTTGGAGGAGCTCCACCTCGGCGCTCCGCTGGCCGAGCTGCTCGCGACCGGGCGGACGGCGTACGACGAACTGCACCTCGGCGCACAGGGCGTGGTCGTCGTGAACCAGCAGCCGTCCGGGCGCGGCCGGATCGTCACGCTGCGGGACCACACTCAGCTGCAACGGCTGCTCGGCGAGCTGGACGCCGTACGGAGTTTGGCGGAATCGCTGCAGGCACAGAATCACGAGGCGTCGAACCGGCTGCACACCGTCGTCAGCCTGATCGAGATCGGCAAGCCGGAACGGGCCCGGGAGTTCGCGGTGTCGGAGTTGCAGTTCGCGCAGGCGATGACGGACCGGGTCGTCGGTACGGTCGGCGACCCGGTGCTCGCATCGTTGCTGTTGGCAAAGTTGTCGCAGGCGCAGGAGCGTGGCGTCGTACTGACCCTCGACCTCGGCCAGGAGACGCTGAACACCCGGCTGCCCGCGCAGGACGTGGTGACCGTGGTCGGAAACCTGCTGGACAACGCGATCGAGGCCGCGCGCGGCGGGCCCGCACCACGGAAGGTGGAGCTCCGCGCAGCGACGACCGCCGACGCGGTGGACCTCGTCGTGACGAACACCGGCGCCGAACTCGGATCGGTCGAGCTGGCGCACATGTTCGAGCGCGGCTGGACGACGAAGTCGGAGCCGGGGCACGGACTCGGGCTCGTACTGGTGCGCAGTACGGTCGAACGGTGGCAGGGTTCGCTCATGGTCGATCCCGATTCCGAGCTGGACGAAGTTCCCGCGCTGACCGTGCGCGTTCGGCTGCCGCGGGCGGTGAGCGCAAGTGCCTGACCTCCGCGTACTGGTCGTCGAGGACGACCCCGTCGCCGCAGAGGCCCACCGTACGTACGTCGACCGCTTGCCGGGCTTCACGTGTGTCGGCGTCGCGGGTACGGCGGGACGCGCGCTGCAGGTGCTCGCGCGCGGCGACCTCGACCTCGTACTGCTCGACATGCACCTGCCGGACGGGCACGGGCTCGACGTCGTCCGCCGGATGCGTGCCCTCGGCAACCAAACGGACGTGGTCGCGGTGACGTCCGCGCGGGAGGTCGCCGCGGTGCAGGCGGCGGCGCGGATCGGCGTGGTGCAGTACGTACTGAAGCCGTTCGCGTTCGAGACGTTGCGGGACCGGTTGACCGCGTACGCCCGGCAGCGCCGGGCCGCCTCGCTCGGCGAGGTCGTCGCGGATCAGCACGAGGTGGACCGATTGTTGCACCCGGCAACCGTCTCGTCGGTGCCGAAGGGGCTGGCCGGCGGCGTGCTGGATCGCGTCGTGCAGCTGCTGGCGAACCGGGAGGGCTGGACCGCGGAGGAGGTCGCGACGTCGCTCGGCACGTCGCGGATCACCGCGCGGCGATACCTCGAACACCTGGCCGATCAGGGGCAGGCGTTGCGCACCCAGCGGTACGACGGGCGCAGCGGCCGGCCGAAGGTCGAGTACTCCTGGGTGGCCGAGAGCTAGCTGCGGACCAGGGTTGCCCAGAGGTGCGGCTGGAGCGACTGGCCTTGGGCGGCCATGTCGTACGCCCAGAGGAGCTCGCCGTTGACCAGGCCGTACAGCCGGTGGCCGGCGGTGACCTCCTTCGCGGACGTCGTCCGGGCGACCACGTCGGTCTGGAGCTCGATCTTCGCGCCGTCGATGTCGCCGTACCAGATCTCGGCGATCCCGGTCGGGTGCGCGAGGATCACCTCGAGCTTGTTGTCCGGCTGCGGCCGCCAGAAGCCGGTCTCGACCGCGAGCGGGCGCTCCTTGGTGCCGTCCTCGCCGACCACGAACGTCTGGCTGACGTAGTGCAGGTACGGCTTGCCGTTGTGGGTGAAGTCGATCTGCTGCCCGAACTCGAACTTCTCGATCGTCGGGTAGTCGCCGTGCCCACGGCCCTCCCAGCGACCCAGCAGCCACGCGAGCGGGACCAGGTCCGGGTGCAGGTCCTGCGGGATCTCGAACGCCATCGGATCAGTCAGCTCGCATTACGGCCGCGGTACAGCCGGTAGACGACGAACGCCGAGAACCAGCCCATGAACACACAGACCAGGATCAGCAGCGTGGTGAAGACGACATGCAGCACGCAGGTCAGTCTAGAGGATCGGTACCCGCGCCCTCCGGCACCCACCACGTGACATCCCGCACGCCACAGGCCGCCCGGCGGATCCTCCGCCCGACCCGCCACCGCGACGGCACGTCCCGCCCGGTGGAGCTTCCGGCTGACCGGCTAGCTTGACGGTATGTCCCGCACGCTGGTGATCAAGCTGACTGCAGGCGCCGACGAACCCGAGCGCGCCAACCAGGCCTTCACGGTCGCGGCGTCCGCGGTCGCCGCCGGCGCGGCGGTCTCCCTCTGGCTGACCGGCGAGGCGGTCTGGTTCGCCGTACCCGGCCGGGCCGAGGAGTTCGAACTGCCGCACGCCGCGCCGCTCGCGGACCTGCTCACCGCGGTCCTCGAAGGTGGTCAGCTGACCGTCTGCACTCAATGCGCCAAACGCCGCGACCTCACCGAGGCCGACCTCCGCCCCGGCACCCGCATCGCCGGCGCCCCCGCCTTCACCGAAGAAATCCTCACCGACAACGCCCAGGCGGTCGTCTACTGATCCCCTGGGCGCTGCGCTGCCGGATCGTCGCCGCCCGGGCTACTTGCCCAGGCCTTGCCCGTCGTTGCCGCGATCCGGGCCGCGGGAGCCCTGACCCCGGTTCCGGTCCGTGAAGGTACGCTCGCCGCCGGAGGCGCCGCTGTTCGCGCGCTCGCCACTGTCGAACCCAGGCGCTCCCGCAGCTGACGGAAGGCCGGCGTTCGCGTGGTGGCTCGTCTGACCGATCTCGGCGTCAGACATCGCGTTCTGCGCCCGGCCCGGAGGTTGCTTTCCGGCGTTCGCGGTCTGCAGTTCGGTGAGCACCGGCCTCTCCTGCTCCTCCCGGCTTCGGACCGATTCCGCCTGCCGAGCGTTCTGCCCGCCCTGCTCGGTCTGCTGCATGCTCTCCTGCCGGACCTGGTTCGCCTCCGCCGCGTCCCCAGCCGTCGGGAACGCCGGCTGATCCACCGTCTGCGCCGGCTGCTGCCCTGACTGTGGCTGCTGACCGTCCTCGGCCTGCAAACCGTCCTGGCGCTGCTGCCCGGGCTCGGGCTGCAAACCGTCCTGGCGCTGCTGACCGTCCTCGGACTGCGGCCCGTCCTGGCCCTCCTGACCCGGCTGACGCTGCTGACCCGGCTGAGCCTGCCGACTCGTGTCTGCAATGAGCCGGTCGCCGTCCCGAACGCCCTCGCGGACGCCGTCCTGATCGGCGACGACGGCTTGGTCGTTGCCGTCGATGTCGCCGATGGTGATCGACGCACCGTTCGAGCCCGCGGCGTCTCGCCCCGCGTTCTGCATGTCCATGCCGGGGCTGTCCGGTCCGGCTTGATTGCCCTGGACATGGACGCCCTCGAGGTCGCCTTCGACGTTGTAGACCGTGGCCTGCCCGGCCTGGGCGTTGATGACCGGCCCGTCCTCCTGGGCGTTCCAATCGACGTTCTGCGGACCATCTGGACCAGCCGGACCGCCTACCGCGATGACATTCCGTCCCGACTGCGACGACGGCCCATCCTGCTGCTGCCCGACGTCCGCCGTCTCCGCCGTTGCCCCCCGCTCAGCGGAGTCCGCGTCCAGCTGATTGCCGGCAGCCTGCGAAGCGTCCGCCGCGTTCTCCACCTGCGCATCCGTCTGCTGGTCGGGGTTGATCGCCGGATCGGTCTCCTGGGCGCGGTCCACGTCGTTCGTGGCGTTCGGGTCAACACCCTGCTCGTTGTCCGCCTTGCCTTGCAGCTCGTTGTCGGCTTCGGTCGCCTCGGTCTCGGTTCGGTTCTCGGCGTCGTTCTGGGCGTCGTCCTGCTTGTCCAGCTCGTCGATCTCCTCGGCGACGATCGCGGCACCCGCCGCGGCGCCGGCGACCTCACCAGGACCGGTCCCGGTCTCGGCTTCCTCCCGCCCCTTGCGGTCCTGCTCCTCCCGCGTCTGCCGTTCGTCGTCATCGCGGTTCTGCTCGTCCTCGCGACGCTCGGCGTCCTGCAGCTCCTGATCTTGCTGAGCTTGCTGGTCTTGCTGGTCTTGCTGAGCTTGCTGGTCTCGCTGATCTTGCTGGTCCCGCTCCTCAGGCTGATTGCGCGGGTCGACGTTGTCGTCGCCGGCGGTCTGGTTCTCGTTCTCCTCGGCGACCCGCTGCGCATCCGCGGCATCGCGATCCTCGATGACCTGGTTCCGCTGCCGCTGGAGGTCGTTCCGCTGAGCCTCGAGGTCCTGGATCCGGCCGCCCAGACCGTCGCGCTCGGCCCGGAGCGCTTCCACCTGCGCGGCGAGCTGGGAGGCGCGGTCCGGGGCCTGGGTGCGCTCCGGACCTGGCAGCTGTTGACGCTGAGCGTGTTCGTTCGGGTTCCACTGGCCCTGTCGGGCCCAGTGCTCCATCAGCATGCGCGTCTGCTGCCCACGGGTGAGGCGTCGCCGGAACCTTCGCACCAGCGCGCGGGCGTTGCGCATCACCTGCTGGAACCCGGCCAGCGTGCTCTGCAGGACGTCGTCCATGTGTGGGTCGCCCGTTTGCATCGACATCACGCCACCTCGCTCGCGTAGACGGAGTACCCGAAGCCGGCGGCGTTGTCGTCGGGGCCGGGCTGGGACGCATACAGATGGAACTCGGCGCCCGGCCGGAGCCAGACCGCGAGGTGCCGGCGGCGGCCGCGCCACTCCGGCGGGATCCGCACGTCGTCACCGGGACCGACGTACACCGGTGGTCCCCAGAATCGGCGGGCGAGCTCGAGCTGGTCGGGCCAGTACGTGTCGAGACCTTCCTCGGCCTGGGCCAGCTCCGACGCACCGATCTCGTACGCCGACCAGCCGGACCGCGGGCTCTCCGGGATGACGGCGTCCGGGAGCACCAGCATCACGGTCTCCCGAGGGGTGACCAGGCCCCAGGTGTACCGATCGGGGTCGATGTCGCCCGGCGCCCACGGGCGCCAGCCGGTGGCAGCGGTGACGCGGTCGACCAGGGCACGGATCGCGTCCGTGCCGGTGGCCGGCGGACCCCAGAGCCGCCGCCAGTCGGCGACCTCGGCCAGATCCGCCATCGCGCGTTCGTCGTCGTCGGACGACCGCTCCTGCGTCTTCACGCCGCCACACTCCCTTCGTCAAGTTTGCCCAGAGTATGCCCCGATCGGTGCCACCCACGTCCGTACGGACGCAGACCTGTGGATAACTGGTTCCGTCTGCACCGTTCGCGAGCAGTAACCGTCGTACGCCGTTCACACGCCCGCGGCTGAGTTGTAGTGGAAGCATGAAGCTTCCGGCACCTCCGGCGTTCCGATCGCCGTTGCACCATCCGCGGGTGGCGACCGTGCTCGGGCGATGGCTCGGGACCACCGTGGTGATCTGTTTCCTGACCGGGCTCTACAGCCACTTCCTGCAGGACACCCCGAGCTGGCTGCCCGCGCCGAGCCGCCCGGCGAACCTGTACCGGGTGACGCAGGGCCTGCACGTGATCAGCGGGACCGCTGCCGTACCACTGCTGCTCGCCAAGCTTTGGACCGTCTATCCGAAGCTCTTCGCGAAGCCGGACCTGAAGGCCGTCGGACAGCTGATCGAGCGGCTGTCGATCCTCGTCCTGGTCTCGTCGATGGCGCTCGAACTCTTCATCGGCTTCGCCAACACCCTGCAGTGGTACCCGTGGCCGTTCCCGTTCCGGCAGACGCACTACGCGCTCGCGTGGATCGTCGTCGGCGCGCTGCTCGTCCACCTCGCCGTCAAGCTCCCGCTGATCCGCGCCCACTGGCGCCGTACGCCGGAACCCGTACCGGAATCGCTGCCGCCCGAGGTCACCGGCCTGACCCGGCGCGGTCTCTTCCGTACCGTCGCCGGCGCCGCCACGCTGGTCGGCATCACGACCGCCGGGCAATCGGTGACGCCACTCGGATCCGTCGCCGTCCTCGCGCCGCGGAAGCCGGGGATCGGTCCGCAGGGGCTGCCGGTGAACCGTACGGCGGAAGCGGCCGGGGTGACCGGGATCGACGCGGACTGGCGCTTCACGATCGCGGGTCCCCGGCAACTGTCCTACACGCTCGACGAGCTGCGTCAGCTGCCGCAGAGCCGGTCGGAGTTGCCGATCGCCTGTGTGGAGGGATGGAGCCAGGGGGCTCGGTGGGAGGGAGTACCGATGCGGGACCTGCTCGCGTTGTCCGGGGCGCCGGCACGGTCGCGCGTGCGGGTGGTGTCGATGGAGAAGGGTGGGTTCTATGCGACCAGTGAGCTGCCGGAGGAGTTTGCCGCCGATCCGCTGACGCTTCTTGCCCTCCGGCTGAACGGGTCTGAGCTCGCGCTCGATCACGGTTTCCCGGCGCGGATCATCGCACCCAACAGACCCGGGGTGCTGCAGACCAAGTGGGTTCATCGGTTGGAGGTCGTCGCGTGAAGACCCGAATCTCACTGATAGCCGTCGGCGTTGTGAGTGCCCTGTGGGGTTGTTGGGAGTTGTGGCGCAACGTCGATCTGCACGGGTTGGTGCGGTTGCCACTGTGGTTGGGTGGGGCGGTGATCGTGGACGACTTCGTGCTTGCTCCGCTGACCCTTGCTGTCGGCTGGGTGGTCGTGCGGTGGTCGACGGGGCCGGGGCGTCATCGGACGGTCAGCGTGGTGCGGACGACGTTGGTGCTGGTCGGAGTGACCAGCCTGGTTGCCTTGCCGTTGCTGTGGCGCCAAGGCACCGGGGTCAATCTGACCGTGCTTCCGCGGGACTACCTCCGTGACTGGCTGTTGCTGGAGGCAACGATTGTGTTGGTCGCTGCCGTCGGTTACTTAACGTTCAGCAAGGTACGGGCCTCGTCGGGGGACATCGGCGGACGCTGAGCCAGCGTGGCCAGGGTGGCGGCCCGCTCCACGAGCTCGGCGTTGTGGGTGACCGGTACGCCCTTCGCCAACGTCAGCGTGTCCTCCATGCCGACCCGGAGGTTGCCGCCCTTCGACAAGGCGGCCAGCGCGACCGTCAACGACGTACGGCCGATGCCCGTGGCGGACCAGGACGTGACGGCGTCGGGGAGAGCGTTGACGGCGGCAACGAGGGCGTCCGCCGTACCGGGCATGCCGCCGGGTACGCCCATCACCAGGTCGCAGTGCACGCGTCCGCCGTACGGCAGGCCGTACTTGTCCAGCAGCCGGTGCAGCGCGGCGACCTGAC
This sequence comes from Kribbella sp. NPDC031520, assembly GCF_055580825.1. NCBI lineage: Bacteria > Bacillati > Actinomycetota > Actinomycetes > Propionibacteriales > Kribbellaceae > Kribbella > Kribbella sp. NPDC031520. The sequence continues at coordinate 854,091 of NZ_JBVIKS010000003.1, forward strand.
CGAGGTCGAACAGCTCGAACTCGGGAACGACCTCGCGCTCCTGGGTCAGCTGGAAGAGCTGCGTCACGAACGGCCACGGGTTCATGAACACGTCGTCGCCGAAGTTGACCGTACCCAGAGTCAGCGAGCAGGAGTCCGGCGCGGCGTCCAGGACGCGCAGACGGTTCTCGTACGGATCGGTGACGGCGCCGCCGGTCGAGAGCTGCACGATCAGCGCGGTGTTCTCGCGGACCGCCGCGACGGTCTCGGTCAGCCGGCCGAGATCCAGGGTCGGCTTGTGCTCGCCGTCGCGGATGTGGATGTGGATCATCGCCGCGCCGGCCGCCTCGCAGCGCTTGGCGGTCTCGACCAGCTCGTCGAGCGTGGTCGGCAACGCCGGACAGTCCGCCTTCGCGGTCTCGGCACCGGTGGGAGCAACAGTGATCAGAGTCGACGCCATGGACGAATCCTGCCAGATCAGCTCGCAGAACGGATATTTGCCTGTCGCAGGGTCCGATGACCGGACGATCTCCTGCACGCGAAGATGTCCCCATGAGAGCCGTAGTACAGCGAGTCAGTCAGGCGTCGGTCACCGTGGACGGCGAGGTGGTGGGCGCGATCGACGGGCCCGGGTTGCTGATCCTGCTCGGGGTCACGCACGACGACACCGCCGAGAAGGCGGCCGCGCTGGCCGCGAAGATCTGGACCCTGCGCATCCTCGAGGGCGAACGCTCCGCCGCCGACGAACAGGCGCCGATCCTCGCGATCAGCCAGTTCACGCTGTACGCAGACACGCGCAAGGGCCGGCGTCCCTCCTGGAGCGCCGCCGCCCCGGGGCCCGTCTCGGAGCCGCTGTACGACGCGTTCTGCACCGCGCTGCAGGACCTCGGCGCCAAGGTCGAACGCGGGATCTTCGGCGCCGACATGTTGGTTGCCCTCACCAACGACGGGCCCGTCACCCTGATCCTCGACGCCTGATGTCAACTTTGAGAAGCCACCAACCAGGAATCCGCCCGGAAAATGGTCGGTGGCTTCTCAAAGTTGGGGGTGGGTAGAACGGAACCGGCCCCCGGATCCGTCAGGGATCCGGGGGCCGGTGCTCTGGGTCGGTGAGGTTCGACTCAGACTCGACTCAAATGGTGTCTGCTGTGATCAGCTGACGACGCCGGCGGCCGAGTGGCCGACGATGACCTTGGTGTTCAGGCTGTAGACGTCGATCACCAGCGCGTCCACCTCGATGTAGCGCTTCTGCCGCATGACCTTGTTGAAGGTCAGGCTCGCGATACCCGGGATGTTCAGCGTCTTGTTCTCACCGGTCGGGACGGCGTAGGTCTTGCCGCCGACCTTGATCGAGGCGATCGTCGAGGACGAGCTCACGCCGCCCTTGCCGTCCTTGGTCTTCCACGCGGAGGCGGAGGACTCGATCGCACCGATGGACAGGCTGCCGACCTTCACGCCCGCGACGTGCGAGGTGAAGTTGATGTACGACTTGTTGGTGCCGATGGCGCCGTTCTTGGTGGTGTAGACGCCACCCACGTAGGCAACCTTCGGGATGTTCAGCTCGCCGACCGCGACCCGGACCGTCTTGCCCTCAGTGCCCTGGCAGGTGGTCTGAAGGGACGTGGCGTCGGAGACGACCAGCTTGTCGGCATATGCCTTGGTGCCGTACGCCGAGCCGATCACCAGCGCCGTGGCCGGCTTGGAGATCTCCGCGCGGGTCTTCAGTACCGCGACGTCGACGCCCTGCGGGATGTACTGGTTCCGCACCGTCGCGTGCAGCACGACCGCCTGCGCGTACGAGTAGATGCCGGACGCCGTCTTCACGCCGCCGACACGGTTCAGAACGATGTAACCGAGACCCGGGACCGCGATCTTGGTGTTGGGCTTCGGGTTCAGCAGCGACGGCACCGAGATCGCGCCGATCCGCACGCCGGCGAAGGTCGTGCTGCCGGTGTAGGACAGCTGGCCCTTCGAGTACTTCGACGTGGTGGTGGTCTTCACGCCGGTCAGCGCCAGCAGGTTGCCGACCTTGATGTCGGCCGCCGTCGCGGTGCTGGTGACGCCGGTGCCGCTCGCGTTGTTGAACGCGTGCGTCTCGGTCTTCACCGAGCGAGCGATGGCCTGCTCGTTCACGTTCGCCGTGGCCAGGTCGTTCTTGTCGTGCTTGGTGGCGTCCGTGGTGCAACCGAACTTGCTGATCACCTGCGGGCCACTGTTCGCCAGCCCGGATTCGACGTCGGTACCGTACGAGTAACCGCTGTAGCCGAAGACCGGCGAGGCGGACGCGGAACCAGACGTCAGCGCAATCGTAGAAGCCACGCCGACAACCGCCGCAACACCGACGGCAGCGAGCTTCTTGTATCCGATGCGGGGTCGCATTGACCCCTCCTCCCTGAGTGATGACGTGACCCGAACTGCGGGTCAGGACACAGACACAACTCGGCCGACTGCGTTAGGTGACGAGCCGACCCCGCTCCGAGATCAAACCGTTACATAGTCGGTGATCTTTGCCACTGGCCCCCTAACCCGGATGCGATGTCGGCAGAAACTCCTTCCCCGTAAGCGATTCCGGACATGCCAAAGGGCCCGGACGCGCAAGGTCCGGGCCCTTCGGTGCTTACTTCAGGGTGGGCCACCTCTCATGGTGGTGGCACCTTGTGTAACGACTGACTGCTCAGACGGTAACGGCCACTTCCGCGACCTCGCCGTACTGCGCGACGACCTGGCGGTCGACCGGCTGGGCCTTCGGGGCCAGCGTGCGCAGCGTCCAGTTGCCCGGCGCCGCGAAGAACCGGAAGTGCCCGGTCGCCGAGGTCGGCACCTCGGCAGTGAATTCGCCGGTGCTGTCCAGCAGCCGTACGTACGCGCCGCCGACCGGCTCCTCGCCGCGCAGCACCTGGCCCTGGATCACTGCTTCCTTGTCGACGTCGACGCCCTTGAGGTCGAGGCCGCCCTGCTTAGCTCCGCACATGGTTCAGGCCTTTCCGGGCTCGTCGCCGAGGGCAACGGGTACGCCGACCAGCGAACCCCACTCGGTCCAGGATCCGTCGTAGTTCTTCACGTTCTGCTGGCCGAGGATCTCGTGCAGCACGAACCAGGTGTGCGCCGAGCGCTCGCCGATCCGGCAGTACGCGATCGTGTCCTTGCCGAAGTCCACGCCGGCGTCGGCGTACAGCTGCGTCAGCTCGTCGTCGGCGCGGAACGTACCGTCGTCGTTGGCCGCCTTGCTCCACGGGATGTTCGCCGCGGTCGGGATGTGACCCGCGCGCTGCGCCTGCTCCTGCGGGAGGTGCGCCGGCGCCAGCAGCCGGCCCGCGTACTCGTCCGGGCTCCGCACGTCCACCAGGTTCTTCACGCCGATGGCCTCGTTGACCTCGTCGCGGAACGCGCGGATGTCCAGGTTCGGGTCCTTGGCCTTGTACTCGGTGGCTTCGCGCTTCACGACCTCGTCGGTCAGCTCGCGGCTGTCCAGCTCCCAGCGCTTGCGGCCGCCGTCGAGCAGCCGGACGTCACCGTGGCCGTAGAGCTTGAAGTACCAGTACGCGTACGCCGCGAACCAGTTGTTGTTGCCGCCGTACAGCACGACGGTGTCGTCGTTCTTCACGCCGCGGTCGGACAGCAGCGCGCTGAACTGGTCCTGGTTGACGAAGTCACGGCGGACCGGGTCCTGCAGGTCGTCCTTCCAGTCCAGCTTGATCGCGCCGGCGATGTGGCCGGCGTCGTACGCCGAGACGTCTTCGTCGACCTCGATCAGGACAACGCCGTCGTCGAACTTGTGCTCCTCGACCCAGTCGGCCGAGACGAGCGCGGATTCCCTGCTCATGTGGTGCTGCCTCTCAGTTGGTAGCGGTGGATGGCGTACGAATGCGGTGGATCAGTAGGTAGGCCTCGCAGCCGAGGCAGAGCCCGACGGCGGCGTTCACGAACGCGGCGACCAGGGCGAATCCGGTCGCGACAACTCCCAGCACGGTCGCGCCGGTCAGGTACCCGGCCAGACCGGCGACCGCGAAAACCAGGCCGACGAGCTGGGCGAACCGCGGCGGGGCCGCGTCCTCCAGCTCCTTCGGCTTGCCCAGCCGGGGCCGGACGAGCCGCTTGAACAGCCAGCCGTACGGTGAGGCCTGGACGCCGAACGCGACCGAGATCGCGAACACCACGGCCTGCACCGCGAGCGGCCAGGCGTTGTTCAGGACCAGCGTCAACGCCAGGACGACGGTGGTCAGACCGGCCGCGAACCGGAGACCGCGCGGATCGACCTGCTGCTTCGCCACCTGTTGTTCGGACATGACGACTCCCGGTGAAGGAGGTTGTCGAGCCGGAACCCGCCCGAGTGTGCGGGAGACGACGTACGCGGAACCGTGCTCAGCGACCGGTTCCGCAGCGCTCGGGACGCCGCCTGGTCAGCGGCGTCGACACAGCGATGAGCGCACCCGGCAGTTGTCCACTGCCCTGCGCTTCGTCAGCCATGTCGTGTAAACCACGTCATGAGACTACGGAACCTGGACGGGCCCACCCACCCTGGTCCCATTAATTGAGACAACTGATCACATGCTGGATCACACGCGGACGACGTACGTGTCCGCGACCTTGTCGTGCAGTGCCTGGTGCCTGGTGTCCCACAGCGGCCAGAGGTAGTCGATCAGCGCGGCGAGACCGGCGAAGGTGCCGACCAGCGGGACGAATCCGAGCACGCTGAGCCCGATCTGGAACCCGTACCGCTTGGCGACGGCGCCCCCGGGCGGCGGAGTGGAGACGTACTGGCCGGGGGTGGGGATGTACCGGACGGCGATCCCGAGTGCCATCTTGCCGGGGGTCGCGCCCTTCTTGGTGAGGAACAGGTACTCGTAGAGGAACGAGATCACGAAGCCGATCAGGGCGGCCGGGATCAGCCACTTGTAGAACTCGGACGGCAGGCCAAACGTGCTCATCGGCGTTCCGGCCTCGGCCTGCCGCACGGAGTCGTGCAGGTAGTCCTTCAGCAGCTGCCAGTACTGGTAGTAGAAGTAGCCCGTCAGCGGCAGGCCGATGAGCGTGGCGATGATGTTGTCGATGATCTTCGCGGCCACCCGCCGCCACCAGCCGGACAGCGGCTGGCCGTCCGGTGCGGCCTTGGCCACGTGACCGGGGTAGCCGTAGCCCTGCGGCGGATAGCCCTGATTGCCGTAGTGCTGGCCGTACTGCTGGCCGTACTGCGGCTGGCCGTAAAGCTGCTGGCCGTACTGCGGCTGGCCGGGGTGCTGTTGGCCGTACTGCGGCTGCTGGCCGGCGGGCTGGCCGTACTGGGGCTGCTGCTGCGGGTACTGCGGGAGCCGCTGGCCGTACCGCGGTTCGCTCTGCTGTTGCGGCTGGATCGGCGGCTGGCCGCCGTACACCTGGCCGTGCTGAGCAGGCTGGCCGTACCTGGGCATCTCAGCAGGCTGCTGCCCCTGCTGCGGGCGACGCTGATCCGTCCAGGCGCTGCCGTCCCAGTAACGCTGCTGGGCGGGGTCCTCGGGGTCGTCGTACCAACCTGCTGCTTGAGAGCTCACCGGGAGAGTCTCGCCTACGCCAAGGGGCGTGCGCCATCCGATGGCACGTACCGGACGGAATCAGCTCGGCTGGCGCTCGATCGCGGCGGCCAGCGCGGCGATCACGTCCGGCTTCCGGGGCGCTCCGCTGGCGCGTTTCACCACGGCTCCGGTGCCGTCCAGGATCAGCGTCGTCGGCGTCCGCAGGATGTCCAGCCGCCGGACCAGCTCGAGGTGCGACTCGGCGTCCAGTTCGACGTGACGTACGCCGTCGACCATGCCTTCGACCTCGGCCAGTGTCCGCCGGGTCGCACGGCAGGGGGCACAGAACGCCGACGAGAACTGCAGCAGCGTCGCCCGGTCTCCGAGCTCACCGCCGACCTCCGCGGCCGTCACCCGCTCCACGTCGTCCTCGCTCTTCCCACGAAAGCGTCCGTCAATCCACGCCTTGAGCACACTGAGCGCCACACCGGCGACCACTGCGCCGGCCAGTACCCACAGTCCAAGGCTCACAGCTATCCACGGTACGACGCCCCGTTCAGGATTCAACCGCCCGTTTCACGTACTGAGAACAACCCGGTCTAATGGGCCTGTGGAGAGTGGAGTGACGGTGCGGTCGGGGGTGGTGGTTCCGGAGGCCGAGCTGACGTGGCGGTTCTCCCGGTCGAGCGGACCGGGAGGGCAGTCGGTGAACACCACGGACAGCCGTGTCGAGCTGAGCTTCGACGTGGCCGGCACGACGGCGTTGAGCGACGTACTGAAGACGCGCGCGCTGGAACGGCTGCAGGCACGGCTCGTGGACGGCGTACTGACGATCGCCGCGTCGGAGTACAAGTCGCAGTGGCGGAACCGGGAGGCCGCGCGGGAACGACTGGCCGTCGTCCTGCGGGAGGCGATCGCTCCACCGCCGAGGAAGCGCCGGCCGACCAAGCCGAGCAAGGCGTCCGTACGGCGTCGCCTGGACGACAAGAAGCGCCGCGGCCAGACCAAGCGGCTCCGGGGTCGCCCGGACGACTGAGTCGGCCCTCTGGCTGGTTAGGCTTTCGGCCGTGCAGGAAACGGGGAGCGGGGGGACTGAGGAACCGGAGGAGCTTCCGGAGCTCAAGGATCTGAAGGTGCGGGGCCGGTCGCTCCGCACCTGGACGTTCAGCGCGGGCGCCGTCCTGCTGGTGATCTCCGCGGCCTTCGGCGGGCTGAAGAAGGCCGGCGACGAGACGCCGCACGTGGACCCCGGTACGGCGATCGCCGCCGGCCAGTTCGAGGTGACGATCGAGCGCGCGGTGATCGTGCGGGATCTGAAGCCGCTGTTCACCCCGGACCCGGGCGGCGTGCTGATCGCGATCGTGACCAAGCTCAAGCTGACCGACGACACCGGCACGACGCCCTCGCTGGACCTGATCCGGCTGGTCGGCGTGCCCGGGGTCAAGGACACCGAGGGACCGATCGGCTCGACCAACCTGCGCGACGCGACCATGAACCCGGTACTCACCCCGGACGCCGCCGAGGACGTCGCGTTCGTCTGGCAGCTGCCGAAGGGCACCAAGCTCCCGACCGAGGTCGACCTGTCCGTGCAGGGCTACGAGCACGAGGACGAGTCGATCCTGGACCACCACGAGAAGTGGCTCCCGGACAAGGTCGTCGCCGACAGCACGGTCAAGGTGAAGGACAACCGGAAGTGACGGCGCGCAAGCTCACCAACCTCGGCCTCACGGTCGTCGTGCTGGTCGCGATCGTCGCGCTGTACCGGTGGACGCCGACCCAGAAGGACATCCAGGACCCGACCCCGGTGAAGGGCATCGTCGGGCGGGCGGTGCAGACGCCGCGGTTCGACCTGACCGTGAACGACGTCCGGGTCGGCAAGAAGCTCCGGATCCCGAACTCGGTACCGGACCGGGACAGCCTGACCGATTTCGTCGTCGTCGACGCGACCGTGGTGGCGACCCGGGAGCCGATGCACCTGCTGGGCGTGCAGATCCGGTCCGCGGACGGCGTCACGTACCTCGGCTCGAACCGCAGCGGCCTCGACGAGGTCGACCTGACCGGGTCCGAGTTCTCGCCGGGTATCCCGGTCCGCGGCTCGTTCGTGGTCGAGATGCCGGCCGACAAGGTGCCTGGGGCAACGTTCCTGGTGATGGAGAAGTCGATCCTGAACGACCTCGAACCGCAGGTCACGGTCCCGCTCGGCAAGGAAACGCCCAAGCTCGAGGACGTCGTGACGCTGACCAACGCGAGCGACACGTGAGTGGCGCACGCCGCGCACGCCGCGGCTGGTTCCGGAAGAACACGGCAGCGCTCGCGACCCTCGCCGTCGCGATCCCGTTCACCGGCTGGTGGACCACCCACAGCGACTACAAGTCCTGGTACGACGCAGAGCCCCGTAAGCCCGTAGAGGTGTCACCGGGCGGTACGCCGTACAACGGCGCCACCTGGTACGGCGCAAGCCTGGAGCAGGACCCGCAGCCCGTCGAGGGTGATGGGCACAGCCTCGAGGACAAGCTCCCGCCTGGTGCCACCCGGATCCGGGTGTACTTCCGGTTGCAGGTGGACAAGCTCTCCGCGCTCGACGGGCTCGGCGGGTGCACGTTGCACCTCCGCGCGCCGGACGGGCGTACCTGGGACGAGACCGTGATCGCCGACGACTACCAGGACCGACCGAGCGGCTGCACCGGCGGTACTGACGACAAGCCGGAGAGCTGGCGTGGTGCGGCCGCGCAGTACTACCTCAAGCCCACAGCGGGGAAGCCGTTCGAGACGGTCGCGATCTTCGTGGTACCGACGTCCGTGGCCGGTAGTGTCCGGCCGATGATCACCTGGGCTACGAAGCTTCCCCAGTACTTGGCATTCCCGAAGTAGCCGCGCTCAGGTCGGTGACGCCGTGGTCGCCGCGCGGCTGCTCGTGGACCGCACGCGTCCGCTGGCTGAGGTAGCCGGCCAGGCCGCCGATCATCCGGTCGTACGCCGCGGCGAGCAGGCTGACCTGGAGCATGATCTTCAGGCCGTCGGTGAGCAGGCTCAGCGGCTCGTCGACGACCTGCCAGAACTGCAGCGTGTGCGGGCCGAGCACCCAGAGCTTCAGCGCGATCCACACGCCGCTCGCCGCAAATGTGACGAGCGCCCAGGCCAGGAAGTACCCCAGCATCGGCCGGAGGCCCGAGCGGACCACCAGCCGGAACGCCTCCACCACCGGCGTCCAGCGGTCCTTCCAGTCCGCCACCACCGAGTTGCCGGCGACCCGGACGATCCGTGGCGTCTGCTGCCAGCGGTGCGTCAGCCGATCGAACCGCCAGCGCGGCTTCTCGAGCTTCTGTACGGCCCGGCCGTAGATGACCGCGGTCATCGTGATCCACATCAGCGGGAGCACGGCCGCGCTCCACAGGTCTCCGATGCCCGCGGCGATGAACCCGGTGACCGAGTCCCACACCTCGCGCACCTGGTTCACGCCGAGTACGTGGTCGAGCACCCACGTGTACCCGTCGTGCAGCCACTGCCAGACGACGCGCTGCTTCAGCCACGTCTTCGGCGGCGGGATCACGGACGTGGCCTGGTACACGACCACGAAGATCCACAGCGCCTCGAGGTACGTGACGAACAGCTTCCGTACCGGGCCTTCCTTCTCCTTCTTCCACTTCTTGAACACGAAGCGGAGCAGGTACGCCGTGACGCCCAGACCGATGAACAGCCAGGTGGACAGCGACTGCAGGCCCTGCGACTGCTGCGGTGTCGTACCGCCGGTAAGAACGGTGGCTGCGACGTCGTTGACCTTTTTGACGGCCAGCTGGTACTCGTAGTTGAGCGCCTCGTTCTGCAGGAACTTGTAGGCCGCGTAGAACGCCAGGAACGGCAGGAGCGCCGCAGCGATCGCGTCGAGCGGCTTGTGCTCGTCGCCGGGCTCCATGCCGTCCGGAGCGAGCATGCCCTCGGCAACAGCTCGCCTGTGGAACGGGAGTTCGCTGCGGAGCACCAAGAACATGATCACGTACATCGCGAGCGACACGACCACGAGCAGGGCCAGTACTGCGATACCGGCCGCCTCCGCCTTGGCCCCTGCTTGCACCGCGACCCACTGCAGACCCCGGTGCGCCAACTGCGCCACCAGGAAGACCGCCAGCAGACGCGGCCAGGCCTTCCCGAACAGGACCCCCGCCCGCCCCACCGTAGTGAGTAGCGTCCCCGACTCCATCGCCACGGCGACGAATGTACCTCCCGGGAAGCTCTATCAGCCCCCGGCGAACGGAGGCAGGGCGTCGACCAGGGCGCCCGCGCGCAGCGGCGTACTGGGGTCGGCGCGCTCACCGTCCAGGAGGAACGTACAGATCGACAGCACCCGCGCCAGCTCCGGCCGGTCGGTCGACACGGTGCTGACCAGATCGCCGATCGAGCCGGCGTCCGCGGTCGCCGACGACGTCCCCGCCGCCGAACGTGCGGCAGCGAAGTACCTGATGGTCACTTCCGGCATCTGATCGGCGCCTCACTGGGTCGGTGGTTCTTCCGGTATTATGTCAGCTTGCTGTTCTACCCAGTGTGTCTCAGGCCCCCGGCAACGACGCCGTCGGGGCCTGACGTGCACGAGGACCGGACCGCTGGTGCAGGGTCCGACAATCAGCACAAGGAGACGGCGTGAGCACGTTGCTTCTGCTGACGAACGCGCTGCAGGCCTCCACCGAGGTCCTGCCGTCGCTGGCCCTGCTCCCGCACCAGATCCGGATCCTGCCGCCCGAGGTCGCCGCGCTGGTCGATGCGCCGGACGCCGACGCCGTGCTGCTGGACGCCCGGCGCGACCTGGTCGCGGTCCGCAGCGCGTCCCGGCTGATCCGGACGACCGGTATCGACGTCCCGCTGATCCTGGTGGTCACCGAGGGCGGCCTGACCGCGGTCAACGCCGACTGGGGCGCGGACGACGTACTGCTCGACACCGCCGGCCCGGCCGAGATCGAGGCCCGGCTGCGGCTCGTCATCGGCCGCCTCGCCGCCACCCGGAACGACGAGCCCGAGTCCACGCTGATCCGCAGCGGCGACGTGGTCATCGACGAGGCGTCGTACACCGCGAAGCTGAACGGACGGGCGCTCGACCTGACGTACAAGGAGTTCGAGCTGTTCAAGTTCCTCGCGCAGCACCCGGGGCGGGTGTTCACGCGCGAACAGCTCCTCCAGGAGGTCTGGGGCTACGACTACTTCGGCGGGACACGCACGGTCGACGTGCACGTACGCCGGCTGCGCGCGAAGCTCGGCCCGGAGCACGAGGCCCTGATCGGTACGGTCCGCAACGTCGGGTACCGCTTCGTCGTACCGCCGACGCCGACCGCACGCGAGACGGCCGACGCGAAGGCCTAGCTGTTCAGAGGAAGAACTTCAGCAGGGTGAACGTGAGCCCCGCGGCGGCGCACAGCGCTGCCTTCCAGGACCCGAAACCCTGCCGGAACGCCGCCACGAACGTCCCGATCGTGACCGGCACGAGCATCACCAGCAACGTCACTCCCGCCGCGTGCACGCCGACATGCGACTGCCAGGTCAGCACCCACCCGACCACGAACGCGAAGGTCAACCCGAGCCAGCTACTCGTCTGGATCGACCCGTCACCACTGCTGCGATGCCCGCGATGGGAGGCCCGGGTGGGCCGCCGGTGCGAGGTCGGAGCAACGTGCGCCATCGCTCACCTTCCGTAAATACCTGAGTACGCAAGGTACCAGGATCCCTGGAAGGATACGAAAAAAGGCCGGTGCGCTCCTGCGCACCGGCCTCCTTCGCTGCGGTCAGGAACCGACGGTGATCCGGTCGGTGGCGACCGGCGTGTACGGGTCGTGCGCGGTCAGGTAGTTCGCGAACGCGTCGATGTCCAGACCGCCGAAGAACTTGTTCGTCGCGGTGGTGAAGGCCGGGAAGCCGTCACCCCCGTCGGAGAGGAAGTTGTTCGTGACGATCCGGTACGACGTACCGTCCACCAGCGGCTGGCCGCCGATCTTGATCGAGCCGGCCACGATCTTCGAACCCGCCGCCGCGGCCGGGTTCCACGTATAGGTGATCCCCGCGACCTGGAGCACCTTGTACTTCGGCGCATCGGGACCGTTCAGGCCGGAGAACTGCTGCTCCAGCAGGGCCTTGATCTGCGTACCGGTCATGTCCATCGAGACCAGGAAGTTGTTGAACGGCTGCACGGTGAACGCCTGCCCGAAGGTGACCTCACCGTTGTTCGACGCGAGGTCGGCACGGATACCGCCCGGGTTCATGAAGGCCGCGACCGGCGCCTTGCCGCCGGTCACCACCGACGGGTCGGCGAGCTGCGCGTCCGCGATCAGGTCGCCCAACGGCGACTCGAGCGAGTCGTCGTCCGTCCGGACCACCGACGGGGTGGTCAGGTGGCCGATCACCTTGTTCGCGATCGGGGCGACCAGGGCCTTGTACTTCGCGATCAGCTTGGCCGTCTTCGGGTCCTGTACGACGTCCTGGGTGACGATCTGGTTCTGCGCCAGGGTGTTCGTCCGGTCGACGTCACCGGTCGCGTTGTCGATGCTCAGCCGGACGTCGGTGACGATCCGGCCGAACGACGAGGCGCTGGTGACCAGGCGCGGCTTGCCCGCCTTGTCCGGCAGCGAGCAGTTGTACGCCTGGTGGGTGTGTCCCGAGATGATCGCGTCGATCTCCGGGTCCAGGCCGGCGTTGATGTCCACGATCGGACCGGAGATGCCCGGGCAGCTGTTGTACGCCTTCGGGTCGGCCGGGAAACCGCCCTCGTGCAGCAGTACGACGATCGACTTCACGCCCTTCTTCTGCAGCACCGGGACCAGGGCGTTCGCGGTCTCGACCTCGTCCTTGAAGGTCAGGCCCTCGACGCCGGACTTGGTCACGATGTTCGGGGTGTTCTCCAGCGTCATACCGATGAACGCGACCTTCTTACCGTCCTTGAAGGTCTTGATCGTGTACGGCGCGAACAGCGTCTTCTGGGTGTTGGTGAAGAACACGTTCGCGCTCAGGTACTTGTACTTCGCACCGGTGAACGGGTGCTCCGGGTCCGGGCAGGAGTTCTGGTTGTTCTGCCCGTCACCGTCCGGCAGACAGCCACCGGTCTGCATCCGGAGCAGCTCGTGCCAGCCCTCGTCGAACTCGTGGTTGCCCACGGACGCGGCCTCGAGTCCCATCCCGTTCAGCGCCTCGACCGTCGGCTCGTCGTGGAACGCGGCCGACAGCAGCGGCGACGCACCGATCAGGTCACCGGCGGCGACCGTCACCGAGTCATCGCCCTTCGCCGCGGCGGCGGCCCGGAGCTGCTTGAGGTGCGTGGCCAGGTACACCGCACCGCCGGCCGGGATGCCGTTGATGTTGCCGCCGGACCCGGTGGCCGGCTCCAGGTTGCCGTGGAAGTCGTTGATCGCCAGCACGTCGATCTGCGAATGGGTCGGCTTCGTTGCCTGTACGGCGGTCTGCGCCGCGGCATCTGGCTGGGTCGCAGCTCCGGCCTGGCTCAGGGATCCCCCCGCGACCAAGGCGAGCGCGACGGCCGTCCCGGCGGCGAGCAGACCAGCCACCCGCCGTCCCCCCAACCGTGCTCTGTCTCGTGCCATGTCATTCTCCGTGGTCTTGGTTGATGAGTCCGCTGAAGTTACCTGAGCAGCAAACCCTCTTTCCAGAACCTGAGAATGAACTCAGCCGAACCTTTTACTGTGTTCCGGTGACTCTCGAAGCCGTTCCCGCACCGTTGCCCCCGGCCACCGCCGCCGCCGTCACGGAACTCGCCCGCGCCGCAGCAGACAGTGACGGCGTCCACCCGCTCTCCGAACGCACCCTGCTGCACCTGGACGGCGAACACCCCGGCGACGTCCATGTCCTCGCCTACGAAGGCGATCCAGGCACCATCGAGGTCAGCGGCCTGCAGAGCGCCCGCAACCTCGTCGGGTACGCCGCCCTCTCCCCCGACGGCTCCGCCGAACTGGTCGTCGCACCGTCGTACCGGCGGCAGGGCTACGGTACGGCGCTGCTCCGGATGCTCCTGGACCACGGCGGCTCCCGTACTCGCGTCTGGGCGCACGGCCGGCTACCCGGCGCCGACGAACTGGCCCAGCGCCTGGGCCTGGAGGTGACGCGTGAGCTGTACTTCCTCCGCCGTACCAGGGCTGCTCTTCCCGACCCGGTGTGGCCCGACGGGATCACCGTACGTACGTTCGTCCCCGGCCAGGACAACGCGGCCTGGCTAAAGGTCAACGCGGAGGCCTTCGCCGACCACCCCGAACAGGGCAGCTGGACCGCAGCCGACCTGGCCGAACGCCTGCAGCAACCGTGGTTCGACCCGCGCGGTTTCTTCCTGGCCGTCTCCTCGACCGGCGAGCTGGCCGGCTTCCACTGGACCAAGGTCGAGGACGGCGTCGGAGAGGTCTACGTAGTAGGCGTCTCCCCATCCTTCCAAGGCCAAGGCCTAGGCAAGTCCCTGACCCTCCGAGGCCTCCACCACCTCCAGTCCGACCGCAACCTGGACGAGATCGTCCTCTACGTAGACGGCACCAACACCCCCGCCAGAGCCCTCTACACCACCCTCGGCTTCACCACCGCCGCACTGGACGTCCAGTACGCCCCTCACATACCGTGACCGGCATCACAACCCCAAGTCGCGTCATAAACCCCCACCCCGCCCCGTCCCCCATCAACCAGGAGCCGTCCGAGCCTCTTACCCCCCAGCCGGGCGGCTCCTGGCCCCCATCCCCCGTTATCCACAACTGCACCTTTTGACATCGAACCCCGCCCCACCACCCCGTTACGATCTGTGTCAACTACGGAGGGCTGACACACGTGACACACCGCAACAACCGAACCAAAACCCTTCTGACCTGCCTAGCCACCACCACACTCCTAACCGCCTGCACCCAAGCCAGCCCCGAAGCAGGCCACCCCAACACGTCCCCACCGTCGACGTCGACAAGCTCCGCGGTCACCTCGGCGCCGGCATCATCGGCCACACCGACCAGTGCGCCCCAACGCCCCACGGCGGCAACCGGACTTACTCTTTCCGCGGCCGAGGCGTTCGTGAGGTACTACGTGAGCCTGTTGAACTACGCCTCGACGACCGGCGACGTCGCACCGATGGCGGCAGCCACCGCGACCACCTGCCACCAATGCAAGCTCTACTCCGACTACGTGGCAAAGGTGAACGCGGCCAACGGCGGGCTCACCGGGGACTATTTCGAACGCGTCGACGACGTACCTGACCTGTTTCGAGGCGACGGGGGTCGTGTCGGCGGATACGCGTCGGTGACAATCGGCGCGTATACGTCGAAGGATTCTCCATCGGCAAAGCCCGTGACAAGCGTGGCGACGAAATACAAGCGCCAGTTCACGCTGAGCGCGAAGCAGGGGTCATGGGTGATGGCCGCGATGCAGCTGGTACCTCGATGAGTCGCCGAGCCGTCGTGGCCGGCACACAGCTGGCGATCCTTACGGCGCTCGTGTTCAGCGAGCCTGTCACAGCAGCCGCGCTGCGCTCCGGACCAGCGACGCCCACACCGTTGCCTGTCGTGAAGGTGAAGCCTAGCCGCGAAGGGCTGCAGGAGAGTGCGGAAGGCATCATTCAGCGAAGCCGGAAGGGTAAGACGTCCGGCAAGAGCACACCGGCGACGGCCAAGACGCAATCGGCTGGGGACAGGCATCCGCGACAAGCTCAGCGGAGGGACCATCCCGCGAAGTCGGTTGAGGACGATCTCGAACTGAACATCGGTGTCTGTGGCCGGATGCAGCCGGACGGAACGGTGCCCGGGCCGACTCGATGCCAGCCCGGCGGCGACGAGCGACCGACGAGACGCATCGACCCACCGACTGTGGTCACCCCACGACCGGAAGACATCACTTGGGAACAGGTGCGAACCGAGACGAAGAACTCGGTGTTCCCTGGCCTCACAGTCAAGGTGCAGCCCAGCGGACGAACGCTGGTGAACATGGCCACCATCGTGTACACCACCGACAACAAGGTGTCGACGACGACCGTGACGCTGCTCGGATTCCCCG
Source organism: Kribbella sp. NPDC031520 (assembly GCF_055580825.1). Taxonomy (NCBI): domain Bacteria; kingdom Bacillati; phylum Actinomycetota; class Actinomycetes; order Propionibacteriales; family Kribbellaceae; genus Kribbella; species Kribbella sp. NPDC031520. The sequence goes on from NZ_JBVIKS010000003.1 coordinate 869,561, forward strand.
TTGTCGTCCAGGCGACGCCGCTCAGCTACACCTGGGATTTCGGCGACGGCCAAACCCTCACGACAACAACTCCGGGCAAGCCCTACCCAGCTGCAGAAATCACCCACAAGTATCTCAAGCGCGCCGGTGTCGGCCTGACCGTCGCCACCAATTACGGTGCCCGGTTCAACGTGGCCAACACAGGCTGGCAGTACGTCCCCGGCACCATCCCCATCACCGGCCCCGCGACCCTCCTCCAGGTCCGCGAAGCCGTACCTGTGTTGGTTGATCCTGGGCGCTGATCGAGGTCGGCGTTACTCGCGGGGTCTGTTAGTGGATTGGGTGGGTCTGGTCCGGAGGCCTGAGGTTGTGGTGGGTCTGCGGGTTCCGTGGCCGAGGTTTGGGCGGTGGGCGACGGCGCCGGAGGCTGCGGGCTGTGCCTGGAGGAAACGCATGTTGTCCAGGCCGTCGGTCCGTGCGGCCGGTGCCACGAGGGTTGTCGGGCGGTCGCCGGTGGACAGGGTAGGCAGCGTGGGCTGGTCGGCGCCGACCGGAGCGTTGAAGCGGTAGGTCCGGCGGAGTTCGTTCACTCTCGCGTCAAGGGCCGATCGGATATCCCGGGCGACGGCGTGGCCGGTGGGTGCTTCGGTGTTCGGGAGGGTTGGCCAGTGGGCGTGCAGAATCGGTTCGATCAGTTGGGCGCGGATCGCTTGTTGGGTGCGGGGGTCGCGGTGGGTCAGTTCGGTCAGGTGGTTCGTCAGTACGGCGTGAGCCAACTGGTCGAAGTGCATGACGGCCGGCCCGCGGCAGGCGTCGTTGATCAGGTCGTTCCGCGTGTAGGCCGGTCCGGTGATATGCGTCATCAGGTCGCTGGTCGCAGCAAAAGCTCCTGGGTACAGCGGCTCGCCGAAGGTCAGGCCGCGGTATCCCGTTCGTTTCGCGAACAGTTCGAAGTCGTCGAAGGCCCTTACCTCGGCGAAGCCTTCCATCAGGCCGCGTGAATGCGCGGTCAGTACAGCGTTCGGCGTCCCCGGCGCCTTGATCTGCATGCCGCCGTGGGTCGACTCGTGCAGGACGGTCGCCAGCGCCTCGGCCTGATCGGCCGCGCGCTCGGCGGAGACAGTGCCCGTCAGGTGCATCAGCACACGGTGCTTGGACAGCCGGAGGGCTCCGGTCTTCGGATCCAGACCGCCCATCGTGTCGAGGCTCGTGGCGTACAACTCGCGATTCCAGCGGTCGGCGGCCACCGGGCGAAGCGATTGGGCGACCTCGTACAGGTACTTGACGTGTTGATAGACGAACGAGTCGGGCGAGACCCGTTGGTCCGCGTCCACGTCAGTCCTCGGGCCAGTGCCCGCGCAGCATGATCTCCATGTGGTGGAGGGCTCGCGTCATTCCCCGGATGCTTGGGGCCTCGTCGGCGGGGGCGCGGTCTGCGATCGCCCAGATCTTGTGTCGCGCCTCCGCGAGCGCGTCTGCCTTTTCCTCGTCGGTCCCGTCGGACAAATATGCCGCGGCGTGGATCGCGCCGGCTTCGTGGTAAAGCGGGCCGTATTGGCGCGGAGGGGGTGGCGGTTCGGCGAGGTCCTCGATCATTCCGAGCGCGAAGGCGCGGTCGTCGCCCTCGGGCTCGTCGGCGATCAGCTCTCGCAGCTGCTCTTGTGCCTTCGCGAGGTCGAAGGCGGGGTCGGTCTTCTGTTCGTAGCGTGCCTGTGAGAAAGCGGAGTTGAACCGCGCGAGGTCGAACGGCATGGCGGCTCCTCGGGGGAGGTTTCGGTGGTGATTGCCACGATATCGACGGGCGGTCGGGGGGCGTGGGAGTTATCCACAGGGTTGGTGGAGGGCTGTTTTCAGGTGGGTGGTGAGGTGGTTGAGGGCCTCGCGGGTCCTGCCTGGGACTGTTAGGAGGTTGGCGTGGCCGTGGGGGAGGGTGGGGTGGTGGATGTGGGTGAGGGGGTTGCCCGCGGCGGTTAGGGATTTGGCGTACTCCAGGGCCTCGTCGCGTAGGGGGTCGAAGCCGGCGGTGGACAGGTAGGTGGGCGGGAGGTTCCGCAGGTCTGGGGCGCGGAGGGGGGAGACGAGGGGGTCGGGGCGGAGGGTGGGGTCGGGGGTGTACATGTCGCGGTACCAGATGATGTCTTCTTCGGTGAGGATGAAGCCTTCGGAGAAGAGGTCTCGACTGGGGCGGCGGGCGACCAGGTCCAGGGCTGGGTAGAGGAGGACCTGGAGGGCCGGTTGTGGGAGGCCTCGCAGGACGGTCTGCTGGGCTACTACGGCGGCCAGGTTTCCGCCGGCGCTGTCACCTCCGACTGCTACCAACGACGGGTCGGCGCCCAAGTCTTCGGCGTGGTCGGCGGCCCAGGTGAAGGCGGCGATCGCGTCCTCGGCGGCGGTTGGGGCGGGGGCCTCGGGGGCCAGGCGGTAGTCGACGGAGAGGACCCGGATCCCCGCGTCGGCGGCGATCACACGGCAGAACGCGTCGTGGGTGTCGAGGTCGCCGACCACCCATCCCCCGCCGTGGAAGAACACAAGCAAGCCGCCGAGTGCAGTGCCAGGGGTCGGGTCGGCGGCGGGTGGTTTCGGGTGGGGAACGTACAAGCGGGCGCCGAGCTGGCCGGTGGCGCCGCGGACGGTGAGGTCGGTTACTCGTTGTACTTCGACCGGCGTGCCCGGGATGAGCCGGCAGAGTGCGCGGAAGTGCGCGCGGGCGGTGGCGGCGTCCGTCTTGGTTGTGTGTGGCAACAGGTTGTCGACGCGGAGCATGAGCTGGATGTCGGGGTCCAGCGTGTTGCCGTCGATCTGGATCGGGGCGCCGGCGATCCGGCGGCGGACCGCGGCCGGGAGGGCGTACAGCGGGGTGAGGGCGTGCGCCTGTACGGACGTCACCGTGTCACGCAGTACCGAGTCCAGTCGTGAGTTCACAAGGAGTGACGCTAGCAACTGATCTGCCGGGCAACCCTCACCAGACAACGGAAACGTCACATTCGGCAACGCGCGGACGGCTACCCGTTGTTCACGAAAGAATGGGATGCTAGGCCGCGTGGCTGGAGACTTGCTGGCATCCCACAACCGGGAGTACGACGTCGAACCGCCGTACGACATCGACGCGGCCGGTGACCTCCCGGAGCACCGGTTCTCGGACCGGGAGCTGAGCTGGCTGGCGTTCAACCAGCGGGTCCTGGAGCTCGCGGAGGACGACAAGATCCCGCTGCTCGAGCGGGCCAAGTTCCTCGCCATCTTCGCCAGCAACCTGGACGAGTTCTACATGGTCCGGATCGCCGGCCTGAAGCGCCGGATCGCGGCCGGGGTCGCGGTGAAGGCGGCCAGCGGTCTGCTCCCCCGCGAGGTGCTGGACCGGAGCCTGGCGAAGAGCCGGGAGCTGATGGACCGGCACGCGGAGACCTGGCGGAAGTCGGTGCAGCCGGCGCTGACCGAGCAGGGCATCGACATCCTGCGCTGGGACGAGCTGGAGCACAACGAGCGCGAGGACATGACCCGGTTCTTCCGGGACCGGATCTTCCCGGTACTGACCCCGCTGGCGGTCGACCCGTCGCACCCGTTCCCGTACATCTCCGGTCTGAGCCTCAACCTGGCCGTGGTGGTCCGCAACCCCGACACCGGCGGCGAGCACTTCGCCCGGGTGAAGGTGCCGCCGCTGCTGCCGAGGTTCGTGAAGGTCGCCGAGGGCCGGTTCGTACCGCTCGAGGACGTCATCGCGACGCACCTGGGCCAGCTGTTCCCGGGGATGGAGGTCACCCAGAACCACACCTTCCGCGTCACCCGGAACGAGGACCTCGAGGTCGAGGAGGACGACGCGGAGAACCTGCTGGCCGCGCTCGAGAAGGAGCTGCTGCGCCGAAGGTTCGGTCCGCCGGTCCGGCTCGAGGTGGAGGAGTCGATCGACCCGCAGGTGCGGGCCCTGCTGCTGTCGGAGCTGGGTGTCACCGAGGCGGAGGTGTTCGAGCTCCCCGGCCCGCTGGACCTGCGCGGCCTGTTCACGATCGCGAGCCTGGACCGGGCCGAGCTGAAGTACCCGGCGTTCGTACCGTCGACCCATCCGCACCTGGCCGAGGTGGAGACCTCGAACCCGGCGGACATGTTCCACGCGCTCAAGCAGCGCGACGTACTGGTCCACCACCCGTACGACTCGTTCTCGACGAGCGTCCAGCGCTTCATCGAGCAGGCCGCGGCGGATCCGCACGTCCTGGCGATCAAGCAGACGCTGTACCGGACCAGTGGTGACTCCCCGATCGTCGACGCGCTCATCGACGCGGCCGAGGCCGGCAAGCAGGTCCTGGTACTGGTGGAGATCCAGGCGCGCTTCGACGAGCAGGCCAACATCAAGTGGGCCCGCCAGCTCGAGCACGCCGGTTGCCACGTCGTGTACGGCGTGATCGGTCTGAAGACGCACTGCAAGCTCTCGATGGTCGTACGTGACGAGCCGGACGGCCTGCGCCGCTACGCGCACATCGGCACCGGCAACTACCACCCGAAGACGGCCAGGCTCTACGAGGACCTGGGGTTGCTCACGAGCGACCGTGTTGTCACAGAGGACGTCGCACTGCTCTTCAACCACCTGTCCGGCTTCGGTCGCAGCGCCGGCTACCGGCGGATCCTGGTAGCTCCCCAGTCCGTACGGCGTGGGCTGGTCGAGCGGATCGACCGGGAGATCCAGCACCACCACGCGGGCCGTCCCGCGCGGATCCGGATCAAGGTGAACAGCCTGGTCGACGAGGCCCTGTGCGACGCGCTGTACCGGGCCTCGCAGGCCGGCGTACCGGTGGACCTGTGGATCCGGGGCATCTGCACGCTCCGCCCCGGCGTACCCGGGCTGTCGGAGAACATCCAGGTCCGCAGCATCCTGGGCCGGTTCCTCGAGCACAGCCGGGTGTTCCTGTTCGAGAACGGCGGCGAGCCGGAGGTGTGGATCGGTTCCGCCGATCTCATGCACCGGAACCTGGACCGCCGCGTCGAGGTGCTGGTGCAGCTGAAGGAGCAGGACCACGTCGCGGAGCTGGGCGACATGTTCGACCTGGCGATGGACGAGGGCACCGGCTCCTGGTGGCTGCAGCCGGACGACAGCTGGCAGCCTCGGCTGAACGGTCCGGACGGCGAGCCGCTGCGTGACCTGCAGGAACGGTTGATCCGGACCCGTGGCCGGCGCCGCGCGATCGACCCCGTCAGTTAGCCGCCGGAGCACGTTTCTTAGGGTGAGGCCATGAGCAACCCGGCGACCGTTATCGCCGCGGGTGGTGTCGTCTGGCGGGAACGCGACGGCACCCGGCAGGTGCTGCTGGTGCACCGTCCCCGGTACGACGACTGGTCCCTCCCCAAAGGCAAGCTGACCACGAACGAACATGTGCTGCTCGCTGCCCGGCGCGAGATCGAGGAGGAGACCGGGCAGCGCGTGGTGCTCGGTCCACCGCTCGGTGTGCAGCGGTACGCGATCCGCAAGAACGGCGGTACTGCGGAGAAGCTCGTGCACTACTGGTCGGCCGTACCGGTCGACGACGGCGGGTTCGAGCCGAACGACGAGGTCGACGAGATCAGCTGGCTGTCGGTGGACAAGGCCCGCGCCAAGCTGAGCTACCCGCGTGACGTGGACATCCTGGACGCACTGGATCGCGTAGTACCCGTCGTGGCCACCGTGATCGTCGTACGGCATGCAGACGCGGTGAAGCGTAAGGACTGGGACGGAAAGGACACGCTCCGCCCACTGACCAGCACGGGTACTGAGGTCGCAGAGCGGCTCAGTGGCGTACTGGCGGCGCTCGGCGCGAACAGGATCATCAGCAGCGACGCGGAGCGCTGTGTCGCGACAGTCGCACCGTACGCAACCTCTCTCGACCGCCACATCCACCTGCGGCCGGAGATCTCCGAACGGGGGTACGACGCCGACCCGGACGGCCTGCGCGGTCTGGCCAAGCGGGTGTGGCGCCCTGACAAGGTGACGGTCATCTGCTCGCACCGTCCGGTGCTGCCGGCGCTCTCACGGGAGCTGGGCCTGAAGGTAGGCAAGTTCGCCACCGGCGCGTTCCTGGTCGCACACCAGCTGGCCGACGGCCGGGTGATCCACGAACGGTTCGGAGCACCCTAGAAGGTGCCGGAGCGCTGAGCGACACGGCTCGGTGACGATCCAGGTACGGACGACGGCGCGGCCGGGAGACACTGGAGCTGACGGGTATGTTCCTACCCGAGGAACCGGCGCCCCACCGGGTGGCGGTCTGAGGAGAGGTTCGGGGCGCACCATGACGATGATGCGAGAACTGACGCTGATCGGGATCCGGATGGAATCGCCCAACCGGGCCCCGGTGATGATGCTGCGCGAGACCGAGGGCTACCGCTACCTGCCGATCTCGATCGGTTCGGTCGAGGCGACCGCGATCGCCTACGAGGAGCAGGGCCTGCGGCCGTCGCGGCCGCTCACCCACGACCTGATGCGGGACCTGATCCTGGCCTTCGACGTCCACATCGAGGCGGTCGAGATCGTCGAGCTGCGGGACGCGGTGTTCTTCGCCGAGCTGGTGCTCGCCAACGGCGCCCGGGTGTCAGCCAGACCGAGCGACTCGGTCGCGCTCGCGGTCCGTCTGGGTACGCCGATCCGCTGCACCGAAGAGGTGCTGCGCGAGGCCGGCGTCGCCACCCCGGAGGAAGAACAGGCCGAACTGGAACGGTTCCGCCAGTTCCTGGACGGCGTGGCCCCGGAAGACTTCTCCAGCTGACCCGAACACAATTCAGAAACAGTACGCCGACCGTGGCACGGCGGCGTACTACCGTGTGCTTGTCCTGGCGGCATCGGTCGCGGGGCGCGGGGGATTCGATCGTTCACGTCGCTGGCGCGCTGAGCGTTACCTAAACGTGAGTAAGTAGCCGTTTACTTCTACGTAGAGTGACGGCTCTTAACTCAGTTCACCTGTTGGCCGCCTGTCGGCACGCCAGGCGTCGCGCACGCTACCGGAATCGTTCACCGCTCGTTCACCAGCGACGGACCGCCGCGTCACCTCGTCTCCCTACCGTCTGTGGAAGTTCAGAAGTCTGATTCCCGCAGAAGGGCAACATTCTCGTGTCCGTCAATCGCCTGTTCCGCGTCGGCTCCGTCGCCGTGGCTTCCATCGGCGTCCTCGCGCTCAGCGCGTGTGGCAGCGACCCGCAGCCGTCCGGCTCCTCGAGCCCCGGCTCCTCGTCGTCGTCCGCCGGCGCCGACTGCCCGAAGGGCACCCTGAACGCTGAGGGTTCGTCGGCGCAGAAGAACGCCATCGAAGAGGTCATCAGCAAGTACAACGACAAGTGCGCCGACGTCACGGTGAACTACAACCCGACCGGTTCCGGCGCGGGTATCAAGCAGTTCAACGCCAACCAGGTGGACTTCGCCGGCTCGGACTCGGCCCTGAAGCCGCCGGAGCAGGCCGCCGCCACGAAGCGTTGCGCGGGCAACCCGGCGATCGACCTGCCGATGGTGATCGGCCCGATCGCGATCGCGTACAACGTCGACGGCGTCTCCAAGCTGACCCTCGACGGCCCGACCGCCGCGAAGATCTTCAGCGGTGCGATCAAGACCTGGAACGACCCGGCGATCGCCAAGCTGAACTCCGGCGTGACGCTGCCGTCGACGCCGATCTCGGTGTTCTTCCGCTCGGACGAGTCCGGCACCACGGAGAACTTCACCAAGTACCTGAAGGCCGCCGGTGGTGGCGCCTGGACCAAGGACCCGGCCAAGAAGTGGACCGGTACCGGCTCCGGTAAGGAGAAGTCCGCGGGTGTCGCCGAGGGCGTGAAGAGCACCAAGAACTCGATCACCTACGTCGAGTGGTCGTACGCGATCGACAACAAGCTCGGCGTCGCGCTGATCGACAACGGCTCCGGCACCCCGGTGGAGCTGTCCGCCGACTCCGCCGGCAAGGCGCTGAACGCTGCCACCCCGGCCGACGCGTCCGGCAAGGACCTGGCGCTGAAGCTGGACTACGCGACCAAGGCCCCGGGTGCGTACCCGATCATCCTGGTCACCTACGAGATCGCCTGCACCAAGGGTCTCCCGGCCGAGAAGACCGCGCTGGTGAAGAGCTTCCTGAGCTACTTCGTCAGCAAGGACGGCCAGTCGTCGCTGACCGACCTGAACTACGCGCCGCTCCCGGCCGAGATCCAGACCAAGGTCGAGGCCGCGGTCCAGGCGATCAGCTGATCGCGAAGCAGTACTGATGCGAGCCCCGGCCGGTCCGAGTCATCGGAGGCGGCCGGGGCTCGCACCAATGACGGCCTCGTGACAGACCAGACGTCAAACACCATGCAAATCAGGCGCTTGGAGCACCATCGATGAGTAGTCCAGACGGCACGGCACCGCCAGACCGGCCGGACGGCACGGCCACGAACCAAGCAGATCCCAAGATCGAGGATCTGGTCCACGAGGACGCCGGCCCGACGCCCAAGTTCGACGGCCTGGCCGCCGAACACGCGGAGCACGAGGCGGCACAGCAGTCCACCGAGGTGATGACCGAGTCCGGCGTCGAAGCCGCGAACGGTACGCCGGCCGCGCAGAAGACCGGGGCCGACGACGACCGCGAGCTCGCGCTCGGCCCGGTCGGCCACCTCGGCGACCGGTTGTTCGGCGGGCTGGCCCGCGGCTCCGGCGGCCTGGTGGTCCTGATCGTCGCGTTCGTCGGCATCTTCCTGCTGGCGCTGGCGATCCCGGCGCTGGCCGACGACAAGAGCAGCTTCCTGTTCTCCCGGGTCTGGAACCCGGGCGGCGACCACCCGCAGTTCGGTATCGCCGCGCTCTTCTACACCACCGTGATCAGCTCGCTGATCGCGATGCTGATCGCGGTACCGATCGCCATCGGCGTCGCGCTGTTCGTCACGTACTACGCCCCGAAGCGGCTCGCGTCGCCGGTCGCGCACGCGGTCGACCTGCTGGCCGCCGTACCGTCGATCGTCTACGGCCTGTGGGGTGCGCTGTTCTTCGCGCCGATCCTGCTGCCGGTGATCAACGGGCTCTCCGCCGCGCTCGGCTGGATCCCCTTGTTCCACAAGCCGATCGGTGACAACGTCGGTGTGGTCTTCACGGTGTCGGTGGTGCTGGCGATCATGATCCTGCCGGTGGTCACCGCGATCAGCCGGGAGATCTTCGCGCAGACGCCGATTGCGCACCGCGAGGGCGCGCTGGCGCTCGGCGCCACCAAGTGGGAGATGATCCGGATGGCCGTGCTGCCGTACGGACGCTCCGGTGTGGTCAGCGCCTCGATGCTCGGCCTCGGCCGCGCGCTCGGCGAGACCGTCGCGGTGATGATCATCCTGACGGTGCCGAACGGCAACGACCCGTGGACCTCGTCGATCTTCGCCGGTGGCGAGACGTTCGCGTCGAAGATCGCCAACAACGCCGCCGAGTTCGACTCGCCGGAGAAGACCGGCGCCTACATCGCGGCCGGTCTGGTGCTGTTCGTGGTGACGTTCCTGGTGAACTCCGCGGCCCGGATCATCGTCGACCGCAGCACCCCTGGCGCCAAGAAGCGGCCGCGCCGCAACCGCAGCGCCGGTGCAGCCCAAGGAGCGAGCGCATGACCGCTGTAGCCGAGAACAAGCCCGCTTACGACGGGCAGACGCTGGACCTGACCGGACGGTCGGGGGCCCGGGCGTTCAAGAACACGTTGGCCACCGTGCTGATCGTGCTGGCCTTCGTGATCGCGCTGATTCCGCTGGCCTGGATCCTGATCACGGTGATCGGCAAGGGCTACCACCTGCTGCTGAACGCCGACTGGTGGAGCCAGTCGCAGCGCGGTATCACCGTCCGGCGGGCCGGCGGCGGTGCGTACCACGCGATCATGGGCACGCTGATCATGGCCTTGATCACCGCGGTGATCGCGGTGCCGATCGCGGTGATGGGCGCGGTCTACCTGGTCGAGTACGGCAAGGGCACCAGGGCCGCCCGGGTGGTCAGCTTCATGATCGACATCCTCACCGGTGTCCCGTCGATCGTCGCCGCGCTGTTCGTCTACGCGATCTGGATCACCGTGTTCGGCTTCAACCGGGTCGGTTTCGCGGTGTCGCTGTCGCTGGTGCTGCTGATGCTCCCGGTCGTACTGCGGTCCACCGAGGAGATGCTCAAACTGGTACCGGACGAGCTGCGCGAGGCTTCGTACGCGCTCGGCGTCCCGAAGTGGAAGACGATCCTGAAGGTCGTCGTACCGACGGCGTTCGGCGGCATCGTCACCGGCGTGATGCTCGGTCTGGCCCGCGTGATGGGTGAGACCGCGCCGCTGCTGATCCTGGTCGGCTACTCCAAGAACATCAATCTCAACCCGTTCAGCGGGTTCATGGGCGCACTGCCGACGATGATCAACCAGGACCGTACCGAGCTGGCCCTGCCGAACGCGGCGGACCGGGTCTGGGCGGCGGCCCTCACGCTGATCCTGCTGGTCCTAGTCCTCAACCTGCTGGCCCGGCTGGTCGCCCGGTTCAGCGCCGTCAAGTCGAAATAGCGAGAGGTTCCGATCCGATATGGCTAAGCGCATCGAGGTCAGCGGCCTCAACGTCTACTACGGCGACTTCAAGGCCGTCGAGGATGTGTCGATGACGATCGAGCCCCGCTCGGTCACCGCGTTCATCGGCCCGTCCGGCTGCGGCAAGTCCACGTTCCTGCGTACCTTGAACCGGATGCACGAGGTGATCCCCGGCGCCCGCGTCGAGGGCAAGGTGACGCTGGACCAGCAGGATCTGTACGCCAGCGGGATCGACCCGGTCGCCGTCCGCCGCGTCGTCGGCATGGTGTTCCAGCGGCCGAACCCGTTCCCGACCATGTCGATCTTCGACAACGTCGCGTCCGGCCTGCGGCTGAACGGCGTGAAGGACAAGAAGAAACTCACCCAGGTGGTCGAGGAGTCCCTCAAGGGCGCCAACCTGTGGAACGAGGTCAAGGACCGGCTCGACAAGCCCGGCGCGGGCCTGTCCGGCGGTCAGCAGCAACGGCTGTGCATCGCCCGGGCGATCGCGGTCGAGCCCGAGGTGATCCTGATGGACGAGCCGTGCTCGGCGCTGGACCCGATCTCCACGCTGGCGATCGAGGACCTGATCGAGAAGCTGAAGGACAAGTTCACGGTCGTCATCGTCACCCACAACATGCAGCAGGCGGCCCGGGTCTCGGACCAGACCGCGTTCTTCAACCTCGCTGCGACCGGCAAGCCGGGGCGCCTGATCGAGATGGCCCCGACCAAGCAGATCTTCTCCAACCCGACCGAGAAGGCCACCGAGGACTACATCACCGGCCGCTTCGGCTGATCCAGCTACCCAAACGGCCGCCACGACATTGCGTCGTGGCGGCCGTTGACGTTCGGAAACCCTTTACACGCAGAGCGTCCGGGCATAGTTGACCCGGGCAAGCACATCGGCCACCTGGTCCGGTGAGCTGACACCGACGTGGGTGTTGTGCGTACGGTTGCCGTACTGCACGGTGACCTGGACGAAACCGGTGGTCTTGCGTTCCTTGACCAGCAGGAACAGCAGGCCGAGCAGGCAAAGCAGGAAGAAGATGATCGCCAGCACGATCGCCCAGGCCGGGATCTTCTCCTCGGTCCGGGACATGTCCATCGCCGACCAGTTCGCACCGTGGGTCGGCATCACCCCGGCCGGCGTGACGATCCGCTGCTGCTCGACGGAGATGTCTCCGATCGTCACCAGCACCGGACCGGTCGGCAGGTTCTGCGGGGGCATCGGCTGGCCGTACTGGCCCTGCTGCGGCTGCTGGTGTGGCGCCTGCTGCCCTGGGTGGAACTGGCCGCCCACCGGCGGCGGGAACGCTCCTGGCGGCGGGGCGTACTGGCCCGGCTGCTGCGGCTGGGCCGGAAGGTTCGGTACGGAGTCGGCGCCCGGGTTGTTCTGGTCGGGTGCGGGCGATTGCGGGGTCTCGGTCACAGGCAGAAACCTTAAGGGTTCAGCGGACCGGAGTGGGAGGATGACCCTGAACCTGTGGAAAAGATAGGCTGCGCTGATTCCACGACGTTCTCAGAAGGGAACCGCGGTGAGCACACCGACGCCACCTCCCGGCGACGACCAGAACAACCCGAACGGACCGCAGGGTTACCCGGGTCAGCAGCCAGGTCAGTACGGCCAGCCAGGACAGCCTGGCCAGCCCGGGTACGGCCAGCAGCCCGGCGGCTACGGCCAGCCCGGCCAGGAGCAGCCCGGCTACGGCCAGCAGCAGCCCGGTGGGTACGGGCAGCCTGGCGGGTACGGCCAGCAGCCTGGCGGCTACGCGGCGTACCCCGGCGGCGGTAACGCCGGCTACGGGGCCGCAGCGCCGCAGAGCAACACCCCGAAGATCCTGTCGATCATCGGGATCGTCTGCATCTTCTGCTGCTCCCCGGCCGCGATCGTCCTCGGTCTGATCGGCCAGAGCAAGTACCGCGAGCAGGGCCAGCCCGACACGCTCGCGAAGATCGCCTGGATCGGCGGCATCGTCGCCCTGGTCCTGGGCCTCATCGGCTACGCCACCGGCATCACCCGGCCGAACTAGGTCCTGTCTGGTGGTCCAGCGCCGTAGCGAGGAGGTGCTCGGTGCGGTGCATCGGCGTGCGGGGGCGAAGGACTCGATGCGGAGCATCGTGGCCTTTGCACCCGTGCGGCGAGGTGCCGTGCCGAGTGCCCCGCAGTAGGCGATGGACCACCAGACAGGACCTCTGTACCTGTCCCGGCCGGGCGGCAGTGGTTCGCCCGGCCGGCGATCAGAACAGGTTGCGCGCCACGCCGTACACGATGAACAGTGCGAGGATCGCGTTCGTCAGCCGGTCCACGGTGCGCCGGCTCAGGTGCAGCCGCGGCAGTCTGACCAGCCGGAGTGATTCGAGCGCCCAGGCAAGCACCTGGTAGCCGATGGCAACGGCGCCCAGCGGGCCGAGCACGAACACCACGGGGTTGAAGTGCCACGCCCCGCCGAAGTCGCCGCGGAGCATGGCCGCGGCCATCCGGGTCGACCCGCAGAGCGGGCAGTTCAGACCGGTGGTCGCGTGCAGGATGCACGGTACGCCGATCCGCCCGCCGGACAGCTGGTAGGCGCCGGCCAGTACGAATCCACCGACGCCGACGGCGGTCAGGCCCCACACCCGGCGGTCCAGCGGCTGGACCGGACCGGTGGGCCGGAGTACGACGCTCTGCGAGACACTCACCGGACAACGGTAACTCGCCACGGGTCGGATCCGTCGGAGACTCTGAGACGTCGCACCACTAGCCTGCAATCACTCCTCAATTGCACTTCGCCAGAAGGGATCGTCGTGAGCACTCCGACGCCACCACCGGGCTACGGCCCTCAGGACCCGCGGCAACCGGGTCAGTACGGCCAACAGCCTGGGTACGGGCAGCAGCAGCCGGGCTACGGCCAGCAGCCCGGGTACGGGCAGCAGCCGGGCTATGGGCAGGGCTACGGGCAGCAGCCTGGCTACGGGCAGGCCCCTGGGCAGCCTGGTCAGTACGGGTACGGCCAGCAGCCTGGCTACGGGTACGGCGGCGGGCCGCAGGCTCCGTTGGCCGACTGGCTCCCGCGGGTCGGGGCGTCGTTGATCGACGGCCTGATCAGCAGCGTGCCGATCCTGATCGGCTACGGCGTCTTCATCGCGGACGTCCTGACCAGGCAGAACCGCTACGACAACGGCCCGTCCGCCTTCGCGGTCATCCTGCTCATCGTCGGCTTCCTCGCCAGCCTCGGGCTCGGCCTGTGGAACCGCGTGTTCCGGCAGGGGTCGACCGGGCAGAGCGTCGGAAAGAGCGTGCTGCACATCAAGTTGATCGACTCCAGGACCGGGCAGACCATCGGGGCGGGTCGGGCGTTCCTGCGTGATCTCCTCGGCGGCATCTTCAACAATGCTTGTTTCCTGGACTCGCTGTGGCCGTTGTGGGACGAGCAGAAGCAGACCTGGCACGACAAGGTCTGCAACACCTACGTGGTGCGTACCAACTGAGGTCTTAGTGCGAGCGCAGCAGCCCTGCGCACGCGACTGCCCACAGGACGCTGGAGAACGTACCGATGATGAAGCGTTCCGCCACGGCTTGAGGCGTCACAGAGGCCGGCTGGTCAGGACTCCGCAGTTCCGGGTACCTGGCCAGCCCTTTGATTGCCAGCACGATCGCGATGCCTTCCGGCCAGCCCGCCACCAGGGCGGCGTAGATGGCCATCCTTTCGAGCGCACCGATCAGTGCGCCACCACGCAGTACCTCACCGGCCTTCTGCGTCGACTGGGCGCGAGTGTTCCCCCTGTCGGCCAGAGCCATCACAGAGGTCGTCAGCGGGCCGCCACCGGTCACTGCGAGCCCTCCTGCGAGCAGGAGCAGTACGTTCCACCAACGCTCCGCCCAACCGTCCACACCGTGCCCTGCGAGCAGCAGGACACCAACGGCGGCCAGACAAGCCAGCATGACGCCGCTGATGACGATCTCGAGGTTGGAGCCGGACTTGGGGACCCAGGCCAGTACTGCGAGGACGAGGGCGGCTGCGGTGAGCGACAGGATCAGAGCCGTCACGCAGCGGCCCCGTGGTCGAGGAGGTCGGCCGCCAGCACCCGTCCGCGCTGTTCCTCGGCGAAACCGGCCGCCTGGGCTCGCTGAGTCACTGCCGATTGGCTGATGCCGAGTTTCACGCCGATCTCCCGCCTGGTCAGTCCATCGCCCAACAGATCGGCCACGGCCCAGCCGCGCTCGCTGCGGCGGCGCAGTACGGACGCCATCAGCCAGAACACCGTCTCCACCTGCTCGGCGCGCCGCGGGTCCGCTCCCACCACGTTGACGTGGTGAGGGCTCGACTTGGCCCGGGTGACGGCCTCCCGGGCGAACACGAACGCGTCACCGCTACCGGCCCTGGTACTGCGTGGGAGTGGTTCGGTGACCTCGCCGACGCCGAGTCCGACGTACCAGCTGTCGGTCCGGAGCAGCTCGACGATCACGTCGACGGTCGCCCGCGCCTCGGACAGTACGCCCTGCACCTCGTCACCGGCGGTCCGTTCGAACCGCCGCAACAGCCCACCGCGCCGCGGCCGCCGGTTCAGGGAGTTCAGCAAGTCGGGTACGAGATCACTCGTGCTTCGGCTGCCCCGCTGATCTACCGTGAGAACGAAGACCATCACCCGCACCTCCTTCCGACGGTGTAAGGCTACAACCTTATTCACGCAGAGTGAAGGCCAAAACCTGAACCGATTCAGCCGGTCACTCCCCGTATCCGGCCCGGAGTGCCGCGCACGCCGGGCCGGACGGGAACCAACTCAGTCCGTGACGGGCAGATAGAGCTTCTGGTCGGTGGACCTGAAGGTTTCGGACATCTCGGCGAAGCCGGCTTCGACGGCTTCGGTGGAGGTCAGGCCTCGTTCCTCAGCGTACGCGCGGATGTCGGCCGTGATCCGCATCGAGCAGAACTTCGGGCCGCACATCGAGCAGAAGTGCGCGGTCTTGGCGGGCTCGGCGGGAAGTGTCTCGTCGTGGAAGGACCGCGCGGTGTCGGGGTCCAGGGAGAGGTTGAACTGGTCCTCCCAACGGAACTCGAACCTTGCCCTGGACAACGTGTCGTCCCACGCCTGGGCACCCGGATGCCCCTTGGCCAGATCGGCTGCGTGGGCAGCGATCTTGTACGTGATCACGCCGGTCTTCACGTCGTCGCGGTCCGGCAGTCCGAGGTGCTCCTTGGGCGTGACGTAGCAGAGCATCGCCGTACCCAGCCAGCCGATCTGGGCCGCGCCGATCGCCGACGTGATGTGGTCGTAGGCCGGTGCCACATCAGTTGCCAACGGCCCCAACGTGTAGAACGGCGCCTCGCCGCAGAGCTCCTCCTCGAGTCGCACGTTCTCCGCGATCTTGTGCATCGGCACATGTCCCGGGCCTTCGATCATCACCTGTACGTCGTGCTGCCAGGCGATCCGGGTCAGCTCCCCCAGCGTCCGCAGTTCGGCGAACTGCGCCTCGTCGTTCGCGTCCGCGATACACCCGGGCCGCAGCCCGTCGCCCAACGAGAACGTCACGTCGTACTCCCGCAGGATGGAGCACAACTCTGCGAAATGCGTGTACAGGAAGGACTCCTGGTGATGCGCGAGGCACCACGCGGCCATGATCGACCCGCCGCGCGACACGATCCCGGTGATCCGCCGCGCGGTCAGCGGCACGTACCGCAGCAGCACGCCGGCATGCACGGTCATGTAGTCGACACCCTGCTCGCACTGCTCGATCACGGTGTCGCGGTACACCTCCCACGACAGCGCTGCCGGATCGCCCTTCACCTTCTCCAGCGCCTGGTACAGCGGGACCGTACCGATCGGCACCGGCGAGTTCCGCAGGATCCACTCCCGGGTCTCGTGGATGTTCTTCCCGGTCGAGAGGTCCATCACGGTGTCCGCGCCCCACCTGGTCGCCCAGACGAGTTTCTCGACCTCCTCCTCGATCGAACTGCTGACCGCGGAGTTGCCGATGTTCGCGTTCACCTTCACCAGGAACTTCTTCCCGATGATCATCGGCTCGCTCTCCGGGTGGCACCGGTTCGCCGGGATCACCGCCCGGCCGCGCGCCACCTCGTCCCGGACGAACTCCGGATCGAGCCCTTCCCGGACGGCGACGTACCGCATCTCCTCGGTGATCGTCCCGGCCCGCGCGTGCCCGAGCTGGGTGCGCGGCTCCCGCCCGGCGATCCAGTCCCGCCGCAGCGGCGGTAGACCGGCCCGTACGTCGATCCGCGCCGACGCGTCGGTGTACGGACCCGACGTGTCGTAGAGGTCGAAGTACTCACCGTTGGTGAGGTTGACCCGGCGCGCCGGTACGCCGAGCTCGCCGCGATAGATCTTCTCCGACCCCGAGATCGGGCCGGTGCTGACCTTGACCATCTTGCTGCTCCCTACGCCGGAATTACCCGGACAGGTTCGGCGGTCGGCGGCGCCGGCCAGGTCAGAATTCCTGGTCCAGCCGCCCTCTCAGCCCACTACGGTGCGAGCTCCCGCGGTCTGTAGTTGTCGACGCACACCATAATCGGGTCATGCGAGACCTCGTGTACCCGCCCGTCATCGGCTTCGCCAAGACCGCTTTCCTGGCGCTGGACCTGAAGATCCGCCGGACCGGGACCGAACACGTCCCGCGGACGGGCGGCGCGCTGATCGCGATCAACCACATCAGCTACGTCGACTTCGTCCTCGGCGGGTTCGGCGCGCTGCCGGCCAAGCGGCTGGTCCGCTTCATGGCCAAGGAGGTGCTGTTCCGGAACCGGTACTCCGGTCCGCTGATGCGCGGCATGCACCACATCCCGGTTGACCGGGACGCGGGCGCGGCGTCGTACCGGACGGCTGTCGAGTACCTGCGCGACGGCGAGCTGGTCGGGGTGTTCCCGGAGGCGACGATCAGCCGGTCGTTCGAGCTGAAGGAGTTCAAGTCCGGGGCGGTCCGGATGGCGGCGGAGGCCGGCGTACCGGTCCTGCCGATGATCCTGTGGGGCACGCAGCGGATGTTCACCAAGGACCACCCGCGGGACTTCTGCCGACACCGGCCGATCTCGATCGGTATCGGCGCCCCGATCACCGTCACCGCTGACGACGATCCGGCGGAGGCGACCGCGCGGCTGCGTTCCACGATGGCCGGGATGCTGGACGAGAGCATCCGCGGCTACCCCGAGCAGCCGGACGGTGCCTGGTGGTTGCCGGCCTCGTACGGCGGCAGTGCGCCGACGCCGGAGGAGGCCGAGCGGCTGGACCGCGAGGAGCTCGCGGAGCGGGCCGAACGGCGGAGGAAGGCTTGACCCTGGAGGCTGATCAAGGGTACGAAGGCAGTCGTTGACGTAGCAGGAACCTGGGGGGTCCCTGTGCAGCGGGCGGCTGGGGTGGCTCGCGTACCAGAGCAGGCGGGGGCAGGTCCTTGTTCGATTCACCGGAAGAGCTGCACCTTTTCGAGCCCGGTGCGCTGACGCCTGCGCCGCATGTGGCCGAGCATATTCCGGACGCCGGCGCGTACTTCGTCGACTGGGCGACCCGTGACCTCACCCCCGACCGCGCCCGCGAGGTGGAGTCCGCGGTGAACGGCCGGCGCAACCAGAACGGGTGGTTCCCGCTGGAGACGCTGGACAGCATCGGCAGCAAGGGCTTCTGGCGCGGGCCGCTGACCTACCTGGCCCGGATGACGGCTGACGACCCACGGCTGCTGCAGGAGTGGGCCACCGACGGCCTGGACGGCGCACAGGCCGCCCGTATCGAGGCCACCGTCGACCACCTGCTGCACCAGCAGGGGCACGCCGTGGCGGCCACCTGGGCGGTCGCCGTACGGCCCCGTACGTTCTTGGACGCAGAGGTCCTCGGCGACCGCCTCCTGGCCGCATGGGAGTACAACCTCGGCTCCATCCGTACCAAGGACGTCGCCAAGGCTGTACGCCGCTGGAACCGCTGACCGGCTCCTAGTGGAACTGCGGGATGATCAGGTAGAGCCCGTAGAGCACGGCGGCCAGGCAGGCCGCGAAGCACAGTGCCGCGACCCCTGTGTCGACGAAGGACGGCTGCCGCTTCTCGTCGATCGCCACGGCGCGCCGCGCCATCGCGGTCACCCCGAACGCGAACAGCACCGCCAGGCCGACACCGAAGACCAGGCTGACCACTGCGACCTCACCGAGGGCACTCCAGTTGATGTGCATCGCCGTACTCCCCTCAGGCCGCCGCGGCCGTGGTCGCGGGTGTCGTCGAGCTCGGGTACTCGTTGACGTTCTCCGACGTCACCGGGCGGCGCCGGGACGCGGCGTAGATGGCGCCGCCGGCTGCGACCGCCAGTACCGCGATGATCGCGACGCCGATATTGCCGGAGTCGGCGACCTCACCGGCCAGCGCACCGACGATCGCGGCGGCCGGCAGCGTCAGCAGCCAGGCGACGGCCATCCGGCCGGCGACCGTCCAGCGCACCTCGGCCAGCTTCTTGCCCAGGCCGGCGCCGAGGATGCTGCCGGAGCAGACCTGCGTGGTGGACAGCGGGAAGCCCAGGTGCGACGAGATCAGCAGTACCGACGTCGAGCTGGTCTCGGCGGAGAAGCCCTGCGGCGACTCGATCTCGGTCAGGCCCTTGCCCATGGTCCGGATGATCCGCCAGCCACCGAGGTACGTACCGGCCGCGATCGCCAGGCCGGCCGCGAGGATCACCCAGATCGGCGGCTTCGCGCCGGAGTGCAGGCTGCCGGAGGTGATCAGTACCAGCGTGATGACACCCATCGTCTTCTGCGCGTCACCGGTGCCGTGCGCGAGCGAGACCAGCGAGGCGGAGGCGATCTGGCCGATCCGGAAGCCCTCGGTGACCGTCTTCTTCTGCGCCCGCGCGGTGATCTTGTACGCCAGGAAGGTGCCGAGCAGCGCGACCACGCCGGCCACGATCGGCGCGGCGACGGCCGGGATGATGATCTTCTGCACGACGGTGGCGAAATGTACGGCGCCGCTCCCGGACGCGATCCAGGTGGCGCCGATCAGGCCGCCGAAGAGCGCGTGCGACGAGGAGCTCGGGAGACCGAAGTACCAGGTCATCAGGTTCCAGAGGATCGCTCCGACCAGGCCGCCGAAGATCACCGGCACGGTCACCTTGGCATCGTTGACGATGCCGCTCGAGATCGTCTTGGCCACCTCGGTCGAGACGAACGCACCGACCAGGTTCAGCACCGCGGACACCGCGACGGCGACCTTCGGTCTGAGCGCACCGGTGGCGATGGACGTCGCCATCGCATTTGCTGTGTCGTGGAACCCGTTGGTGAAGTCGAACACCAACGCGGTGACGATCACCACGACGACGAGGAACGACAAGTCCATCGAGATCACTTCCCTAGGCGGACGATCTGCAGCGTCGATCGACCGTAGGCTCGGTGAGTGAATTCTGAATGAACCGGTCCAGTGAATTCACTCCAAGATCAGATGGACCAGGGCGTACACCCCGGCGGCGACGACGCCGGCGGCGGGAATGGTCAGGATCCACGCGGTGACGATGCCCTTCGCGACGCCCCAGCGGACCGCGGACAGACGTTTGGTCGCACCGGCGCCCATCACCGCCGAGGTGATCGTGTGCGTGGTCGAGACCGGGGCGTGCAGCGCGATCGCCATCACATAGAGGACCACGGCGGACACTGCCTCGGAAGCGAACCCGCGGGCCGGATCGAGGTGGATGATCCGCCGCCCGAGCGTCCGCATGATCCGCCAGCCACCGGAGTACGTCCCGAGCGAGATAGCCGTCGCGGCGGAGAACTTGACCCAGAGCGGAATACCGTCGCTCTGCCGCGCGTGACCGGTGGTCACCAGCGCGAGGAAGATGACGCCCATCGTCTTCTGCGCGTCCTGCAGACCGTGGCCGAGTGCCATCGCGGCGGCGGAGACCGACTGCGCCATCCGGAAGCCGCGGGTCGTCCTGCCCGGGTTGCGGCGCCGGAACACCCACAGGATCGCGACCATCAGCAGGAACGCACCGAGGAACCCGACGGCCGGTGACAGCACCATCGGGATGACGACCTTGTCGATGATGCCGGACCACAGCACCACGCTGCTGGAGGCCAGACCTGCGCCGACCAGACCGCCGATCAGCGCGTGCGACGACGAGCTGGGCAGACCGAAATACCAGGTGATCAGGTTCCAGGTGATGGCACCGACCAGGGCTGCGATGACGATCACCAGACCGTGTTTGCCGTTCGGCGCGGAGATGATGCCCTTGCCGATCGTCTCGGCCACCTCGGTGCCGGCGAGCGCGCCGGCGAAGTTGAAGACCGCCGCCATCGCCAACGCCACCCGCGGGGTCAGCGCCCGGGTGGACACCGACGTCGCGATCGCGTTGGCGGCGTCGTGGAAGCCGTTGGTGTAGTCGAACGCGAGCGCGATGACGACGACGGCGATGACGAGCGTGAACTCCACGCTCAGCTCTCCTTGACGGCGATCTGCTCGACCGTGTTGGCGACATGCTCGAACGCATCGATCGCGGCCTCGAGCAGGTCGACCACGGTCTTCACCTTCATCACCATGAGGGCCTCGTAATCGCCGCTGAACAGCTTGGCGATCAGCCGGCGATGGACCGCGTCACCGGTGTTCTCCAGCCGGTTGATCTCGATCCAGTACTCCGCCAGGTCCTTCATGGTCCGCAGCTTCGGCATCGTCTCCGCGGTCAGCTGGGCGGCCCGCTGGAGTACCTCGATCTGCTCGGCGATCTCCTCCGGCAGCTTCTCCAGGTTGAACAGGTGAACGGAGTCGACGGCCTCCTCCATGAAATCCATCACGTCGTCGAGATCGGAGGCCAGCCGGTAGATGTCCTCGCGGTCGAACGGGGTGACGAAGGTGGTGTTGACCCGCCGGATGATCGAGTGCGTGGTCTCGTCGGCCGCGTGTTCCGCGTCCTTCATCTGGGCGGCGATCTGGTGGCTGGAGGCCAGCCCGGTTCCCGCCGTACTGCCGAGCAACTCCGCGAGAATCCGGGATCCGGCCACGAGGTGGTTGGCGGACTCGGTGAAAAGGTCGTAGAACGTCGGGTCGTTCGGACGCAGACGTAACGGCACTTCAAGCTCCGGGTGAACGAGGGACAAACCGTGAACATGCTAGGGGGAACGGACCGCTGACGCGGCATCCGCCGGGTCAACGTATCGCGTCGTTATGAACTCACCCATGGGTGCGACGACGGTCGGTGACCGATCGGTTTCACTTGGTGATCACGGCGTACAGGTCGAAGAGGCCGACGACGAGCACCAGAGCGGCCGCGACCCGCAGTACGTGCTGGTGGCCGAGGGCATGCACCGCGCCACCCTTGGTCCGCCGGTAGACGGCGCTGACGGCGGTCCAGCAGCCCAGCGACAGCACGAGAACGACGATCCCGAGTCCGGTCCGGACCTGTGACGAGCCGTGCCCGGAGACGAGCAGCAGGGTGCCGTTGGCAATCAGTCCGAGGGCGGTACGGCGCCACGCGAGCAGCGTCCGCTCCGGCTGGCGTCCTGGATCGGGTGTGCTCATCGCCACAGTGAAAACAGCAGCCCGATCAGGCCGACCGTCGCGATCGTTGCCCCCAGCATCAGCGGCAGCCGGCTCGCGGGGAGGGCCCCGCCGCGTCGGATCGCGGACAGGTTGAGCTGCCAGCGCCGGAACGCACCGGCCGTCGTGACGATTCCGGTCAGGACCAGCACAATACCGATGATCCGGGCCGGCCAGCGGTCCGGTCCGAGATCGAGGAACTGCACCGCGGACAGGCCGCCCGCGTAGCAGGCGAGCGAGGTCCGCAGGTACGCGAGGTACGTGCGCTCGTTCGCGAGGGTGAACCGGTAGTCGGGCTCTTCCTCGTCACTCATCCGCAACTCACGAGGCCGTAGTCGTGTTTGAGGGTCAGCACACGCCGCACGCTACTCGTCAGCTTGTCTGCGAAGAACTTGTCCTGCTGGGCCTTGGCCACCAGTGCGCTCACCATCGTCGCGGTCAGCCCGGACTCGGCGTTGATGACGATGTCGCCGCCTGCCGCGACGAAGCGGGTCGCCCGCTCGCCGACCGGTACCGACTTCACCTCGGCGGCCGAGCCGACGTCGTCGGTGATCACGACGCCGTGCCAGCCGAGGTCGCCGCGGACCATGCCCTGGATGACGGTCGGCGAGAACACGGCGCGGTTCTTCGGGTCGATCTTGGTGTACGTCACGGTCGAGATCATCACCATCGACGTACCGGCGGCGATCCCGTCCGCGAACGGCTGCAGGTCCGCGTCGCCGCGCACGGTGACGTTGTCGACCACCCCGGCCGCGAAGTCGGTGTTGCCCCGTACGCGTCCAAGCCCCGGGAAGTGCTTGACCGAGGTCGCGATCCCGGCGTTCCGCATGCCTTGGACGAACGCCGTCACACCTTGCCCGGCCTGCCCGGGCGTAGAGCCGTACTCACGGTCCAGCTGGCCGATCGGTGCGTTCTGCGACTTGAGCGAATCGGGTACGACGTCGGCGACCGGCGCGAGGTCGACGTTGATGCCGGCCCGCTTCAGCTGGCTGCCCCACTGCTGGGCCTGCGCCGTGAGCTTCGAACTCGACCACGTGCCCTGCACCGTCGCGGCCGGGATGCGGTCGAAACCGGAACCCTTGAGCCGCTGGATCTTGCCACCTTCCTGGTCCGCCGCGATCAACGGGCGCACGCCCTCCACGGTGGCGGCGTCGTTGACCGCCGCCGTCGCGATGCGCGTGGCGGCGAGGCTGCCGCCGGTGCCGACGAGGAACACCCCGCCGGACTTCTGCTGCCGTACGACGGCCCGCTGGGCGGACGTCATTCCGGCGGCGGCGATGCCCGTCATGACGAGCTGGCCGGCCTGCTCCCGCAGGGTGAGCGCCTCGAGCTTCTGGTCGACGCAGCTCGAGGTTGTCGTAGGCGCTGGTTGTGTTTCTTCGGGCGTGGTGGCCGCGCTGGTCGGGCTGGGTTCCTTGGTCGTGGGGACGGTCGAGGAAGGGATGGTGCTGGGCCCTGCTGTCGTCTGGGAACCGTTGCCACCGCAACCGGTGACGGCGAGGGCAGTCAGCGCGAGCAGCGCGACCGGGCGCCTCATCTCAGTTCCGCTCCCACGCCGCGCGGTCGACGGTGTCTCCGGAGTGCCTCGCCAGCGTTGCGCAGACGTCGTACAGATGCTCGACCTGCTCGGGGGTGAGCGCGTCGAAGATCGACTTGCGTACCTCCTCGACATGGCCGGGCGCGGTGTCGATCAGCTTCTGCCGGCCGAGCTCGGTCAGGATCGCGACCTGGCCGCGGCGGTCGGACTCGATACCCTCGCGCTTGACCCACCCGTTCTGCTCGAGGCGGTTCACCGCATGCGAGAGCCGGCTGCGGGATCCGAGCGTGGCGACGGCGAGTTCACTCATCCGCAGCCGGTTCGCCGGCGCCTCGGACAGCCGGACGAGAATCTCGTAGTACGTGTGCGGGATGCCGGCGTCGCGCTGCAGCTGCTGCTCGATCCGGCTGCTCACTACGCGCTGTGCCGCGATGTACGCGCGCCAGGCCTGGGCCTCTGTCTGGTTCAGCCACCGGGGTTCCGCCATCCCCGCAGCGTACTTGTTCACCGACCCGGATCCGCAGCACGGCGGCCGCACAGATCAGCATGCCGACAACAGCGAGCGTTCCGATCGTCTCGTGGAACAGGAGAAACGCGAACACCATCGTGGTCGGCGGTACGAGGTACAGGAGTGCACTGATGCGGGTAGCGCCGGAGAGCTTGAGGTTGACGAGGTACAGGCCCCAGCCGCCACCGGTCGCCAGCAGTACCAGCCAGAGGACCGCGCCGTAGAAGGCCGGCTGGTCCTGCGCTGTCAGCCGATGGGTCGACGCGGCCAGTGCAGTGAAGAGGACCGCCGACGTGAGGCTCTGGACGGCCAGTGCGTCGAGGGAGCTCGTGTTCGGCCTTCTGTGGCGTTCGAGGACGGTACCGGCCACCAGGCCGAGGAGACCGCCGAAGGGAAGTAGGAACAGTAGTGGCGAGGAGACGTTGAGGTCGTCGGCCACTACCAGCGCCACTCCGATGAGGCCGAGGCCGAGACCGATCCATTGACGCCTGCTGACGCGTTCGCCGAGGAGGGGTCCGGCGACCGTGGCGATCAGGATCGGCTGCAACGAGCCGATGAGGGCGGTGACGCCGGCGGTGATCCCGTGATCGATCCCGGTGAAGATCAGGCCCAGGTACACGAACTGGGTCAGGAACGCCATCCACACCTGTGTCGCCAGATCCCGCCGGGAGATCCGCGGCCGCCGGATCGCCAGTACCACCGTGGCGATCGCGCCCGCGACGAGGAACCGCCAGGCGAGCAGGTCGAAGGCCGTCGCGTACTCCGTCCCCCACCGCGCGCCGATGAATCCGCAGCTCCAGAACACGACGAAACCGGCGCCGGCGGCCAAGCTGAATGCCTTCATGCGACGACGGTAACCACACCGGTCGGTATACTGTCAGTATGCTGGACCAGCAGATGAGACTGCTCGTGGACCGCCGGGTGCCTGCGGCGCCGCGGCTGACCCCGGCCGGCGAGCGGATCCTGGCCGCCGCGTCGACGCTGTTCTACGAGCAGGGGATCCGGACGGTCGGCGTCGACGCGATCGCTCTTGCGGCGGACGTGACCAAGAAGACGCTGTACGACCGCTTCGGGTCGAAGGACCGGCTGATCGCGGCGTACCTCGAGGAGCGGGACCGCGCCTGGCACCGGTTCCTCGACGAACAACTGGCGGAGCGGGATCCGGCGACGCCCGAGGCGGTGATCCTCGCGCTGTTCGGTGCCTTGACCGACTGGCTGGCCGGGTCGCGGAACGGGTGCGGCTTCATCAACGCGAGCGTCGAACTGGCCGCACCGGACCATCCGGCAATGCCGGTGATCGTCGGCCAGAAGCAATGGATGCGCTCCGAGTTCGAGGCCCAGGCGCGCGCGGCCGCCTTCGCCGACCCCGGCGAACTGGCAGACCGGCTACTCCTCCTACACGAGGGCGCCCTGATCACCTACCGAGTCGCCGCCCTCACAACAGCCCCCGAAATAGCCACCCGAGCAGCCAAAGACCTCCTATCCACCTGGCCCCGCACCTAGCCCACCCCGGCGCCCACCTCACCGCCTCACCTCACCGGTGGCCTTTAGCGGTCGGCCTCGCGGGAGGCGATGATCGCGGCTCGTCGGGCGAGCCGGTGACTGCGCCGGATCTCGGCCTCCCGCAGCCGCCGCCGGTCCTCGTCGGTGACCGGCACCACCTGCGGTACCTCGCGCGGATGCCCGTCCTCGTCCACCGCGACGAACACCAGGTACGCCGACGCGACATGCACCTGCGGACCCACCGCGTCCCACCGATCGGCGGTGATCCGCACGCCGACCTCCATCGAACTGCGGCCGGTCCAGTTCACCTGGGCACTGAAGTGCACGACATCACCCACCCGGACCGGAACCAGGAAGACCATCTCGTCCATCGACGCCGTGACCGCGGGCCCGCCGGAGTGCCGCGCGGCGACCACGCCCGCAGCCGAGTCGACCAGCGTCATGATCACGCCTCCGTGCACCGTGCCGAGCAAGTTGGTCTCGTTCTGCGCGGTGATGTGCGACAGCGACAGCCGCGTCTCAGAGGTCGGCCGCGACGACGGGCTGCTGGACATTCGCCACTCCTTCTTCCCGGCCTGTCCGGGTCCGCCTGCTTCCGGTCTGCCGCAGGGTATCCGGACGGTTGTCCACAGGTACGAATCCACCGTTTCGACAGGGTCCGATCCTCGTACCTTCTCTGCCGACTTCCCCCGCCGCTGCACCGATCCGGAGGCCCGCGATGCCTGTCGACACCACCGAACATGCCCACGGCAACGACCACTCCCTGCCCGACTCCGTCTTGCCGCCACTGTCCCGACGACAGGTGGACCGTCTCGTGCACCTGGCCCTACGAACGGCCGCCGACGCCGGCCTCGCGCTGACCTACCGGGGCGGTGCCGAGCTCGTACCGATCGACGGCTCCACGGACGAACCTCTGCTCGGGCTGAGCAACCTCGCTCGTTACGTGGCCCGAGTCGACGAGGACCGCTGGCCGGCGCTCATCGAGGAACACTTCAACCACGTCACGGCGCAGCTCCGCAACGGTTCGCCGCCACTGCCGGCCGACCCCGAGCGCGAGCTGATCCAGCGGATCGTCCCGCGCGACGCGTTGCCGCCGGACTGGACGACCGATCGCGCCGACTTCCTGCCCGGCCTGATCGCGGTCCCGTCGACGGACGTCGACAGCATCGTCTCGATGTTCCTGGATCCCGCCGACCTCGGCCTGACCCGGTCGGACGCCGACCGCTTCGGCCTCACGAACCTCCGCCGCCTCGAGGACCACGCCGAGACCGTGGACGAGAACGGTCTGAGAATCACCTTCATCAGCGGCAAGGGGTACGCCGCCTCACGCGCCCTGGTCCTCGACACCGTGCTCCGCGAGACCCTGCACGTGGAACCCCCGCCGTACGGCGTGCTCGCCGCGCTGCCGGCCCGCGACACCCTGATCCTGCACGTCATCGAGGACCTGCGCATGATCCCCGCTCTCGGACTGATGATGAGGATCGCAGCGCGCTGCTACTCCCGCGACCCAGGCCCGCTGTCACCCGACGTCTACCTGGTCACCCCCGACTTCACCTGGCACCCCACCACGCTCGTCTCCACCGGCCACGACCCGCTGCGCCTGTCCCCACAACTCGACTCCCTCGCCCACCACCTCACCGCCCGCGAACGCGCCGCCGTTCTCAACGAGCCGGAGGCGTGAAGTGTCCGGGCCAGTCGGCGTAGCGGATGCGGGAGATCTCGCGGACCTCGCCGAGGGTGCTCCACTCGTCCTTGCCCAGCCGGGCGAGTGGGCGGAGCCGGCGGACCTCGGGGTGGTCGCCGTCCAGCATCGCGGCGTCGATCGCGAGGTGCCGGACCTGACCGATCACCAGCGTGCAGTCGCCGACCGGGATCGTGGTGTGCAGCGTGCACTCGAGCGCCACCGGCGACTCCGCCACCCGCGGGACGGCGACCGTACGGGAAGGTTCGGCGGTGACCCCGATCGCCTCGAACTCCGACACCTCCGGCGGGAAGTTCGTACCGGACGCGTTGACCTGTTCGTAGAGCGGCTCGGCGGCGAAGTTCACCACGAACTCCCCGGTGGCCTCGACATTGTTCAGGCTGTCCTTGCGCCCGACCGAGGTGAACTGCACCATCGGCGGCTGCACGGACGCGACCGTGAAGAACGAGTGCGGCGCCAGGTTCAGCACGCCGTCGGCCGACCGGCTCGACACCCAGGCGATCGGCCGCGGAACGACTACCGAGTTCAGCAGCGCATAGAACTTGCGGCGCCCGGCCGCCTCCGGATCCACATCGACACGCACGCCCGCAGTACATCAAACCCGGTGGCTGCCGCCGCACCCAGAGCCCCGACTCCCCACCGTCGCCAGACAACAAGGCGTGGACCCCGACCAACTCCATGAGCTCCCCAGCGGCGTCGCAGACCGGACCTCCACCCTCGGCGAGCACCTGTTCACCCCAGCTTTGGCCCCGCGACTGGCCAACCTCCACCAACTACACCAACCCACCACCCACCCAGCCCCATCGCCGACCCAACCGCGCGAGGAGCGGGCGGGCACAGAGCAGGAGGTTGTGGGCGGGCTGGGCGGATTGCCGGAGGATGGACGGATCCGTGGGGGACGATCGACGAGCTGGCTGATCGGGTACATCGATCCGGGTACGGCGACCTGGTTGATCGGCTGGTTCACCCGGCTGGCGGAGCGGATCGACGCGAGCGGCCCGAAGGTGCTGATCCACGGAGCCGTTGCCGCCCACAACCTTCTGGTAGGACCCGCCAACGATCTCCGCGCCCTCATCGAACTAGGGCGACACCGCCTAGGCCCCACCCGCCATGGACTTCGCCAAGCTCCCCCTCACCCAGGTGGCAGCCCGCCTCCCCGACTACCTCGACCACACCGACTCCCAAGCATAGAACCCGAACTGGCCGCCGCTACGCCCTGGTTCCACCTCTCCTGGGCCCTGTCCAAACTCCCCGCCACCCCCTGGCCCAACCAACGCCACTGGACCGGCCCCACCACCAGCAGCCTCCTCAACCTCCTCCACTTCTTCACCACCCCACACCCCCGTGGTCCGACCTGGCCTGAGTCAGGTCGGAAGAGCCACGACCTGCCGTCTCGAAGGAGACCGTATGAGCCTCGAAACCTCTGGCAAACTTGGCATCGTGACGAACCCGCCGACCGCGCTCGACAGCGAGCTGTACTCCGTGCCCGAAGCGGCACGGCTGCTCGGGCTGCCGTCGTCGACACTCAACTACTGGCTCGAGGGCGGCGAACGCCGAGGCGTACGGTACGAGCCGATCATCCGGCCCGAGCCTGTCGGCCGCCGGGCGGTGACCTGGGCCGAGTTCATCGAGGCCGGCTGGCTCAGCATGTACCGGCGCCGTCGGCAGATCCCGATGCCACAACTGCGCGCGTTCATCTCGGTCCTCCGCGCGGAGCTGGGAATTCCGTACCCGCTCGCGCACAGCAGGCCCTGGGTCAGCGGCCGCACGCTGGTTCTGCAGGCTCAGGAGGCGGTGAGCCTAGCGCCCGAGTTCCAGGTCGTCAGCTGCGTTGGAACGCAACTGATGCTCACGTATGCGGGTGAGACGTTCATGGAGCGGGTGGTGTGGGACGGCGACCGCGCAGCGGGCTGGAAACCTCACACGGCGGAGTCCCCGGTGGAGATTCGGCCCGACGTACGGTTCGGACGTCCAGCAGTGGCGGGTATCAGCACTGCCGCAATCTTCGACGAGGCGGAGGAAGGCGCGTCGGCCGAGGAAGTTGCCGACGATTTCAGCATCTCCGTCGCCGAGGTGCGGTGGGCACTGTCGTACGAGGAGCAGCGGCGCGCTGCGGCATGACCGGCCGCTGGACGAACCCGTGCGCGAATCCGTAGTTCGCTACTACCTCGATGCCGACATCCTTGGCCTGGCCAAAGTGCTGTGCTCGCTACGCAACGACATGACATGCCCCGGCGATCCAGGGGCCGTCCTGCACAAGCGGAGACGTCCGCCGTCGCCCATAGCCGATCCTGGTACGCCGGACGCCACCTGGCTGCCGATCGTCGCAGCGCAGGGGTGGCTGATCGTCTCGCGGGACCGCAACATCCGGGAGAACGCCGCCGAGCGGCGCGCCGTCCGGGAGAGCGGCGCGAAGCTGATCGCGCTGGCGGGTGCCGACGCCCGGACGAAGTGGGGGCAACTCGAGGTCGTGATGACGCGCTGGCGCCGACTGGAGGATCTGGCCGACGAACCGGGACCATTCATCTACCTGGCGAGCAGAAATCGTCTCACTGCGCTCGACCTCACCGTCTGAGTCCGCGCTCCACCCCGCATCATCAAGAAGCCCTGGTTCTTGGTGTTATCTATTGGGTTTCTGCTTGCAAACAAGGGGGTTTGAACTTGTTGTTACATGGGGCAGACTGAGGTCCCGTGACTGATTACGTGGCGGCTGAGGGCCGGTATGACGACCAGATGAGCTACCGGCGGACGGGCCGGAGCGGGCTGCAGCTTCCGGCGATCTCGCTGGGGTTGTGGCACAACTTCGGTGACGACAAGCCGTTCGCGACGCAGCGGGACATCCTGCGGCGGGCGTTCGACCTCGGTGTGACGCACTTCGACCTGGCGAACAACTACGGGCCGCCGTACGGGTCGGCCGAGACGAACTTCGGGACGCACTACGCGCGGGACTTCAAGAAGTACCGTGACGAGCTGATCCTGTCGACCAAGGCCGGGTACGACATGTGGCCGGGGCCGTACGGGCAGGGCGGCGGCTCGCGGAAGTACCTGCTCGCGTCGCTGGACCAGTCCTTGAGCCGGATGGGCCTGGACTACGTCGACATCTTCTACTCGCACCGGTTCGACCCGGACACCCCGCTCGAGGAGACGATGGGCGCGCTGGACGCCGCGGTCCGCTCGGGCAAGGCGCTGTACGCCGGTATCTCGTCGTACTCCGCGGACCGGACGCGGGAGGCCGCGCGAATCCTGCAGGAGCTCGGTACGCCGCTGCTCATCCACCAGCCGTCGTACTCGATGCTGAACCGGTGGATCGAGGAGGACCTGCTGGACGCGGTCGGTGAGCTCGGCGTCGGCGTGATCGCGTTCTCGCCGCTCGCACAGGGTGTGCTCACGAACCGGTACCTGGACGGTATCCCGGCCGACTCGCGGGCCGCGCAGGGCAAGTCGCTGAACCCGGACTCGCTGACCGAGGACACCCTCAAGCACGTCCGCGCGCTGGCCGAGATCGCGAAGGAGCGCGGACAGTCCGTGGCCCAGCTCGCGCTCGCCTGGACCCTGCGCGACGACCGCGTGACCAGCGCGCTGATCGGCGCCTCCAGTGTCGCCCAGCTCGAGGACAACCTCGCCACGGTCAAAAACTTCAAGTTCTCCCCCGAGGAGCTGGAAGCGATCGACGCCGACGCGGTCGAGGCCGGCATCAACCTCTGGAAGAAGAGCTCCGACGCCTGACCCGGACAAGGACGAGCCCGAGTACGCCGGCCACCACGGCCAGCGCGGCGAGACCGGCTGAGCGCCAGTACGACGAACCGCCGGTCGTCGCCGCGGTGTCCGCGGGCGTGGTGTCGCCGGCGGGGTGGTTCCGGGCGACGGCGGGTCCGCCGGCATGGATGGGTTTCAGCGTGACGTCGTTGCCGGTGCCACCCCTATAGGTGATGGCGTACGGGCTTCCGGCGAGGGTGAGCCTGGTGCCCTCGGGGAGGGCGATGAAGGTACCGGTGACCGGGCTCGGGCCGGTGTTGTCGATGAGGGTGATCTCTCGGCGGTCGCCTGGTCGGGTGATTGCGCCTGCGAGCTGCAGGGCGCCGGCCAGTTTCACCGTGCCGGTGATCTGAGGGGGTCTCGCGTCGAGCGGGACGATCAGACGGGCAGTGCGAGTTTGGGTGTAGTCGCCGGCGACTGTGAAGGACCCGGTGAGGGTGCCGGTGCTCACCAGCGCGCCACCTGAGACGGTGCCGGCGAGGGTGGACCTACCACTCAGGCTGACGACGGCGCGGCGACTCGACATGAGCGTCGTACCAGCGGCCATCGTGAGGTTGCGGAGGGCTTGGTTGCCCGCGGCGGTCAGGTCCAGGCGAGCGCCGGAGCGGGTGAGGGCGATGGCCCTGCTGTTGCGGAGCGTGCCGGCACTGAGGGCCAGGGTTCCCTGGGTGATCGTGGTTCTGCCTGTGTAGGTGAGGTCGCCGGTCAGGCGGGTCGTGGCTGGGCCGGCTTGGGTCAAGGAGCCCGTGCCGCTGATCTTCGACAGCGCGATGGCGTTTCGCACGTTCTGCACCACGAGCGAGCCGTTGTCGACCACCTTGAACAACGCGGCCTGAGTCAGCAAGCTCCCGTCGCCGCGCGCACCGCCGAGCCGGAGGACTGCGCCGCGTTCGATCGTCGTCGACCCGTTGTAGTACTGGTTCGCCGAGAACGTCACATCGTTGCCACGCACCCCCTTGATCACGATGTCGCCCGCGCCCGGCGACTTGAGCGTGTCGTGGAAGACGCCGCCGCCGATCGGCGCGCCGAGTGTCACCGGGCCGTTGTAGGCGAAGGTCAACTTCGAGCGGGACCGGGCCGCCAGCAGGTTGATGTAGACCGTGGCCGCCGTGCCCGGCATGAAGATGTCGTGCGTGGTGCCGTCGCCCCACTGGACGTCGGCGCCCTTGATGTTGGTCCCGCGCTTGTTGAGATCGTGCGGGATCCTCCGCCAGTTGAGCGACGGATCGCTCAGCGACGGCCGAGTGTCCCCGCCGGAATCGGAGTAGCTGTACTGACCGGCAAGCACGACCTTTCCACCAGGCCGCGACTGTACGTTGATGTCGCTGCCGTACTCGCGCTGGTAGAAGTCCTGCCGCAGTACGACGGTCTGGTCCAGCGGGGTGTCGATCGTCCACGTTCCCTGGTTGAGGACGGCGCGAACGTTGGGCAGCGCGACCGCGGACTCGGGCTTGCCGGCCGCCGCACCGGTCCCGTTGTCGATCACACCGGAGAACGGTTGGGTGCCGGCGAGATCGAGCGTGCCCCACAGGAACCGTGGCTGCGTCACGAGCCCGGAGCCGCTGATGGTGCCGAGGTTGATCGCGCGGGTGACCGACAGCCGAAGGGTGCCGTTGACCTCGATGTTGTCCTGGTTGAGCTGGAAGCCCGGGGTGTTGTACGGGAACCGCCCGATCACGCCGGTGGTGCCGCCGTTCCCGTACTGCAGCGTGGCACCGCGGTCGACGATCACCGCAGGTTGGTCGGGCTTCCCGACGACGACGTACGGATGATTACCGCCGAGGATCCGGACGCTCTGCCGCTGCTGTGCCTTGGGCAGCGTGAAGTCGCTGTCCTTCGTCAGGATCAGCGTGCCACGTCCCCTGATCCGCAGAGTCCCTTCACCGCTGATCACACCTCCGTAGGTCGTGGTCCCGGCCGGCACCGTGATCGAGGCATCACCGCTGAGCGTCACGTTCCGCCCAGCGAGGACGTCACCCGTAATGTCCCCGGCCGTGGCGGCGACCGCTCCCGGCTGGACTGCTGCGGCGCCCGGGCCGGCGAGCGCGATCGCGGTGAGCAGCAGCCGGATCGCACGCAGCGCGCCGGGGCGTCGTACCGTCACGCTACGGGCCTCCCTGGGTCGGGCTCCCCGCCACCTGGCGACGAGCGCGACAACCATAGGGGAAGGGCGCCGTGGCTCAGAGCGATTCAGGCGAATCTTCACGGAGAAGCTTCCACCTCGTGAACCGGTCGATCACGTAGCGCGGCAGTCCGGTTGCGCTCTCCGGACAATGGGCACAGGCTGGAGGGAAGACCCTCCAGGAGGTGGTTTGCCATGACCGCTTCGACGCTCGAAATGGCCCTGACGTACGAACACGCGCGGATCCGGGAGCTGGCCGAGCCGGCGCACCACCCGGACGCGGCGCATCCTGAGCACCGGCATCAGACGGACTGGTTCTACGCGATCGCGGCGCAGCATCTGGCCGCGGCCGAGGACGTGCTCCTCCCGCACGTTCGCCGGCTCCCCGATGGAGAAGAACTGGTCACCAAGTACGTCGGCAACGCGAAGGAACTGGAGCGCTCGCTGCGCTACCTGAAGGGACGGCAGTACGGCGACAGCCGCTTCCTGCATCTCCACCACGACGACCTGTGGCAGCACATCGACTGGCTGCTCGACGAGCACGAGGCGATGGAGGCGACCTACACCCGGCAGATCGCCGACCAGCTCGACGACCCGGATGTGAACTCGCTGACCGAGGACCTGCTGGAGGCGGAGGAGGTCGCGCCGACCAGGGCGCACCCGGTGTCACCGCACACCGGGATGGCCGGCCGGCTCGCGCACCGGATGTGGCGGATGGCCGACACAGCGTGGGACAGCGCCGAAGGACGCGTCGTACCGATCAAGTACCACGCCCACCCGAAGCGTGACTCCGCGCTCTCGCACTACCTGTACGGCACGCCGATGCCGCACGAGGAGTCCGAGTAGAAGACCCGGCCCCGGCGGATGCCTCCGCCGGAACCGGGCCGGGTGCACCGACTCCCACTGCGCCTGGTTGTGGAAGCCGGCCCGGGTCCCGTCGCCGCTGCGCCTGATCTGCGGAGCCGGGGCCCTGCGTCCTCCCCCGCTGCGCCTGGTGTGCGAGGGAGGACGGTCTGTGTGCTGGGTGCCGCCGGAACACATCCCGGTACCCAGCAAGTAGTCACCGCAAGCCGTCGATCGCCTTCTTCGCGCCTGGGTGCAGCGGCACCGGGTCGGTCTTGTCGGCCTTGTCGAGCGTGATGCCCTTCGCGGCTGCGTTCACCGCGACCAGCGCATCCAGGTTGTCGTACAGGGTCTTGGTCAGCTGCTCGGCCAGCTCGTCCTTCATGTTCTTGCGGACCAGCAACACGTTCGGTACGACGATCGTCGGAACGTCGGCCGGCTGCTTGTAGGTCGCCGCCGGGATCGGTGCCGCCGAGTAGACCGATCCGTACTTCTCCTGCAGTTTGGGCAGCAGCTCCGTGATCGGCAAGAGCTTCACGCCGTCGCCCATGCTGGTGACCAGATCGGTGATGCCGCCGGTCGGCAGCCCACCGGACCAGACCAGCGCGTCGATCGACCCGGACTTCATCGCGTCCACCGACTCCGGCAGACCGAGTCGTTGCGCCGTCACGTCGCGCGCCGGATCGAGCCCGGCCGCCTCGAGCAGCCGGCGGGCGATCACCTCGGTGCCGGAGTTCGGCGAACCGGTGGAGACGCGCTTGCCCTTCAGGTCCGCGATCGACTTGATGTTCGCCGACGTCCGGACGGCGACCTGCGTGTAGTTGTTGTACAGGCGGGTGAGCGCGACGACGTCCTGCTTGGTCTTGAAGCTGTTCACGCCGTTGATCGCATCCGCGGCCGAGTCGCCGAGCGAGAACGCGATGTCGTAGTTGCCGGCGACCAGGCCCTGGATGTTCTGCACCGAGGCACCGGTCTCGCTGGCGGTCGCGCGGTACCCGGACATCTTCTGCGAGATCACCGAGGCCAGTGCACCACCGAGTTGGTAGTACACGCCCGTCGTGTTGCCGGTGGCAATCGTCAGCCGGCCGCCAGAGTCCGACGACCCCGCGGGCTGACGCTGACCACCGCAGGCGGCCAGGGACACGACAGCAACAAGTGCCACGAGGGGACGAAATCTCATGCGGTTCCTTCCACGGCGGTGGCCTGGCGTTGCCGCCGGACCAGATTGATGACGACGGCAACAAGTAGCAAACAGATTCCGGCCGTGATGGTTACCGGCGCGAGGTACAGCAGCAGTGCGGCCGCCGGTACGCAGACCGCTCGCTCGAGCCAGGTCGCCCGGACGAACACCCAGCCGCCGGTCACCACCGCCAGCGCGGCGACGGCCAGCATCGACACCAGGGTGGTCCACACCATGCCGGCGAACGATCCCTGCCCGAGCAGGTGCGCGCCGTTGTCGGTGAGTACGAACGCGAACGGCACCAGGAACGCCGGCAGCGTGTACTTCCACGCCTGCCACATCGTCGGCATCACCTTGCCGCCGGTGATCGCGGCCGTCGCCACCGCGGCCAACGCTGTGGGCGGTGAGACCTCGGAGAGTACGGCGTAGTAGAAGATGAACATGTACGCCTCGGGCTGCGTCACGCCGAGGTTCACCAGCGCCGGCGAGATGATCACCGCCGCGATGATGAACGACGCGGTCACCGGCACCGCGAGCCCAAGGACCAGTACGGCGAACCCGGACAGCACCACGGTCAGGATCAGCACCACGGTGTGGTTCGAAGTCAGCCCGCGGGCCGCCCCCACGATGATCTCCGCGAGGTTCAGCCCGAGCCCGGTCTGGGTGGTGACCGCCACGATCACACCCGCTGTCGCACACGTCGCCGCCACCGGCAGTACCGAACGGGTGCCTTGGGCAAGCGCTTTGAACAGGGGACCAACAGTCAGCCGGTGCTCACGGTCGAGGAACGACAGCCCGAACTGGATGATCACCGCATAGACGACGGCCTTGAACGGCGGTACGTCGACCGCCATGAACGCGATGATCACGAACAGCGACAGGAAGTGGTACCCGAACCGCAGCAGCAACCTCCACGCCGAGTCCGACGACACCTCGGCAGAAGTGGTCCCGTGCTTGCGGGCGTCGATCTCGATCGCGAGCAGGATGCCCAGGTAGTACAGGAGCGTCGGGATCACCGCGAACCCGAGCACCTTCAGGTACGAGACCTGCAGGAACTCCGCGATGATGAACGCGGCCGCCCCGAGCGTCGGCGGTGACAGGATCGCGCCGATCCCGGACGCCGCGAGCATCCCGCCCGCCGGCTCGGGCGGGTACCCGGCCCGGCGGAGGATCGGCCACGAGACGGTGCCGAGCGACACCGCAGTCGCCGTACCCGAACCCGACACGCTGCCGAGCAGGAAGCCCGCGAGCGTGACGGTCCGCCCAGGCGCCGTACGGCTGCGTTTGAAGGCTGCGAAGGACAGCTCGATGAAGAACTTGCCCGCGCCCGAGTAGTCGAGCACCGCGCCGTAGATCGTGAACAGCACGATGTACGACGCCGCAACGCCCAACGGCGTCCCGTAGAACCCCGCCGTACCCATAGTGAACTGGGCGATGATCGCGTCGAAGTTGAAGCCCTGATGCGCAAGCGACCACGTGTAGGGCAGGTAGCCGCCGTAGTACGCGTACGCGATGAAGACGAGGCTGAACACCGGCAGGACCCAGCCCGTCGTACGACGACACGCCTCAAGCAGGAGCACCAACAACAAGGCGCCCGCCACCACGTCCAACGTGGTGGGAGCCTGCCGACGTTCGAGGTAGCCGTCGAAGTCGAAGAGCGGGTAGACGCAGACCGCCAGGGCGACAAGGGCGAGGACCCAGTCCAGGATCCCCGGGTCGTCATGCGTGCCCTTGCGGCCCGGAAGGCCCCGGTAACACAGCAGAGTGATCGGCAGAACCGCTGCGAGAAAGATCACCAAGTAGAACTGCGTGCCTTGTGGTAAGGGGAAGAAGACCTGTGCAAGCACGCTGACGCTGATGATTGCGCACCAGACCGAAACCGCCAGATTCAGTGCAGGGCGGAGCCGCCGAGCGGGGCGTTCCTGCTCGTACTCGGCCAGTTCCTCGTCGGAGGGCGTGGCCAGGCCCTCGGCACCAACACCGACAGTCATGAAGCGATTCCCTCCTGTGTCCGGAAGGTTAATGTTGCCGAACACTGCGCGGAGTCGCGTGATTACGTCTTTACCAAGATCTGACACATCGGGCCGTGACCTGGCCTACGATCACCGCATGAGTGGCGCGGTGCGGATTCTGCTGGTCGAGGACGATCTTGATATCGCCAATGCCCTGATACCCGCCTTGCGGCGTTACGGCCTGATGGTGACGCACGTCCGGACGGCCGCGGACGCCCTGGCGGCGGATCCTGGCGACCTGGTCCTGCTGGACCTCGGGCTGCCGGACGGGGACGGTATCAACGTGTGCCGGCAGATCCGTACGGTCTCCGACGTACCGGTGATCGCGGTGACCGCCCGGGGCGAGGCGGCCGACCGGGTCCGGGGGCTGCGCAGCGGCGCCGACGACTACGTGGTGAAGCCGTTCGCCATTTCCGAGCTGCTGGCCCGTATCGATGCTGTACTTCGTCGTACCGGTCTCTTGCAGCCCCGCCCCCGGGTGACTGTCGGCGACCTGACCGTCGATATCGAGGCCCGGACGGTGCAGGTGGCGGACAAGCCCATCAGCCTGACCCGCAAGGAGTTCGACGTGCTCGCAGTACTGGCCGCGCACCACGGCCGGGTGGTCCCCCGGGAACAGGTCGCGCTGTACGCGTGGCAGTCGGTGTTCGAGGCGTCGTCGCGCACGATGGACGTACACGTGGCGAGCCTGCGCGCCAAGCTCGGCCGGCCGGAACTGGTGCAGACCATCCGCGGCGTGGGTTACCGTCTGGGTTCGGACTGACCGTTGCGCCGTCGACTACTGCAGTCCCTTGTCCCGATGGTCGTCGCGCTGGCCATCGTCGCCGTGATCCCGCTGGCGAACTTCATCGCCACGAGTACGTCGCGCACGCTGTTCCTGTCCCGCAGCAACGACGCGGACTGGTTCGCCGCGATGGCGGAGTCGCCTCTGCAGACCGGCGACATCGCGAACCTGCGTGAGCTCGCGGTGCGCTACCAGGAGCTCTACAACACCCCGGTCTTCGTCGTCGACGTCGACTCCCGCGTGGTCGCCACGTCGGTGTCCGGTGTGGACGTCAAGGAGGAGGACATCGCGGCGGCGCTGCACAGCACGCTGGCAGGCCGTCTGCCGGCCGAGCCGCCAGCCCTGTGGCCCTGGCGGACCGGCGAGATGATCGTGTCCCGTCCGGTCGTCAACAACGGCAGCGTGCTCGGTGCCGCCGTACTGCGGGTTCCGACCGAGAAGGCCCGTGACCAGGTGCAGAGCGGGCTGCTGCTGCTCCTCGGCGGTCTGCTGATCAGCATCGGCGCGATCATCGTCGGTATCGTCCGGCCGATCACCCGCTGGGTGCTGCGGCCGCTGCAGGACCTCGACAACGCGACCCACCAGATCACCCGCGGTGCCCTCGACACGCGGGTGTCGACCGACGGTCGCGCACCGGAACTGAGACGGCTGGGTGACAGCTTCAACTCGATGGCGTTGAGCCTGCACCAGGCGCGGCAGCGTGAGCGCGAGTTCGTCGCGGACGCGTCGCACCAGCTCCGTACGCCGCTGACGTCGGCGCGGATCCACATCGAAGGCCTGTCCCGGCTGTCCCCGACCGCGCGCTTCGCGCTGAGCGACATCGACCGGCTCGGGCGGATCGTCCAGCGGCTGTCCCGGCTGGCCGGCTCCGACCGTCCGTCGGCGGCCGATGCCGAAGGCAACGAAGAGCCGCTGGACCTGGCCCAGGCGGTGAAGGAGCGGCTGGTCGGCTGGAAGGCCGTGTACGCCGCGGACGACATGGAGCTGATCGTCGGCGAGATGGTCCCGGGCGGGGTCGCGCCGGAGCTCGAGGTCGACGACATCCTCGACGTACTGCTCGACAACGCGTCCAAGTACGGCGCACCGCCGGTGGAGGTCTCGGTCACCCGGGACGGCACCGAAGTGGTGATGTCGGTCCGCGACCACGGTCTCGGACTCGGCTCCCGCGACCTGAAGAAGGTCGGCGAGCGGTTCTGGCGCAGCGCCCACCACCGGGAGATGCCCGGTACCGGGCTGGGCCTGGCGATCGTCCGCTCCGAGGCGGCCCGGGTCGGCGGCCGGGTGGTTGCCCGCCCACCGATCGGCGGCGGCCTGGTGATCGAGGTCCGCGTCCCGCTGATCGAGGACTACGACGTCTAGGTCCTGCCCCGGCGCGGGTCAGGTGTGGTTCTGGCGGTACCAGCGTTCGGCGGCCGGGTGCAGTGGGACCGGCATGGTGGCGATGGCGGAGCGCGGGTCCAGTGCGCCGGCTTCGGGGTGGCCGCCGGTGCCGGGGCTGGCGCCGGGTGACGGGGTGCCCTTGACCAGGTCGTTCTGCCGGCGGAACAGGGTGTTGAGCGTCCACCACGCCCAGGAGTCCGACAGGTTCAGCTTCGCGATCAGGTAGTTGGGGACCGCCAGCGTCGGTACCGAGCTGGCCAGACCGTACTGCGACGGCGGGATCGCCGACACCAGGAACCCGCCGAAGTTCTGCAGCGCGATCTCCTCGGCGACGTTGCCGATGTCCAGCAGCCGGAACCCGATGCCCTTCTGCAGGTCCGCGATCGGGTCGGTCGGCACCCCGCCGCTCCAGATGAACGCGTCCAGCGCCGCCCGGGTGGCCTTGCCCTGCGGCTGGATGGCGGCGACCATCTCCTCCAGCGTCATGTTCCGGCGGACCACGTCGACCTTGGTCGCGTCCAGGGACGGGTTCTTCGCGATCAGGTCCGCCTTGGCCTTGTTCAGGATCATGTTCGAGACGATCTCGGTCCCGGAGTTCTTCGGGCCGACACCGACGACCATCTTCTTGCTCGGATCGCTCTTGCTCGGGAAGAGGTCGTCGAGGCTCTTCGCCTTCGACGCCATCGGTACGACGACGTGCACGTAGTTGTCGTACACCCGGGCCAGCGCGGTGAACCGGAGGTGCCCGTCGCTGAACGCGCCGGTGCCCTCGTAGGCCGCCAGCGCCGAGTCCGACGTACAGAACCCGAGGTCGGCCTTGCCGGTGGCGACCAGCTCCAGGTTGTCGACCGACCCGTTCGTCGGGATCGGCCTCAACTCGACGCCGGTGACCTCGCTGGTGAGCGCGCTGAGCGCCGTACCGAACGAGTAGTAAACGCCACCCTTGTTGCCGGTGGCGAACACGGCCGGCCCCGACGGAGCGGGCTCGTCGGCGCGGCCGCGCGAGCAGCCCGGCAGCAGCAGTCCCGACGCGGCGGCGGCACCGAGGCCGAGCACGCTGCGGCGGGTCAACCCAGTCGGCCGGGCAGGGGTCAGCAGGCGGGGGCGATCCATGCAGGACAACCTAGACAACAATGAGGCCGCACCGGTAGCCGCGTCGGTCCCCGCAACCGAACCGCTACCGAGGGGTAAGACCCCAAACTGCGTCTGGACGGGCCAGGGGTAGGTGTGACAGCGTTGTCATCCGTGCGGCCGCGCGGCCGCGTGAGGATCCTTCCCCGGAGGCTGATTTCGTGCACGACGACCGTCAACTCATCGAGGAGCGGCTCAGTCGCGCCCTGCGGGAGCGGCTCCGCCCCGCGATCTACGGCGCGGCCGTCCCACTGGACATCCAGGTGTGGCACGCACCCGGTGAGCCCGTGTCCCCCGCCGAGGCGCTGGCGCAGACCTACGAGAAGGCCGAGATCGGCCAGCCGTGGGGCCCGGCCTGGGGTACCGCCTGGTTCAAGTTCGGCGGCCAGGTGCCCGCCGAGTGGGCCGGCAACGAGATCGAGGCCGTCGTCGACCTCGGCTTCAGCGGCGGCCCCGGGTTCTCCGCCGAGGGCCTCGTGCACACCACCTCCGGCAGGCCGCTCAAGGGCCTGCACCCGCGGCAGACGTACGCGCCGCTGTCGATCCTCGGTCCGGACGGTTCGGCGGCCTCGGCCGGCGACCACATCGAGTTCTACGTCGAGGCGGCCGCGAACCCGGAGATTCCGCTCGACAACGCCTACGCGAAGACCGACATCGGCGCCGGACTGGGCGACCACCCGATCTACCGGCTGACCCGCGCGGACCTGGCGATCTTCAACGCCGAGGTGTGGGACCTGATCCTCGACCTCGAGGCGCTGGACAGCCTGCAGAAGGAGCTGTCGGTCCACGAGCCGCGGCGCAAGGAGATCCTGCGCGCGCTGAGCCGCTCCCTGGACGCCCTGAACTACGAGGACGTCGCCGGTACCGCCGCGGCCGCCCGCGCCGAGCTGACCGAGGTCCTGAGCCGGCCGGCGCACGCGAGCGCCCACCAGCTGTCCGCGGTCGGCCACGCGCACATCGACTCCGCCTGGCTCTGGCCGCTCCGGGAGACCCGCCGCAAGGTGGCCCGGACCGTGTCGAACGTCGCCACCCTCGCCGAGGAGTACCCGGAGCTCGTCTTCGCGTTCTCGCAGGCCCAGCAGCACGCCTGGGTGAAGGAGAACTACCCGGAGGTCTGGGAGCGGCTGAAGAAGGCCGTTGCCGAGGGCACCATCGTCCCGGTGGGCGGCATGTGGGTCGAGTCCGACACCAACCTGCCCGGTAGCGAGGCACTGGCCCGGCAGTTCGTGCACGGCAAGCGGTTCTTCCTGGACGAGTACGGGATCGACACCCAGGAGGTCTGGCTGCCGGACTCGTTCGGCTACACCGCGGCGCTGCCGCAGCTGGTCAAGCTGTCCGGGTCGAAGTGGTTCCTGACCCAGAAGATCTCCTGGAACAAGGAGAACAAGTTCCCGCACCACACCTTCTGGTGGGAGGGCCTGGACGGGACGCGGGTGTTCACGCATTTCCCGCCGATCGACACGTACAACTCCGACCTGTCCGGTCGCGAGCTCGCGCACGCGCAGCGGAACTTCCAGGAGAACGGCGCGGCGACCCGCTCGCTCGTCCCGTTCGGGTACGGCGACGGTGGTGGCGGACCGACCCGTGAGTTCGTCGCGACCGCGCGCCGGGTGGCGGACCTGGAGGCCTCGCCGAAGGTGACGATCGAGTCCCCGACCGAGTTCTTCACCGCGGCCGAGGAGGAGTACCGCGAGCACGCCCCGGTCTGGTCCGGCGAGCTCTACCTGGAGATCCACCGGGCGACGTACACCTCGCAGGCCAAGACCAAGCAGGGCAACCGGCGTACCGAGCACCTGCTCCGCGAGGCCGAGCTGTGGAGTGCCGCGGCGGTCGTCGCGGGCAAGCTTGACGCGTACCCGTACGAGGACCTCGACCGCCTGTGGAAGGTGGCGCTGCTGCACCAGTTCCACGACATCCTGCCGGGCTCCTCGATCTCGTGGGTGCACCGCGAGGCCGAGGCGACGTACGCGCGGGTGGCCGAGGAGCTGAACGCCATCATCGCGAAGGCCCAGCGGGCCCTGGCCGGTGACGGTTCGGAGCAGATCGTCTTCAACGCCGCGCCGCACGGCCGCAGCGGTGTCGCCGGCCTCGGTGCCGGTGTCGCGACCGTCGAGGGCCAGGACGTCACGGTCGAGAACGGCATCATCGACAACGGCCTGATCCGGGTCACCGTCGACGAGCGCGGCCTGATCACCTCGCTGTACGACATCGACTCGCAGCGCGAGGTCATCGCACCAGGTGCCGCGGGCAACCTTCTGCAGCTGCATGTGGACACGCCGAACAACTGGGACGCGTGGGACGTCGACTCGTTCTACAAGAACAACGTCCGGGACGTGACCGAGGTCGACAGCGTCGACTTCAGCACCGTGGACGGAGTCGCGACGGTCGTGGTCAAGCGGTCCTTCGGCCGGTCGACGGTGACCCAGACGCTGCGGGTCCGCCCGGGCGCCAAGCGGGTCGACATCGAGACCGAGATGGACTGGCACGAGTCGGAGAAGTTCCTCAAGGCGGCGTACCCGGTCGACGTACACGCGGACCGGTCCGCGTCCGAGACGCAGTTCGGGCACATCTTCCGGCCGACCCACCAGAACACCTCGTGGGACGCGGCGAAGTTCGAGATCGCGGCGCACCGCTGGGTGCACGTCGGCGAGCCGGGGTACGGCGTTGCCGTGGTCAACGACTCGACGTACGGCCACGACATCAACCGGACCGCGCGCGAGGACGGTGGTACGACCACGACGATCCGTACGTCGCTGATCCGGGCGCCGCGGTTCCCCGACCCGAAGACCGACCAGGGCGTGCACGTCGTGAACCACGCACTGGTCGTCGGCGCGGGTATTCCGGAGGCGATCGAGGAGGGCTACCGGATCAACCTGCCGGAGCGGGTCGTCAGCGGCGCCGGCCCGGTCGAGCCGATCGTTGCCGTTGACAACGACAACGTGATCGTCGAGGCGGTCAAGCTGGCCGACGACCGGTCCGGCGACGTCGTCGTCCGCCTGTACGAGTCGACCGGCGGCCGCTCCCGCGCCACCGTCACCCCGTCCTTCGCCGCCACCTCGGCGACGGAGGTCGACCTCCTCGAGCGCCACCTAGCAGACCGGGACCTGCAGAACAACGGAGTCACCTTCGAACTCCGCCCCTTCCAAATCCTGACCCTCCGCTTCACTCGTTCCTGAAACACCCGCTGGGGTCTGTGAACAGGCAATTGCTTGTTCCCAGACCCCAGCGCTTGTTCACACTTCCGCTCAGTCGGCTGATGTGACGTAGCCGGCGACCAGGGCGCCGAAGGCGGCCATGCCGCGGGCGCTGGGATGTAGTGGGGCGGCGGCGGACGACGGGATCAGGCCTTCGAGCCAGCGGTCGGTGATCGGGGCGCAGGCGTCGTGGCCGATGCTCGGGGTGCGGAGGTCGACGTACTGCGCTCCGTGCGCGGCCGACTGGGTCGCGAGCATCGCGTCGAGGCGGTCGATGGTCGCCTGCAGGTAGTTGGCGTCGACCGGCCAGACCGGGATCTCGGGGTAGCAGCCGTTCGGGCGAATGTACGTGCCGTATCCGGTGACCAGGATGCGCGCGTGCGGCGCGCGGCGGCGGATCTCGTCGAGCGCCTGACCGAACGGCGCGGCGGTCGCATCGATCCGGGCGGCGAGCTGATCGGTACCGCCCGCGGTGAAGCGCTCCTTGCAGGACGTACCGGCAGGCGGCGGCAGCAGGTTGATACA
The DNA here is from genome assembly GCF_055580825.1 of Kribbella sp. NPDC031520. Taxonomy (NCBI): domain Bacteria; kingdom Bacillati; phylum Actinomycetota; class Actinomycetes; order Propionibacteriales; family Kribbellaceae; genus Kribbella; species Kribbella sp. NPDC031520. Next base: position 913,670 of record NZ_JBVIKS010000003.1, read on the forward strand.
GGTGAGCGCCGCCGCCACCAGGCCGGTGTCGTTGCCACCGATAGCGACCGTCACCAGGTCGGTCGTCGGCTTCAGAGCGTCGTACTGCGGAGGCACGAAGCCGAACTGCTTCCCGCTGAAGTCCGGGATCACCGCACCGGAGCACGTGACATCGGTCAGCGTCGCGCCGAGTTGCTCCGCCGCGACGTGCGGGTAGTTCAAGCCCGAGCGCAGGCACGGTACGTCGACCTGCGGCGGGATCAACGGCCCCGCTGCCGAGGAGTCGCCGAGTGCGACGTACTCGAGCGGCCCGTCCGCCCGCGCCACACCTGGACCGCTCACCAGCCCGGCCACCAGCACACCCACCGCCAGCAGGACGCCTCGTCTCATCACCATCACCCTTCGCCGCCGTTCGGTCACTACCTTTGGGTAGTAATGTTCGACCCCAAAGCACCTGCCGGTCGCTGGGGCCGCGCCCAGACTTCGAGGGGTGATCGTTGTGACGGATCACAAGGAGCTGCGGTCCGGCGGCGTACCAGTGCACGAAATCCTCCGCACCGATCTCGCTGCCCTGGTCGACGGCGTACTGCGGCGACTGGTCGCAGACATCCCGCTGTACGCACAGTTGCCCGAGGAGGAGTTGCACGGCGACATCCGGCGGGTCACCGAGCGAACGCTGCGGGCTTTCGCCGAGACGTTCCGGACCGGCGTCGTACCGACCGACGCGGCCCTCGACCCGCTGCGCGAGTCGGCGACCCGCCGGGCCGAGGAAGGGGTACCGCTGGAGGCGCTGCTCGCGGCGTACCACCTCGGCGGGAAGGTGTGCGCGGACCACGTCGCGGCGCGGTTCCAGCCGTCGGAGCTCAGCGATGCGATCGCGCTCAACCGGCTGATCCTGGACTTCCTGCAGCGGGTGACCGCGGTGGTGTCCGCGAGCTACTTCGAGGAACGCCAGTCGATCGCCGGCGAGGACCAGGCGACCCGCCAGTCCGTCTTCGCGGCCCTGGTCGAGGGCCGTCCGCCCGAGGAGACCGCGGGCTTGCGGCTGCCGGCCGGGTACGTCGTCACCGGCCTGGCGATCGGTCCGCACCCGGACGAGAACCGCCCCGGCGTGGACCCGCAGATCGTTGCCCGCCGCAAGCTTCGACGGATCCGGGTCGAGCTCGATCGCATCCCCGGCGCGATGTCCGGCCTCTCGGCCGACGGCGGCATCGCCCTGCTCCCGAACCCGGCCCGCGCGGGAGGTGCTGCTACGGAGTGGGCCGGGCTCCGGGATCGGCTGAGCCGGGTTGCCGGGGTCGACATCACCCTCGCGGTCGCGACCACCGCACCGCAGGAGGTTCCGGCGGGAGTGGCGCTGGTGCGCGACCTGCTGGAGGTCGTACGGATTCACCGGCGGCCGCCGGGTGTGTACGAGCTGGACGATCTGCTGCTCGAGTACCAGCTGAGCCGGCCCGGGCCTGCTCGGGACCGGCTCGCGGAGATGCTGGCGCCGCTGGCCGGGCGGGACGATCTGCTGGCCACCCTGCGCAGGTATCTAGGCAACGCGCGCAACCGGCGGCAGACTGCGGTTGACCTGCACGTTCACGCCAACACCGTGGACTACCGGCTCCGGCAGGTCGGGCGGTTGACCGGTCTCGATCCGGTACGCGACGACCAGCTGCCCCGGATCGTCGCGGCCCTTGTCGCATTCGACGCCCAGTGATCGGCAACAGTTCACCCGGCTGACGTAGCGTAAAAGCATGGCTCCGACACCCTTGCTCGGTTCCCGGACGCTCGATCGGCAGACGGCGCGGACGTTGCCGCCGGGCCCGAAGCTGCCGACGCTCGTGCAGACCGTGCTGTTCGCGAGTCATCGCCGGACGTTCTTCCCGCGGATGCGGGCCAAGTACGGCGACGTGTTCACGATCCGGCTGGTGCCGTCGAGCCGTGTCTGCGTCGTACTGAGCCGGCCGGACCACATCCGCGAGGTGTTCGGCAGCCCGCCGTCGGTGATGCACGCCGGCGAAGGAAACACGGTGCTCGAGCCGATCATGGGCTCGCACTCGTTGCTGCTGCTGGACGACGAGGACCACGTCCGGATGCGTAAGCAGCTGATGCCGGCGTTCTCCGGCGCGGCACTGCGCGGGTACGCCGGGATGGTACTGGAGCTCGCCCGCGCCGAGGTGGCGAAATGGCCGGTCGGGCAACCGTTCAAGGTGCACCAGCGGATGCGGAACCTGACCCTGGAGATCATCCTGCAGGTGATCTTCGGCGTGACCGACGTCGACCGGCTGAACACGCTGCGCCCGTTGATGGACAAGATCGTCTCGGTGTCGCCGGTGATCATGCTCGGCGGGTTCTACCCGCCGCTGCTGAAGATCCGGCCGTGGAAGACGTTCCTGGACACCCAGCAGCGGATCGACGAGATCCTGTACGACGAGATCGCCGGCCGCCGCGAGACGTTTGCCGGGCGCAACGACGTACTGTCCCGATTGCTTGCCGCAGGCAACTGGTCGGACGTCGAGCTGCGCGATCAGCTGGTCACGTTGCTGCTCGCCGGGCACGAGACGACCGCGACCGCGATGGCGTGGGCGTTCCACGAGCTCGCGCGCCGGCCGGAGGACCTGCGGTTCGGGCAGCGGGCGGCCGATGCCGGCGCCGACGACGAACTGGAGGCGATCGTCAAGGAGGCTTTGCGGTTGCATCCGGTCGTGTACCAGGTCGGGCGGCGCCTCACCGGGACCGCCGACATCGCGGGCTACCGGCTGCCCCGCGGTACGACGATCATGGCCGCGATCGGTCTGGTCCACGGCGACGGCGAGAACTTCCCGAACCCGGCGGACTTCCGCCCGCAACGCTTCCTGTCCGACGATCCGCCCGCGCCCGGCACCTGGATGCCGTTCGGCGGTGGCGCCCGGCGCTGCATCGGCGCCGGATTCTCGCTGATGGAGGGCACCGAGATCCTCCGGGCGGCCCTCACCGCGTACAACTTCCAGGCCCCGAACCCGGCGCCCGAGCCGGCCCAGCCGAAGAACGTGACCCTGGTCCCCCGCCACGGCGCGGAGGTCCAGGTCACGAAGCGTTAGACGCCCTCTTGGCTCTCAGTCCTCGAGGTCGGTGACGTCGCCTAGGTCCACGTCGCGGTAGTTCCCGAGGTCCTCCTCGTCGTCGTCCTCCAGCTCGAAGTTGTCCTCGTCGTCGACGACGTGCACCGCCGCCTCCTCGGCGCCCGCGGCGGCGCCGTCGATGCCGACGTCCTCGGCGAACAGCTCGCCGTCCTCGTCCTCGTGGGCGCCCTCGTCGCTCGCGACCAGCCGGCCGGAGCGGGCCACGCCGACCTCCGGGCCGCCGACGTCCTCGCCGTCCTCGGCGTACGGGTCGACGTCCGGCTCTTCCTGCGCGATCCGCTGGTCCAGCGTCTCGCCCTGCAGCGCCTCGTCGGCCGTCGTACCGAAGCCCTCGCCCGCGGACCACTTCTCCGGCGGCGAGTACCCCTCGTCGAGCAGGTCGTCCACGCCACGGTCGTTCAGGGTGTCCCCCGGCTGCAGCTGATCCTCGTCGTCCACGGAGTAGCTGCCGTAGTCCTCACGGTTGTTGTCGCTCATGCCTCCACCTCGCTACGCTCGGCTCCGGCCTGAGCGACTATGTCGGCTCTGCTGTCTGTTCGCTCGCTCCGCTCGCTCATGGGGCAACCTTGGCGCGTCGCAACCGTCGGAATCAAGCTCGACGGAGAATGGGGCCCGTGGATCCGGTCAGGCTGACGTTGGACCAGTTGCGGGAGCTGCGGGACGACATCGCGCCGCGGGCCGCCCAGCGGTCGCGGGCCTCGATCCGGCGGCGGGTCGAGCGCTGGCGCAGCCGGGCGTTCTTCATCGCCCAGTGTGCGCTCGCGGCCGGCGTCGCGTGGGCGCTCGCCCGGTACGTCGTCGGCCACAAGCAACCGTTCTTCGCACCGGTCGCGGCGATGGTCTGTCTCGGGTTCAGCTTCGGGCAGCGGCTCCGCCGGGTCGCGGAGGTGATGGTCGGCGTCGCGGTCGGGGTCGGCGTCGGCGACCTCTTCGTGAAGGCGTTCGGTACCGGTGTCGCCCAGCTCGTCTTCGTGATCGCGCTCGCGATGAGTATCGCCGTACTGCTCGGCGCAGGGAACCTGATGACCACCCAGGCCGGGGTCCAGGCGGCCATCGTCACGACCCTGCTGCCCAACCCGAACGCCGGGTTCAGCCGTTGGCAGGACGCCGCACTCGGCGGGCTGGTCGCGCTGGCGGCCGCCACGATCGCCCCGGCCGCGGCGATCCGGCGCCCCCGGCAACAAGCCACCGGGGTCCTGACCGAGCTGGCCGAAATCCTGAACGAGACCGCGGACGGCCTGCGGTCCCGGGACGAGGAGGCGCTCACCGATGCGCTCCGCCGTGCCCGCGGCAGCGAGTCCCGGCTCGACGACCTGCGCAGCGCCGCCGACGAAGGGGTTGCGGTCGTCCGGCTGTCCCCGTTCCGGCGCCGGCACCGTGGGCGGGTCCAGCAGATCGCCGACCTGGTCGTACCGCTGGACCGCGCGATCCGGAACACCCGCGTACTGGTCCGCCGCTGCGCCGTGTCGGTGTGGCGCGACGAAGGGATGCCGGACGAGTACCCGATGCTGCTCGAGCGCCTCGCGGACGGTACCCGGCTGATCGGCGAGTCGCTGTTCGAGCCCGCCGCCGACGTCGCCGCACACCGCGTGCTCGGCGAGCTCGGCCGTCGTACGGCGGAGCTGCCGCTGCCGACCGGCCTGTCCGCCGTCGTCGTCCTCGGCCAGCTCCGCTCCACCATCATCGACCTGCTCGAACTCACCGGCACGTCCTACGACGACGCCCGCAAGCTGGTCCCGCTGCGCCTGGACGGGCTCGACGAGAACTAGGGCGTGTCTCCCGGCCCCACGCCTAGTGACTCAGGTCACAGCGGATTCTCCCGTCATACCTCGTCACTCTCCGCGTCTCACCGGCATGACGATCCACCGACTGATGACCACGATGGCCACCGAGCAGGTTCGTGACCTCGAGGACCTGCTGGACCTCACCCAGACCCCCGACGACCGGAACGACGCCGCCGCCGAGCAGTAAGGCGCGAGCCGGACGAACGGATCCCGGCGGCGCGCCCGGACGGTCTGGCCCACCGAGCCAGACCGCACGGATGTCGCACACAACGCAGAGGCGCCCCGTGCGAGGCGCCGCCGGATCCGTAGGCGCACCGCCACAGAGGTGCGCCGCACCACCCGCCGATCATCCTGACGCCGTTTGCGCGAGGCTCAGGCTGATCGGCGGGTGGTTTTAGTTGCCAGCAGCAACCGTGATCTCGGTGGTCACCGAGTTCGCGATGAAGCACTCCTGGTGCGCGAGGTGATGGATCCTCGCGATCGTCTCCGCGTCCGGCTCGTCGCCGTTCCAGACGATCTTCGGATGCAGCGTCACCTGCGTGATCGCCAGCCGGCCCGCCTCGTTCTTGTCCATCACGCCGACCGCATGGTCGTCGTACGCGTCCACCACCAGCCGCTTCCGGGCCGCGATCGACAGGAACGTCAGCATGTGGCAGGACGACAGCGCCGCCACGAACGCCTCTTCCGGGTCGACCGGCCCCGGGTTGCCCAAGTACTTCGGGTTCGCCGAGGCCGGGACCGTGATACCGCCGTCGAAGCGCCACTCGTGGTCGCGGTTGTAGCTGTCGTAGGCGAAGTCGTACTCACCACGGCTCCAGCTGACATCGACCACGTGCTCCGACATGCAGGGTCATCCTTCCGAAAGTGCCGCCTTCGCGGCTGCGGTGACGGGATTGCATCGTACGGGAGTGTGCCCCGGCAGCTTGGCGACGTAGTCGCTGTCGTACCGGGCGGCCATACCCGCGACCGGGAAGTCCGTGGTCACCCACTGCGCGCCACTGGCCAGCGCGATCCCGAGCCGGGTGTAGTCCTTGTCGCGGATCGTCGCCATCGGCTCGTCGGAGCGAGTACGGACCAGGTAGCCCTTCGTCACCAGCCGCTGGATCTCGGCCTGGTTCGCGCCGCGCGGGTCGTTCACCTCGGTGACCGCCGCGTCCGGAGCACCCTCCGGCCCGCGGGTGAAGACCGCCCGGCCTTCCAGGTTCGGCTTGCCGGCTGTGTAGGTGTCACGGATCTCACCGGGACCGCCGTTGTCGAAGTAGAACATCACCTGACCGCGGACGCTGCTCAGCTTCGGCCAGCCCTGCGTCAGCACGGACTGCTCGAGCGTCAGGCCGGGCTTGCGGACGTCGTCCGGCGTGAGGATCTGGTTCTCGCTGAACACCGAACGGATCTCGGTGTCGACGCTGTCCAGGTTCGCGGCGTCCCACGGCGGCGCCTTCACCCCGCCGGCTGCGACGACGGCAGGGTCGGACTGCTTCAGTTCGAGGTTGATCGCGATCGGCACGTGCGCCGGGTGCGCGTCGGACCAGGTCTTCACCTGCTGCAGGCAGAGGACGAACGTGTCGCAGTTCGTGTTGTAGTCGAAGTCCGGGATGTGCATGACCTTGATCCCGGGCTTCGCCATCGCCGGGTCGGTCAGCGGTCCCTGCCCGGTCAGCTTCCGGATCAGCGGGTAGGTGTACAGCCCGCCCTGCGGATCGGGGTACAGGTCGAGCTCCAGCGCGCGGACGTTCTGGTCCTCGAGCTGCTGGGAGATCGGAGCGTGCGAGTACCAGAGGTCGACGGACCCCGGGTTCTGCTGCAGCTGCACCTTCTGTTCGGCCGGGCTGAGCTCGCGGTGGTAGGAGTTGTGCGACCCGACCACCTGGATCTGGTTCAGCCGCAGGTCACTGCCGGTGGCCTGCGCGTTCTGCGCGCCGGGCCGGCTGATCGCCGTACCGGCGACTCCTGCCGCGGCGAGCGCGACGGACGCGACACCGGCCACCATGGACTTGTTGATACGCATAGGTTCTGCTTCCCCTCCGTCATGATCAACTGACGGCAATCTGTCATACAGAGGGTGGCAACGTTGTCCCTTTCGACGTGGACAATAACGTCATGGTGACATCTGGGGCGTACCCGCTGCGCCGGACGCCGACCCAGGACCGGGCCAGCCGGCAGGTCGAGCGGATCCTGGACGCGGCCTGTGCCGAGGTGGTCGAGCGCGGGTACGACGCGGCGTCGACGAGCGGGATCGCGAAGCGGGCCGAGATCGCGGTCGGCAGCGTCTACCGGTACTTCCCGGACAAGCGCAGCCTGATCCAGGCGATCGAGCGCCGGAACCAGGCTCGCTACACCGAGGCGGTGAGCGAGCGGCTGGCCGACGTGACCAGCTGGCGGGCAGCGGTCGACGTCACGCTGGACACGTTCCGGGAGATGCACCGGACGGACCCGGGCTTCAGGGCCGTCGTGCTGAGCGGGCTCGGCGACCCGGAGCTGGAGGCGAAGCCGGGCGAGTTCGACGACCAGCACGCCGGCGAGTTCGCGGAACTGCTGGCCGCACGGTTCGGGGCCCGCGACTCGCGGGACTTCCGGCTGGCGGTGACGCTGAGCATCACGATGGGCGAGGCGCTCGCGCACCTCGCGGACAGGTTGTCCGCGGACGAGGCGGAGTACGTCCTGGATCAGGGCCGGCCGGTGCTGTACGGCCTGCTCGCCCCGCATCTTCCTGCTTGAGCCAGGGAGTTGGCTCAAGCAGGTGTTCGGTCAGGCTGCCGTAGCGGAGTACGGGCCGAGGGTCGGCCAGTGGCTGACCCGGCCGGCCAGGCGCGCCCGGCGCGGGTTCCGGACGTCGTACGCGACGATCACCCGGTCACCCTTGGTGTAAGTAATCCTGCTCCCGGCCGGGAACTTGCGAGCGACCTCGTACGGGCCCTCACCCCGGCGGGTGTAGTACTCGACGATGACCTCGGTGTAGATCGCCGGGGCACCGCTCTCCAGCTGGCCGCGGACCGGGCCACGAACCCGGATCACTCGTCCCGCGGTCTTCTCTTCCGTGCCGGTGGGGATTTCGTTCCGGCGCAGGCCGGCCAGGACCTCGGTCACGATGAAGGCCGCGACCACCAGCACCAGGCCGAACCCACCTAGTACAACGATCGTCAACATGGCACTCACCCCCGACGCGCCGCCCGCGAGCGACGCGGTCGTTTGTCGAAACTGCCTTGAGCGGCTTTTGCCACTCACCGGTGGGACGCCACCGGACTTCACTTGGTTCCGTAGAACTTCACGGAACTTTTACAGGGCCACTTTTTCGTCTACAGGTCCATAGTAGAGTCCGGTGGAGCGGTGTTGCTAGAGGTAGAGTTGACCTGTAGTTGTCAGATTTCGCCCATTCCGAACTGGTACGCGGGCGGTACCGGCCGCTGTGTGCCCAGCGCCTCCTCGGCGGCCAGCCAGTAGTCGGTGAGCGGGTTCGCGCCCTCCCGGACGGTGGCCAACTGGATGCCGGCGGCCAGCAATTCATGGGCTTTCGCCGGATTTCCGGTCTCCAGGGCATGCCTTACCCGGAGCAGCTGCACCTGCGGGTCGTCCGGCGCGTGCTCGAGCATCCGCTCGGCCCGCAGTACGTCGGTGTCGAGAGCAGCCGTGACCGCCTCCACTACCAGCGGTACCAGGTCGGGCCGCAGCTCGACGGCGCGCTCGTAGTAGTCCAACTCGTGCGTAACTACACCGAGGTTGCGTAGAGCCCAGGCGTTGTCCCCGGACCGCCGCCACGCCTCCACGGCACCGTCCTCGTCGCCGTAGTAGTGCCGCGCGACGCCCCGGTGGTACCAGACGAGCCAGTTGTCCTCAGCCGCCTCCAGCAACTCGCGCCACGCGACCAGGGTTCCGTCCGGTACGTCGTCCGCCGCCGGCAACTGCCCGTCCAGCAGCGGCAACCACGCCCGCTCCCGCGCCGACAAGGTGTCCTCATCGAACGGCGTACCGTCCGACACGACCCACCCGGTCCGTAGCAACTCCAACGCACCCCACCCGGACCCGACCGCCAACCGCTCCACCGGCGCCGCATCGGCGACGCGCAACCACTCCCGCTCCCGCCCCGCCAAACCGTCCAGCAGCGGACCGACAGCCGCCGCACCCCCCGACCGAGCTGCCTTCCAGTCCTGGGAGTGCGCAACCCCGGCGTCCATGGAAAGAGGTCCGTACGCCTCGAGCCAGCTCCACGACGTGTTACCCGACAGCCTCAGATGCTCCATCTGCGTCCGCGCGAGCCCCGCCTGGATCTCGGCGTACCCGTCCCCTTCGAGACCCGGCGAGAGCCACTCCTGCCACCGCCGCCCACCGTCGCCCTGCCCCCACACGAACAACTTCCGCCCGATCAACCGCTCGGTCGACGCCTGTACGAGTCCGTTGCCGGAGCCGTCGACGGAAGCGATCCACGACCGCTGTCCTGCCAACGGCTCGAAGAAGTAGTCGACCGCGCGCGGATGCCGCATCGGGTACGTCAGCTCGGGGTCCACCTCGATCAGCTCCAGCCGGCTCCCGTACCCGTACCGCCAGGCCTGGTCCGCCGGTACCAGCACCCGCCGATCGGCCGACTGCGGTACGGCGATGTTCGACCACCAGTACGCCGGGACGTCCACGTCGGACGGGTTCTGCAGCCGTACGCCGACGTACAGGAACTCGGAGTCCTCCGGCAGCCAGAAGTCGAGCTGGGTGACGAGATTCCGGGTCCGCTCGAGCTCCCACAGCCGCAGCACCGGCGTACCGTCCGGCCCTTCGACCCGCGCAGCGTGCATCGGCGCACAGGTACCGGTCCAGTGGCCGGTACTCCCGACGTTCCACTCGACGCCACCTGCGAACCAGGCGTTGCGAAGCGCGAGGTTCGCGGGCTGGAACACCGGGTTGCGGTAGAGCAGCTCGGTGCCGTGGTGGACCAGCGAATACAGCCGACCGCCGAGAGTCGGCAGCACGGTCGCGCGAACGTGGTCGTTCTCGAGCACCAGCGCGGGCAGCTCGGTCTCGACGAGCGTGCGGTCGTACCCGTCCTGGTTCAGGCACGGCAGTGGGCTGTGCAACCGCCCGTACTGAATGTTCTCCCGCAGCTCGGCCGGGAGTTCGGCAAGGTTCTCGACCTGGTGGACCTCCTGCTGGGAGCGCAGCGGCGGCAGCGGGTTCTCCGGACCGAGCGAAGCTGCGGGAAGTACGAGGTTTTGCGCAGAAAGGATCGTCACAGCCACATCTTCGCAAGTGCGCTATACATGGTCGGCATGGACGCTGATGTGATCGTCGTCGGGGCGGGGCTGGCCGGGCTGGCGGCGACCGCGGAGTTGGCCGATGCGGGCCGGAAGGTGCTGCTGCTCGACCAGGAGCCTGAGGCCTCACTCGGTGGGCAGGCGTTCTGGTCGTTCGGGGGCCTGCTGTTCGTCGACTCGCCGGAGCAGCGGCGGATGGGGATCAAGGACTCGCGGGAGCTCGCGCTGCAGGACTGGCTCGGGTCCGCGGGGTTCGATCGGCTGGACGACGAGGACAAGTGGGCCCGGCAGTGGGCCGAGGCGTACGTCGACTGGGCCGCCGGTGAGAAGCGGCCGTGGCTACACGCCCAAGGCGTGCGGTTCTTTCCGGTTGTGGGATGGGCCGAGCGGGGCGGGTACAACGCCGACGGGCACGGGAATTCGGTGCCGCGCTTCCACATCACCTGGGGTACGGGACCGGGGCTCGTCGCGCCGTTCGAGCGGCGGGTGCGGGAGGCGGTTGCGAAGGGGCTGGTCGAGTTCCGGTTCCGGCATCGCGTCGACGAGCTGACCGTGACGGGCGGCGTGGTCGACGGTGTCGCGGGCAAGGTGCTCGAGCCCAGCGACGTACTGCGGGGAGTGTCCAGTTCGCGGGTCGAGGTCGGGGACTTCGACCTGAAGGCGCAGGCCGTGATCGTCACGTCCGGCGGGATCGGCGGCAACCACGACCTGGTCCGGCAGCAGTGGCCGAAGCGGATGGGTGAACCACCGAAGCGGATGATCAGCGGCGTACCGGCGCATGTCGACGGGCGGATGCTCGCGATCACCGAGCGGGCCGGCGGCCGGTATGTGAACCGCGACCGGATGTGGCACTACACCGAAGGCATCCAGAACTGGGACCCGATCTGGCCGCAGCACGGGATCCGGATCCTGCCCGGGCCGTCGTCGCTCTGGTTCGATGCCACCGGCAAGCGACTGCCGGTACCGTTGTTCCCCGGCTTCGACACGCTGGGGACGCTCGAGCACATCATGACGACCGGGTACGACTACACGTGGTTCGTGCTGACCCAGAAGATCATCGAGAAGGAGTTCGCGCTCTCCGGTCAGGAGCAGAACCCGGACCTGACCAACAAGGACATCAAGGGCGTCCTCGGCCGGGCCCGTGGTGGCGCGACCGCGCCGGTGCAGGCGTTCATGGACAAGGGCGCGGATTTCGTTGTCCGCGGCAACCTTCCGGACCTGGTCCGGGGGATGAACGACCTGACCGGCGACAACCTGATCGACCTCGATGACCTGGAGCGGCAGATCGTCGCGCGGGACCGCGAACTGACCAACACGTTCACCAAGGACCTACAGGTGACCGCACTCCGCGGTGCCCGCAACTACCGCGGCGACAAGCTGATCCGGGTCGCGTCACCGCACCGGATCCTCGACCCGAAGGCCGGCCCGCTGATCGCCGTACGGCTAAACATCCTCACCCGCAAGTCGCTGGGCGGCCTGCAGACCGACCTCGACTCCCGGGTACTGCGAGCCGACGGCACTCCACTGCCGGGCGTCTACGCGGCCGGTGAGGTCGCGGGCTTCGGCGGCGGCGGCATCCACGGCTACCGCTCCCTCGAAGGCACCTTCGTCGGCGGCTGCCTGTTCACCGGCCGTACGGCTGGTCGCGCCGCCGCCAAGTCGGTGAGCTGACAGTTGGCCGAGATCATCTACAGACACCGGCCGGTCTCGCGCCGGGCGTGGCTCTGGCCGATCGTGCTCTGGGCATTGGCGACCACCGGCCTGCTGCTCGGCTCCGAGGTCGAGCTCACCGGGAACCAGGTGGGCCTTGCGGTATTCGGTCCCTCGGGAGTGTTCGGCATCTGGCTGCTGAGTCTGGCGGCCCTCACCTGGCGCGGCACCGTCACCATCACCCGGCAGACCCTGCGCGTCGGGTCGGACCGGGTTCCGGTCGCGGCGATCGAACCCGACTGGGTGCGCATGCTGGCCGCGAGGGCCACCCCGGAGCTGGCCGCACGCGTCGGCGCTCAGGCGTCGCAGGTCGCGGCCGAACGGCAGGCCGACAGACGCAGGGGCCGGCTGCTCGGTGGAGCCTACGGAGCGTCCTTCTGCGACGAGTTGGTAACCCTTGAGGTTCGCAACGACCGGACCGGACGATTCGAGCGGGCCAGCCTGCCCGCCCGTGACAGGCCAGGCCTGCTGGCCGGCCTGCTCACCGCACTCGACCAGCAGGAGTAGTCCCGGATGCCAGCCGGGCACCGCGAGATGTGTGTCGTGATCCCATATCAGGAGCGACAGCGGACTCCTAGCGTGACGCCATGCGCCGTCTCATCATCCTGCTCACCGCCACTGTCCTGCTCACAGGTCTGACTGTGCCGGCCGATGCTCACCGCGCGGCTCGCGTCCCGGGTGCGGAGTACCAGGAGGTCGCGCAGCTCGACGACCTCACCACGTCGGGCACGGTCGCGTCCGGGCATACGAATCCAGCCGACTATGCGGGCCTCACCCACTCGGGCTTGCCGCAGCAGTCCGGCGTACCAGGGGTGCAGATCGACGGGTACTTCCCGGACAGCTCGCACACCAACACCAACCACGGCTGGAACCACGACTCTCAGTTCGTGATCCGGCTGCCGCGGACGTGGAACGGCGGGCTCGTGGTCTCCGGGTCTCCCGGCGTACGGGCGCAGTACGCGAACGACAAGGCGATCTCCGACTACGTGCTCTCGCTCGGCTACGCGTACGCCGCGACCGACAAGGGGAACACCGGCGCGGGCTTCTACACCGACGGCGTCCGCCCCGGCGACGCGATCGTCGAGTGGAACAACCGGATGACCCAACTGACGCGGGCGGCCCGTGCGACGGTCGCGCAGTACTACGGACATCCGGCGCGTGACGTGGTTGCCGCCGGGATCTCGAACGGTGGCTACCTGGTCCGCTGGCAGCTCGAGAACCACCCGGAGCTGTACACCCGCGGCGTCGACCTCGAAGGCACGCTGTGGACGGCCGACGGACCGAACCTGTTCACCTACTTGCCCCAGGCAATCAAAGGCTACGAGCTGCACGATCCGGCGCGGATCGTGGCGGGCGGCTTCGACCCGAAGTCCGATTTCCTCTGGGACTACCACTACAACGTCTACTGGAAACTCACCCAGCGCATCTACACCGCCGAGCTCGACCCGACCTACACCGGCAGCGAGGCCGACTACAGTTACGCCGAGCGGCCCGAGGCGCATCAGGCCGTGCGGCGGATCGCGCTCACCGGCAAGATCGGGAAGCCGCTGATCACCATCCAGGGCACGTACGACAGCCTGCTTCCGATCACCCAGGACTCGGACGTCTACAGCGAGATGGTGCACCGAGCCGGACGCGGGCAGCTGTTCAGGTACCAGCGGGTCGAGGCGGGCAATCATGTCGACGGACTCGTCGACGCCTACCCCGACCGGCTGGTACCGCTGGTACCGCTCTTGCAGCAGGCGATCAGAACACCATCGTGAGCAGGTCGGCGAAGAGTTCCTGTTCGTCGACCTCCAGACCGCGGTTGGTGAACCAGGCCGCCATGTTGTGACAGTCGCGCAGCAGGAAGTCCATCCCCTTCGGGTTGCCGACGATGTCGACGACCTGAGGGAGGTCGATCATCACGATCCGGTCGGCCTGCGCGAGGACGTTGTACGGCGAGAGGTCGCCGTGCGCGAGCCCCGCGCGGGCCAGTTCGCGCATCGCGCCGCGAAGCTGCTCGAAGTACAGCTCGAGCACGTCCTTGGCCGGCCGGACCTGGGCGAGCCGTGGTGCGGCGCCGCCCTCGCCGTCGTCGATGAACTCCATCAGCAGTTCGGTGCCGTCGACCTGGACCGGGTACGGCACCGGGACGCCGGCCTTCCACAGCCGGTTGAGGGCCTCCCACTCGGCGTACGCCCAGCCGCCGGCCGCGACGCTGCGCCCGTGGGCGGTCTTCTTCGCCATCGCCCGGCTGTCCCGGCTGTTCCGGGTCCGCCGGCCCTCGACGTACGACGTACTGCGATGGAAGGACCGGTGCTCCTCGGTGCGGTACCGCTTCGCGGCCAGCAGCGAGGACTTCGCCGGGTTGTCGCCGATGGCTTCGACGGCCCGTTCGACCAGGAAGACGTCGGCTTCCTTACCGGTTTTGAGGACGCCGAGCTCGGTATCGATCGCAGCCTGTTCCGTCACAACCCATGAAGGGCGTGGTTCCGGGCCGCGAGAACCGCGCTCGACGTCCAGCCAGGTGGACCACCGCTGGTCCGGGCCCAGGTGCTCGTCGACGGAGTGGAACTTGAAGACGAAAGCGTCGGCCGGATCGGGGTCTGAGTAGTTATCGGTGAGTTCGTACTCGGGAAAAGACAACGGAGTTGCTCCTGAACCGTGAAGTGGGATGGGTGCGGACATGCCGCAGCACAGTGATGGCCATCCGTCAGCCCTCCTTCGGTCCAGGCAGCGTGCGTCGCCGCTCGGTCAACCCAGGATGCCCGCGACCCGCGGACCCCGCAACGTATTTACCGCAGCTGCGACCGCGACGTCGGACTCAGCCGCAGCTCCTGCATCGGCTTGACCGAGCGGCAGACGAGTTCGGGGAGCACCTGCTGCTGCCAGACCCGGGACGCGGCCAGTTGCCGGCGGTGTTCGTCGTACGCAGAGCTGCCGGGGAACCGGGCGAACCAGGCGAGCACCACCTCGTCCCGCAACGGCAGCTGCGGAAAGTTGTTCTCGGCAACCAAACTCTCGAACACCGCGACCGGCGCGGCCCCGGTCGCGGTCAGGACCGGCGCGACGTGATCGGTGAAGTACTCGACGAATCCGTCGTCCGCGGCGCCGCGGTGATACACGGCCCCCGCGATCACCGGCTGCCCGGTGGGTTCGGTGCGCGGCGCGTCCAGCGCCGGATAGCCCGCGCCCAGGTGCACAGGCTTCAGCAGCAGGGCGTTGTCCGAGTCGATCATCGTCGCGTTGGCGGCCGCTGCGTGCGCGCGCCAGACCGGGCCGTAGTAGAAGGAGTTCAGCGCGTCCGCGCGGGCCGGCAGGTCGCGGAAGCCGCGGATCCAGACGAACCGGTCCGGGTCGTCGAGATCGCGGAACTGACCGGCGATGTGCATCCCGGTCGCCTCCTGCCCCTCGACGAAGTATGTGTCGAAGAGGTCGATCAGGGTGTCACGCTGCCCGGGATGCAGCGTGTACTGGCGTAGGTCGGCAACGGCGCAGCATTCGTTCATGGGCAGCATCCAACCAGCGAAACCTGACAGTTACTGTCAGGCGACGGTCGTTTGAAACACCCGTAACAGGGCAGTACTTGAACTCGCTCCAGGAGTTTGATGGGGTGGAGTCGGTGGTCGAGCCCCCTGCCACCCGCACTGCACGACGACACGACGAGGTATCTCCCGTGACGATCGCAGCAACCGAAGACAAGCAGACAATCGCCGACGCCACCCACGAGCTGCTGCTCGAGGCGGACCGGGTCCCCGATCCCCGGCACCAGGCGTGCCTCGACCAGGTCGTGTTACTGAACGCACCGGTCGCGCGCTCCATCGCCTCCCGGTACCGCAGCAAGGGCGTCGACGCCGACGACCTCGAACAGGTCGCGTACCTGGGCCTGGTGAAGGCCGCCAACGGGTACCGGCTCGACGCGGACACGGCTTTCCTGTCGTACGCCGTACCGACGATCCGTGGCGAGCTGAAACGGTACTTCCGCGACTGCGCCTGGACGATCCGCCCGCCGCGGCGGGTCCAGGAGATGCAGGGCAACATCGCCGCCGCGGAACCCGAGCTGATCCAGCGGCTCGGTCACGTGCCGACCGACGAGGAGACCGCGGCGGCGCTCGGCACCGACCCGTCCGAGGTCGCCGAGGCCTCCTCGGTGCGCGGCTGCTTCAGCACGCTGTCCCTGGACGCGCCCGGTTCGGCCGACGGCGGGACGAGCCTGGTGGAGACCGTCGCGGACGCCGAGGACGGGTACGACCTGGTCGAGAACGTGCACACGCTGACGCCCGCAGTGGCGAACCTCGGCGACCGGGACAAGCGGATCCTCCAGCTCCGGTTCTGCAACGGCTTCACCCAGGAGGAGATCGGGCAGGAGCTCGGCGTCAGCCAGATGCAGGTCTCCCGGCTGCTCCGCAACATCCTCGACACTCTCCGCACCGACCTGGCCGGAACTGTTTCGCGGTAGCGTCACGGTGTGGACTTCGAGGAGGCGGCGGATGCGGTGTACGCGGCGCCGGCGGCCGATTTCATTGCTACTCGCAACGAGCTGGCCAAACGGCTGAAGGCCGACGGCGACCCGCTCGGGTCGACCCGGCTGAAGGCGCTGCGCAAGCCGACGGTCGCGGCCTGGGTCGCGAACCTGGTCGCCCGCAAGCTGCCCGACCAGCTCGACGACCTGCTCGCGCTCGGCGACGAGTTCCGGGCGGCGACCGCCGACCTGGACGGCGACCGGCTGCGCGAGCTGACGCCGAAGCGTCATCAGGTGCTGGACCAGCTGACGAAGGACGCTGCCCGGCTGGCCGGGGACGAGGGGCAGAAGCTCAGCGCCGACGTCACGCAGAAGCTGCGCGAGACGCTGGACGCCGCGCTGATCGACCCGGCTGCCGGTGACGCCGTACGCGAGGGGCGGCTGAGTAGTGCGCTGCGGCATGTCGGCTTCGGGGTCGTCGACGAGAACGGCGAGCCGTCGAACGTCACACCGCTCACGGACGAACGTCGCAAGGCTGCCCGGGACCGGCGCAAGACACAGCAGGCCGAGGAAGCCGAGCAGTCGGCGGCAGCCGGCAAGAAGCGCGACGCCGAAGAGCGGAAACGCGAGGAGCAGGAAGCACGGGAAGCCGCGGAGAAGGCCGAGGCCAAGCGGGCGTTCGAGGCGGCGGTCACCGCAGCCCAGGCGGCCGAAGCGAAGGTCGAGGAGCTGGACAACCAGCTGGACGAGGCCCGCGAGGCCCTCTCCGAGGCACAGGCCCTGGTACACCGCCTGGGCGCCGAACTGGACGAGGCGAGACGAGCGGCCCGCGAAGCCCAGAAGGAAAGCCGAGAAGCCCGCAAGCACTACAACCGACTGTAAATCACTCGTTAGGCATCGGCAGTAGGTAGCGGCTGGGGTTGGCGGGGGCGCCGGCGTCGAGCCAGCGGTGGAAGCCGTCGGGGTTGCGGCGTTCGAACTCGTCCAGGCAGATCCGCCGTACCTCGGCGACTGCCTGGCGGTCGCGAGGGCCGGCGCCGTGGGCGAGCTGGGTCGCGGTCTCGGACCAGACGCCGCAGAGTTCGGCGATCGTGAGCGGGCACTTCAGCGACGCGATCAGCCGCTCGTCCTCGACGCGCTGGGCCTCGGTCAGCCGCTGCAGCCGCCGCCGTTTACGCGAGGGTCGTACGTGCACTTCGCGGTCCGGTACGACCAGGTCGACCAGCACGAACAGCACCGCGAGGACGAGCGCCGCGGCCAGGCCGAGCGCGCCCCAGGCGAGCAGCCGCACCAGACCGGGCAGGCACAGCACCGCGCCCGCCGCCGACGCCGCCACCAGGGCCGCGGAGCCGTACGGCGCGTCGTCGGTCACGTGCTGGACCACCGCCGCCAGCGGCCAGACCAGTACGAACACGACGACCAGCAGGATCGACGCGGCCAACGGGCCGAGCAGCAAGACACCGGCCATCGCGCCGGCGGTGCCGACCCCTAGGCCGGCCGCGACGCCGGCACGCCGCGCGACCCGCGAAACGTGCTTCACCACAGCTCACTCACCGTCACCACACCCCACAGAGTCCCCCCTCGCCTCGTCAACGAACAACCCCTGGTCACCGTTCCCCCGTCCGGCCCTGGTGACCTGTTCAACTCGTGGTCGCTGCTGTCATCGAGCCCCGCTTCGGTGATCATGGTTGAGATGAGGACCTTCGCCGACCGCGTCCGCGGCCTCGCCCCGGCCCCGTGGGAGCACGACGCAGAGCTGCTCCGCGGCCTGTACGACGCTCAGCTCGGCAGCCGGCACGCCGACCTTGCAGCCCGCTGGATGCAGTCCCAGGGCACCGGTTTCTACACCATCGGCTCGGCCGGCCACGAAGGGAACGCAGCCGTCGCCGCTGCTCTGCGGCCGACCGACCCGGCGCTCCTGCACTACCGCTCCGGCGCGTTCTACCTGACCCGCGCGGCGCAAAGCGGCTCGAAGGAGGGGCTGCGGGACATCCTGCTCGGCGTCGCGGCTGCGACCAGCGAGCCGATCGCGGGCGGCCGGCACAAGGTGTTCGGCCGGCACGAGCTGTCGATCATCCCGCAGACCTCGACGATCGCCTCCCACCTGCCGCGGGCGATGGGCGTCGCGTTCTCGATGAACCGTTCGCACAAGCTCGGCGTACCGTCGCCGTGGCCGGCCGACGCGATCGTGGTGACCAGCTTCGGCGACGCCTCCGCGAATCACTCGACCGCGACCGGCGCGATCAACGCCGCCCTGCACGCGTCGTACCAGGGTCTGCCGATGCCGTTGCTGTTCGTCTGCGAGGACAACGGCATCGGGATCAGTGTGCGTACCCCGGACGGCTGGATCCGGCAGGCGTACGGCTCCCGCCCCGGCCTGCGCTACTTCGACGCGGACGGCACCGACCTGGACGCAGCGCTCTCGATGGCGACCGAGGCGGCGACGTTCGTGCGGCGGAACCGCCGCCCGGCCTTCCTCCGGCTGCGAACGGTTCGCCTGCTCGGCCACGCGGGCTCCGACGTCGAGACGGCGTACCGCTCCCCCGCGGAGCTCGCGGCGGACGAGGACCTGGACCCGCTGCTCGGTACGGCGCGCTACCTGCTCGGGTCGGGGTACACCGCCGACGAGATCATCGAGCTGTACGAGGACAAGCACGCCGAGGCGCTCCGGATCGCGGCCGAGGTCGCGGGTCTCCCGCAGCTGACGTCCGCCGAAGCGATCGCCGCGCCGCTCCGGTTCCCATCGGCAGCCACGGTCACCACGGCGCTGCCGACGTCCACTCCCACGACCGAGCGGTTGACGCTCAGCCAGTCGGTCAACCGCGCTCTGAGTGATGTGCTGAGTTCCTACCCGGAGGCGATGGTCTTCGGCGAGGACGTCGGCCGCAAGGGCGGCGTGTACGGCGTGACGCGCGGGCTGCAGAAAGCGTACGGACCGGCCCGCGTGTTCGACACGCTCCTCGACGAGCAGTCCATCCTCGGGCTCGCGCTGGGTGCGGGCGTCTCGGGGCTGCTGCCGATCCCGGAGATCCAGTACCTCGCGTACCTGCACAACGCCGAGGACCAGCTGCGCGGCGAGGCGGCGTCGCTGAAGTTCTTCTCGCAGGAGCAGTACGCGAATCCGATGCTGCTGCGGATCGCCGGGTACGGGTACCAGAAGGGCTTCGGCGGCCACTTCCACAACGACGATGCCATCGGCGTACTGCGGGACATCCCCGGGATCGTGATCGCGTCACCGTCGCGGCCTGACGACGCCGCCGGGATGCTGCACGCGTGCGCGGCCGCGGCCCGGGCGACCGGCGCGGTGAACGTGTTCCTGGAGCCGATCGCGCTCTACCACCGGCGCGACCTGCACGCCGACGGCGACGAGCAGTGGCTGGCGCCGTACACCGGTGAGCCGGTGCCGATCGGACGCGGCCGGACGTACGGCGACGGCACCAGGCTGACCATCGTGACGTTCGGGAACGGCGTACCGATGAGCCTCCGGGTGGCCGCGCGGGTACCGGGGATCCGGGTCCTCGACCTGCGCTGGCTGGCGCCGCTGCCGGTCGAGGATCTGTTGCGCGAGGCGAACCTCACCGGGAAGGTGCTGGTCGCGGACGAGACCCGACGGTCCGGCGGGGTGTCCGAGGGCGTACTGGCCACGCTGATCGACCACGGGTACACCGGCCGGCTGGCACGCGTGGCGAGCTACGACTCGTACGTCCCGCTCGGCGCCGCCGCGCACGAAGTACTGCTCAGCGAACAGACCATCGAGGAAGCCGCGCGCTCGATGCTCAGCTGAAGAGACGCTGCCAGAAGGACTTCTTCTCGGGCTTCGGTTGCTCGACCGGCTTGGTGATGCGGGGCGGGCGTTCCATCCGCCACTGCGCGATCACGGCGTCCTCGTTCACCGGGCCGGTCGGCACGACCGGACCGGTGGTGTCGCGGATCGCGACCCGGATCCGCTGGTTCAGGTCGGCCAGGTACTCGCGCACCTCGGACTCGCGGCGCATCCCGCGGACCTTCTCGTGCACCTGCTGCTTCTCCTTGCGGAGCTGCATCGCGGACGGCAGCAACGCGTCTGCCTCGATGTTCTCCCGGCGGATGAAGTCCTTCACCCACCAGTCGGGATCGTGCCCGTCGGACAGCTTCAATGGCTTCCCGGCCGGTGCCAGGTCGTCGAATTCGCCGGCGTTCTGGGCCCGCTTGATCTGGGCCTCGACCCAGTCCTGGGTCTTCATGCCCGGTGGCTTGCGCTCGGTCATGGTTTCCGCACCTCACCTGGGAGTTGCTTGAGAACCTCAGAATACTAGCTTGTGAACGCAATCACAAGGCATACTCGGAGCTGTGCAGCTGACCGACGAGGAGATTGCGGCGATGACGCCGCAGGAGCGGCGGGACCTGATCCTGCGGCTGGCACCACGGCCGGGCGGGCTGCCGTCCCGGCGCACGATCGAGCGGATCCGCAAGTGGCGGACCGTGCTGGTCCTGGTCTGCGTGGCCGTCCTGATCCCGTGGACCGTCTACCTGGCGAACACTTTGCCCGATCACTACGTCGCGCGGAACTGGGTCGCGACCTGGGTCGGGTTCGACATCCTGCTGCTGACGATGCTGATCCTGACCGCGATCGGCGGCTGGAAACGCAAGCAGTTCGTGTTCCCGACCGCGTTCGCCTCCGGGGTGCTGCTGCTGTGCGACGCGTGGGTCGACGTGATGACCAGTCAGCGCGGCGGCGACCTCACCCAGGCACTGCTCAGCGCCCTGCTGGTCGAGCTCCCGCTGGCGTTCGCACTCATCGCCGGCCCGCTCCGCCTGCTCAAGATCATCGCCATCCGGCACGGCATGATCCACCCGGACTCGCACCTGTGGCGGATGCCGATCCCGATCCCCGACCTGTACGCCGACCACAAGGTGCCGCCCTCCCTCTAGGGTGGGAGACCACCACTAGATGGAGGTAGCCGTATGGCGCGTGAGGTGCTGTCCGTTGTCGGTGGCGAGCGGGTGGCGGAGGCGGTACGGCGTACCCCGTCGACCAACCCGGCCCGGCTGGACGACGTCGTCGGGACGGTCGGCAGCGCCGGGCCGGAGGTGTTCGTCCGGGCGGCCGCGGCGGCCCGGGCCGCGCAGGCCTCGTGGGCCGCGACGCCGGCACCGCAACGCGGTCAGGTGATCTCGAACGTCGGCCGGCTGATGACCCTGAACAAGGAACGCCTGGCCGCGCTGGTCACCCGGGAGATCGGGAAGCCGTCGGGCGAGGCGCTCGGTGAGGTTCAGGAGATCATCGACACCTGCGACTTCTTCCTCGGCGAGGGCCGCCGGCTGTACGGGCAGACCGTGCCGTCGGAGATGCCGGACAAGCAGCTGTTCACGTTCCGCCGGCCGGTCGGGACGGTCGCGGTGATCACCGCCGGGAACTTCCCGGTCGCCGTACCGTCCTGGTACATCGTCCCGGCGCTGCTCTGCGGCAACACCGTGGTGTGGAAGCCGGCGGAGTACTCCGCTGTCGTCTCGGACGCGTTCTACGAGATCTTCGCGCACTCCGGCGTACCGGCCGGGGTGTTCAACGTCGTGTACGCCGACGGGCCGGACACCTTCGCCGGTCTCGAGCAGGCGTTGCGGGACGGGCTGATCAACAAGGTCGGGTTCACCGGGTCGAGCGCGGTCGGCGTACGGATCGGCGAGCTGTGCGGCCGGCACCTGCAGACGCCGTGCCTGGAGCTCGGCGGGAAGAACCCGATGATCATCACCGAGGACGCCGACCTCGACCTGGCCGTCGAGGGCGCGTTGTTCTCCGGCTTCGGTACGGCGGGCCAGCGCTGCACGTCGTTGGGTACGGCGATCGTGCACCGGTCGGTGTACGACGAGTTCCTCGACCGGTTCGGGGCCGCCGTCGGCGCGGCCGCGATGGGTGACCCGGCGCAGGACGTGCTGTTCGGGCCGCTGCTGGACGAGAAGTTCGCGGCCGGCTTCGAGAAGTCGCTGGGGTGGATCGTGCCGCATCATCGGGTAATAGGCCGGACCGGGCGGGTGACGGCGGACAACCCGCGCATGGGCTTCGTCGGGGATCCTTCGGCCGGGCTGTTCTACCACCCGACGATCGTCGCGGACGTCCGCGCGGACGACCAACTGTTCCTGAACGAGACGTTCGGGCCGGTGGTCGGAGTCATGCCGTACCGGACGCTCGACGAGGCGATTGCTCTGGGCAACAGGTCCGGGTACGGGTTGTCGAGCTCGATCTACACGACCGATCCGAACAAGGCGTTCCGGTTCGCGCAGGGCATCTCGGCCGGGATGGTGAGCGTGAACAACTCGACGTCCGGGGCGGAGGCACATCTGCCGTTCGGCGGGAACGGGAAGTCCGGGAACGGGTCGCGGCAGAGCGGGGTGTGGGTGCTCGACCAGTTCACCCGCTGGCAGTCGCTGAACTGGGACTACTCCGGCCGCCTGCAAAAGGCCCAGATGGACACGCAAACCGTGGAGGCCGACCTGTCGTACGAGCTGCCGTGACGGATTCGGCCGAGGTGGTGATCATCGGTGGTGGGGTGATGGGTACGAGCATCGCCTTCCATCTGGCCGAGGCCGGCGTGGACAACGTACTCCTGCTGGAGATGAACGAGCTCGGCTCCGGGTCGACCTGCAAGGCTGCGGGCGGGGTGCGGGCGAACTTCTCGGACGACGTGAACATCGCGCTGGGCGCTCGCAGTCTGGCGGCCTTCGCGCGGTTCGGTGAACGACCCGGGCAGGAGATCGACCTGCATCGGGTGGGCTATCTGTTCCTGCTGGACACGGCCGAGCAGGTCGAGCATTTCCGCGCGAGCACGGAACTGCAGAACACGGTGGCGACGGAGCTTCCGCCGACCCGGATGATCTCGGTCGACGAAGCAGTGCAGCTGGCGCCGATCGTCGCGCCGGACGGGCTGGCCGGCGCGTGCTTCTCGCCGAGCGCGGGGCATTGCACGCCGGAGTCCGTCGTACTGGGGTATGCGTCGGCCGCTCGCCGGCTCGGGGCTCGGCTGGTGACCGGCTGCGAGGTCCTCGGAATCGATGCTGTGGGCAACCAGATCTCGGTGGTACGAACGGCGGCCGGCGACGTGCGGACGCCGACGGTGATCTGTGCGGCGGGTGCGTGGTCCGCGCGGGTCGGTGAGCTGGCCGGGGTGGAGTTGCCGGTGGTGCCGTTGCGGCGGCAGATCGTGGTCACGGAGGCGATTGCGGGATTGCCTGCCGCGTTGCCGATGACGATCGACTTCGGTACGACCTTCTACTTCCACCGCGAAGGCCCCGGCCTGCTGGTCGGGATGTCGGACCCTGACGAGGTCCCCGGGTTCGACGTACGCCGGACGGACGCGTGGATCCCGCGACTCACCGAGGCGATGGAACGGCGCGCGCCGGCACTGCTCGACGTCGGCCTGAGCGGCGGCTGGGCCGGGCTGTACGAGGTCACCCCGGACCACAACGCGCTGATCGGCGAAGCCGACGGAGTCTCGCGTTTCCTTTATGCGACAGGGTTTTCCGGACACGGTTTCCTGCAAGGGCCCGCGGTCGGCGAGGTGATCCGCGACCTCTACCTCGGCCGGGAACCGTTCGTCGACGTCACGCCGCTGAGCGCCGACCGGTTCCGTTCGACAGTCCGGCCCGAGCGGAACATTGTTTAGTTGACGACGGCGCCGGCCGTCAGATTGAGGGCGGTGCAGGTGATCGAGGCGGCCTGGTCGGAGGCGGCGAAGGTGGCGACGGCGGCCACGTCGGCGAGGGTGGCCGCGCGGTTGAGCATGGTCTGCGCGGCGGTGTGTTCGGCGATCTCGCGGCGGAAGTCCTCGGGGTAGCTGTCCGGGTTCGACTCCGGGATGCCGTTGGTCTGCAGCGTGATCACCCGGATTCCGTGCGGTCCGAGTTCGCGCGCGAGGCTGCGCCGGAGCGCCTCGACCGCACCGAAGCCGGCCTGGAAGGCACCGAGGTTCGCGACCGGGTCGCCGTTCCCGCCGAAGGTCAGGATGACGCCGGATCGCTGCGCGATCATCCGCCGGGCGGCCGCGCGGGAGGTGAGGCAGTACGTGCGGAACATGTTCCGCACCGGCTCCTCGACCTCGGCCAGGGACATGTCGACCAGCGGCGTACCGAAGTACTGCTGGTGGCCGATCAGGTTGAACGAGACGTCGATCCGGTCGAGCGTCGCGGCGTGCTCGTCGACCGAGCGTTCGTCGAGGGCGTCGACGACCGCGGTCTCGGCCTTACCCTCCGCGGCGCGGATCTCGGCGGCGAGGCGTTCGAGGGTTTCCGCGGTACGGCCGGCGAGGTGGACCGTCGCGCCTTCGGCAGCGAACCTCCTCGCGACGGCGCCACCGATCGGGCCGGTCGCGCCGTACACGACCGCGTGTTTTCCGCTGAGCATCATGGGTTTGCCTCCAGTTCGGTGACGAGTTCCTCGAGTTGCCGCATGGACGCGCGGACGCCGCGTTCCATCCCGCCGGCGACGTACAGGTCGCGGTCCTCGGTCGCGAAGAACACGGTCCGCTGGGTGAGGGTGGTGACACCGTCGGCCTCGTCGAAGGTGATCAGGTTCAGGTAGACGGTGCCGGGCGCCTGGTCGAACTCGTACGTCTGCACGATCCGCTCGGGCGTGGGCTCGCCGTGGTACAGGCCGTGGAAAACGTAGCCCTTGCCGGCCTTGTCGTAGTGCGTCCAGCGCCAGCGGCCGCCGTGGTGCGGATCGAGCTGGTTGACGACCAGTTCGAGGTCGGGCGGTCCGAGCCAGCGCTTCACCAGGTCGGGCTCGGTGTAGGCGCGGAACAGCAGCTCGCGTGGGGCGTTGAACGTGCGGACGATGACGATCTCTGGCTTGCCCGGCTCCGCGACGATCTTCACAAGTCCTCCTTGAGGTCGTCGAGGAGCTCGTCGAGCCGGCCGAAGCTCTCGGCCCAGTAGGCGCGGTAGTCCATCAACCAGTCGACCGCGGTCCGGAGCGGCTGCGCTTCGAGGTGACTGAGGCGTGCGGTCGCCCGCTGCGAACGGCTGATCAGCCCGGCCTGCTCGAGCACTTTCAGGTGCTTCGACACCGCAGGCTGGGACATGCTGAACGGCGCCGCGAGCTGCGCGACCGTTGCGTCGCCCTGCTTGAGCTGGACCAGGATCGCCCGCCGGGTCGGATCCGCCAGCGCCGCGAAGACACCGGTCAACCTGTCTTCATAACCGGATGGTTTCAGAACCATATGGTTAAGGATGCGTCGCGGTCAGCCAGGTGTCAAGGGTGCTGCCGCCAGACGCTCGGGTCGCACCAGGTCGGATCGATGCCGTGCTGGATGCAGTACTGCCGAAGGAGTTCGTCCGACGTCGAGGGCTGAGCGGTAGGCCGGGTCGGCTTCGGCGACGGCGGTTTTGTCGTGGTCCGGGTCGGCTTCGGGGTCGGCTTGGTGTGCGCCGTGGTCCGGCTCGCCGTCGGCTTCCGCGTCGGCGGGTGCGTCGACAGCGTCGTCGGCATGACGATCGTGCTCGGCACCAGCGGCGGCGTGACACTGGTCTGGGGTACGACGGGGCTCGTCGAGCCGTCCGCGACACGCGGCGGCTGGGCCGTACGCTCGGCGAACTTCACCGCCGCGGAGTCGTCCGGCTCGCCGCCGAACAGGCCGATCGCGGACACCGCCCAGATGTTCACGCCGGCGAAGACGAGCAGCGCCGCGGCCCCGGCGTACACGGCACGCCGCGACGGTCCGCCGTACCGGCCGACCGGGCCGACCACGGGCCTGCCCCTGCCGTTCACCCAGAACCGCCAGCCCGGCGGGGCCGGTGGCCAGGACGGGTCCGGATGCCAGGGCTTCGGCGGGATCCAGTTGCGCCGCGGCGGGATCGGCCAGTCCGGCGGTACCACGAACCGCTTCAAGACAACTCCTCCACTCAGCGCCAAGTTGCTCGCACCCGGGACAACGATCGAGACCGGAGGTAGCTACTTGCGGCTTCAGTTAGTGGAGTACGTCGGTGAGGATCCGGGTCAGGTCCGCACCGAACGGGCGGTCGGCGTCGATCGGCGGTACGACGTCGTCGACCGCCTGCACGAGCGGCCGTAATCCCGATGGGACCGGGCGGCCCGAGAGGGCGAAGGCCTGACGTACGGCGAGGAGCTCGCAGGCGGTCGTCTCGCGGGTGAGCCGGATCGCATCGCCGAGGTTGCCGACGGCCTCCCAGGAGAATGTCTGTACATCCTCCTGCCCGTTCGAGGTCTCCGCCGTACTGATTGCCGTGGGCAACGTCAACCGCCGGAGCTGGTGGGTGGTTGCGACGGCGCGCTTGTGCACTGCGACCAGCCCGGCCTGGGGGCCAGGGTCGCGGGCCAGCTGTGCCGTCAGTCCGGTCACCGCCGGATCCAGCAGCCGGTGCAAGCGGGCGGTGGAGACCTCGGCGGCGTGGGCGAGGGCTGCGGTCAAGTGGTCGCAATGGGCCGTGAGGTCGAGCCCGTGGAACCCGGCCGTGCCGACGAACTCGCCGTCCAGGTAGGCCGGTGAGTCGGTGACCCCGTTGAACGCCCGCTCGACGGCTTCGTCGAGCTGCTGGAGCGTCCGCCGTACGTGCGCGCCCACCTGTCCGGCGACCCGGAACGAGACGGGTGCCTGCAGACTTCGCGGGTCCGGCTCCGGGCCGGCCAGTTCCCGTAAGCGCGTGAGCTCAGCGGCCAGTACGGCGTCGGCGCGGCCCGTCGCAGGTTGATACGGATCGCGGTTCGCGCCGACGACGGCGATCGCTCCGGCGGCCACCGCGGTGAGGTGATCGGCCAGACGGTGTGCTCTCGCGGCGTGCAGCGCCGCCCGCCCGGTCGCGCCGGGAATGCCTGCCAGTAAGGCAATTCCTTCCTTGGGACCCGGGTCGAGGGACGCGAAGGCGTGCGCCAGCGGGATGATCTCGCCCGCCGAACCGGCGCCTTCCGCGGGGATGTCCGGGAGCTCATCACTGTTGATCAGGGCAACCAACTGGTGGATCAGTTCGACCGACACCGCCGCGTCGCCGGTCAGGAACGTGCGCAGCCGGCCGATCAGGACCGCTCGGGCTTCGTCGGGTGGTAGCCAGGGAGGTCCACCGACCGCGCGGCCGCGGAGCAGGTTGCGTTGGTGCCGGCGTTGTTCGTCATCGGTCAACCGGACCTTGCTCAGGTTGCCCATGCCGGTGTTCACGCCGTAGACCGGATCGCCGGATTCCAACGTACGCAGTGCGTCGGCGCGGATGGCGGCCAGGTGGTCCAGGAGGGCGGGCGCCAGTTCGACGGGTGTCGAGCTGGACGGGTCCAGGTCGCCGGGTTCGTTGATCATCAGTGGAAGCGCAGCATCGTGCCGGCGTCGGCGGCTTCGGCTCGGGTGAGGATCAGGTGGGCGATGGCGACGTCGAGCAGGGACAGGCCGCGGTGCCAGAAGAGGTTGCGTTCGGCATCGGTTTCGCGGCCGGGTTTCCGGCCCGCGACGATCTCGCCGATCTCGGCGTACAGCGTCTCCGGCGACAACAAGCCGGTGTCCACGTGCCGGCGCAGCGACCCGAACCGCCCGGACTGCGCCTCCCGCCAGTCGTCCACGACCACCTTGTCGATCACGTCCAGCAGATCCAGCTCGACCGCGGATACCGTACCGTACGGTATGACGAGCGCGCCGGGCTTGACCGCGGCGGTACGCAGCAGCGGTTCTGGTTCGGTGAGACGGGTTGCCTCGACGAGTACGTCGGCGCCGTCGAAGGCCTCCTCCGCCGTCGCGCAGACCCGGATCGGCGTGGACAGCTCCGCGGAGAGTTCGGCGGCGAACTTCTCCCGGGACTCCGGCCGCGCGGACGTCACCCGGATCTCGTCCAGGTCGAAGAGGTCGTCCAGCATCGTGACGTTCCACCACGCCGTACCCCGGGCGCCCGCGTGCGCGAGGATCTTGCTGTCCCGGCGGGCCAGGTGCCGCGCGCCGACCGTCGTCATCGCTCCGGTACGCGCCGCGGTGATCATGGTCGCGTCGAGGACCGCGAGCGGTACGCCGGTCGTCGGGTCGAACAGCGTCGCCATCGCGAGCTCGCTCGGCAGGCCCTTCAGGTAGTTCGGTACGAAGTCGCCGACGACCTTCACCCCGCTGATCCCGTGCTCGCCGAGCCCGTCCAGGTGACCACGCAGGACGTTGAAGTGGCCGATCCCGCCGTTGTCCGGCGTGAGGTGCACCCGCGGCTCGAACGCGGTCCGTCCCAGGCCGTGCTGGCGGACCGCCTCCTCGACGGCGTCCACGATCTCCAGCCGGGTGAGGCCGAGCGCGTCGATGTCGGGGCCGCTGAGGAAACGCAGCCAGATTCCGTCAGGCACGCGCAGGCTCCTTCGGCTTCGGCGAACTTCTCAGGCGCCGAGCAGATCGAGCACTGCCTCCGCGTAGGCCTGCTCGGCGTCTGCTGAAGCGTACGTGCCGTTGACGCGGTAGCCGTCAGGGGTTGCTTCGAGGGATCGGAAGTGCGGGCCGAGCAGGGCGCGGAGCTGCTCCTCGCGCGGGAGCCAGATGACTTCGCGTTGCTCGATACTGTCCAGCGCCCACTCGGTAGTGCCGTTGAAGCCGATCACCTTGCTGCCCTGGTAGTCGTGCACCTCGACGGTCATGTCGCTCACCACGAACACGTCCTCGTCCATGTCCCGGTCCGGTACGACGAAGCGGTCCCCGGCCGCCGGGGTCCACAGCACCCCGGCCTTGCGCAGTCGTCCGGCCTGCTCGATCGTGATCACCATTCCATCCTCCCCACAGCACGCAAATACCGCAGGTCCGCGCGAGCCGCGACCACCGAGCTGCGGCTCACGCGGGCGGATGGGTCAGCGGTGCAGGGCGGTGCGGAGCTCGGCGGCGCGGTGTGCGATCCGGTCCCGGCACTCGGTGGTCAGCGGCAGGTCGACCAGCGTGCTCGCCTGCAGGTGGCTGAGCCCGAACTCCGTACGCAACCGCTGTACGGCGGCCGGACGGTCGGTGGCGGAACGCAGTACCGCGGCCACCTCGTCGCGGCGTTCGAACGCGGCCAGCACCCCGTCGTAGATCTCCAGCTGGGTGTGCGCCGACCGGTCGGGCTCGGTCGTCGCGTGGTCGGTGCGGCCCGTACGGACCACCTGGCGCCAGAGCGCCGGTACGGCGAGCCGGGCGCGGGTGTAGCGCCGGGTCAAGGGCTGGGCGTAGGTCATGGTCATCTCGGTATCCCCCAAGTTGTCAGTCTGCTGCGGCCACCGCGTGCGGCTCACGCGGCGGGCACTTCGTACCGGGCGTGGTGATCGCCTCGAAGTGCCAGGGTTCGTTGTCGTACCGGCGGCAGATGCCGTACCGCCAGCCGTTCCTGTCCAGCCACGCCATGGCGGCGGCCGGCGCGATGTCGACGGCCTTGCCCTGGACGTGGGCGGAGTACTTCGGGGGCAGCACCCACCGGGTCGCTGCCTTGTACGAGCCGTACTTCTTGATCGCCTCGTTCAGCAGCCGCTGCTGTTTCGCGGCGCTGCGCTTGCCGGAGTTGATCCGGATCGTGACGCCGGCTGCCTTCGCGGCCGCGAACGCCTTCTTCAACCGGGTGCGGAGCTTCGGCGAGAGCGCGTCGATGTTCTCCTCCCGCGGAACCTGCGTCGTCGGCTCACCGGTCGGCTTCTGAGTCGGCTTCTGAGTCGGAGTCGTCTTCGTGGGCGTCTTCGCCGTACGGCGGGTCACGGTCGGCGTCTGTACCACCGTGGCGGGCGGCTCGCTGAGGGCGGGTGCACCGACCGTCGAGACGACCGGGACCTTGTCCGGGCCGAGGCCGAGGGCGTCGCCGACCTGCTGGTGCCACAGCAGCAGCGATCCGGCGACCGCACCGACCCCGACCACCCCGATCACGGACAGCAACCGCGTCCGCACCGCCCCGTTCCGGCGCGGCAGGTCGTCCTCACTCATGGGGTACAGCCTTTCTGATCAGGGCAGTCGGCGCATCAGTCCCAGGGACAGTAGTGCAGCCCTATCTGTAGCCCCTGAGTATCAGTTCGGACGCCGAGCCTCCTCCAAAAGTTGGAGAGAACGCCCCTCCGGTCAGATGAAGCTTCGGCAAACAAGGGCTGACTACGCTGGGCGACGTGATGGGACTCTGGCGACGCATGACGCAGCCGCAGCAGGATCTGCTGCTTGCTGCGGTCGTTGGGCTGGTCTGGTTCGTGTCGCTGAACCTCATCAACGGCACCTGGTTGCGGCCGCACAACCCGGCCGTTTCCGTGGTCACCGGCGTGTTCCTGGTCGCCACGGTCGCCTTCACCCGGCGTACGCCCCAGACCATGCTGCTGCTCGTCTCGGTGCTGTACCCGTTCCTGTACGCCGCGGTCGGCACCGGGCTGGCCGCGCAGCTCGGACTGACGATCTTCGGGCAGCCCGAGATCAGCGACGCGGCGCTGCAGTCGGAGATCCACCTGGTTCCGCTACTCGTGGTCGGCTACCTGGCCGCGTCGGCCGGCGTCCGGCGGTTCACCTGTCTGTTCTTCACGATGGGCAGCCTGGCCGGGCTGATGATCGGGTTGCCGACCGTGGTCGCGATCGTGCTCAGCCACGTCAACCGGGCGGTGCTGCACGGCCCTCGGTACAAGGCGCTCCCTCGCGACCTCGGCAGTTTGTACACCTACATCGACGTCTCACTGTTCGTGTTCGCGGAGGCACTGATCTGCGGGATGGTGCTGCTCGGGGCGGACACCCGGCGGCGCCGGAAGTCGGTGGCGCTGCTGGAGCAGCGGAACGCCGAGCTGGTCAGGCTGCGCGCGGTCGAGGCGGAGCGGGCCGCGGTCGCCGAGCGGACCCGGATCGCCCGCGACCTGCACGACGTGATCTCGCACCACGTCAGCGCGGTGGTGATCCGGGCGCAGGCCGCCGACCGGGTCGCCGACCAGCGTCCCGAGGTACTGCGCGAGGCGATCCGCTGGATCATTGCCAGCGGCAAGGAGGCGCTGACCGCGATGCGGGAGACCGTACGGGTGCTGAACACCGCCTCACCGCAGGTCGCGGGCGACACCGGTTCGGGCGGCGGGACCGCGCCGGTACCGGACCTGGCCGACGTGGCGCGGATGGGTGAGCGGCTGAAGGCGGTCGGGATCGACGTCACGATGGAGCTTCCGCCCCGGCAGCGGCAGCTCACCTCGGCGACCGACCTCACCGCCGTACGGATCATCCAGGAGGCCCTGACGAACGTGATGGTGCACGCGAAGGCCACCGCGGCGCGGGTCACCTGGCAGAGTGGACCGCAGGGCGAGCTGCTGACCATCGACGACAACGGCACCGGCGGACCGCCGCCGGTGAACGTACTGGAGACCGCGCGCCGCAAGGAGAGCGGTCGTGGCAACGGACTGATCGGGATGCGGGAACGGGCCATCGCGGTCGGCGGCACGCTCGCCGTCGCGGCCGGGCCCCTGGGTGGATGGAGAGTACAGGCATGGCTACCGCCGCAGAAGTGAGCGAGCCGATCCGGATCCTGGTGGCCGACGACCAGGGCGTGATCCGGATGGGGCTGGCGATGATCCTCGATCACGAGCCGGACCTGACCACGGTCGCTCAGGCCGAGAACGGCGAGGAAGCGCTCCGGCTGATCGACCGGTACGACCCGGACGTGGTGCTGATGGACATCCGGATGCCGGTGATGGACGGCCTGGTCGCCACCGAACGGATCACGTCCGCGAACCGCGCGGCCGGCCGGGCGCGTCCCGCCGTACTGGTGCTGACGACGTTCGACGACGAGGCGTACGTATTGGCCGCAGTCCGGGCCGGGGCTTCCGGGTTCCTGCTCAAGGACACGGACCCGGATCTGCTGGTGTCCGCCGTACGTGCGGTGCACCGGGGCGACTCGCTCGTCGATCCGGCGTCGACCCGGGTGCTGCTGGAGCGGTGCATGGAGCTGGAGCGTCAGTTCGACGGCGGTACGGTCAACCCGGTGCCGGCGCAACCCGACGCGCGCTGGCTCGGCCAGCTCTCCCAGCTCAGCGAACGGGAGCGGGAGATCCTGGTCTGGATGGCCCGCGGACTGTCGAACCGCGATCTGGC
This sequence comes from Kribbella sp. NPDC031520, assembly GCF_055580825.1. Taxonomy (NCBI): domain Bacteria; kingdom Bacillati; phylum Actinomycetota; class Actinomycetes; order Propionibacteriales; family Kribbellaceae; genus Kribbella; species Kribbella sp. NPDC031520. Next base: position 945,926 of record NZ_JBVIKS010000003.1, read on the forward strand.
GACCAAGCTGTTCGTCAGCGAGACCACGGTCAAGACCCACGTCAGCTCGGTCCTGTCGAAGCTCGGCCTGTCCAGCCGGGTCCAGGCAGTCGTCGTCGCGTACGAGGCCGGAGTGGTCCGCCCGGGCGAGGCCGACGTGAACTGGGATTCCTAGGCGAACGCCCAGATCGCCGCAGCCGCGGCGGCGAGGATAATTACGACAGTCACGATCTGGCTGAGCGCCGACGCCTTACGACGTTGCGGCAGGAAGTCCCCGGTCATGCTTCCAGAGTGCGTCGCGGAAACGGCGTGCCCATCGGCCGTCGGGATGGTTCTGGTCTACTACCTGAGGATGACCGGCCGCGCCTTTCGTAGGCTTGGCCGGTGAACGCCACCGTCCTGAGCCGTCGCCAGTTGAACCGTACGTTCCTGCAGCGGCAGCAGCTGCTGCGCCGGCAACCCGGTACGGCGGCCGAGCTGATCGAGCGGCTGGTGGGACTCCAGGCGCAGGCTCCGCTGGCGCCGTATGTCGCGTTGTGGTCCCGGCTGGAGAATTTCGACCCGGTCGAGCTGTCCGACCTGATGACCTCGCGGCGGGCGGTCCGCGCCACGTTGCTGCGGGCCACCATCCATCTGGTCACCGCCCACGACTGCTTGCGGCTCTGGCGGCTCGTACATCCGGTCGCCGATCGCGGTTTCCGTGGCGCGTTCGGCAAGCAACTGGCCGGCGCGGACGTCGACGCGATCGTTGCCTACGGCTCCGAGTTGCTGAGCCGGGCGCCGTACACCCGAGCCGCGCTCCGGAGCGAGCTGGGCGAACGCTGGCCGGACTGGGACGCGAACGCGATGGCGTACGCCGTGAGCTATCTGCTCGGCACGGTCCAGGTCACTCCGCGCGGGGTGTGGGGGAAGACCGGCCCGGCCGCGCTGCAGACGATCGAGAGCTGGCTCGAGCGGCCGCCGGCGCAGGATCTGTCGATCGACGACCTCGTCCTGCGGTACCTGGCCGCGTTCGGCCCGGCGAGTGTGGCCGACGTACAGATGTGGTCGGGCCTGACGAAGCTGCGTGAGGTCGTGGACCGGCTCGAGCTGCGCACGTACGCAGACGAGGACGGGCGGGAGCTGTACGACGTACCGGACGGGACGCTGACCGATGCCGACACGGCTGCGCCGGTACGGTTCCTGCCGGAGTACGACAACCTGCTGCTGTCGCACGCCGACCGGCGGCGGGTGAACCCTGACCAGCGCCCGGTACCGCTGCCACCCGGCAACGGCGCCGCCATCGGCACCGTGCTGATCGAAGGCGACTACCGAGCCGACTGGCGCCACCACCGCGGAAAGAGCCTGCAGGTCACCACGCACGCGCGGATCACCGCCGCCCAGCGAGCAGCCGTCGAGGCCGAGGCCACGGCACTGCTCGGCCTGATCGGCACCGCCGACACACCGGTGGTCGTGAACTGACGTCAGCCCGGATGCACCTGGTCGACCGGGCACCAGGACGGTGATCCGGTCCGGCCACGGCAGACCAGGGTCGCGCGCGGATCCGGGCGGCCGTTCCGGAACGTCACGATCGCCACCGGCTTGTTCACCGGTACCCGGCGCAGCACGCTGCCGCCGAAGTCGATCCGGCCGGTGACGCCCTGGTACCCGCGTTGCGCACCGCCCGCGTCGGTGATCGACTGCAGCGCCGACCAGACCGTACCGGCGTTGACGGCGATGCTGTCCCGGCGCAGGTAGCTGACCGCGAGCACCACGGAGTAGGCCGCGTCATAGCTGAGCGCCGCGTGCCCGTCCAGGCTCCGGCCGCGGTCGGTCGACTCGTACTGGAAGAGATCCGCCAGCCGCGCGTAGAAGTCGCTCGCCTCAGGCGGCGCCCCGGCCAGCAGGTCCGGTGCGGTCGCCAGCGCGAGGTACTGGAACGGGATCGACTGGTCACGCGCGCTCGTGGTCCGGTCCGCGGCCCACTTGGTGACGTCGTCGCCGGCCAGGATGTACGGCGGGTTCGCCCGGCAGCGATCCTGGACGCCGCCGAGGAACGCCTCGAAGTCGACCTGCCCGCGCCCGGTGAACAGGACGATCCCGCCGCGGTCGCAGGCGTCCCGCCCGGACTGGTTGCCGTCCGTGCCGTCACCGGAAGGGCTGTACGACTTCACCAGCACCGGGACGCCGGCCGCGGTCAGTTCGAGCTGCAGGTCCCTCGCCAGGTTCTGGCTGTAGGTGTCGGTGGGGTCGTCGGACTTGTAGACGGTCGCGCGCCGCTCGAGCGGACGGCCGAACGGATCCTTCCCAGTCGTCAGCAGGTTCCGGACGTGGGCCGCGGCGACGGCCGCCTCGCGCCGGTTCTGCGGGCTGATCTGGAGGTACATCCTGCTGACGTCGACCATCGAGTCCGCGGTCAGGGTCGCGGCGACCGTCGGCAGCCCGACCGCGGCCAGCCTGCGGATCATGTCCTCGGTCGTACTCCGGCTCTCGGCCATCCCGACCACGGCGACGATCGTCGGGTCCGCGGCCACCAGCCGGCCGATCTGGTCCGCGACCCGGTCGGCGTGCCGGAACCGCGGGCCGGCGTTCGCGATCAGGACCCGGAGGATCGGCTCGTACCGCTGCTGCGGTTTGTTCAGCTGGACAGCCTGGGCCACCGCTAGCCCGGCCAGCTGCTCGCGCTCGGCGGTGAAGACGCCGGCGTCCAGTGAGCGGTCGTCCGCCGACGCCATGAAGATCAGCGTGGCCAGCGGCCGCTCGGGCTGTTCCTTGTGCAGCTGCTCCGCGCGCTTGTTCTGCTCGAGGATCTTGGATCGCACCGGCGCGAACGACTGGCTCGGGAACAGGAAGGCGTTCGTACCATCGGTGATGCCGACACAATCCCCGTCGACCTTCGCCACCGAGTGGGTCGGCGAGTTGAACGGCGGCAGGCTGAAGGTGTCGCCACCGCAGTGCCGGCGGCTGTCGAGTACGCCGAAGCCGGCGTAGCTGCCGGCCAGCAGCGTCAGCGCCAGGCCGCTGACCAGCCAGGCGCCGAGCGGTCGCCGCAAGAAGGGGCTGGGAACCGGCTGCAGCGGCTCGAGGGTCGAGTTCTTCGCGGCCTGTGGTGCTGCCGCGGGGACCGGCCGATCCGTCCAGCCGAGCCGGCGGAGCCACCGCAGCCAGCGGGGCCGCGGGACCGGGCGCGGCCGGCGGGCCGGACCGGCCTGCCGGGCAGCCACGCTCGGCGGCTCGATCTGGGCGACCAGCAGCCACGCGTCGACCTGTCTGCGCAGGCTCTCCAGCTCCTGGCGTTTCCGCCACTGGTCCACGGTCTCGGTCGGGGCGGTCTCCGGCTCGACGGCGAGCGGCGGGACCTTCTGGCCGGCCGTGATCAGCAGCAGCGGGTCGAAGCGCTGCGTGTCGTTGCGGACCGTGGCGACCATCCGGACGAGCAGGTACCCGCCGTTCTTCCGGCTGATCGGCCCGACCATCAGGATCGGGTGGGTGGCGCGGTACCGGCCGAACCACGCAACCCTGCGGAAGCCGGCGCGCAGGTCCTCCAGGAACGCGTGCACCAGCAGCCCCGCCAGGCTCTCCGGGGTCTGGTCCTGCCAATGTCCCTCCGTCAGCCGCAGCGCGAGATCGAACAGCCCTCCGTCACCACGCGATACGTACGACTGACCGCGCAGCCAGCGGTACGGCCCGCCGAGGCCGGGTACGCGACCGCTCTGCCGCAGCCAGCAGAAGGCCGGCAGCAGCTTGTACGAGAGGACGAACAGAGGCAACGGCAACCTGTCCTGGAGCTTCGAGACGAACTGGTCCGCGTCGCTGGTGCTGTTGTCCCGCCGTACCGCGCGCCCGTACAGCGCGAGCCGCAGCTGAGCCCGGCGACTCGGTGTGTCCGCCTCGAACGACTGGCGCATCAGCCAGCGCACCAGGCTGTACCGCGGGAACCTGTAGTCGCCGGCGTGGTGGTCCTTGAGCTTCGCGGTCGCCTGGTCGAGAAGCGTCAACAGCTCGCCGAACTCGTCCGCGCTGACCTCGGGCAACGCCGCGTCCGGTCCCTCCGGTGGAGACCTGACCAGCGCTACGGCGGCATGCGGCACCTGGGAGCCGACGACGCCGTCGGGCTTCAGGTGCTCGGAGAGCCGGGCGAGCACCGCGGGCAGTTGCGGCACACCTTGTCTGCCCGCAGGGGCAATCGCGAGCGGGTCCTGCACGCAGGCGAAGATCGGCTGCACCTGGTCACGTTCGAACCGCAGGTTGTGCGGGCTCCGGCGCTTCAGGCTGTGCCGTGTGTAGACAGCCCGCAGCTCGGTGACCAGCCGGTCGAACCCCTGCATGTCGCGCCCCCAGGTCGTGCGGTCGAAGGGGCAAACCTAGCGTTCCCCGGTGCCGAACGACAGCAGACTGTGACCGGCAGACGGTCAGCGTTCCCCGAAGTACTCGGCCCGAACCTTCTTCGGGACGCACAGCGACCAGGCGTCGAGGATGAGTTCGCGGAGTTCGTCGCGGTCGACGGCCGCCAGGTTGAGTTCGATCCACTGGTAGCGCTCGTCGGACGGGCGCGGTGGGAGGAACTTGTCCGGTTCCGCGGCCAGTGCGGCGGCGCGTTCCTCGCGCGGGAAGCCCAGGCCGATGGTCTGCTCGTCGGGCGCGACCGCGAGGTAGACGATCTGACCGACGCGGAACTTGATCCGGTCCCGGACCAGTACCTCGTAGCTGCGCGGCAGGTCCGCGGTGATTTCGCGGATGTCGGTGAGATCGACCACGCTTCCCACGATAGAACCCATCGCTGACAGGGCTTGTCAGCGTTTCCACCGCTACCTTGGTTGGATGCCTGCTGTCGTGAGCGCGGTCGAAGGGGCCGAGGTGGTGTTCCGCCTCGGTGACGCTACGCATGCGTTCACGGGCGTTCGGTCGTGGCAGGAGCTCGGTCTGCCGGCGGAGCTGCTCGAGTTCAAGCCGGTCGAGTACGGCTGGGAGCTGCGGTTGCCGCGGCCGTCGGTGCACCGGATGGAGTACCTGTTCGACATCGCCGGCCTCGGGATGCGGACCGATCCGACCAATCCACGGACGGTCGGGGGAGCATTCGGGCATCATTCCTGGCTGCCGTTGCCCGGGTACGCCGAACCCACCTGGCTCACCGTGCCGCCGATTCCGTCGACGCTGACCGCGCTCACTGCGGACACCCCGGTCGGGAACGTCAACGTGCAGGTCTGGGCGCCGGAGGGCATCGCACCGACGTTCGAGCTGCCGCTGCTGCTCGCCCACGACGGGCCGGAGTTCGCCGCGTACGCCGGTCTCCTGCAGTACGCCGGCGCGATGGTCGCCCGGTCCACGCTGCCGCCGTTCCGGCTCGCGCTGATCGAACCGACAGCCCGCAACCTCTGGTACGCCGCGAACCCGCAGTACGCCGACGCCTTGACGCAGTACGTCCTGCCCGCCGTCGAGACGTCGTACCGCAGCCGGCGTCGGGTGATGATGGGGGCGAGCCTGGGCGCGCTTGCGGCGCTGCACGCGGAATGGCAGCATCCGGGCACGTTCGACGGGCTGTTCCTGCAGTCGGGCTCGTTCTTCACACCCGCGACCGATCCGCAGGAGTCGAGGTTCGAGTACTACGCCGAGGTCACCTCTTTCGTCGAGCAGGTGCTGGCGGCAACCACCGCACCGAGTACGCCGGTGGTCGGGATGACCGCGGGGACGACCGAGGAGAACGTGCACAACAACCGGGTGATGGCAGCGAAGCTGGCCGGACTCGGGCTGGAGGTCGTACTCGACGAAACTCCCGACATGCACAACTTCACAGCCTGGCGGGATGTGCTGGATCCTGATCTGACGAAGCTACTGCGGCAGACCTGGGGTGGGGCTGATGGAACGGGAACAGGTCGAGTTGGAGGCGCCGGGGCTTGACCGCCGCGGCACGGTGATCCGGTACGGCCACTTCGGCCGCCCGGTGCTGGTGTTTCCGAGCGAGCAGGGGCGCGCCTGGGACTACGAGAACAACGGCATGGTCGACGCCGTCGCGTCGTTGATCGAGGCGGGGCGGGTCAAGCTCTACTGCGTGGACTCGTACGACCACGTCAGCTGGTCGGACCGGAGCATCCAGCTGGAGCTCCGCGCGCGGCGGCACGAGCTGTACGAGTCGTGGATCGTGAACCAGGTGGTGCCGGCGATCGGCGCGGACTCGCCCGGCGCGCCGGACATCATCACCACGGGATGCAGCCTGGGTGCGTTCCACGCGCTGAACTTCGCGCTCAAGCGGGCGGACCTGTTTCCCGTCGCGATCTGTCAGTCGGGGAACTACGACGCGGCCAACTGGCACGCGTGGGGCGAACGCGGCGACGCCATGTACTTCAACAACCCCGCCGACTACCTCCCCGGGCTGTCCGGCGACCACCTCGACTGGCTGCGTTCCCGCCTGTTCATCGTGCTGACGGTCGGCCAGGGCGACTGGGAGACCCATCCCACCGGATCCCTCCCCTCGGCTCTGAAAACCGCCGCGCTGCTGGAGGAGAAAGGCATCCCTCATGAGCTAGACCTGTGGGGGTACGACGTAGCACACGACTGGCCGTGGTGGCGGAAGCAGATCGCCCACCACCTTCCCCGCTTCTGCTAAGGAGACCGCATCGTGGCTGACCGCTCTCGTCATCTGATCGGGTTGTTGCTCGGGGCCGAGGAGGACTGGCCGCAGGCGTTCGAGGCGTTGCTGCAGCGGGTCGGGCCGCTGGCGCTGGACGGGCGCGAGCACGAGTTCGGGTCCCGGCGGCTGACGATCGAGCCGTTCGACCTGAACGACCCGGTCCGGGTCGGGCTCGTCATCGACCGGCTCGCGTACTGGTACTACCACCCGCGCGAGTGGCTGAAGAAGGCCGCGCTGATGAACGGCACCTACCTGCTGAACTCGCCGTTCACGTTCCAGTCGATGGAGAAGCATTCGGCGTACTGCGCCATGCTCCGGCTCGGACTGAAGATCCCGCGGACCGTCCTGGTGCCGTACAAGAACCCGGTCGACAACGTGCGCTGGGCGTACACGTCGGCGAAGTACAACCAGCCGTTCGACCTGGACGCGATCGCCGACGACCTCGGGTACCCGCTGTACATGAAACCGTTCGACGGCGGCGGCTGGCGCGGGGTGTCCCGGATCCGGGACCGCGAGGACCTGCACCGCGCGTACGACCAGTCCGGCGAGATGCTGATGCACCTGCAGGCCACGGTCGACTACGACAAGTTCGCCCGCGCGCTGTCGATCGGCGCCGAGACGATGGTGATGGACTTCCGCCCGGACGAGCCGATGCACAACCGGTACGCCGTCTCGCACGACTTCCTGTCACCGTCGGCGGGGCACCAGACCGTGGCGATCAGCCGGATCGTGAACGCGTTCTTCGGCTGGGAGTTCAACTCCTGCGAGATGCTGGTCGCGGGCGACGAGGTGTACCCGATCGACTATGCCAACGCCTGTCCGGATGTCGCGGTGACCTCGCTGCACTACTACTTCCCGTGGGCGATCAGCGCGCTGGTGAAGTGGTCGGTGTTCTGCCTTGCGACCGACCGGCGTTCGTCGGTCGACCTGCACACCGAACGGTACTTCGAAATCGCGGACTCGGATCGCGACTACGACGCTAAGCTGGACGCGTACCTGGCGCTCGCCGACGAGCACTTCGAGACGGCGAAGTACCAGGAGTGGTGCGCCACCCACCTGGGCGACTTCGACCTGCGGGTCCGCGACTGGGTGGCCGGCCCGGACTTCGAACGCCTGCTCCGCAACACGGTCGCGTCGACGTACCCGGCGCACGAGCAGGAGAAGTTCTTCGCCCACTTCAAGGGCCTCACGGACCTCTGGCTGGCCGATGCGTGACTCCGACGTACCGGCGTGGTGGCAGCGCCTCGGGCTGGACGGGTTGGTCGACGTACACGTGCACTTCCTGCCGGACCGGCTCCTGAACGCGGTCTGGGCGTACTTCGACCTGGCGTCGACGCACTACGGCACCGACTGGCCGATCACGTACCGGACGTCGGTCGAGGAACGGCTGAAAACGCTTGATTCGTTGGGGGTTCGGGCATTTCCGGCGCTCGTCTACCCGCACAAGCCGGGGATGGCTGCCGGGTTGAACTCGTGGGCGCGAGACTTCGCTTTGCGGACACCAGGTTGTGTTGCCAGCGGCACCTTCTTCCCGGAGCCGTCGGCCGCTTCCTACGTACGCGAGGCGCTGGAGTCGGGCACACGGATCTTCAAGGTGCACGTACAGGTCGGCGACTACGACCCTCGCTCCGGTGAACTCGACGACGTCTGGGGCCAGCTGGCGGAGGCCGGTACGCCGGTCGTCGTGCACTGCGGCTCCGGCCCGATCCCCGGCCGCCACACCGGCCCGGGGCCGATGGGCGAGGTGCTGCGCCGGCATCCTTCACTGACGGCGGTGATCGCGCACTTGGGGATGCCCGAGTACGCCGAGCACCTCGCGCTCACGTCGTACCCGAACGTCCACCTCGACACGACGATGGCGCTCACACCGTTCGTCGAGGCGATGATGCCGTTCCCGCGCGACCTGGTACCGCGATTGAAGGACCTCCAGGACCGGATCGTCCTCGGCTCGGACTTCCCGAACATCCCGTACGAGTACGCCGCACAGCTCTCGTCGCTCGAGTCCCTGGACATGGGCGACGACTGGCTACGCTCAGTCTGCTGGACCAACGGCGCCCGCTTACTCGGGGTTTAGGGTTTAGTTGCCTTTAGCAAGATCCACAGCTGTGGACAACGAATTTCCTTGTTTTCAAAGGGTTCTGGCTTTGGAAACTGTCGGTGGGGGTGTCTAGAGTCTTGGTATGGACAAGGCGCCGGAGTTGATGAGCGATGAGGAGCTCGTGTGCGCCTTGGACGAGAACGCGGTCGACCTGGCCAGTGTGGAGACGCGTCGTCTGCGGCTGATCGCGGCGTTGGACAAGCGCGGGTACGCCGAGCGTGTCGGGGCGCGTGACACCCGTCAGTTCTTGGAGTACCGCTACCGGCTGGACCACTACCGCGCCCAGCGCGACGTGCAGTTGGCGCGGGCGTTGCCGAAGTACCCGGTGATCTCCGCGCAACTGGCCGAGGTGCGGCTGCGCCCCGCCCAGGCCGAAGCCATCGTGCTGGAACTGGAGAAGACCCCGTCGACGGTGCCGGTGGCCGATCTGGAGGTCGCCGAACGGGAATTGTCCCGCCTCACCCACCTGCCCCCGATCGAACTGCGCAAGGCCGCGGTCCGGGCCCGCGACATCCTCGACACCGACGGCCCCGAACCCGACGAACGCAAAGCCTCCGCCCGCGAAACCCTGACACTGAGCACGGTCGACCGCGGCGTCAAGTTCAAGGGGTACCTGGCCAACGAGAACGCCGAACTGTTCCGGTCCTTGATCACCACCGGCGCGCGTCCGCGCAAGACCGTCGACGGCGCCCCGGACCCGCGGTCGCGCGAAAAGCGCCAGGCCGACGCCCTCACCACCGCCCTGACCCTGGCCGCCACCGCCCTCGACACCGGCGTCCCCTCCCTCACCAACCCCCGCCCCACCACACCCACCAACACGCCAGCCACAACAGACACAGCAGCGCCGGGAAGTGGTTCGGCTCGTGGTGCCGGGCCGGGTACTGCAGGGTCGGGCACTGCGTCGAGCGATCTGTCGGCCGCGGCTCCGACGGCCGGTCCCGCGCCGGGCGGCGGCTGTGCTCCGGCACCGGCCGAGACCGGCGGAGAGGTCGTGCCGGGATTCGGCGCGAAGGCGAACATCACCGTCACCATCGACCTGGACGACCTCAAAGCCGCCACCGCGGACGCCATCGGCCACACCGTCTACACCGACGGCCTGTCCGCCGCCGCCATCCGCCGCCTCGCCTGCGACGCCAACATCATCCCGCTCGTCCTCGGCTCCAACTCCGAACCCCTCGACGTCGGCCGCTGCCAACGCCTCGTCACCCGCGCGATGCGCCGCGCGTTGAACACCCGCGACCGCGGCTGCGTCGTCTGCGGAGCCCCACCCGTCATGTGCGACGCCCACCACCTCATCTCCTGGCTCGACGGAGGCCCCACCGCCATCTGCAACCTCGTACTCCTCTGCCGACGCCACCACACCGACCTCCACAACGGCCACTGGCACATCACCATCACCAACGGCACCGTCCACGTCACCCGCCCCACCTGGGCCGACCCACCACCCCGCCCAGGCCCACCCCCGGACACCAAATCAGCACCATCACCATCACCGTCACCGTCATCCGACCAGTGGCAGGTCGGTCGATCAGCCACGGTCGACGCAGACGCAGACGACCAGGAAGCGCGACGCGCCGCAACCTATCTGGCGATCTGGGGCGAACCGCTGTCAGCCGACCACAACGGCAAACCACCAGACCAGCACCCAAGCGCAACCACCGTTGCCCGTTGGAGTGAACCCACCACCCCCACCCAAACCACCCACCCCCGAAGCGAATCCTCCGCCCGAACCACCGACACCTGGAGCGAGCCCGTCAGCCCAGCCCGGGTCGATCAGCCGACCCCAGCCTCAGCCACTCGCTGAGGTCGGGACGCGCAGCGGACGGCCCTCGGCGAGTGGCATGGACCGCCGAGGGGGAGCCGCAGCCTCCCTCGGTCAAGCAGCCGACAGCGCGGTAAACAGGTGCCGCACCGGGCCTCGATGACTTCGCGCATAGCGACGGCGGTGTCAGGCCGGCGATCAGTCCGGCCGAGGACAAGGACATCCGTTCCAGGCATTCTCCGTCACCGCGTTCGTCGGCTGCCGATCCACTGTGGCACGCACCTCAGCGCGTGCGGGTGAGCACGTGGACGGTAGGCGTGGCGCCGTTGTACCTGAGCTGGCGACGACGTACGACCTTCAAGCCGCGCTGCCGTTCGACGGCTGCCTGGAGAAGGCGTTTGTCCTCGGTGAGGACGACCGCGCGGCCGTCGGCGGTGAGGACACGGTTCAGCTCGGCCAGTACTGCGGGATACAGGCTTCGGTTTCCGCGATGGCTACCGACCTGTTTCCCGAACGGCAGGTTCGCCAGCACCCGATCGACACTCCCCCTCGTGAACGGGAGTGCCTCCGCCGCGGCCGGCATCACCCGCACGGCAGGGGCGTTGCGGATGGCGAGTTCGAGGGCCGTACGGTCGTGGTCGGTGCCGATCACCCGAGCCGCAGGCTGATGGCGGAGTACGGCCCGCACGATGGTGCCCGTACCGCAGAACGGATCCAGGACTCGATGACCGGGGCGGAGCTTCGCCAGCCGGACGAGTACCTCCGCGACGATCAGGTTCGTTGACCACGGCAACCGTTCCGGCCGTCCGAACCGTCGTGTCCAGGACAGCGGACCGAACTGCACGATCCACTGGCCGGCCGAACGCTCGAGGTTGACGTCCCAGTCGGCCGGCCGATTCACCCAGCCGAATCGTTGCTCGGTCGCCGCAATCATCTCCAGCCGGCGGGCCGGGTCGCGTTCGCCGACGCGAAAGCGCAGCGGCGGTTCGAGGGTACCGAGCAGGCCGCACCGCAACGACTGCTCGAGGCCACGGACCTCAACCGTCGAGTAGAGCGTGCAGCCGGCAAGCTCGTCGAGAGGACCGGCGAGGGTGCAGGCGACGGCGTCACCGGACGTCTGGCGGATGGAGTGGATCGACGACAGCGCTCGCAGTTCCTCGGCGAGGAGGTCGGCGGCGCCGTCGACGGTACGCAGTACAAGGTGGTCGGTGAGCAAGAGAGTCCCTGAAGGCTCGCGATCGACAGGACAGTCGAAGCGCGGCGCAGGCATGCCGTAGCGGGCCGACTCCCACCGGAGCCGGCCGCGACTCGCCTACACCTTCAGAAACGCTGCATCGCGCATCACCCTAGGGCGTACGTCTCACCGCCTCACCCGCTCTTACGATGCCACCGTGGACCACACTGTCGAGGAACGCCCAGCACACGACCCGGACCTGACCGAACTCCTGGACGCCGCCTTCGCCGAACTCGTCGCCAAGTACGGGGCCGAGGGCCGCTCGCAGGTCAAGGACGGCGCGCGGTACTTCGTCGTACTCGACGACCGGCGCCGCGCGGTCGGATGCGCCGCGCTGCAGACCTTCGACACCGAGCACGTGGGCGATGCCGAACTCAAGCGGATGTACGTCGCCCCGCACGCCCGCGGCCGCGGACTCGCACGCCTCCTGCTCACCACCCTCGAGACCGCGGCACGCACGGCCGGCCACCCAATCCTCCGCCTGTCCACCGGGCACCTCCAGCCCGAGGCGATCGGGCTGTACGAGTCGAGCGGATACGCCCGCACCGAGCCGTGGGGCAAGTACGTTTCCGAGCCGTCGACGTACTGCTATGCGAAGCGAATCGCCTTGTTCTGAAGTAGAATCGGCGAGTGACGGACGCTCGGATTCATACCGTTGACCAACTGCTGGAAGTGCTGGATCGAGTGGTGGAATCGAGCGGCCGTGGTGACCGCTCGGACGCGTCCGCCGCGGACTACTGGGCAGGTCTGCTGACCACTCCGGGGCATCCGCTCACGACCCAACTGCCCGACGAGCCGCTGGTGGACTGGCGCGAGCGCGGCCTGCTCGGGGAGCTCGAAGGGGCACGAGTTCTCGACGTCGGCTGCGGCGCCGGGCGGAATACCCGGTGGTTCGCCGAACAGGGCGCGACCGTCGACGGGATCGACCTGGCCAAGGATCTGCTCGACCAGCTCCGGCCGACGATGCCCGCGTCGGTCACGCTCACCGCGACCGACGTACTGCGCGATCCTCTGCCGGACCGTGAGTACGACGTCGTGTTCGACTCCGGCTGCTTCCACCACATCGCCCCGCATCGCCGGATCACCTACCTGCAGCGGGTGCTTCCACTCGTCCGGCCCGGCGGGCGGTTCGGCATCGTCACGTTCGCGGCCGAGCGGATGGAAGCGCCGTCCGACCTCGACGTCGTCGCGACCGGTGACACGTACGGCGGCATGGCGTTCACCCTCGACGACCTCCGCGCGATCTTCGCGGACCTCAGCCCGCTCGACCTCCGCGCTGTCCAGGACGGCCGCCCCGACACGTTCGCTCCGGACTTCCTCAACGCGGGCCTCTTCACTCGGTAGCCGGTCGGCCGCGGGTCGGGCCACCCCGTTGCCCGGCGTATTCCAACGTTGTAAAGTGCTCGTGTTTCCCCCACCACCCCCAGATCAGCACCACGGGAGAGTTCATGACGCAGCCTCGTGCGGAGTACCCGCGTCCGCAGTTCGTCCGGCCCGAGTGGCTGAATCTGAACGGCGAGTGGCAGTTCGAGATCGACCGGTCGGACTCCGGGCTGGAGCGGGGGCTCAAGGACCGCGAGTTGCCGCGGCGGATCGTCGTACCGTTCGCGCCGGAGACCGAGTTGTCCGGGATCGAGGACGTCGACTTCATAGAGGCGGTCTGGTACCGCACCACGGTCACGATCCCGGCCGAGTGGGGCGGCAAGGACGCCGTACTGCACTTCCAGGCCGTCGACCACGACGCGACCGTCTGGGTGAACGGCGAGGAGGTCGTCCGGCACCGCGGCGGGTTCACCCCGTTCAGCGCGAACCTCCGCCACGTCGCCAAGCCCGGTGAGCAGGCGACCATCGTCGTCCGCGCCCGCGACCCGCACCGCGGCCCGCAGGCGCGCGGCAAGCAGAGCCAGCTGTACGCCAACCACAGCTGCCTCTACACCCGGACCACCGGCATCTGGCAAACCGTCTGGCTGGAAGCGGTACCCACGGTGCACCTGAAGCGACCGCGGATCACCCCGGACGTCGCCGGCTCCAGCTTCCACCTCGAAGTACCGGTCTCCGCCAACAAGACCGGCTACAAGCTCAAAGCGACCCTGAACGACGCCGATGGCGAGATCACCACCGCCGAGGTCCGCGCCGACCTGGACCTCGCGCCGCGCCTCACGCTCCAGGTACCGGCCGAGCGCATCCGACTCTGGGACACCACAGATCCACACCTGTACGACATCCGCCTCGAGCTGATCGATGCCGAGGGCAACGTCGTGGACGGCGCCGACTCGTACGCCGGCCTGCGCTCGGTGAGCATCAACGGCAAGGCGATCCTGATCAACGGCAAGCACGTCTTCCAGCGGCTCGTGCTGGACCAGGGGTACTGGCCGGAGAGCCTGATGACGGCGCCGTCCGAGGAAGCGATCGTCCGCGACATCGAGCTCAGCCTGGCGGCCGGGTTCAACGGCGCCCGCCTGCACCAGAAGGTGTTCGAGGAGCGGTTCCTGTACCACGCGGACCGGCTCGGGTACCTGGTCTGGGGCGAGTTCGGCGACTGGGGCTCCGGCGTCGGCGACACCGGCGACGACAACCAGCAGCCGACCGCGTCGTACGTCGGCCAATGGCTCGAGGCGGTCGAGCGGGACTACAGCCACCCGAGCATCGTCGGCTGGTGCCCACTGAACGAGACGCACCAGCTGCTGCACGACCGGATCACCCAGCTCGACGACGTCACCCGCGCGATGTTCCTTGCCACCAAGGCCGCGGACACCAGCCGTCCGGTGCTGGACGCCTCCGGCTACAGCCACCGCGTACCGGAAACCGATGTCTGGGACTCGCACAACTACGAGCAGGACCCGGCCGAGTTCGCGAAGCAGATGGCCGACCTGGTGAACGACAAACCGTACGGCAACACCGGCGGCCCCGAGGGCAAGCCGATCTCACTCGCGTACGACGGCCAGCCGTACTTCTGCAGCGAGTTCGGCGGTATCTGGTGGAACGCCGAGAAGGCCGCCGCCGGAAAGAGCGGAAACTCCGCCGACTCGTGGGGCTACGGCCAACGGGTCGCCGACGAGGAAGAGTTTTACACCCGCTTCGCCGGTCTGGTCGACGCGCTGCTCGACAACGAGCTGATGTTCGGCTACTGCTACACGCAGCTGACCGACGTCTTCCAGGAAGAGAACGGCATCTACAACTTCGACCGCAGCAACAAGCTAGACGTACCCCGCATCAAGGCAGCCCAGGACCGCCAGGCGGCTTACGAGAAGGACTGAAGTACGAGGCTGCCGACCGCGACCAGGATCCAGAGGATCGCTCCGAGGAGGACGGGCCTGGGTCCTGCGTCGTCGAGCTGTCTCGGCGGAGCCGTCTACTGGCGCGCGCGTCGACGACGCAAAGAACCCGGAATAGATACGTAATCGCTGCCCATCACTGTCCGACTGCGGTCGCTTACTGCGCTCACACACAGAAGGTGTCATGCTTGTGCGCAGGTACGTGGTACATCAGGACAGACCGAGAGAGAGCCAGTGACCGAACCCGCAGAAGGCCGCCCTGCTCATAAGTCAGGGGAGCGTGAGGGCAATGACTTTGCCCCCCTGTATGCGCGGGAGATCCGACTCCGCAACTTCCGCGGGCTCGGCACGTGCGCAATCGAATTCGAACCGGATCTGACGGTCCTTGTGGGACGCAATAACTCTGGCAAATCCAGGCTTCTGCGCGCCCTTGCCGTCGCCCTCGGCGCGGTTCCAGCCGACCGGGATGACATATCCATACCCGGCGCGGAAAGCGCGTCCATCGACGTGATCATTAGCCCCCGATCAGACGGACCCGAGGAAGTATTTACGGCTCGCCTAGCACGCCTTCTGACTGGTATCCAACCCATCAGCGAGGATCCTAACAAGGAACGCCTTGCATGGCGATGCACGATTAGTCGATCTCAGGATGGCTTCGGTGTGCGTGCGGACCATACAAATCTGGTTTTCGACCAGACAGCGCAGGACTGGCGGTCGCAAACGAATCCGACGACCATGACATCCACAGAACGAGCACTCGTGGGTGCGGTACTGGTCGAGACTCGTAGGGACCTCGTCGACGACCTGAGCAGGCGGGGTTCGCCAATTCGGCGCATGCTCGACGATCTGGAGATCTCCAGCCAGGATAGGCCAGATCTCGAAGCAAGCCTCGGCAATCTAAGCGCTGCGATCGCCGATGCAAGTGGATCACTCGCGGCGATTGATAATGCCCTTCGCCGGCTTTCGCGGGTCGTGGACACAATCGGATCTCCCAGTATCAATCCATTACCCTTGCGACTCGAAGATCTGGCACGGTCGATATCAATCGATCTGAACACTGGCGCCGGAGATCTACCATTACGGTTTCACGGATCGGGATCACGCAGTCTTGCATCTCTTCAGATCCAGAGTGTTCTATACGACCATCGCTTCGGTAGAGACGATGTCGCGCTACGACCACACCCCGTGAGCCTGATCGAGGAACCCGAAGCCCATCTGCACCCCCAGGCGCAATTCGAACTAGATTCGCTGCTCTCTACGATTCGGGGGCAGGTAGTTGTGAGCACACACTCGACTCATCTTGTCTCGGTTGTCGAGCCACGGTGTATTCGTATCCTTCAGCCGAAACCCGGTTCGGCGGCTGTTGTCGACCTTCGCCCGACCACCGAAGACGCTCTCAACCGCGCCCTTAGACCGTCGATGCATATCGAGGAGATGGAAAAACTCAAGCGACTCATCGAACGCCCGTTCGGCGAACTTCTTTTCGCATCAGCGGTGATCCTTGGTGACGGAGCCACCGAGAGAGCCCTCTTGCCACCGCTGCTGCGCAACGCCTTGAGCGACCGCGCTCACGGCATCTGTGTAGTCGATCCCGGCAGCATGAACAGCGCCTACGCGAGCGCCGTCGTCAAGTTCGCGAATCTGGTGGGAATACCGTGGCTTCTTTTTAGCGACTCTGACCCCGCCGGCGCGAAGGCCGCAAACGAACTTATCACCAACTTCGGCGATGGCGAGACCGACCGGATCATCTGGGTAGCCGGAAGCCCATCCGAGAACGACAACAAGGGCGGCGCCACCGAACGGATGTTCATCGATTTCGATGAAGATCTGTGCGTCGCCGTGTGTAACTCGCTTGGCTATTTGCCCGGCGATAATACATCCCTGTTGAAGTTCATGACATCTCACAAGGGCGCCATCGGCAGACTGCTTGCCGAGGAACTGATCGCACGGCACCCGAGAGAAGCTCTATCAACCTCGAGCCAGGACTCGACCGCGTGGCCAGTCCCGATCGAGACTCTGATTGCAAGGATTGATGTCTCATTGCCGAGCATAGAAGCCAACGAATGAAATTCCTACCAAGTCAGGAGCAGAGGCGCGCGATCGAAAGCAAAGCGCGTGCGCTCGTCGTCATCGCAGGCGCGGGGAGCGGCAAGACCGAGGTAGTCGCGCGGCGCATCGAGCGCCTTCTTCGCGAGTCGGAACTTGAGGGCTACAGGATCCTGGCAGTCTCGTACACGGTCAAGGCCGCCGATCAATTGCGAGACAGGCTGGAATCCCGCCTCGGCGACCTCCACCGCAGAGTTGACGCGGATACGATTCATGGTTTCGCATGGTCACAACTTCGGCAACATGGCAGCCGAATAGGTTTACCCACCGAACCGGAGGTTCTTACGAGGGATGCTGATCGAATTGAACTCCTTTGGTCTTGGCTTCATGATTCGGGAATTGCCGCTCCAGATGACCCCGCCGAAATTTTCGCAGCGTTGGACCTCGCGCGGGCACGCTGTCAGGACACCCCGTATCTAAACGAGTGGCGCGATGCCCTGCACAGTCGGGGCGCCGTCGATTATCCCGCGATGCTGGAAAAAGCCACCGAACTGACTTCTGGTCCGTGGCTTGGGCAACACTTGCGGAAGATTTACGCGCACATTGTCGTTGATGAGGCACAAAACCTCACGCCCGCTCAATTCCGTCTGATCAGAACTATGATCGGAGATCCTCCTGGATATCCGGAAGTAAACGCCATGCTAGTCGGTGACGAACGGCAGTCTATCGTCGGATTCGCTGGCGCAGATCGCCGATTAATGAGGAGATTTGCGGACGACTACGACGCGGAACAGATCCAGTTTCACCAGAACTTTCGCTCTGCGCTAGCGATCACGCGCGTCGAACACTCGATAGCAAACGCATTAGGGCTTCCGACAAGCCCCGGCATCGACTCTGACACGAATTATGCAGCATCAGGCGAGGTTTCGATTGCAGAATATCAGACCGAACAGGACGAGGGACGCGGCGTCGCCGAATGGGCAGCGAGTCTGATAGCGAACGGTGCGAGAGCGGAATTCCTTGCACCAGGCGAGACGACTTCAATTAGACCCGAAGAGATTGTTATTATGGGCCGCGCGGCAACAGCGTTGCGGTCGACTCGCGAGCACCTCAACCTGATGGGAATTCAGACAGCATCAGCTAGCACCGAGGACGATTGGCTCGCCAGCGATGCGGCCAAGACGGTCGTAGACATCATTGCGTACCACAGCGCCCCAGAACACTTATCCGTCCGACGTCGACTGCAGACTGCGGCGAACGGTAACGACACCCATTGGACGAACCTATCCTCATTGTTATCCAATGCAGCAGACCCAAATATCAGCGCCTTAGCAGAAGTTTCAAATGCGCAGCGTCCGCACGATCTGCTGGCAGGTTGTCAGGGTCTGAGCATCGATGACGACGACTGGGAAACCGACCTCAGCCAGTTGCAGGAGACTTGGACAAACTACGCCGACCGAACCGCGAGCACCGAGCGATCATTTGGCGGATTTCGGCAATATATTGCCCGAAGCCAGCGTGGGGACTCTCTTGCCCCCGGAATACGGCTACTCACAATTCACAAGGCGCAAGGGAACGAATTTAGGGCTGCCGCTGTACTAGCCCTGAACGATGGCCAGCTTCCAGATTTCAGAGCAACCTCTAGCGATGAGATGGAGGCCGAATTGCGGGCGTTCTACGTCGCGATATCAAGACCGACCCGCATTCTTCTACTGTCACGCGCCCGACGCCGGGAAACCCGCTACGGTGTCCGCCCGACGTCAGAATCCCGATTTCTGCAGTTCGTGCGTCCCACCGCCCGTCCGTAGCGCTGGGAGGACTCTGGATTAAATCGAGCCAGGCCGCCTACGAGAAGGTCTGAAGTACGAGGCTGCCGGACGCGACCAGGATCCAGAGGATGGCTCCGAGGAGGAGCGGCTTGGGTCCTGCGTCGCGGAGCTCGCGCGGGCGCAGGGACAGGCCGATCGCGGCGAGGGCGGCGGTAATGAGGGTGCTGCCAATGATCGTCAGTGTCGGCAGCCAGCTGGTCGGTACGGCGCCCGCGGAGCGCAGGCCCGCGGCGGCGATGAAGCCGATCAGGAAGAGTGGTACGAGCTTGCGCCACGGCAACGGTTTCCGGATCGAGGCCGTGGCGCCTTCGTACGAACCGGTCGACGCGGCGTCGAGTGCGCGGGCGGCGCGGTTCTCGCGCCGGATCTTCAGCGCGACCAGCGTCAGCACGATCGGGATCAGCGTCAGCGATCTGGTCAGCTTCACGACGATCGCCTGATCGCCGGCGGCCTGGCTGTACGCGTACCCGGCCGCGACCACCGACGACGTGTCGTTGACCGCCGTACCGGCCCACAGGCCGAACGCATCCGAACTCAGCCCGAGCAGGTGTCCGATCGGCGGAAACGTCAACACAGCAACGATGTTGAAGGTGAAGATGGTCGCCAGCGCGTACGCGACCGACGACCGTTTCGCGCCGATCGCCGCGGTGGCGGCCGCGATCGCGGAGCCGCCGCAGATCGCCGTACCGACGCCGATCAGGGTCTGGGTGTCGCCGCGGACGCCGAGGATGCGACCGAACAGCCACGCGCCGCCGAGCGCGATCGCGAGCGTACCGAGCATCACCGGCAACGACGAGACGCCGACCCGCGCGACCTGCTGCAGCGACAGGCCGGTACCGAGTACGACGATCGACAGCTGGAGCAGCGTCTTCGAGGCGAAGTCGTAGCCCGGGCGCCAGGCGTCGGAGCGCAGTACCGGGATCACGCTGCCGGCGATCACGCCGAGCAGGATGCCGAAGACCGGACCGCCGACGAGCGGGACCAGGCGCCCGAGCGGTACAGCGACGGCCGTCACCGCGAGCACGATCGCGAGCCCGCGACGACGGGACAAAGCACGGCCCAGGCGATGGAAGGCGACGGGGTGGGTGTGAGGTGTCCTAACCTCGAGCTGCACCACTAGCCGGTTCCCTTCCGCCAGAAATGTACGTACATTCACGGTAGGAGATGACCGGACATTTGGCAACTCTGGAGGGACCTGCGTGCGGAAGCTTGAGCGTGGTGGCGGCGAGCCGCTCTGGAAGCAGTTGCAGGCGGACCTCGTCCGGCGGCTGCGGTCCGGGGAGTTCGACGACGCGTTCCCGGGCGAGCTCGCGTTGGTCGACGAGTACGCGGTCAGCCGGCACACCGTTCGCCAGGCGCTCGGGCAACTGCGGACCGACGGGCTGATCGTCGCCGAGCGCGGACGGCAGCCCCGGGTCGCGGCCGCGCCGGAGATCAGGCAGCCGATGGGCGCGCTCTACAGCCTGTTCTCGTCCGTCGAGGCGTCGGGCCTGCCGCAGCGGAGCGTCGTACGGGCGCTCGACATCCGCGCCGACGGGGTGATCGCGGCCCGCCTCGAACTGGAGGAGTCGATCCCGCTGCTGTACCTCGAGCGCCTCCGGTACGCCGGTGACGAGCCGCTCGCACTTGATCGGGTCTGGCTCCCCGCCACGCTCGCCGAACCGCTGCTCGACGCCGACTTCACGCACACCAGCCTCTACAACGAGCTCGCGAACCGCACAGGCATCGTTCTCGACCACGGGCGCGAGGACATCCGCGCGATCAACCCGAGCCCGGCCGAGCGCCGCGTCCTGCACTGTCCGGACGACGCGGCGGTGTTCTCGATCGTTCGGCAGGGCACGGCACAGAGCCGTGCCGTCGAGTGGCGGCACACGCTCGTCCGGGGCGACCGATTCGCTCTGTCGGCGGAGTTCTCAGCCAACGCCGGCTACCGCCTCACGCCGAGCAGTACCGCATTCAGCCAGGCTTGGTGACCTACTCTCCAGCCTCCTCGAGGGCAGCGCGGATCAGGTTCCGGGCCGCCCAGAGCGCGGTGTCGAGTTGCTCCTGCTCATCGAGGCCGCGTACGTCGCCGAGGACGATCAGCGCCTCCCAGCCGACGACCATCGCCAGCGCGGAGACGAGCCGCTCGAACCGGGCCGGGTCGAGGCGCGGGCGGATCGGATCGAGGGCGCGCTCGATCCAGCCGACCCGGCGATAACCCCGCCGCGGCGTGCCTTCCGCCTGCTGCACGTCCATGGTCAGCCGGATCAGCGAACGCCCCAACGGCAGCGTTTCGGCCGACATCGCGGTCAGCGTCCGGATCATCGCGGCCACCCGATCGCCCGGATCGCCGTCGACGCCGGCCGCGTCGATCGCCTCGTCCACAGCCGACTGCGACAACCGGAAGAGGGTCGCGTCGATCAGCAACTGCTCCAGCGTCGGGAAGTACTGGTAAACGGTCCGCCGGGACACACCCGCCGCCTCGGCGATCTCGTTGACCGAGGGGGACGCCCCGGCCTCCAGGAGCGCGGCCGTCGCGGCGACGATGCCGTCCCGGGTCCGCCGGCGTTGCCGGTACCGGCCCTTCTCGCTGTCGGCGTCGAGCATCGCCTTCTCCGCATCTCTTGACGTCATCTCGATCGTCATTGTACAACAGTGCAATAAGTGCACATGAGTGCAACGAACGAAGGGGAGGAATCCATGACCATGAACCTGACGCCCGAGCAGCGCACCGCGCCGAGTCCGGACGCACCGACCAGCGGGCCGGTCACGCTGATCAACTGCTTCACCGTGGCGCCCGACCGCGACGACGCCTTCTACGCGCTGTGGGAAACCGCGAGCCAGTACTTCCGGGCCCAGCCGGGGTTCATCTCGCTGCGTCTGCATCGTGCGGTGAACGGGGACGCCGGCCAGCGGTGGATCAACGTCGCCAACTGGGCGTCCCACGCCGACTTCCGGGCCGCGCACGCGACCGATGAGTTCCGCAAGGTGGTCACGCTGCCCGGCTGGGAGGACTTCCCCAGCCTGCCGGTGCTGTACGAGGTCGCGACCGCGGTCGGGTGAGACGTTCGGCCCCCAGGTCCTCGTCCAGCTGATACTTGGGGGCATGACGGTGAAGGAACTGCGGTTGGTGGTCACGGCGGACGACTACGAGGAGGCAGTCGCGTTCTACCGCGACGTACTCGGGTTGCCGGAGCGGGCGTCGTACTCGTCGGAGGACGGGCGGGTGACGATCCTCGAGGTGGAACGGGCGACGCTGGAGATCGCGGACCCGGGACAGGCCGAGTTCATCGACGCGGTCGAGGTCGGGCGGCGGGTGGCCGGGAAGTACCGGGTCGCGTTCGAGGTCGAGGACTCCGCGGCCACCACGGCCCGGCTGGCGGAGGCGGGCGCGACGGTGCTCGCGGAGCCGACCCGTACGCCGTGGAACTCGCTGAACGCGCGACTGGAGACGCCGGGCGGGATCCAGCTCACGTTGTTCACCGAGCTTGACCTCGAGTGAACTGGAAGTGTTGAGGTGACGGGTATGTGGAACACCGAGACCCTCGACCTGGACGCCTACCTGACGCGAATCGGCCACGACCGGGTGGCACCGTCGGCGGAGGCGTTACGGAGCCTGCACCGGGCGCACGTACTGGCGATCCCGTTCGAGAACATCGACGTGATCCTCGGCACGCATCCCGGGATCTCCCTCGACGCGATCCAGGCGAAGTTGGTCGGGCGGCAGCGCGGCGGATACTGCTACGAGCATGCGCTGCTGTTCGGGGCTGCCTTGGAACAGCACGGGTTCGAGGTCGTACGGCGGGTGGCGCGGGTACAGCCGCACAAGGCGGGGCCGCGTACGCATGCTCTGCTGAAGGTCGGCGTCGAGGGCGAGGAATTCCTGGCCGACGTCGGCTTCGGCGCCGGCCAGCTGTACCCCACTCCGTTGAAGGACGGCGTGGTGATCGACCAAGCAGGCTGGGACCACCGCCTGACCCAGGAGGGCGACGTCTGGACCCTCTCGAAGCAGACACCCAACGGTTGGGTCCCCCAACACGCCTCCAACGACGAACCGGTCCGCCCGATCGACTACGAGGTCTACCACCACTACGTCTCCACCCACCCCAACTCCCCCTTCACCGGCCGCCCCGTAGTGATGCGAGTCGCCGAACGCGAAGTCCGCCGCCTGGTAGGCAACACCCTCACCACCGAACACGCCGACGGCCCCACCACGCAGCGCTCCGTACCCCCCTCCGATCTGCCGGACGTCCTCGCCTCCCTGGACGTAATCCTCAGCGACGAGGAGATCGACCGCCTCCGCCACGTCTGACCACCCCCCACCCCCATCGAGTCGTGGCAACCGGCTCCCGCCCCCTGCGCCGAGTCGTGAAGATTGGTCGCTCAGAACGACCACAATCCACGACTCGGCCGCACGCCTCCGGACCAAACACCACGACTCGGCGGACCTGAGTCGCGAGGCTTCACCTGTGGGTCGGGGTTTCGGTGCGGAAGGATTCGCCCAGTTCGGGGCCCAGGCCGTAGTAGTGGCGGAAGTTGTAGATCAGGGGGGACCAGGCGGTGGGGGCGACGTAGGAGGTTCCGGGTACGACGATGTGCTCGGCGGCGTGCACCCGGAGCACCCGGGCCTGGACGATCAGGAAGTTGCCCTTGGCATCCAATTCGGCGAGGTCGACGGTGGCCTCGAACTGCAGCGGGCATTCGGCGACCCGTGGTGGGGTGACCAGCTCGGAGGGGACGGCGGTCAGTCCGGCGGCCTCGAACTTGCCGCGTTCGTGGCGGAAGCGAGCCTGCTTGTGGGCCGGCACCGGATCGGCGGCGGTCAACGGGGCCAGGCGTTCCACGGCCTGCCACTGATCGGGTGACGGGTAGTTGATCACCACCTCGGGACGCGCCCCCAGGTTCGTTGCCGTCTGTCCGCCGACACCGACACCGAGGACCACCACGTCGCCGAGGGCCCACGCGGACGACATCGGCGCCAGGTTGACGGTGCCGTCTTCGTTCAGCGTCGTGAGCAGGGCGACCGGCGCTCCGACGTACAGGATGGAGGGTTCGATCGTCAGGTGAGTCACAGGCATCGACGGTACGTACGGGACCGTTCGGCCGGGGCCTAACTGTGGGCGCGGCATGATGTGGGTATGACTGCCGAGGGTGAGGATCTGGCCGGCTGGGCGCGGATGCTGGCCGACGGGACGCGCGCGACGGTGTGCCTGGCGTTGCTGGACGGGCGGGCCTGGACGGCGTCGGAGTTGGCGAAGGTGGCGAAGGTCTCCCGACCGACGATCAGCGAGCACCTCAACCTGCTCGTCGCCGGCGGGCTGCTGAGCGAGGTACGGCAGGGCCGGCATCGGTACGTGAAACTCGCCGGTCCGGAAACCGCCGAGCTGCTCGAAGGGCTGGCCGCGCTGACGCCCCGGCGTACCGAGGTGGCGAACAGCTTGTCGGCGGTCAGCAAGCGGGACGCGTTCGCGCGCGCCCGGACGTGCTACGACCATCTGGCCGGAAAACTCGGGGTTGCGCTCGCCGACGCGATGACGGAACGCGGGCTGATCGACTGGTCCGAGGGGATCGCGTTGACGCCGGAAGGCCAAGCCTGGTTGAAAGATCTCGGCATCGAGCTCGACGTACAGCGGGGCCGCCCGGCCGTCCGTTCCTGCCTGGACGTGACGGAGCGACGCCCGCATCTGGCCGGCGCGGTCGGTGCCGCGCTGTGCGCGCACGCGCTCGACAACGGGTGGGTCACGCGTATACCAGGTGGACGTGCTCTGAAGGTGAACGGCGCCGTACAAGCGTTTGGACTTGAGTCCGGAGTCTGAGAAGTCCATGAGGGAACACGCTTTCAAGAGGCGCCGCGAGCCGATTGCACCTAACCTTCGGCCCATGACCGAGTTCGAGCCCGGCACCGATCTGGTGTCCCGACTCCCCCTGCCCAGCCATGTCGTCGTCCGCGCGGACGGCAAGTGGCATCGCGGCTGGCTGATCGGCCGCGACCACGAGGAATCGGGATGGACCGCTCTGGTGCAGTACGAGGGCGACGACGGCTCCGAGCGGACGGAACGCCTGCCGGCGGACCGGATCGCGCTACCGCCGTCGGAAGGCCCGACCGAGCAAGCGTCCTAGGAGAGTACGCACAGCTGCAAAGGCCCCCGGGTGGGCATCACCGGGGGCCTTTGCACGTAACGCTGCCGGCGCCTCATAAGCAGTCGAGAATCCCGCCCCAGGCCCTTCGGGCGGACGACCTGGGGCGGGATCCTCAAGTGGCGTTACACACGGTCTATCGCCGGTGACGTCCCGAGTGTTACGGATCTGCCGGAACTTTCTTCCAGCTCGATGACGACGTACGGCGACCCCGGTGCACGTCCCTGAACACCGGGGTCTGGATCGGCGGCCTCTCGAGCGATCGCCGTTCTTGTTTCCCAGGTGCCCCAACCGCGCGTACGCAATCATGTTCAGAAACGGACCGCCAGCAAGATCCGGCCGGTTTCCGAACTGCGGATGTCCAGCGCCTGAATCTCGTCGCGCTTCAGCTTGGTGGTGGCGGCCGGTTTCACCGTGGTCCCGGGCGCCGACGTCCAGCTGGCGATCAGCTGGATCTTCCCGGTCTTGTCGGTGACGTACAGCTCGTACCCGCGGGAGCGTTCGCTCGGCGTCGCGAGTTCGTCGTACTTGCAGCTGATCTCGATCGTCGTACCCCACGGCTCGGGGACCAGGCGGGCGTCGGCGGAGAGCTTGCTCGACACGGTCTGGGACAGTACGACGTAGTCGCCCTTCGGGTCGTCGCGGGTCAGCGGGACCGCCACGAACGCGCCGATCACGGCGGCCGCGACCGCGCCCGCGGTGGCCAGGGCGCCGAACCGGATCCGTCGCCGCCGCCGGTCGCGCTGGACGCCGCGGGCCAGCGCGGGCAGCAGGTTCGGCGGCTCAGTGGTGACGGTGGCCAGCGCCCGCTCGGCCGGTAGCGCGGCCAGCATCCCGGGTACGCCGGCAAACGACGCGACCGCGGCCGAGCAGTCCGCACACGTATGCAGATGCTCCTCGTACGTACGCCGGTCCTTCGCGGACAGCGCGCCGAGCAGGTAGGCCGCGTCCCAGTCCCGGTACGGGTCGCTCATTGGCTCGTGACCCCCTTCTCCTGCAGTGCGAGCTTCAGCGCCCGCAGCCCGTAGTGCAGCCGTGACTTCACGGTGCCCGGCGGGATGTCCAGCTCCTCGGCGATGTCGGTGACCGTACGGCGGCCGTAGTACGCCCGTACGATCACCTGCCGGTGTTCCTCGGACAACTGTGCCAGCGACTCGGCCACCAGCCACGCGTCGAGGACCGCGTTCGCGTGGTCGGCGCTCGGGTTCTCCGGGAGGTCGTCGCTGGCGACCTCCCGGCTGACCCGGGCGCTCCGCCGGTCGTCGATGACCAGGTTGCGGGCGACCGTGAACAGCCAGGCCCGGGCTCCGGGCTCGTCCTCGGTCAGGATGTTCGGCCGCCGCCACGCCCGGAGCAGGGTCTCCTGGACCACGTCCTCGGCCAGCCGGTCGTCGCCGGTGAGCCGGACGACGAACCGCCACAGCGCAGGTGCGTGTACGTCGTGCAGCTCGCGCAGCAGCGTCGCCCGTTCGTCGGCCATCGGCGCTCCTGCTCTGTCGATCATGCCTACTTGGCTGCTGTCGTCTGCACGCGGACTGCGGCCGACCGCTGCACCGACCAGGCGCCGTTGCCGAGGAAAGCGATCAGGAGGAAGGCGAAGGAGAACAGCGCCGCCATCTCTCCACCATTCTGCACAGGCAGCAAAGCGCCGGGCTGGTGGACGGTGAAGTACGCGTACGCCATCGACCCGGAGCAGAGCAGGGCGGCGTACCGGGTACCGAGGCCGATCATCACCAGCGCGCCGCCGACGGTCTGGATCAGCGACGCCCACCAGGACGGCCAGACCAGCAGGCCGATCTGTTCGACGCCGAGGACGCCGAACAGTGCCGCGGCGCCGTGGGTCGCGAACAGGAAGCCGACGACGATCCGGAAAACGCCGATCCCTTGGTTCTGGAAACGCTCGAGCACCTGCACAGGGCCTCACTCCTTGGGCGCGGGGGTTGGTGTCTGTGTCTGGTTCGAACGATTGAACGCTCTACTTGGTTCAACCGTGCGTGCTTTGAAAGTCACACACCGAATCGGTTGTCTTCCGGGTCGCGAATTGGTACCCGCGAGCGGCGACGGTCAGCCCCGCACCCCAGACGACGTACGCCGGGACAGCCACCCAGAAGAAGCTGTCCGGCAGCCCGACGTCGCCGTACACGGGCTGCCCCCGGAGCGCGGCGACGATCATCTGGATCAGCCCGACCCCGAAGTACGCCGTGATACCGGCGCCGATCGTGTACCCGGGCACCAGCAGGAGCCACCGCGGAAACCGCCGCCCGATCCGATGCACGAGCAGGAACGGCAGCAGCGTGCCCGCGAGCAGGAAACCGCTTTCGAACAGCAGCAACGAGACGTTTCCGCCGTACGGTGTCTTCCCGAAGCCGACGACCGCCTGTGCACCGAGCCTGGTCAGGCAACCGACGGCCGCTACGCACGCGCCTGCGGTCGAGATCCACGGCGGCCACGGCTTGGCGGTCGGTTGATGCGCCCGAGCGAGCAGCGCGAGCAGTACGGCGCCGGCGACCGCGCCGAGACGGCTGAGCATCCCGAGCGGGTCGAACGGTATGCCGAGCCCCGGGAGTACGGCCGCCACCAGGTCGAGCAGTACGAACGCGGCCGCGGCGAGCCATCCCGCGGCCAGCGCCCACAGCAGGCGCGGCCGGATCCGGATCACCGCGAGCGCGGTGACGACACACGCGGCGACCGACACCCACGGAGGAATCAGCAGGTCGTCGCCAGGCAGTTTCCACGACGGCGCATGCCCGGTCGCGTACCAGATCCGCAGACCGCCGTACACCGTCGCCCACAGCACCACCGCTTGCTTCATGCAACCAGTCTGTTGAGACCCATCCGCCGCCGGATCACCCGCGCGAGGGAAACAGCTCCTCCCTCAGCGTGAAGCGTGCAACTGCTGCAGCAGCCTTACGAACGTTTTGCGATCAGCCGCCGGCAGCCCGTCGAGGGTCTGCAACTCCACCGCCTGGATGTCCTTGCGGACGGCGCGACGGACCTTCCGCCCCTGCGCGGTGATCGACAGCAGGCGGACGCGTCGGTCGTCCGGGTCCGGCGTACGCTCGATCAGCCCGGCCCGCTGCAACTCGTCAAGCGTGCCGATGATGCGCGACTTGTCCGCGCCGATCGCCTCCGCGAGTGCGGCCTGCGTACGCATCGGGGTCTCGTCGAGGGCGTTGAGTACGACGTAGCCCCACATCGAGACGTCGTGCGCAGCCAGGATCGGCAGCTCGATCGCGATCAGGTCCCGGACGAGTGGACCCAGCATCGCCGCCAGGTCGGGTCGCTCGGTTGCCATGCCGAAAAGGTAGCACTGGCGCAATTATATGCGAGCGCTTACGATATGCGCATGCATACTATCGACTACATCCCGCTGGACGCCGAAGCCGTCCGGACCAGCATCGAACTCGTCAGCACCGCCGCCTCCGACGACCTGTCGAAGCCGACACCCTGCCGGGCCTGGACGCTGTACGGTCTGCTCGCCCACATGGCCACCCAGCACTACGGTTTCGCGGCCGCCTCCCGCGGTGAGGACGATCCGGCGATCTGGAAGCTCCGCGACCTCGGCGACGACCCGATGAAGGCGTACACCGAGTCCGCCGAGCATGTGCTGGACGCGTTCGCCCAGCCCGGGGTCGCGGAGCGGACGTTCCCGCTCGCCGAGTTCGGGCCGGACGCAGCGTTCCCCGGCGCCCAGGCGATCAGCTTCCACTTCATCGACTACGTCGTACACAGCTGGGACGTCGCGAAATCCCTCGGTACGACGGTGTCGTTCCGGCCCGAGGTGCTCGAGGCAGCCCACACCGTGGCCCAGATCGTGCCGGCCGGCGACGTACGGCTCGTACCGGGCGCGGCGTTCGCGGCGAACATCCCATGGTCCGGCGACGACACCCTCGACGCCATCGTCGCCTACCTCGGCCGCAACCCGTCCTGGACCCGCTGAGGTCACGGTGCCGGCCACGGCCGGAGCCACCTTGCCGAGCCCTCAGGTAGCGGCCAGTTCCTTGCCTGATCCGGCCAACCCCGGCCGCCGGCCGCGCACACGGCGGAGCGTCGGAGCATGACTGACGAACGGTTGATGCTCCCGATCGGTCACCTCGTCGGTTCCGGCCGGGTACGGCGCGGGGCCGACGTGGTGGAGCTGTCCGACCGGCAGTACGCCGTCTGGGCGCTCGCGCACGGCTCGCTCGCCGCCGTGCAGGAGCAGTTCACCTGGCGACGTGAGTCGATCGTGGCGCTCGCGCGGCATACCGGTGTCGCGGAGGCGGCGAAGCTGGTCGAGGAACTGCTCGGCATCGGCCTGCTGGCCGAGATCCGGCCGGACGGCGGCGAGGCGCTCGAGTTCGCGCGCGGCCACCGACTGGCACCGTTGATGCTCGGGCTGGGCAACACGGCCGCCGAGCCGGAGCGGTTCGGCATCGGCTTCCTCGGGCAGCCGGTACTGCACGTCGACTTCGCGGTCTACGACCTGTGGCAGTGGGCGGCGATGGACGACACGCTCTGGGCAACCTGCCTGAGCGCGGCCGACGTCGCCGGCCGGACCGGAAACGGCGAGGCGGGTGCTCTCGACCCGGGAAAGCTGCTCTCCACGTTCCTCACCGCGCTGCACCCGCTGCTACTGGTCAACGCGGCGTACCTCGATATCAGCTTCCGGTTGGGGGTTGTGAGCGCATGAGCACCGCACTGATCTTTCCGGTCGGCCATTACCTCGGTGCCGGCTTTCCCGGCGAGGAACACGTTGTCCGCATCGGCTGGCGGCAGTGCGGCCTCGGGGCGGGTGACGAGTTGGCTGTCTGGGCCCTCGCCCACGGCGTACCCGAGCAGGCCGGCGTCACGCCGTGGACCAGATCGTCCATTGAAGCAGTCGCCAGGGCCGGGGGTATCAAGGAGTTCCCGGCGGCGATCGACCGGTTGCTCGACCGGGATCTGCTCATCGAGGTCGTGCCGGGAACCGCGGACGCGGTCGAGTTCGCTCGGGCATGCCGGATCAGCTCCCTGCTCGTCGGCTCGGGCGAACATCCGGCTGCTCCCGGGTACTACGCTCTCGGAGCGGTCCCCGCGAATCCGAGCGCGCGCGTCGACCGGTTCAGCTACGAGCTCTGGACCTGGGGCCATGCCGTCGACAGCCTCTGGGACATCTGCGAGATCTTCGCCGGCACCGAGGCCCGCGAGGAGTCCGTCGAGGTGAGCGCCGAGGACGTGCTAGATCGAGTACTGCCCGCGACACAGCAACTCCTGGCCAACGGCGCCGCCTACCTCGACGAGGCCCGCGAAGTCCCGGCCGACCCCCGGCCAGGACTGCCCAAGTAGCACCCTGCCTGCCCCGAACAGCCTCGCGACTTCAGCCTTGCCAGGTCAGTCGGGCGGGGGCTGTGCCGGCGTACTCCGTGGTCAGGGCGCGGAGGAAGTCGCCGCGTGCCCGCAAGGCCCGCAAGGCTGGTGTGTCCTGGGACGGTCGCCGGATCGGCCGCTGCCGCTCGAGCTGGGCGACCAGGTCGACCGCGATCTCGGTGAGCGGACGTCCGGGCCGCTCGAACGGCTGTACGTCGGCGGCGGACAAGGATCCGTACCGCCCGCCGGTCACCTGCTCGACCTTGGCGACAATCAGTGCGGCCTGCTCGACGGCCCGGTCCGGATCGCTCGTCAGAGCGGCCAACCGGCGCGCGTTCAGCGGGTCGTGGTGCAACACGGAATCAGAGATCGGCAGCCCGTTCGGACCACTGAGCCGGACGTGCGGATCGAACCCGTGCTTGTGCAGGGCATCCGAGTAGCTCGTCATGGTGGCGGAGATCGCGACCAGGTTGCGTACCAGCGGCCGGATGTCACCGTCACGACGTACCTGATGGACAAGTTCGCGACGCTGCCGCTCGAGGGTGGTCAGGTCCACCCGTCCCGTACCGCGACCTCCGTCGGCCGCAGGCCCGAGGAGTGTCAGCAACTCGGCACACTGCTCGAACCTGTTCGGCACGTTGCCGGCCAGGTGGTCGTCCAGATCGCGGTACGCGGCACGGACGAAGTCGGCCAGTGGCGTTCCGGCGGGCAGGTTCCGCTCTCTCGGCGACCTCCCACCGGCGAGGTCCTCGAGGCGGCCGATGTGGTGCGCGACGTAGCCGGTGGCGCTCTCGATGTGCTCGCGCTCGCGCGCGGACCGAGCCTCGAAGCCGAATTCGTGATCGCCGAACTGACCGGCGTTGTCCATCCGTTTCCGCAGGTACTTCGTGTAGAAGTACACCGGCTGCACCGCGGCCGCGCTCAGCGACAACCTGAACCACAACGGGTCGAGGTGATAGCGGTGCATCGCCACGGCTGCGACGCCGATACCGGTCGCCGCGACGGCGGCGCTCCGCACCAGGTACGACCGCCGGCCGAGCACTGCGTCCCGAGCCGGATGCAGGACCGGGCTCCACGGCTTGTGCGCCGGAATCCGCGGCTCCGTGACGGCCGGCCGCGGCCACGAGGGGATACCTTCCACGGCTCGCTGCAGTTGCATCGAACTGCCCAGCGAGTCGAACTGGGTGAACACCGAGTCGGTGTGTTCGTCGAACTGCTTGCGGGCGTCGCGCCGCGCAAGCTCGTACCGGTTGTGCATGCGGCGGTCGTAGCCTGCCCGGTTTCCCCGCACCAGTGATGCCTCGGACAAGCCGTAGACGGTGCCGATGGCAAGAAACTGCAGGCCGTACGAGAGCAACAGCGGAGACGTCACAGCGAGCTGCTGCTGGACGTATGCGTCCGACAGCCGTCGAGCGAAGGCCAGCGCGCCGACCACGACCTCACGGCCGGTGAACCACAACCTGCCCGGCACCGCCTGCCGTTCGGCCGGATGAGGTGGTTGCTCGAGGCTCCAATCCGGGCTGTGCGTCAGTGCGGGCAGCTGCAGCGACCACAGCTCCCTGTTCAGCGTGGTCTGTCGCTCGACGATGTCCGCAGCGCGGCGCGCGTCGCTGACCAGCATCCGGTAGCTGCGCGTCGGGTTGTCGTGCTGGTGCCGGTCGTCGTCGAACCGGGTGCGAAGGTGCTGGAACCCGTACTGCACACCACCCACGACCACCGCGGCGAGGCCGACCGTGACACCGACGGCGATCGGCGAGATCACGAACGCCAGCGGCATCGTGAGGGCGGCGACCGGTACCGCGCTTCGCAGCGGGAAGGTCCATCCGGGTGCGATCAGTCTGGGTCGATCGACCTGGGGTGGCGCCAGCGTCGCGCGCGGTGGCACCGGTCGGCGCGGAGCCCGGCCGGCCAGTTCGTACATCGAGGAGAGCTGCTGGCGATGCACGCCGACGATCGGGTCGACGAAGTTCCGCGCGCGCTCGCCGGAACGCCTGGTGTCCTCCAGAGCGCTTCGGTAGCCGGAATGTACGTCCTTGGCCTTCTCGTCCGCCGCCTGGACGAACCGTTCCACCACCGCACGCACCGGCCACGCGATCACCGCGCCGGCCAGCACCGCCGCGGCCAGACCGACTCTGCCCCCGCCGAGCAGCGTCACGGCCGACACCGCGCCGGGCAGCAGGGTTTCGACACTGCCGAGCCAGAGGCCGCGCTTCACACTCGGCAACCACGAGATGCCGTTCTCGAGGACCTCGTTCAGTCGTTCCCTGCGAGTCGGACCGAGGCGGCTGACCGTCGTGTCGAGATCCTGCGGCAGTGCCGCGCGCAAGGCCTGCGATTCGTCCGTGCCGGCCCGGAGGTTCAGCGCGTCCGCCAGCTCCAGGACATCCCGGGCCGCGGCCCGCCCCTCGTCCCGGCTACCCGAGTCCTGCCTGGCGAGCTGAGCCCGCAGCTGAGCGAAGACGCCCGCCACGAGTTGCCGCGACTCGCTGTCGCTCCAGCGCCGGTACTGCGTCGTGCTCATCGAGCCGAGTTCGACGATCCGGTCCTCGCCCAGCCATCCGACCAGCTCGCGCAGCAGCGGCTGCTCCTGCAGCGCCTTGCGCCGCGACATCGGTCCAGGCCGGCGTGCGAACTGAACCAGTACCTCACGCAGGAACCGCTCGACGTACGGATCCGCCTGCCCCGCGCGTTCTCGCAGTTGGTGTTCATGCCGGGCAACGGCGTCGACGACGGCTTTCTCGACCGCTGCCCATGGCCCCGGAGCGACCGCGACCTCGAGATCGTCGTTCGGCATGGAGGCATGCATCGGGCTCGCGTCGAACCGGATCGTCAGCTGGTAGGTGCTGTCGCCGTACCGCTGTACGACGAAGCGCTGCTCCCGGCCGTCGATGCCGGTCCGCGGCTCGATCGAGACCACGCCGGCCGCATCGGCGATCCGCCGGCGCCGGGCGGCGTACAGCGAGACCGCGACCGGCCGGTCCGGACTGACGCCGCTGCGCGGGTACAGGGTCCGCTCGGCCGGCGCCGACTCGACCAGCTTGTCTTCCAGGCGGTTGACGGACGCGTACAGCTTGCCGATCCCGGGTCGCCGCAACGCCTCCGCGACCCGGTCCCGGAGGCCGGGCGGCAGCATGCCGGGGATGCCGTCGAGCGGCTCGTTCTCGAGCTTGTTCACTTTCTCGAGCAACAGCCGCAGTTCCCGGATCGGGCGCCCGTGAACCACACCGGCCTCGATCCGGGCGACCAGGAACTCCACCTCGGCCAGCCGGCCGGCGCGGTGCTGATCGCGCGCGCCGGCGCCGCGTCGCACCGCGACGATCTGCGCCACCGTGTTCGCCAGCGCACGATCGGCGACGTCGTCAGTGGCCCGAGCCGACAAGGCGACCCTGGTCCAGGGCGTTCGGTCGTCGGCCCGGTCGGTACGGTTCAGGCCCTCCCAGCTGACCGGCCCGGCGTCGGCGAAGATGGCGTCGTCGACGACGCTGAACTCGTTGGTCAGGCTGTTGCCGTCGTCGAGAACGATCACCAGCTCGGTCGCCGAGATCCGGACCTCGGCGACGCCGGCCGCCCGGGCGATCGCCGGCGCACCGAGCCGCACCGCCGCGAGCACCTTGCCCGGCTCCGCCTGCGCGCGACCGTCGCCGCGGAATCGGCTGCCGTAGATGCTTCCCGGTCCGCCCCGGGGCTGCTCGCGGTAGCGGCGGGGCCGGACCGGATCGGCCACGTCCTGGTGGCGGGCGAGCCGGGCCTGGACGCGACCGGCGAGGTCCGTGCCGAGCCGGGCGGCGAGCTGCCTGGCGGCTTCGGCGTCGATGCCGAGTCCGGCCGCAGTGTCGAGCAGCGCGAGATCCGCCCGCACCCCGGTCCGCGGATCCGAGCCGGTCAGCTGGTCTCCGACCCAGCCGAGCACGGCGATCTGGGTCTCCTGCGCGCGCTCGTGGGCCGCGTGCGGCGCCGTACCGATCAGCAACTCGCCGAGCTCTCGCAATTCGTGCGCGATCGACGGCAGTACTTCGACAGCGTCGGTGAGGTATCGCGACAGCGTGACCGTGACGGTGTCCACGCCTTCGGTGCCGACGAAGCCCGCCGGAGCGTGGTTCGCGACGTCACCGACCACGAACACCACCGTGCGCGATCGGTCACCCCGCACGATCCGGTACCGCGCCGGATCGTGCGGGTCGGCTTCGATCCGGTCGAGCATCGTCAGCCGCTCGAGGACGTCCCTCGTCTTCGCGTCGGTGAGCAGCTCGTTCGTCAGCCCGGCGACCGCCGGTGCGTTGTCGTCGGCGCGTCCCGCGGTCGTGAACATCTCCCCCACCGCCGAAGCGTTGCCAGAGGCAACTTCCGGGGACGGCAGCGCGAGCCAGCGGAAGCCGTGTCCTTCCAGGGTGACGGAGTACGGCAGCTCGTCGATCACCCGGAACCGCTGGTCGCCGACGATGTCGGTCGGCCGGCGGCCGGTCCAGGCGCTCAGATCCAGGTCGACGGCCTGGGCGGTGCCGGCCAGGTTGAACACTCCGAGTACCACCTCGCCGTCGTACTCGCGCGCGATCGCCAGCACGTGACCGTTGCTGCCACCCAGATCGGTCAGCGTGCCGTTGGCGAGGGCTGGATGCGCCTTGTACGCCGTGATCAACCCGCGGGTCCAGTGCAGCAGCGACGAGTCGTCGTACACCTGGTTCTCGACGTTGACGTGGCGGAATCCGTTCACCGGATCCGCGACCGGAGGTAGATAGAGGTGCCGCGGGTCGGGATCGCCGCTGGACGGCCGGTACGGCGCTGCCGTGGAGAAGCCCGCGTTCAGGCCCGGCGTCCACGGCATCGGCGTGCGCTGGGCGTCCCGGTCCGGCAGCGCCGGGTTGTCGCCCATGCCGAGCTCGTCGCCGTAGTAGATGATCGGCGAGCCGAACAACGCGAACAGCAGCGCATTGGCCAGCTTGATCTTCTGGAGGTCGTTGCCGAGCAGCGGAGCCAGGCGGCCGACGAAGCCGTCGTTGGACTTGCGATCCTTGGCCGCGTCGTACGTCGCGTGCAGGTACTCGCGTTCGGCCCGGGTGACCATCTCGGTGGTGCGCTCGTCGTGGTTGTCCAGGAACGTCATCAGCGCGGCACTCGCCGGTAGCTCCGGCCGCAGCCGCAGCACGTCGCGAATCGGTTCGGCGACCTCGCTCGCCAGTGCCATGTACATCCGTGGCATCAACGCGAAGTCGAAGGCCATGTGGAACCCGTCGCCGCCGGTGGCCGGATCCCCGAAGTACGCCATCAGGTCGGCCAGCGGCTGGTTCGCCTCGCAGAGGATCATCGCGCCGTACCGGTCGGCGAGCACCCGCATCTGCCGGACGAACTCGTGCGTCTGCGGCAGGTTCTCGCCGTTCGTGCCGGCCCGGACGAACAGGTACGGTACGGCGTCCACCCGGAACCCGTCGACGCCGAGCCGGAGCCAGAACTCCTGCGCGTCGAGGATCTCCTGCCGGACGGCGGGATTCTCGAAGTTGAGGTCCGGCTGGTGGCTGAAGAACCGGTGCCAGAAGTACTGCCGGCGGACCGGGTCCCACGTCCAGTTCGAGGTCTCGGTGTCGGTGAAGATGATCCGCGGGCCGATCAGCGGCCGGCCGTCGGCCGAGGTGATCCGCAACCAGGTCGACTCGGGGTCGATGTCGCGCCGCTCACCGGTGTCCGGATCGACGATGTACTCCGTCCCGGCCGGATCGGTGTACAGCTGGGTGTAGAACTGCTCGGGCGAGTCGGACCACACGTAGTAACCGCCGTACGGGCCGTCCGGGTCACGGCGGGACTCCTCGAACCAGGGGTGCTGGTCGGAGCTGTGGTTCGGGACGAAGTCGACGATGATCCGGATGCCCCGCTGGTGCGCCTTGGCGATCAGTTCCTTGAAGTCGTCGAGCGTGCCGGCGTTCGGGTGGATGTCGGTGTAGTTGCTGACGTCGTAGCCGCCGTCCTTGAGCGGCGACGGGTAGATCGGGTTCAGCCAGAGGCAGTCGACGCCGAGCAGCTCCAGATAGTCCAGCTGGTCGATCAGTCCGCGGAGGTCGCCGTACCCATCGCCGTCGCCGTCGCGATAGGCCCGGACCAGCGCCTGGTAGAACACCGCGTTCTTGTACCACTGCCCGCCGCTCGGCCTGGCGTCGGCGAGGGTGGCGGCGACGATCACCGCCGCGAACCACAAGGTGATCTCCGCGTCCTGTTCGGCCGTCGCGTCCAAGCGAGCGGCGACGAAGGCGCGTACAGTGCCGGCCGCCTCGGCCCGCGTCGCCTCGCCGGCCTCTCCGGGCCTGGCACCCATCGCGATCAGCAAGGCTTGTACTGCGTCACGCTCGGTCTGCTCGGCCCTGCCCGGCGCGACGCGACCGAGGTCGGCCGCGGTGACGAGCGCGGCGGTCGCGGCGAGTTGGTCCGTGGCGCGATCGACGGCATGCCGCACCGCGGCCGGACTGTCCAGCCACTCCGACAGCGTGATCACCGGGCCCAGCGTTTCCGGGTCGAGGTCGAGTCCGGCGTCGGCTCGGCCGGCGAGGTCTCCCACCCGCACGGTGACTACGAAGTCCTGGCCGTACCAGGTCTGCCCGAAATGCACATCGGCACGACCGGGCTCGGAGAACAGGACCACATTGCCGAGGCCTGAGAGGTACTGACGCAGCCAGGAGGCAACCCGTCCGGCTTGGGTGGCCGGCTCGGATTCCTTGCTGGAGGCAACAGTGTCGACAGGGCCGGGCGGAATGGTCCGGGTGTAGGCCTTGGCGAGCTCCGCTGCGAAGGCCAGCACCTGGCCGAGCTCGGCCGTCTCGGGCAGCAATCCGGCGCGGACCAGCGCCGGCTTGAGTTGACGTTCGAGGAGCCTCCGGGTGGCACGTTCGGGCCGATCCGTGGCGAAGGCTCCGCTTTCGGCGAAGAACCTGAACGACTCCGCGAACCGGTCCCAGGCGGCGCGCGCGGCCGCGGCCTCGTCCAACCCGACGGATCGGCGCGCATCCACCCGGTCCCACGCGATCAGGCCGAGGCCGTACTCGCCGAGTTGCTGGTTCAGTACGCGTCGGCGCAGTGTGCGCGCACTGGGCTGGCTCGTCGCGACCACCACGGTGATCTGCCGGCCGGCGTACTCGCCGACGTAGATGCCGTCGACGAGTTGCTCCGGGCCGAGGCCCGGGTACCTGTCCGCGAGGTCGGCCGGGGTGTCGACCACGCCGACCACACCGAGTGGGATCCGCACCGCCGACCGTAGCTCCAGCAGCGCCTTGGTGACCTCGCGTCCGGACATGCCGGCCGGTTCGAGATCCGCCAGATCGTTCCGAGCTGCACGTACGTTCCCCGGTGCGTCGGCCCGGACCTTCCGCGCCCAGTCGACTCGTTCTGTCCGGACGACCTCGATCGCCTGCCGGCCCGAGTCGGGCCGGTGTCTCTCAGCGGCGAACTCGACGGCGCTTCGGGCCCACAGCCCTGCCGCATGCAGGTACTCCGCGGCTCGCGTGCGCAGCATTGCCGCGACCGGCTGCACGGCACGAGTCGCCGCTTGCCGGGCCTGCTCGCTCTCCCGGCCATGACGCGCTGTCGTCTCGACGGCAGACCGCAGTGCGTCGAGCGCGGCCTGTGCCGCGTTGTCGATGTCTGCCCGGTCGCTGATCAACAGCAAGATCTGCAGCGCGTGATCCGCCTGTGTACGCAGCCGTTCACGGTCCTGGCCGGTACGACCGAGCAGGTACGCCTGGAAGGTGGCGATCGCCCGCTGTGCCGCGTCCAGCGTCGGACTCGACCAGCTCGACGTACCGGACATCCACTCGGCCCGCAGCTGCCGTAACTCCGTCGCGTCGCCCGCCCAGGTTGTCATCGCCTCGGTGATCGCGCGAGTGGCCCGCTGCTCGGCGAGTTCGCTGTTGTCGCCGTACCAGGATGTGACGCTCTCGAAGGCCTCCGCCGCCACCCGCCGCACCGCACCGAACGCGGCGGTCGGCGCAGCGGCCAACGCGGCGCGCAGAGTAGCCAAGGCCGCGTCGGGCTCATGCGCCGCGAGCACGGTCGCCGCGTCTGCCAGCACTGCAGCCATCTCGGTGACGCTGTGCTCGCCCGACCAGTACGCGACAACCTCCTGTGCTACCTCATCGGCAGCAAGCGCGGCTTCGGCTGGGTCGTCGGTCGGGGTGAGTTGTTCCGACGCGTGCAGGAACAGCCCGATCCACCGCGCCGACGCCTGCGGATCGCGAGCCGTCGCCGCGATCAGGAGGATCGACAGAGCTTCAGCAGCGTCCGATTCGGCTTTCGCCGCGGCGTCCTGGTCCGGTCCGAGACGGGCCTGCAGTGCCTCGTACAGCCTGTCCACGGCGATCTCGTCCAGATCGTCGTGCACCGATCCCACCAGCCGGTCCACTGCACGCGCGATCGCAGCCGGTCGCTGCTCCCGGTCGGCCAGATACGCGGCAGCAAGCGCCTCACCCGCCGCTCGCACCGCCGCGTCGCCGTCGTCGCCATGACTGTTGACGGCCGCCGGGGAGACCTGCTGCGTGGACTGCAGGACGTACGTACCGACCGGAGTAGACCAAGCGTTCAGTGCGTCGTACACGACCTTGATCGCCTGCTGGTCCTCGAAGCCGATCCGCGGGTTGTCCGTCGCGACCGCCAGCCGCGCAGCGGCCTCGCTCCAACCCGACCGAGCCTGCTCGGCCACCTTCGCACCCAGGAACGCCACCATCGCGGCGGTCGCGGCATCCGCGGCCTGCCTCGCCTCGGCGTGCTCATGGCCGTACTCCGCCGCCAGCTCCGACGCACGCCACACCGCTTGCCGCGCCTGCGGCCACAAAGCATCGCTGCCCTGACGGACTTGGATGATCAGGAAGACCTCGAGCGCGTACTCCGCTCGCTGCCGCAACCGCTCGCCGTCCGGACCGGCCTTGCCGACCACATAGGCATGGACGGCATCGACCGCCCGCGCGGCCACCGTGCCGGCCGTACCTCCCGCTCGCCGGACGTCGAGCACCTCGCGATTGACGACTGCTCGAAGGTGGCGCGTGTCACCGGTATGCGTCACGTACGCGGATGCGATCGCCCCGACGGCCCGTCCCCAGGTGTTCTCCTCGGTCTCCTCGACCGCTACGCGTGCGAGGGCCGCCGCGGCCGCGTGCCGAACCCGAACGAGAATCGATCTGCCGGCAGCGGGTACCGCCTTCCTGGCGAACTCCCACAAGGCCTGCTCCGACAGGTCGTCCGCGGACAAACCAGCTTCTACGACGGCAGCCGCGACGACGGGCACCGTGTCTGCGTCGGGCAGGCCGAAACCGTGCGCCGACGCCGCCTCTGCCACCGCGTCGATCATCGCGGGTACCAGCGCGTCCCGCGCATCGGCCGCCGCCACGTCCTTGGACGTCCGGTCGCTCAGCGCGGCGGCTCGCAGCGCCTCCAGCAATCTGTCCACCGCAACATTGCGGGCGGGAACGCCATCGGCGCCACTCACAACGGTCCGTGGAAAGACGGGCCGGCCGATCTCCCCCGGAGTACGCACCCGGTGTGCACCGACACCGCGGTAGACGTCGATCGTCTGCTGGGCGATGACGTCCCATCGGTACATCGGCGACAGCGCCTTCTGCTGGGCGGCTTCGGCCCGTTGCCGCGCACCGGCGGGATCGTCGAGGACGGCGAGGATCGCGGCGACCAGGTCCGGTACGTCGCCGGCCGGATAGCTCAGACCGTTGGTTTGGTCAACAAACCCGATCTGCTCGGACGCCACCAGCGGCAAGCTGGCGGTGGCCAGCTCGTTGGCGACCACACCGAACGGCTCGTAGCGGCTCGGGATCACGCCCACATCGGCACTGGCCACCAGCTCGGGAAGCCCTTCGTCATGGCCGATCCGGCCCAGGAACTCCACGTCGCCGACCGCCAGCCGGCCTTCGCGCACCAGCGCCGCCACCTGCTGCTTCAACTCGGCGGCGAAGTCCCCGGTGTCGTCACCGACGATGCGGACCTTGGCGCCCTGACGGTGCTGCTGGACGCCGGGCAGCGCGGCGATCAGGTCCTGGACGCCCTTCTCCACCGCCAACCGGCCCTGGTAGTAGATCACCGTGTCGTCCGGACCCGCCTTCAGCCGGGTCCGGGCCGCGGCGCGATCCACCCTGCTGGGGTCGATCTTCCACCGGCTCGGGTCGGTGCCGTTGGGCAGGATCGTGACCCGGTCCGGCGGCAGCTGGAAGGCCTCGACGGCCTCCTCCTTCATCTTCGGCGAGTTCACGATCACGTGGTCGGCACGGCGTACAGTGCGCCACTCCAAGGCATGGATCCGGCGGCTGGTCTCGGTGTCCAGGCGGCCACCACGGCGGCCGATCTCGGTGGCGTGCACGGTCAGGACCACCGGGACACCAAGGGCATCGGCCAGGTCGAAGGCCGGCCGGGTCATCCACGCGTCGTGCGCGTGCAGCACATCGGGCACCTGGTCGGGGTAGGCGGCCAGGTACTCCTGCAGCGCAGCTCGCGCCCGGTCGCTCATCGCGTCCGACCAGCCGACCTCGTCGGCCTTGAGGTGGTCCTCGGTCCCGAAGCCTTCCGGTGGCGGGATCAGCAGCACCTGCAGGCCGCGGCCACGGCTGATCAGCTCGGTCAGGCCGGCCGCGCCGAACCCGAACAGCTGCCGGGTGACGTTGAGCACCTGATGCCCGAGGCCGACCTGCGGTGGGAGCAGCGCCTTGACCACCGAGCCCAGCCCGCCGACCTGTGCGCCAACGCGCTGCAGTGCCGACTCCCACGAGAGGTGCACGATCCGTAGCGCCTCGGGACTGATCGGAACCGCGGCCACCCCGTGGTCCGGCAACTCCACGACTGCCGGTGGACGAGGGTCGGTCAGGCGTGCCGCGACCCGGCTGATCTGCGCCGCCGCCTCGGGCCCCAGCAGCGCGAGGCGCTGGTCGGCGCCGTCGGTTCCGGGGAGCAGGCCGAGGTGCGTGGCCGCGTCGAGCAGCGCCAGATCCGCCCGTACCCCGGCCTTCGGCTCCTGGTCGCGATCGGCCACCCTGCCGAGCGCAGCCAGTTGGGATTCACGGGCCCTGTCGTGTGCGGTCGGGACCGCAGCTACGGCCGCTCGGCCGGGCACGTACACATCCGGACCGCCGATCGGCGTTCCCACCAAGAGCTCACCGATCTCGCGCAGCTCGTGCGCCACCGCTTCCAGTACGGCGTCCGCACCGGGCAGCAGCCGTGACAGTGTCACCGCAACCAGATCGCCTTCGAGCCGGGAGAATCCGGCGAGTGCGTTGCCCTCGACGTCACCGACCTGGAGCACGATCACCCGCGAGTGCCCGGCACGCGTGATCCGGTAACGGAGGTCACCGAGCGGCTCGAGTTCGTCGAGCCTGGCCGCCTGGCGCAGCCACGCCCGGCCTTCGTCATCGGCCAGCAGACTCGCCGCGGATCGGGTCACGACGCCCGCGTTGTCGTCGGTCAGGCCTTCGGTCGTGGACATCCGGCCCAGTGCCGCGGCGTTGCCGGTGCCGTCTCCGAACCGATCGCCGAGGACGGATCGCAACGCACGTTGCTTGACCTTGCCGGCCTCGATGGTCCCTTCGACCATCCGCCGATGCCCTTGCAGGGCCTGCTTGCCGGCCCGGAACCAGTTCAACGGGTAGTGCCCGGCAGTGCCGGTGATGCTCGTCAGGACCGCGTTCACCGAGCCGGTCGTGACCTCCTGCCTCGCCTCGGCGTCCGCGCCGGTGTAGTGGGCGACCGCCGAGCCCATGGTGCTCACCGCGGCGAACTCGCCGATACCGGGCAGCAGCGCGGTCAGCGGGAAGATCTTCTGCCAGAACGGCGGCATGATCGGGGCCTTCGGCTCCGGTACGACGAGATCGGCGACCACCGCACCCGGAACGGCGGGCCGCCCGGCTTCGGGACCCACGATCCGGGACCGCACCAGGTCGTGGACGCCACTGAGCATCCGGTCGTCACTCTGGCGGCTCCGGACCAGCGACTCGTGCGCGAGCTGCCCGGAGGTTAGGTCGGTGTAGTGCGTGTCCAGGTCGCCGTACCCGCTCTCCACCAAGGCGTTGACCCAGGTGTTGACGATGCTGTTGCCGGCCTGGACGGCCGCGACCACCGGGCTGACGAACAGGCCGATCCCGGTCCCGACCGCGCCCGGGAGCAGGATCGTCGGGTACCTGATCTCCAGCACCTGGCCGAGATCCAGGCCGCGGTTCGGGCGCCGGTCGAACACCGGCCGGGCCAGCCGGTCGTCGCTGATCCGCCGGCCGACCAGGTCAGTTGTTGCCGTGGGCACCGAGTACCCGGCGGTGGTGACCACGGCTGCGACGCCGAGCTGGAGGTTCTGGGCCCGCTGCGCCGCTTCCTGCCGGGCGGCGTGGATCCGCCGTACCTCGTCGAACCGGCCTTGGCGCAGCCGGTTCGACACGTCGTGGCGAGTGCGGCGCCGCTCGCCGAACGAGGCTCCGACGTACCCCAGTCCGGCACTGATCCCGAACACCGTGGCCAGTGCCCATTGGCCGGCCCCGGCGCCGACCAGGGCGATCGGCTCGACCGTCGACATCACGCCGTACGGCAGGTTGGACCGCAGGTGGTACCGCAGCGACCTCTGCAGCACCCACGGCTCGCTGTCGGGTACCGACCAACGGTGTGCTCCGGTCGCGGGCCGCGCCGGTTCGGCGACCGGTACGGTCAGTACGTTCGCCAGCAGCGGCCTGATCACGTCCCGGACGTCATCGCGGAGGGTCGCTGCCTGGACCGCCTCACGTTCGGCTCGCAAGGCCTCGCCGGTACGCCGGCCGGCCTGCTCGAGCTTCTCGCCGGCGACCTGCCCGCGGTACATCAGATACCCCTGACCGCAGCCTTCGGCCAGGCCGTACCCGATCGCGAAGGTTGCCCCCAGCCACGACGAGTTGTGGAACACGACCAGCCCGAGCGCGGCGTTGCCGACGCCGATCAGCAACTTGTCCAGCGCCATGCCGCCCAGGAACACCCCACGTGCCGGCACCCGGGACGGCTCTGGTTCACCTCGCTCGATGCGGTCTTCGAGCTGTTCGGCGAGCTCCTGCGCCGACCCGCCCCGGCCTCGATCGGTCAGCTGCCGCAGCGACGGCGGGACGAGGTCTCCCAGGCTCTGAACGGCGGCGTCATCCAACTGAAGCACAGCCAGGTGCTCGGCCAGGTCCTTACGCAGCATCCGGGAGGTACGCCAGCCGGCGTCGGCCAGTTGCTGCTCGTAGCGCGCGAGCACTGGTGCGATCCCGGCCGGCATCGTTGCCGCGCTGTCGTGGTGCCGCGCGACCGCGGTGTAGAGACCCTCGATCGTGAGTCGCTCGCCGCGCAGGCGGTCGACGCCTGGTGGGGTTCGGACGTGGTACGTCGCCGGCTCGCTGCCGTGCACCACCTGGCCGTGCCGAGCGGGGAGCCCGGCGCCCGGCTCCACGACGACGGAGACGACGGCGCCTTGCTGGGTGGTGATTTCCAGTGTTCCGTCAGTGGTCGGCGCGAATGACAGCCCCTGCCCGTGCGGACCTTGTTCGAACTGGTTGAGCCACGAGGCCAGCCGGACCACGTCGCTGACGTCGAACACCGGGATCGATGCACGACTCGGCTCGACACCGGCCTCTCCGAGCGGCCGGGTCTCCAGCAGCCTGCCG
Source organism: Kribbella sp. NPDC031520 (assembly GCF_055580825.1). Taxonomy (NCBI): domain Bacteria; kingdom Bacillati; phylum Actinomycetota; class Actinomycetes; order Propionibacteriales; family Kribbellaceae; genus Kribbella; species Kribbella sp. NPDC031520. The sequence continues at coordinate 989,826 of NZ_JBVIKS010000003.1, forward strand.
GTACGGGTGCTCCAGCGCGTGCCGTTGTGGCGGAGAACGTACTCCGCGAGGTCCGCGTCCACCTGCCGCAGTGCAGCGATCTTGCGGTCGTGGTCAGGGCTGCTGGTCAGCAAACCCTTCTGGTACAGGAACTCTCGCAGTACCCGGGCCTCCCGCCAGCTCGGCTCGCGGTACTGCAGGCCGAAGCTTCGAAGCCAGCCGATCGCGGCCAGGTCGTCGAGGCTGGGATCGCTCCCCGCTTCGCCACCCAGCGCTTGCCAGCTGAGCAGATCCGGTGCCTGCCGGAGTTCCACCAGCGCGGCATAGGCCTGCTGCCACGTGGCCGCCGTACCGTGCTGGGCCTGATCGACGGCCAACCGGTACCCGGCGATCGCCTTGGCGACCCGGCCCGCGAGCTCGTGGACGCTCGGATCGGCTTCGCGGTCGGCCTCGAACGGCAGTACGACGTCCGCCACCGGCTGGGCGCTGGGTCCGTCGGCGCCGTCGAGGCGAACGGCCAGGGTGAAGGGCTGGTATCCATCCGGCGCGACGGTGACCACGCCAGGCGCGCTGGTCGGCTCGATCGCGGCACCGACCGCCTGCTGGAAACCTGGCCGCCGCAACGTCGCGTCGAGCCATCCGCTGTCGACGGTCACCGGGAGCGTGGCGACCAGGCCCGGCCGGGCGCCGTACCGGAAGGCCAACTCGACCACCGCGCGGTAGCCCGACCGTTCGAGCAACTGGAAGCGGCCGAAGTGGTTGACCGCACCGCCGTCGAGCCCGGCCGCGGACACCGCTTCGCGCAGCCTGGCCTGACGCCGACGGGTCAGCCGCCAGCGATCGTAGCGAGTCAGTTCGTCCGGAGGGCCGGCGAGCAGCCGGCGCTCGCGCACCCGAAGCTTGGTCGCGGTCAGTACGTCGGCAGGCGCCAGCCGTTCCGGAACGTCGTACCCACGGCGCAAAGCCGTCCGACCACCCAGCAGCCCGGCCGCCTGCTCGACAGCGGTTGCCAGTTCCTCCAGGACGCCCGGGGCCAGTGCGCGGGCGGTCCGGAGACGTTCGGCGGCCAGCGTCAGCTTTGCCGGCCGGTACGGATCGTCCATCGCCGCGCGGACGTCGTCGAGCGCGTCCCGTACCGCCATCCAGTCGACGAGCGAAGTGGCCGCCGGGGGCACGACGACCTGCGCCGCGGCCCTGACCAGGCTCGCCCGGACCTGGTCGAGCGCCTCGACCTGCATCGCGAGCGCCGCGATGTGTCCGGTCGCCGCGGCCTCGACCCAGTCCGCATCCAGCTCGCGGTCGACCCGCGACCCGAAGGTCAGGTCGGCCAGCTCCCGATCGATGCCCTCAGCAACAGTAATCACGAAGCCGTACCGCGCCTGGTGCCCGACCCGGTCCACCGCCACCTCGCCGTGCGGCACCGTCCCACGCCGTACGCCGACCGTGAACACGAGACCGCCCCGAGTCGTGACCCGCAGCCAGCCGGGTCCGCTCGGCTCGATCCGGAGCACGCCCTCGATCACGTCCGGCAGGGCGGGCGAATCCGCCCAGAACCGCAGCAGACTGTCGTCGACAGGCGCCTGCATGGGAAGCCCCTGGTCGATCCGCGCCAGGATGGCGGGGTGCTGATCGGCCGGCAGCTCCAGCAACCGGCTCGGCGAGACCGGCGTCTCGGCGCCGGAGGGACTGTGCGCCCCCAGCGGCCGGTCGGCGACCGTGGGTTCCGGGTCGGAATCGACGGGCCGGGAAATGCGGTCGCGGACCCGTACGGCGACGTCGTCGGGGACCATCGACAGTTCCTGTCCGTTGCCCTCGGCCCCGAGCGCGACGACGGCATCGAGCAGTGCGAGGTCGGCCCGCACCCCGGTCCTCGGGTCCGCTGCCGGCACCCGGTCCCCGACCCATCCCAGTACGGCGACCTGGGTCTCGCGGCCGCGCCGGTGCGCGGTGTCCGGAGCCGTTCCGACCAGGAGCTCGCCGATCTCCCGCAGCTCGTGGGCGACCGCGGGCAACACCTCGACGGCATCGAGCAGCAACCGCGACACGGTCACCGTGACGACATCCCCGTCGTTCACCCACTCGAACCGGGCCGGCGCATGATCCGCGACGTCGCCGACCCGGAACAGCAGTTCGCGCGAAGCATCACCCCGAACGACCCGGTACCGCATCGGATCGACCGGATCGACCTCGACGGAGAGCATCGCCAGCCGCTCCAGAACCGGCTTCGTCTCCTCGCCGGTCAACGCGTCGACGATCAGCGCCGTCACCCCGGCCCCGTTGTCGGCCGTCCGCCCCGCTGTCGTGAACATGCCGCCCAACGCCGCGGCATGGCCGGACCCGGCCGCATCCGGCCCGGGTACCTGTCCGCCAAGCTGTTCCAGGGCCGTGCCGATGGCAACCTCGACTGCCATCACCCCGACGGACGCCGGCAGCTCGAGGACCGATCGGCCGCCGGCGTCGAGCGGACTCAGCAGAACCTCACCGCCCGTCCTGAGAACGAGCTCGACGACTCGGTCCTGGAACATTGCCAGCAGGCGGTCACCGGCCAGCGGAACGAGCCGGACGGCATCCGCCCCGGCCGCGCGACGCCGCAGTGCCGTGAGTGCGGCCGCGACGATCTCCGGATCCGGACCGGTCGGAGCCGCCGCCCGGACCGCGCCCGCGACCTCGACGAGCGCGCCGTGCAGCGCCCGGCCGAGCTGTTCGTCGTCGAGCCGATCCGACAGGTCGACGTGGGCGTTACCGAACCGGTCGGGCTCGATGACCTCGTACTCGGACCCGATCTCCGCTGCATCGAGCGCAACGACCGCGGAAGTGTTGCCGTCCAATTCGAGCAGCAGACGGCGCGGCCCCAGCGGGGTCACGTGCCGGATGCCCGCGTCGACGAGTTCAAGGCCGCTGAGCAGCTGGTCGGACAGGACCCGCAACTGGTTGGGCCCGCTCGTGACCTGGCGCGCGCCGGCCAGCAGGTCGGGCAACTCCTGGGACAACAGGAGGTCGATCACCCCGGGACTCTGTTCCACCAGTCGCTGCGACAACATCAGAACCGGCAGCCCGTCGACGGGATGCCAGGTCCGGGTCTCCCGCTCCGCCATCCAGGCCGCGTCGACGACCACGTCCGCAACCCGGTTGTCGCCGTACCGGAATCGGAACGTGTCGGCGACCAGCCGGGTCACCGCTGTGACGCCGAGTTCGGCGAGCCCAGTACGCACCGCCGAGTGCGGATCGAGCAGTTGACTGTGTACCCGCCTGGCCACGTCCGCCAGCGCCTCGGTCACCCCGGGACTCTCGGCCCCATGGGCAGCCACCGCCGCGACGGCCACGTCGAGATTCCAGGCGACGACGTCGTCGCCGGGCAGCTCGGCGGACAGCCGGATCGTGACGCGCTCACTGGTGACGGGATCAGGATCGATGACGAACGGGCGGCCGGCCGCGAGTGTGGCAACGGAGATCTCGGCGACCATCGACGGTCCTGCGACCGGATTGATCAGCCACCGGCCGTCCGGGAGCTCCCGGACGCGCCGCACGTTGGCCATCCGATAGCTCGCTCCGCCGCGCAGGATCGTACCGATCCGCTCGTCGGGCTGTTCGATCCCGGACCGATCGCGCAGCCGGGCGGGATCGGTGTCCCCGGCCTTCGCGCGTGCGTTCTCGATCGCTACGTCCAGCAGACTGTTGCGGATGTTCGAGTCGAAGAACGCTCCCGACCAGAGGCCCTCGGGCGCGACGGCTTGCGAGTCGCGCTGCGCCGGGAGGGCGCGCACGGCCTCGAAGTCGATCGGGTGCATCCTGCCCGCGTCGTCGACCAGGAACTGAAGCTCGTCCTGGATGTGGTAGCCCACATCCAGCAGGCGCTGCAGGTACTGGTCGAGTTGGCGAACCGTATCGAAGTCGACAGCCGCACGCCACCGGTTGGTCTCCGCGACCTCCGCCGGGTCGAGGCTGGGTGTACTGGTGAACCCGCCCGGCACCGGCTCCATCGCGACCCCGGCGTACTCCTGGCCATCGATCGTCACCTTGACCAACCCGTACAACTCCGGCGCGTACGCGGTCTGCTCAGCAGCACGCTGGCCCGCGAACTCCCGCATGATGTGCCTCTCGAAGCCCACGCCGGGCCACAGCTTCACGGCCCACTTCCGGCCGTCGGGACCGTCGATCTCGAAGACGCCGGCGTACTCGCCGAGCGACGCCACCATGCCGGCCACGCCGCCGCTGGCCAATCGCCGCAACGCCGTCGGAAGCAGCTCGAGGCGGGTCGCTTCATCCCAGCTCACCGGGTACGCCGGGCGCGCGTCCGGCTGTGGCAGCTGTGGCCGCTGCGGCGCCCCGGCGACTGCCACGTCCAGCGCCGGGCCTTTGCCGAACACCTCGTGGTACTCGAGACCGTGCCAGCTCTCGATCTCGGCCAGCAGCGCGTCGGGGCCGAGTACCCGGAGCCCCGGACTCGCGAGCAGCGGCCGGAGCCCGTCGAGGAGTACTGCGTCGTTCGCGGTGACGGCTCCGACGATCGTGACGATCCTGCGCTGCTGATCGGCAGTCAGGCTGTTGTACGACGGGAGCTCGCGCAGTATCCCGGGAACGGCGGGATCCGGTGCCGCCGCCGGGATCGGTGCCGGTGGCTGTGCCGGTGGTGCCTCCGGGGTCGGTCCGTTCTCGACGGCCGCCGCCACCAGCGAGCCGCGATGCTCGGCGAGGATGTCGAAATGCCGGGCGATCCAGGAATCCCGTTCGGACGGCTCCGCGGGCAGCTCTTCGACACCCGACAGGCCGACCGGCCGGAAGTTGCCGGCGTCGTCGACGAAGTATTTCAGGTCAGCACGGATCGAGTACCCCCCTGCGAGGAGCGCGCGACCGAAGAGGTCGAGCTGCTGCGCGGTCCGGAACGTCACGCGCGACCGCCAGTACCCAGCCTCCTCGATGGCCTCCGCCGTGGCCTCCTGCTCCGCGTCGATCAGGCCGCCGGCCAGCGGCGCCATCCCGACACCGACGTACTGCTTGTCGCCGACCGTGACGCGCACCAGTCCGAACGGCGGAGGACCGAAGCCGGTCAGGTATGCGCCGTACAGGCCGTCGAGTTCGGCCAGAGCCAACTCGCTGTTGACATTGCTCTCGGGGTACAGCTTGACGGCCCAGTCGCGACCGTCCGGTCCGGTCAGCAGGTCGGGCAGGCTCTCACGGTTGCCGAAGTCCACCGCATCGGCGAAGTCACGCGACGGGCGGACCAGCGGCACCGGCGTCGGCGTTTCGGCGAGCCCGACGCCGAACACGTTCTTGCTGAACACCTCCGGGTAGCTGAGTTCGTCCCAGCTCCGGATCTCATGCATCAGCCGCTCCGGATCGAGCGACCGCAGCCACGGACTCTGGAGCAACGGCCGAAGGCCTTCCAGCCGGACCGGATCGTTCGCGGTGAGCTTTGCGACGATCGCCCCGACCTCCGCCTGATCCGCAGCCGCCAACTGCCGATACACCGGCCCAGCCGTCTGCGGTCCATCGGGCACCAGCCGACTCGGAGCGGTGTCGTCCACGCGCTGCGCCGTACCGGCGTCACTCGCCTCGGATTGCTGGGCCGCAACCTGCCGGTCACGGGGTACCGCGGTGTGCTGGATCTGAGTGAGGCTTGCTTGCTGGGAGGCTAGTTGGCTGGTTTCGATTGCGGTGGAGTAGTCGGCCACGGGTACTGCCTGCTCGGCCGCGCGGACCGCGTCGGAGGCCGCTCGGACGGCTCCGAGCGTTGCACTTCCGTTGCCTAGTGCAACCGCCTTGACGTGCGCGACGACGGCGTCGGTGTACGCCTGGAGCGCCCTGTTCCGGGCGGTTGTCGGCGGCGCGTCGTGGTAGGCGACGGCGGCGTCGAGGGCGCCGGGCCGGCGGCGGAAGAGTTCGTCCTGGTGGGAGGCGTACAGGGAGGCCTCGCCGGGCGCGCCTTGGCGGCCGGCGCGGTTCAGGGCCTGGATCGTGCCGCGGGGCGAATCGGCGTCATGGAATCCGACGCGGACCGCCAGCCCGCCGGTCTCCGCCTCGCGGCCGTTGCGGGCGTCGTGGCTCTTGACCGTGAAGACGTGCTTGGTCGGGTCGGGGCGATCGCCGTACGTGAAGGCGTCCGGGTGCAGCTCGATGTCGATGCCGCGGCCGAGGACCTTGTTGCCGATGGTGATCGTGCCCGGTGTGCCGGCCTGCTTCCAGACGGCGTCCATCTTCGCGTCGAACCGGTGCTCCGCGATCGCTTTCGCCATCGCCTCGGCGTTGACCGTTTCGATCTTGATGCCGTCGGTCGGAAGATTCTGCTCCTTCAGCCGCTCATTCAGAAGGCGCTCGACCAGCGCGACCTCGTCGTTGTGTTCGGTGACAATGGCCTGCGGACGTCCGGTGGACAGGTCGCCGTCCTTGCCCATGTCCGCGATCGCCTGGTCGACGATGGCCCGGTACTTCTCCTCCACGGTCGCGAAGTGCTGCGCCGGGCGGATGTCCAGCTTCGACTCGTTGATGCTCGTGATCTCGAGGACCCGGCCGGTCTTGTCCTCGCCGTACAGCTCCCGGATCGCGTGCTCGGCCTCTTTCGCCGTACCGGACATACCGCTCACGTGGTCGTAGCTGTCGAGCAGCTTCTTGGTACTGATCGCGCTGGTGTGCGACGGGTCCGCCCGTACCTCGAGGCCGTGTCGTGCCTCGAGGGCCTGGGCGACATCGGTCCAGCGCTGTTCGAGCAGGGTCTCGCGATCGACCAGCGGTTCACCGGAGTGCTTGCTGACGATCAGGATCCTCTTGACGCCGTCGATCTCGGCACGGATGTAGTCCCGGCCCTCGTGCAACCCCCAGCGGGCCTGCGCCGCGTTCTCCAATCGCGTGATCTGTTTCGCGAACTGACGCGACCCTTGGTCGACGCCGGTCAGCTCTGCGAGCTTCTGCCGTCCTTCGGTGGTCAGCTTGGGCCGTACCCCGTCGAGCGGTTCCCCGTGGCGCGTCAGCCCGAGGTCGGCGTGGTCGAACTTCCCGCTGTCCAAGGCCCACTTCGCGAGCATGACTTGGGCTTCTGTCTTCGCCGACGCCTTCCCGGAGGCGCCGGAGCTGTGCGTGTAGCGCTGCACGGCGAGATCGACCGCAACCGCGTCCACCTCGTCGACGATGACGTCCTTGCCCGGGACCCGGTGGCCGCGGCCCATGCTCCAGCCGAACGCGGCGACGTCCCCGACGTACACGGTGCGGCCCCGCGGCTTCGGATACCGTACGGCGGAGTCGACCTGGACGACGTCGTACCCGAGGGGTTCGAGGATCCTGCGGAACTTCGTGTACGCCTGCGTCGCGAGGCTCCGGTTCGAGGTCATGTAGTGCACCGGGCGGTCCGCCGCGATCCGGCCGAGGGCAACGACGGCGACCGCCGTCTTTCCGTCGCCGGCTTTCATCTGGACCAGCAGGTCGTCGTGCAGCGCCAGCTCGGCCTGGAGCTGGGTCCACTTCAGCGCGAAGCCCCAGCCCTTCTCGGTACGGTGCACCATCTCGTGGATCGCGAGCTGGAGCGCCTCGTCGCGGGTCACGTTCACCCCGAGCGCGCCCTCGAGGACGTCGAGCTTGCCCTCCGAGAGTGCCCGGATCTCGGCGGGGCTGAGGCGAGACATGGCGTAGTCCAGCTTCGCCGCCAGATACGACAGCCGCCGCGCCGCGGCCAACAGCTTGGCGTTCCCCAACTCGGCATCGGCGTGCTTGGCCGCGGCGAGTTCGTCGTGCGCGTCCTTGTACTTCGTCTCCGCTGCGGCCAGCCGGTTGCGCAGTTCGCCGGCTCGGGCACTGTCGTCGCGCTTCCCGTGCCTGGCCTCGTGCTTCTCGACAGCTCGCTCCGCTGCCTTCAGCTCCTTGCGTGCCTGCGTGGCCGCTGCCTCGGCATCCTTGGTCGCGCCAACCTTCTCCCGATCGGCCACGGCCTTTTCATGGTCGCCGAGCGACTTGCTCGCCGCGGCCTCCCGCCGCTGCAGCTCCTCCGCATGCTCCCGGGACCGACTCCAGTCGCGCCCCACCTCGGACGCACCATCCCGCGAACTACCTGCACCTGCGGGCGCGTCACCACGCGGGCCACCTTCACCCGCTTGTCCCTCGCTCCGCGGACTGTCTTCACCTGCTTGTCCCTCGCTCCGCGGGTTGCTGCCGCCGGTTCGCACGTCGTCGTGGCGGGCGGCGGGTGTGCTTTGCGGCCGGTCACCTGCGGGTGCTGTGGCGTCGGGTTGGCGGTTGGCGGGATGGGCGGCCTTCGCCCCCGGCTCAGCCCCGGCCGCCGGAACGAGCTGCCTCTCCGCAGTACCAGGCGTCTCGGCCTCCTTCCCGGCGCCCGGCGGCTTGACCTCACCAGCCGGCGTGTCAGCACCGGCAGGTCTGTCGGCGGCGGGTCTGTTGGTTGCGGCTGGGCCTTGGGGTGTTGCGGGTGCTTCCTTGCCGGGCGTTGCGGGCTTGCCGGGTACGGCGGGTTTGTCCGGGCCGGACGGGGGATTGTCCGGCGGAGCTGCCTTCTCGGCTCCGGTGACCTTGTCCGGCGCCGACACCTTGCCCGGCTGCGGCGTCGTCGTGGTCTTCGCCGTGGGCGTGTCGGTGGCGGCTCGGCCGGCTGGGTTGCCCGAGGCATCCGGTGTACGCGCACCGGCGGCCGGCTGGGCGGCACCGACGTTCGGGACCACTGCAGACTCCGCACCAGTTGCCGAGCCGGCGTTGTGCCCCGTCCCGTTCCCGGTCTGCGCCGTACCGTTGCCAGTCTGCGCCGTAGCGCCGGTCTGGGCCGAACCTGTCCCAACACCACTGGCGTCCGTACCGGTCTGCGCGGCTGAAGCGTTCGCGGAGGACGCCTCGGCTTTGGGCGTGACGGCCTCCTGCGGGCCGTCGGGAGGTGTGTGGTCGGCGATCGCCGAGTGGTTGCGGACCGGGGCGACCTCGATCGGGTCGCCGTGCGGGCCGCCGGTGTTCGGGCTGTGCGAGCCGCCGCCCGGGACCGCCGCGCCCATCACCGCGGACTTCCAGATCTCTTCGAAGCCCGGCAACTTGTGGGTGACGACCAGGGAGTTGGCGGCCGGCATGCTCACGCCCATCGTCACGGCGCCGGATGCCCGCCGGACGAGGAACTGCTGCACCGGGCCGTCCAGCGCACTCACCCTGCGGGTCGCGTATCCGCCCAGGCTGCCCAGCCCCACGCCGGCGGCGATCGCGATCGGTGTCGCCACCGCGGCGACCTCCGCGGCCTGCTTGGTCTGGTCCCAGTCCCAGCCCTCCGCGTGGCTGCCGTCCTTGGCAGTGCGGCCCGACTGGTTGGTGAGTACGCCGTACGCCTGCGAGATCGTGTTCGGCGCCAGGCCGTAGAGCCCCCCGCCGACACCGGCCAGGACCAGCCCGCGGACGACGCCGACCGGAGCCACCGCGGATCGCTTCGCGGCCTGCGCCGCGATCGTGCCGATCGCCTCCTTGATCGCGGCCCGTGCCCCTTTGTGGATGAAGTCCCGCAGCGCCTGCCGGAGCAGCTGCCGCATCCCCAGCGAGATCAGCTTGCCGGCCGGGATCGCGAACATCGCGATCCCGATCAGGATCTGCGCGAAGATCATCACCTTGGTCCGGACGATGGTGTCGGCCTGGTCCCGCAGGTACTGCGCGAGATCCGCGGCTGCCACCGCCATCGCCTCGGCACCGCCGAAGGCCGGGTCGGTGCCGTAGGCAAGGACCTCCGCGGCCAAGGCCCGGCCGCCTTCGCCGTTCCAGGCCGCCAGCACAGCCGTCGATTCCTCCCGGCAGCCGCCGGCGACGGTCGAGCGCAGTCCGGCCGCGATCGCGTCGTACTGGCGGGCACTCTCGCGCAGCGCGTCCTCGTCGCCCTGCGGCCAGTCGTCGGGGTCGACGCCGACGATCGCCCCGAGGAACTCGACGATCGGGTGCCACCAGCTCACGGCTACCGTCCGCCGTCGGCGGGTGCGGCCGGGTCGGTCGGCAGCTGCTTGCCGTCGGTCTGCAGGCCGAGGTCGGCGGCCCGGAGCACGTCCGCGTTGTGTCCGTCGACGTGCTCGACCAGATTCCCGGCGGCGGTGATCCCGTCGCCGATGTTGAGCAGGCTCTGTTCGATCGCGGTACCCGCCTGGCTCAGAGAGGCGAAGCGCTGACTGAATCCGTCGGCCATCTGTCGCCCCATCTCGTCACCGCCGAAGGCTGCCGAAAGGCTGTCCGGCCCGAGACTCTTCAGCGCGCCCGTCAGCCATGCGCCGCTGGTCGAGCCAAGGTCGCGTACCTTTTCGGCGGCCCCGTACACGGCCGGCAGGTCGACCTCGGTCATGACAGCCGCTCCGCCAGGTCGTCGTAGCGCGCCGAGATCTTGGCAGCCATGGCCGTACCGGCCTCGGTCAGCGTGGCGAGGATCGCGGCGGCCAGGCTGTGCGGGTCCTGGTCGCGGAAGATGCCGGGGTCGAACTCGAGCTCGCGGACGTCACCGTGGACGCCGATCGTGACCTTGATCTGCCGGTCCGGCGAGACCACGGTCACGGTGATCGACTCGAGCTCGGCCTGGAAGGCGTTCATCGCGGACAGCGAGCGCTGGAGCTCGTTGTCCAGGCCGAGCGCGGACAGTTCCTTGCCGAGGCGGAATTGCGACGGGTCCATGGGAACAGGGTCCGATCCGGACGGCGATCGTGGTCAGCCCTTGGCCACAAGGGGTCAGAACTCGTGGCCCGATCGGGCCGGGACCTACCGTCGCGAACGTGAACACTGTCAGAGCACGCTTGACCGCGGTCGCCGCCGGAGTACTGCTGGCCGGCTGCCCGACGATTGCGTCCGCCGTACCGCCGGCCGGAATGTGTCAGTCCGCCGAAGCCGGCGGGACCCCGGTGAGTAAGTTGCCGTGGGCACAGACCTGGCTCGCGCCCGAACGGGTACCGGCCGGGATCACCGGCCGCGGCGTGACCGTCGCCGTGATCGACTCCGGCGTGGACGCCGATCACCCACAACTGAACGCACCCGGCGCGGTGCTGCGCGGCCGCGACCTGCTGACGCCGGGCGACACCCGCGCGAACTTCGACTGCGTCTCGCACGGTACGGCGGTGGCCGGCATCATCGCTGCCCGTCCGGTCCAGGGGATCGGCTTGCGCGGAATCGCGCCGGGCGCGACGATCCTGCCGATCCGGGTGAGCGAACGCGACGCGAGCGAGGACCAGGGCGACGCCGTCAGCGCGACGGTGTTCGCGGGCGCGATCCGGTACGCGGTCGACGCCGGCGCCTCGGTGATCAACATCTCGCTGTCGATGTACGCCGACCAGAAACCGGTTCGGGAGGCTGTCCGGTACGCCGAGCAGCACGACGCGCTGATCGTCGCCGCAGCCGGCAACGCGCACACCCAGCAGGGCGCGGACCCGATCACGTACCCGGCGGCGTATCCGGGGGTCCTCGGCGTCGGCGCGATGACGATCGACGGGACCCGCCTGCAGAGCTCGCAGGTCGGCTCGTACGTCGACATCTCCGCGCCCGGCGGCGGCGTCCTCGCGCCGACCCGCGTCCGCGGTCATCGGTACTACGACGGCACCAGCTTCGCGGCCGCGTTCGTCAGCGGTACGGCGGCACTCGTCCGCTCGGCCGATCCGCAGTTGCCGGCGGCCCAGGTCGCGAACCGCTTGATCGCCACCGCCACGCCCGCGGCCGGTCCGGCGGACGAGTACGGCGCGGGCGTGGTGAACCCGTACCGCGCGGTGCAGGACGTCCTCGCGACGACGAAGCCCGCGGTACTGCCGCGAGTCCGGCCCGTCAAGGTCGACGCGGCAGCGGAACGACGTGCAGCTGCTCGCTCTCACGCTCTGGGGAACGGCCGCCGAATCGCCTTGCTGGCTGGGATTCTCAGCGCATCAGTGCTGGCGGCGGCGGTCGTCGTACCGCTCGGCCGACGGCGCCACTGGCGCGCATGACGAAGCCCGGCCCCTCGGGAGGCCGGGCTTCGTCGTCGGTTCAGCAGTTCGTGGCGGCATCGGCGGCGCGCTGGTCAGCGCGCCGCATCCCGACCTGCGCCTCGTCCAGAGCGTCGGCCCGGCGGCCCAGCACCCGGTTGATCTCCTCGGTGGCCTGGGCCCAGAGCTGCTGCACTTCCTGGAACCGCGCCGAACCCTCCGGGCTGGACCACGCGGCGAACAAGTTCCGCATGGCGTCCTGGAACTGGTTCTGCAGGTCGGTCACAGCCTTGTTGGCACCGACCATGTCGAGGGCACCCTGCCCCATCTGGTCGTACGGGTAGTTGATCAGCATGACGGCATCCCTTTCCTAGAGGACGGTGGTATCGATGGACTGCCCGGCCAGCGTGCGGAACGCCTGCTGGCCGTCCGCGTCCTGGGTCTCGTAGCCGACCTTCGACACGGTGATGCCGTCGGCCATCCCGTGCAGCTTCGCGCAGAGCTTGTCCATCGCTTCGAGGTGGTTGTGGTGTCCCTGCCAGAACGCGTTCTTGATCTCGCCGTCCATCGGGCTCAGGCCGCTCAACGCGCTGTCGAGCGAGGTCATCACCGCCTTCAGGTTGTCGGCGATCGCGGCGGCCGCCGAGGCCGTCTGCACCATTCTCGGGATATCGGCCCTGGTACCGGCCATGGTGTTCCTCCTTGCTGGGTTGCCGGTGCGTGATCACCGGTCGGTGTCACGCTAGGTCGGTACGTGCCGGTCTCCCGGGGCGTACCGGTTGCGGCCATCGGATGGCCACTTGTGCGGTCAGATTCGCCAGAGGTCCTCGTCGAGTATGTCGCGCTCGACCGCGCGGGCGGCGGATCGCTTGCGTTTGCGAAGCGGCGGTACGCCGGACGCCGTCCGGGCCTCGCCGTTCGTACGGCCCTGCAGGTCCGGCTGCACGCCTTGCCGGCGGAGCCGTTCGGCTTCGCTCTGGTCCGCGGGTACGTTGAAACCGGGCCGGCGTCCGGCACCGGGCTTGATGTCCCGCACTCCGTTGCCCCCAGCACCCATACCGCCGTTCTGCGGTGGGTACATCGGCGGCGTACTCTGCTGAGTGCCCGCCGACCCGGTGGTCGAGGCCTTCCCGGACAGCTGCGGCTCGGTGCCGGTCGCGCCGGCAACGGTTGCGGATTTCTCCACCGGGTTCGTGCGTTCCGACGTACCGGAGGCCCCGCCGACCGAACTCTTGCCGAGGGCACCGATGCCGCCGGCGCCGCCGAGCGAGCCGATCGGGAGGTTGGTCGAACTGTCGTTCGGCAACGCCGGGACCGACGGGGTGTGGAACGTCGGCGCGGTCGTGGTTCCCGCACCACCGGCCAGCGCGGGCGAGTCGGTCAGCGGCAGGTGGGCCGAAGGGGTGGTGACCGTCGGCGTGGTGGCGGTGGTCGTACTGGGGTCGACCAGATCCTTGGCATGCTGGGCGAGCGTGATCCACTTGTCCAGGTTGTCCGGGACCTTTCCGATCAGATCGATGCCTTTGCCAACGACATCGATGATCTTGCCGGCTTCGTCCACCGGGTCCGTCGGCGTCTTGTCGTCCGGCTTCTTGTCGGCAGGCGTCTTGTCGTCCGGCGCCGCCGTGGTCTGCGGACTGTCGCCACCACCACCGCCCTTGTCCGCGCCGGTTCCCGCCGGGTCACCCTTGTCCTGCGGCTGATCCTTGGCGTCCGGCACCGCCCGCGGACCGTCCCAGATCCCCGTCGGCGGACCGTCCTTGTCGGACAGTGCACCGGCCATCAGACCTGCCAGATGCGTGATCACCTGCTGGGCTTCGTAGTCGATCAGATCGACACCGATCTGCGCCCACGTCCGGTCGGTGTCGTTCTTCGCATCGTCGACCCGCTGGACCTGCTTCTTCCGCTCGTCCACCCAGTGCTGCGCCTCGACCCGGGCATTGCCGATCGCGTCGCCGACCGTCTGCAGGCTCACGGTCAGCTTGCGACCGTAGTTCCCCCAATCGGGCAGCCATTTCAGGTCCCGGTTGATGCGGCCGTCGAACGCCTCCTGCGCCTTCGAGTCGTTGCTCTGCCGCCAAACGGTGATCTCGCTGCTCGCGATCGTGATACCGGTCGCGACATTGTCCACCGCGACCGCCATCTTTCCCCACGCCCGGGCCGCCGCCAGCCAGGCCTCCGGATGCTCTCCGGCCAGAATCTGCTGGACCTGGTTCGCGTCGCACTTGCTGTAGTCCATCTCGGCGAGCTCCTAGCCGGCCGGTGCCGACGGCGGCTTCGGCAGCACCGGGTAGTTCGACGCCGGTTCAGGAACCGGCTTGCCTTCGATGTCGTGGAAGGAGAGGTTGATCGCGTTCACGCGGGCCGCGCTGTCGCCGTCCGCCCCCTCGTAGGTGTCGATGAGGGTGGTGGCGAACTGCCGTAGTCCGTCCAGACCCTGCGGCACCTCGGTGCCGAGCAGCTCAAGACTGCGGAGGAAGCCGAGGTGGATCCGGTTCGCGTTCTGGCTCTCGGTCATCGAGCCGGCCAGGTTGGAGCCCTGGGCGATCAGGTCCGGCAGCCAGCCGAAGTCCTCCTTCGGCACCTTGTCCCGGAAGTTGCGGATCTCCTGGGCGTCGAACAACAGACTCATCGGTGCTCCTGTGTCAGCGGGTTCGGGTCAGGTGGGCACTCGACCAGTTGGACGAGTTGGGTGTCGCCGCGGCGGCCGACCAGGCGGCCGCGGCCTGGTGGGAGGGCTTCGGGTTTGACGGTGCCCAGCAGCGGGCCTTCGGACTTGTCGCCGCTCATCAGCAGGCCGGGGGTGCCGAGGTCGCGCAGGCGGGCGATCAGTGGTTCGTAGATCGCCCGGCCGGCACCGCCGCTGCGACGGGTGACGATCACGTGCAGGCCGATGTCGCGGCCGTGTGCGAGGTAGTCGATCAGGCCGCCGAGCGGATTGGAGGTCTGGCCAACGACCAGGTCGTAGTCGTCCACCAGGACGTGGATCTGCGGCCCGGTCCACTCGCCGGACTGGCGGCGTTCGAGGACCGGGAGCAAGTCGGCGACCATCGCCTCGACGCCGCGCGGTTCGGAGAAGGCACCCATCACGTGTTCGCCGGTGAGCCGCAGTGAACGGCGGTAGTCGACCAGGATGATCCGCGCCTCGGCCGGCTCGTACCGCTCGGTGATCGAGTGAGCCAATCGGCGCAGGAAGCCGGTCTTCCCGGACTCGGTGTCGCCGAAGAGCAGGAAGTGCGGGTCGGCGTCGAGGTCGAGGGCCACCGGGCCGAGGTCGCGTTCGGCCAGCCCGATCGGCAGGCCTTCAACAGGCTTGCGTCGCAGTGCGGCGGCCAGCTCGGCCTCCTGCAGTTGGAGCGGGAGCAGCCGTACGCGGGGTGCACCCGACACCGGCCAGGCCGCCGCGAGTTGCGGGCCGAGGTCGGCGTCCGGGGTTGCCACGACGAAGTGCTGGGCTTTGTCGGCGAGCCCGCGGCCCGGCTTGTCGGCCGGAACGCTCATCGCCGCGCGGCGGTCGATGACGGAGTCGGACGGGTCGCCCAGCCGCAGCTCGATCCGGGTACCGAACAGGTCGCGGATCGTGCCGCGCAGGTCGAACCAGCGCGAACAGGTCGCGATCACGTGCACGCCGTACGCGAGGCCGCGCCCGGCGATCTCGGCGAGGATCGGCTCGAGGTCCTCGAAGTCGGACCGCAGGACCGGCCAGCCGTCGACGACCAGGAACACGTCGCCCCACGGATCGTCGGCGAACTCACCGGTCGCCCGCCGTTCCCGGTACGACGCCATACTCTCCACACCGTGCTCGCCGAAGTACCGCTCCCGTGCGGCCAGCAACTGCTGTACCTCCGCGATCGTCCGGCGGACGGCCCCGACGTCGAGGCGCGGTGCCACGCCGCCGACATGCGGGAACTCGCGGAGCGCGGACAGGGATCCGCCACCGAAATCGAGACAGTAGAACTGCACCTCGCGCGGCGTGTGGGTCAGCGCGAGGGCCGAGACCAGCGCGCGGACCGCCGTACTCTTGCCGCTGCGTGGTCCACCGACCACGACCGCGTGACCGGCACCGGCCGACAGGTCCACGACGAACGGGTCGCGCCGCTGCTCCATCGGCTTGTCCACCAGGCCGATCGACACGCGGAGCTTCCCCCGTGCTCCGGCCGCCGCCACGGTGAGGCCGCGGTCCGGGTCGACGGTCAACGCCGGCAGCAGACTGGTGAGCGGGGGCGGATCCTCCAGCGGAGGCAGCCAGATCTGATGGGCCGGCTTCCCCTTGTTTTCCAGGCGATCCACGAGAATGTCGAGCAGCTTCTCACCGACCCCGTCGTCTTCCGGTTGTTCGTGGACCTCGGCTGCCGGCATGGATACGTACGCGCTCGTGTACTCCGCTACATCGTCCTGGGTGTCGTTGGAAACCGTGCGAGTCGCCGCCCGGTGCACACCGGAAACGTAGGCCGACCGGAAGCGCACAAGCGTCTCGGTGCCGATCTGCAGGAACCCGTGGCCGGGCGCCCGCGGCAGCTCGTACGCGTCCGGGATCCCCAGCACCACCCGACTGTCCATCGCGGAGAACGTCCGCAGACCGATCCGGTACGACAAGTGCGCGTCCAGACCGCGCAGCCGGCCCTCTTCCAGTTTCTGGCTGGCCAGCAGCAGGTGGACGCCGAGTGCACGACCGAGACGGCCGATCTGGTTGAACATGTCGATGAAGTCCGGCTTCGCCGACAGGAGCTCGGAGAACTCGTCGCAGATCACCAGCAGCGTCGGTACTTCCGGGAGGTCCGCCCCGGCCGCCCTCGCGAGCTCGTACTCACGGACGGACTCGTAGTTGCCTGCCCGCCGCAGCAGCTCCTGGCGGCGGATCAGCTCGCCCCCGATCGCGTCGGACATCCGGTCGACGAGTGCGAGCTCCTCGTTGAGGTTGGTGATCACCGCACTGGTGTGTGGCAGCCGGTCCAGCTTGGTGAACGTGGCACCGCCCTTGAAGTCCACCAGTGCGAAGTTCAGGCTGTCGGACGAGTGGGTCGCGGCCAGTGCGAGGACCAGGGTCCGGAGCAGCTCGCTCTTGCCGGAGCCGGTCGCACCGATCAACAACCCGTGCGGCCCCATGCCGTCCTGCGCGGACTCCTTCAGGTCGAGCTCGACCGGCGTACCGTCTGCGGTGACACCGAACCGGACGCGCAGCCGGTCCCTGTTCGGCTTGGGTCCCCAGTGCCGCGCAGTGTCGTAGTTGTACGGGTCTCCCAGACCTAACAAGTCCGTCAGGCCGAAGACCGAGGCGAAGCTCTCGTCGTCGCTGCCGGCAGACAGTCTCAACGGTGCAAGGAGACGAGCCAGGGCATCCGCGTCCGGGATCGTGAAGCTGTCCGCCTTGCCGACCTCAGACTCGCCGTCCATGGTGACGCTGGTGAGAGCACCGTCTTCAGCGACGTCCAGCAGGACTGTAGAGCGGTCGAGCAGCCGCGGCGGCGGCGTGGTTAGGTCGATGACACTGACACCTTCGACACCATTGCCGGTCATCAGGTGGTCCGAGCCGAGCACGTCCCCGCCGTCGATCAGTACGACGATGTGCGGGCCGTCCACGCGACTCGTAGCAGCCGGGTCGAACCGTGGCCGCTGCGCCAGCAGGTCACCCAGTACTGACTCGAGGTCCGGAACGCTCTTGCTGATCAGGCGGATCGGACCGAGCGCGTCGGACTTGTCCGGGTGGTGTGCGTGTGGCAGCCACTTCAGCCACTCCCAGTCCGCCCTGGTCTCCGGACCGATGACAGCCGTGATCAGGAGGTCGTCCGGCGAGTGGAAAGTCGCCAGCTGCGCTACGAGTGCACGTGCGAGGCTGCGAGCACGGTCGGGCTCACCGTCGACGTACACACGTGCAAAACCACGTAGCGCCATCGCGACGGGCAGTCCGGGCACGGAGGAGTACGTCGTGATGAAGCGGCGTAGCGCACCGGCCGACAGTGGCTCCAGCTCCTCCAGTGGCACCGTGTCGGGTGGAGCGACCGGTGTGGCCAGTGGCTGCGCTCCTGTGCCGACGCGGACGATCGCGAAGTCCGTGTCGTTGCGGCGACGCTCCCAGAGGCGGTAGCTCTCCACCAGCGTCCACAGCTGCGTCGGATCGGGATGCAGGTACGACAGCGCCTTCCGTTGCTGTACGACGGCCCGCCGGGCCCGGATGCGCTGCTGGGACAGGTGTCTCAGGTACCCGCGTCGCGCCCGGGCCATCTCGCGGCGTGGTGCGCCCTGGCCGGCGAAGGCGACCGCGGCCATGCCCAGCGCGGACAGGCCGAACAGTCCACCGACGATGTAGCTCATCTTGCCGCCACCGCCGAGCGTCGAGTACATCAACGCCATCGCGCCGCCGCCCGCGAGCATCGGCACCATCATCATGTACTGCGACAGCTGCTTGCTCGCCGGCTGCGGCAACGCCGGCGGCGGATCCAGCGTGACGTCGCCGCTCGGCAGCGCGGGACCATCACGCCGCGGTGGTCTGCTGACGATGACTGTCGACATGTTCCAGGACGCTAGACCGCGGGTTCGACCCGCAGGGGGTAGCGGCCACTTGCTGACTGTCCACAAGCTGCAAGCACCGGGCTGTGCGGTGCTGTGCGTGTCACGGTTGCCGTCGTGAGCATTCGTGGACTGGTCAAGGTCACCATCGACGCACCCGAACGCCGCATCGACCTGGCACTGCCGGAGCGGTCGACGGTGGCCGAGGTGCTGCCCGGGATCCTCCGGCACGCCGGCGACGACCTCGCCGATTTCGGCGCACTCCAAGGCGGTTGGGTACTGCGCCGCCCCGACGGCGAGGCACTGGAGACGCACCGGGACCTGTCCGGGCAGGGCGTCCGGGACGGCGAGATCCTGCATCTCGCCCCGGCACACCAGCACTGGCCGGAGCTGGAGTACGACGATCTGGTGGACGCGATCGCCACCGACGCACGGACCAGCGGCCGCGCGTGGACCCCTGGAGCGAGTCGCTGGTGCGGGTTGGTCGCCGGAACGATCGCGCTGCTGGCGGCCCTCGTCGAGTTCCGGAGTGCCTTGTTCGCGCTGATCGTCGCGAGCGTGCTGATGGCGATTGGTGTCGTGCTGTCGCGTGCTGTTGGCGACGGGGCTGCTGCTGCGATGACCGGTGCGGTCTCGTTGGTGTTCGCGCTTGCTGCGGGAGCGCTTCGGTTGTCGGACTTCGGTGCGGCACAGCTGACTGCGGGTGGTGCGGCGCTGTTGCTGTTCGGAGTGCTGGGGTACGCCGGGATCGCCCGCCATACCGCGGTGTTCGTCGCTGCCGTGACCGTGGGTGTGCTCGCACTCATCGCCGGGTGGCTGGGCAGCACCCTGGACGGCACGCGGTCGGCTGCTGTTGTCGGCGCCATCGCGGTCGCCTTGATCCCAGTCGCAGCACCGCTGGCCATGCGGATCGGGCGGCTGCCGAAACCCGTTCTGCCCACGAGCACTGCGGACCTGTTGGCGGACGCGCCGCAACCACCACGCCGCCTGGTGCACGCCGCGGTATTGCGGTCTGCTGCTCTTTACACGGGCATCCTTGCCGGGCTCGCTGTTGGACTGGCGTGCTGCCTGTACGTTCTGGCGCGGTCCACGTCGACGCCTGCACGCGTGCTGGTCGTGCTGGTTGTCGGCATCTGTCTGCTACGGGCACGGCTGCTACCTGTGGTGGCGCATCGCCTCAGCCTGACCGGTGCCGGCCTTGCAGGACTCGGCTGCTTGCTCGTGCAGTCGCCGTACAGCCTGCTGTTGTTTGCCGCGGTCGCTGCATTCCTTGGGCTCTGGTACGCGCTTCACAAACCGGGGGCGTACTTGGCTCGGTACGCCGAGCTCGCCGAGGTCGTACTGGTGTTGCTGGTGGTGCCGTTCGTGCTGTGGGTGCTCGGGCTGTACGCGTACGTCCGTGGGCTGGGTGGGTGACCGATGGCGTCTAAGCGGGATCAGCTGCAGTCGCACCAGTTCGTCAAGCAGCGGATGACCCATGCACTGCTGTTGCGCGAGACCGATCCGGAGTACCCGCCGTTCCGCCGCGGCATCGTCGCGATGATGGTCGGCATCGGGCTCGCCGTACTCGTGCTGGTGGGCTGCGGTGTGTACGGACAGCTCTCGCCGGGCGGGAAGACGTCGTGGAAGTCCGGCGACCGCGTGATCGTGGAGAAGGAGACCGGCACGCGGTACGTGTACCGCGACGGGGTGCTGTACCCGGCCGCGAACTACGTGTCCGCCCTGCTGCTGGCGAAC
The DNA here is from genome assembly GCF_055580825.1 of Kribbella sp. NPDC031520. NCBI lineage: Bacteria > Bacillati > Actinomycetota > Actinomycetes > Propionibacteriales > Kribbellaceae > Kribbella > Kribbella sp. NPDC031520. The sequence continues at coordinate 1,009,934 of NZ_JBVIKS010000003.1, forward strand.
AAGTACAGCGAGCCGCTGATGGTGTCGGCGAAGTCGCTGCTCGGCGTACCGCGTGGCCAGCGGGTCGGGATCCCGGACGCACCGGACTCCTTGCCTGCCAAGGGACGGCTGCTGGCAAGCGGGTGGTCGATGTGCGCGAAGCCGACCGTCGATTCTTCGGGCAGTCCGTCCGTGCAGTCGGTTCTCCTCGTGGGAACAGAGCAGTCCGGGACAACGGCGGACGCTCTGCTGGCTGTGGGGCCCGACGGTCGCCGCTACCTGATCTGGCACGGCTACCGGCACCTGATCCAGCAGCAGGCGACAGTGGCCGCTGCACTCGCTCTCAACGACGAGGCGTGGCTGCAGGTCCCGTCCGTCTGGCTGGACCTCATCCCGTCCGGTCCTCCGCTCGGCCCGATCTCCGTGCCCGGCCCGGGCACCCCGTCCGCTCTCTTACGACCGGGGCGAGTCGGCACGCTGTACGTCGTACAGACATCGACCGGGCAGGGGCAGTACTACCTGTTACAACGCGACAAGCTAGTAGCGATCAGCTCTCTGCAGTACGACGTACAGCGAACGGCTCCTGCTACTCGGAAGGCGTACCCGGGTGCTGTGCCGGAGGCTGTTCCACTGGACCCGGCCGTGGTGGCGCAGGTGTCCGGTGGGATGGGTACGCCGACTTCGGACTCGGCCCTGCCTGCCACCAGGCCGACCTTCGCGCGACCGGCGTCCTCGGGAACCTCGGTGTGTGCCGTCTTCGCCAATGGCCAGTTCCAGCCCCGCTTCACGCTCGCCGACGCAGTGCCCGTAACCGACGACGCCGGGGTGACCACGGGACGTGGGCCGGGCGGACTGCCGCTGCCTGACGTCGTCGTCGTACCGCCGGGGCACGGGGCCGTTGTCGAGTCCATGGCATCGCCCGCACAAGCGGCCGGGTCCGGGGCGTTGTCGTTCGTGAGTGATCTCGGGCGGCGCTACCAGCTGGCGAGTCACGACGTACTGGGTGTTCTCGGCTACGACCAGGCACCTGTCGTCCGGCTGCCCGCGGAACTGATCAGCCGGCTCCCTGCGGGTCATGCACTCGACCCTTCCGCTGCGACGTACCCGATCGGCTCTTGACGGATCTAGGAGGAACTATGGATATCGGAACACTGACCGTGGTGCCCGACGAACTGCGGCAGTTCGCTGCGCTCGCACCGCTGGCGACCGTGACGCCCGTGTCCGGCACGGTCCAGGCGACGCCGCCGCTGGCCGGCCCGATGCCGGAGAGCGCGACCGTGGAGGCGCACGTCCAGTTCTGCGTCGAGCACACCGGCTCGGTCACGCTGCAGGCGACCGGTGGCATTGCGTCGCTGATCGAGGCGGCGCTGTCGATCGCGACCAGCTTCGAGTCCACCGACCAGGCGAACGCGACCGTGCACCGCGCGCTCGCCGACGAGCTGCGGAGCTGACGATGGGTGCGTACTTCGGGATGGAACTGAACGCGATGGCCGCGATGCTCTACGGGCAGCGCGCCGAGCCCTGGCACGCGGGCGCCGACATGTGGGGCTCGGCCTGCCAGCAGCTGCTCGCGACCCACGGCGACCTCGGCGCTGCGAACGCCGCCATCGCCACGTGGCCGCTCAGCATCGGCTCGCTGTCGCAGCTGGCGTTCAACGGCCAGGTCGTCGGCAGCCTCGCCTCCCTCGGCGAGTGGGCCGCGTACACCGGCGCGATGTCCGCGGCGCTGCGGCTCGGCGGTACGGCCCTGAACGCGGCGCAGGCGGTGATGCCGGCACTGCAGAGCGGGTACGACACCGCCGTTTCGCTGAGTGCGGTGCCGATCATCGGGCCGTTCGCGGCGCAGGTCGCGGTCGGCCTGCAGCAGGTCGGCGCCGGGATGATGGAAGCCGTCGGCACGGTCATGCAGGCCCCGACCGCCGTACCGACGCCGACCCAGGGATGGCAGGGACCAGGAGGCAACGGCGCGCCGATACCGGCCTCTCCTGCGCCGGCCGTGCCGGTCAACGACGTGATCGATGCGGCCGGCAAGCTCTTCGACACGATGAACAAGGGCGCGACGCTGCTGACCACGGTCACGGGGCTGGTGCAGTCGGCGAGCAGCGGCCTGGGGAACACGCAGGGCATCACGTCCAAGCTGCCGAACCTCAAGCTGCCGAACCTCAAGGTGCCCGGGACGATCATCCCACCGAGCCCGGACCTGCCGACGCTGGCGGGAGGAGCCACGACGGCACCGACCACGCTGCCGGCAACGGTCGGGGTCTCCGCGCCCTCATCAGCTGGGCTGCCGGGCGGCGCGCTCGCCGGAGCGCTCGGCGCGCTGACCAACACGGTGCACCCGACAGGGTCCGGAACGGGCAGCGCTATGTCGGCGGCCGGCGCACGCATCGCGGCCGGAACGGAGCCGGCGCTGGCCGGCGGTACGGCGCGCGCTGCGGCATCGGCGGCCTTGGCCGCAAAGTCGATGCCCACGATCGCGCCGCCGATGTCCGGCGGTGGCGGTGGCGGCGGCGGGTCCAACGAGCCCCGCTCCGGGAACAAGAAGCGGGACACGCTCCGCGACAGCGGTGTCCAGCCCGACCTTCAGGGCCGCACGGCACAGGAGGCACCCGAACAGTTCACCCTGCCGCCTGTACGTCGACGTACCGCTGCCGGCCCGGTCCTGGACGACGAGCTCTTCACATGAGCACCGCACCCACCTCAGCCCCACAGACGTCGGCTGCTGTCACACCGACCGTTGCTACAGCTGTCACGAGTACGGTCGCGCCGCCGCGCGTCGTACCGCCGCGGCCTGCACCTGTCCCGCCCGCTGTTCGGCCGCAGGTCACCGCTCCGCCCGTGGCACCTGATGTGGCTGTGGTCCGGACTGTCGTGCCCCCGGTCGAGGTACGGCGTGTGCCTCGAGTGCGGATGGCCCAGGTGGTGTGCTGGCAGCTGATAGCCGGTCTGGTTGTTGCCTCCCTCGGCCGCGGCTGGGTGACCGCAGCAGTCGCCGGCCTGATCGGGCCGGCCGCTGTTGCGCTGACGGCGAGCTGGCGGCGCGGGTTGTGGTCCTACCAGTGGCTCCACCTTGCTGTGGCGTATCTGGTACGCGGTACCCGGTTCGTCGCGATGGAGGGGGCACGGGGCGAGCTCGAGGACGGCGCGGGCACCATCGTCCGGCCCGACGGGATCACGGTTCTGCTGGAGACCGACGTGCCTCCCGAGCTGACCCCGGCCGAGCTGCTGGACGAGCACACCGGTCTGCGGCTGAAGCTGCTGCGCCGCCCTGGCCGGGCTTGGATCGCCCTGACCGCCCTCCGGTCCGCTGACCGGCCCCAGGACGCCGAGCTGGAGCTGCTGCTCACGAACACTGTCCGTCGGCTGACCAGACGGCTACGCCGTCGCAACTTCCGGGGCATCCCACTTGAGCCGAACGAGCTGGCCGACGTACTGGCGGCCCTGGCGCCCCAGGAGCTCACCGAGGAGTGGGACGCGCTGGCCGTCGGGCCGAGCCGCTTCCGGATGTACGCCGTACCGGCGCACCTCGCTCTTGAGCAGGCCGCAGCGGTCGCTGTCAGCACGTCCAGCGACCTGGACCACGCCCTGGTCCTCGCTCCGGCGGGTGCTCCGCTGACGTCGGCCGCCGTACCGCAGACCGGCCGGCACCGGTCCGCGTTAGTGGCTGCCCTGCCCTGATACACCACTCGGTACATCGGCTGTATCCGGGCCGCTGGACAGCCGCTGTATCGCCGTGAGTGCCGCTGTACCAGGCGTGGACAGCGGCAAGATTCCCGCTGGACGGCGGGTCGCGATGGTTCTGGTGTTCACCACCGAGTCCGTCCGACTCACCGATCCCAGCGAGGTGTCCCGTGTCCCAGTCACAGCCCGTCGAAGGCGCTGCCTACCCCCGTGCCGTCCGCTACCCGCGTGCCGTTCAGAACAGTTCGCTCCAGGCCACTCCGCCGGCCCGCGCCACCGGGCTGCGGCTCGCCCACCTGGGCGTCGACGCGATCGCCGAGCGCACCTACCTGGTGGTGCTCGAGCGGCCGTCCTGGACCGCCGCCGAGCTCGGCGAGCGGCTCGGTCTCGACAGCGAGTCCACCCACGAGGTCGTCCGGCACCTCACCGCTCTCGGCCTGCTGGCCCGGGACAGCTCCGGTGACGTGGTTCGTCCGCTCAACCCGCGGCTCAGCCTGACCCCACTGCTCGCCGAACGCGAGGCCGACCTCGCCCGGGTCACCCGCGACCTGGAGCGCAGCCGGGTCGCCGCGGCCGAGATCGCCGGTGAGTTCTCCCGCCGGCACCCGGCGCCGCTGGGCGACAGTAACGGCGCACTCGACTGGGCCGGCAGCCCGGCCGCGGCCCAGCGCACCATCGCGGGTCTGCTGAAGTCGGCGGCCGGTGAGGTGCTGGTGAGCACTCCCGCCACCGCCGCCCTCGCCGACCCGATCGCAGGCCTCCGCGAGCTCGGCACCGGCGTACTGGCTCCGCCTGTGCGCTACCGGATCCTCGTGCCCGACGCCGCACGCACTGACCCGATGCTCGCGCGGCGGCTGCAGCAGCTGACCCGGAACGGCGCCCAGGTCCGTACGGCGACCTCTGTCCCGCTCTGCGCAATGATCGTCGACACTGCGACCGTCGCGCTCCCGGCCGACCGGAGTGGTCGCGGAGCGGTCAGCATCCTCCGGCTGGCCGCGGCTGTCAGTGCGGTGACCGAGCTGTTCGAACGGGTCTGGCACGCGGCCACTCCGCTGCGTCAGCCGACGGGTCTGGGCGACGCGTCCGGTCTGACCGTCCGCGAACGGGAGGTGCTCTCACTGCTCAGCGACGGCGGCACCGACGCGTCAGCGGCCGCACAGCTCGGCGTCTCGGTCAGAACGGTTCGGCGGATGGTGTCCGAGATGATGGCGCGGCTCGGTGCGCAGAGCAGGTTCCAGGCCGGCCTGAAGGCGTCCGAGCGCGGCTGGGTGGGTACGCGATGAGCCGCACGCTGCTGGTGTCGCCAGACCGCCCGGGCGCGTACCCGAGCATCGGGGCCGCCGTACTCGACGCACCCGACGACGCCGTCATCTCGATCGCGCCCGGTGTCTATCGCGAGACCATCGACCTCGCAGACCGTTCGGTGACACTGTCCGCCGACGGCGACGTGGTCATCGACGCAACGACCTCACCGACACCCGTACTGCGCGGCGCCGGTGGCCGGCTCACACTCCGCGACCTCACCATCCAGGCCGGCGACGCACCTGCGCTCCAGCTCGACGGTGGCACGTTACAAGCCGAGCGGTGTGCGCTGTCTGCCGGTTTCGGTCCGGTCGTGCAGGTCACCGGTCCGGCCGAGGTGTCGGTAACGCACTGCCACGTGAACGGCGGCGAGCACGGCCTGGTGCTGGAGGACTGCACCGCGACGGTCGAGCACACCAAGGTGACCGGTGTCTCTGCCGACGGCGTCATCGTCCGTCTCGGCGCGACCGTCGTACTACGTGAGTGCCAGATCACCGACTGCGGACGCCGCGGCATCTACACGTACCAGTACGCCCGGCCGACCATCGAGAGCTGCGAGGTCACCGGTACGTCGGAAGCCGGCATTCTGATCGCCTACGACTCCACAGCGGTACTACGCCACACGGTGGTCCGCGACGTGGCCGGACCAGCTGTGGCGTACGGGCGACGCTGCCGAGGTGAGGTGGTGGCCTGCCGTTGGGAGAACACGGCTGAGCCTGCTCTCGAACTGGCAGAACCTGAACTGGTCGCTGTGACGGCTGCTGAACAGCTAGATGCCCGTGTGATCACCGACGACCCCACGGGCGCGGACGTTGAGTCGCTGCTCGCGGAGCTGGATGCCATGGTCGGCCTGGCGAGTGTGAAGGACGAAGTACGCAGCCTGATCGACGAGATCCAGGTCAACGAGTGGCGGCGACGAGCGGGGCTTCCGGTCGGCAGTCTGAGTCACCACCTGGTCTTCGCGGGCGCCCCTGGTACCGGCAAGACGACCGTGGCGCGTATCTACGGCAAGCTGCTCGCCGCACTCGGCGTACTGCCGAAAGGGCAGTTCAACGAGGTGGCGCGACGCGACCTGGTCGGGCAGTACCTCGGTCACACCGCCGAGAAGACGACCACCGTGTTCGAGAGCGCGAACGGCGGGGTCCTGTTCGTCGACGAGGCCTACACGCTGTCCAGGGCCGGTGCCGAGAACGACAGCTTCGGCCAGGAGGCGATCGACACCCTGGTCAAGCTGATGGAGGACCACCGCGACGAGGCCGCGGTGATCGTCGCTGGGTACAGCGACGAGATGCTGCGCTTCCTGGACGCGAACCCTGGCCTGGCGTCCCGGTTCTCCAAGACGATCGACTTCGAGAACTACTCCCCGGACGAGCTCACGCTGATCGTGCAGCGCATGGTCGCGGCCCAGGAGTACGACCTGGAGGACAACGCCGAACCCATCCTGCAGCGCCACTTCGCCGCAGTGTCGCAGGCCGCGAACTTCGGCAACGCCCGCGACGCCCGCCGGTTGTTCGACCGGGTCCGGAAGGCCCAGTCGCAACGGTTGCGCCGGCTGGGCGGCATGCCCGGCATCAGCGAGCTGCGCACGCTGCGGCTGGACGACGTGACCGCTGCGGTGTCATGACACCGGGTCGAGTACGGCGACGTAGTCGGCGAGCAGCGCGGACACTCCGTCCAGGACCTGCGGCTGCTCGCCGATGGTGGCCAGGACTTCGCACTGCGCCCACAGCGACGGCGCTACCCAGCCCCACTGCCACAGCTCGTAGCTCTGCGCATCCACGACCGCCAGCGGCTCCAGACCGGGTACGCCGATCGCGAACCGGCCGGGCTCGTCGGGATGATTGCCGAGACCGATGAACAACGGCAGCAACCGGTACTGCTGCGCGAACGCGGTCACGTCCTCGACCCGTACCAGTAGGCCGCGGCGCAGTAGTTCCTCCACGTACTGCGCGTCCGCATCCAGCAGCGCCTCCTCGTCGGTGACCTGGTGCGCGAGCTTCCAGACATCGAACTCCGGTTCGCTGAGCTGCTCCGTCGTACGGCCGACCCGGACAACCTGCGGTCCGGCACCGTGTCCTACGGGAAAGATCATGGCTGGTCCTCCGTGGTCGAGAGGTCGAGGCAGGCAGCACCGGGCGCAAGCAGCGCATGCAACGAGCTCAGTACGGCGCTGAGGTCCACGTCATGCTCCTTGCACGCGATCAGCAGATTGGGAGCCAGGTGGGACGACAGCCAGAGGCGGTACATCGCTTCGGTCATCGCAGCGAGTGGCAGCTCGGTCGTACCCACTCTGAAGACCGCAGTGAGCTCTGCGGTGTTGCCGAGGCCCAGGTGCAACGGCAGCAAGCGGTGACGACCAGCGAAGTCGTCAGGTCTGTCCACGTCCACCTCGGTCAGCAGGTTCCTGGCCGCCAGCTGGTCGAGAACGTCTGGGATCTCGTGGTGGCTCAGCAGGTCGGTGACACGCTCGCGCTCCCACGGGCTGCGGTCGTCGGTCAGACCGTGTGCCAGCGACCAGACCGCGAACTCGTCGGCGGTCAGCCCCACGATCTCCCCTCCGAGCCGCACCTGCTGGACCTGGTCCTCCGCGGTGTAGTGCGTCCCGAGGCAGTGGCCGATCGGGAACATCAACGTGGTCATACACGTCACAGTGGCAGGCGGCTCCTGCTGCGGGAGGCTGCTTGCAGCATGTGGCCAGAGTGTGGCCACAGCGGCCGGTGTCGCAGCAGACGACCTGTTCGCACGGGAAGATGGAGAACGTGACAGACACAGGACCGGCCGTTCCCGGCTGTACCGACGTGGAGTTGGTTCGGTCCGGAATGCCTCAGGTGTACCGGTGCCTACGGCAAGGGACGACCGTCAGCGCGCTGGTGTACCAGGTACGCGTCGACGCTGGTACGGCTGCCACGTTCGCGAAGCTGGCGAAGACCCTGCAGGGCGTCGACCACCCACAGGTGGCCCGGGTCCTGGAGCCGGGCCTGACCGACGGTTACCCGTACCTGATCACTACGGCCGACGCGGGAACGCTGGCGGACCGCCTTCGCGACCAGCTCAGTTCACCTGCCGACTTGGCCGTCCTCGGCCAGCAGCTCGCTGAGGGCCTCGGAGCGATCCACGCGGCCGGGTTGGTGCACGGAGGCCTCACACCTGGCGCAGTGGTGCTGCTGCCTGACGGCCGGCCACAGCTGACGGCTTTGACGCTAGGGCTCAGCCAACACACCGGCCACGCGGCCTTGAACTCTCCGAGTCAGCTGTACATCGCTCCGGAGACCCTGCGGGACGGAACGCTCACAGCCTCCTCAGACCTGTACGCGCTCGGTGCAGTGCTGTACACCGCCATCAGCGGGAAGCCTCCGCTCGCGGCCCGTATGGGTGAGACGGCCGGCGAGCACATCCTCCGAGTACTGAACGAGCCGCCCGCACGTCTCGACGTACTGCCGGACGCCTTCGCCGGGCTGATCGCGCGCCTGCTGGAGAAAGACCCTGGTAAGCGACCAGGGTCCGCTGCGGAGGTAGCGGCTGCCCTGACGGCGCTCGCAGCCTCGACAACGCCGATGCCTCCAGCGCGGCCGGTTCCCACCGTCACCAAGGCGGCGCCGGCGATGCCGCTGCGGCCGCGACCGACCGTGCTGAAGCGCAAGAACCTCCCTTCGTGGCCCCAGGCAACCAACCCACCGGCAGCCCCGCCCGGGATCCCACCGGCACCGCAGCCCTCGCAGCCGCCGCGGCAGACCGTGGCCCCGGCTGTTGCGTCGCCACCTGTCGCTGCGCCACCTACGCAGCAGGCCCCGGCACCGCGGCCAACTCCCACCCAGCCAGCTGCTCCCACCCAGTCACCTGCCAAGCGTCGCAACTGGCTGCTGGTTGCCGGAGGCGTCGTGCTTGCCGCCGCGCTGGTGACGACGTTCGCCCTGGTCAACCGCAAGGACCAGACCGAGGACCCGCCGATCAGCGCGCCCACTCCGACGCAGAGCACGCCCACACTCGTCGTCACGCTCAACCCGCCTGCTGACCACAGCACGTACGTCGACCTGAGTTGGAGCGGTCCGTCGGACGTGAACTACGCAGTTGTCGTCGCACAGCCCGGCAAGAAGGCCGAGACGACACTGGTCTACAAGCGAACCAAGTACAAGGTCAATGTGGTTCCTGGCGTGCCGTACTGCTTCGCGGTCCAGGCAACCGACGGCATCAACCCGGCCCAGTCGCAGACCCGGCCGATCCGCGACGCGCAGTGCGAGGGGCGTTGATCAGCCCACGAGGCTGCGCGCGTTGAGCGTAGTCCGGATCCGCTGCGACAACCGTCCCTCGGCCAGACCCCGCCGTGCCTTCCGGACGGCGGACCACGCGAACTCCCGATCCGGATCGGAGTCCTGCCCCGACCAGAGCGCCCGGTCCAAGCATCCGGCCAGCAACGTCATCGCCTGCGAAACCGCACCGTCGGAGTCCCGTGCGAGGTCCCGTGCGGTCGCCGCCGGCGTAACGCGCATGCCGTGATCCCGGAGCAGGTCACGAGCCTCTGCCCACGCCCCGAGCGTCCCGTGCCTGCGGCGGCGCCGGCGACGTACTGCCTTGGCCAGTGGGACTCCCAGGAGCCAGAGCAACGCCGCGACGACCAGTGCGCCGCCAACGATCAGCAACGCGGTCCAGCCCGGGAAGCGGTACGTCGTCGGAGCCTTGGGCGCGGGCAGCGTCGGCTCGGACTGGTGTTCGCGTTCGATCTCCTTCGTGGACGGCAACTGCTTGCGTACGGTCTCGGCTGCACCGGCCAGACCGCCACTGCCCGCCTTGGACGTCGCCGTACCAGTCGGGTCGACCGGTACCCAGCCGACACCTGTGACGGCCACCTCCGGCCACGCAAGCACGTCGCGGTTGCGAACCACGTACGTGCCATCAGGGCTCGCGGTGTTCGGCTGCCTGAACCCGACGACCAGCCGTGCGGGCAGCCCGAGCAGCCGGGCCATCACGACATACGCGGCCGCGAACTGCTCCGACGTACCGCGCTTGCTCTTCGTGAGGAAGTAGCTGAGCTGCGCGTACCCGTGGCCGGTCGGCAGGTTGTCGCCTGTGGCCAGCTTGTAGTTGGTGCGCAGGTACTTCTCGAGGACCAGTGCGAGCTCGAACGACGGCCGGACGTCGCCGGCGATGCTCCGGGCCAGGTCGTCGATCCCAGCAGGCACCTCGCCGAGATCGTCACCGCTGGCCAGGTCCGAGTCGACGCCCGCGGACGCCAGCGCATCCACATCCACAGTCGGCTCGGCCCAGTTCACGCGGTACTGCGACGGACGCGCCTGCTCCGCCAGCAACGCACCGGACGACGGGTCGACCAGGAGCGGCCGGTCGTCCACCACGGACAACGTACGGCTCTGACTGGGCAGCCACGGCAAGGACCAGTCGGCGAGCGCTACGTCCGCGGACTGCCGTCGTACCGGAACGGTCACGTGTGAGTCGAGCGGTAGCTCACGGCCGAGTCGTTGGAACTTCGGTGATGCCGTCCAGGTCACGCCGTCGAACGTGTCCAGCGCGATCACCGGCCAACGATCTACAGGTCCGGTAGCACGCGCTGTGAAGACCACAGTGTCCGGAGAGCGCAGCCTCTCGGCGATCTCGGTCAGCGGATTGCTCAGCACAGTGGGCGAGTCCGGAGGACTCGGCTTCGGGAGGTGGAGCGCTGTGGACGCAGGCAATGCCACGTCGAGCGTGGTTGCGCCTACAGCCATGGCGGCGAGCGCAGCGATCAGTCGGCTCCAGGAGCCGCGGTCGCTCGGCCAGTCCAGCAGGACCAGCGCACAGCAGCCAGCGAGCGCCAGCCCGACCAGCAGTGCATCTACACCGGTCACAGTGACGTACGCCTGGGAGAGGCCAGCTACTACGAGAGCAGGGAGCAACGCCAGCAGTCGTGAGCGTTGTAGAACGCGCGTACCGATCAGGCAGGCAAGAAGAACCAGCAGAGGTACGAACGCGACGAGATCAGGTACCGGACTGGCGGGCCAGGTCGACTCGAGCGTACGACGCCAGCCAGACGTCACCGCATCCCACAACGACAGGGGGCGACGCGCAGCGCCAGGAATGACGGCCAGCAACGCGACAACGCCACCGACCAGCGTCAACGGCACTCGCCAGCGGGCGAGCTGCGGGCGGTGCAGGATCGATTCCTCGATCAGGTAAACGATGACGGCGACCGCAAGCATCGGCCAGAGCACAGCCGTCGCACCGAAGAGCGGCGAGAACAAGAGGCCCGCTACGACAGCAGCGGCGAGCACTCCAAGGATCGGTAGCCGTCGTGTCATGCCGGTACGGCGTTCCAGGCGTCTACTGCGTTCTGAGCGTTGTCGGCGTGGATGAGGTGTACTCCGGCAGCAGTGTGCAGCGCCGACTGCTCATGCGTCACGTCGATGTACACCACGGGCCGATAGCTCGACTTGAGGCTCGGCAGATCAGGAGCGTCACCAGTCAGTACGACGAGCGCTCCCCCGTCCCTGGTGAGTGGGAGCGACTCGAGCAGGTTGGTTGTGGTGGCCGACTGCTCGACCCGAGCGAGTTCGTCGAGCAGATCGCTGACGGACTGTACGTCGTGGTCCGTACCGCACGGCGTGGTGAGCCGCAGCCGCTGTCCGGACTGCGCAGCAACGACCAGCACCGACGCAGCCACCGAGACAGCCGTGTCGAACTGCTCAGCGGCCAACACCGACGTACGCGTATCCAGCAGCACCTGCAGCCGCGGCTGATCCGGGTCGACGTACTCACGCACCATCAGCCGCCCTGCACGCGCAGACGCCTTCCAGTGCACGTGCCTGACCTCATCGCCCGGCACGTACTCACGCAGCCGACGCAGGTCGATCGACCCGCGCAGAGGTCCCGCGGACACCGGCCCTTCGAAGTGGTGCCGCTGCCGGATGCCGGACGCCGTACGTGCGGCGTACCGCTTCGGATGCACCAGAAGCGTCGCAGCGTCACCGATGGACACGCGACACGACACCAGGCCGAACGGGTCGGATCGACGCAGCAACAGAGGGCCTACGGAGACGGGTCCTCTTCGAGACGTCGGCAGCTCGTAGTGGTACGTCGCAACGCCACTAGGCGCCAGGGCCGCTACAGAGACCTCGGACTGGTGCTGACCAGCGCAGTCAGCGGCAACAAACGCCGGCTGTCGCCGTGAGGACTCGTTACGCACCACGAGCCGCGCTAGTGCAGGCTGCCCGCACTCCACGCGGTCTGGGTAAAGTACACGCTCCACGGTGACCTTGGGACGGCGCACTACGGTCAACACGCTGACCAGCACAACAGCGAGACCTGCACCGGCCAGTACACGCAGCACCGGGTACCCGAGCAACTGTCCCGCGACCAGTAGGGCAAGGGAACCGCCCAGCACTCCCCAGGCTCGTAGCGTGAGCCGCGTGCTCATGGCACGACGCCAAGCGCCCGCTTGAGATCACGTCGTACCGGATTACCCGGCGCCGGAGTGTCTTCGAGTACGTCGTCCACCACGCTCTCCGCCGTACGGCGAGCCAACGTCGCGTCCGCGGTCAGCACCAGCCGATGCGCAAGAACAGGGTGGGCGATGTTCTTGACGTCGTCCGGTGTCACGAACGACCTGCCGTCCGTGGCCGCGATCGCCCGGGCCGCCCGGACCAGGGCGATGCTCCCGCGCGGGCTGGCGCCGTACCGGACCGCACTGTGCAGACGGGTCGCCGCAGCGAGACGGACCGCGTACGCCATCACCGCCTCGTCGACGTACACGGACTTGACCGCCGCCACGACCGAACGCAGCGTCTCCGGGTCGATCACCGGCTCCAGGTCGTCCGGTGTCGGACCGGCACCGTCCAGCGCGACCACCTCGACCTCGGCGTCGTGGTCCGGGTACCCGATCTCGATCCGGAGCAGGAAACGGTCCAGTTGCGCCTCGGGCAACCGGTACGTGCCTTCCATCTCGATCGGGTTCTGCGTGGCCAGCACCATGAACGGGTCCGGTACGTGATGTGTGTTCGCGTCCACGGTGACCTGCCGCTCGGCCATCACCTCGAGCAGCGCGGACTGCGTCTTCGGCGTGCCGCGGTTCACCTCGTCGGCGAGCACGATGTTCGCGAACACGCCGCCCGGGTGGAACACGAACCGGCCCTGGCCCTGGTCGTACACCACCACACCGGTGATGTCGCCGGGCAGCAGGTCGGGCGTGAACTGGATCCGGCTCCAGCGACCACCGATGCTGCGCGCGAGGCTCCTGGCCAGGCTGGTCTTACCCAGACCAGGCAGGTCCTCGATCAGCAGGTGCCCGCCGGCGAACAGCGTCGACACCGCCAGCCGCACCACCTGCGGCTTGCCGCGGATCACGCGCTGCACGTTGGCCGCGATCAGCTCGTAGGCCTGCTGCGGGTCGATGTCTCGCACTACCTGTCCTTCCGTCGCCGCGCGGTACGTCGTACGACCCCGGCCGGAGCGCTTGCCGGAGGCAATGCAGGAGCACCTGCGGTCGGAGTAGCCGTTGTAGAGCCGGCCGTACCGGTCGCGGTCGTGCTGCTCGAGTTGTTGCGCTCACGGGTGATCGCCTTGACCGTGAAGGTGAGCTGGAGCGACGTGAGCCTGGTGTAGCGCGTGCTTGTCGTTGTCACGGTCCTGTCAGCCTGGCCGGTCGCTGAGACGACGTAGTGCACCAGCTGACCACCGTTGAGGTTCGGAGCGGTCCAGCTGAGTGATACAGCGCCGATACCCGGTGTAGCAGTCACCTTGGGCGCAGCGGCCGGGCCGTACGGGTAGACGGTGCGTGTAGCGGCAGACTTGGCCGACGTACCGGCACTGTTCGTGGCTGTCACCCGGTAGCTCACGGCCTTGCCCTTCGCCGGGTTGAGCGTTGTGGAGGTCAGGTACGTCGCCACCTGCGTCTTCGTACCGTCTGAGCCGATCACTGTGTAGCCGGAGAGCGTGTAGTCCGTGGTGCTCGGTGAGGTCCAGGACACGTCCACGGAGCCGTCCGGCTTGGCGGCCGCGGTGACCTTCGTGGGCGGACCCGGCGGCTCGGCCGAGCCGTTGATCGAGATCACCTTGGAGTCCACCGCCGGCCCCGTCCCGACCCGGTTCGTCGCGGAGACCGTGAAGATGTAGCCGCCACCGTTCAGCAACTGGTCGAAGCTGTGGCTGCGGGAACTGCCGGAGACGGTGACCGAACCCGACGCGGGCAGACCGATGACATAGGTGCCTGGTGCGACTCGGAAGCTCACCTTGTAGCTGGAGACCGCGGCGCCGTTCGCGCGGGCCGCGTTCCAGGTGACGGTCGCCTTGCCGCTGCCGGGCTTGGCCGTCACACCACTCGGCGCACCGGGAGCGGCCGCCGGCGGAACCGTCGGCTTGGTCGGCTTGACGGTCGGTTTCGTCGTCGGCCGCGTGGTCGGCCGGTCGGTCGGCTTGTCGGTCGGCTTGGTGGTCTGGGTCCGCCCCGGTTTGGGGTCCGGCGGCGTGACGGTCTCGGTCGCCCGCGGCTTGCCGATTGTCACCTGGACCGGCGGCAGGATCGGGCGGTGCGTCGGCGTGGACGTCGGTGTGGACGTCGGCGTATTGCTCGGGGTCGGGCTGTTGGTCGGGGTTGGCGTCGGTGTCTCCGAGGCCGTCGGCGACACCGGTTTGTTGCCACCGTCGACGTCGACCTCGCTGACCGACCCGTCGCCGTCGACCACGGTGACCACCTCGCCGGTCTCGTCGTCGATGTACAGCCGGCCGTCCTGCCCGGCCGTGACCCGCGGCCCGCCCTTGTGGTCGCCCTTCTTCTTACCGAGGTCGTGTGTGTGCAGCGGCTTGCCGTCCGCCGCGAAGGTCCGTACGACGCGCTTGTCGGTGTCGAGCACTGCGACAGCCGCACCGGTCGCTGCGACCGCGTCGTACCGTCCCGGCGGCAGGTTGATGCTCTCGGCCGTCTTGGCGCCTGCCGCGTCGACCAGCAGCAGTCGCTGACCGGCGAGGATCGGAATACGTCCGTTGACGTCCGACTGAGCCACGACGGACGTGGTCGGAAGAGCGCCGCTGACGTCCATTGGCACCGCGCGGCCGGCCTTGTCACCGGTCAGCGGCGTCAGGGTGCGCTTGCTCAGGTTGGCGAACGCAGGCTTGCCGGCCACGCTCAACAGCGCTCCTGCGTCTCCTGCCTGAGCAGGAAGCTCACACGCCAGCGTGGTTGACGAAGGCGCCAGCTTGCAGAAGTGGTCCGCATCGCGCAGCCAGAGCGCACCGTCGGCCGTAGCGACCGCACTGGACACCACACTGCCCACGGTCACCGTCTGCTGCTGGTCACCGAGGCGGACGATCTGGCCGTGCTGCCGGTAGACCAGGTACGGGCCGCTCTGGGCCTCGATACCGATCGGTTCCTCCGGGATGCCGATCCGGACGGTGGTCTTCACCCGCAGGTCCGACTTGCCGAACACGATCACACCGTCGGCGCGGACGACGTACCCGTTGGTCGTGCCTTGGACGACTTGGCTGCCGGCCTCCGCCTGGACACCACGGACCTCGGCGTCGACGTTCTTACCGCCGCCGTCGACCCGGAAGACCGCGCCGAGGGTCGCGTTGTAGACCCAGTGCCCGGCCTGCTGGAACGCGACGGCCGGGGCGCCGCGGCCGAGGGCCGAGTACCCGATGAACGTCCCGAGGACCAGGGCCGCGATCGTCCACCACGCGACGGGGCGGCGGATCGCACGGGCGAGGCGAGTCATGGGGCTAACGTGCCTTTCCTTTGTCCAGCTGCGGTACAGCGGCGATACATCCGGCCGGAGGCTGACCTCAAGAGGCCACTGTGGACCGGGCAGGGTCCCCAGGTTCACCGAGGTCAGCCAGGGCTTGGCGGGCCTGTGCGGCGGTAGGGCCTTCCGGGAGCAGCCGCAGTGCGCGGCGGAAGTACTCCGCGGCCTGCTGGTGGGCACCACCACTCGCCTCGGCCATCGCCAGGTTGATCAGTACGGTCCCCTCGGCGTCCCGGTCGTCGTGCACCGACGCGATGCCCAACGCGGCCGTGAACTCGGCCCGTGCGGCGCTGATCCGCCCGGCACGCGTCAGGGCGCTTCCGAGGATGTTGCGGCTGATGAGTTCGCCGTACCAATCCTTGCTGTGAGATGCCGCGCCGGCGACGACAGCGACCAGCGAGGTCCAGTTCGGAACGTCACCGCCGATCTCGACGTACTGGTGCAGCGCACTGGTCAGCAGCCAGGCGTTGGTCACGTCCTCGTCCGCCAGCAACTGGCGGATAGCACCGGTGACCTCCGCGTGCCGCGTGCTGAACCAGTGGCGCGCTGCGGCTGCATGCTCTCCATCCAGCGCAGCCGCGGCCTCCAGTACGGTCCGCACGTATGCGTCAGGTCCTCCTGGCGGCTTGGCCTTCGGCTGCTCGGGTACGTCGGCCAGCAACTCCTGCTGAAGCCCTCGCAGCTCCGGGCCAGGCTCAGTACCCAGCTCATCCACCAGGGCAGCCCTGGCCTTCTGGTACGTCGCCAATGCGTCAGCCCGACGCCCTGCGTCCCGGTAGGCGACCAGGAGTCGCGCCCAGTTCGTCTCCCGCAGCGGGTCCTCAGTCGTGAGGCTCTTGCACAGCGCCACCGCGTCGGCGAACCGCGCCGTACCGATCAAGGCATCGGCCAACCGCTCACGCACCGACCAGCGCAGCTCCGTCAGCCGAGTCACCTCCGGCTGGTGCTGGTCCCTGACGAGCCCCTCGTACGGCGTACCCCGCCAGAGCGACTGCGCCTCCTCCAGATGCTTGAGCGCCGTCTGGGCATCCCCAGCTGTCAGGGCAGCCCCACCTGAATCCAGCAACGCCTGCATGCGATCGGAGTCGAGCTCGCCGGCCTCGACACGAATCCGGTACGCCTTGGAACGACTCTCGATCCGCTGACCATCCACACCAAGAGGTGGGAGCGCCCTGCGGAGCTGCCAGATATACGTACCGATGTTGCGCTCAGCCGACACCGGCGGCGTCTTACCGGACCAGACGGTGTCAACGATCTCGCCGACGCCGACCCAGGTATTCGCCTTCACCAACAACAGCGCGAGCAGCGCCCGAGGCTTGTCGGCACGGATATAACTCACCGCATCGGTGCCATCGATCTCCACCGGCCCCAACACCCGGAACAACACCGCCGCACCACCTCCACCAGCGCTGGACTCAACGAATCACTCCGACGCACCCCTCACCCAGCCGGTTCCACACCCACCGCCTCGGCTTCACTACAGAAGGTAATTACCCCCGCCCCTACCATCAAACCGGACCGGTGGGTCAGACTCCGCGCCGGCAGCAAGACCGGGGAGCTGTCACGGGAGCAGGGTCTCGAGGTCCCGAAGCCGGCCGAAGAGGTCAGGGAGGCCGCGTACGCCGTTCCACACGGACTCGTGCGACAGCGCAAGTTCAGGGCCGGTCCCCGCCTCGACACCGGCGAGGCAGCGGAGGATGTTCCACCTCGTATGCCCCAGCCAGCCATCGATCATGAACACGAACCAGCTCGGACCGGACGGCGGGACCACTCTGCCCTCCGCGACGTAGCCGTCGAGGACCGAACGGAAGACGGCAGGTTCTATCTCGTCGAGGCCTGGGCCTTTCGCAATGCTCAGCGCAGTCGAGCCGAGCTCACCGGACAGGTCGAGCAGTCCGGAGAGCTCCCAGTCGAGCACGACCGGCCGGCCGTCTCTCGCCAGCAGGTTCCACGGCTGGATGTCCCGGTGGGTCAGCACGACGGGGCCCGGCCGTTCGCAGGTGTCGACGTACCGGGCGATCGCGAGAAACGTCTCGACCTGGGAGGCGAGCTCGTCGGCCCACGGCTGTCCGGTCGCCGCCGCTCGCTCGGCGAGCTCGGGCCAGTCGCGTGCTGCCGGATCCTCGACCGGCCCCCGGGTCCACTCGACGTCCAGCGCATGGATCCGCGCGAGGATCGCACCGATCTCGAACGCGTACGCCACCGATACCGGCGCCTCGGGCACCTTCTCTCCGGCAACCCACCGGTGAACGACCGTGTGCCGGTCCGCCAAGATCGGCTCCGGCATCGGGATACCAGCAGCGAACGCCGCCCGCTCGAACCTGAACACGTCCTCGACCTGGTGGCTCCAGCGACGATCGTCGACGGTCAACTCCTTCACCGCGAACGACCCCTGATCGGTGTCGAGCCGGTACATCCGATTGGCGAACCCACCATGGACCCGAACCATCGGCCCCGTCGGCACCCCAAGACGCGAAAGCTCCACCGACGCAATCTAGGCCCCGGCACCGCACCGATGCACCGCAATTACCCGGCCTGCCCTCAGGAGCGCGGGGTCGGCCGGTAGGTGATCTCCTGCGTGTGGCCGTCGAGGGTGTGGCTCTCGATCAGCTCCAGGTCGAAGTCGCCGGTGCCGTCGAAGAGGCGGTCCGCCGGGCTCTGGTCGCGGCCGTTGATCACCGGGAACACCGTGACCTGGATGCGGTCGACCAGGCCGGCCGCCAGTAACGTGCGATTGAGAGTCAGGCTGCCGTGGCAGCGCAGCGGCACATCCGACTCCTCCTTGAGCCGCGCGATGGTCTCGACCGGGTCGCCGCTCAGTACGGTCCCATCCGGCCAGTCGAGCGGTCCTTGCAGCGTGTTCGACACCACCGTGGTGGGCAGGTTCACCATCCGGGTGACCCACGGATCATGCACCTCGGCGCCCTCGGGACTCGACGCCAGCATCGCCGCGAACAGGCGATAAGTGTTCCCGCCGAGCACCAGCCGCTGCTTCTCGCCGAACTGAGCCAGGCGGTGCTCGAGGAACTCCGGACCCTGCTTGCCCCAGTAGCCACCGAACGTACCGGTGGGCGAACCGTAGCCGTCGAAGCTGGAAAAGATGTCGTAGGTAAAGATGGCGCTCATCGCGGTCTCCTTCGCTCGTGGGCGCCGTTCGTGGCGGCCCTACATTCCTCCAACGAACGTCCCGAGCCCGATCCGACAGCGGGTGGCATCCCACCTCCGAGAGGGGATGCCACCCGCCCGTTCACCGCACCGGTCCAACGGTCACGTCTACTCCGACCACTGGAACTGCCAACCCGGAGCACAAGGCCACTCCGGAGCACAGGTCGAGTCCGGATCCCGGTACCAGACGTCCGACACCGCATAACCGTAATGCCGGTACATGTTCTGCTTCTGAATGCACTCATCCTGGGTCGCACAGGTGACAGTGTGAACAGACTCGACCTGCGCCTGAGCCACCGTCGCGCCCCCCGCGACCACAGCCACCGTGGCCGCACCCATCGCCACCAACCGCCCGATCGATCTCATCAGCAAGCAACCTTCCACTCGACAAATAGTTGCCCTACGCAACACGATGGCGACGCTAACCCTGCTGGCACCACCACGCAAACTATTCGACGTACCCCGAATGATGCGTGCCGAACGTTTGCCCTAGGCAACCGCAAGCCGGGAACCATCCGCCACCGATCACTCCCAGACCCAGGCCACGTTCGTACTCGAGCGTGACTACCCGGTCCCGGTCGATCGCGTGTGGGCCGCCTTCGCCGACCCCGAACTCAAACGCAAGTGCTTCGGCAGCGACGACTTCCAAGTCGGCGGAATAACAATCGACGACGGCGAGGGCGGCTACGGGCGGCGAGGGCGGCCCACTATCCCGCTTCCGCGCAACCTACACCGACATCAGGCCCACCGAGCGAATCGTCTACACCTACGACATGTGGCTAGACGGAGCCCACGCCTCAACATCAATCACCACAATCGTCTTCGAACCCACCAACAACGGCACCCACCTCACCTTCGCCGAACAGGGCGTCCACCTCGACAACGACGCCCCCTCCACCCGCGAATCCGGCACCGCCGGCCTCCTCGACGCAATCGCCGAACTACTCACTCCCGCCGCCTGAACACTGCAGCCTCGCCCAAGGCTGCCGACCTGAAGCCATCGCCGTTCTGCGATGCGAGCGTGTACGTCCTCCCGCTGCTGGAGGTGGTCACCGAAGCTGACTGCCACATCGAACTGTCGCCCGGCTGGATCGAGTCCTCCCGTGCCCGCATCCAGACCGACTTCGGCCGCCGCCTTACCGAGGCTGCTCTTCAACCTCACCACTCGCCTGGCGAGACCGCTGATACTCCCCACTTCATCGGCGGGTGGCCGCGCAACGCCCTGCCAGCCGTCGACCGCCGCTCGTTCTACCCGACGGCTGCGGTGATTCGTCAGGTCTCAATGAATAAGTGAAGGCGCTGACTCCAAGCGCAGTAACACGGCAGCGGGTCGACGAGGGTCGCTGGCCGTGAAACGACAGCCTCGATCCGAGCACACCTCCTGCATGCCAGGCGCTACTCCGCGAGCGCTGTAGCGAGCGGGCCGTTGACCGCTCAGCCGTTGAGCTTGCATGAGCGAGCTGGCGAACCCACCCACGTTCTAGGCGGGCACCTGTGCTGAGTATCCACCGGTTGAACGCGGAAGAGGGCTATCAGTACCTGCCATCAAGTACTGGGAACCGATCAGACGACATTCGCCGGGCTGATGACGCCTCGTTAATGTCACGCCGAGCCGCGGAAGCGGTAGCCGAAGCCGCGGACGGACTCGATCTGCGCGCATGCCGAATCTGGTGATTCGAGCTTTCGGCGGAGTCGAAGAACCGCGAACTTCACCCGTTCCGCGCCGAGACCGCTGGGGTCGTCCCACACCTGGGCGAGCAACTGGGCCGGGTTCAGGATCGCGCCCCGGTGCCGGACGAGGACGGTCAGCAGACGGAACTCTGTCGGCGTCAGTCGCACGTCCAAACCGTCCAGCCGCACCGATCGCTGCTGTGGATCGATCCGCAGCCGGCCGTCGTCGTAGACCTCTGTCGCCCAGGTCGGCTGCGCCGTCCGGCGCAGCAAGGCCTCCAGGCGCGCCACCAGTTCATTGCTGCCGAACGGTTTAGTGAGGTAGTCGTCTGCTCCTGCCCTCAGTCCGCGGACCTTGTCGGCCTCCTGGCCATGTCCGCTGAGGATCAGGATCGGCAGGTCGCTGAGGTCGCGGACCCGCTCAAGTACCTCCCAGCCGTCCATGCCCCGCAGCCCGATGTCCAGCACCAGGAGATCAGGGCGCAGGGAGTGTACGGCCCGCAGACCGGCCCGCCCGTCCTCGACGTGGTTCACCTCGTAACCTGAGCGGCGAAGAAGTACACCGAGCGCGAGTCCGACGTCGGCATCGTCCTCGATCACCAGGACGCGGCTCATCACCGCTCACCCGGTCGCTGCCAGGGAAGCCCGACGCTGATCGTGGTGCCGTCGCCCGTGGTGGCAGCCTCGATGGTCCCGCCGTGACGTTCGGCGATCGCCCGGCTCAATGCCAGTCCGAGCCCGGTCGTACCGGTCCCCGGCCGGCTGGAGGCCTGGTGGAAGGCAGTGAAGAGCTGGTCCAGTTCGGGCTCGGAGTAGCCAGGGCCGGAACTGGTGACCTCGATCCGCCACCCGGTGCGCGCGGGCACGGCTCCGAGTACGACGGCACCGCCTGGCGTAGCGACTTCGAGCCGGTTGACGACGAGACTGGTCAGCAACTGATGCAGGCGGCCTCGATCACAGCTGATGCGCGGTCCGTCGGCATCCTCGCCGCGCAGCGCGACGGCCGCGGACCGGGCACGGGATTGCTGCTCCGCCACGACGGTCCGCACCAGCTCGGGGACAGAGACGAGCGCCAGGTCCAACTGCAGTTCCCCCGACTCCAGCCGAGCGATGAGAGTCGACTCGTCGATGACGGCCAGCATGCGATGACCGGTACGCCGGATCACCTCGGCGAACTGCCGATTTTCGGCGGTCAGTCCGCCCTCCTCCGCCTCGGTCAGGAAGCCGGAGAAGGCGATCACGGACGTCAGCGAGCCCCGCAACGCATGGCACACGGCGGCGACGAAGTCGTTGCCAGAAGGCGGGCCGTCGGGATGCGCCAGCCGCTCGGCGAGAACCCTTGCGAATGCGTCGAGTACCGTCGCCAGGGCATCGTCGGTCGCCGCGCCCGCCGTACGAACAGTGAGCCGTTGCGCGTCGCAACCTGCTCCGACGGTCCACACCAGTTCGGTCCCTGCAGGTGAAGGCAGACTGACCGAAGCTGGGTCGAGTCGCACAGAGCTGATGCCGGGCACCTCCGCCAACCGAGCGATCACCCCGTGGGCGTCATCCGTGCCGCGGATGGCCATGGCCGGTCCCAACAGAGCCAGCACGGCCTGGACATCGTCCCGCGTCGAGACAGACCGACCTGCGCCGATGCCGAACCGTACTGTTGCCATCTGTCTCGCCTGTCCCTCGTGACGGGACTGCGACACCTTCGAGAACGCCGCAGGCCGACCCTTCACTATAGTCGAGATGTCAGCGATGAGTCGCGATCCGCTTACCCTGGGTAAGTCTTGCTGGTCCCTGACAGCATTCCACGGATCGGGAGAAGGTGTATGGCCGCAGCGGACGCCGTGCTCGTCGTCGACGACGACGAGGACATCCGGGAGGCGATCCGGCGGATCGTCACCAAATACGGCTACTCGGCCCTCATTGCCGCCGACGCCCAGGCCGCTCTGCGTGCCGTGCAGGCTACCGATGGTCCGATCAGGTTGCTGCTCACGGATGTGTGGATGCCGGGAGACATCAGCGCTTCCGCCCTGGCAGAACAGCTCACCGGTCTGTACGCGAACCTGAGCGTCGTCTATGTCTCCGGATTGCCGAAGGATGTGGCGGTCGGCAAAGGACTTGTGGGCGCGGACGTAAGGTTTCTCGAGAAGCCGTTCACCCCAGCCCAACTGGTGGAGGCGATCCGGGCGGCCCTTGGCGATGACGAGACCGGCGGTCAGGCGATCAGTTCGCCGCTGGACCAGGCGCGTCAAGAACGTCACGGACCATCTTGAGCAGCTCCGTCTGTGAGAACGGCTTCTCGATCAGGGCGACGCCAGGCTGCAAAGTTCCTTGCGAGGTCAGCACCGGCTGTGCGTAGCCGGACATGTAGAGCACGCGGATGCCGGGCCTCAGCACAGAGGCCTTGTCCGCCACGTCCTTGCCCAGCATGCGGGGCATGACGACATCGGTGAGCAGCAATTGGATCGGTTCGTCGGTCGTGCTCAGCATTTCCAGGGCTGTGACACCATCGGGTGCCGTCAGCACCCGGTAACTCTTTCGCGTGAGCACGCGGCGGGTGACCTCGCGCATCGCGTCCTCGTCCTCGATCACGAGGATGGTCTCGCCGCCAACGGATGACCGGCCGGTAGACAGAGCCTGCGGCTCATGTTCCGCGGCCCCCAGATCGTCCGCGGGAACCACCGTGGCCGGGATCAGCATGAAGAAGGTGCTGCCTTCGCCTGGCCGCGACATGATCTGTACGAACCCGTCCAACCGCATGATGATTCCGTAGACCGTCGCGAGCCCGAGGCCTGAGCCCTCGCCCTTAGGCTTGGTGGTGAAGAAGGGTTCGAAGGCGCGCTCGATCACTTCCTCCGACATTCCGTTGCCGTTGTCGCTCAGCCGGAGCCGGACGTACTGCCCCGGGCTGAGGCCATGACGGTGCGCCGCATAAGCCTTGTCCACCAGGACGTTCGCGGTGTCGATCCGCAGCACACCACCGTTCGGCATCGCGTCCCGGGCGTTGACCGCGAGATTGACCAGGACCTGCTCGACCTGGCCGGGGTCGGCCGTCACCGGCCACAGATCCGGCGCCAGTTCGGTGACCAAGTGGATCTGCTCATCCAGGGTCCGCTGGAGCAGATGCTCCACGTTGCTCACGACCGCGTTGAGGGACAGCACCCGGGGTCTGACCACCTCCCGGCGGCCGAAGGTCAGCAGCTGATGGGTCAGCCCGGCACCGCGTTCGGCGGCGCCTTGGATCTGCTGAAGGTCCTTCAAGGCCGCATCCCACCGCCCCTGATCGGCGCCGCGCACCGCCCTGATCTCCTCCTCGACGAACGAGGCGTAGTTGAGGATCACGGAGAGAAGGTTGTTGAAGTCATGGGCCACACCGCCCGCGAGCTGTCCCAGGCTTTCCAGTCGTTGCGACTGGTGCGACCGGTTCTCCGCCTGCTCCCGGTCCGCCTGGGCCCTGAGAACCTCGCGCTCGGCCTGCAGCTCGCGCCGCTCGGTCACGTCGCGGATCGCGGCGAAGGTGATCGTCCCGTTCTCCGTCGCGATCGGCGACAGCGAGATCTCGGCGGGGAATTCGGTGCCGTCCTTACGGCGGGCGGTGAGTTCGGAGCTGCCGTCCATCAGCCGGGGCCGCGGGTCATCGACGTACCGAGCCCGTCTCGCGGGGTGCAGCGGGCGGGCGCCGTCCGGCACCAGGATCTCTACCGGCCGGCCGATCAACTCCTCGCGGGTGTATCCGAACAAGGCCTCGACGCGGGCGTTCGCCAGCACGACGAGGCCGTCGGACGTGACCCCCACGATGGCGTCCGGAGCCACCTCAAGCCATCCCACCGGCAGCTCTGTCGGTTGCTCGAGCATCTGTGTCACCCCCGTGTGACGACTTCTGCACTATAAGCAACCACCCCCACCGGGTGCGGGGCCGCGCGGAAATGACACCCGTTCTGCAACCTGACGGCACCGGCGCCCGCACCACAGGAGCCGCAGTCTCAGGATCAGGCGGAACCGACGCGCTGCCGCCCGATCCAGATCGGCGCGCTCAACGGCATCACATGCACCACGAAGGAGATTCTCATGTTCAAGATCCTGAGGAAGAAGCGAGTTTTCATTCCCCTGGCCGCTGTCGCGGTACTCGCGGTCGGTGGCATCGCCTATGCGTACTGGACCACCGCCGGCGGGGGGACCGCGAAGGGCAGCACCGGCACCAGCGTCGCGATGACGGTCACCCAGGACGGTACGGTCAGCGGGCTGACGCCTGGAAGCCCGGCGCAGGACGTCAACTACACGATCACCAACGGCGCCACCACACCGCAGTACATCACCACGGTGACGATCGCGAAGGCCAGCGTCACCTACACCAACGCAGCCGGCACGGGCAGCGGAGGCACAGCAGCAGACCATGCGGCCGGCGAGGCTGCCGTGGGATGCACGATTGACGACTTCGCCCTGATCCAACCCACCGCGGTAGGCCTCGATCTCCCCGTCGGCGACACCGCCTTCACCCGGGATGCCGGTACGACGTACCTGGGCAGGCTGAGCGGCACCGTCCAGATGCTCAACACCGCTTCGAACCAGGACGGCTGCAAGGACACCACCATCAACCTCACCATCACCGCCGTGTAGCAGCCCGGCTGTATGCCAGCCAGTGGGGTGACGGGTGAGGTCGTCACCCCACTGGCTGCTCGACATCGACGTACCACCGACGACGCCCGGGAGACATCATGAGAAGGACACACCAGCGGCGACTCGCCCGATGGATCGTCCCGCTCGTCGCGCTCCTCGCCGGGGGGACCGATACCCCCGGCGCCATCCAGCAAGTCCCCGGGAAACAGCCGGACGCCGTGACCGGGACGGCCTCAGCTACTGCGCAGGCTGGTCGTCTCGCGATCAGCGGCAGGGTCGCCGGCGCTCTCACGCCGACGTCGACAGCGGCGGTCCTGCTGGTGTTGACCAATGGAAGCGATGTCCCGCTCAGCATCACGGGCCTGACCGTGCAGGTGGCTGACGTCAAGGCGCACAACGGTGCTGAGGTGGCCTGCGATCCGAGTCAGTTCGTGATCCGGCAGTTTTCCGGCGAGTACGGCTTCCGCCTCCCCGCGAAGACCGCCAGCAGTCTTGCCGAACTGGGATTCCCGACGGCCCGTTGGCCTCAGGTCACCATGCTGGATCGGCCCACGAATCAGGACGGGTGCAAGAACGTCGTGATCCGGCTCCAGGTGAGCGGAACCGGCCTGGAGCCGACGTCATGAGGCGCCGGGCGCGTTGGACGGCCATCCTCGCCCTCAGCACGCTCACCGCCGTCGTTGCCGTGAGCGCCGACGCATACTGGCCCGGATCAGGTGACGGAAGGGCCATCGGCACGGTCGAGGGAGCGCTGTCGATCACGATGACCGCCGGTACGGCGACCACCCAGCTGAGTCCCGGTGGTACCGCCGGCGTGGCGCTGACGATATCCAACCCGAACCTGTTCGGCGTCCGGATCACCACGCTTTCCTTGGACATGGGCGCCGGCACGGGCGGGTTCGCCGTCGATGCCGCGCACGCGGGATGCGCCGTCTCAACGCTGAGCTACACCCAGCAAACCAATGGCGGAGTCGGCTGGAGCGTACCCGCGAAGCTCGGTGCCGTGGACGGCTCCCTCCCGCTGAATCTGCCCGCTGCACTAACGATGAACGCCGCGGCGGCAAACGCCTGCCAGGGCGCAGTTTTCACCGTGTTCCTGTTGGCCGGCTGATGACAACCCGGGCAGCTGAGCGCCGTTCCGCCCGCGTCCGCCAGCTGAGGCAACTCACCAGCACTGTTGTGGCTGTCGCCGTCGCCATGACGCTGCTCGCGGGCAACGCTGCGGCGTACTGGACCAGCGGTTCCACCGCAGGCGCGGGCGGAGCCGCGGCAACAACGGTTGACCAGGGCGCGACACCCACCGCCAGTGGCGTCGGCAACACCGTGACCGTCGACTGGGCCGCAAGTACCCTCGCGAACGGCACGGCGGTGGCGAATTACTTGGTCACCCGCTACGACGTCGCGACCCAGACTCCGCAACTGGTCTGCACGGTCACGGCCACGACGTGCACGGAATCCGCGGTGCCCGCCGGACAGTGGGTCTATTCCGTAACACCACGCGTGGGGACCAACTGGCGCGGCCTCGAGAGTACGAAGAGCAACCAGGTCACATCGGACGTCGTCGCCCCCGTGAACGCCGTCACGGTAACCGTTGTCGCAGGCAACGCCGCGCTCAGCGGTAACACAATCTTCTACCGCGGGCTCGCCGCAGGGTCGTTCCGCCTGCGCAACGCAGTGACCGACGCCGGCTCGGGGCCTGCCGCGAGTACGACGACAGCCCTGACCGGTGGGCCGACCTGGACCCACACCGCGTCGAGCGTTTCCACGCCCGCGGGCGGCCCGTATCTCTCCAACCCCTTCAGCTGGCCGGCCGCGACAACAAGCTCGCCCACCGAGACCATCAGTGGTCGCGATGTCGCCGGCAACGTGAGCAGCCTGCCGCTGACCTTCGTCGACGATTCCATCGCACCGACCGGTGGCTCCCTGAGCTACGCGGCCGGCTATCAGCCGAGCCCGTCGGTCCAGCTTTCGTTCACCTCCGGCACCGACACCGGGTCAGGCATCGCCAGCCGCCAACTCCAGCGTTCGGCGGCTGCCACGAGCGCCGGCGTCTGCCCAGCCACCGGTAGCTACAGCGCCTTTGCCGACATAGGCCCGCTCAGCCCCGCCTCGCCGTACGTCGACGACCAAGTGATCACCGATACCTGCTACGTATACCGGTACGTCATCACCGACCTGGTCGGGAACCAGTACATCGCGACGAACGCCAACGTCGCCATCGTCAGCTACGCCGGGGCCGTCAGCACAACGGTTGGCGCTCTCAGCCTCTGGCGCTTCGGCGAAAGCGCGACCAACCTCATCTCCGCGGACAAGTTCACTGCCCCGGCTGGCACTGAGTTGTCGGCTCACACCTCCGATACCAGCTGGACCAGGTGGGCGGCGGACCTCAACACCGCCGTGATCACTGCTCAGGGCCGGGTTCGCCAGACCGCCGCGCTCACCGGCGTCGCCAGCTACTACACCTCAGCCACGCCGCCGAGCCCTGACTACTCAGTTGAGGCCGACGTCACCGTGAAGTCGGTCCTGGCGCTAGACGATGTCGGCATCGAAGGCCGCGTTCAGCTCGGCAGCGGTCTGAGCGGCACGTTCTACCTCGCCCAGTATCACCTCGGTGCACTGGGCGTCGCCCAATGGCAGCTGCTCCGGTACGTCAACGGCACGCCAGGCTTGTTGACGTCAGCTGTCGCGCAATCGTTGGCTGTCGGGCAGACGTACCGGCTGCGGCTCGACATGGTCGGATCGACGATCCGCATGTTCGTCAATGGTGTCGTCATCGCGACGGCGTCCGACCCGTCCCCCATCACTGCCGCCGGCCGGGCCGGCGTCCGGCTCGGATCGACCGCGTCGATCGTCGGCCAGAGCGACACCACCGGTCTGCAGCTCGACAACTTCCAGGTGAACCTCTCGACCTACCCCCGCGCCGCTGACAGCCTGAGCACCAACACCGCCGACTACAAGAACGGCGTGAGCCTCGGCGTCACCGGCGCACTGAACGGAAGCTCCGACACCGCCGCCCGGTTCGACGGCCTCAACGACTTCGCGCAGGCGGTCGGGACAACCGGTCTCCCGGTCGGCGCCTCGGCCCGATCCGTGGAGCTGTGGTTCAAGACGACGAGCTCGTCGAAGCAGATGTTGTTCGACTACGGCACGCCTGCGACGAACCAGAAGTTCTCCCTGAGCCTGAACGCCGGTGGGACGTCGATGACGGCCTGGGGAGGAGGTACGGGCTCCGACAAGACGTTCACGCCGGCGTCCGCCGTCAACGACGGGCTCTGGCACCACCTCGTGACGACCTATGACGGCACCTCGATCCGGATCTACGTGGACGGCGTCGCGCTGGCATCGCAGACAGCGGTCCGTACGACGGTGTTGGACCCGTACGGCTTCTCCGTCGGCGCAACGATCAACACCCTGGACCCCAACTCCCCCGCCTACTTCGACGGCACGATCGACGAGGTAGCCATCTACACCGTGGCGCTGAACCAGGCGACCATCACCAACCACCACCAATTCGGCACAACACCCTGACCGAAAGTATCCGGCTCACTCCAAGGCCGGGACAGCAGCTCATCCCTACCGCGCGGACAACACCGCAGCCGGTCGTCTCACCTTCGGCACACCCGTCGCATCGCCCAGTACCGGCGATGCGCCCCACGCGATCTCCCATCCGGCCAGCCCCCGATCTGCGTGATCCTCTCGGCCGGCCCAACCTCTCGGGCCAGCACGTCGCCCGTGCTGACAACCGACGTGGACCTGGGCTTCGCTGTCGGCGGCGGCCGGCCGCGACACGAAGCGAGGAGACGGGCATGTGGCTCAGCGTGATGACGAACCCGCATCCAACGACCGGGCAACGCCGGTTGGATCAGGTCGCTTACCGCCTCCGAGCACGCGCAGCCTGGGCCGCTCAGGCGAAAGCGTGCGTAAAGGCTGCGTAGGCGAAGCCGCCAGACGAGCGAAGATGCTCAGACCTGAGCTTTGTAGGTCCCGTGGACTCGAACCCACAACCCGCGGACCCTGGCAGGAATGCACTCATCGTTGTTCATCAATTGCCAAATCTACCCGTGACCTGCGGATTCACAGCGCCAGGCTTCGCATCCCTGAGTGTGCACAGTCGTGGTCTTCTGTTGATTGTGCTGTGTAAAGGCAACGCTCACCACTACAGCAGATCATCCGTGGTCTGCGTTGCGATCGCTTAGTCGCTCAATGAGAGATCCTAGCGATCAGCGGCAATCGCTCGCCACCTTGATAGGCCACCGGCATGCGTATATGCGCGCTCCCTGAGGCCATGGACGGTGGCTGCCTCACGCCGGCCACGACAAGTGATGCTTCGTCGCAACGGGGGCGAACGTAAGGCGCTCGTGAACTCGTGAAAGCGACACCCCCGCGGACATCGAACGTGCCGGAGACGAGCTGACGCAGCTCGGGCAAGGTCCGATTCGTCGTCTTGGTTAGCAGCTCGTCCCACGCCGTAGCGACGTCGTATGCGAGTTCCGTCATGATCCCCGGGGCAACCAGGTGCACATGCGGCTCAGGCCCCGAAATTCCATCGTCATGGATCCCAGGCTTCGGAGAGATGATGACGGTCGCACTGCCGGGTGGCAGGGCATCCACAGCACGGTCGGAGGCCAGCAATCTGAGCTGATCGTTCGCCTGTCGGATGTCTTTGTGCGGCACGGCACCTGCAGGTTCGTGGTCGCTCTTCGCCTCGATCGCCAGCCAGAGCTCGTTGCCCAGCACCATGTCGAGTCGCATCGCCCGTGTGCTGCTGGCTTGGAAGCAGTTGCGCCGATCAGGTTCCCCAGCTCAGTCAGGGCTGGCTCATACTTGCCTGGATCGCGTTGCTCAAGCCCAGCCCGTATGTGCTCGATACGACGTCGAACGGCACCCTGGTTGATGCCTCCATTCAGCATCGCCGCAATCACATTGACAGCGTGAGCATCCACAGAGTTGAGAGGGGAACGATGCATTGCGGGGAATAGCGCCATCTGACGAACCCACGATCCGAGACCCAAGATCTGCTCCGCGAGCCGGACAAGTCCATGCGCCGCTGTCCGGCCAGCTGCGTCACCAGCCTCGTCGGCAGCTTGGTCGGTCCAGACGGCTTCAAGATAAGTCCAGTAGGCACGATAGCCCTTAGTAGCCGACTCGCCGGTTCCGGCGCGACGTGCAACCTCGTGCGCGTGCCGAGAAGCATCAGCCCATGCGCCGATCCTCGGCGCCGGGCCACTCAGTGTGCCGGCCCACGAGCAGCGCCGTGCCGATTCCCTCGCGGTAGGCGACGGCAGCTACCTGGCGGGCTAGTTGTTGAGTTGGGCACGCGTAAATAACACGCACGTGTCGACTCCGGCACGTCCACTCGGCGATGAGCAAGCCCGTCAATGTCTTGCCGGTTCCAGTGGGAAGTTCCAACGCAATGTCCGGCGTGTTGGCGTCTGCTGTGAAAGTCTTGAGCATCTCCGACTGATGCGCCCACAGTCCTGCAACCGCCCCCGGCCGCCGGGGAAGGTCTCGATACAGCTCCCCCGGCGAGCTATAGCTCGCCTCGCCGGTCGGGGTTCGAACGAACGCCACACCGTCTCCTCGCATCGTTGGACCAACCGGTCTGTCTCGACGAACCACAGTGTCGCGCCTAGGCTCCCCGTCGGAAAGGTCCTGACAACCCGCCAAGCCACGAAACAACGAGGCTTGGGCACGACGAGCCAGATGCCGGTTCGCGCATCGGCCACTTCGGCCAGCGGAGTCAGATTCCTCGATCGTGAGACTAGGGCGGACGCATGACGGCCGCCGTTACTTCGGCCTCAACGAGGCGGCGAAGGCGTACGTACAAGTCGTGTCCTTCGACCGCCTTGTCAACTCAGCCACAGAACGCGATCAGGCATCCTTTGCCAAGTTGGGATTGCCGTCAACCTCGCCCGCACTCACGCGCTCGGTGAGCCTCATCTGCCTAGCCCAACGACGCATACACGTTCTCCACGCCTTACCCCGAACCAGCACCCAACGCCACAACCGCGCCAAGCCCGCAGCCCCGGCCAGACAGCCAGGATGTCGGCCGCCCGAGACTGCGCTGGACTTCCGAGCGGCTCGGCGGGCATCGTCGGGCGGAGCTCCGAGAGATAACCACCAGCTAACCCGGTGGGATTCGGGCCAGAATCGAATCGCTCAGTCGAACGACCTGCTCAACGGTTTCATCGGAAAGTTCCTCGATCCCCAGCTCCTTCGCCGTGTTCACGAGGCGGTCCAGGGCGCGCACCGCGGTAACGACGCTGCGCGGCAAGTTACCATTCATCGCGAGCAGTTCTGCCGCGGTCACCGCATCCGCGTCGGTAGGTGAGGACGACACCTCCTCGAGACGTCTCTGTAATGCGGATTCGACAATGTCGAGGCTCGCGGTGACCCGTTCGAAGGGACTCCGCGCCATAGTCATCTGTGGTCGCTCCGAAACCGGTTCAACCTGCGCGACGACAACTGGAGACATCTCAAGATCACGGCGCTCGCGAGCAGCTGCCATCTCGAACGACGCAGAGATTGCGCCGGCCTGAAATGTCGCCTTCGTTGCTCGACTCATGATCTGGTCGGCCGCTCTTCGAGTTACTTGTTCGATAGAACGCCGAAAGACGAGGATGACGACGAGAACGATGATCGGCCAGATCAAAGACGCAATGAGATCGGAAACAGCAATAAACCAATCCATCAAGTCTCAGCTCACTTCCGAACAAGCACGCGAGCTAGGCCATCGACATCAATGCTAGCTAAGTTCATGGCGAACAGCATCGCAACGATCTCTCTGATTCGACGCTCCTCCCCGGGAACATTGCCAACCGGAAGCTGGCTTCGCAAAAAGTGCAGTATCTCCTCGATACCCACGCCGCTCTCCGAGTCCGCAATGTGTTCCAGCGCCAATCTCGCGATATAGAGATCCGGAACATAATTCCTCGGTCGCGCACGGCCAACCTCATCGAGAATCTGCTCAGCACTCGCCAGATCGCTCGGCAGCGGGCCGCTTTCCACCCACGTGTTCAACAATCTCATTCGATCATCGCCCTTCGCTTCCCGGCTCAGCATCATTGAGCGTGTGCATCAACGCAAACAATATCCTTGCTGCGGCGCCCGGGAACACTGCACAGAACAGATCCGTTAGAGTCTTCTTAAACAACGACTCTCGGCCAGCACGCATAGTCGTACCATCAAAAGCCATATAGTACACAAATAGCGACACACGCCGCTGATCCACGAACTGTAATCCGTGAATTAGCGCGCTCGCTTCGATGGCGGGTATGCGGCGGTCGCCCTCAAACAAATGAGTGCTGGTGTCGCCGAGACGCACAGCACTCAACGGAGCATGTCCCACAATCCATCCACCTTCAGGCAGGGCGTGTCCGGCTGAACGAAGCTCGCTCGTCGCATCATCGAGGGCCTCGGCAAGGAGAATTTCCTTCGTGAATCGATCGCCTAGCAGGCGTGTGCCGAGTAGACGGTCGGCCACGTAGTTCATCGCGGCTGCAGCGCCCTTGTCTTCATCAATGGGCGGACAGCCTTCGAGAAATTTCGTTATATGCCTGAGAAGCAGTGCGTCATGGCCCACTTCAGCCGCCAGTGCACGTTCGGACTGCGCATGATGGAGCTTCAATTTAAGATTGTGCTCTTCTTCGCGCACGCGATCAAGGAAGCTTGGAAGGACGCGCGCAGACACTTCAACGAAATCGTGCTCGGACTTCCAAACCGGCGCCCAATTCGGCCGTCGATCAATGGTTGCATCTATAAGACACCGCAATCTACGGTCTGATGACGACGTCCCGCCGGCAACTTGGGCGCGCATCGACTTAAGCGCTTCTATTATGGTGGAGTCATCAACGTAGCTATAATGGTGAGGCAGAGAGGCAGAGCCCAACTCGATTGCAAAATAGTTCAACCTTCGGAGCCACTGACCCGGAGTTTCCGAGAGGCCTGCTCGGTCGGCGCCATTCTCTAATGCGAGATTAAGGATTCGGTTGGCCGCAACCGCGTGCGGATGGTAGATCACCCAGCGATAGAACTGCACTCGCATGTCCAAAAATCCTTCAACGGCTGAGATGGCCCGAAGCCCGAAACCGGTCCTCCATTGGACATGCAAGTCGCGCTCCGCGCGATGGATCTCAAGTGAGTCCATGAGTCGCTGGACGTCGATAGCCCCGAATTCCGTTCCAGACTTATGCGCATCACGCACGAGATAATCAATGCGGTCGACGTCAACTTCGCCGGAAACTATGTCATGCAGACAGTTGACCCAATCACTTCCGGATGCCGTCAATATTGCCCGAACGAGCAGCCACGATACTTCTTGGGCGTACTCCCGAGGATCAATTGCGTCGAGCAGTAGCCTTCCGACACATTCGTGGAATCCAGAACCAGGATCTACCTCGGCGAGGAGTTCCGACCATTGCCGGCGCACGAAGTCGTCGATATCTGCAGTAATTTCCTCAAGATGTCGCAGGAAGAAGTCCTCTAATGCATGCGAGTAAGGTGGATGACCTATATCGTGCAAGAGCGCCGCCGCCTGAATTGACAACTCAATTTGGTGCGCGAAATCTTCGCTAAACCGTTCCTTGCTCGCGATCCAGGACCGGGTCGCCTGGTCAAAGGTCGCCGGATTCTTCGATTCGAACCAACGAAAGGCGTCGGCGATCATGTCTGCCTGCACTGTCGGCGAGTTCGACCATGCCCGCCGCCAGGCCACTCCCGCTAAATGCATCGCTCCTAGCGCATGTTCAAACCGAGTACCTGTCATAGCCGGATAGACGGCAGAACACATCGAGGTTTGCGACACCCTTCGGAGTCGCTGAACGTGAGGATGATCAATCAGAGCATTCAGTTCGAGCGGAAGGTAAACATAATTGTGCACCGGATCACGAATGACGCGATCGCGAGCCCTCGGACCCTCGTAATGGTCACTCGGAAATAGCCCAGCCATATTCGCCCCCTCTGCTGGTCACCGGACTCTCGCACCAGCTCTGCGAACCCAGCAACCCCTCCACCCATGCACACAGTAGCAGTCGGTTACTCAATTGTCTGGCAGTCAGGATTCCGTAGACAGCGGCGGATACACACTTCGGTGATCGGCGCGCATACCACCGGAGAAAGCATGTCGGTCCCTGGCGTGCATACAGTGGTGCCGATCTGACGTTGCGGAAGATCCATCACGACCGACTGATAGACGACACCCGCCGGCTTCGGGTAAGCGTCGCGTCGGTCGACCATGGAGGCGGATGTGGTTCGGGCCTACGGCCGAGGTCGAGTGCGTGTCGTCTGGCGTCAACCGGTCCAACGCTTGGCCCAGATCTCTGAGCGGAGGCCGCCGCACGATGGGCAGGAGCTGTCGCGCAGGTACGGTCGCGCGCCGGCAAGGTTCGAGGGCGCGTAGAGATTGAGGACATACCTTGCAACCTGTCCATCAAGTGGAACTCCGACCGCGGTCGCGACCGGATCGCCTTCGCGCCGGACAGAGTCTTTGATGACCTGAGCTGCGAGCAGGACACCAGCAAGGACGGACACGAACCCGACAGAGAACTGTGCCGCCGAGCCGCCCGACGGCCGCAGCCGGTCAAGGAGGGCTTCCCCAACTCTTCCGCAGCCTCCGGCACTGGCCCACTCACGAACCTCGTCCGATTGGGCTCCGACCGCCTGCGCATGGGCGGCGAGCTCGACGTCGTCCATCCGGATAACGCGCGCACGAATCTCGGCATCGGACGTTGCTGTCCGGGGCGGGTTGAAGCACCGCAGGCATGCGGTGCCAACAGTTGGGTCGACCCTGAGGCACTCGAGACGCAGCCCGTCGGTTGAGGCCTGTACGGCGGACCGCGGGTACTTGTCCTGCAATGCTTGGCGCGCCTCCGGCGTATCGACCGCACTGATCAGATGGCTCTGTGGCCCGACCAGGTCTTCAGCTGGCCCGAAGGTCGGCTCGACGACGAACCCGTGCCGTCCGGACAGCCGAGCAGCGGCAACAACGGCCTTCGGTTTCCCGAGATCGTCGTAGCTGAACGGTACGCATCTGTTCAGGTTTGTCAGGTCGATACCCATCCCATCCGCGTCTGCGGCGCGAATCGTCCCAGACACCGACTCGTAGGACCACAAGGTGAGGAGCAACGCGCTTCCTACGGCGCCTACGCCGGCTAGGACGTGGTCGAGTTCACCCGCGGGAGTCCCGACATTGGTCGCGAGAGAGCCCACCTCACCAGTGACGTGCTCCAGCGTCCAACCGTTCAGCGCCAACGTTTGGTGCGGCTCGTCCCGCATTCTGGCGAGCATGAAGACCTCGCCCGCCGCGAGGCACGCGGCGACGTACGCACCGATCGGGCACTCGTCGGCGGGGTCGGGTGCGAGAACCTCTAGAGCCGACTGTGAGACCGCACCTGTCCATCCCGAGGCCGACACGTGAAGGACGCGGACAGCGGGGCTGGCGTCGCGTTTGACCGAACCAATCCGCAACACGACATCGGCGGAGGCCACTTCGGCATCTGCGGTGATCGGGGAGGCTGACGGGCCGAAGGTGTTCGCGGCACGACGGAGGGCCGCGGTGAGAGACGGGCCACCGCCCGGCTCAACGGGGTCAACCCCGGCCTGAAGAGCGATGTCAGGGCAGTTGAGGTATAGGTGCCCCACTACCTCCGCCGTCGAACGGACGATGAGGGTGACCAGCATCCAGGACAGGCGTTGGACCACCGGACGACCTGCCCATGCTTCGTCGATCTCGACTACGACGTCGAGCGGATGAGACCCCTGAGCCGAGCCTTCGTCCTGGCCAGGAATCGGCAGAAGGTGCCGCCATTCGAGATGCTGTTCTTCGGCCATATCGCCTTCCGATGGTCGAGTTTGGAGGGAATGATCTGCACGACGGCGTCGACCGTTGCGGTGTCCGACCTTCGCCAGCCCGAAGGAGTGCGCACATGGATGCCGCACTCGGCGACCGTCGGCCGTCTCGAGCCGTGAAACGGCACAACGATCGAGATGGCACCATCGCGCTGGCTGTACGCTTGAGCGTCGTCGGTCGGGGAATGCTCGACCCAGTCGTCGCCGTGCGTGTGCACCTGAGCCACCCGCATCATCCTTTCGGCACGGAGATGGCGGCCGGCCTCGCTGATGGCCTCGGCCGGCACGATGTAGTTCTGCGGCCGCAAGACCGCGTCAGGCACCGTGACCGTGACCGCCACCAGAGGCGTGTATTTGGCGCCCGGGTATCCGCGGTGGTCGATCGCAAAGCCGTCGAGATACACGACCCGTTCGACGCCGGGCGGGTGCGTCGAGAACAGGTCCAACACGGTCTCCCAGGTCGACTCCGGGATCAGCAGTGCGGTAGTCACGCGGCGGCCGCCTCGTTGGACGGACCGACGTACGCCGGGCTGTTCAATACTGTGAACAAACGGTTGAGGGTGGCGTCCAGCCTGTCGCTGCCAGGTCGCCACTTCTGGTTCTCGGTTGGGTTGTGGCCCGAGTAGTAGCCGAAGCTGTAGGAAAAGCAGATCAGCTGGTCGTGCACATCTCCCGGGAACGTGTAGTCGTCGTGAAGGGCGAACTCGAACGGCGGACTGACACCGGGCAGCGACGGTGCCCCGGGTGAACCGCAGATGAACGGGAACTCAGTCGTCCCCAGCCTCGCGCGGACCCAGCCATCCTCGGTCTTGCGAACGAAGGTCGCGGCGACCGGCCACGTGTCGTAGTAGGTGGCGTCGAGTCGCACTGTGTAGGTGGCGTGCTGGTGTCCTTCAAGCTGACGCGCGGGGATGGACACGATCGCGACGAGCTGGTCATCGGTCAAGGCGTATTCCCACCCTGGGGTCCGTGCGACGTGGTGAGAGCCGGCGAAGAAGTCCCCGAGATGCGTCCGCAGCAGAGCGGACGCAACCTCGGGATCGACCGGCGTCGGGTCAGACACCCGCGCCACCGGTGGACCTCGCGAAGGTCCACACGAGGTCGCCGCACTTACCGGCGGCGTACTCGCGGAGGTGCATCTCGCCGTACTGCCGGACGTCCTCACCGGTCGCCAGGCAAACGATGCGGTCGGAGGCCTCCGGGTTGTAGCCGAGCGTGGTGTAGAGCTCGGCCACGACCTTGGAGATCTTCTCTCCTGGACCGTCGTCGATGGTGATCGGCGCGCCACCGCGGTCCTCGTCATGCACCGTGACAACGAGGTGCCCCGGCGGGACGGCCTTCTCCTGCTCATGCGGACTCGACATCTTGGTCGTTCCCTTCTCGGCTTGAAGGCCGTCATCGGCCTCCACACTGGAGTATCGCACACGGCGCGTCACCCAAGGGGTGGATACCGTATAGCGAGTAATCGCACGCCGGCGCCGAGAGCTGCCCGGTACGTCTCACAGCTACGATTCTCTTGCGATCTGCACTTCACTGCAGGGGTGATGAGGGGAGGCGTGTTGGAGATCGAGTACCGCGGTGACGCGCTGAGGCGGCTTGCCGAGGAGCTGGACTTCGCCCCCGAGAAGTGGGACCGCGACGTCATCAGGTCCTACCGGAAGAAGGTCAACCTCATCTACGGGGCCAAGGACGAGCAGGACCTGTACGCGATGAACGGCTTGGGGATACAGCAGCTCGTCGGCGATCGCGACGGCCAGTACTCGATGCCGCTCAACGATCGGTTCCAGCTGATCCTGGCCTTCAGGGCTGACGGAGACCGCACGGCGGTCCTCCTCGAGATTTCCGACTACCACTAGAGGGACTTGTCATGGAGACTGCACTTGCGGAGGTCTTCCCGGCCGGGGAGCACCTCGCTGACGCACTTGAGGCCCGCAGCTGGACTCAGGCGGAGTTCGCCGAGATCCTCGACCGGCCGGCGCAGTTCGTCTCGGAGATCATCTCAGGCAAGAAGGAGATCACCCGCGAATCCGCGGCGCAGATCGGCGCCGCGCTCGGGACGTCCGCCGAGATGTGGCTGAAGCTGCAAGACACTTACTTCTTGTGGAAGCAGCGTCAGGACAAGGCGACTCAAAGCGAGTTGGACGACGTCCGGCGGCGAGCCCGTCTCAACAGCAAGGGTCCGGTCTCGCTGCTCAGAAAACGAGGCATCCTCATCGGCCGGACGCTCGATGAACTCGAGGTCGAAGTACGCGAGCTGTTCGATCTGAAGTCACTGGACGACGAACCAGCCTTGCGCCTCGCAGCCAAGCGTTCCAATCACGGCGAGGCACTGTCTGCGCTTCAAACGACTTGGGGATACTGCGTACGACGTGAAGCGCTGGCCTACGGGCGCCCCAGGAAGGTCTACTCGAAGGGAGCGCTCGCGAAGCTCGGTGCGGCACTCCCCCGTCGCCTGACCTCGCCCGAGGCGTTCAGCGAGTTGCCCGACCTACTTGAAGGCGCTGGGGTTCGGCTCGTGTATGTCGACGCCCTTCCGGGCGCGAAAATCGACGGTTGCGCAATGTTCGTCGACGACGTTCCAGTGATCGGCCTGTCTGGGCGTGGCAAGCGACTGGACATCGTCATGTTCACGCTGCTCCATGAGATCGCCCATTTCACCGAAGGCCACGTCGACCCTGACCACCCGATCGTCGAGGAAGTCGAAGACCGGTCGAGAGAACGACCCGAGTCGGAGTGGACGAACGAGGAGAAGGCAAGCGGGCGGGCAACCAAATGGATCCTTCGCTCGGATCTCGGCCCACTGCCCGAACGGGTCACTGGACCGTGGCTCGAGACAACCGCGGCGCGCCTTCAGATCGCGCCCATCGTCCTCGTAGGGCAGTTGCAGCACCGAGGCCGACTCGACTGGCGAACTACGCACGCGAGAAACGCACCCACCGTCACTGAAGTCCTGCAGGCCTGGTGACGAGGCCGGCACGACTGACCCTGAACTCTGGCAGCCCGGCCGTAGTCCCACCGGAAAGACAGGTCACCGCGGTGGCGGTGTCTTTCAGGCCAGACCGAAGAAGCGCTCGAAGTATGCGTTCAGCTTCGTGATGACGCGCTGCTTCTTGGCTCCGAGATTGTTATCCTTCGCGAAGCGGGAGACCGGTGGCAGGATCTGGGTGATCGCCGTTCCATTGGTCGCGATCGCCCCGTCGCGAAAGGCCGCTTCGATGAACGACTTCGTCTTCTCGGGCCGGAGGCGCTCCGCGTCGATGATCTCGGCGAGTTCGGCCTCTTGTCGTCGGGTGACGAAGATGCGCCAGTCGTCGCTGACCTCCCCGGTGACCGACATAGAGTCGACGAAGTTCATGATCAGATCCTTCTTGTTCCGCAGCGAAAGGCTGGCGTCGACAGCGTCCTCGATGGCACGTAGTGGCGACCTGGCTTCCTCTGCCATGTTGGCTTGGCCCTCGTCACGCCACCTCTGCACCAGCATTAGAATGTAGTCGATGTTGACCTCGACCTGCTTGATGAGCTCGATCTCGAAGACGACATCGTCGAGAATCGACTCCTTCTCACCGGTGTCGCGCTTGCGGTGCCTCTCCCACAGTGCGTTGTAGACGCTCGTGTAGTTCTGAAGTTGCCTCGGTGGCAGCAAGTCGTCATGGGCGAACTCGTCGAAGGACGTCAGGATGTTGCGCAGTTTGAGGATCTGACCGAAGAGCACGACGAACGCCTTCTCCTGGGTCTCGCCGAATGGCTCGGTTCCGGGTGGACGCTGCTCCAGGAGTTGCTCGACCAGGCGGAAGTACTCGGCGTGGTAGTAGGTGTACGGCTTGAGAAGCACCAATCCGCGGGTCTCGGAGTTGCCGAAAAGTATCAGGGCGTCGTCGACGGCCTTCTCCAGATTGCGGAAGCAGACGATGTTGCCGTAGGACTTGACCGAGTTGAGAATCCGGTTGGTGCGGGAGAATGCTTGGATCAGCCCGTGGGACTTGAGGTTCTTGTCCACCCACAGCGTGTTCAGGGTGGTTGCGTCGAACCCGGTCAGGAACATATTGACCACGATGACCAGGTCGACCTCACGATCCTTCACTCGACGTGCGAGGTCCTTGTAGTAGTTCTCGAACTTCGCAGTCGACGTATCGTACGTCGTGCCAAAGGCGGCGTTGTAGTCGCTGATCGCGTATTCGAGGAAGTCGCGCGAGGAGGCATCGAGCTGGTCCGCGTCCATAGCCTCGTCATCGAGGATGCCGCCGACCTCCTCGTTCTCGTTGACCGCGTAGCTGAAGATCGTAGCGATCTTCAGCGGCTGGTAGGAGGGGTCAGCGATTGCACGATCGGTCTGCTGCCGGGTGAACTCGTCGTAGTAGAGCTTCAACGCGGGGATTGACGCGGTCGCCAGCATCGCGTTGAAGCCACGCACTCGCTTCTCACCCAGGCTGTACCCCTGGGTGCGCATGGTCTTGGTATCGAAATGGTCGAGGACGTACCCCACGATCCTCCGAATTCGCTCGGGGTGGCGAAGCACTTCTTCGGTGTCGATCCCCGAAACCTGCAGGTCCTCGACGTCGTCTGCAGCCCGCACGGTGTTCTGGTAGGAGACGCGGAAGGGCAGCACGTTTCCGTCGTTGATCGCGTCCACGATCGTGTAGCTATGTAGTCGGTCGCCGAAGATCTTCTCGGTAGTGTCGCTTGTCGCCCCGCCCGCATTCTCCGGGAAGATCGGGGTTCCGGTGAACCCGAAGAGGTGGGAGCGGCGGAACGCCTTGCGCACCGCGGTCCCCATGCCACCGAACTGGCTCCGGTGACACTCGTCGAAAATCAACACCGAATGAGCCTTGGTGATCTCGTGGCCCTTGTTCTGCTCGATGAACCGCGACAGTTTCTGGATCGTCGTGACGATGATCGAGGCGTTGTGGTCCTGGAGTCGCCGCTTGAGCTCGGCAGTCGAGCGGGACCCGTTGACCGAGTCCCTCTCGAAGCGGTTGTACTCCAGCATCGTCTGGTAGTCGAGGTCCTTGCGGTCCACCACGAAGATGACCTTGTCGACACCTTCCACTTTTGACGCGAGCTGCGCGGTCTTGAACGACGTCAGCGTCTTCCCCGACCCTGTAGTGTGCCAGATGTAGCCGCCGGCCCCCGGGCCGGTCGCCGTCGTCGAGGACACCACCCGCCGCAGGATTCGCTCAGCCGCAACGATCTGGTACGGCCGCATCACCAGCAGGGTGCGGGAGACGTCGAAGACGCAGTACTTCGTCAGCACGTTCAGGAGCGTGTGCTTGGCGAAGAAGGTCCGCGTGAACGCGGTCAGGTCGCTGATGCGCCGGTTTTCCGCGTCGGTCCACCACGAGGTGAACTCGAACGAGTTCGACGTCTGCTTCCGACCACGCTTGCCGCCCTCGGACTCAGCTACTTTGCGGGCACGAGTCGTGTTCGCGTAGTACTTGGTGTGTGTGCCGTTGGAGATCACGAAGAGCTGGACGTACTCGAAGAGGCCAGCATCCTCCCAGAACGACTCTCGCTGGTAGCGGTTGATCTGGTTGAACGCTTCCTTCAACGGCACTCCCCGCCGCTTCAGCTCCATATGCACCAGCGGCAGCCCATTGACCAGGATGGTCACGTCGTAGCGGTGCTTGCGAGCCGTTCCGAAACCCTCACCGACCGTCTCGTACTGGTTGATTACCTGGAGCCGGTTGGCATGGATGTTCGCCTTGTCGACTAGCTTGATGTTCTTGCTCGTACCGTCGTCACGAGCCAGGACCTGGATCGGGTCCTCCTGGATACGTGCCGTCTTCTCGACAATGCCCTCATTCTTCGAGGCAACCTTCTTGGCGAAGAACCACTTCCATTCGTCGTCGCTGAAAACCACATTGTTCAGCAGCTCCAACTGACGTCGAAGGTTTACCTCCAGGTCAGCCGACGACTTGATGTGGAGACGCTCGTACGCCTGCTGCTCCAGCAACTTGATGACCTTCGCCTCAAGCTCGGCCTCAGAC
Organism: Kribbella sp. NPDC031520; assembly: GCF_055580825.1. NCBI lineage: Bacteria > Bacillati > Actinomycetota > Actinomycetes > Propionibacteriales > Kribbellaceae > Kribbella > Kribbella sp. NPDC031520. The sequence goes on from NZ_JBVIKS010000003.1 coordinate 1,051,890, forward strand.
TGGTAGCCCTGATCGCTGCCGCCATCCGGTTCGTACGTCGCGACCACCGTCGCCTCGTCGCTCACCGCGATGGGCTCGTAGCGCAGCACCGAATCCGGTGCCTCCACACCGCCGCCTTGGCTCACGTCACCCGCTCCTCGAACGTAAGCAACTTATTGCGATAGTACTCAAACTGGCGCTTGCGGGCTTGCAGCTCAGCTTGCAGCTCAGCTTGCAGATCAACCATCTTATCGAGGATCCGTACGATCTCGCGTTGCACCTCCAGCGGAGGAACCGGGATGGTGACTTTGTTCAAACCGCTACTGGAAAGTCTCTTCACCTTGGCACGGGCGACATGCTGCTCCTTCTCGGCGTGGAAGGCGCTGGTCTGGAAATAGTAGGAGACGTAGGTCGGATCGAGTTCGCTCCGGAACAGAAATGAGTCATCATGGATCGCGACCTCTCCGTCGCCAAGCCAAGCCACGGCCTTGCCCACATCCTCGACTGTCTCCCCGACGCCGGCGACGATCACGTCCCCCGGCCGGGCAAAGCGCAACTGATGACGCAGATCCTCCCGCACATGCGAGACGGTGGTCCGCGCGGACACGCCGTATTCTGTGTAGATCTCCCCGTAATGTATACACGGAATGCCGACTTCAACCATGTCGGCCTTGGTGAATCGGCGTCCCCGAACGAAGGACCCGACCTCGCCGAGTCGTTGGCTCGGGACCCCGTTCGGGCAGTGCTCGGCGACTAGCCTGTCAATCTCGCTCATGACGCCGTCTCCCCACTCGTAGGAATGTCCAATCCCGTCAGATTCCAACCGAGATCCTTGATCGCCCTTTTCATCTCCTGATCGCTGGCAACGTTCTGGATGATGCCGATGACCAGACTTCGGCAGGGGTCGTACTTCTGCAGGGCTACTTCCTCGTTCGAATCCCCATGGACGATCTCGCTCAGCTCGCTGAACAATTTGTATCCGTCACTGGAAAATGCCGACGGAATGATGTGATGCTCCCCATCAACCTCCTTCAGGAGTTTGCGGAACGACTTGCGATGGCCGCCATTCTCGGTGGTCGAGATTTCCGCGACGGTGGCGACCTGGATGGTGAGCGCTTCGAAGATCTTCCGAAGATAGACCATGGCTCCTGCGCCAAGTTGTTCCTCATACGCAAGCTGCGCACGCTCCAGCAGATCATCGAAGCCACCCGCTCCGACGCCGATTCGACTGGCCACGTCGCGCCGGTTGTCCACGTAGCGCTCTAAACGAACTATCGGAGCTTGCTCGTGCAGTTCATCCCTGGACACCACGAGGAACCAAGCTTCGACGGTCGCCTCGCACGCTGGGCACTGGAGGCATGCGTCGATGCTCACCACGCGGGCGCCGACACCCAGGCAGGACAGCTTTTTGCCCGACATGAATGTCCGGACAACCCCGCAAGTCTTACATCGGAAGTTCAGAAATACCTGACCGACGTCAATCGTCTTGTGTTGTCCCCAACTCAAGCCACGACCGTTGAGGAAGCCCTCGACCTGCGCCTCCTCCTTGGCGGGGGCTTTGGACAGCAGGTCACCGAGGCGCATCGTCGGATTCCAGGCCGGCGATAATGGCGTCGATCTGAGCGCGCAGCTCGGCCTGCCGGGCAACGATGCGCGCGATCTCGGCGTTCAAGGCCTTGATATCGGTCGCCTCGCGGGTGTCCTTGGCTTGAACGTAGGAACTGACCGCGATGTTGTAGTTGTTGTCGCGGATGGTCCCGTACTCGACCAGGGTCGCGAAGTGGGGGAGGGCCTCGCGGCGGGTGAACGCCTCCAGGATCTTGGCCTGGTTCTCTCCGGTGAGTTTGTTCTTGTTGCCCTGCTTGGCGAACTCGGCTGAGGCGTCGATGAAGAGAACCTTGTTGTCGGTCTTCGACTTCTTCAGCACGATAATGCAGGTTGCGATCGTCACTCCGAAGAAGAGGTCCGGTGGCAGCTGGATGACGGTGTCGACGTAGTTGTTGTCGATGAGGTACTTGCGGATCTTCTGCTCCGCGCCGCCGCGGTAGAGCACCCCAGGGAACTCGACGATCGCGGCGGTGCCGTTGACCGCCAGCCACGACAGCATGTGCATCGTGAACGCCAGATCGGCCTTCGACTTCGGTGCCAGCACGCCAGCCGGAGCGTACCGCTCGTCGTTGATCAGCAGCGGGTTCGCGTCGCCTTCCCAGCGCGTGGAGTAGGGCGGGTTGGAGACGATGGCCTCGAACGGCTCGTCGTCCCAGTGGTACGGGTCGATCAGCGTGTCGCCGTGGGCCATGTCGAACTTCTCGTACGGGATGTCGTGCAGGAACATGTTGATCCGGCAAAGGTTGTAGGTAGTCAGGTTGATCTCCTGACCGAAGTAGCCCTGCCTAACCCCGTTGGGCAGCACCTTTTTGAACTTCAGCAGCAGCGAACCCGAGCCGCACGCGGGGTCGTAGACTTTGTTGACCTCGGTCTTGCCGACCACGGTGATCCTAGCGAGCAACTCGGAGACCTCCTGCGGTGTGTAATACTCCCCGCCAGACTTGCCGGCTGAGGACGCGTACATCTGCATCAGGTACTCATACGCGTCACCGAACAGGTCGATGGTGTTCTCATTGAACTCGTCGTTACCGAAGTTCAGCGACCCGATTGCGTCGAGGAGCTTGACCAGCTTCTCGTTGCGCTTGGTGACGGTGGGGCCGAGCTTGCCGCTGTTGACGTCGAGATCGGCGAAGAGACCCTTGATGTCGTCCTCGGAAGCGGTGCCGACCGCGCTGGCTTCGATGTTGGTGAATACCCGCGTCAGAGTCTCATTGAGGTTCTCGTCCTTGCTCGCCCGCTCACGCACGTTCGCGAACAGGTCCTGAGGAAGGATGAAGAAGCCCTTCTCCTTGGCCGTCTCCTCGCGCCCAAACTCGGCGTCTGCGTTGGACAGATAGCGGTAGTCGAACGCCTCGTTGCCTGCATTGCGCTCGGCCTCGTTGAGGTACGCAGTCAGGTTCTCGGAAACGAACCGGTAGAACAGCATCCCCAGCACATACGCCTTGAAGTCCCAACCGTCCACGCTTCCACGCAGATCGTTGGCGATCTTCCAGATCACCCGGTGAAGCTCGGCTCGCTCCATCTCCTTCTTACGGTCCTCAGCAGTGATGGTCGAGGCTGGCACGGTCGTCACAAGACAAGTCTTACCAGAGCCACCGACAACTCGCCTCGCTTACGGCCGAAGATCCCGAAACCGCGCAACGTGATTGCTCGTCGTACAGACCCGCTGACAATCGAGGCCGCGACCGAGGCCGATAGCGTGAGAGCCCTCCGCCGCGTCATGCAAACTTCGTTCACCGGGTTGACATCACCAGCCAGGAACCGGCTGCCTGCACTTCCGTCCCCTGCGCTGTGGACGCGCCCCCCAACGCTCCGCAGCTGCTTCGCTTGGCGCGACTATGGAGCGAAAGCTTCGCACACTGGGCATGATCGGTGCCCCCGGCAGCATCCGAACCCTTCGACGCACGGTTAGGAAAGGCGAGGCAAGAGTGCCTAGCTGCCGTCAGCGTCTGGAGAGTTCGCGAGTAGCGCGTGCAGTCCCTTGAGTCGGCCCAACACCTCATCGAATGCGACAACCTCGACGCCGGCGAGTCCATCACGGTATCTCATGAACGAATGCAGCTGCTCTATGCCGAGCGTGTTCGCCGTGCCGACAATCACTGCTCCACGCACTGAAACCGTATCCAACGAGTCCCAGCCGCGTGTCCGCGCCAGAAGGTCTGGAAGGTGAACTCGGGCGGACTCAATCTGCGATTGGAGCTGCGCGACCGCGCCCACGAGGTCGCGATGGGGTGGATAGACCTCAGCGCCGCCTCGGCCACGGAAGTGCGAACCTGTCAGGTCAGCGTTAGGCGTCTTGATCTCGACCAAGAGTGCGCTACGTGTCACAGTGTTGACCAGCATGAAGTCTGCGATCCGGGCGCCCTTGCCGTCTGCGTTGACACCCTTGACAAAGAGTTGGTCCTGGTAGAGGGCTATCGGGGCCGCGAAGACTTGCTGAAGCGCAAAAATGTTGGCTTTGAAGAAGCCTTGCCAGTACGACTCGTCTTTGTTCCGACTGCTGGCGAGTCCCCTGGCGAACTCTTCGATGAGAACCTCCAACGACACGAGTTCGATGTCCTGGCGCAGCTTTCCGAACTCGGCTGGACCCTCGACCGCTGCTACTCGGGACTCGCTCGCGGCCTGTTGCATCAGGAGGCGGCGTTCCTCTGTGTTGATTGTCTGTTCGCCGAGAAGTTCGCGGGTGATCGCCTGGATAACGGGGTTCCTGCCGATTGGCGGCCTCTTTGGTTCGAGACCAAGCACGTCGGCGATCGCATTGTGCGCCTCGGCTTCGTTGACCCTGTGAACAACGATAGTGCCGCGGTTCCGGTTGAGATCGACCGCGTGCTTGTACCCAGCGAACCGATCAAGGCGGAGCCTGAATAGGGTTCCCTCGGGCCCTTCCCTCGGCGTCTCGACAAACCGCACAACGGTGCAAGCTGTACTCCTTTCGATACTCTGTAGGAGCCCTCGATACCTGCGTCGAATTCCAAGACCGTACATGAAGATCCGGCTGAACCCTTTGGGAAGCCCGGGCATCTCCAAGCCGGAATCGCCCTCGTCCACAAGCTGCTCTGGTTCCCATTGCGTCACGTCGGGGTAGCCGATCTGCAGCTCAGTGAGCCGGTCGAACTGACGCACTAGACCCGTGCCGGATCTCATCGTTGGGAAGATTCTCAGCAGCCTTTCGCCGACCACGAAACGGGCCATGACAATCGGATCCCTGCTGGAGTGAGGCGTGTCATCGAGCTGCCACTGATACACGAGGCCCGAGCCGTCAGGCTCAACCTCCACGAAACCCACTCGATCCTCGAACCGTGCCATACACCAGTCTCCCGATTCTCATCCCGCGATGATGCGTACAACCTAGGGAGCGCTCATTCGACTGCCAGCTCCCAGACCACCAGCTCAGGACGTCTGCCAGTGGCGAAGAACTCGGAAGCCGCCGCACGCGCCTCCTTCACTGTGATCGCGCTGCCTTTGCCCATGGTCGTCGGCACGCCGCCATAGTCGAAGGTGGCTTCCTGTGGCTCGTCGAGCGTGCCAGCTGAGCGGTACTTTGCGGAGCCATCGACGTCGTCGTAGAGCGTCAAGGAACTGAAGGCCGCCCCTAGCCCGATGTTCATTGTGGCGAGTTCGTCCGCGCTGACCAGTTCGACCCAGGTCGGCCGGGGCAGACTTGCGACTCGGTCGAGCAGCTCGTCGAGCTCGGCCTGGCTGCCGATGCGCTGCTGCCCCGCGTCATCGTCGTAGTAGGCCGTCAAGAAGTCGTTCATGCGAGTCCTCTCCCATCACCGATGTAGACCTTATAGCCGCCTGGCCAATAGGCCGTCAGCTTGGCACCGGGTGGCAACTGCCACGGCAACGTGTTGTCGCAGCCGTACCGCCCACCGCAGGGACGCTTGTTCACGTACAGGGTCATTTCTCGAGGCATTCCCGCACGCCGCATGAGTGCCGCCGCGTGGCCCTCCGCGTGTTCTCGCGCAGCGTCGAGGCTGGCGGTTCGGCCGCCGAGACCTGGTGCCGTACCTCCGGGTCCTCGCGTCCCGCTGCGCACATGAATCAGGCCTCCACCGTCCGGCCTGGTCAGAATTCCGGATGTCCGCCCGACGTCTCCCGGCCGCTCGGGTAGTCGCCGAAAGATCCCTTCGATGAACGGAGCGGGCTCCGGCTGATCTCCAGCCTCATCAGTGGCGCCACTGTCCTGCGGTCGATCGTTGGCGGTGCCGCGCGAAGGCGGTTCATCTTCCTCCGAGCTCATCTCATCGCCGGCCCGCGCGGGCTTGTCCGGCTTGTTGGCTTCCGGTTCGTCGTCATGGTCGTCACGCCGCCGGTCCGCGGGAGGCGTGCTGCCACCTGGCCCTAACCGTTCCCCCCTCAAGCCGCCGCTCGGCTCGGCGGTTCGAACGCCGCTCACCATCTGCTCGACCCACTGCTTCGCTCGAGCCTCCGCCTGAGACAAGTACTGGGCTGCCTCTTCGCAGCGCCTTGCCGCAACATCGAGCTGCATTGCAGCAATTCGGGCGCTTGGGTTGTTACCGGTGCTCCCGATCCATACCGCGGCTTCGCGGCACATTCTGGCTCGGTCATGCAGGTACCCGACCGCCCGCGGGACCTCGTTCAGGCAGGTGAGCAGTTGCTCGGCGACCCGCTGCAGTTCAGAAGGCATGCGCTGCCTCGGCCGGCTAAATCTGGTCGGCGTAGCTGCGACATCCGGCTTCTGCGATTTGCAGCGACTGGACGGCTTGGTCGACCGACTTTGCGGCGGCGTCCAGCATCGTTGCGATGTCCTGGTCGGCACGGGTTGCTGTGCCGCGGATCAGTGCCTGCACCTGCTGGCTGGACTGTTCGAAGCGCTCCTTGAAGCCCGCCAAACTGGCTGCGCCTTGCCTCGACTGGTCAGCCAAACCGTGCAGCTGCATCTTCATCTGTTCGACTTGGGACATGTACGGCTCCTCACTTGGTTAGACAGTCAGCGATCTGCTGAGGTCCGGATTGACAAGCCGCGCGGTGGCGCGGCAATGATGTTCCCGATACGGGAGGACGATCAGGCAGATGATTCGACGCAAGAACGCCTTGTTGGACACGGCTCTCGCCTGCGTGGAGCGCGATATTCCGGTGCAGGCGGCAACTATCGCGGGTACGCCGGCCGGCGGCTGGATCACCGATGTCGATGCAGCCCGGGTCGTCTGGGACGTCGCCGAGCCACCGAACCTGGCGGTCACGTCGTGCCCGACCGTGGCAATCTGGCGCCTGCCGCGGATCGCCGGCGCTTACGGCAAGCGGCTGTACGAGCAGGATCGACCTGGCATCTGGCCTCCGACGATGAAGCTGCCGGACGGCGACTGGATCACCTGCACGCTCCAGCCCGAAACTGACCTCGGCCCGCTGGCTACCGGCGTTGAGTACGTCGAGCCGGGGACATCCGTGGTCATCCCGCCGTCGACGACCACGCATGGCCGACTGAGGTGGGACGGGTCGAACTTCCCGCTCCATCCACTGCCGAGCGCCGATGCGATCCTGTCGAAGGTCCTGCGGGCCGAAGAGGAGTACGTCGAGCTGCACGGCCAGCTCGGCTGAGATCTCGCCAACCGTGCAGCAGGACACCAACACTCAGCCCTTCTGACCAACGGCCAGGAACAACGAACTGGCTGCCACCAACTCCGGCATCCGGTCAGCCAAGCGCGAGCACTCCAACGCCGTGTCGAGCGGGTCGTGCTCGGCCAGCTTGTCGGTATAGGGCTGATTCTTGAAGTGGGCGTCGATCATGACTGTGAGCCAGCCACCGGGACCGGTCAGACCGAAGATGTTCACGGGCCGCAGGCCCGCGCTGCTGAGTTCGCTGCGCAGTTCGCTTTCGCGGTGGTAGTAGCAGTGCGCCATCCGCTCGTTGGCGGCGCTGTGTCCGGTCTCCAGGATGTCGCGCACGATGCCGTGCCGCGTCAGAAGCGTATTGGCGAGCGTGGAGCCGATGAGATTGGCTGCGCGGTTGATCGCTACCGCGGCCAGCACGCCACCGGGGCGCAACACCCGCAACGCATCACGAAGTGCCAGGCGACGGTCGCTTGCCTCCGGCAAGTGGTAGAGCGGTCCCGCCATGAGCACAGCATCGAACGACTCGCTGGACCATGGGAGTCGGCGTCCGTCGCCAAGGTCGGCGGTGATGCCCGCTGTATTGGCCTGGTCGATGTGACGCTGGACCGGGTCGAGTAGCACGACGTCGTAACCCTGGTCGCGGAGCCAACCAGCGTGTACACCGGGACCGCCGCCGATGTCGGCCACGCGAGCCGGAGGCGGTGGGAACCACTGGCGAAGGAAGCCATACAGGCGGGCCTGTTCCAATCGGCCCTTTACGGTCGAGCTCAGACGGGCCGCTTCGTCCCAGCGGCTCGAGTAATGGGTTTCGATCGCTGGATCGACGGTCGGCCGATCTCGCGGGATTACGGGCGTATCCACTGCGCTCCTATCATCGAGGTGGAACAGCGGGCGTGCGTCCGCTCTGCAGGCTGTGCGCCCGCCTGCTGGTGAACGACGGTGGCTGAGTGGCTGCTCGCCCGGGCGCGCACGCCCCAGCCACTCAGCCGACCGGGACCGAGGCACCCGTCCGCGCGTCGGTGCTTGAGCGGCTGACACGGAACGGACTCGCATCGCGTCCCGTGCCAGCCGCCATCTGAACGGCCCCTGCCGAGCCCTCCACAAGGGAAAGGAAGACGCGAGCAACGACCGTGATGGGCGGGACCAGCAGCTCGCGGCGATCGCTCCGCGAGCTGACGGCTGAGGATGACCGTCGCCGGCCCCGCCAGATCATTTGCCGTCCGCAACTGATTGCGGTCAGAGGCAACTACCTGCGGCATTGCGGGCTCGTTGGAGACCCGAAGACTGATGAATCGCCCGCGTATGCCCGACTCGTAAGCGACCACATCGTCCGGGTCGCCAACGTAGTCCGCGATGAGGTGCGTACCGAACCAGACGCACGCCCGCCGATCCGTCGGAGGCGACCGCGGGTGAACGCTCATTTGTCACTCACGGCCTGGTGCCAGGATCGTCAGTGTCATACGTCGAGCATTCTTGGAGCCCGTTGGAACAGCGGGCGGGCGCAGGTGCAGGGACCGGTACGCCCGCCCGCTGGCTTGCGGAGACAAGGTCAAGCGACGAGCCGACGGGCTCTAACCCGTCAGATGGAGATAGGTAGACGACCTCGCTGGCACCACGGTGGCCGTGCACGGCAAGGACCGCGCGCACCCCCGCCTCGTAGAACGTCGTCGAAGCATGCTCGTGGAGCCATCGGAGGGACACGGATCCGTCCGTCCACTCGGTTCCCTCCGCGACAATGCCCGTGCCAGTCACACCGGACACATCAACGTGTCGCAGCAGAAAGAAGACCCTGGGAACTCTTGATCGCATGTCCGCAGTCACTATCCGCAGATCCAGATCCATCGGCATGTCGACAACGATGACGCGGCGTTGACCTATCCTGAACTCACTGTGAGTACGGGTGGTTCGCGTGATGTAGCGCGGCTTGAGGGAAGGCTCGCCGGTGCGTGGTCCTGAAACACCGACCGACATGCGGGGTTTCTCGATGTCCGGGGATTACCACGGTGTGATTTCGGGCTACGTCCTCAAGATGCTGCGCGGCTCGATCGGCATGACCCAGACGTCGCTCGCGGAACGACTCGGGGTCGACGTCAGCACCGTCCAGGGCTGGGAGACGGGCCGCCGGTCGCTGACCTCGCTGCGAGTCTCCGACTTCCGGCGGTTGCAGACACGCTTGGCGGCGTTTGGTGCACCTGCCAGAGGGGTGGCCTCGCTACACGATGCCGTCGAAGCGGACGAACTGCTCGGCCAGATCACGAGTGGCGAACTGGGCAACGCCGAAGTGCAGCAGCATCCACTGGCCTCAACCGTCCACCGGCGCCGCCTCGTGAACCTTGTGACCTGGCCGTTCACGGGAATCACACCTCCGCAACTCCGCGACCTGCCGGCCAAGCCGGGCCGAGGACCTGTGGCATCGCACCCGATCCTCACCGTCGCGGCTCAGCATGAGTTCTTCGATCAATTACTGAACGTTGCGGAACAGGCATCCCCTGAGGACATGCCCGTCCTGCGACGGCAGGCGACCTACCTGCTCGGATTCGACAAACGCCAGGAGTCTGCCGACTGGCTCGCGGTGCAGCACAAGCATGCATTCAACGGCAGCACGACGGCGAATCTCACCAGTGGGATCGCCGCACGCTCAGCGGCAGTCGCGCTCGCCAGACACGGCGACGCGGATCCGCTGCGCTACTTCATCGACAACACGCTGAGCGACGAACGACATGCAGCCGCGAATCTCACCTACTGGGCCTACTGGCTTGGAGAGATCAACGAGCCGCATACCGATGACTCCTACCTGATCACCGCGACGTCGACTCGAAGCTGGTCAGGAGTGCGGCTAGCGAACCACCTGCTCGAGCATCTGACAGATCAGGTGAATGCTCCGCTGAACATCCACAGCCTCTGGCAATTGGTGCTCGCCCGCCCGGAGCTCTTGGAGTACGACATAGAACTACGGCGACGAACCGACGAGCGCGTCGAAGCAGCGCTGGGCGACAACCCCGCTGACAGCAGCACCGTAGAGTTGAACAATCTGCGGTGCGCTGTGCAGTTGGCCAACCGATGATCGAAACGGAGTAATCGTGACCGATGACGCTACCGACCGGGACGCAACAGGAGTCGTCGCCTTCGCCTACGAGATGGGCGTACTCAAGCGACTCCGCCGTGCCGGATGGTGGCATGTCGGCGTCCGCGATCCCGAGTCCGTCGCTGAGCACAGCCTGCGCGTCGCCCAGCTCGCCGCACTGATCGCCAGCGAGGAAGGCGGCGACCCGGCGCGGGCGGCGTACCTCGGGATGTGGCACGACTCGCAGGAGACCCGCATCGGCGACATCCCACACAGCGCTAAGCCGTACATGGATGTCGCGAGCAACGAACGCATCACCGAGGACCAAGTCGCCGTCCTTCCCGAGGCGGCCGCCAAGAGCATCCGCGAAGCCGTCACCGAGTACGAGGCCGCTGAGACGATCGAGGCACGCTGCGCCAAAGACGCGGACCGCCTCGAGTGCCTCATGCAGGCCGTCGAGTACGGCGAAGCCGGCTACAAGCGCGTCACCGGCTGGATCGAGTCGTCCCGCGCCCGAATCCAGACCGATTTCGGTCGCCGCCTCGCCGAAGCAGCTCTTCAAACCTCACCACTCGCCTGGCGAGATCGCTGACGCTCCTCAATTTCTCGGCGCGTAGCCGCAAATCTGACAGCCCACCTCGCTCACCGACCGGCCGTCGAACAGCACCGCGAGTACCGCCCGGTACTTCTGCTCCTGCACGCTCAACTGCTGCTCAGCCACACTCATCTCCCGCATACCGGGAGTGTCAACAATCAGCCGAAGCCACCGTCAAGCATCAGCCGAAAACATGTAAAGCCTCAGCCGAGGACGATCTGTCGTCCATCAACCGAGGCCATACAAAGAAACTTGTAGGCCCCGTGGGACTCGAACCCACAACCCGCGGATTAAAAGTCCGCTGCTCTGCCAGTTGAGCTAGAGGCCCTCAGTTGGTGAGGGGAACAGTGTGTCAGGTTTGGGTGGGGATTGCTTGGTCGGGGGCGGGGGTGAGGGGTTGCAGGCGGTGACCGGTGGTGGTACAGCTCGGAATTCGCCCGGGGATGCCGGGTGCTGACAATCCTGCCGCGGGGGGAACCGACGGCGGGTTGGGGGGATGGATCGTGTTGTTGCTACGTGGTGCGTTGGGGTCGGTGGCGGTGGTCGTGATCGCCGCGGGATGTGGTGCGGGTCAGGGCTCGTCGGCGGGCGGTGAGCCGGCAGGGCCGGTCAGTACGCGGGTCGCCGTCTCGCCGCCGGTCAGCAGCGGGCGGTCGGTGGGTACGCCGACGGTGGTTGTCTCACCGAAGCCGTTCGTGAAGCCGAGGACCACGACGACGGAGGTCGTGGAACTTCGGGTGATTCCGTTCAAGAAGAAGACCGTGACGGACGACTCGTTGCCGAAGGGCGAGAAGAGTGTGCGTACGGCGGGCGTGGACGGGACGCGGCGGTTGACGTACCGGGTGACGTACGTGAACGGCGTACAGACCGCCAAGCGGCTGGTCCGGCAGGAAGTGGCGAAGGAGCCGCGGACGCAGGTAACGGTGGTGGGGACGAAGGTGGATGAGCCGACGCAGTCCAACGACTGCGATCCGAACTACTCCGGCTGCGTCCCGATCGCCAGCGACGTCGACTGCGCAGGGGGTAGCGGAAATGGACCCGAGTACGTACAGGGGCCGATCGACGTCATCGGTACTGACATCTACCGCCTGGACGCCGACCACGACGGGATCGCCTGCGAGTAGCTAGCGGCGGGTGGCGGTCACCTTCAGGTCGACTATGACATCCGGCTGGACGAGGGCCTTGGTGAAGGTGTTCCAGTTGGCGTTCCAGGTGTGGCGGTTGAGGGTGGTGCGGGCGGTGAAGTGGAGGGCGTCGTCTGATTCGGTGAGCGTGAAAGGGATTGTCAGCGGTTGTGTCGTGCCTCGGACGGTCAGGTCGCCGGTGACGTTGTAGAGGGAGTCGGAGACCCGCTCGACGCCGGTCGTCTCGAAGGTCATCGCCGGGTGCTTCTGTGTGTCGAAGAAGTCCTTGCGGAGTTGGGCGTCGCGGCGGGCGTTGCCCGTGTCTATGCTGTTCAGTTCGACAGTCAGCCAGGCGTGGTCCGCGCGGGCGCCGCCCTCGAAGGAGGCGAAGCGGCCGTGGACACGGCCGCCCACCCGGTGGGCGGCGATGAAGCCGATCCGGGTGCGATCCGGGTCGAGGACGTACTCGTCAGCAGCGATCATGCGTGTACGACGGAACAGCCCGGCGAAGTGTCAGCTGATGACTCCGGTGGTGATTCGGCGTGGGGTGATGTCGAACATCGCGTCCTCGGGTGGGTTGGCCAGGTAGGCCTCGCGCTGCTCGGGCTGGAGGTACTTCTCGACCATCGCCTGCAGCAACCCACGGTCGAGCGGCAGCAGCTCGGCAACCCCCTGCATGTTGACGTACGACGCCGTCGGCCCGTCGGCAGTCTGAACGGAGAGCGACAGCTGCCCCGACCCGGACCGGAACAGCCTGGTCTTCTTGGAAGCAGAAGGTGTCATCACCTGGAACCGGTTGCCGTCGGCCAGGTGGTGGAACCAGACCGGTGTCACGTGCGGCGACCATCCCGGATCGTCGATCGCGAACACCGCTACCAGCGGGCGCGCCAGGAACTCGGCCATTTCGTCGTTGTCCATCGTTCGAAAACCCATGCCGACAGGCTCTCACCGGCCACCGACATACTTTATGCATGCTGACGTACGTCCTGAACTCGGAGGACCTGGCCGACGTACGGTTCGCGGTGTCGCCGGTCGCGGAGATGGTCCTGTCGCTGCGGGCGTTGCGCGATCCCGGGCGGTTCCCGTTGCAGCTCGGGTGGGTGCGCGCCGTACAGCCGCGGGTCGCCGGGCTCGACTGGGACGTACTGCGGTGGCTCGTCAACGACACCATGGGCAGCCCGGACTTCCTCACACCCCGGCCGACCTCGCCGCTCACCCAGTTGGCCGACGAGCTCGACCTGATCGCCAACACCAGCCACACCACGTTCAACCGGCAACTCACCGCAGTCAACGGCGAGCTCCCGGACGACCTGACCATCGAAAAGGTCGTCCAAGCGCTCAAGGACTACTGGAACACCATGATGGCGCCGTACTGGAACCGCATGCGCACGCTGCTCTCCGCAGACATCAGCTACCGCGGCCACGTCCTCACCCAGCACGGCACCGGCGCAATGCTCAATGGACTAGGCCCTGCCATCACGTACGCAGACGGCCTCCTCAAGGTGGACCGCGTGGCCGCCGTAAGCCGCAGCGAGGAGATCAACGGCCGCGGACTGGTTCTCCAGCCGACGCTCTTCGGACCACACGCGGTCATCCCGTTCGACCCCGGCGCCGAGCCGATCCTCGGCTACCCACCACGCGGTCAGGCGAACCTGTGGTCCGTGGCCGAGCCCCCGTCCCACCAAGACCTCGCTCAACTGATCGGAACGCCGAGAGCACGCATCCTCGACCTGCTGACACACCCACGCACCACAACGGACCTGGCCGGCGAGCTACAGGTGACCCCGTCCGCCGTGAGCCAGCACCTCCAGCTACTGCGTCGCACTGGCCTCGTAGAGCCGCAACGCACCGGCAAGCAGGTGCTCTACCGCCCAACGGAGCTGGCTGCACTCCTGACCGGCGCCGAGCCGTTGACACCGCTCCAATGACGCGGCGATAGTAGCGAAAGCGATTTCGCATCACCGTCGAGGCAGCCGACGTCCAGCCACTTCACCACGCCCTGAAACAGGAGTCGGCATGCGACGTACCCTTGCGCTCGCTCTTGCGGCGCTACTCATCACCATCGGCACCGTCACCCCGGCCCATGCCGCGACGCTCGCCCTCACCCCGATCACCCTCGGCAACGTGTTCACCGACGGCCAGCCGGTCAAGATCGGTCTGAACACCGACGCCTCGTCCGTCACCTGGTCGGCCGCCGACGTCAACGGAACGGTGGTCGCCACCGGCAGCCAGGCCGCCGCCAGCACGCTACAGGTGTCCGTCACCACCCGCGGCTGGTACCAGCTCACCGTCCAGGCCGGTACGGCGACCGCGCGGACGACGTTCGCCATCCTCAGCCCGCTCAGTACGGCGGCAGTCGCCGGCCTCAGCACCAGCCGCGTCGGCGACTTCGAGAACACCGCCGAAGGCTGGACCTTCTACCCTGGCAGCGAATACCCCGGCGCCACCGGAAGCTTTGCGCTCGACACCACCGACAATCACGAGGGCAGCAGTTCCGGCAAGCTGTCCGGCAACTTCAGCGCGGGCGGTGCGTACGTGAGCGTCAACCGCCCACTCCCCTCGGTCGCCGCGACCAGCGTCAGCTTCTGGGCGAAGACGCCGAACCTGTCGTTCCTCACGTTCCGCATCACCGACTTCACCGGTCAGGTCCACCAGCAACGGCTGACGTTGTCGGGGGCAACTGATTGGCAGCCGTTGAGCGTCACAAAGTTCGACGGCGGCAAGCAGTACGTGCACTTCGGCGGCACGAACGACGGCGTCTGGCACGGGCCGGCGAAGGCGATCGAGATCGTGCTGGACAAGGGCGCGATCAGCGGCGCGACGAGCGGCAGCGTCAACCTCGACGACCTGACGCTCAACACGCTCGCGTCCACGCCGACGACGCCGCTCGGCGACTACGAGAGCGCCGCGGAAGGCTGGTCGTTCTACCCGGGCAGCGAGTTCCCCGGCGCGACCGGCAGCCTTGCTTACGACACCGTTTCCCCGCACGCCGGAGCCCAGTCCGCCAAGCTCAGCGGCGACTTCACCGGCGGCGGAAACTACGTCGCGTTGCAGCGTAATTTCGTACCGATCGACGCCAAATCCCTTGTTCTGTGGGCGAAATCGAGCCAGGTCTCGTCACTCGGACTGCGGGTGACGGATGCGACCGGCCAGGTCCACCAGCAGCGCCTCACCATCTCCGGAACCGCCTGGCAACAGTTCAGCGTCACGAGGTTCGACGCCGGCAGCGGCTACCTGCACTTCGGCGGCGCCGACGACGGCATCTGGCACGGTCCCGCGAAGGCGATCATGCTGACGCTGGACAAGAGCTCGATCATCGGCGGCGGTACGACGGCAGCCGTCAACGTCGACGCGGTCGCCGCCACCACGGCCCCGACGTACCAAGGAGCCGGTACGCACTTCGCGCAGTCGTGGAGCACGGATCTGGTGCCCCTGCTCACACTGTCCGGGGCGCGGACGGGTCGCGACGAGGCGTACTGGAGCGATGCCGAGACCACGCAGGGCACGATCTCCTTCCCGGCGAAGATCACGGCGTACCAGCAGGCGTTCCAGACCAACGGGATCGATCCGCTGATGATCGCCGACCGCGGGAACAGGTTCTACGACAGCGGCAATCCCCCGACCACGGACGCCGGTCGGGCCGGCTTCGCGAACTACGCCGACAAGCTCGTCACGCAGTACCCGCAGGTCAAGAACCTGGCGGTCTGGAACGAGTGGGACATCAACGGCGAGGGGGCGGCGTACCAGACTCCCGAGGCGTACGTCTCGTTGCTGCAGGCAACTTATACGAAACTCAAGGCGAACCACCCCGGTCTGACGATCGTCGGCGGGAGTGACACCGACGTGACGCAGCAGGCGTGGTTCCAGCAGTTCTGCCAGCTCGGCGGGCTGAAGTACCTCGACGTGGTGTCGATCCATCCGTACAACTACCTGCACGCACCCGAGCCCGTCGGCGCCTTCGTCGACCAGGTGCGGGCGACGATCCGGCAGTACAACGGCGGTGTCGACAAACCGATCTGGATCACCGAGGCCGGGTGGTACACCGGCGCCGGGAGTGCCGTACCGGTCGCCGAACCGACCCAGGCGATGTACCTGGCCCGGGAAATGCTCGACGTCCCAGGACACGACGTAGACCGGTTCTACATGTACGACCTCAAGAACGACGGCGTCGACCCGGCCGTCGACCAGCAGAACTACGGCATGGTGCACAACGAGTCCGACGCGCTCGGGCAGTACACCCCGAAGCCGGCGTACGTCGCCTACTCCACCGCGGCCCGGCAACTCCGCGGCGCGACGTTCCTGGGCAAGGAGTTCCCCGGCAACGGCTTGATCGACCAGGTCTACGCGGCCAACGACGGCACACCGTTCCGCTCGATCTGGGCCGCGAGCGGCTCCAACACCACGGTGACGGTGAACGCGACCGGCCCGGTCCAGGTCACCAGCCTGTACGGCCTGACCAGCACCCAGACACCGAACGCGAACGGCCAGATCACCGTCACCGTGGGTGTCTGGCCGACGTACATCTCCGGAGCGACAGTCACCTCGATCACCGCACCGTAGCTGTCCACGCCACCCTCCCGGTCATGAAAAGGCCGGGAGGGTGAGCTAAAGTCGAAGACGTCCGCGGGAGCTTGCAGGGAGTGGGCTGAGAGGGTGGCTGAACCGCCACCGACCGCTGGAGGGCGACTGAGGACCGTGCGCCGTAGCGAGCAGGTGCTCGGCGGAGTGCCTCGGCGCGCTGGAGGGGAGGGGTCGATGTGGTTTCATCGTTCCCTTCCCTCCAGCGCGGCGAGGCGCCCGCCGAGTGCCGCGCAGTAGGCGCACGGTCCTCAGTCGCCCTCCGGACCTGACTCGGGTAATTCCGGCGTAGGGAGGAAGCGATGGAGTCGGTGTGGGTGAACGGTACGGCCGTCGACGTGCCGGCCGGTCAGTCGGTGGCCGAGTTGATCTCGGAGTACTCCGACCGCAGCACCGGAATCGCGGTCGCGGTGAACCAGAGCGTGCTGACCAAGGCCGAGTGGGCGCGGACCACGCTGCGTCCAGGCGACCGGGTCGAGATCGTCAGCGCGACGCAGGGAGGCTGAGATGGACGATCCACTGGAGCTCGGCGGGCGGACGTACACCTCCCGGCTGATCATGGGCACGGGCGGTTCCGCCAACCTGGAAGTGATGGAGGAGGCATTGATTGCCTCCGGCACCCAACTGACCACGGTCGCGATGCGTCGCCTCGGTACCGGACACGAGGGCTCGGTGCTCGACGTACTCAAGAAGCACAACATCGACGTACTGCCGAACACGGCCGGTTGTCACACCGCCGCCGAGGCCGTACTGACCGCGAAGCTGGCCCGCGAGGCGCTGGAGACCGACCTGATCAAGGTCGAGGTGGTCGCCGACGACCACCTGCTGCTGCCCGATCCGATCGAGCTCCTGGACGCCGTGGACGCCTTGGTGGCGGACGGTTTCACCGTTCTCCCGTACACGAACGACGACCCGATCCTGGCCCGCCGTCTGGAGCAGGCGGGCTGCGCGGCGGTGATGCCGTTGGCCGCACCCATCGGTTCGGCACTCGGCATCCGCAACCCGCACAACCTCGCACTGATCGTCGAGGCGGCCGGCGTCCCGGTGATCGTGGACGCGGGTATCGGTACGGCGAGCGACGCCGCGCTGGCGATGGAGCTCGGCTGCGACGCGGTGATGCTCGCGACCCCGGTGACCCGCGCGGAGAAGCCCGCTCTGATGGCCGCCGCGATGCGCGACGCGGTCTCCGCGGGCCGCAACGCCCGGCTCGCCGGCCGCGTCCCGCGCCGCTGGCAGTCCGCGCTCGCGTCGTCCCCTACAACCGGCCTGCCAACGTTTTAGCTTCACCTGCATCCAGTGGGCGATCCAGCAGTACGGCGGTCAACGACAACTCGAGCTCCTGGTTCGGTTGGAGCGCCAACGGTTCGTCCCACGCGAGCGCCGGACACGCACCGACGTACTGCGACGTCCGCAGGAACCACGGCCACACGCGATCGGGCTGCACCAGCAGCAGGCTGACATCGCCCTGTACGAACGCAAGCCACGGGCTCGACGACCCGAACGCCGCCTCGAGACCGTCGCCGTCCGCGCTCAGGACGGTCGTCTCCACGAGCGGCAGCCGCCAGAAGATCCCGCCGTACCCGGCTCCTTCGCGGCCGGTCGTTGCCGGGCTGTCGATGCGGACAGGGCCGTAGCGGGCGGTGAGTACGCTGCGCCAGTCGAGTCGCCAGCCGCCGAAAGCGAGCGCCCCGGTGAGACGACGACGCTCGACGAGCTGGGGCCGGCCCTGCTCGTCGTACCAGGTGACGTCGTCGGTCAGCTCGCGATCGTTGAGCGTCACGCCGCGGCTCCGTTGCTGGCCGTGGTTCGTCAGCAGGGTCGGACCTTGGCCGCGTACGTACGTCCGCCCGCCCCAGTGCGACGTTCCGTTGACCTGCGCGACGGCGAGTGAGACGCCGTAGTGGTGCCGGTGGTCGACGGGGCTGACATCGGTCAATGGGTGCCCGCCGAGCGTCCGCACGGGATGCAGGTACGGCCGCGGCGCGTGTACCTGCGGCATCCGGCGGCCGAACTCGTACCGCGCGAGCAGGCCCGCGGAGCTCCCGAGTTCGAAGATGTCGCCCTGCTGCTGCCAGCCGATCCGATCATCTGACGCCGAAGACCGCGGCGCCTGCGGCACCGGACCCGTACTCGCTCGCACCGCCAGCCGCAGCTCCGGTACGCCGTCGGCCTCGCCCGCACGCCGCAGCTCCGGTACGCCGTTCGCCTCGCCCGTGGGGCCCGCGATCGAGGCGAGCAACCGCTGCCATGCCAGCTCACCGAGATCCTTCTGCGGTACCCGGACGGTGGTCAGCGACGGTACGGCGAACCGCGCCAGCCCGATGTCGTCCATCCCGGTCACGGACAGATCGGCCGGTACGGCGACCCCGACCTCGTTCAGCCGCGCGAGCAGCCCGAACGCGACCAGATCGTTGAACGCGACGACCGCCGTCACCTGCGCGTCGAGCACCCGCTCCACCGCGGCGTACCCGTCCTCGATCGACCAGCCGCACTCCAGCCGGACCAGGTCCAGCCCCGGGATCTCCCGCTCGGCGACCTCGAGCGCCTGCAGCCGCAGCCGGTTCGACGCGCTCGCGGCCGGCCCGGACAGGAACGCGAGCCGCCGATGCCCGAGGCCGACCAGGTGATCCACGACGATCCGGACGGCGCGGCCGTAGTCGACGACCACCGACGACACCTCGGCCGGGCCTTGCCGGTTGACCAGGATCACCGGCTGCACCTGCGGCAGCAGTTCGACCAGGCGCTCCTCGTCCATCCGCGGCGAGACCATGATCAGCGCGTCGCAACGCCTGCGCGCCTCGATCGCGATCGCCGCCTCGGCGTCCGGGTCTTCGTCGGTCTCGGCGACCAGTACCTTGTACCCGGCCGCCGCGGACGCGTTCGTGATCCCGCGCAGGATCTGCTGGAACAGCGGGTTGCCGAGGTCCGGTACGACCAGCGCCACCATGTTCGTACGGCCCAGCGACAGGCTCCGGGCCAGGTCGCTCGGCCGGTAGTTGAGCTGCTCCGCCGCGGCCCGTACCCGGGCGACGATCTCGGGTGCGACACTGAGCCGGCCGTTCATCACCCGGGACACGGTCGCGCGTGACACCTCCGCGACGCGCGCGACGTCGGTGATCGTGATGGTGTCCTTCGGTGTCCGGCCCACCTCCGTATCCTCTCCCAATGGAAACCGGTTTCTCAACCCTGGGTGTGATCGGATAGGGATACCCGCCGAACGGAGGACATGGTGAGTGAACTGGAGTATCCGCAGGTCCAGGGTGTTGCCCCCGGCAACGGTTACAGCCATGTGGTGACCGGAACCGGCCAGTGGGTGGCGGTGTCCGGGCAGCTGGCACTGGACGCGGAGGGCAAGCTGGTCGGCGCCGGTGAGCCGGGCGCGCAGGCCGAGCAGGTGTTCGCGAACCTCGAGCGCTGCCTGGCCGCCGCCGGCGCCACATTCGAGAACGTGGTCAAGCTGACGTTCTTCCTGACCGACGTCGGCCAGCTGCCCGCGATCCGCGTCGTCCGCGACAAGTACATCCCCGGCACGAAACCCGCGAGCACGGCGGTGCAGGTCGCGGCCCTCGCCGTCCCCGGCGCCCTGCTCGAGGTCGAGGCCTACGCGATCATCTGACCGCTCGACAGGACGTATACGTCCAGCACACGTCTCCCGCACACTGGGGCGACGGCTGGATCAGGCGCAGTGGGCGTATACGTCCTGTCGAGCTGCAGGTCGTCAGCGGAGGAGGTCGACGGCGAGGCGGGCGGCTTCGCCGATGGCGGCGTCCACTCGAGGTTGGCGGAAGTCGCCGCGGGCGGCCAGGGTGAAGACGGCGATGGCGAACGCGGCGCCGTCGGGCAGTGTGACGACCCCGACCTCGTGGCGGAGTGCCCCGAAGGTGCCGGTTTTCCCGGCGACCCGGACTTCGTCGTGCGGGAAACCCGAGGCGAGCCGGTGCAGGAAGATCTGCCGGTGCATCGTCGCCTTCATGAACTCGGTCTGCTCCGGGGACAGCAGTTCGCCCGCCCACAACCGGCGCAGCAGCAACGTCAGATCGCGTGCCGTACTCGCCGAAGCGTTCGCGGCCTCGTACACGCCGGACGGGTCGGTACGGTCGTTGTCCGCGAGTACGGCGAGAGCCGCGTCCGGGTCGTCGGTACCGGTACGGCGTTGCAGGTCGCGCAGGTTGCCCGCAGTACCTCGGCGTACCCAGGTTCTGTGCAGGCCGAACTCCGTGAGCATCGCGGCCAGGCGTTGCAGACCGACGAGGTCCAGCAAGGCGTCCGCGGACGCGTTGTCGGAGACCGTCATCATCGAGAGGGCGAGGTCGCGCAGCGATGCCGTGACCGGGTCGGCGAACACCGACAGCCCGGTCGGCCCGCTGGTCTTCGTCGACGGGTCGACGGTGAGTTGTTGCCGCGGATCGAGTTCGCCGCGGTCCACCAGGCGGCAGAAGCCCGCGAGCAACGGCAGCTTGTAGACCGAAGCGAGCGGCACGATCCCGTCCGCGTCGACCTCGACGGTCGCGTCGGGATCGTCCAGCGCGACCGCGTGCAGCCAGCCGCGTACGCCGGCGTCCTCGAAGACCCCGCGGATCCGGGCGTTCACGAGGTGAGCGCTTCGGTGAGTTGGGCCATCACGTCGTTCGGACGGAGGAACGGCGTACGTGTCCTCGACCAGACGAGCCGCAACCGCAACGGCAGCGGATCCCCCGTCAACCGGTAGCGCCGGACGCCGGGCGCGGTCAGCGACGGGTCGGCCGTCACCACGATCGCCTGCCCGGCCGCCACCATCGCCAGCCCGGCGCGCTCGTCCGTCACCACCACGGTCCCGCCGTCCGGCCGATGCAACGCCAACGTATCCAGAAACAAATCCCGAGCCGCCGGCGCCTCACCCCGAGGCCGCACCGCAACCGGCAACCCCTTCAACTCCCGCAACGCCACCACCCCCTCGCCCCCACCCCACCCAGCAACCGCACGCCCGTCCCCCACATACCCGCCACCGGCATACCCCTCGCCAGCCCTGCCGCTCGCCGCACGCCCGTCGCCCGTACGCCTGTCCACCGCGGGACCGTCCTCGGCACGCACGACGATGCCGCGCCCGTCCACCCCGCGCCCGTCGAGCGTGCGCCCAGTGCGGGCGCGGCCCGTCTGCTCGCGGTCGGCCGGGCCGCGCCTGGGTGTCGTCGGGTGCGGCACCAGGGCCCAGGTTGGGAGGAGCGTCACCGGGCCCGCCTCCAGGCCGTCGAGTACTGCGGGGTGTTGTACGGCGGCCAGGGTCAGGCGGCCTGTGCTGACCTGGTTCACCAGCGAGGTGGTCGGTGCGCTGACCACCGTGACCCCGCTGCCCGGGATCACCGCGGCGCAAGCGGCGGCGAGCTTCCCGCCGGCCGACGGTGGGACCTCCGGTGCGAGGCCGAGCCGGATCTCGGGGCCCTCCGGATCGCGGGCGACGGCGGCCTGGTGGAAGTCCTCCATCGACGAGAGTGCGCGGCGCGCGTACGGGAGGAGGGCGACGCCGGCCGGGGTGAGCTCGACGCGGCCGGCTCCGCGTTCGAAGAGCTTGGCGCCGATCAGCGCTTCCAGACGGCGCAGGCCCTGGGATAGGGGCGGCTGGGTGATGCCGACGACGCGTGCGGCGTCGCCGAAATGCTGCTCCTCGGCTAGCGCGACGAAGATCTGCAGATGCCGTTCAGTCAGCATCAGGACCCCGATGACCTACGGTGATATCTCCAGCCAATCGGCGCATGCGCAAGGGCATATTCGACAGGAGCTGTCGGCCTCGCCTTGACTGCAGGTCCAGGGACGGCGAGAGGAGACAGCGTGAAGGTGAGTCGCAGAGGCATGCTGGCCGGCGCGGCAGCAGCCGGGGCCGCGGGCGTCGCGGGGGCGATCGGCCTCGAGAACCGGAGCCAGGCGGCAACGGCCGGGCGCAAAGCCGGCGCGGCAACGAGCGGGGGCGGAGGTGGCGCGGCAACGAGCGGGGGCGGAGGTGGCGCGGCGACGGCCGGCGGCAAAGGCCAGTCGACTCCCGGGCGCGAAGGCGGGGGGACAACAGCCGGGCGCGAAGCCGGGACGGCGACGGCCGGGGGCGAAGGCCAGGCGACGGTCGGCGGCACAGGCGGGGGGACGGCTGACGGCGCGGCTGACGGAGCCGCATGGGCCGGAGGGGGTCGGGTTGGGCGGGAACCGGTTGAGTTGACCTGGTTTGGGACGCATGCGTGGCAGGTCCGGTGTGGGAAGAGTGTTGTGCTGACTGATCCGTGGCTGACGCGGTTCAAGACCGGGACGTTCACCCCGGAGGGCGCCGATCCTAAGACCAAGCTGGTGATCGAGCCGGAGGTCATCGACAAGCACTTGAGCACCGCGGATGCGATCCTGGTGCACCACGGGCACTACGACCACATGGCCGACGTGCCGTACGTCGCTCAGAAGACCCAGGCGACCGTGCTCTGCACCGAGACGCACGCGAACCTCCTGCGCGCGATGAAGACGCCGAACGACCCGCTCTCACCGGTCCGCGGCGGCGAGTACCTCCCGTTCGAGGGCTTCGCGATCGAGGTGTTCCCGTCGCTGCACTCCTGCGGCGGCAAGCGGCATACGTACGCGTACCCGGGCTACCGGTACGACGTCCCGCCGCGCCCGCGGGTGATCGAGGACCTGGTCGAAGGCGGCACGCTCGCGTACGTGATCACGATCGGCGGCCTGCGGATCCTCAGCCTGAGTACGGCGAACTTCGACCCGAACGCGCTTCGCGACCTCCAGGTGGACGTCGTACTCGCGGCGCCGGGCGGCGAACCCGGCATCACCGACCGCCTGCTGCGGACGATCAAGCCGGTCCACAAGGTGATCGCGACCCACTGGGACGACTTCGACAAGCCTCTCGACGAACCCGGCGTCCCGTGGACCGACCTGACTCCCCTGCGCACCTCGGTTCAGAAAACGGGTGCCGAGTTCGTCGTCCTCGACCACCTGCAGAAGGTCACGCTCTAGGCAGGAACTCGTCCAGCACAGCCGCGATCAGTTCGGGACGCTCCAGCGTCTGCATATGCGGTACGCCGGGCAGTTCGCGGAACGTCGCACCGGCGATCCCGTCCGCGAGCTCTCGCAGTACGGCGGTCGGGCCGGATACGTCCGCTCCGCCGGCCACCACGAGGGCCGGCGCGGCGAAGTCCCGGAGCTTGCCCTGGGCATCGAGTTCCTTCATCGAACGCCACGCCGCGGCCCAGTCCGCGGGCTGCATCGCGACCAGGCAGTCCCGTGCGTACCGCACCCCCGCGGTCTCGGCAGCGAGGGCGGCCGGAGTGAACCACCGGCTCAGCGTCTCGTCCACCTGCGCCGCCATCCCGTCCGTCTCCGCGCCGGCCGCCCGCCGCTCGAATACCTCGGGGAACGCCCGGTCGGTCGTCGCCAGCAGTGCCAGGGAGGCGATCCGGCCGGGCGATTCGATCGCCGCGATCTGCGCGATCGCGCCGCCGTACGACAGCCCGACGACGTGTGCGGTGTCCAGGGCGAGCTCGTCGAGTACGGCGATCAGGTCCGCGGCCGAGTCGCGCAGTGTGAACGGACGCGGCGACCCAGCCGCTGTACCGTGACCGCGAAGGTCGTACGCGAACACCCGACGCCCGACGGCGAGCTGGTCGGCGATCGGGTCCCACATGCGCTTGTCGAGGCCGAGCGAGTGCAGAAGGACGACGGGCGGACCGCCGGTGCCGTGACGCAAGAGACCTGTTCGGTGATCGGCGAGAGTCAGCACAGCCCCATTCTCTTCGACAACAGGGTCTACTCAGGCAGCGGTACGGACGCGGTAGTGGTAGCGCGAGACGGTCCGGAAGCCGAGGCGGTCGTAGAGGGCGCGGGCCGGTGCGTTGCTCTCGACCACCTGGAGCCAGACCCAGTCGGCACCCAGGGTCGTTGCCTGGTGCAACAGGCCGTGGATGACTGCCTGAGCGAGACCCTGGCGGCGGTGGTCCGGATCGACGGCGAGGCAGTAGAGGCCGGCCCAGTCGTCGACCAGGGCGAGCCGGCCGATCGCCTTGACCGGTCGGCCGGACGGGATCACGGCGTACAAAGCCCGGGCCCGGTTCAGGATCTGCCGGGCGGCGGCCTGCGCGGCGGATCCGCCGCGGCCGTCGACGGCCCACCAGAAATCCATCCAGGCGTCGTCGGGTGCGGCGGAAATATTCACCGGTACCGACGGCTCGCCGAGGTTCGCGAGGACGTCGGAGACCTCGGCGCACATCACCAGCGTCGGGTTGCGGAGCTCGTAACCGCGGGCCGCGAGCCGGTCGTCGAGGTCACCGGGCTGAGCCGCCGGGCCGACCTGGAAGGACGGCGCGATGTCGTGCGCGGCGTACAGGTTCTCCACGTAATCCAAGGCTTTGCCGAGGTCGAACGGGGTGCTCTTGGGCAGCACCGAGTTGGCTCGCAGGGTGACTCCGGCGTTGCGTCGGACGACCCAGCCGTCCAGCTCGGTGCTGTGCGCGGCGGGCCAGCCTTGGTTCATCAGAGAGTCGATGCGAGCTGCGGCGATCACTCGGTCAAGAGTAGAACCAGTCGGATCGATTTGCAACGAATTGGATAATTATTCACTAGGGGCCGAGCGGGTGTCCGCGACTGCCTCAGCCAGCAGGTCGATGCCCTCGACAACATCTTTGCGGCTCAGCGATCCGTACCCGAACACCAGCCCGGCCGGACCGTCGCCGCCCACCCAGTACGGCTGCAGTCCGTACACCCCGAGCCCGCGCGCCAACGCCGCCTCCCGCAACGCCTCTTCGGACAGGTCCGGCGGCAGCCACGTCATCACGTGCAACCCCGCCGACACCCCGACCGGCTCCAGCTCCGGCAGCCGCGCCGCCAGCCGCTCGACCAGCGTGTCCCGCAGCTCCCGGTACCGCGGCCGCATCCGCCGCAGGTGCCGGTCGAATTCGCCCCGCGCGACGAAGTCCGCGAACGCCAATTGGTCGAACACCGGCGACCCGCGATCGTCCATCAGCTTCGCCTGTGACATAGGCTCGACCAGCCATGACGGCAGGATCAGCCACCCCAGCCGCAGACCGGGCGCCAACGTCTTCGAAGCGGTCCCGGCGTACGCGACCCGGTCCGGCGCCAACCCCTGCATCGCGCCCACCGGCTCCCGGTCGTACCGGTACTCCGCGTCGTAGTCGTCCTCGATCACCAACCGGTCACCACGACCCGCCCACGCGACGAGCGCCGCCCGAGTCTCGGCCGACGTCACCGCGCCGGTCGGGAACTGATGTGCCGCGGTCACCAGCACCACATCCGCTCCGGATCGCTCCAGCGCGTTCACATCGATCCCGGACGTCAGCACCGGTATGCCGACCGTCTCCAGGCCGGCTGTCGCAGCAACCTCCCGCAGGTCGTTGTCGGACGGATCCTCGACCGCCAGCCGCCGGCGCCCCGACGCGGCCAGCACCTGCAGCAACAGGCGCGACCCCTGCGCGAACCCGTTGCAGATCAGCATGTTCTCCGGACGTGCCGCCGTACCGCGAACCCGGTTCAGGTAGTCGGACAGCGCCGTACGCAGCTCGACCGTCCCGCGCCCGTCGAGGTAGGCCAGGCTGCGGTACGGCGTCTCGTTCAGCACCCGGCGTACCGATCGGAGCCACGCGGCGCGCGGGAACTGCGACACGTCCGGACGGCTGTACCGGAAGTCGATCCGCGGCGGGCCGGCCGCGGGCTTTGCCGCGACGGCCGGCGAGATCACGGCGATGTCCGCGACCTGGGTGTAGCCGCCGCCCCGGCTGATCAGGTACCCCTCGGCGACGAGCTGCTGGTACGCCTCGACGACCACGCCGCGGGACAGGCCGAGGTCCTGCGCGAGCGCCCGCGTCGACGGCATCACGGTCTCGGCACGCAGCAGGCCGGCCCGGATCCGGGTCCGGATCGCGCTCTCGAGCTGCTGGTGCAACGGCACGCCGTTGTCCCGCCGGAGCTCGACCAGCAGTTCGCCCGCTCCGGAACTGGTCCTCATTCGGCTCACAGAACTGGACCTTATCGGCGGACCGCCGCGCTGTCAGGGTTGTGGACAGTACCGATTCACAGAGGAGCTGAGAGCGATGACCGAAATGCTGCGGAGCGGGGACACCGGGTACGACGAGGCGCGGACCGTCTGGAACGCGATGGTCGACCGGCGGCCGGCTGTTGTCGCGCGCTGCTCATCCACCGCAGAGGTTGCTGAGGCGGTTCGGTACGGCCGGGCGCACGGCCTGGAGATCGCGGTCCGCTGCGGCGGGCACAACATCGCCGGCCTCGCCGTACCCGACGGCGGGCTGATGATCAACCTGACCCCGATGAACGCGGTTCACGTCGACGCTGAGCAGAAGCGCGCCTGGGTCCAGGGCGGGGCGCTGCTGGGCGAGCTGGACAAGGCGGCGCAGGAGTACGGGCTGGCGACGACGGCGGGCAACGTCTCGCACACCGGGGTCGGCGGGCTGACGCTCGGCGGCGGGATGGGATGGCTGGCGCGGCAGTTCGGGCTCGCCTGCGACAACGTCGTCTCGTACGAGGTCGTCACCGCGGACGGCTTCGTCGTGACCGCGAGCGCGGACGAGAACGCCGAGCTGTTCTGGGGCCTGCGGGGTGGCGGCGGAAACTTCGGGATCGTCACGTCGTTCGAGTTCCGGCTGCACGAGATCGGGACGCGGGCGCTGATCGTTGAGCTCACGTACCCGGCGTCGGCCGGGTTCGAAGCACTGCGTGGCTGGCGGGAGCTGAACGCCCAGGCGCCGCGGGAGGCGACGTTCACGGCGAGCATCGCCGGCGATTCGGTGACGCTGGGGTACGTGTGGGTCGGCTCCGGAGGCGAGGAGCTGCTGCCGGCGTTCCGCGCGCTCGGGCCGGTGACCGACGAGCTCGTCGAGGAGACGACGTACCTGAAGCTGCAGACGCGGGACGACAGCGTCCAGGGCCACCGGTACCGGCGGTACTGGAAGGGGCACTACTTCAAGTCGCTGCCCGACGAGGCGTTGCGCGCGCTGCTGGACAACCCCGGCGTCGGCGCGAGCCTGCAGGCGTACGGCGGCGCGATCGCCGACGTACCGGATGCCGACGCCGCGTTCAGCCACCGCGACACGCTGTTCGAGTTCGTCACCGCCACCCGCTGGGAGGACCCGGCCGAGGACGAGACCCGGATCGGCATGCTGCGCTCGTACGCCGCGACGCTGGCGCCGTACGCGAACGGCGCGTACGTGAACACCCTCAACGAGGACCCGATCCAGCGCGCGTTCCCACCGGCGAAGCTCGAGCGCCTGGTCGCCCTGAAGACGGCGTACGACCCAGAAAACGTGTTCCACCTGAACCAGAACATCAGGCCGGCAGAGCAGGACGACGAAGCCGGCGCGGCATGATGGTGGTGTGACTACTGAGTTGACGCCGGAGCTGGCCGCGACGATCGAGGAAGCGTTCTCGCGGCGGGATCGGGCGAACATGGGGCCGACGATCGCGTTCTTCGAGAAGCTGCTGGCCGAGCACCCGGACAACCCGTACGTGCTGTACGAGGTCGGTGGGTCGTACGACACCGCCGGGCAGGAGGAGACCGCCGTCGGGTACTACGAGCGCGCCCTGCCCGGGCTGACCGGGGAGACGCGGCGGAGGTGCCTCCTGCAGTACGGGAGCACGCTGCGGAACCTCGACCGCTTCGACGAGTCGCTGGCGATCTTCAAGCAGGCGTGCGCGGAGTACCCGGAATCGGACTCGCTCCGCGTGTTCAAAGCCCTCACGCTGCACGCGGCCGGTCACCAGGACAAGGCGCTCGCCACGCTGCTGCTGGTGATCGCGGACAAGGTCGACACCGCGGACATCAAACGCTACGAGGCCGCGATCCGCGGGAACGCGGAGTACCTCTCGGGACTTTAGCCCTTGCGCGCGACGCCGCCGTAGATGGCGTCGCGGACGCCGGGCTCCGGCTCCTCCTCGACCCGCCCGCCCGGCACGTGCCAGTCGACCAGCCGGACCACGCCCGGTTCGAGGATCTCCAGCTCGCCGAACAGCGACGAGATCTGCTCGACCGACCGGAACGCCAGCGTCGGGAACGCGTGCTTGACCTTCTCCATCAGCTCGGTCACCAGTACGTCGACCGCACCGCCGTCGCCCGGGTTGCACGCGTGTGTGATCGCCAGGTACGACCCCGGCGGCAGCGCGTCGATGTACTGCTCCGCGACCCGCAGCGTCTCGTCGTAGTCCGCGATGTGGTGCAGCATCAGCGCCATCACCAGCGCGACCGGCTCACCCGGCGCCAGCAGACCGGCGATCGCCTCGTCCGCCAGCACCTCGTCCGGCTTCGTCAGGTCCGCCGCGACGAACTGCGTCCGGTCGTTGTCGAGCAGCAGCGCCCGCCCGTGGGCGACCACGGACGGGTCGTTGTCGACGTACACCACCGAGCACCGCGGGTTCGCCCGCTGGGCGATCTGGTGGGTGTTCTCCGCGGTCGGCAGGCCGGAGCCGGCGTCGATGAAGCGCCGCACGCCGCGCTCCTCGGCCAGCCAGGTGACGACCTCCTTGAGCCAGCGCCGGTTCGCCCGCGCCCACTCCGGCGCCTCCGGCGCCACCTTCATGATCTGCCGGTACAGCTCACGGTCGGACTCGTAGTTGTCCTTGCCGCCGAGGAAGTAGTCGTACACCCGCGCGACACTCGGCCGGGTGGTGTCGATCCCGTGCGCCATCAGCCCACCCTCGTACATCGGCTGATCGGTCACACTGTCTCCTCGCGTCGGGGCTACTACGAGCCTAACGCACAGAGAGTCAGCGTTTCACCACGGCGTGTTCAATGCATGTAAAACCTCAACGTGCACAGGAGTTTCAGCACGCACACGCGATGCCGCGCGGTGCGGTGAGCGGGTCGGACTCGCGGCGTTCGATCCCGTCCGCGGTCTCGATCGGACCACCTTCGCGCACCCAGTACTCGTACCCGCCGATCATCTCCTTCACCGGGTACCCGAGCTTCGCGAACTCCAGCGCCGCCCGCGTCGCCCCGTTGCAGCCGGGTCCCCAGCAGTACGTCACGACCGCGACGCCCTCCGGTACGACGGCCGCGGCCCGGGCCGCGATCTCCCGCGTCGGCAGATGAACGGCACCCGGTACGTGCCCCTGGTCCCAGCTCTCCTGGCTCCGGCTGTCGATCAGCACCCAGCCGGTGACACCGGCGCCGATGTCCGCGGCGACATCGGACGCGTCCGTTTCGTAGGCCAGCCGTCCGGCGAAGTGCGCGACGGCGGCCTCATCGATCTGCTTGGTCATGACGCCAAGCCTCGGCGATCCCGCCGGACGCCAACAGTGGCAGAAATGCCCTAGTACATCAAGATTCAGCCACGGTTGATCTTGGCCCGCGCCCGGGCGACCTTGATCGCCTGCTTCAGCGTCTCGACGTCGTACGCCCCGTAGTGCCGCTGCCCGTTGACGAAGAACGTCGGCGTACCGGACACGCCGCTGGTGTCCGCGGACTCGACGTCCTGCGCGACCCGCGCCGCCGCCACATGCCGCTTCACGTCGTCGTGCAACCGGTCGGCGTCCAGACCGAGCTGTTCGGCGTACCCGATCAGGTCCTTCGGCTGCAGGTTCTCCTGGTTCGCGAGCAGCAGGTCGTGCATCTCCCAGAACGCGCCCTGTGCGGCCGCGGCCTCCGCCACCTCCGCCGCGATCTGCGCCCTCGGGTGTACGTCGGACAGCGGCAGGTGGCGCCAGACGAAGCGCAGGTCGTCGTCCTGCAGGACGTCGCGGACGATCGGCTCCGCGCGGCCGCAGTACGGGCACTCGAAGTCGCCGTACTCGACCAGCGTCACGGACGCGTTCTCGGGCCCGCGGATGTGATCCCGCTCCGGGTCGACCGGGTCCGTCAGGTCCTGCAGCTGCTCCGCGTTGCCGAGCAGCGCGAGCGCCTTCTTCGGCGGGGACAGCAGTTTGGCGGCCCGGAACACCGCCCAGGTGAGCCCGGACGCCACCACCACCGCGGACAGCAGCCCGACCTTCGCCTCGGCCAGCCGCGGCCCGTCGAACGCGATGGTTGCGATCAGCAACGAGACGGTGAAGCCGATGCCGGCGATCGTGCCGCTGCCGAGGACGGCCGCCCAGCCGACGCCCGGGCGGATCCGGCCGCCGCTGACCCGTTCGAGCAGCCAGGACACCGTGGTCACCGCGACCGGTTTGCCGACGACGTACCCGAGCAGGATGCCGAGCGTGATCGGCGACGTGAACGCGCGGCCGAGGAACGCCATGTCGATCGTGACGCCAGCGTTCGCGAGCCCGAACAGCGGGACGATCAGGTAGCTGGTCCACGGGTGGTACAGGTACTGCAGGCGCTCGTTCGGCGAGATCGTGGTCGTCAGGCCGACGGTCGCGGAGCGTGCCAGCTCCGGCGTCGGCTGCTCGCGGAACAGCCGGAAAAGGCCTGTCGCCTCCTCGAGTTCCTCACGTCCGGGCGAGTACGCCGGCGCGGTCAGGCCGATCGCCAGCCCGGCGACCACCGGGTCGACGCCGCTCTTCAGGAGGGCGGCCCACATGAGTACGCCGAGTAGGCCGTACATCCAGGGCTTGCGTACCTTGAACACCGCCAGCGCGAGCACGATCGCGAACGCGACCACCGCCAGTACGAGCGGCATCAGCTTGACGTCTTCGCTGTACATGACCGCGATCACGACGAGCGCGAGCAGGTCGTCGACGACGAACACGGTCAGCAGGAACACCCGCACCCGATCCGGTACGCCCCGCCCGACCAGCGCGAGCAGACCCAGCGCGAGCGCGGTGTCGGTGGACATCGCCACACCCCAGCCGTGCGCCCCGTCGCCGCCCGCGTTGAACGCCAGGTAGATCAGAACCGGGGCCACCATCCCCGCGATCCCCGCCAGCATCGGCAACACGAACCGCGACCGGTCCCGCAGATCGCCCAGGTCGAACTCCCGCCGCGCCTCCAGCCCCACCACGAGAAAGAACAGCGTCATCAACCCGCTGTTGATCCAGTCCCGCAGATCCAGCCCGAGCTCGCGATGGCCCACCCCGATCGACAACTCGGTCCGCCAGAACTCGTCGTACGTCCCCGGCGCCACGTTGGCCCACACCAACGCCACCACGATCGCCGCCGCGAGAACCCCCGAACTCCCCGCCTCGGTCCGCAGGAACGCCCGCAACGGCGCGGCGACCTCCCGCCGCCAGTCGGTCCGCCCGCCCAACAGACCAGCCACGTCCGCCATACGCACACTGTAAGGGGAGAGACCTGATTCGCGGGCCGGCTAACACTCTGGAGGAGTTGGGCTGCATCATGTCGTTGCCCGATGTGCAGTCCATGCCCTGGAGATTCCAGTGACCGAGCCCGATCTCCCCAACTCCGCGGACACGTTCGCCCGGTTGGCGGTCGAGCTGCACGAGGCGCCCGGGGTGGAGGAGACGATCGAGGCGGTGGTGCAGTTCGCGCAGCAGGCGTTGAACTGTACGTACGCCGGCGTCGCGCTCTACACCCGTGGTTCGCGGGCGGAGATCGCCGCGGTGACCGACCCGGTCGTGACGCAGTACTACGAACTACAGCTCGCCACCGAGAGTGGTCCGCTCATCACCGCACTCCGGGACCGCAGCACCGTCCTGATCCGCGACACCAGCACCGACGAGCGCTGGCCGGACGTCGGTGCCCCCGGCATCCGGAGCGTTCTCGACGTACCGCTGGCCACCGGTGACGAGGCCCGCCGTACGGTCGGCGTCCTCGGGCTGTACAGCGATCAGCCCGACGCGTTCACCGCCGACGACGACGCGATCGCGCACATCCTGGCGCAGCACGCGTCCGTGGCGGTGGCGTCGGCGCGGCACGAGGCGGCGATGGCGCAGGCGGTCGACGCGCGGAAGCTGGTCGGGCAGGCGATGGGGATCCTGATGGAACGGTTCGACGTGGACGGCGACCGGGCGTTCGCGATCCTCAAGCGGTACTCGCAGGACACCAACACCAAACTGCGCGACGTCGCGCAGCAACTCATCGATACGCGCAGACTCCCGCACTGAGCCCGATCTGACACCGTTGTCCGCGCTCCGGCCGGCGCAAACCGTTGCATACTGCGAGGTGAGCCTGACGCCGGGACTTGTGCGGCCAGTACCGCGGACCGGGTCACGTCCCGGCGTCTGAAGCCCGGGCGGTGCTAGGTCCTGTCTGGTAATCCAGCGCCGTAGCGAGGAGGTGCTCGGTGCGGCGAGGTGCCGTGCCGAGTGCCCCGCAGTAGGCGATGGATTGCCAGACAGGGCCTAGTCTGGCGGGATGGGTGAGTGGCGGCCGTTGGCGGGACCGTCGCGGCAGGTGGCGCTGGAGATCCTGCTGGACGGGCCGTTGTCGCGCGCCGAGCTGTCCCGTCGCGTCGGCCTGTCCCCGGGCAGCCTGACCCGGCTGACGAAGCCGATGGTCGAGTCCGGCCTGCTCGTCGAGGTCGAGACCGGTCCCACCGACGCCCGCGTCGGCCGCCCGTCGCAGCCGCTGGACCTGGACGCGAACGCGCACCACTTCGTCGGAGTCAAGCTCACCGGCGACTCCGCGATCGGCGTACTGACGACGCTGCGTGCGGACGTCCTGGCCACCGTCGAGCGGCCGATCACCGACGCGACACCGTCGGCGGTCGCCGAGCTGGTCCTCGAGATCATGGACGAGCTGCAGGTCCAGGTGCCGGGCGGCCGGTCGCTCACCGGACTCGGCGTCACGATCGGCGGCCGGGTCGCGAACCGGTCCGAGGTCCGCTGGGGCCCGTACCTGAACTGGGTCGACGTACCGTTCGGCGAGATCCTCGCCGCGCACACCAGGGTCCCGATCGTGCTCGCGAACGACCTGACCTCGCTGACCGAGGCCACGCACTGGTTCGGCGCCGGGCGGAACTCGGACCGCTTCGTGCTGATCACGATCGGCGCCGGCGTCGGGTACGGGCTGGTCGTCCACAACAAGGTCGTCGATAGCCCCGACGTCACCATCGGCCTGATCGGCCACCACCCGCTGCTCCCCGACGGCCCACTGTGCGACCGCGGCCACCGCGGCTGCGCCCTCAGCCTGCTGACGGTGAGCGCCGTCACCAGCCAGTTGGGTACGGCGCTGGGCCGGCCGGTCGGCTACGAAGAAGCGCTCGATCTCGCGGCGAAGGGTGATCCCGCCGCGCGCGAGATCGTCGGCCGGGCCGGCCGTGCCCTGGGCAAGCTGATCGCCGCCGCGGCGAACTTCACCATGCCGGAGCTGGTCGTCCTCGGCGGCGAGGGCGTCCGGCTCGCGGAGGTCGCTCGCGAGGAGCTGCTCGCCGCGCTGCACGCCGACCGGCATCCGTCGGCCGCCGAGCTGCCGATGGTGATGCAGCCCGCGGACTTCAGCGAGTGGGCCCGTGGCGCGGCCGTCGTCGCGATCCAGACGTTCGTCCTCGGCACCGAGTAACTGCCTGTCGCGTGACCGGCCGCACACCGGCCGCCGGGCGGGGCCGGGTCGACAACCGGAAGCTGGTTGGAGAGGGTTGGGGTGTGGAGGACAGGCCCGGGGTGACGCGCGCGCACCGGCATCGCGACGCGGTCGAGTGGGACGTGGCTCGACGGCTGGCGCATGCGGTGGCGCGACCGGGCCAGGTCGTCTCCAAACCCCTCGAGGACGCGGACGGGTGTGTGCTGGGTACGCCGCTCGTCGCGCCGGTCGCCGTACCGCCCGTGGACCGGTCGGCGATGGACGGGTACGCCGTCCGCGGGAACGGGCCGTGGCGGA
The DNA here is from genome assembly GCF_055580825.1 of Kribbella sp. NPDC031520. NCBI lineage: Bacteria > Bacillati > Actinomycetota > Actinomycetes > Propionibacteriales > Kribbellaceae > Kribbella > Kribbella sp. NPDC031520. The sequence goes on from NZ_JBVIKS010000003.1 coordinate 1,086,110, forward strand.
TCATCGGCCACGTCGAGGCAGGCGCCGCGGACCCCGGAACACTGGACGAGGGCGAGGCGACGGGGATCGTCACCGGTGCGACAGTTCCCGCCGGCGCGACGTCGGTCGTACGGTCCGAGGACGCGATCGTCACCGGCGACCGCCTGGAGGGACCGGCCAAGGAAGGCCGTCACATTCGCCGCGCCGGCGAGGAATGCCGTCCCGGCGACCAGCTCCTCCCCGCCGGCATCGTCGTCGACCCGGCCGTCCTCGGGCTGGCCGCGACCGTCGGCCTCAACCGGCTCACCGTCATCCCGAAACCGGTCGTCGCCGCGGTGATCACCGGCGACGAGCTCGTCCACCGCGGCCCCTCCGCCCCCGGCCGGGTCCGCGACGCGATCGGCCCGATGCTGCCCGGCCTGATCACCCGTGCCGGAGCGCTGAACGGCGGACTCACGCACCTCCGCGACGACCCGGACGAACTGGTGAAGGCGATCGAGGAAAGCTCGGCCAGCGTTGTCCTTGTTTCCGGATCGTCGGCTTCAGGACCTGCCGACCACCTGCGCGCGGTCCTCGGCGACCTGGAAGCAGAGCTGATCGTCGACGGCGTCGCCTGCCGCCCGGGTCACCCGCAGGCGCTTGCCCAACTCCCCGACGGCCGCCTCGTTCTCGGACTCCCCGGCAACCCGCACGCCGCGCTCGTCGCCTTCCTGACGCTCGGCGTCGCGGCCATCACCCGCCTGCGCGGCCTCCCGCTCCCTCAGCTCGCGAACGTCGCCGTACCGGGCGGCATCACCTGCCACCCCACGAACACCCGCCTGGTACCGGTCCGGCTGACCCCGCAGGGCGCCGTACCGGTCGGCCACGGTGGCGCCGCCATGCTCCGCGGCCCCGCGATCGCCGACGCCCTCGCCGTCGTCGCCCCCGGCCCGTCCGAGGCGATCGCCGCCCGCCTGCTCCCGATCGACCCCGGCGCCCGACCCTGGATCTAGATCGAAATGTCGAGGTGATCAGGTTGCCTACGATGTCCCGGGTATGAACGACAACGGAGTGACCGGTGCGACCACCGGCGTCGAGGTCCTGATGAGCCTGCCGATCCACGAGCTGTGGTCCGGCATCACCGCGATCGAGCGGTACGGCGAGTGGAGCCCCGAGTGCTACTACGGCGCCTGGCTCGAGCCGCAGACCCGCTTCGAGGCGCGCAACCGGTTCGCGGACGGGTTCGAGACGTACGTGACCTGCACGGTCACCGTTTTCGAGGAGCCGAAGCGGTTCGGCTGGGACGTGTACGGCGACGAGGACGTCCCGCTGGCGCACTGGGAGTACGAGCTGACGGACCGGGGCGCGCAGACGCTCGTCCAGCAGACGTTCACGCACGGTCCGGGAGTCAGCGGGCTGCGGCTGGGCGTCGAGGAGCACCCGGAGCGCGCCGCCGAGATCATCCGGGGACGCCTCGACGAGCTTGCGGCGAACATGCGCAGCACGCTCGCCGCGATGGAGACCGCGCTCAGCTGATCAGGACGCCTCGCTGGCTGCCTGCTCCGACGGAGCCGTCCAGAGGCAGTCGGCGGTGCCGGCGTCGACGTGCTGCTGGTAGATGTCGACCTTCCAGGTGATCACGTTCAGGCACTCGTTCAGCGCTGCGATCTGCTCGGCCACGTAGTCCTGGTGGCTCTTCAGCAGCGCCAGCCGGTCCGCCTCGTTCCCGGGACCCTGCCGGACCAGGTCCGTGTACTTGCGGATCGTGTCCAGCGGCATGCCGGACGAGCGGAACTTGATGCACATGTTCAGCCAGTCGACATCCTCCTCGGTGTAGACACGCCGCCCGTTCGACTCCCGCCGTACGGCGTCCGCCAGCAGCCCCTCGCGCTCGTAGAACCGCAGCGCGTGCACACTCAACCCGGTCCGCTCCGCCACCTGCCCGATACTCAAGCCAGCCATATCGGCAGCTTAGAGGGTGTCTGAGAATCCTGCGCCGTCGCGAGCAGGTGCTCGGTGCGGTGCATCGGCGTGCGGGGGCGAAGGACTCGATGCGGAGCATCGTGGCCTTTGCACCCGTGCGGCGAGGTGCCGTGCCGAGTGCCGCGCAGTAGGCGCAGGATTCTCAGACACCCTCTAAAGCAAGGGCTTCAGGGCTGAGAGGGCTTGATGTACGTCGGCCTGCGTCGTGTAGATGTGGAACGACGCGCGGAGCTTGCCGTCGCGGACCGCCGCGCGGATGCCGGCTTCGGCGAACGCCTCCTGTGCGCCGGGGAGGTTCGTGCTGACGATCGCGCTGTTGGACGGTTCGAGGCCGAGGCCCGCGCGGAACTCGTTGGCGAGTTCCAGGTTGTGCCGGTTGATGGTTTCGACGCCGAGCTGCTCGACCAGTTCGAGCGCCGGCGCCGCGCCGACGAAGCTGAACCACGCCGGCGACTGGTCGAACCTTCGCGCTCCCGGATCGAGCTCCATCGCCGGGCCGTAGTACGAGCCGTGCACGTCGCGGGCGGCGTACCAACCGGCGGCCGACGGGCGGCACCGCTCCTGCAACCGCGGCGACAGGTACCCGAACGTCGCGCCGCGTGGCGACATCAACCACTTGTAGCTGTGCGCGATCAGCGCGTCGACCCCGTCGACCATGATCGGATGCCAGCCGACCGCCTGGGTCGCGTCGAGGACCACGAGCGCGTCGATCTGCTTGCTCGCGGCAACTACCGCGGGCAGGTCGAGGACGGCGCCGGTCGACGACTGTACCGAGCTCACCGCGACCACGTCGATGCCCGGCGTGATGGACGCGACCAGCTCGTCCGACGGTACGGCGACCACCTGGACGCCGCGGTCCGCGTGCACCTGCCACGGGAAGACGTTCGACGTGAACTCCACGTCGTCGGTCAGCACCTTCGCGCCGTCCGGCAACGCGTTCGCGATCGGAGCCACCGCCGCGGACACCGTGCTCCCGACGAACACGTCGACGGCGTCCGCGCCGATCAGCCGGGCGAACGACTCCCGCGACCGCGTCGTCGACTCGTCCCACGGCTCCCAGCTGGTCGCACCGACCCGCCAGTCCGCCAGCGCCGCCTGCAACGCCTCCCAGGCGGGCCGCGGCGGCAGCCCGTACGACGCGGTGTTCAACCAGCCCGGCTCCGGATCCCACAGACCTGCAATGTCCATGCTCGCCACTGTAGGCACGACTTGACCTAGACAGCGCTCTAGCTCTTAGCGTTCGGGACACCGACACGAAGGAGCTGGGAAGATGCGCTATCGCACCTTGGGTGGGACCGGGATCGAGGTCAGTGAGTACTGTCTCGGAGCGATGATGTTCGGTGCCGCCGGGAACCCGGACCACGAGGACTGCATCCGGATCGTCAACACCGCGCTGGACCGGGGGATCAACTTCGTCGACACCGCGGACATGTACTCCGCGGGCGAGTCCGAGGAGATCGTCGGCAAGGCGATCAAGTCGCGCCGCGACGACGTCGTACTCGCGAGCAAGGTGCACTTCCCGCTCGGCGAGGGCCGGAACCGGAGCGGCAACTCGCGGCGCTGGATCACCCGGGCGATCGACGACAGCCTGCGCCGGCTCGGCACCGACTGGATCGACCTGTACCAGATCCACCGGCCGGATCACACCACGGACATCGAGGAAACCCTGTGGGTGTTGAGTGATCTCGTCACTGCCGGGAAGATCCGCGCGTTCGGCTGCTCGGCGTTCCCGGCCGAGGAGATCATGGACGCGTACCACGTCGCCGGGCAGCGCGGGTACGGACGGTTCCGGACGAACCAGCCGGTGTACTCGTTGCTTGCCCGCGGCATCGAGCGCTCGATCCTGCCGATGTGCCGGCGGCTGGGGATGGGCGTACTGACCTACAGTCCGCTCGCCTTCGGCTTCCTGTCCGGGAAGATCCGCAAGAACCAGCCCATCGACCTCACGTCCGGCCGCGCGGCGATGGCACCCCAGCGCTTCGATCCGGCGCTGCCCGCCAACGCGGCGAAGTACGACGCCCTCGAGCAGCTGATAGAAGTTGCCGACAGCATCGGCATGACACTGCCCGAGCTGGCGATGGCCTTCGTCACCACCCACCCGGCCGTCACGTCGGTGATCTCGGGTCCCCGCACGATGGATCAACTCGAAGGCCTGCTCAAGGCGTCCGACCTGACGCTGGACGAGAAGACCCTCGACCGCATCGACGAGATCGTCCCACCGGGGACAGACCTCTACGTCGTCGACGGCGCCTGGCAACCCGAGTCCCTCACCGATCCGACCCAACGCCGCCGTACCCTCGCCGGCCGCTGAATTGCCGGTGCGCGACGACGTGGACCCGATCGGCGGATAGCTTGGCGCCCATGTTGATGGCTCGATCGGCGCAAGAGGCTTGGTTGTACATGGACCTGCGAGTCTGCGACTGCGGAGCGAAGGAGTTCGAGCGGGCGCATCGGCTCGAGGGGCGAGCGGGCGCGCTGGTGTCGGTGTACGAGGGCACGTGTGGCAGCTGTGGACGCGAACGCGCGTACAAGTTCGAGATGACTGACGAACTGCCGCCGGCGCCGCCCGCCTTCGGTGGCGACGAGCCGTCGGAAATCATCGATCCAGGGGAGTTCCTCTGGGTCAGCGACACGGTCGGCGAGGACACCGGGCTGCGGTTGCTGAACGCGCCGCCGGCCGAACAGCGCCAGTGCCGTGCGGCGTGGGAGTACTCGCTGGCGGCACTGCAGGAGGTCTTCAAGTTCCTCCCGGCCACCGCGGACCAGGTGCCTGCGGAACGGTTCACGTCCGAGCGCGGCCGGGAGCTCTACCGCACGAGTCCGGACCGCTTCGAGCGCCGGTGGCTGATCGACGACTTGGCCCGGAAGCGCCGTATCCTCGCCGGCATCGACACGTTCAGCCCGCCCCTCGCCTGAACCCACGTCGTGGCCGGCAGGTCGTATCGTGGTGTCACAGCCATCAGGGAGGGTGTCATGAGCTTCGACAGGCCCGGTCTGCCACACCCCGGTCACGAAATGGATCCCGCGGTCGACGAGACACTCCGCGAGGAAGGTGTCGAGCTGACCGACGACGACGAGCCGGACATCCCGGAGCACCCGGGTGGCCGGTCCGCCGGTCCGCAGCCGAACCCGCCCCGCCGTCCACCGCACGACACTCCCGAGGACACCGAGGGCGCCGCCGGCACCGAGGACTGACCCACGCGATCGGTCGTGCACTACGGTGGCGTCCCATGACGGGGAATCAGCCATGGCGGTGACGATGCGCGATGTCGCGCGCGAGGCCGGTGTGTCCCCGAAGACCGTCTCGAACGTGATGAACGGGTATCCGTACATCCGCGACGAGACCCGGACCAAGGTGCTCGCCGCGATCGACGCGCTCGGCTACCGGATGAACCTCTCCGCCCGGAACCTGAAGTCCGGGCGGACCGGCGTGATCGGCCTAGCCGTGCCCGAGCTGAGCCTGCCGTACTTCGGTGAGCTGGCCGACCAGGTGATCGTGGCCGCCGACGAACACGGCCTGACCGTGATGATCGAACAGACCGGCGCGGATCGCGAGCGGGAACTGACCGTCCTGAGCCGGCCCCGGGGCCACCTGGTCGACGGCCTGCTCTACAGCCCGCTCGGCCTCGGCCAGGAGGACATCGACCAGCTGAAGCCGAACACGCCGATGGTGCTGCTCGGCGAGCGGATCTTCCACAGCCCGGTCGACCACGTGATGATCGACAACGTCCCGGCCACGAAGGCCGCGGTCGAACACCTGCTGGCCATCGGCCGCCGGCGGATCGCGGTCCTCGGCGTGCACCCCGGCGAGAAGGTCGGCACGGCCGCCCTCCGGTACGGCGCGTACGCCGAAACCCTGGCCGAACACGGCCTGGAGGTACCGGCCGAGCTCGCCTTCCCGGCCGGTCGCTGGCACCGCTCGACCGGTGCCGAGGCGACCGAGCGGCTGCTCGCGTCCGGCCTCGAGTTCGACGCGATCCTCGGGTTGAACGACACCCTCGCGCTGGGCGCGCTGCGGGTCCTCAGCCGGCACGGCATCCGGGTCCCCGACGACGTCGCGCTGGCCGGGTTCGACAACATCGACGAGGCCAGCTACAGCACCCCCAGCCTGACCACAGTCGATCCGGGCCGTGCGGAGATCGCGCGTACGGCGGTCGACCTGCTGGTCCGGCGGATGGCCGGCGACGACTCCGAACACCAGGAGATCGCCGTCCGGCACGAGCTGCACATCCGCGAATCCACGCTCGGTACCTACTGACGTCTTGACGCCCCCGAAGGGTCCGTGCCATCTTTCTACACCGATGTACTACATCGGTGTAGAAGCGTGCTCCACTCCGCCTGGAGGACAGATGCCCCCTTACTCTCCTGGGCGTCGAGCAGCACTTGGTGGCCTGCTCGGCGCACTCACTCTCACCGGCTGCGGCAGCCTCAGCTCCAAACCCAAGGTCCGGGAATGGAACCTGTTCGGCGGCGGGGACGGCGCCCGCCTGCTGCAGATCCATCAGCAGTACGTCGCCGAACACCCGAACGTCGCATTCCAGGCGCACACGCTGGCCTGGGGACCGCCGTTCTACACCAAGCTGGCGATGTCAGCGGCCGGCGGCCGCGCCCCGGAAGTCGCGACGATGCACATGTCCCGGCTGAAGGGATTCAGTCCGGCGACGATGCTCGACCCGATCCCGGTCGACCTGCTGAACGCCGCGGGTGTGCAGCAGTCCGACTTCCTGCCCGCCACCTGGGACCGCTGTGTGATCGACGGCAAGTTGTACGCCGTACCGCTCGACCAGCACCCGTTCGTGCTCTACTACAACACCGAGATCTGCAAGAAGGCCGGGCTGCTCGGCCCGGACGGCAAGATCAAGCCGGTCAAGGGCGTGACCGCGTTCCTCGACATGCTCCGGGCGGTCAAGTCCGTCACCGGCAAGTACGCCGTCTCCGTCGACACCACCAGCCCGTGGCGGCTGTGGTACACGCTGTACGGCCAGCTCGAAGGCAAGTTCTTCAACGAGGACGGCACCCAGCTGGTGCTCGACGACGCCAAGGCGCTCGAAGCCCTGGACCTGATCGCGAAGCTCGCCAGTGAGGGGCTCACGCCGCGATCGGCGAACTACGCGGCCCTGGTCGCCATGTTCAGCAACGGCGACGCGGGCATGAGCTTCAACGGCGAGTGGGAGGTCACCACGTACCAAACCGCGAAGCTGCCGTTCAGCATGGCGCCGTTCCCGGTCGTGTACGACGTGCCGAAGTTCCAGGGCGACTCGCACACCTTCGTGCTGCCACACCAGGCGCACCGCAACGCCGACGACACCAAGGCGACGATCGGGTACATCGCCTGGATGCTGAAGCACAGCGCCGAATGGGCGGCCGGCGGTCACATCCCGGCGTACCAGCCGGTGGTGAAGAGCCCGGAGTACCTGAACCTCAAGCCGCAGGCGGAGTACCGCAGCGTGGCCCCGAACGTGCTGTACGACCCGGACGCGTGGTTCAGCGGCTCGGGCGCCCAGCTGGAGAACGAGTCGGCGGCCGCCTTCGGCGGGATCGCGAGCGGACAGGTCACTCCGAAGGCCGCGCTCGCCCAGTTCAAGGCCGCTACCCAGAAGCTTCTCGACACCCCGTCCCCGGTCTGACAGGAGGACCCCCTGATGGAAAGAGCGGACTGGAAACAGCGCTGGGGCGGGCTGTTCTTCGTCGCACCGTTCCTGCTGCTGTTCGTTGTCTTCATGCTGTGGCCGATCGTGTCCGGCTTCTGGAACAGCTTCTTCAACACCAGCCTGGCCGGCGTCAAGCACGAGTTCCTCGGCCTGCAGAACTGGCGGGACCTGTTCGGTGACCCGGCCGTCTGGTCGTCGCTGAAGAACACGCTCGTCTTCACCGCGATGAGTACGCCGCCGCTGGTGATCGTCGCACTCGTGATGGCGCTGCTCGCCAACCGCAAGGGCCTGCTCGGCTGGCTGCTGCGGTTCTCGTACTTCGCACCGTTCGTGCTGCCGGCCACCGTCGTGACGCTGATCTGGGTGTGGATCTACCAGCCCGGGTTCGGCCTGGTGAACGGGCTGCTGACGGCCGGCGGCTTCGCCGAGATCGACTGGCTGAACACCGACAACCGCGCAATGCTCGCCGTCGTGATCACGACCGTCTGGTGGACGGTCGGGTTCAACTTCCTGCTCTATCTGGCTGCCCTGCAAGGGATTCCGGAGCAGGTGTACGAGGCGGCCGCGATCGACGGCGCGAACGGGCGGCAGCAGCTGTTCCGGATCACGCTGCCGTTGCTGAGCCGGACGACCGGGCTGATCGCGGTCCTGCAGCTGGTGGCGTCGCTCAAGATCTTCGACCAGATCTACCTGATGACCAACGGCGGGCCGAACTACGCGACCCGGCCGATCATCCAGTACATCTACGAGTCCGGCTTCACCAGCTACCGGATCGGCTACGCGTCGGCGATCTCGTACCTGTTCTTCGCGATCATCGTGATCGTCGCGGTGGCGCAGTTCAAACTGTTCTCCGGGCGAGGGGAGTCGGCATGACGGCGTTGATGGAGTCCGCGAAGTCAGCCGCCCCGACGATCTCGCCCACGCGGAGCGGACCGGTCCGACCGCGCTGGACCTTTGCCGGGACCGCAACCACCGTCGGCGCGGTGATCCTCGCCCTCGTCTGGCTGGTGCCGTTGCTCTGGGCCCTCGACACCTCGCTCAAGCCGGAACCGGAGACGACCCGCGCGCCGATCACCTGGTTCCCGCAGTCGCCGACCACCGGGGCGTACCGCAGCGTCATCGACCAGGGCGACCTGATCCGCTGGTTCCTGAACAGCACGGTCGTCTCGATCCTGGTGACGTCGCTGACCCTGGTCGTGTCGGTGCTCGCTGCGTACGGCTTCTCCCGGACCACGTTCCCCGGGCGGCGCGTGCTGTTCGGGATCATCATCGCCGGCATCCTGGTACCGCCGCAGGTGCTGATCGTGCCCTTGTTCCAGGAGATGACCCGGCTCGGCATGGTCGACACGTACTGGGGCATCGTGCTGCCGCAGGTGGTGGCACCGGTGATGGTGTTCGTGCTGAAGAAGTTCTTCGACGGCATCTCCCGCGACTACGAGGACGCCGCCCGGGTCGACGGCGCGTCCCGGTGGCGGATCGTCTGGAGCGTGATGGTGCCGATGTCGCGGCCGATCCTGGTTGCCGTCGGCATCTTCACCTTCATCGGGGCCTGGAACAACTTCCTCTGGCCCTTCATCGTGACCACCGACCCGTCGATGATGACGATCCCGGTCGGCCTCGCCAACGTGCAGGGCTCGTACGGCCTGCGCTACGCCCAGATCATGGCCTCGGCCGTGCTGGGCGGACTGCCCTTGCTGATCGTCTACGCCTTGTTCCAGCGCAACGTCGTCCGCGGTGTCGGCGACGCGGGGATCAAGGGATAGACAGTGCGACCCAACACGACAGGAGCAACCCTGGTGCCCACTGCCAAGCTGACCATCGACCCCGCGTTCACGATCGCGCCCGTGAACCGGCGGACCTTCGGTACGTTCGTCGAGCACATGGGCCGGTGCGTCTACACCGGCATCTACGAGCCCGGCCACGCGACCGCCGACGAGGACGGTTTCCGGAAGGACGTCCTGGAACTGACCCGCGAGCTCGGTGTTTCAGTGGTCCGGTATCCCGGCGGGAACTTCGTTTCCGGCTATCGCTGGGAGGACGGCGTCGGGCCGCGGGACCAGCGGCCGCGGCGGCTCGACCTCGCCTGGCACAGCATCGAGACCAACGAGTTCGGGCTGGACGAGTTCAGCCGGTGGTGCGCCAAGGCTGGCGTCGAGCCGATGATGGCGATCAACCTCGGTACCCGCGGTGTGCAGGAGGCGCTCGATCTACTCGAGTACACCAACCACCCCGGCGGTACGGCCCTTTCGGATCTACGCGTGTCACACGGCGCCGCGCCGTACGGGGTCAAGCTCTGGTGCCTCGGCAACGAGATGGACGGGCCGTGGCAGGTCGGGCACAAGACGCCGACCGAGTACGGGCGGCTCGCGGCCGAGACCGCACGGGCGATGCGGATGATCCAGCCGGACCTGCAACTGGTCGCGTGCGGGTCGTCCTCGTCGAAGATGCCGCTGTTCGGCACCTGGGAGCGGGACGTACTGCGGGAGACGTACGAGTTCGTCGACTACATCTCGTGCCACGCGTACTACGGCAACGACGACGGCGACACCGCTTCGTTCCTGGCGTCCGCGGTGGACATGGACCACTTCGTCGACTCGGTCGTCGCCACCGCGGACCACGTCGGCGCGGAGCTCAAGAGCAGCAAGAAGATCGGCATCTCCTTCGACGAGTGGAACGTCTGGTACGGCGACCGCTCCCGCCGCACCGACGGCCCGGGCGATCAGTGGGAGGTGGCGCCGCGGCGGATCGAGGACGAGTACAACGTCACCGACGCGGTGGTCGTCGGCAACCTGCTGATCTCGTTGCTGCGGCACAGCGACCGGGTCGGCGTCGCCTGCCTGGCGCAGCTCGCCAACGTGATCGCGCCGATCATGACCGAGCCCGGCGGCGCGGCCTGGCGGCAGCCGACGTTCCACCCGTTCGCGATCACCTCCCGGCTCGCGGCCGGCCAGGTGCTGCGGATCGAGACCGACTCGCCCACGGTGCACACCGCCCGGTACGGCGACGTGTCCGCGGTGGACGCGGTGGCGACGTACGACGAGGGCAAGGTCGCGGTGTTCGCGGTGAACCGCTCGACCGACGGGCCGATCGAGGTGACGATCGACGTCAGCCGGACCGGCGTGACGTCGATCGACGAGGCAGTGATCGTGCACGACGCCGACCCGCTGGCGACGAACTCGGCGGCGCACCCCGACCGGGTCACGGCGCAGATCTTCGAGTCGGCCCGGCTCGCGGATGGAAAGCTGACGATTACGCTACCGGCGATCAGCTGGACAGCGTTTTCTCTGGCCTGACTGGTTCAGACTTGGTGCCCGTGAGCACCCAGCCCGACCAGCCCGGCCAGTCCGACGTTGCCAACCCGTCCGATCTCGCCGACCAGTCAGATCTTGCCGAGACCAATCGGCTCGAAGCCTTCAGTGACGGCGTCTTCGCGATCGCGATCACCCTCCTCGTGCTCGAACTGCACGCCCCCGAGCTCGAGGAGGGTCAGCGGTTGTGGCCCGCGCTGCTGGACGAGTGGCCGCAGTTCGCGGCGTACCTGGTCAGCTTCGCGATCCTCGGCATCATGTGGGTCAACCACCACTCGATGTTCCGGCAGATCCAGCGCGCCGACCGCGGGCTGATGTTCCTCAACCTGTTGCTGCTGCTGTGGGTGACGCTGCTGCCGTTCCCGACCAGTCTGTTCGCGGAACACCTCGAGGACCGCGACGGGCACGTCGCGGGCGCCGTCTACAGCGCGACGCTGACACTGTCCGCGATCGCGTTCAGCCTGATCTGGTGGTACGTGCTGCGCCACCACCTGGTCGACCACAACATGTCCAAGGCGGAGATCCGCAACTCACTGATCCGCTACTCGGTCGGCACCGTGATCTACGGCGCGACGATCGGCATCTCGTTCGTCTCCGCCCAGCTCACCTTGGCGATCGTGTTCCTACTGGCCCTGTACTACGGCTTCGAGCAAGTCAGGACCCGCGGCGGAAGTTCGTGATGTAGATGCCCGGGGCAACTTCGACGTCACGGATCTGCTCGTACCCGCGGGACAGGTACAGGTTGACCGCCGGGGTGTTGGCCGAGCCGGTGGAGACCTCGCTGACCGGTCGCGGCTCGACCTCGTCCAGGTGGTCGAGCAGCGCCCGTCCGTGACCGCGCCGTGCGTGCTTAGGATCCACGACCAGCCGGGAGATCTCGACGGTGCGCTCGTCGGGCAGTTCGTAAGCGACCGCGGCGACGAGCTGCGTCCCGTCGTACCGCCCGAGCCAGTACTCGGTCGAGGCCATCAACTCGTGTAGACCCTCCTGCAGCGGCGGGATTCCGTCGAACCCGATCAGTTCGGCCTCCACGGCGTACGCCGCATGCTGGATCTCGAGCAGCCGCTCGGCGAGTTGGCGGTCGGTGAGGTCGAGCGGGGTGATCACGTACGTCAGGGTACGCAGCGTTCCAGTAGCCGAGGGACTTCACTCGGTGTCTCGGTGGACCACCGGCGAGAATTGCAGTTGGCTTTGTCGAAAGCTGCCACGTAAGTTAGCCGAGCCTAACCTCAATGATGTGGGGGATGTTTGTGAATGCCAGGGTGTTCCGGGACACGTACGGCGTGCCGCACCTGCAGGCCGGTGATCCGCTCGCGCTGGTGTATCTGCAGGGTGTGAATGCCGCTCGCGACCGCGCTTGGCAGCTCGAGCTGGAGCGTCGGCGATGCCTCGGGACGACCGCCGCGTTCCTCGGGCCGGAGGCGGTCCCGTGGGACGTGTTCGCGCGACAGGCCCGGCTCGCGGACACAGCGCAGCGATGCTTCGAGTCGCTCGACGCGGAGACGCGGGAGTGGGTCGCGGCGTACGTCGACGGGGTGAACCACGCGCTGCCGGGCGGGGCGCTGCGAGCGCCGGAGTTCGCCGAGACCGGGCTGACGTTGCAGAAGTGGGAGCCGTGGACACCGCTCGGGATCTGGCTCGCGGTGCACATTCTCTTCGCCGGTTTTCCGTCCAAGCTCTGGCGGACGCACGTCGCTTCGCTGCTGGGGGACGAGGCCCTCGAGTTGTTCTCGTCGGAGGGTCCCCACGGCGCCGGGAGCAACGGTTGGTTGATCCCTGGTACGCACACCGCTTCGGGCTCGGCGGTCGTCGCGGGTGATCCGCACCGGTACATCGAGAGCCCGGGCGTCTACCAGCAGCTCCGGTTGGCGTGCCCGGAGTACGACGTCCTCGGGCTGGCGGTTCCGGGGATCCCGGGGCTGGCGCATTTCGGTCATACCGGCACGGTCGCGTGGTCGATCACGAACGCGATGGCCGATTACCAGGACCTGTACGCCGAGCGCCTTCGTCGTACGGCTACTCGTGTAGAAGCGTTCGGTCCGGACGGGTGGCAGCCGGCTGCAGCGCACACCGAGGTGGTGGAGGTCGCCGGGGCGGATCCGGTCGAGGTCGAGGTGATCGAGACGGATCGCGGGCCGGTGATCATCAGCGGTGCCGCCGCGGGAGACGCGATCTCGCTGCGGTACCCACCTCGGGTGACCGGGCGGCTCGGGTTCGAGGCGATGGCTCAGTTGCTGCGGGCAACTACCGTCGCCGACGTGGACGCCGCGTTCGACGAGTGGGTCGAGCCGGTCAACGTCGTACTCGCCGCGGACACCGCGGGCGGACTGCTGCACCGGACCGCGGGGGTCGTGGCGCGGCGAGAGCGGTCGAACATGTTGCGCGTCGTACCGGCCTGGGAACCCGGCCACGAGTGGGACGGCTGGCTGGAGCTGCCGCGGGCGGACGTGGACGGGCCGGCCGTGATGGCCAACGCGCGCGAACTGGCGGCACCGCTGGGAGTCGAGTTCGCGGCACCGCATCGCGCGGACCGGATCCGCGAACTGGTGAACGCACGAGACGACTGGTCGGTCGACGACATGCCGGACATCCACCGCGACACCTACCTCGGCTCGGCCGGCTCGGTACTCGACCTGCTCACCGGTCTCGTCGACCTGTCACCGCAGGCAGTTGCCCTTCGCGACGAGCTGTTCGGGTGGGACCGGCGGATGGACGCGGACAATACGACCGCCTCGTCGTACGCCGCGCTCCGCAAGGCGCTCGTGTCGCGGCTCACCGACCACTTCGCGGTGCTGGAGAACGCCCAGGTGCCGGACATCTTCGCGCCGTGGATGGATCCGCTGACCCACGTCTCGTACGCGCTCGAGAACCTGCTCGCGACGGACCTCGTCCCGCAGATCAACCTCCGCTGGCTCGCCCGCGAGGCGCTGGAGGAGGTCGCCGCGAACAGCCCGCGGCCGCCGTGGGGCGAGACCCACCAGCTTTCGCCGCTGCATGCGTTGCGCGGGCCGGTGTTCGCGCCGTACGAGGAGCCGATCGACCTCGGCCTGTCCGGCGACCACCACTGCGTACTGTCGACGTCGAGCCTTCCCGGGTTGACGGACGTGTGCATTCGCGCGTCGGCGGCCCGGTACGCGTGGGATCTCGCGGATCGTTCGGCCAGTCGATGGATCGTCCCGCTCGGCGCCTCCGGCGTACTCGGGGATCCGCACCACCACGACCAGCTTCCACTCTGGTTGAACGGATCGCTCGCGCCTGCTCTTGGGCCCGCGGCGCGGGAGCAGTCGGGCTTCTCGGTCGACGTCGACGGTTTCGGTACGGTGCGGCTCGAGGAGGCCGATCCAGCGCGGGACCTGGACCTGATCCACGAATGGGTCACGGCGGAGCGGGCGGTCTTCTGGGGAATGCGGTCGCTGTCGCGGGAGGAGATCGCCGCGACGTACGAGTTCCTGGACTCGGTGCCGACGCATCACGTGTACGTCGTACGGCTGGACGAGGAGCCGGTCGCGCTGCTGCAGACGTACGACCCGCAGGCGGATCCGGCCGGGGCGGCGTACGACCTCGAGCCGGGCGATCTCGGCGTACACCTGCTGATCGCGCCCGGGGAACCACGCCGCGGCTTCACCGGCCACCTGATCGACGCGATCACCACGTTCGTGTTCGACCACCTCGGCAACCCACGCATTGTCGTCGAACCGGACGCCCGCAACACGGCCGCCATCGCCCGCTTCCACCGCAGCGGCTTCACCCCCGGCCCCGAGTCGAAGATCAACTACCCGGACGGCAGCACGAAGACCGCACAGTTCGCTTTCTTGAGGAGGACCGTCAGTCCTTGACGGCGAGCACCGCGGCGATCAGGCGCTGGTAGTCGGTCAGGTCGTCGGGTTCGTCGTCGTTGCGCCACTCGACGGCGGGAACCAGTCCGGGCTCCAGGACGGTGAAGCCTTCGCCGTAGAGGGCGAGGATCTCTTCGTCGGTGCGCCAGCGGCCGCGGCCCAGGGAGCCCTGGAGGACCTGCTCCAGCTCCTGGCTACGGGGGTCGTTCTCGCTGCGGAAGTGGCTGATGAAGACGTGGCTGCCGGAGGGGATCCGGTCGCGCCAGGCGGCGACGATGGCGGCCGGGTCCTCGTCGTCGTTGACATGGTGGAGGACGGCGCTGAAGATGACGCCCACCGGCTTGCTGAAGTCGATCAGGCGGAGCGTGTCCTCGTTCTCGAAGATGCTCTTCGGGTCGCGCAGGTCGGCCTGGATGACCGTGGTGTTGTCGTTCTCGGCGAGCAGCGCACGGCCGTGGGCGAGCACGATCGGGTCGTTGTCGACGTACACGATCCTGGTCTCGGGCGCGTACCGCTGGGCGACCTGGTGGACGTTGTCCGCGGTCGGGAGCCCGCTGCCGAGGTCGACGAACTGGCGGATCGTCGTCGTCCGGACGATCTGGTCGACCGCGCGGACCAGCGCACCGCGGTTGTCGTACGCGATCACCCGCGAGCCCGGGAGCTCGTTGATGAACCGGTCGCCGAAGGCGCGGTCGATCGCGAAGTTGTCCTTGCCGCCAAGCAGGTAGTCGTACGTCCGGGCGATGCTCGGCTTGGTCGTGTCGAAGCCGGGAAACGGCGGCTTCTCGTCTGCGTCGGACATCGCGCGGGGTCCTTCCTTGTCGTGACAGGTGTCACTCTATGCGACCCCGAAACTACCTCGCTCCCGGCCCCGGCCTGTCCCGTACCACGGCCGCCGCGGGCGCGCGTTGCCGGCACACAGACCTCTGGCCGACGACGTGACGACCGTCGTCGGCTGAGGGGCGCGCAGTGTCAGTTCAGCGTCAGTTCAGTGCGTGTTTCGGTACCACCTGGTGGCCGGACGGTCGGCGCTCGTGGGTGGTGGTCGTGGTGTCGTGCACCGCGTGGTCCGGAGTGCGGGGCGCCGGGCAGACAGGGCCGTGGTGGATCGGACCACCGCCCAGCTTCCGGCTCTTCCACTGCTTCTCTTCGTAGTCGTAGTAAGTGTCGACGCCTCCGACAGTCATCTGGTCCTCCCGTCAAACCCCCCCGGTCCCCTGCTGGCAATCCACAGTCGGTCACGGAAGCGGCCGTAGACAAGCGATTCCGGAAATCATCACGGATCAACACGCTCGAACGCCGGGTTCTGTTGGAATGACCCACAAACGTGCAGATTGTTCGGTAAGTCTCAGACGGCGACGATCGCCACGCCGTGACCCGGCAACCGAATGCCGCTGCCGGCGACCTCCGCCGCGCCGAACGACATCACCAGGTATTCGGGCTCCTGGTCCATCGGAACCGTCGCCTCGGCCGGGCTCAGGTTCGCCACCACCCGGAGGCTTCCGCGCTTCACCACCAGGTAGTGGTCCGCGAACTCGCAGGCGACCGAGGTGAGCGAGTCGTCGCGAAGCTCCGGCATCCGGGACCGGAACTTGAGCAGGTGCCGGTACCACTCGAGCACCTCGCGGTGCGGCTGCTCGTCCGGCTCCGACCAGTCCAGCACCGAACTCCGCCGGGTCTGCGGGTCCTGCGGGTCCGGAATCTCCTCCGCGTCCCACCCGAACTCCGCGAACTCGCGCCGCCGCCCATTCCGCACCGCGTCGGCGAGCGCCGGCTCCTGGAAGTCTGTGAAGAACCTCCACGGCGTGGACGCTCCCCACTCCTCACCCATGAAGAGCATCGGCGTGTACGGCGACGTGAGGACGAGCGCGGCACCGATCGCGAGCTGCCCAGGAGTCAGCGCGGGCCGGTCCCCGAGCGCGCGGTTCCCGATCTGGTCGTGCGTCGCGGTGTACGCGAGGAACTGCCCGCCGCGATGCGTCCGCGGATCGACCGGTCGTCCCCACTGCTGGTGCCGGAACGTCGAGTAGATCCCGTCGTGCAGGAACACCTTGGTCAACGTCTTCGCGAACACCGCAGGGTCCCCGAAGTCCACGTAGTACCCGAACCGCTCACCGGTCAGCAGCGCATGCAGGGCGTGGTGGAAGTCGTCGTTCCACTGCGCGGTCATCCCCTTGCCGCCCTGGGACACCGGGTCGACTGTGCGCGCGTCGTTGAGGTCGGACTCGGCTACCAGGCCCAGTGGGCGTCCTAGCTGCGTCGACAGTGCTGCTGTTTCAGTAGACAGCTGCTGGAGGAGGTGGACCGGGCTGTCGTCAACGAGCGCGTGTACGGCGTCCAGCCGAAGCGCGTCGAGGTGGAAGTCGCGAAACCAGCGCAGGGCGTTGTCGCAGATCCACCGACGTACCTCCGTGCTCCCTGTGTCGTCCAGGTTGACCGCAGGACCCCACGGGGTGTCGTGCTTCGTGGTGAAGTACGGCCCGAAGCCGGCCAGGTAGTTCCCGCTCGGACCGAGGTGGTTGTAGACGACGTCCAGACAGACAGCGAGTCCTGCGTCGTGGCAGCGGTCTACGAAACGCTGCAGCGCCTCAGGTCCGCCGTACGGTGCGTGTACGGCGTACAGGTCGACGCCGTCGTACCCCCAGCCGTGAGCGCCGGGGAACGCGGCCACCGGCATCAGCGAGACCACCTCCACGCCCAGCACGGCCAGGTAGTCCAGGTGCTCGGCCGCTGCATCCAGCGTGCCTTCCAGTGTGAACGTACCGATGTGGAGCTCGTAGAAGACAGCGCCTCGTACGTCACGGCCGGTCCAGCTGTCGTCGCTCCAGCCGAAGCGGTCCGCATCGAAGGTGCGGCTGAACCCGTGGACGCCGTCGGGCTGCCACGGGCTGCGTGGATCGGGGAGCGGGTCGCTGCCGTCGACGGAGTAGGCGTAGTCGGTGCCGTGGTGGGCCTCGGCGACGTGGCGTTCCCACCAGCCGTCGTCGACCGAACGCATCGGCAGCACGCCGTCCCGCAGGACCAGGTCGACATTGGTTGCTTCAGGCACCCAGACGCGGAACGTGTGCATGTCAGCTCCTGACCAGCAAGGCGACCGGGAGATCGGTCAACAGGTCGGCGATGCCGGTCGCACCTGCGACTTCCCGGCCGGTCAGCACGTTCTTCCATTGCCCGCCGGGCAGTACGACCGTGCTGTCACCCCAGCCGCCCAGCCGCTGCAGTGCTGCCGGCAGCCGGGTCGCCACGGTGATGACCGCGTCTCCACGTGCGAACGCGACCGCATGTCCGTTCGACGTCGGTAATGGCGTGTAACTCCCTGCGAACGCGTCCGGATACTGCCGGCGGATGCGGAGCGCCCTGGACGTGACGAGCAGCTTCTCGTCCGAGAGGTCCTCAGGCTTGCCTCCGGCGTCCAGGTGTTGCAGCCGCTCGATGCGGCGCTCGTAGTCGACCGGGCGGCGGTTGTCGGGATCTACCAGTGACAGGTCGACCAGCTCGGTCCCTTGGTACACGTCGGGTACGCCGGGCATCGTCAGCTGCACCAGCTTCTGCCCGAGCGTGGCTGCTCGTACGTAATCGGTCTGGTCGTCCGCAAAGCGCCGCACCGCGTCAAGAACGGTCTGGTCGTGGAGGACCGCCGTTGCGAAGGCTGCGACGGTCTGCTCGTACTCCTCGTCCGGAGAGGTCCACGACGTGAGTCGCTTGGCCTCTCGGATCGCCTTGAGCAAGTAGGCCTGCATGCGGTCCTCAGCGAGCGGACCGTCATCCCAGGTGCCGAAGAGCGTCTGCCAGAAGAGGTACTCCGTGCTGCCGTCCAGCAGCGGGCTTCGATGGTCCTCGGACAGGCGGCGCCACTCGCGGACCGCCTCGGACCATGCGGCAGGCTGTTCGGACAGGACGCCCAGCCGAGCGCGTACGTCCTCAGAACGCTTGGTGTCGTGGGTGGACAGCGTGGTCATCGTCTTCGGCCAGTGCTTGTTCAGCCGGGACGCGTACGCATGGAACTCCTCCGGCGAGACACCGAAGTGCTCCGGGTCCCCACCGACCTCGTTGAGCGACGTGAGCCGCAGCCAGCGGTAGAACGCGGTGTCCTCGACACCCTTCGCCATCACCGGACCACACGTCTGCTGGAACCGTACGATCAGCTCGGCCCGCGCCTGCTCGTCGATCGTGCTCGTCTCCCGCCCGAGCAGCAGGTGCAGTACGACGTCCAGCGTGGCCTGACGGTCCTCGTCGAGATTCGCCCGTGCCTTCTCGGCCGCCCGCTCCATCGCAGCGACCGCTGCGGCGGGCGCCGGCTCACCAGGGACGACGTACGCACGGTAGACATCGAAGTGGACGAGCAGCTCGGCCACGACCTGGTGGAACGCCCGCCTGGTGTGGTCACGCAGCCGTACGTCGTCCTGACAAATGCGGGCGAGTAGCTCGACCAGGCGATGCACCTCGGCGTACTGACCGTGCTGGACGATCTCCCGCTTCGCCTCCTCCACCACCGGCCCGAAGTCGGCCGGTGCACCTGTGAGCTCGGAGTGCAGTGCCGCCAGCGGCGCAGCGCCCGCCGGGTCGATGAACAGACCACCGACGCGGAGCAGAGCGTCGTACCCCGTCGTGCCGGCGCAGGGCCAGTCTCTTGGGAGCTCCTCGTCACCCTCGAGGATCTTCTCCACCACGACCCAAGCACCACCAGTGCGCTCGGCCAGGCGGCGCAGGTACCCACGCGGGTCAGCCAGACCGTCCGGGTGGTCGATGCGGTAGCCGTTGAGCTTCCCCTCGTGCAGCAGCGCCAGCAGCAGCTGGTGCGTCGCGTCGAAGACCTCTTGCGTCTCCTGCCGTACGGCGGCCAGCGTGTCCACGTCGAAGAAGCGTCGGTAGTTCAGCTCCTCGTCCGCGACCCGCCAGTGCGCCAGCCGGTACCACTGCTCGGTGACGAGCTCCTCGATCGGCAGACCCTCAGTACCCGGGCGCAGCGGGTACTCGTGGTCGTAGTACCGCAGTACGTCGCCATCGACCGCGAGCTCGTTGTCCGCCAGCACCTTGCCGATCCGCTGACCCAGCACGGCCATCAGCAACGGCTGGTTCCCGGAGCCCCAGTCCACGTCGAACCAGTCCGCGTACTGCGAACCCGGCCCGAGCCGCAGTACCGACCACAGCGCCTTGTTCAGACTCTCCGGCGTGGGTACGGCGACGTGGTTCGGTACGACGTCCGCGACCGCTCCGAGCCGGTACTGCGCCAGCCGCTCCGAGAGCCGGTCGAACGCCGGCCGGCCGCCCATCGGCTCGGACAGCCGGCTGTGGTCGACCACGTCGTACCCGTGGCTGGAACCGGGGGCCGCCTGCAGGATCGGCGACAGGTAGGCGTGGGAGATCCCGAGGCTCGCCAGGTACGGGACCAGCGCCGCGGCGTCGTCGAAGCCGAACTCGGCGCGGAGCTGGAACCGGTAGGTGGCCTGCGGGACCTGGTTCATCCGGCCGCCTGCCTGGTTCGCGTCAGGACCAGCGTGCTGCGGGCCTCCAGCTGGACCGTCGTACCGGCGGCGTGCGCCTCGGTGTCCCCGAGGCCGGTCGGGGTCGTCGTGTCCACCGCGACCGTCCAGTTCTCGCCGTACTCCTCGGGCGGGAGGAGGAAGTCGACCGCCTCGAAGTCGCCGTTCAGCAGGATCAGGAACGAGTCGTCGACCACCGGCTCACCGCGTGGATCGGGCTCCGAGATCGCGTCGCCGTTCAGGAACACCGCGATCGCGCGGGCGTCGTCGCGCTGCCAGTCGCCGTTCTGCATCTCGGTGCCGTTCGGCGTGAACCAGACCAGGTCGCCGAGACCGTCGATCCCGGTGTCGCCGTGGAAGAACCGGCGGCGCCGCAGCACCGGGTGGTTGTTGCGCAGCTTCACCAGCGACCGGGTGAACTCCAGCAGATGCTTCTGAGGCTCGGTCAGCTCCCAATCGATCCAGGAGATCTCGTTGTCCTGGCAGTAGACGTTGTTGTTGCCACCCTGGGTCCGCCCGAGCTCGTCGCCGTGGGCGATCATCGGTACGCCCTGCGAGATCAGCAGCGTGGTCAGGAAGTTGCGCTCCTGCTTGGCGCGCAACCGCAGTACCTCGGGGTCGTCGGTGGCGCCTTCCGCGCCACAGTTCCACGAGCGGTTGAAGCTCTCGCCGTCCTTGCCGCCCTCGCCGTTCGCCTCGTTGTGCTTCTCGTTGTACGAGACCAGGTCGCGCATCGTGAAGCCGTCGTGGGCGGTGATGAAGTTGATGCTCGCGAGCGGGCGGCGGCTGTCGTCCTGGTACAGGTCGGACGAGCCGGTCAGCCGGGACGCGAACTCGGCCAGTGTGTACTTCTCGCCCCGCCAGTAGTCGCGGACGGTGTCGCGGTACTTGCCGTTCCACTCGGTCCACAGCGGCGGGAAGTTGCCCACCTGGTAGCCACCGTCGCCGACGTCCCACGGCTCCGCGATCAGCTTCACCTGGCTCACCACGGGATCCTGCTGTACCAAGTCGAAGAAGGCCGACAGCCGGTCGACCTCGTGGAACTGCCGGGCCAGTGTGGCGGCCAGGTCGAAGCGGAAGCCGTCGACGTGCATCTCGGTGACCCAGTAGCGCAGCGAGTCCATGATCAGCTGCAGTACGTGCGGGTGCCGCATGAGCAGGCTGTTGCCGGTGCCGGTGGTGTCGTAGTAGTGCGACTTGTCCTGGTCGACGAGCCGGTAGTACGCCGTGTTGTCGATGCCCTTGAAGGACAGCGTCGGGCCGAACTCGTTCCCCTCGGCGGTGTGGTTGTAGACGACGTCGAGGATCACCTCGATGTCGGCCTCGTGCAGCGCCTTCACCATCGCCTTGAACTCGGTCACCTGCTGACCGCGGGTGCCGGTGGACGCGTAGGCGTTGTGCGGCGCGAAGAAGCCGATGGTGTTGTAGCCCCAGTAGTTCGACAGGCCGATCTCCTGCAGGTGCCCGTCCTGCGCGAACTGGTGCACCGGCATCAGCTCGATCGCGGACACCCCGAGCTCCTTCAGGTGCTCGATGATCGCCGGGTGCCCGATGCCGGCGTACGTACCGCGGATGTTCTCCGGCAGCCCCGGATGGGTCTTGGTCATCCCCTTGACGTGCGCCTCGTAGATGACCGTCTCGTGGTACGCGTGGCCCGGCGGGCGGTCGTTGCCCCAGTCGAAGAACGGGTTGGTGACGACCGACAGCATCGTGTGCTCGCGGTTGTCCATCGTGTTCGGTTCGTCCGGCTTGGCGAACCGGTAGCTGAACAGCGACTCGTCGCCGTCGATCTGCCCGTCGACCGCCTTCGCGTACGGGTCCAGGAGCAGCTTGGACGGGTTGCAGCGGTGCCCCTCGGCCGGGTTGTACGGGCCGTGCACGCGGAAGCCGTACCGCTGGCCCGGCTGCACGCCCGGCAGGTACCCGTGGTGCACGAAACCGTCCACCTCGGTCAGCGGGACCAGCTGCTCGGTTCCGTCGTCGCCGAGCAGCGACAGGTCAACTCGTTCGGCAACCTCCGAGAACACCGCGAAGTTCGTCCCGGCGCCGTCGTACGTGGCACCGAGAGGGTAAGGACGACCAGGCCATTTCTGCACCTGACGACAGTAGCCACCCCGGCCCCGGGTGGCCGCATAGCGTCGGGTTTCAATCCTGAGAATTCATCAGGCAAGGGCTTGCACGAAGCTGCAAGACTCGCAATGTCCCAATCTCTTCTCGGTTCGGCTAAGCTCCCAGGCTTGTGAAACCGCCTTCCCCTCGGCGGCCCGTGTTCATGGATGCGACCGGGCGTCGTCGTCGCGCCATCCGAAGGACCGGGGCTTTCCTGGCCGTACCTACTGTCGGTTACCTGATCCTCATGGTCAGTAGCCTGCTCGGCGGGCCGCGCCTGGACACACCGCTGATTCCCGCACCGGCCGCCGTCGGTCACCGGCCGGCCAAGGCACCGGTGGAGGCCGCGGCGGAAACGCCCTCCCCGACCCCGGGCCACGCACCGTCCGAGCGGTCGAGTACGCCGTCCGACGGTTCGTCGACACCGTCTCCGCCGACGAGCCCGACCTCGGGTCCGCCCACCATCGTGCCGACCGGTACACCGGTACCGCCGCCGTCCATCGCACCCACGGCGGTGCCGACCAGCACGACGACCGCGCCGGGCCGGACCAACTCGCCGACGACGGCGCCGACCACCGCGGCACCGACACCGACCCCGACGCACGGCAACAAGCCGACCGCCCCACCGGGTAAGACCAAGACGCCGACCCCGTGAGCCGCCGGGCCGCGCGCCGGGCGAAGCAGGTACCGCTGCGGACGCACTGGATCGTCCTGACCATGTTGCTGGTCTGCCTGTCGAGCATGCTGCTGCTGAACGGCTACACGCACCACATGTTCGGCGCGGCACCCGACGGCGCTGTCCGGTCGACCGGTGGGAACGCGACGGTGCCGCGGCAGATCGTCAACGGCGGCCCCGTCATCGACGCCACCTCCGGCAGCCCCCGGTCGGTGTCTCCGAAGGCCCGTACCTTCGCGATCACGTTCGACGACGGGCCGGATCCGGTGTGGACGCCCAGGATCCTCGACGTGCTGCGCGCACAGCACGTACATGCGACGTTCTTCGTGGTCGGCACCGAGGTCGCGGCGCATCCCGAGCTGGCCCGCCGAATAGTTGCCGAAGGTCACCAGATCGCGGTGCACACCTTCACTCATGCGAACCTGTCGAACGCCTCGTCGTGGCGACGCTCGCTGGAGCTCAGCCAGAGCCAGCTGATCCTCGCCGGCGCGACAGGCGTGAGTACGACGCTACTCAGGCCGCCGTACTCCTCCGAGCCGAACGCGCTGACCGACCGTGACTGGGCAGCGCTCGAGCAGAGTCGGAAGGCCGGGTACCTCGCGGTACTGACCAGCCAGGACAGCGAGGACTGGCGGCGTCCTGGCGTGAACCAGGTGATCGCCAACTCGATGCCGCGCAGTACTGCCGGACAGGTGCTGCTGATGCACGACGCCGGTGGCGACCGCAGCGAGACCGTAGCGGCTCTGAGCAAGCTGCTTCCCCGGCTGAAGGCCCGTGGCTTCCGCTTCGCCACCGTGAGCGAAGCGGTCGGTCTACCGGACCCGACGCGCAAGGCCGGCCTGCTGGACCGAGGCCGTGGTCTGGTGGTCATCTGGGTGATGCGGATCAGCGATTGGGTCCTGAGCGTCATCGGCTGGCTCTTGTACGCCGCGGGCGCGCTGAGCGTCCTAAGGGCCATCGCCACGGTCGTAGCCGCTCGCCGGCACGCGCGCATGCGTGGCTGGGTCTACGGGCCGCCTGTGACGGAGCCGGTCAGCGTGATCGTTCCCGCGTACAACGAGAGCGCAGGGATCGAGGCAGCGATCCGCTCGCTGGTGGCGTCCGACCATCCGCTGGAGGTGATCGTCGTCGACGACGGCTCCACGGACGGTACGGCGGACCTCGTCGAGTCGCTGCGGATACCTGGGGTCCGGGTGATCCGCCAGGCGAATGCCGGTAAGCCGGTGGCGCTGAACACCGGGCTGAAAGCGGCTCGGTTCGAGCTGATCGTCATGGTGGACGGGGACACCGTGTTCGAGCCGGACGCGGTCCGCAAGCTCGTCCAGCCGTTCGGGCACCCGTCCGTCGGTGCGGTGTCCGGCAACGCCAAGGTGGGCAACCGCGGCGGTCTGATCGGCCGCTGGCAGCACATCGAGTACGTGATCGGCTTCAACCTCGACCGCCGGCTGTTCGACCTCGCCGAGTGCATGCCGACCGTGCCGGGGGCTGTTGGCGCGTTCCGCCGTACCGCGCTGGAGCGGATCGGCGGGCTGAGCGACGTGACGCTGGCCGAGGACACCGACCTGACGATGGCGCTGTGCCGCGACGGGTGGCGGGTGGTCTACGAGGAGAGCGCGGTGGCGTGGACCGAGGCACCGGCGTCCATGGGTGCGCTGTGGCGGCAGCGGTACCGCTGGTGCTACGGGACGCTGCAGGCGATGTGGAAGCACCGTGGGGCAATGGTGCAGCGCGGACCGGCAGGGAAGTTCGGGCGGCGCGGTCTTACGTACCTGATGCTGTTCCAGGTGCTGCTGCCGTTGCTGGCCCCGGCGGTGGATGTGTTCGCGATCTACGGGCTGATCTTCCTCAACCCGGTGCGTGTGCTGTCTGTGTGGGCCGGCTTCGTGTTGCTGCAGGTGGCGATGGGCTTCTACGCGTTCCGGTTGGACGGGGAACGCCCTGGTCCGCTCTGGACGTTGCCGCTGCAGCAGTTCGTCTACCGGCAGCTCATGTACCTCGTGGTCATCCAGTCGGTCTTCACTGCGCTGGCGGGTACGAGGCTGCGTTGGCAGCGCATGGAGAGGTACGGAAGTCTGCAGGCTCCAGTGGTTCGCTAACCTAAAGCGATGAGATTCTCACGGGGAGTACTTGTAGTCGCCGGCCTGCTGACCCTCACGGCCGGAGCCAAGCCGTGCATCGTCGGTGGCACGGTCACCAGCGTGAGCGAGGCCCCGTGGGCGATCGCTCTGAACACGACGCAGTCCACCTCCTCCAGCGGGCGGTACTGCGGCGCTGCGCTCATCAAGCCCGACAAGATCGTCACCGCAGCGCACTGCATGGACGAGGCGACCTCGACGTACTACGCAGTGCAGGGCCGGGCCGACCTCGGTGACGACACGGCGGGCCGCGTGTCGGCGATCAGCAAGGTGTGGATCCACCCCGGCTACAACACGAAGAACAACCGGTACGACGTCGCCGTACTGACGCTGGCCAAGCCCTTCACCGGCGTACCGGTGCTGCCACTCGAGACCCGCGCGAGGGCGGACGCGGCAGGCGCAGTACCCACCGTTTACGGCTGGGGCGACACGCAGGACACCGGGCCGGACGAAACGCTGCAGAAGGCCGCCGTACCGGACCTCGGCGACAAGACCTGTCTGGCGAACAAGAGCTACGTTGCGAACGGGTACGCCGCTGCGACCAACGTGTGCGCCGGCTACCTGCAGGGCGGTACCGACGCGTGCCAGGGCGACTCTGGCGGCCCGCTTGTCCTCAACGGCCGTCTGCTCGGCGTTGTGTCCTGGGGACAGGGCTGCGCCCAACCAGGCAGCCCCGGCGTCTACGCCGAGATCGCACCCGTCGCCAAATCACTCGAGGCGCAGCTCCGGTAGGTTCGGTGAGCCCGAGTCAGAGCACCGCGCCTCGCGGCGCGAGCTCCAACCCGGCAACTCCCCGTGCGAACAGCACGAGAAGCCGGTCACCATGTCTGCACCGGAGTATGCCGGCATCGCTCGCGAGCGCTGCGACGGCGCGCTCGACCACCTCGTCGTCCGCCACATCGGCCTCCTCGTAGGTGACATCAAGGTGGTCACCGCTGACGAGCCGAACCCGCAACACGATCCTTGCCATCTCAGCAGCCTAGGCCCTGTCCACACCTAAGGGCCTTCTCGCCGGAGCGTGGCGGCGGCAGACTGACGGTATGGCTGAATCTGTTCGTGTGATCAAGGCCGGTGACCTGGTCGCCGCCGACCCGACATCCGGCATGCTCCGGATGCGGGCCTTCGAACTGCCGATCCTGTGGGCCGGTCAGGTCGTCACCGAACCCGGCGCGATCTCCGGCTGGCACCACCACGACAAGAACGAGAGCAGCCTGTACATCGTGTCCGGCGTACTACGCCTCGAGTTCGAGGGCTCCGACGACTACCTGGACGCAGTAGCCGGCGACTTCGTCCACGTACCCGCCTTCACCATCCACCGAGAAAGCAACCCCAGCCACACCCCGTCCCTGGCCGTCATAGCCCGAGCAGGCGGCGGAATCCCAACCGTAAACGTAGCCGCACCGCACTAAACCACGCCCCACGAACAGCTCACGCCTCGGTACCCCAGCCAAAAGGCGCACCCCACACCGCACCCACACCGCACCCACACCACCCGCACCGCACCCCACACCCGCACCCACACCCGCACCCCACACCCGCACCCCACACCCGCGCCGCACCGACGACCGCGCCCAACTCCCCCACATCC